>NZ_JBIGIM010000003.1:0-375951 GCF_043556235.1 Microbacterium sp. P03
CCCACCACCGCACCGAGCATCAACTCGACCTGTCGCAGCGTGTCAGCGAGTGCTTCCATACCCCCCATTCTGCCGGCGACCACCGACACCGAACCGCCAAAAACAACCAGATCAGCGGCCGAATCGCAAACCGGTGGATAACCTCGAAATCGACCACCTACAGCGGTGCTGTGGAGTAACACAAGAGCCGCCGAGCATCACGCGAGCGCAGGCAGTCGGACGGATGCCGCGGCATTCGTCAGAACTCAGCCCCTACAGTGCGAGCTGTCCCCGCGGCTGCGGCGGGCCCGCGAGCTGCACGATGAGTGCGATGTGCTCCCACAGGCCGCCGAGCTGCAGGTGATCGGCGGTCGGCGGCCCACCCAGCGCGAGCAGCGGAACGAAACCGAAGCACTGGTCCACTCCGGGGATGTGCTCCCTCATGGCCGCAGCCGGATAGGGCTGTCGTTCGAGGAACCGATCCTGCCCGGCGTCCGACTGGATGATCGACAGGAAGGCGTCGGTGACATCCACCTCGGTGACGTCGATCGTGCCCCAGCGGAACAGCACGACCCACCAGCGTCCCGCGACGTAGGCGATGAGGTCGCCCAGTCCGGTGGCGAACACGACGGTCGCCCCCTCCGGGAACCCGATCACGCCTTCGAGCATGGTGTCGGCCCGATCCGGATCGATCAGCCGCACGAAGCCGTCGTCACTGAGGTAGCCGGCGCCGTGCTCGCGCCAGGCCTCGATGATCTCGTCGGGAACGCGCCCCACACGCGCATCGATCGTCGACGCGGCGATCGGGGCCAGAGGCGTGACCTGCGTGAAGACGCTCATGCCGACGTGGCATCCAGCACGGCCGACGAGATTCCCGCCGCACGCAGCGGCGCGACCAGCGTCTCGAAATCATCCTCCGTCAGCGACGATCGCTTCAGCATCGCGTACGCGCCGTTCTCGACCAGCAGCGTCACGTCCATGAAGGCGCCCTCTCCCGCTTCGCGGATGCGATCGGCATGCGGACGCAGGGTAGCCAGCAGCGACTTCTGCACGGCCGCCAGTTCGGAGGCGGACGGCTTCGACGCTTTGCGGGCCGCGCGGTAGGGCGCGCGGATGGCGCGGTGCGTCTCGATCGCCTGTCCCCACTGTGCGGCATCGACGCCGGCAGCCGCGGAGAAGAGGCCGGTCACCTCGTCGGACAAGGGGGACATGGTTCCTCTCCCGAGCGGGTCATCCGCTCACATCATCGAGACCGAGGTGCACATTCAGGCGGATGTACGGCCAGAGGTCGCGCGGAATGTCGGCGACCGACTCATCCACATCGTCCCAAAGGTCATTCACTCGATTCTTCCACTGCGATCCCAGCGACGAGTTGATCCCGGCGTCGCCCAATCCGTCGAATCTCTCCGGTCGACCACCCGCGACCTGATCGGGGCCGTGGAGAACGGCCTGACCGTCACCCGGCACGCCCCCGCGTTCTGCCCGCTCGAGAGCCTGCAGATCTTCACCCATGCGCCCGTGCTCACGGTAGTGCCCGACATTGTGCCGCCACTCGGCGACGGACAGGTCGTTCAGTCCGTTCCGCTGGAGTTCGACCTGCCGATTGAACTCGTCCATGTCGTGATGTGGCTGCTGGCGGGTGAAGCTGTCGACGTCGACGCCGTCGGCGAGCTGATAGTCGCCGTTGTCGAGCCTCGTCAACCGTGGCGGCACTTCGTTCACCATGTCATCGAGGGCACGTTGCGCGTCGGGACTCAGATGCGTCGGCAACTCGAAGTCGCGCAGCGTCGTGCCGCCCGGAAGATCCCGCCCGGTGCTGACCGGGAGGTCGCGTCCGGCCGACCCGCCACGGCGCAGCACGCTTTCCAGCAGCGTCCCCGCCTTCGACAGCAGGGTCTTCAGCTCGTCGAGCAGAGTCGCCAGCCTCTTGCACGCCGCGAGGAGCTTCGTCACCTGCGTGCCCACCTTGCCCGCCAGCGACGCCACACGCGTCGAGACCTGCTCGATGATCCACGGGGTGGCCAGGCCCAGGGTGAAGACTGCTTCCGCCGCCCACGAGATCGCGGAGCCGACGAGCTGCGAGATCACGTCCCGCGCGAGGTCGTGCACGACCTGCACGATGGTCGACGCGATCGACAGCCCGGTACTCATGGCACCCGCCCAGTCACCCGCGCCGTGGATGTGCTGCGCGGCATCCGCCTGGAAGCGCCGGTAGGCATCCATCGCCTCGCCGTGCAGGTCAGCCACGTCCGCGAGGATGCGCGTCAGCTCGTCCCCCGAGGCGTGCAGGGCCTGCGACACGTTGCTCCATGTCTGCGCGAAGCCGGCGACCTCGCCGGCATCTCCCGTGAGGTCGTTGAACCAGCCCTTGAGCGGTTCGAAGTGGTCGATCAGCCAGCCGAGTCCCGCGGCGATGAGCGAACCGAGCGGGTCGGAGACCGCGGCGACGGTGTCGAGCGCACCCGCGAAGACCGCCAGTCCTCCCTCGATCCAATCGCCCGACTCGATCGCATGAGCCAATTGCGTGCCGTCGTCGAGGAGGCCGGTGCCGCTGAACGGAGTGGCGGTGTCGATGCTCTCCGCCACCAGTGGATTGTCCGTCACCTCATCACCCTCTCCGCGACGCCCCCGCGTTCTCGCTGGACAAGGCTAGTGGGTCTGGCAGACACGTCAAGAGCGGTCGGACGGATGCCGCAGCATCCGTCCGACATCGTGTTTCAGCCCGCGCGCGTCATCGGGACGTGCGGGATGCCGTCCTCCTCGTAGACCGGTCCGCTCACCGTGAAGCCGAACCGTGCGTACCACGCCGCGAGGTGCTCCTGCGCGTCCAGCGCGATCCCGGAGCCCGGCCACCGCGTCTCCGCCCGCGCGACGGCTCGGGTCATCAGCTCGGCGGCGAGGCCGCGACCCCGCGCATCGACGGCCGTCGCCACCCGGCCGATCCGAGCGGTGCCGCCGTCTTCTTTCCCCTCACTGTCGCGAAGCAGCCGGAGCGTCGCCGCCGGAACGCCGTCGAGCTCGACCCAGAAGAGCTCGGTGTCGGGCTCGATGTCGCGGCCGTCGAGTTCGGCGTAGGCCGCCTGCTGCTCGACCACGAACACCGCGACCCGCAGCCAGAGCAGGCGGTAGAGGGTCTCGGGCGCGATGTCGCGAACGACCGCCCGGTGGTAGGTGACTCGGCGGTCACTCACCGTGCGATCCGAGATCGGTCACGCCGACATCGGTGACGTGGAAGTTCTGGGACGAACGGGATGCCGTCGGCCCGCGCTGCCCCTGATACCTGTTGCCGTACGGGCCCGAGCCGTAGGGCGATTCCGCGGCCGAAGACAGCCGGAAGAAGCAGAGCTGCCCGATCTTCATACCCGGCCACAGCTTGATCGGAAGCGTCGCGACGTTGGAGAGCTCGAGGGTCACGTGCCCCGAGAAGCCGGGGTCGATGAAACCCGCGGTGGAGTGCGTCAGCAGGCCCAGCCTGCCGAGCGACGACTTGCCCTCGAGTCGTGCGGCGACATCGTCGGGCAGGCTGATCTGCTCGAAGGTGGCGCCCAGTGCGAACTCGCCCGGATGCAGGATGAACGCCTCATCGGGACGCACCTCGATCAGATGTGTGAGGTCGGGCTGATCCTCGGCCGGGTCGATGAAGGGGTACTTGTGGTTGTCGAACAGCCGGAAGTAGCGATCGAGGCGCACATCGACGCTCGACGGCTGGACCATCGAGGAGTCCCAGGGATCGAGGCCGATGCGCTTCGCATCGATCTCGGCACGGATATCGCGGTCGCTCAGCAGCACCCGCTCAGCCTAGCCGCGCGGGTGCCTGCGAATGGGGCGGCGACTCATCTGCGCCGGGTCGACCTGCGGGCGCATCGCGGAGACCGAGAACGCGCAGACGAGCGGATGCCGCGGCCGAGGCATCCGCGTTTGTTATGCTTACGAGGCGCCGCAAGGCTCTGCCCGGGGATGTAGTTCAATGGCAGAACTTCAGCTTCCCAAGCTGATAGCGCGGGTTCGATTCCCGTCATCCCCTCCATCGCTCCGACACGCGGCCTCAGGTCGTGCCCTCGACCGGAAACGGAACGGCGGGCCGATCCGGCGGCCCGCACAGTGCCGAATCGACCCGCCGCGTCTCAGCTCTGGTAACGCCGAGCACGTCTACGTCGCGAGCCCCCAGTGCACGCGGACGACGGTGTCAGAGAGAAGGAGACGCGGCCCCAGACCGCGTCTCCTCACATCCCCAGAATGTCTCTCTGTGCCGTCAGGTGGAGTCAACTCCCCAGAAGCTCCCCAGCCTCTCACCTGCCGACAACACGAGACTAACTGTCCCCCGAACGGGGGACAGCCCACTTCACCGGAACCTGAGCCATTCTTGAGATTCGCGTCGAGATGAGGTCCGGAGGACTGCGCACCTGAGGTGTTCTTGAGCGAACGCCGACCGTCGCTGAAGGCGGTGCCGCGCTGTTCCTTCGCCCGTCAGAGGTACTGGGCCAACCGCCGCAGCGGCGGCTGCGCATCGGGGTAGGTGACGGCATCCGCGCCCACCGCACAGGCGGCGCGCAGAGCGTCCTCGTGACCCCACCCCGCGTGCAGCGCGAGCGTGAGGCCGGCGCAGAAGGCATCGCCGGCACCGACTGAGCTGACCACCTGCACGCTCGGGCTCGGAACGCGCGCGATCTCGCGACCACCCGCACGCAGCGCCGCCCCCTCGCCGCCATACGTCACGGCCACCAGCGTCGCCGCATCGACCTCGGGCAGCAGGATGAATTCGGTCTCGTTGACGATGATCAGGTCTGCGCGGCGGATCAGCGCGTCGGGCAGCGGACGTGCCGGCGCCGCATTGATCGCGAGGAACCCGGGCACCGCCTCGGCAAGGGCCGCCACCACGTCCGTCGGAATCTCGAGCTGCGCCAGCACCGCCTCGCCCTCGGTGAATGTCACCCCGTCGATGACCGCGTCGGCATTGGCGCCGGGGCAGACGACGATCTGATTCTCGCCCCTGGCATCCACCGTGATCAGCGCGGTCCCGGTCGCCTGCTCCCCCAGCCAGACCCCCGACGTGTCCACGCCCACGTCGCGCAGGGTCTGCAGCATCCACTGCCCGTCGCTGTCGTCGCCCACGGCGCCGATCATGCGCACCGTCCCCCCGAGCCGAGCGGCCGCGGCCGCCTGGTTCGCACCCTTGCCGCCGGGGTGGCGCTGCAGTGTGCCGCCGAGCACGGTCTCGCCTGCGGCCGGAAGACGATCGACGGAGGCCGTGAGGTCGACGTTGATGCTGCCGACCACCGCGAGGGCGCCGAGAGGTGAAGAGGTCATGGGGTCATTCCACCACGGCGCCGCGGGCCGGTCGGGTATAACCGTATGACGGCGGCACAGCGTGGTCCCCTCCCTCATCCCCATCCTCAGGAGCACCATGACCACCCCCGTCTACCTCGACTGCGACACCGGTGTCGATGACGCCGTCGCGCTCGGCTACCTGCTCGCGAGCGCCGCGATCGACCTCGTCGGCGTCGGCACGGTCAGCGGGAACACGAGCGCCGCGCAGGCCGCGCGCAACACGCTCGACCTGCTCGCACTCGCGGGCCGCGACGACATCCCGGTCGCCGTCGGCGCTCACGACCACCTCAGCCATCCGTACGACGGCGGTGCGCCGCACGTGCACGGCGACAACGGCATCGGGGGCGTGCAGCTCCCGCCGGCGACGCGGGTGCCCGAAGAGCAGTCGGCGGTCGACCTGCTGATCGCCCTCTCGCACCTGTACGAGGGTCGTCTGCACATCGTCACGATCGGCCCGATGACCAATATCGCGCTCGCTCTCGAGGCCGACCCGACGCTCCCCGGCCGCATCGCGGGCGTCACTGCCATGGGAGGCGCCGCACTCGTACCCGGCAATATCAGTCCTGTCGCCGAGGCGAACGTCTTCAACGACCCGGAAGCGGCGGATGCCGCGCTCAGCGCCGACTGGGACGTCACCCTGGTGCCGCTGGACGTGACGATGGAGCACACGCTGTCGGAGGACGACCGCGCCGCACTCCTCGCCTCCACGAACCCGTTCGTGCAGGCGCTCGGCGAGATCCTCGACCACTACTTCGACTTCTACCTGCCGATCTACGGGCACCGCACGAGTTCGCTCCACGACCCGCTCGCCGCCGTGATCGCCGCGGGCGGTGCGCGCATCGACGTCGCCCCGCGTGTGCCGGTCCGCGTCGACACGACCGACGGGCCCGGGAGGGGGCAGACGATCGCCGACCTGCGCGGGCAGCGCATCGGGCCGCGCGACCACGAGGGTGCCCGCGTGCGCGTGGTGCTGCGTGTGGACGACCCGATCGCCCCGCATCTCGTGTCGACGCTGCTCGGGGTGTGACGGCCGGAGTGCTGCCGGCGAGCTCGGACGGGAGCGCGGACCGCCGGGTTCAGCCGACGGGTTCGGCGAACGGCTCATCCGTCGTGGACGACGCTGACGATGCGGATGCCGGGGCCGCGGCATCCGTCGCCTGCCGCCTCGCCCGCCCGGCCGCACGTGACGACGCCCGCACCGCGCCGATGCTCGCCGCGATCACGAGCGCGATGCCCGCACCCTCGAGCCACGTGATCTGCTGCCCGAGGAGGAGGAATCCGGCCAGCGTCGCGATTGCGGGTGAAACGCTCATCAGGATCGCGAACGCGGCGGCCGGGAGCCGCCGCAGGGCGACGAGCTCGAGCGCGTACGGGATGGTCGAGGACAGGACGGCGACGGCCGCGCCCAGGGCGAGCAGATTCAGGTGCAGGAGCGCGGGACCGGCCGACAGGATGCCGAACGGCAGCGACACGAGCGCGCCGATCGTCATCGCGAGCGCCAGCCCGTCGAGCTTCGGGAACTCCCGGCCCACCCGGGCCGAGGCGACAATGTAGAACGCCCAGCTCGCGGCGGCACCGAGCGCGAACGCCACGCCCAGCGGGTCCAGGCGCTCCCACCCGCCGCCGCCCAGCGCGATGACGCCGGCGAGGGCGAGTAACGCCCACAGCCAGGCCGATCGTCGACGGCTGGCGACGATCGACAGGATGAGCGGCCCGAGCACTTCGATCGTGACGGTGATGCCGAGCGGCAGTCTCTCCAGGGCCAGGTAGAACAGACCGTTCATGAGCGCGAGCACCAGGCCGAACAGGACGACCGAGCGCCAACCGTACGCGCTGTGGCCGCGCAGGCTCGGCCGGGTGATCAGGAGGAGCAGGACCGCCGAGAACACGAGTCTGAGCATCACGATGCCGAGCGGGCCCACCGAGGGGAAGAGCAGCACCGCCAGCGCCGCACCCACTTCCTGGCAGGCGAGGCCGACGACGACGAGCAGCACCGCCGACCCCGGCCCGGAGCGCGGGTTCATCGTGCGGGACCGGAAGCGCGCGAGGCGCGCGTCACGGAGCGGGAGCGGCGCAGATCGCGTTGGCCGCGATGGTGTCGTGGAACTGCTGCGCGGTCCACGGCAGCCCGGCATCGGGTGCCGACTGTCCGCCCGCCGCGGGCGCCTTGGACGCGATCGCCGCGAGCTCCCACGCGAGGTACGCCCCGAGGGTGTCCGCCGCGCCGGAGTTGTTGAGCACCACGGCCACGGTGAGGCCGGTGTTGGTGTCGCTGAACGCCGCCGACATGTAGCCGGGCACCGAGCCGAACTGGCCCACGAGCGACGCGGCCTGGATGACGCCACCCCGCGTCGTGAGCCACGACGGTGCGCCGGCGATCACGAGCGGCTCGGCCAGGCGATCGATGCCGCTCGGCTCGAGGGCGCCGGTGGCGAGGGACTGACTGTAACGTCCGAGGTCGGCGATGGTCGAGACGGCCCCCGAATCGGTGTAGCCGGTACTGGACGAGAACGTCGTGATGTCGAGGGGCTCGGTGCAGTTCATCACGCCGTCGGCACCCGCCATCGAGTGGTGACCGAGGAGCGAGCTTCCCGCCACCGCCGGCGGCGCGGCCGTCCCCCCGGGAAGGCTGGTCGAGCCCAGCTCGAGCCGGCTGAACACGTACGTCTCCAGCACGTCGGACGCGCTCATCCCCGCGGCGCGTTCGAGGGCGAGTCCGAGCAGCGCGTATCCCGCATCCGAATCGACGAAGGCCGTGCCGGGCGTGCCGGTCAGAGGCTGACCGAGCCCGTAGCTCACGAGCTCCCGGGGGTTCCAGTCGCGGTCGGGGTTGGCCAGCCACATGCCGAACAGACGCGGCTTGTAGCTGCCGATCCCCGAGGTGCTGTCGCACAGCTGACCCAGGGTGATGTTCTCCAGGTCGGGCACCCCCGACACGTACTTCGTCACCGAGTCCTCAAGGGCGAGCTTGCCCTCGCCGACCATGCTGTAGAGCGCATCGCACGTCATCGCGCGTGTGACTCGGCTGACCCGGAACCCGTCGTCCACGCCCACGGGCGTGGGGTCGGTGGCCGACTCCGTACCGAGGCCCGTGACCCATGTGCCACTCCACGGCGCCCAGACGCCTACGATCGCCCCGGACGAACCGGTCGCGACCATGGCGGAGGTCACCGCATCCTGCATCTGCTGCACGGTCTCAGCCGGAAGTTGCGCGTCCACCTGGGTAGGCACGTCCAGCGTGACCGCACCGTTGGCGGAGCATCCGGCCAGCGTCAGCATGATGGCGAGTGCCCCCGCTGCCGTCGCGGCGGCACGACGGCCCCAGCCTGCGGCTCGCATGTTCACCCCCGGGTCGTCCGACTCTCGATTCAAACACACCACCGCGACGATCCCCGTCAGGTTCCGCTCGTAGGCTCGGGCCATGACGCATCGATTCGATAACGCCGCGGTCGAGGGCGTGCTCGCACACATGAACGACGATCACTCCGACGACAACCTGCTGATCGTGCGGGCATTCGGCGACCGGACGCTGGCCGCATCGACCATGACGGGCTTCGACGGTGACGGCGGCGTGTGGAGTGTCACGACCGCCGGCGGCGCGGTCCGTGACCTCCGGGTCCCCTGGCCCGGGGGAGCCATCACCGAACGTCGCGAGGTGCGGCGCGAGATCGTCTCGCTCTACGACGCGGCCTGTGCCCGCCTCGGCGTCGAGCCGCGTCCGCACTCGTAGCACATTCGTAACTTAGGACGTCCTTACCTTGAGCTACCATGAAGGTCATGGACTCCGTGATCCCCTTCTCCGCAGCCCTCCGCGAACGTTCCAGCAGCGCGCACTCCGGCAGCGAGCACGCCGGCTTCATGTCCGACCTGATGCAGGGCAAGGGCACGCGCGATGACTACGTCGCGCTCGTCGCGCAGCACTGGTTCATCTACTCCGCCCTCGAGGCCGCAGCCGATCGCATGCGACGCGATTCCGTGGCATCCGTCTTCATCAGCGAGAAGCTGACGCGTCTTCCCGCGCTCGCAGCGGACCTCGAGTTCTTGATCGGCCCCGATTGGCGCGAGCGCATCACGCCGCTGCCCACCACGCAGCGCTACGTCGACCGCATCGAGCGGGTGGGAGCGACCTGGCCGGGGGGCTTCGTCGCCCACCACTACACGCGCTACCTCGGCGACCTCTCGGGCGGGCTCTTCATCGGACGGCTCATGGCGCGTCGATTCGGGTTCGAGACGAACGGGATCGGCTTCTACATCTTCGGCGACATCGCCGATCCGAAGGAGTTCAAGGACTTCTACCGCGAGCAGCTGGATGCCGCGCCCTGGGACGCCGCCGAGCAGGAGCGCGTCATCGACGAGGTTCTGGTGGCGTACCGCTTCAACACCGACCTCTTCGTGGACCTCGCCGCCGCGAAGGCGTCGGCGGTCGCCTGACCCGCGTCCCGCGTCGCGCTCGGCGGACGGACGGACCTGCTCAGGATGCCGCGGCCCGCACCGACGCCATGAACCGCTGCACGTCGGGGTCGACGCGGATGTCGCTCGGCCGGAGCGGTCGCGAAAGGTACAGACCGTCGAGCGACGTGAGGCGCGACAGGGCGACGTACGTCTGCCCGGGGGCGAACGCCCCCGACCCCAGGTCGACGATCGCGCGGTCGTAGGTCTTGCCCTGGGACTTGTGGATCGTCACCGCCCACGCCAGCCGCAGCGGGAACTGGGTGAACTCCGCGACGATCTCGCGCGAGAGGGACTTCGCCCCCGGGTCGTACGCGTAGCGGAACCTCTCCCAGACGGCCGGCTCGACGTCGAACTCGTCCCCGTCGACGTCGACCCGCACCGTGCCGCCCGCGATCCGCGTGACGGTCCCGATGGTGCCGTTCACCCACCGTGCCGGATCGCCGTACGACGACGTGTCGTTGCGCAGGAACATCACCTGTGCACCCACCTTGAGCTGCAGCTCCGAGTCGGCCGGGTAGCCCGCTTCCCCCCGGCCGAAGTCACCGCTGATCTCGGCGGCAGCGGTCTGCGCCCTGCCCGGCAGCGCCTCGAGGTGACGGCGGTTGATCGAATTCACGATGTCGTTGCGGGTCGCGAGGGTGATGATCGGGGTCTCGCCGTCGGTGGGCTCCGGGGGTCTGCGTGCTCCGGTGTCGTTCAACACCTGCGCGATATCGGCGGTCACGTGCCCGTAGCGCACCGCATTGAGCATGGCCTTGAAGGCGGGATCGGACTGCCGGTGGATGTCGCGCAGCTCGCGGATGTGCAGTTCGGCGCCGTGACGACCGAGATCGACGAGCCCGTCGGAGGCGACCTCACCGGCCCAGACCTTCGCGTCGAAGAACCAGAACGACCGGTAATGATCCTGGATGTAGCGGAGCTCGTCGCCCCGCGGCGGCACCGGAGCCAGCTGGTACGGGTCGCCGAACATGACGATCTGCGCCCCGCCGAACGGTTCGGCCTTGCGTCCGCGCGCCTGCCGCAGAGACCGGTCGATGCCGTCCATCAGATCGGCGTTGACCATGGAGATCTCGTCGATGACGAGCGTGTCCAGCGCGTTGAGGATCTTCCGCGTCGCATCGGACTGATCGAGCTCGCCCCCCGCGATCAACCCGATCGGCAGGCGGAACAACGAGTGGATGGTCTGCCCCTCGACATTGAGCGCCGCAACGCCAGTCGGTGCGCACACCGCGATCTGCTTCGATGTGTTCCACGCGAGGTACTGCAGCAGAGTCGACTTGCCGGTGCCGGCCCGTCCGGTGACGAACACATGGTCGCGCGTGTCCTCGATGAGCCGGAAGAGCGCCTCCTGCTCCGCCGAGAGCTCGGTGGACAGAGGAGGCGTGGTCACCGCCTCATGTTAGCCAGCGGCGGCTTCGTCCGGCGTATCCGAGGACATCTCGGTGGATGACGCGTTCGGCTCACTCCCGGGCGGAGTTTCCTAGACTGGCCTCGTGGATCACGGGGCGGGGGTGACGCTTCCGGGAGATGCGGAGCAGACCCCGGATGCCTCGGCGACGGCGGGCGCGGCATCCGCTCGCCGCTCGTCTCTGGCCGTGGACCTGACGTTGCTGGCCATCGTCGGCGTCCTGCTCGTCGCCGCGATCGGGGCGGGGGCGCTCAGCCTGTACCGGCAGCTCTACAGCCCGACCGCCTTCGTCGAGCGCTACCTCACGCTGCTGTCGGAGGGCCGCGCTGCCGATGCGCTGACGCTGCCCGGGGTGGCGATCGAGTCGGCCGCTCTGCGCGCGGCGGGCATGCCCGAAGTCAGCTCCGAGGCGCTGCTGCGGCGGGATGCGCTCGCAAGCCTGACCGACATCCAGGCGGTGTCCGAGACCACCGATGGCGGCCTCACGCGCGTCACGATGTCGTACCGCGCGGGCGACTACGCCGGCAGCACGACCTTCGACGTGACCTCCGACGGGTGGATCGGGATCACGCCGCGCTGGAGGTTCGCGACGAGCCCGCTGGCCGTCATCGACCTCACGGTGCGCGGCTCCATGAGCTTCAGCGTGAACGGATTCACGATCGACAAGCGACAGATCTCACCCGACCTCGCGGACGCCGACCCGCTTGCCGCGGTGCCGCTGCTCGTCTTCTCCCCCGGCCTCTACTCGGTCACGGTCGACACCCCGGTGGCCACCGCCGCCGGCACCGCGGTGGTCTCGGACTCGCCGCTCGTATCGATCCCCGTCGACCTGCAGGCGCAGCCGACGGCGCAGTTCGTCGCCGTCGTGGAGGAGCAGGTGCAGAACTTCCTCACCGGATGCGCGACCCAGCAGGTGCTGCAGCCGACCGCGTGCCCGTTCGGGTACCCGGTGCAGGACCGCATCGTCTCCCCGCCGACCTGGTCGATCGTCACCCAGCCGAGCGTCACGGTGACACCTGACGGCGCCGACTGGAAGATCGAGCGCACCGAGGCGGTCGCGCACATCGACGTCGACATCCGCTCGCTCTACGACGGCCGCATCACGCGCGTGTCCGAAGACGTCCCGTTCGCGCTCCACGGGTCGATCGACATCCTCGCCGACGGCACGGCCTCGATCTCGGTGACGGGCACCGACGAACGATGACGTGACGGATGCTGCGGCATCCGCTCATCCCTCAACGCTCAGCGGGAGGCGCGGGCGTCGCGCTCAGCGAGGGCGGCGAGCTGCTCGTTGTAGGCGTCGAGCTCGAGGTCTCCCGCGCGATCCACTGCACGGTCGCGGCGCTTCTGCGCTCGGTCGTCGCTGCGGCTCCACTGGATCGCCACCGTGATCGCGAGGATGAGCGTCGGGATCTCGCCCACCGACCACGCGACGCCGCCGCCGACGTACTGGTCCTCCATCGGCGTCGCGCCCCACGTGCGCCCCATTGCTCCGAACCACTCCGAGACCATGAGCCCCGACTGCATCATGATCGCGATGCCGAAGAAGGCGTGGGTCGCCATCACGCCGATGAGCAGCAGCAGCCGCCCCGCGTACGGGAGCCGGAACGGAACCGGATCGATGCCGATCAGGGTCAGCACGAACAGATAGCCCGTGATGAGGAAGTGCGCGACCATCCATTCGTGGCCGAGGTGGTCGTACAGCGACCAGCGGAACAGGTCGGTGTAGTAGAACACCCAGAGGGATCCGACGAACAGGGCCGCCGCCACGAACGGGTTCGTCAGGACGCGGGCGACCGGCGAATGAACGGCCCAGAGGATCCACTCGCGTCCGCCGCGGGTTCCGTCATCCCGTTTGCGGATCGCGCGGGCGGCCAGCGTGACGGGCGCGCCGGCCACGAGCAGCAGCGGGATCGCCATCGTCAGCAGCATGTGGCCGACCATGTGGACGCTGAACAGATAGTCCTGGTACGCGTTCACCGGGCCGCCCGTCACCCAGAGGAGCAGCAGCATCCCGAGCACCCAGAAGACGGTGCGATAGGGCGCCCAGCGGTCGCCGCGGCGGTGCATGCGCCAGACGCCGGCGAGGTAGAAGAACAGCCCGAAGGCCACCGCGAACGCCCACAGCAGGTCGATGCTCCACGAGGTGAACCAGCGCTCCAGGGTCAGCTCCGGCGGCAGCGTCGCACCCGTCAGGATCACCGCGGGCGTCTGTTCGGCGAGGAGGGTGTCGACGGGCGGAGGCGTACGCGCCAGGGCCGCGGCGGCGCCGCTCGCCACCCCCATGAACGCGAGTTCGACGCCGATCAGCCACCAGAAGACGCGGGACGCGGCATCCTCCCGCACTCTGCCGATGAGGCGCCGGCGGTACCACGCGCCGAGCACGCCCAGCGCGACGAGGGCGACGACCTTGACGATCACGAGGGCGCCGTAGGGCGAGAGGAGCCCCTCCCAGGTGACCACGCTGATCGCCGCGCGCACCGTGCCCGAGATCGCCACCACGATGAAGGCGACCAGAGCGATGCTGGAGTACCGCACCAGTGCCGCGGCCATCTTCTCGCGCGACATGAGTGGACGCACGACGATCATGAGGATGAGGCCGCCCAGCCACACCGCTGCCGCCACGATGTGCAGGACGAGGGCCGTCACGGCGATGTTGTGATTGGCCTCTTCGCCGGAGTGTCCGAGCGTGCCCATCGGCACCATCGCGGCGATCGCCAGGATCGCGATGACGAGCGTCGCCGTCCAGGAGCGCACCGCGAAGGTGAGCACCGTGAGGCCCGCGCCGGCGATCGTGGTGATCAGCCAGCCGCGACCGGCTTCGGTCTCGACCAGGAAGCGGCCGAGCTGCTGGCCGAACGCGGCGTCGGCGCTGACGGCCGCGGGGATGACGTTCAGGAAGGTGAGGAATCCGGTGACGCCGGCCGCGATCGTGAAGACGGAGGCCGAGATGGATGCCGTATCCAGCGCGGCATCGAATTCGCGCTCGCCCGCCTTCAGCGCGAAAAGGCCCACGACCAGGCTGCCGACCAACCCCGCGGCCGACAGGTTGACCAGCAGCGTCGCCGCCGGAAGTCCCCAGCGGACGATCGGCCCGGGATCGCCGATCAGGAGCGGTGCCGCGCCGCCGCCGTACGCCAGGCCCAGCACCAGTGCGACGAGGGCGACCACGACGAGGATCGCCGGCCCGGCCAGCCGCATCAGGCGGGGGGCGCCCAGGCGTGGGGGTGCCCCGTTCGTCGCGTCGGCGACGGGTGGAGCGGCCGTGGGGATCACCCCTCAAGCCTAGGTCGCAGCACGGGTCGGGAGCGCCGATCCATGGACCCCGGACGCGCGAGAGGGGGGATGCCGCGGCATCCCCCCTCGTGACGTCCCGCGTGCGGGGCGTGCTGCGTGTGGAGCTCGTCTACTTGACGGCAGCCTTCAGCTTCGAACCGGCGGTGACCTTGACGCGCTTGCCGGCCGGGATGGCGATCTCGGCGCCGGTCTGCGGGTTGCGGCCGGTGCGAGCCGAGGTCTCGACCTGCTCGAACGCGATCCACCCCGGGATCGACACCTTGCTGCCCTTGGCGACAGCGTCGGAGACGGTCGAGAAGAGGGAGTCGAGCACGCCCGAAACGGCGGCCTGGCTCTGGCCGGTGGCGCTGGCGATGCTCGCAACGAGTTCGGTCTTGGTGATGGACTTGTCAGCCATGTGGGTGTCCTCCAAGGCGGCGCACTTGCCGCCTTTCGTTACTCGGACCGAAGGACACATGCCCTCGGCTGGTCGGATCGACCGGGCTCGAATATACCGACTTTCCGCGGAATCACGCGGATTTCGAGGCATCCGACGTCATATTGGCGGCGTGTCGGCCGGTTTCGTGTGACTCCTGTGGCCCGTGTGACGGCGGGTGCGGTCGGCGTCGGGAGGAGGAGGGAACGACGGAAGGCCCGGCGATCCGTGGATCGCCGGGCCTTCCGGATGCTGCGCCTGTCTGGCGCTGCGGGTGGTTACCAGCTCGACTTGGTCACGCCGGGCAGCTCGCCACGGTGTGCCATGTCACGGAACCGGACACGCGAGATGCCGAACTTCGTGAGGTTGCCTCGGGGGCGACCGTCGATGACGTCGCGGCTGCGCACGCGCACCGGCGATGCGTTGCGGGGCAGCTTCTGCAGCCCGATGCGTGCGGCTTCGCGCTCTTCGTCGGTCGAGGTCGGCGACACGAGCGCCTTCTTCAGTTCGAGGCGCTTGGTCGCGTAGCGGGCGACGATCACCTTGCGCTGTTCGTTGCGCGCGATCTTGCTCTTCTTGGCCATGGCTTAGCGCTCCTCTCGGAAGTCGACGTGCTTGCGGATCACCGGGTCGTACTTCTTCAGCACGATGCGGTCGGGGTTGTTGCGGCGGTTCTTGCGCGTCACGTAGGTGTAGCCCGTGCCGGCGGTCGAACGCAGCTTGATGATCGGACGAACGTCCTGAGCCTTCTTGGCCATTAGAGCTTCACACCCTTCGCGAGGATGTCCTTGACGACGGACTCGATGCCGCGCGCGTCAATGACCTTGATGCCTTTCGCCGAGACGTTCAGCTTGATGTTGCGGCCGAGCGACGGGACGTAATAGGTCTTCTTCTGCACGTTCGGGTCGAAGCGACGCTTCGTCCGGCGGTGCGAGTGCGAGATGCTGTGACCGAAGCCGGGAACCGCTCCAGTCACCTGGCACACTGCTGCCATGGTTTCTTCTCCTTCAATACCGTGAGGCCGGACGGCCCCACCCAAGATCCCTTGTCTGCACCCACGCCGCACACAGGCCGATGGGCCCGTATGAAGAGGGGGAGCGAACCACGTGCAGGAGTGCACGCGGACAAACGTCGAGTTTAGCACGCAGCGATTCCTCCCCACGACGGGTGGGAGCTCCGCGTTCCCCCGCTCCCGCGCATATGCGGCGGAACGCATCGAGGTGGTGCCAGCATGGGGGTCTCAGCATCCGGGGGACTCATGACGAATCCGCAGGACGAAGACACGGTGTGGCCGTCATCGGCGACAGATCTGATCGACACGCACCTGTGCCCGGCGTGTTTCACGCCGATCACCGAGATGACCTGCCGTCAGTGCGGCCTGGTGCTGGGCGACCCTCGCGCAGCGCGCCTGGTGGAGCTGGGGCTCCGGGCGGTCGACATCGATCATGAGCGGCGAGCGGTGATCGCCGAGATACGTCGTGCGCACGCAGCGGCTCCCGCGGCGCCGGTCGCCCCGCCGGCCGCGCCTGTCCGCGCGATGCCTGCCCCCGCCATGCCTGCCCCCGCCACGCCTGCCCCCGCCATACCTGCCGTCGCGACGCCTGTCCCCGTGAACGCGTGGGGAGAGCTGCCCCCGCCCCACATCGACGATCTGCGTCCGGCAGTGGCGCCCGGGGCCACCGCGGAGCCCGTCGTCGCGATCGAACCGCCCGCTGCTCCGCCCCGCCGGCCTCGGCGGCGCTTGAGCGTGCCGGTGCTGCTGCTGATCGTCGGCGTCTCCCTTGTGGGCGTCGCCGCCGTCTTCTTCCTGCTGCTGGCCTGGTTCGTCGCGGGCATCGCCGTCCGCGCGCTCATCATCGCCGGCGTCACCGCCGCCACCATAGCGACGGCATCCTTCCTGAGGCGCCGCGAGCTCACCGCGACGGCCGAGGGGATCGCGGTACTCGGCGTCATCCTGCTGGCGCTGGACGCGTGGGCCGTGCGCGCCAACGACCTCTTCGGCGCGGGAGCGACGCGACCCGCGGTCTACGCGGGCGTGGCCGCGCTGGTCGTCGGGGTGCTGCTGCGGGTCTGGGCTCGCCTCTCGCGATTGCGCGCACCCGACCTCGTCGCGGTGCTGGCTCTGCCGACGGGGCTGGGCCTGCTCGTCGGCGGTCTGAGCGGCCTCGAGTCGAACGCCGCGATCGTCGCGGGGCTGCTGGGCGCGAGCGTGGGCGGCATGGCGCACACCCTGCCTCCGCCGTGGTCGGCGGCACGAGCTCGTGCCGACGCGGTGCCCGAACACGTCACCCTCGCCGTGGTCGGGGTGATGTCGCTGGTCGGCGCGGCAGCGGTCGCGGCCGTCTCGTCACCCGACAGCATCGTCCTGCCGCTCTGGTCGACCGTGGCGATCGTCGGGCTCAGCGCGATCCACGCCTTCCTGTTGCGCGCACGCACCGACGCCCCGGCGGCCGCCGACGGCATACTGTCCGACGCCGACGATCTCGCGGCAGAGGTCGAGACGGAGGCCTCACCGGAAGGTGGGGCCTCGGATGCCGCGCCCGTCGACGGCGCGGACGAGCTGCCGTGGCGCGGAGTGCTCCTCGCGGCCGTCACGACACTCGGCGCCGTCGTCGCCGGGATGCTCGGCTGGCAGGTGGCGGTGCGCGGCGAGCTGAATCTGCAGACGTTCTTCCTCGGGCCGGTGATCGCCGTCGCGGTCGCCGCCCTGATTGATCGGCTTCGAGGTCGCGAACGGCCACGCCGCGAACTGCGGGTCGCTTCCATCGGCGCGACGCTCATCGGCGGCACCAGTCTCGTGATCGGCGTGATCATGTGGGCCGCGCGCGCATCCCATGACCTGATCGTCGCGTGGACGCCGTGGCAGACACCGACGTTCGCGCGATCGCCGCTCCTGACGACCGGCGTCGACGCGGCGCTGTGGAGTGGGCTCGGAGCCGTGGCGGTCGCGGCGCTGCTCCTCGTCGCTCCCACTCTGCGACGCCCGGGGTGGCGCGACGCGCGGGTGGTGGTCGCCGTGGCGCTCCTCCTCGGCGCCGGTGTCCTGTCCGCGATCCCCGCCGTCGTGGTGGGCGTGGGAGCAGCGGTCGCCACGGTCGCCGTCGCCGCCGTCGCACGCCACGCACAGGCCGCGCGCGGGTGGTGGATCGCCGCGTTCCTCTCGGCGACCGTCGCCTATTTGGCGGGTACGACCGCGCCGGCGCTCTGGCTCGTCGGCGTGGGTGTGGCACTGGCGGTGCCGATCTGCCTTCATGTCGTCGCGGCGGCACGCGGCGCGCTCGCCGTGCGACTGACCGTCTCCGCTGTCATGGTCGCCGCGATCTCGGCCTTCGTCGCGCCGGCCGCGATGGCCGCGGCATCCGGATCCGTCGTCTCCGCCACCGAGGTGCCGTTCATCCTCCTCTCGTGGATCGCGCTCGCCGCACTTGTGCTCGCGGCCGCGGCGGCACCCGACCGGTCCACCCGATCGGCGCTCACCGTGAGCGCGCTGACGCTCATCGTCATGTCGTTCGCACGCCTCGTCGCGCCGCTCCTTCCCTTGTCGCCCGACGATGCCGGGCCGGGCCTGCTGGGAGAACCCGTCGCCGGGATCATCCGTTCCGCCGCACTCGTCGCGCTCCTCACGATCGTGGCCGTGGGGAGAACGCCCATCACCGGGGCGGCCGCCCGCGCAGGAGCCCTGCTGGTCGCCCCCCTCGTGGGAACCGGCGTCTTCGCCGTCCTCGACGCCGCCGGGCTGGCCGCCGACTCCGCGCCGGCGATCGTGGGCTCGGCGGCGGCCACGACCTGGGCGGCCGCGATCGTCGGCACGCGTGCGACTCCCACGCCCGAGCGTCGGCGCGTGCGCGCGCTCGTCGACGGCGGGGCGCTCGCGACCGCGGCCGCCGTGGCGATGTCGGCCGCGTCCGATCGATGGTGGGCGGTGAGCGTGATCGCGGCAGCGGGCTTCGCCGGAGCATCCGTGTGCCGGGGGTGGGCGGCTCCGCAAGCGGCATCCCTACCCGGCGTGTTCTCGACCACCGCCCCCGGCGCCACCGTGTCGGCGGCCCCACGGCGGCTGCTGATCTGGCCGTCGATCGGCTTCGCGACGATCGGGCTGTGGCTGTGGCTCGCACCCTTCGCAGCGAACCTCGCAGGGGACGCGCCGACCATCGAGGCGTATGCACTGCCGCCGTCGATCGGGCTGATCGTCCTGGCGGTCCTGATGACATGGCTGCGACGCCGGGCCGAGGCGACCGTCGCCGCGGTGCTCGGGGTGACGATCGGACTCGCGATGCCCGCACTGGCGAGCTGGTCGGGGTCCGACGTCCGCGGAGGCGTCGTCGCCGCCGTCGCCACCACCCTGACTCTCGTCGTGTCGTGGACGCCGCTCCGGCGGACCCGCGGCACCGCCGTCGCCACAGCGACCTCCGCTCTCGTCGTGTCGGCCCTGGTGGCACTCGAGCGCACGATCGTCGGCGCGGCGCTGCAGGGGTGGTGGGCGGCGGGCTTCGTCCTCCTCGCCTACGCGGCGGCCTTCGGGTTCATCGCCGGCCGGCGAGGACGAGCGGATGCCTCGCCCGAGGCGGCGTTCGCGCTGGTCGTCCCTCCGCTCGCGGTGGGGCTTGCCACGATGTCGCTGATCGGCCAGGCGCGGCATCCCCTCGTCCTGACCATCTCGATCGGGCTCGCCCTTACACTCCATCTCGCGGCCGCCGCTCGCGATCGGCGGCCACTGGGCACCATCACGCGGTGGACCGCCTTCGGCGCCGCACTCGTTCTCGCGGGGGTCGGATTCGGCGTGGGCACCGTGACCACGGTGGAGGCCGTCACGATCCCGCTCGCGCTCGCCGTCATGGCGGGTGCAGCGCTCGTGCTCTGGCGCCGCCCGGGAACCGCGAGCGAGCGCGCGGTCTGGCTCGGGGGCCTCGGCCTGGCGCTGCTGCCGAGCACCACCTCTGCCGTCGAACCGGTACGGGTGTGGCTGGTGATCGTGGGTGCGCTGCTGGCTGCCGTCGGGTGCGCCGTCGCGCCGGCGTCGCGCACCTTCCGCCTCGCGTCGCCGTCGGCGATGATCCTGACCGCCGGCTCCCTTCTGATGGGCGCGCGCGCACTCTTCGCGTCCGACGCCGATGCGCTTCCCCGGGGAGACGCGGCGGCCCTGGTCGCCGGCGCGGGCGCCGTGCTCGTCGCCGCAGTCTCGGTGTGGATGACCGACGACGACCGACCCCCCATCGCATCGACGGTGCTGGCCGGCGCCGGGGCCGCGCTGCTCGTCGCGACCACCGTGGTGCAGGCCGCGCGTGCGAGCGGCTCCGCCGACGATGACCTGCCTCGGACCGCGATCACGGTCCTCGTCGCGGCGGTCGCAGGCGTCGCCGGCGCGGCACTCCTTCGTCTTCCCCGCTGGCGGGGTCTGGCGGCGGTCACGGCCCTCGGAGGGCTTCTCGGGGCGACCATCGCGGCAGGGCTCCGCTTCGTGGCGGTCGCCGATCTGGCCCCGGTCGGCATCGAACCCGATCTCTGGGCACTCGCCGGTGCGGGGGTGGTCGCCGCCATCGGCGTCGCCGCGATCCGATCCACGCGCGATCACCGAGTGGATCTCGCCGCAGGCGCCGTGTTCGCCGTCACCGTGGTGCTGTGGGCGCTGGCCGGCACGCTGCTCCTCGGCGCAGATCCTCTCGTCGACGGCATCAGAGCCTTCGTCCTGACGTCGGCGCTGACCGCCGCGGGGGCCTTCGGAGTCATGCGCAGGGATCGGCTCGGCATCGCCCTCCCCGTCGCCTCGGCGGTCGCTCTGGTCTTGTTCGCGGTGAGCGCGCTCGCCCTCCACGGCGTCGATCCGATCGAGGCCGTGACCGCACCACCCGCCCTGGGCCTCATCGTGCTCGGGATCCGGCGACTGCGCAGCGACGCGACCGCGCGCACCTGGCCGACGCTCGGTCCGGGCCTCGCCCTCCTCACGCTCCCCTCGCTCGCGCTCGACGTCGGTCCGGGCGAACTATGGCGGGTGGTCGCGCTGGGTGTCGTCGCGATCGCGATGGTGCTCACCGGTGCCTTGGGCCGATTGCAGGCACCTCTCGTACTCGGCTCGGCGGTGCTGCTGGTGCATGCCGGCGCGCAGCTGTGGCCGTGGATCTCGCAGTCGTACGTCGCCGTTCCCTGGTGGCTCTGGCTCGGTATCGGCGGCGCCGTGCTCATCGTGGTGGCCGCCCGTTACGAGAAGCAGATGCGCGCGATCCGATCGGCCTTCACCGCGGTGGTGTCGTTGCGCTGAGGCCGCCCCGCGCGAACGCGCCGATCACGCGGATGCCGCGCCCCGCCCCCATCGGAAGGCGGAGACCGTCGGATCATCAGGCACCCAGAACCGCCACGGAAATTTCGCGGTCCCCGCCGCGCCGGCGACTCCCACCCTCGGGCCGGAGGCGAACCGGGTCAGCGGCTCGGACAGCAGTTCGAGCCGCGCCGAAGCCCCCTGCCAAGACTCGCCCGTGATCGCGTCGATCCCGTCGTGCAGCGGATGCTTCAGGCCGATGGCCGTCCCGAGCCTGCCCGGCCCTCGCGCCAGGTCGCGCGGGCGGATCGCCGCCGGTCGTCGCCGGGTCGCGGCATCCGCCCCCTCGATCACCTCGGCTCCGCGCAGCAGCACCCCGCCGGCTACCCCCGCCGGGCCGCACACGATGTTCACGCACGAGTGGATGCCGTGGCTGAGATAGACGTACAGGTGACCCGGGTCGCCCCACATCGTGGCGTTGCGCGGGGTGGGACCCATGCGCGCGTGCGATCCCGGGTCGGCCGTCGGTCCCGTGCCGAGCCCGTGATAGGCCTCCACCTCGGTGAGGCGGATCGTGACGGTCTCGGCGTGTTCCTCGGCGTCGGTGGCACTCGTGACCGTCAGGTGGGCCCCGAGCAGGCTCGGAGCGACGTCGGCCGCCAGCCCTTCGAGATCCCGGCGGGTGGCGGGTCGGACCCTCGGCGGCGACGAGGTCGTCATCGGGGCGGGACCTGGCACCACGACGCGTCGAACCCCGACAGGATCGAGACCTCGCGATCGTCGGAAGTGGCGGACAGGTCGATGATGTGGGTCTCGGGCCGCGACGTCATCGGCAGCAGGTAGGCGTCGTAGCGGTTGTCGACGATGTCGGGAGCGACCAGCACCGCGGCGTACCGACCGCTCGGTGACACGCACGTCTGGAGTACCCCGTCGGTCGCGGGTGCGGTGAACACCGGCGTCGCAATGCCGTCGTCTCGGACGACCGAGACCGTCGTGCTGATCAGCGTGGTGTTGTTCTCCACCTCTGCGAACGTGCGCAGCGTGCCACCGCCCTCGCCCGGCATCGGGGTGACGGGGCCGGGCAGCCCTTCTTCGCCCGCGGCGTCGACGAGGGGCTGCTCGGTGCCGTCGGTCAGGTCGATCGCGTAGCGCGCGTCGGCGCGTTCGACAACGGCGTGCGAAGACCCTCGTGCGATCCCGTCGATCGAGACCGCGTTGCCGAGTGCGACCGGATCGGAGCCGGTCGCGGAGGTGAGCAGCAGGCTCCCGCTGAAGGCGAGGAGCAGGATGCTGTCGGTATCGGGCACGAAGCGCCACTCCGCGACCCTCTGATCGTCGCCTGCGACCGCGATCTGCGTGGGCTCGGCATCCGCGGCATCGTCTTTGAGCGACGCGGTGAACAGCGCGCTCTCCCTCCCCGTCGTCGCCGACAGGTTGGCGTCCGAGAACGTGTAGCCGATCAGCTCACCACGATCGGCGCTCTGCAGATTCGACACGTATCCGTCCCCCGGCAGTGTCAGGTCGCGCGCGTTCGAGCCGTCCAGATCGGTGACGATCAGCTCCGCTTCGCCATCGCCGTTCGTGCCGGTACCCTCGCCCGATCGCACCGACACGACGAGGTGCGAAGAGGTCGCACGGAAGTCCTCGATGTGCTCGTGCGTGAAGACGGCGTCCGCGGTCTCGCCCGCGAGATCGGTGCGGAAGATCGTGTCCCCGTCCTGACCGCGCCGCAGCAGGTACACGTCGATGCCCGACGTCGTGAATGACTGCGAGATCTCGGCGGCGGGTCCCCCACCGAGCCCCTCGAGACCGGCGACCGTCACCGTGTAGGCGGTCTCGTCGTGCAGCGGCAGCGTGAAGCGCACCCCGACGCTCCGGCCGGAGGTGTCGACGGTGAAGGGCGTCGCCGGCGTGACGGTGACCTGACCCGCGTCGACGGTCTGCAGCGACTGCGTGGTGGTGATGATCATCCGCGAGCCGGATGCCGCGACCGCCGCGGCCGGATCCACCTGCACGTCGGTCACCCGCGGGCCCTGCGCCGTGGTGGCGGCCGCCCCGGCGAGAGCTGCACCCGCGAGGACGGCGACGACGATCGCGAATGCTCCGATGAATGCGCGGGACTGACGGAGCCGGCGACGGGAGCTGCGCGTCGAGCGGTCAGTACTCATAGGGGTCTTTCGGCTCCTCGACCGCGTCGATCGACTGGGCGTCGATCTCCAGACCGCCCTCGGAGGTGGCGCGCACCGTGCCCGTGATGGTGATCCACTGGCCCGTCTCGGGCGTCGCGGCGCCGGAGACGATCGGGACGCTCGCCGGCTGCGCGTCGATCACGCAGTGCGTGATGACCAGGCGCGTCAGCTGGAAGCCGTCGCCACCGTCCACCGGAGTCGCGAAGCCCGTCAGGGTGATCGCGTCGCCGTCGAAGGCGTCGGGGTTCGTGGCCGTCGCGAAGACCGTAGCCCAGTCCCCCACCCCGAACGACGACGTGTCGCCGGTCGATGCGAGTGTGACGGCATCCTGCCCGGCGAAGAGCGGCGCGGCGCCGACGTCGCGCGACATGGCCAGCTCGGCCGAGAGCGAGGCCGGGGGAAGCAGGACGATGCAGGCGACGACGGCGGATGCTGCGACCCCACCGGTCACGGCGACCAGCGTGCCGGCGCTCGGGCGGGCGGGACGGTGGGCGTGGTCGTGGGCGTGTGTCGCTTCGTCCTGCGGCGCGCGGGGTGCGGCCGGCTCATCGTGATCGTGTCCGTGATCGGCCTCCGCGCCGAGCGGGAGGGCGAAGCTGAGGATCGTGCCGATCAGTACGAGCACCGCCATGCCCACCGCGAACCACGCCGAATCGGGGTTGATGTAGAGCCCGAGCTGGCCCGTCAGCGCCAGGCTGATCGTGACGACCGACAGGCAGGCAGCGAGGCCGACCCCGAGCCAGCGGGTACCGAGGAAGCCGACGTCACGCAAGGAGGTTCACCCCCGCCCCGATGGCGAAGCCTGCGAGCACCACCACGACCACGAGACCGAAGAGGACGCGGGTCGTGAAGGTCGTCCTGAGCAGTGCGAGCATCTTCACGTCGACGAGCGGCCCGACGAGCAGGAAGGCCACGATCGAGCCCGGAGTGAACGTCGACGCGAACGACAGCGCGAAGAACGCGTCGACATTCGAGCAGATCGACACGATCATCGCGAGCGCGACCATCGCCACGATCGACAGCGCCGGGTTGGATCCGATGGCGAGCAGCGCCGATCGAGGGATCAGCACCTGCACGGCACCGGCCAGAGCCGATCCGATCACGAGCGCGGGCATGACCGAGCGCAGTTCGACGATGAACTGCGCGAGGCTGCGACGCCCGCGGCCGCCCTGCTCGTGTGTGACGAGTTCGCACGTCTCGCGGAAGCGGTCCGTGAGTAGCCCATCCGGATCGGGGTGCCGGCTGTACAGCCACCCGATCAGATTCGCGATGAGGTAGCCGCCCACGAGTCGGGCGATGAGGATGCCGTCCGAGAACCCGAAGGCCTGGTGGGTCGTGATGATGACGATGGGGTTGACGATCGGTGCCGCGATGAGGAACGTGAGCGTCTCGGGCACCGTGAACCCGCGCATCATGAGGCCGCGGGCGAACGGCACATTCCCGCACTCGCAGACGGGCACCACCATTCCGAGGAGGGAGAGCACCGCACGCCGGGCCCACGCGCGGCGCGGCATCCATCGTTCGATCATCCCCGGCGGGATCCACACCTGCACGGCGATCGACAGGACGACGCCGAGCGCGACGAAGGGCATGGACTCGATGAGGACGCTGATCGAGAGCGTCAGGCCGTCCTGCACGCGGGTGGGCAGCGAGGCGGAGTACAACGCCGGGGCCAGCGCATCGATCAGGAAAAGCCCCGCGACCACGGCAGCGCCCACGGCGAGCGCCACACCCACCCGCGAGCGCGGCGAGCGTGGGGGCGAGGCCGAGGCGACCGGACTAAGCCGGGTCACGCTCGACAGCCAGTGCCTGGGTGCAGGGGCCGCACAGCCCGAAGATGTCGACCACGTGCTCGGCGGCACTGAAGCCGTTCTGCGCCGCCGTGCGCTGAGCCCACTGCTCGACATCCGTCGCCTCGATCTCGACGGTGAGACCGCACGAGCGGCAGATCAGGTGGTGGTGGTGACCGGGGGTGACGCAGGCGCGGAAGAGGTTCTCGCCGTCGGGACTCTGCAGCGAATCGGCCGAGCCGTCGGCGGCGAGACCGGCCAGCGCACGGTAGACGGTCGCCAGGCCGATGCCGGTGTTGTCGTCGCGCAGCGACGCGTGCAGGTTCTGCGCGCTGACGAAGCCGCGGGCGTCGGCCAGCGCCTCGCGTACACGCTCGCGCTGCCACGTATTGCGCTGAACCATGGGAGAAGTCTACGAGGGCAGTCTCGGGATCACCCGAGAGCGACCGCGCTCCGGTCGGCACGGCCGCCGCTGTCGCGAAGCACGCGGCCCTGCCTGCCACCCACGACCCGGCAGACGATGTAGATGAGGAACGAGATCGTCGTGATGTAGGGGCTCACGGGGAGCGTTCCGGCGATCGCGAGCAGGATGCCGCCGACCGCGGAGACGAAACCGAAGAGGGCGGCCAGGAGAGGCACCGCGACGGGACCGGTGCTGATGCGCGTGGCGGCGGCGGCGGGCGTGACCAGCAGCGCGAGCACGAGGAGCGCGCCGATGATGTGCACGCTGACGGCCACCATGAGGCCGAGGAGCACCATGAACCCGAGCGACACGGCGCGCGTCGGCACGCCGCGTGCCGCCGCGGACTGCGGGTCGAGCGAGTCGAACCGCAGCGGGCGCCAGATGATCATGAGCCCCACCAGGCAGATCGCGCTGATCAGCATCAGGGCGCCGAGCTGCGAGTTCTGGACCGAGACGATCTGGCCGGTCAGCAGGCCGAAGCGGTTGGCCGAACGACCGCTGTAGAGCGACAGGCACAGAATGCCCAGGCCCAGACCGAACGGCATGAGCACGCCGATGATCGAGTTGCGGTCGCGCGAGCGCGCACCGAGCACCCCGATGAGGACCGCCGCGATCAGGGAACCGACGATCGATCCGGTGACGACGTCGATGCCGAACAGAAGGGCGGCCGCGGCCCCGGCGAAGGAGAGCTCGCTGATGCCGTGGACGGCGAACGCCATGTCGCGTTGGATCACGAACACCCCGATCAGCCCGCCGACGAGCCCGAGGATCGCGCCCGCGATGACGGAGTTCGACACCAGGGCGAGGATGTCGCCGTAGTCCGCCAGCCCTCCGAACATGGCGTCCCAGACATCCGACCAGTTCACGCGTGCCCGTCCTCGTCGTGGTGGTGGTGGGCCTCGTCGGCATCGGGGGCTCCGACGACCACCAGCCGGCCGCCTGCCCGCAGGACGAACACCGGTGCGCCGTACAGATCGCTCAACACCTTCGAATCCAGCACCTCGTCGGGCCTGCCCAGCGTGAAGCGGCCGTTCGCGATGTAGAGGATGCGGTCGACCGCGTTCATCACCGGGTTGATGTCGTGCGTGACGAGCAGCACCGCGGCCTCGGCATCCCGTCGATAATCGTCGATCAGTCGCACGACGTCGCGCTGATTCGCGAGGTCGAGACTCGTGAGCGGCTCGTCGCAGAGCAGCAGGCGCGGGTGGTCGGCGAGCGCCTGACCGACCCGCAGGCGTTGCTGCTCGCCGCCCGAGAGCAGGCCCACGGGACGCTGGGCGAAGCTGCGGGCGTCGACCGCGTCGATCAGCTCCTCGACCCGTGCGCGATCGGCACGGCGCGGGAGAGGAAATCCGAAGCGGTGTCCGCTGACGCCGAGCGCGATCAGGTCGCGCCCGCGCATCGATGTGTCCGGCGGCAGCGGACGTTGCTGCGGGACGTAGCCGATGCGGCGATCGCCCCGACCCGAGATGGCGTCGCCGTCGACGCGGATGCTGCCACCGCTGAGGGCTTCGAGACCCAGGATGGCGCGCAGCAGCGTGGTCTTGCCCGACCCGCTCGGCCCGAGCACCGCGATCAGCTCGCCGGGCTCGACCCGCAGGTCGAGCCCGGTCCAGAGCTCTCGGCCGGCGCGGCGCAGCGAGGCGCCCGCGATCTCGAGGATGGCGGGTGCGGTCATCCGTCGAGCGCGGAGGCGAGCAGCGCCACGTTGTCGGTCATCCACTGAATATACGTCGTGTCCTCGGGGAGGGTTTCGGTGAACTCGAGCACCGGGATGCCCTGTCCGTCGGCCTGTGCGATCACCTGCTGGGTCTCGGGTCCGCCGGTCTGCGCGTTCGCGAGCACCGCGACGAGGCCGCCGGCCTTGATGACGTTCAGCGACTCGAGCAGGACGGCGGGCGCGACATCCTGCCCCTCCTCCACCGCCTCGCTGAAAGCGCCGGGGGTGACGCTCGTCATGCCCGCCGCAGCGGCCAGGTACATCGGCACCGGCTCGGTCGCGAAGACCTCCGTGTCGCCGTGAGCGCTCTTCAGCGCCGCGACCTCGCCCTCGATGCCGTCGAGCCCGCTCTGGAAGGTCGCCACGTTGGCGGTGATGTCAGCCGACGCCTCGGGGACGAGGGTCGTCAGCTCGCTCGCGATGGCGTCTGCGACCGCCGAGATCGTGGTCGGGTCGTACCAGACGTGCTCGTTGAAGCCTTCGATATGACCGTGATCGTCATCGGCGCCTTCGGTGTGCGCGTGGTCTTCGCTGTCGCTCGGCCATGCCGGCGAGAGCTCCGCTGCCGTGATGAGCGGCGCTGTCGATCCGGAACCCTCGACGAGGGTGTTCATGAAGCTGTCGTAGCCGCCGCCGTTCTCGATCAGCAACTGCGCCCGCTGCACCGCGAGCTGGTCGCTGGCGGTGGCCTCGAACTCGTGCGGGTCCTGGCTGGCCGACGAGATGACCGAGGTCACGTCCACATGGTCGCCGCCGATCGCCTCTGCGATCTGGCCGTAGACGTCGGTCGAGGCGACGACGCGGATCTTGCCGTCGTCCGACGCGGCGCCGGAGCCCGCGGCGCCGCTCGCGCATCCCGCGAGCAGCAGAGCGGATGCTGCGGCCGTCGCCACGACCGGGATCAGACGTCGGAGGGAGCGCTGCGAATTGGTCATGCCTCCACACTATGGCTATTGATAATCGTTCTCAAGTCGAGGTGCGGGAGTGTGGGATGGGTCACGCGAGCGGTCGCGACACGCCGCGCGGCCGCGCGCCGCGCCCGCGGTAACGGCGTGTCGCGACCGTTCGCGGGGGCCTGGCCCTCGGTGCCCTGCCGCCCATGGGCACCCTCCGCGTCCTGCGCTCGTGCGCCCTGCGACTCCACCGTTGCGTGACCGTGCCCGACGTTGCGCGAGCGGTCGCGACACGCCGCGCGGCCGCCCGCCGCGCCCGCGGTGACGGCATGTCGCGACCGTTCGTCGCGCGGGGGTGGGGGGGCGACGGCCGACGGGCGAGGCGGGGTGGCGGCCGACGCGACGCGGCGAGGCGAGGCGAGGAGCGGCGAGGCGAGGCGAGGCGAGGCGTTACCGACGGTGGCCGCGGATAATGGGGAGGTGGAGCCCTGGGAGATACGCGAGTGGTACGCCGACTACCTCGACGCGTGCAATCGGCACGATCTGGAAGCGATCCGAAGCTTCGTCGCTCCGTCAGCCAAGCGCGCGCACCTACCCGGCGGGGCGAACGCGTGGGTCGAGGACATGGCCGACCTGTTCGACGCCTTCCCCGACTGGCGATGGCGCCGCATCCAGCTGATCGTCGAAGACGACCGCCTCGCCGTGCATCTCCGCGCCAGCGGCACGCACCTGGGCGCGTTCCGCGGCATCGCGGCGACCCGACGCCACGCGAATGTGGCCGAGTACGCAATGTATCGCGTGGTCGGCGGACGCTTCACGGAGCACTCCGGAACGGGGGACGCCGAACTGCTCGGTCAGCTCCGAACCCCGGCCTGATCACGCTGAGTTCGGCGCAGAGCGTGGGCGCACATCCGGCCCCTCGTCGAATCGGTCCCGAGAGCACGACTTGGCGCCAACGCACGGCCCTGGCGCTCAGGCACGGTGTCCACTCGGCGAGAAGTCGTGCGCTCGCGCTGCAGGCCCACGTGATGCAGACCATCGTGGGCGGACGCACGCGCTACACGAAATAGCGCGATCGTCGTCGGAACGTCGCCCGCCCGTCCCGCGCGGCGTGTCGTAGCGTCGGGGTGTGGGACGCAACGGGATCTACGTGGAAGCGCGGATAGCGGCCGACCTCGACGCGGTGTGGGACGCCAGCCAGACACCCGCCGAGCACGTGCGCTGGGACGTCAGGTTCACGCGGATCACCCCGATGGCCGTGACGGATGCCGGGGCGACGGCTTTCACGTACGAACGGCGTGTGCCGTTCCACGTCGTCCACGGCACGGGCGTCAGCGTGGGTGAGAGACGCGGTTCAGGCGGCGCCCGCACATCGGCGCTGCGGTTCCACACCGCCGACCGCCTCTCCCCGATCCGGGCGGGCCGCGGCTACTGGCGCTACGTGCCGACCGACGGAGGCACGCTGTTCCTCACCGGCTACGACTACGCGCCGGGGTGGGGCGTCCTGGACGTGGTGGTCCGGCCCGTGCTCGGCTGGGCGACGGCGTGGAGCTTCGACCGCCTGCGCATCTGGCTGGAGACCGGTGTGCCCCCGGAACGCTGGCCGCTCTGGAGCGCGCTGTGGTGGTGGCGTGCCGACCGGCCACGCGCGGGCCGCTGCCGGCGGGCGCCCGCGTCGGGGTCGCGGCGCGGCGATCAGCTGCAGGATGCCCCCGCAACGCTGGCCGCGCTCCCGGATCCGGGCATCCCCGCATGACCTCCATCTTCGAGCGCGCCCTCGGCGACGATTTCGCCCGCCTGCACCCCATGATGCGCCGTCGGTTCGGCGTCGGGCTGGACTCGGCCGAGGCCTGCACCGGCCGCGGCGTGATGACCACGATCCGCCGCGGACCGTGGTGGACCGTTCCGTTCCTGCAGATCGGCCGACTGCGCAGCATCCTGATCCCCGACATCGGCGTCGATGTGCCGTTCACGGTCGAGAACTACCCCTACCGCGACCCGCTGGGGCGCGAGACGGTCACCTTCGTCCGGGAGTACACCGTCGGCGCCCACCACCGACGTTTCGACGCGACGATGATCCTCGAGCAGGGTCGGATCGTCGACTATCTCGGCACCCACCAGCACCTCGCGGTCGACCTCGACCTGCAGGTCGACGACCGGGGCGGGCTCATCCTCACCTCTGACGCCCAGCGGTTCTACGAAGGTCCGGTCGCCTTCCGATTCCCCCTGCTCTTCAGCGGTCGCGCGCGGCTGCACGAATACTTCGACGACGCCGATCAGCGCTTCCACGTCGACCTCGAGGTGCGCAATCACCGTTTCGGCTTCCTGTTCGGCTACCGCGGCAGCTTCGAGTGCGAGTGGTCACCCGCGACGGATGCCCCGGCACGCCTGAAGCCGCGCCGGCACGAACGCCGCACCTGACTCCCGTGGCGGGCGGACCTCGGGTGCTCGGGCTGCCTGGGCTCAGCCGTCGGTGAGGGAATCCGCGCACCTGCGCAGCAGGGTCACGAGTCTCTCGCGGTCGCCGGGTTGCAGATCGGCGGTCATGCGGTCTTCCACGTCGCGCACCGCCGCGCTCGCTGCGGCGAGCTGACGGCGTCCCGCATCGGTCAGCTCGGTCGGAAGGGCGCGGCCGGAGGTCGCCTGGTCCGATCGGGTGACGAGGCCGTCGCGCTGAAGCGTCCGGAGCAGGACGTTCATCGATTGCCGGGTGACGAATGCGCCACGGGCGAGGTCGGAATTCGACGACCCCGGACGCTGGGCGAGGAGTTCGAGGCAGGAGTAATGAGTGACCGTCATGCCCAGCGGGCGGAGCACGTCCTCCATGGCCGCGCGCAGCGCGCTCGAGGCCACCTTCAGCAGGTAGCCCGGGGAAGTCACGAGCTCGATCCTGCGGTCGTCTTGACTCATGTCAGTATTCTGACATACGGTGGCTATGTCAGATAACTGACACAAAGAAGGAGCTCACCATGACGGTTTCCGGTCCCGACTTCGTCTCTCTGCAGGTGCGCGACATCGCGCGCTCGGCGGCGTTCTACGAGCAGTACCTCGGCCTGAGGCGCCAGCCCGGGCCGCCGCATGCCGTGGTCTTCGACACGAAGCCCGCTGCCTTCGCCGTGCGCTCGCCGCTCCCGGGCCTCGATCTCGACGCCGGCGCACTGGGCCGCGGGATCGGGGTGTGGATGCACGCCCCGGAGTCGCGGAAGATCCACGAGGCGCTGGTGGCCGACGGTGTGACGATCGCGTCCGAGCTGACCGAGGGTCCGTTCGGCTGGACCTTCACCTTCGCCGATCCCGACGGCTACCTCATCACACTCCACGACCGCGCGTGAAGGGGCACAGGCCTCTCAATCGAGGAGAAGCGCCGGCTCCTCCAGGATGGAGGCGATGTCGGCGATGAACCGCGAGACGCCGTCGCCGTCCACCACGCGGTGATCGAACGACCCCGACACGGTCGTCACCCAGCGTGGCCGCACCTCGCCGTCCACGACCCACGGCTTCTGCCGGATCGTGCCGAGGGCGACGATGCCGACCTCGCCGGGGTTGATGATCGGGGTTCCGGCATCCATCCCGAACACGCCGATGTTCGTGATCGTGATCGTGCCGCCCTGCTGGTCGGCGGGCGTCGTCTTGCCCTCACGGGCCGTCAGCGTCAGCTTCTCGAGCGCCTGGGCGAGCCCGCGCATGTTCAGGTCCTGCGCGTCCTTGATGTTGGGGACCAGGAGGCCTCGAGGTGTCGCGGCCGCGATTCCGAGATTCACGTAGTGGCGCACGCGGATCTGCGCACCGCCGCCCTCGGCGTCGTCGATCCAGGCGGCATTCACCATCGGCGTCCGACGCGACGCCCAGATCACGGCGCGGGCCATGATCAGCAGTGGCGACACCTTGGTGTCGGCGAAATCGGGCGATGCCTTCAGGCGCTTCACGAGCTCCATCGTGCGGCTGGCGTCGACGTCGGTCCAGACCGACACATGCGGAGCCGTGTAGGCACTGCTGGTCATCGCCGATGCGGTCGCCTTGCGGACGCCCCGCACCGGAATCGACTCCTCGCGCCCGGCGGCGTCGGCCGGCGGCGCCGCGACGGTCACGGGTTCGGGCGAGACCACCCGGGCCGCCTCGGGCTGCCGGCCGGCCACGGGGATGGTCTCCTCGCGCACCGCGTTCCACTCCGGTGTCTCGATGTTGCGGAACACGCTGGCCTGCGACGCGTGCTTGACCACGTCCTCCCGCGTGACCTCGCCCGCCGGTCCACTGGCGACGACATCGGCCAGATCGACGTCGAGATCGCGGGCAAGCTTGCGGATGGGCGGCTTCGCGATCACACCCACAGACGAGACGACCGGCCGTTCTGCAGGTCTGCGGCGTCGCGACTGGACGTGACCGGCGCTCCCGTATCCGACGAGCACCGAACCGCTGCCGTCGGACTCCGGCTCGGCCGCCTCGGGCACATCCGCGATCGCGCTCTCGCTCGCCCCCGAGATCGTGATGATCGCCGCTCCGACCTCGACGGTGTCGCCTTCGCCCGCCAGCAGCTCGCCGACGACGCCCTCGAACGGCGAGGGCAGCTCGACCAGCGATTTCGCGGTCTCGATCTCGACGACCACGTCGTTCACGGCGATGGTGTCACCGGGGGCGACCCGCCACGAGACGATCTCGGCTTCGGTCAGGCCCTCGCCCACATCGGGGAGGTGGAACGTCTGCGTGCTCATGCGGTTTCCCTTCGATACCGGCGAGACCCCGGCGCCGCGTCGAGACCCTCGCTCAGAGCGGTGGTCTCGATGCGCTGGAAGGGTATCGCGGTCATGGTGGGCGGGCGGGGACGGAGGTCGGGGGCGGGCGGTCAGTACGCCAGAGCGCGGTCGACGGCCTCGAGGATGCGATCGGCGTCGGGCAGGTAGATCCCCTCGAGCTTGGCCGGCGGGAACGGGGTGTCGAAGCCCGATACCCGCAGCACCGGCGCCTCGAGGGAGTAGAACGCGCGCTCCATCACGGTCGCCGCGATCTCGCTGCCGAGCGAGACGAACCCCGGCGCCTCCTGCGCATAGATCATCCGGCCGGTGCGTCGCACCGAGTCCAGGATCGGCCCGTAGTCGACGGGCGAGAGCGACCGCAGGTCGATCACTTCGGCACTGGTCCCCTCCGACTCGGCGAGCGCGGCAGCCTGCAGCGCGGTCGCGACCATGGCGCCGTGCGCGACGATCGTGACGTCGGTACCCCGCCGGACGATGCGGCTCGCGTGCAGCGGGAGCGCGCGGGCCGAGGCATCGACCTCGCCCTTCTGCCAGTAACGGCTCTTCGGCTCGAGGAAGATCACCGGGTCGGGGGAGGTGATCGCATCCTGGATCATCCAGTAGGCGTCGTTCGGCGTCGAGGGCGACACGACCCGCAGTCCTGGCGTGTGCGTGAAGTACGTCTCGGGGCTCTCCTGGTGGTGCTCGACCGCCCCGATGTGCCCCCCGTACGGAATGCGGATCACGACGGGCATCTGCAGTGCACCCTCGTGCCGATAGGTGAGCTTGGCCAGCTGGGCGGTGATCTGGTCGAAGGCGGGGAAGACGAAACCGTCGAACTGGATCTCGCAGACCGGACGGAAGCCGCCCATCGCCAGGCCGATCGCGGTGCCGACGATCGCGGACTCCGCCAGCGGCGTGTCGAGGACGCGCCGTTCGCCGAACTCCGCCTGCAGACCTTCGGTCACGCGGAACACCCCGCCGAGCCGGCCGATGTCCTCACCCATCATGAGCACGCGGTCGGACGCGGCCATGGCTCGTCGAAGGCCGGCGTTGAGCGCGCGGCTGAAGGGCATCGTCGTCACGGGTGACGCCACTTCCTCGGGCGCGGCCTGCGTGACCTCGCCGCTGATCGCGTTGCTCATGCGCCCCCCTCGTACGATTCCTCATAGCCGGCGAGCCACGTGCGCTCGGACTCGACGAGCGGATGCTGCTCGCTGTAGACGTTGTCGAAGATCATGTTCACCGGGATCGTCTCGAGGCTCATCGTGCGCGCGCGCACGTCATCGGCGAGGGCCCGCGCCTCTCCGTCGACGTCGGCGAAGAAGGCGTCCGACGCCCCGCGGCCCCGGAGGAACGTGCGCATCCGCTCGATCGGATCGCGCCGCGCCCACGACAGCTCCTCGTCCGAGGTGCGGTATTTCGTGGGGTCGTCGCTCGTGGTGTGCGCGCCCATCCGGTACGTGAGTGCCTCGATCGCCCGGGGACCGCCCCCGGCGCGCGCCTCGTCGAGGGCGAGCTTCGTCACGGCGTAGCTGGCCAGAACGTCGTTGCCGTCGACCTGCACGCTCGGGATGCCGGCGCCTTCGCCGCGGCGGAACAGGGGGGTGCGCGACTGGGTGGCGACCGGCACCGAGATCGCCCACTGGTTGTTCTGCAGGAAGAAGACCTCGGGGGTCTGATAACTCGCCGCGAACACCATCGCCTCGTGGATGTCGCCCTCGCTGGAGGCGCCGTCGCCGTAGTAGACGATGACCGCTTCGTCGCGCTCGGGGTCGCCTGTCCCCGTCTTGCCGTCGAACACCATGCCCATCGCGAGTCCCGTCGCGTGCAGCGTGTGGGCGCCGAGCACGAGGGTGTAGATGTGCGTATTGCCGTTCTTCGGATCGAACGGGTTCCACCCGCCGTGCGTGAGTCCACGCATGACGCGGATGATGTCGACCAGGTCGACGCCGCGGATCATGCAGACCACGTGCTCCCGGTAGGAGGGGAACAAGTGGTCCTGCGGTCGGGCGGCGCGGGCCGAGCCGACCTGCGCGGCCTCCTGCCCGAAGCTCGGCGGCCAGAGGGCGAGCTGGCCCTGGCGCTGCAGGTTGGTCGCCTCGCGGTCGAACGCGCGGATCATCGTCATGTCGCGATAGAAGCCCTCGAGCTCCGCATCGCCGAGTGCGTCGATCAGGGGCAGGTAGCGCTCGGCCGCGGCGGTCGGGGCCAGCGACCCGTCGGCGGCCAGCACCCGGACGAGTGCAGGATCTTCAGGCAGGCTCACGGTCCTAACGCTACCCCCGCGCCGAGTGCCCCTCTGGGAGGGTGCCCACAACGGATGCTGCGATCCGTAGGATCTTCTCGACAGCGTCCTCCTCTCCCACTGAGATGCGCACGCCCTCCCCCGCGAATGGACGCACCATCAGACCGCCCTCTTCGAAGGCGGTCGCCACGCGGACCGTGTCCTCGCCCGTCGCGAGCCACAGGAAGTTGCCCTGCGCGTCGGGGATGCGCCACCCGGCGTCTCGGAGACCGGCGACGAGGCGATCGCGCCGATCCGCGATGTGGGCCACTCGCTCGAGCAGCTCCACCTCGGCGTCGAGGCTTGCGAGAGCCGCCTCCTCCGCCTGTGCAGTGACGGACAGCGGGATGCTGGTGCTGCGGGCGGCGTCGAGGATGCGCGGGTGGCCGATCGCGTAACCGACGCGCAAGCCCGCCAGTCCGAAGGCCTTCGAGAACGTCCGCAGCGCGACGACGTTCGCATGACCGGCGAGGCCGAGCACGCGCATGCCGTCGACCGCCGCAGGGTCGGTGACGAACTCCGCATACGCCTCATCGAGGATGACGAGCACGTCATCGGGCACCGACCGCAGGAACGTCTCGAATTCGTCGTGGGTCACGATCGGGCCCGTGGGATTGTTCGGACTGCACACGATGATCGCGCGCGTGCGGTCGGTGACGGCGGCGGCCATCGCCGGGAGGTCGTGGCGGGAGTCGGCGGTGAGCGGCACCTCGATGGGTGTGGCTCCGGCGATCAGCGCAAGGCCGGGGTAGGCCTCGAAGGACCGCCAGGCGTAGACGACTTCGTCGCCCGGCGACGCGGCCGCCAGGAGCAGCTGCGCGAGGATCGAGACGCTGCCGGCTGCGACGTGCACCTCGTCGGGAGCGACCCCGAAGCGGTCGGCCAGACGGTGGCGGAGGCGCGCGGCCGAGGCATCCGGGTAGCGATTCACTCCGATCACACTGTGCAGCGCGGCGACCACGCTGGGGAGCGGATCGAAAGGGTTCTCGTTACTCGACAGCTTGAAGGCGTCCGCACCGGCCTGCTTGCCCTGACGATAGGGCGCGAGCGCGGCGATCTCCGGACGGATGCGCACGGGAGCGGCACCGGGTGCCGGAGCGGTGGGAACCGCATCCGCGGGCACACTCGACGCCGCACTCTCGCTGGCGCCGTGCGGAGCACCTGCGTCGGTCGGGGAATCAGCAGCTGTGGTCACGGTCCGAGTCTAGAAGCGCCGATGCGCGGGCGGTGCTCTGCGAAGGGCTCGACCCGCGTGCCAGACTGGGCGCATTATGGGCTTCCTCATCCGCGTCGTCATCAACGCCTTCGCCATCTGGGTCGTCACCCTGATGCCCGCCCTGATGGTCACGATCATTCCGTTCGCCCCGGGCGAGACGCTGCAGATGATCCTGACCCTGCTCATCGTGGCCGCGGTCTTCGCGATCGTGAACACGATCATCGGCACCGTCATCAAGGTGCTCGCTTTTCCGCTGTACATCCTCACCCTCGGCCTGATCTCGCTCCTGATCAACGGCTTCCTGCTGTGGCTGACGGCATGGCTCACCCAATGGTGGACGTGGGGTCTCCGCGTCGAGGACTTCTGGTGGGGCGTGGTGGCCGCGCTCGTCATCTCGCTGATCAACTGGGTGCTCGGCCTGTTCCTGCGTCCGCAGCAGCGCGAGTCGCGCCGCCGCGACTGAGCCCGCGCCCGCGTCGTCAGGGGAGTCCCCCCGGCTGTGGATGCGGGATGGCCTGGGGACGCTCCGCGGCGTACTGGACGGTCTCGACCGATGTGGCCGTGCCGAGTTCGGCGAACAGCGCACGAACGGGCGCCATGCGCGGGTCGGGCGAGACGTCCAGCATCTCCGCCGTCGCGGTGTAGCCGTCGATCCCGTGAGCGGCCAGTTTCACGTCGCGCCAGCCCGTCGCGGGGTCGGCGAGACGCTCGGCGACGAAGCTGCCCCGCGCTCCCACCGCCTCGGCGTGGCCGCCACCTTCGAGACCGGCGACCGGGTCGTCGGTGTGGCGCAGGCTGACGCTGAGAGTGCCCGCGCCGACGTCGGCCTCGACGGGCGAACCGAACGAGACGAGGGTCTTCGTGTCGTATCCGCCTTCGAGCGCCACGTGGGCCGCGATCATCGCCCCCTGCGAATGCCCGAATTCGTGCACGGTGTCACCGGGTCGCGCGCCCGAGAGTCGCAGCGCCTCGACGGTCGCTTCGTATGACGACGAGCGCGCCCCACCGTACAGCTGGAGGTTCGAGGTCATGTCGAAGGCGTCGCGACCGCCGCGCGCGTCGACCGACCGCGTTCCGGCCACGTAGACGGCGAACTGCCGGGAGCCGTCGGGCATCGTGTACTTCTCCACGCGCACCCGCTCCTGGCCCTCACCACCGGGGATCCGCGCCGCGGCGCCGGCGAGCGATGTCGGGGCCGCTTCGGTCCGCGAGCGGTGCAGCACCGTGACGGCTGCGGTCGCGCCGGTCGGCCGCAGGAGCGCACCGGAGGGGACCGTTCCCTCCCCCGCCGCGCGGACGCCCTGCCAGAACCCCGCCGTGGCGAGCCCGGCCACCGGGCCGACGCCGGGGAGCCACCACGGCTGCGCGGCCGACGCCTGCTCGGCGAGACCCCTCGGCCACAGCATCCCCCGCCCGTTCAGCTGGGCGGAGGCGGCCTCCGCCGCTCCGGGGAACTCGCCGGCGATGAGGGCCGCGCGGGCGTCGAGGGCGACGACACCGTCGACGTCTCCGGCGGCCGCTGCCACCGCACGCTCGGCGCGCAGCTCAATGGTCTCGTACGTGGCGGCCGCGCTGCGCAGCTCGATGTCGAAGTCCGACGCGGCGTCGTCTGCCTGCTGCACCCGCCGCCGCAGCTGCTCGACCTCGTTCGCGAGGTCCCAGCCCTCGTTCCCGAGCGCGAACAGCTGCCCGCCCGCCGATCCGACGAGGACGCCGATCTGCCGCAGCTCGTCAGCCAGGTCGGCGAAGCGGGCGGCCACCTCGCGCAGCGTCGTCGTGTCGACCGCGACGACGCCCCCGCCTCGGATGTCGATGTCCCCACCGTCTGTCGCACCCGCCGCACCTGTCATCAGCACCACCCGCCGTCCCGCAGGGAGGCGCGAAGCTGCGCCCACTCCACCCGCCCCGCGGTGTCATCCACTCCGCCGACCAATGCCGCTCCCTCGGCGCGCCACACCGCGACCGCATCGTGGAAACGCCGGGCCGCCGTGGTCTGCCAATCGGTCGCCGCCGCGAGGTGGGCCGAGGAGTGCGCGACCAGGCCCAGCCGGTGCGACGCCTCGGAGAGCTGCCGCCCCACCCGTCGCAGCGTGTCTGCGGTGAATGCGCCGCCGCCGCAGGAGTCGTCGATCGCCATGGTCCCAGCATCCGCTCGCGATCACCGGTCGATCGGCGGTGTCGCCGCATCCGGGGAGGAAAGGGGCGAATCGGCTCCTGTGCAGGAGGGGATCGGGGCCAGAATGGGGGGATGACTGCCAGCGCCGACGAGCCCTTCCGGGTCGTCTTCGTCTGCACGGGCAACATCTGCCGGTCCCCGATGGCCGAGGTCGTCTTCCGATGGTTCGCGGATGCCGCGGGCCTCGGTGATCGCGTGGTCTCCACCAGTGCCGGCACCGGCGACTGGCACGTCGGCGAGCGCGCGGACCAGCGCACGATCCAGGCGCTCGAACGTCGAGGCTACGACGGCACCCACCACCGGGCGAAGCAGTTCACCCCCGCGGACTTCTCGCGCAGCGACCTCATCGTCGCCCTCGACCGGAGCCACGAGCGCATCCTGCACACGTGGGCACGCGACGAGTCCGACGTCGACAAAGTGGCCCTCCTGATGTCGTTCGACGCCCGCGCCTCGACCTTGGACGTGCCCGACCCGTACTATGCCGGCCCCGGAATGTTCGACGAGGTGCTCGCTATGATCGAAAGCGCCAGCCGGTCGCTCTTCCGGCAGCTCGAACCTGCGATCCGCCCCGCGACCTGACCGCGGGCAGCGCGCCGCATCCCGACGGGAGCACCGTGCCTTCACTTCCCCCTCAGCCCCTCAGCCCGCTCGACGGCCGCTACCGTGCCGTCGTCGCCGAGCTCGCCGACCATCTCTCGGAGGCGGGTCTGAACCGTGCGAGGACCGAAGTGGAGGTGGAATGGCTGATCGTGCTGACCGACCGCTCGCTGTTCGGGACCGCACCGCTCTCCGACGCCGACAAGGAGCGCCTGCGCGCGCTCTACGTCGATTTCGGGCAGAGCGAGATCGACTGGCTCGCCGCGAAGGAGGCCGTCACCCGTCATGACGTCAAGGCCGTCGAGTACCTCGTTCGCGACCGCCTCTCGACGCTCGGGCTCGACGCCATCGCCGAGCTCACCCACTTCGCCGCGACCAGTGAAGACATCAACTCCGCGTCGTACGCGCTGACCGTCCAGCGGGCGGTGGTGGAGGTGTGGCTGCCCAAGCTGGTGAGCGTCATCGACACGATCCGCGCCCTGTCGATCCAGCACCGGGATGCGCCGATGCTGGCGCGCACCCACGGTCAGCCCGCGACCCCCACCACGATGGGCAAGGAGCTCGCCGTGTTCGCCTGGCGTCTCGAGCGCGTCGCGGCGCAGGTCGCGGCATCCGAGTACCTGGCGAAGTTCTCCGGCGCGACCGGCACGTGGTCCGCGCACAGTGCGGCCGAGCCCGACGTCGACTGGATCGAGCTGTGCGGGGCGTTCATCGACAGCCTCGGCATCGGGTTCAACCCGCTCACGACGCAGATCGAATCGCACGACTGGCAGGTGGAGCTCTACGACCGGGTGCGTCATGCCGGCGGCATCCTGCACAATCTGGCCACGGATGTCTGGACCTACATCTCGCTCGGATACTTCGCGCAGATCCCCGTCGAGGGCGCCACCGGATCCTCGACGATGCCGCACAAGATCAATCCCATCCGCTTCGAGAACGCCGAAGCCAACCTCGAGATCGCGGGCGGACTGCTGGCGACCCTCGGGCAGACGCTGGTCACGAGCAGGTTGCAGCGCGACCTGACGGACTCGACCACCCAGCGCAACATCGGCGTCGCCCTGGGGCACTCGCTGCTCGCGCTCGACAACCTGCAGCGCGGTCTCGGCGAGATCTCACTGGCAGAAGACGTGCTCCTGGCCGACCTCGACGCCAACTGGGAAGTGCTCGCCGAGGCGATCCAGACCGTCGTCCGCGCGGAGATCACCGCCGGCCGCTCGAAGATCACCGACCCCTATGCGCTGCTGAAGGACCTCACCCGGGGTCGCCGTGTCGGAGCCGCCGATCTCGCCGAGTTCGTGCGCGGCCTCGACATCGGCGAGGCCGCCAAAGAGCGACTCCTCGCGCTGACGCCGGCGAGCTACGTCGGCCTCGCCTCGGAGCTGGTCGAGCGCCCGTAGCGGCCGGGGCGTCCTGTCGTCAGGCGAGCGTGTCGAGGATTCCGGTGAGCAGCTCGTACGACGTCATCGGGCTGATGATCGCGAAGCGCAGCACGGGCTCGCCATGGTGCGAACTCGGCACGACGAACGCGTGCTGCTCCTCGAGCAGACGGTCCGACCAGGCCTGGTAGTCGGCCGATTTCCACCCTTCGCGGCGGAACACCACGACCGAGAGTTGCGGATCGCGCACGAGCGACAGACCGTCGCGCGCGGTGATCTCGTCGGCGATGCGACGGGCGAGTCGGATGCTGTGGCCGATCGTCTCGCGATACTGCTGCGTCCCGTGGGTGGCGAGGGAGAACCACAGCGGCAGTCCGCGTGCGCGGCGCGTGAGCTGCACGGCCAGGTCGGAGGGGTTCCAGTCCGCTTTCTCGGTGAGGGTGTCGAGGTATTCGGCCTTCTGCGTGTGCGCGCCGAGGGCGAGGGCCGGCTCCCGGTAGAGCAGCGCACACGCGTCGAACGGCGCGAAGAGCCACTTGTGCGGGTCGACGATGACCGAGTCGGCGTGCTCTACTCCCGCGAATGCGGGCCGCATCTCCTCGACGAGCATGGCGGCGATGCCGTAGGCGCCGTCGACGTGCAGCCAGATCTCCCGGCCGGGCGCCCCCTTGGTCGCGGAGGCGATCGACGCGATGTCGTCGACGATGCCGAAGTTCGTCGTGCCGCCCGTGGCGACCACGGCGAAGACCGCGTCGCCGTGCTCCGCGAGCACCGCCGCGACCGCGTCACCGCGCAGGCGCCCGTCGGCGCCGGGGGCGGCGGCGACGACGTCGACGTCCATGACGGCGGCGGCCGACGCGATGGACGAGTGCGCCTCGGCGCTGCAGACGATGACCCAGCGGGCGGGGTCGGGTCGTCCGGACTCACGATTGCGGCGTCGAGCCACATCGCGCGCCGTCACCAGCGCCGACAGGTTGCCGATCGTGCCGCCCTGCACGAACACGCCGCCGGCACCGGCCGGCAGGCCGAACTCCGCAGCGAGCCAGTGCAGCACCTCGTTCTCGGCGAACACCGCACCCGAACCCTCGACCCACGAGCCCCCGTAGATCGACGACGCCGACACGACGAGGTCGAATGCCAGCGCGGCCTTGCTCGGCGCCGAGGGGATGAACGACAGGTATCCGGGGTGGTCGGTCGAGAGGCAGGCGGGCGCCAGCACGTTCTCGAACATGGCGATCGCGCGCCGCGAGCCGATGCCCTCGGCGGTGATGGATCCCGAGGCGAGGCGCTGGAGGTCTCTCGGGGTCATCGGCTTGTCGAGCGGCACCCCCGCGTAGAGGGCACGACGGCGGGCGTATTCGAGCACCTCGTCGACGGTGGAGGTGGTCCCCTCCGAGATCGTGTGCATCCCCTCGGGGCGGATCGGTGCGGGCATCGTGTCTCCTGGCGATCGAGAGGCACGCTCATGCGCGCCATCGCACACGATACGTGGTGTCAGCCTCGCGGCTTTGTCTCACCGGAGGGCGAGGTATCCGGCGCATTGTGGTCACCGGTCTTGTCCAGCAGCACCGGGCGGTCGAGCCCCTTCGTGACCTGGGCGGGGTCGACGGCCAGCAGCATCAGCGCGAGACCGACCAGGACGACGATGAACGTCACACCGAACACGATCGCGCCGACCACCAGCGCCCGTTCGGACTGACCGGCTTCGCGCTGCTGGAAGAACCCCATCGAGATGAGCGTCACGACGCCCGCGAACAGAGCCGCTCCGAAGGCGAAGGCGAGCAGCTGCACCGGCTTCATCAGGTCGCGACGGGTCGTGGGCTTGGGTGTCGGATCGGTCATGCGGTGCCTCCGGGCGCCTCGTCGGCGGGCTGCGCGGCCACGCGGTCCTGTGATGCTTCGGATGCCTCGTCGGGGCGGGTCCGGGGCGAGAGGCCCGCGATCGCGAGGTACACGGCGATGATCGCGGCATACCCCCCGAAGATGCCGACCCCGATCGTGATCCCGGTGAGGGTGAAGTACTGGTTCGCGTCGTCGATGTAGTACTGCAGCGCGTACTGGGCCGGGACGAACAGCAGCGCGACGCCGACGACGATCGTGATGATGCCGACCGTGAGGCCGTCGCGCGCGGCGTTCCGGGCCACCGCATCGCCTCGGGCGAAGGCGGCGCTGCGCTCGCGGACGCAGGAAACGGTCTCGACGAGACCCATCACGAGCGCCCAGGAGATCACGACCGAGAAGAAGAGGGTGGTGGAGCGGATGCCGACGATGCCCGCGATCATGCCGGCGACGATCGACAGCGCGCCCATCGTCCCCGACGGCCACCGCGCGCCTGCCGGATACACCAGCCATGCCGCCAGGAGGAAGACCAGACCGGTCGCGATCGCGAAGCCGCTGAAGACCGAGAGTCCCACCGCCGCGGAGTGATCGGGCGAGAACGTGATCATGATGGCCGCGATCGCCGCGAAGATCGCGCGGGCGATCTGCAGGTGCCGTACGTCGAAGGTGCGGGCGGGAGTGGCTGACATCACGATGGTTCCAGAGGAGAGACGGGGACACTCCAGTCTAAGTCGTCGCGCCGCAGTAGACTCCGGGCCGATGGATCGCGTGCTCAACATCTCCGCCTACCTGTTCACCCCGCTCACCGGGGAGGGCGAACTCCCGACCCTCCGCGACGAGCTGGCGGCGTCCACGCGAGCGCGGGCGCTGCGTGGCACGATTCTGCTCGCCGAGGAGGGGATCAACCTCTTCCTGGCCGGGCAGCCGGACGACGTCCGCGGCCTCGTCGACGAACTGCGTGGAGACGACCGCTTCGCCGACCTCGCCCCGAAGGAGAGCTGGTCGCGCACGCAGCCGTTCCGCCGGATGCTCGTGAAGGTCAAGCGCGAGATCATCCGCATGGATCACCCGGCCATCCGCCCGTCCGAGCGCAGAGCGCCGGCGGTCGACGCCGCGACCCTCCGTCGCTGGCTCGACCAGGGCCACGACGATGCCGGGCGGGAAGTGGTCATGCTCGACACCCGCAATGCCTTCGAAGTGGACTACGGCACGTTCGAGGGCTCTCTCGACTGGCGCCTCGAGAAGTTCACCGAGTTCCCGGATGCCGCGGCATCCCATCGCGCGGATCTCGCGGGGAAGACCGTCGTGAGTTTCTGCACGGGTGGGATCCGCTGCGAGAAGGCGGCCATCCACTTGCGCGAGGAAGGCCATCCGAACGTCCTGCAGCTCGATGGAGGCATCCTCACGTACTTCGAGCAGGTCGGCGGTGCGCACTTCACGGGCGACTGCTTCGTCTTCGACGAGCGCGAAGCGCTGACTCCGGGGCTCTCGCCGCGCTGAACCGGCTCGTTGCGAGTCGGAGCCGGCCCGACCTGGCGCACCGGTCCGGCATCGAGCAGGATCGGAGAAGCGTGCCGACGTCCCCGCCCGTAGCGTCGAGGTGAGGAACGCCATCCGGCACCGCACGAACGAAGGAGCACCCATGGCCACGACATCGGACGGGCTGTCGCAGGAGGAGCGCGATGCCGTCAAGAACCGCGCGAAGGAGCTGCGCGCGGAGGCGAAGGCGGGCAAGGACCGCGCGGCCGGCGAGGCACTGCTGCTGAAAGCGATCTCCGAGATGGAGGCCGACGAGCAGGTGCTGGCCGAGGGCCTGCACGAGATCGCCTCGAAGGAGGCGCCGCAGCTCATGCCCAAGACCTGGTACGGATTCCCGGCCTACGCGAACGCCGAGGGGAAGGTGGTGTTCTTCTTCCAGCCGGCGGCGAAATTCAAGACCCGCTACTCCACGCTGGGCTTCAGCGACCCCGCCCAGCTCGATGACGGCGATATCTGGCCGACGTCCTACGCCCTCGCGAAGCTCACGCCGGCGACGAAGAAGACGCTTACCGAGCTGATCCGACGGGCGGTCGGGTGAGACCGTTCTCGGGCGCATGATGGCCGAACGGGAGCCGCTCGGCGCCGCCGAGGGCCACCAGCACCGAGGGGAGCACGGCCGCAGCGGTGCGCCGGTAGCCGAGGGCTGAGGGATGGAAGCGGTCGAGGCTGAACATCTCGTCGGGGTTCGTGATGAAGAACGGACCCACGACGGCCGCCAGCTCGACGGCGTACGCGCCCAGGCCGAGGGTGGCGGCGCGCTGCGCGACAGCGAGCTGTCGGGAGGCCCTGCCGCCGAGGGCGCGCAGGGGCTGCGGCACCGGGCGGAGCGCGCCGAGGTTGGGACACGTGCCCACCACGACCGCGCTGCCGCGATCGTGCAGGGCGCGGACGGCGGCGGACAGGTGTCGCACCGAGGTGTCGACGGGTACGCGGTGGGTGACGTCGTTGCCGCCCACGACGATGACCGCGACATCCGCTCGGTAGTCCGCGGGCAGTGACGCGAGCTGGGCGGCCAGCATGGAGGACTCGGCGCCGACGACGGCCGCCGTCCGGAGCGTGACGGCGCGCCGGGTGCTGCGGCTGATGCCTTTCGCCAGACGCGCGCCGAATGTCTCGTTCGGAGTGGCGACCCCGAGGCTCGCGGCGATCGAGTCGCCCAGGACGAGCAGTTCGATCGGATTGCCGCGCGCGGGCTTGTACGTGCGGTCGGCGTCGGGCACCTCGCCGTGCGGCTTGCCGATGCGCTGTCGGGCGAGAGCCGCCTGCCGCCGCAGCAGCATGGTCGACCCGACGCCCGCGCCCGCGAGGAGCGCGCCGAGCGCACCGAGGGCGATGACGGCGGGGTGGCGGATGCTGCGGCTCATCGGCTCCGTTCAACCAGACATCGATGAACGACCGGTGTCGAGACCGTTGACGGACGGGAGACGCCGCCACCGCCGGACGGGATGCGGGGTGTCGTGTCCGTGATCGACGGCGCCCGGGCCGCCGGGCGACGGATGCCGCGGCATCCGTCGTTCAGAAGCGTCGGACGAGAGCCCGCTCGCGGTCCGTCGCGCGGAATCCGAGGCGCTCGTACAGCGTGTTCGCGCCCGTCGGGCTCGCGGTGTCCACGTCGAGGACGGCGCGCTCGAGACCCGCATCGGCGATCGCCCGCAGAGTGCGCGCGATCGCGCGGGGCGCGAGACCGCGGCCGCGGTGGTCGCGCACGACTCCGATGAGGTCGATATAGGAGTTCGTCGCGCCGAGGGACTCCCAGTCGTCTTCGTTGACCGACGCGAGCACGAAGGCGACGACCCGATCGCCGTCCAGGGCCAGGGTGCTGAGGTCGGGGCGCAGGAACGGACCCTCGACGAACTTCTGCCACCGCTCGGGCGACGAGGTGAGGCTCCCCCAGTGGTCGCGGAACGCGTCGTTGCGCGCCTGACGCGCGTCTTCGGCGCGATCGGCCGTGTAGGGCACGAAGCGGATGCCCTCCGTCCCGGTGATCTCGGGCAGCGGGAGTGCCATGTCGCGCTCCATGGTGGTGAACCATCGCTCGGTGCGCAGCCCGAGCTGTTCGGCGAGAGCGACGAGCCCGTCGTCGCCCTCGTGGGCGTAGACCTCGATCACGGCGGGCAGGCTCGTGTCGGACTCGGCGAGCTGCTGCAGCGCCCTCGCGTACTGCCAGCCGATCACCGCGGTCCCGATGCCCCGCCGGCGCCACTCGGGGTGGACGGCGCCGTCGAGGTCGACCTGGATGCGCGTCTCGGTCGAGGAGTGCCGCATGGATGAGCCGACGGCGACGACCACGCCGTCTGCCGTCTCGGCGAGGATCGTGTCGCGGCCGTGGTCGATGTGCGGCAGGTCGAAGGTGTCGGCGACGTCTTCTCGGGGCGTCACCCAGGTCGGGTGGTCGACACGGTCGGCGGCGGCCACCACGGCATGGATCGCATCGATGTCGGCCGGGGCCGCGTTCCGCCATCGGGCGATCAGCGGGTGCTGCGGCTGCGCGGGCTCACCGGGGTGCCCGACGCGCTCGGCGAGGGGACCGAGATCGGTCGCGGAATCACCATCGGTCGCGGGGGTGTCGCTGCTCACGCCCCCAGCCTAGGTCGGCCGCCCCCGTCGGCGCAGGTGGCACCGACGGCACGGATCGGCGCGACTCAGCGGAAGTCGCGGTCGTGGAACTGGATGCCGTTCGCATCCTCATCGGACGCCGCGCCCGCGATGCGCCGTGCTTCGCGCTCGCGCAGCTCGACGCGACGGATCTTGCCCGAGATCGTCTTCGGGAGCTCTGGGACGAACTCGACCACGCGGATCCGCTGGTACCCCGAGAGCCGCGCGGTGGCGTGGGCGAAGATGTCGCGGGCGCTCGCTTCGAGCTCGGCCTCCCCCGCCGCCGTCAGGCAGATGTACGCCTTCGGCACGGCGAGGCGCACGGGGTCGGGGCTGGGCACCACGGCCGCCTCGATGACGAGCGGATGCTCGAGCAGGATGGACTCGAGTTCGAACGGCGAGATCTTGTAGTCCGACGCCTTGAACACGTCGTCGGCCCGTCCGACGTACGTCAGGTAGCCGTCGGCGTCGCGGGACGCGATGTCGCCGGTGTGGAAGAACCCGTCGCGGCACGCGATCGCCGTCGCCTCGGGCGCGTCGTGGTAGCCGGCCATCAGGCCGACGATCCGATCGGAGAGATCCAGCCCGATCTCCCCCTCGCCGGCGACCACGTCGCCGGTCGCGGGGTCCAGCAGCACGACCGGGTAGCCGGGCAGCGGGCGACCCATCGACCCGTCCTTGACCACCTGTCCGGGAGAGTTGCCGACCGCGCAGGTCATCTCGGTCTGACCGAATCCGTCGCGGATCGTCGAACCCCAGGCATCCCGCACCCGACTGATGACCTCGGGGTTCAACGGTTCTCCCGCGCCGAGCAGCTCCCGTGGGGGGTGCGTCAGCTGCGTCAGGTCGGCCTGGATCAGCATGCGCCAGACCGTGGGCGGTGCGCAGAACGTGGTGACCTGGTGCGCCTGCATGACGTTCATGAGCTCGAGCGCGTCGAAGCGCGCGTAGTTGAAGACGAACACTGTCGCCTGCGCGAGGAAGGGCGCGAAGAAGCTGCTCCACGCGTGCTTGCCCCAGCCGGGCGACGAGATGTTGAGGTGCACGTCGCCGGGCCGGACGCCGAGCCAGTACATCGTCGACAGGTGACCGATCGGATAAGAGATGTGCGTGTGCTCGACGAGCTTCGGACGGGACGTCGTCCCCGATGTGAAGTAGAGCAGGCTGAGGTCCGAGGCGGGGGTGGGGGCATCGGGCTCGAAAGGAACGGATGCCTCGGCCGCGGCATCCGTGTTCACCCAGCCGGCGGGGGTATCGGTGCCCACGCCGATGCGGATCACCGATTCGTCGAGCAGAGAGGTGCGATCGGCGAGGGCGGTCGGGGCGATCACCGCGCGGGCCTGACCGTGCTCGACGCGATAGGCCAGGTCGTGCGCGGTCAGCAGGGTCGACGTGGGCACCGACACGGCGCCGATCTTCGTGAGGGCGAGCATGACCTCCCAGATCTCGATCGTGTTGCCGAGCATGACGATGACCCGATCGCCCCGGGTGATACCGAGGCCGAGGAGCCAGTTGGCCACCCGGTCGGACCGGAGCGACAGGTCGCCGTACGACCACGACTGCGCCGCGAGGTCGGCCGACACGATCGTCACGGCAGGTCGATGCGGGTGCTCGGCGGCGACGACGTCGAACCACTCGAGGGCGAAGTTGAACTCCTCGGGTTCGGGCCAGGCGAACCCCGCGACCGCACGGTCGTAATCGGTGGCGTGCGCGAACAGGAAGTCGCGCGCCTCTCGGATCGCGAGGGTGGCGGCGGTGGCCCGGCGCTCGGGAGAGGACATGGGCGGCTCCGTTGTCGGTGACGTGGTGCGTGGTGCGTGGTGCGTGGTGCGTGGTGCGTGGTGCGTGGTGCGTGGTGCGTGGTGCGTGGTGCGTGGTGAAGCCTAAGTCTTGCGGGTCGCCGAGCAAGCGGGCGCGGCGAGACGAAAAGCTCCTGGACCTCGGCGAGCCTTGGCGAGTAGTCCATATGTTCTCATCTCGCAGAAACTGTCGGAACTCCTCCTTCCCAGATATCTACCGCTAGTTCAGTCGTCGATCAGCCACAGATAGTAACTATCTTCTAAACTATGTCGGTAGGGTGCGGTAGATTTGCTCCATGACCGCACCACTCGATGATCTCGCCGCAGCGCTGGACGCGCTGCGTTCGGTCGGCGGCGATCGCGCCCCGGGGGCGCTCACTCCTACCGAGCTGATGGCGGTCAACGAGTCATTCGGCGTCGCCCGGCGACTCCTCGACGCGGCCTACGCGCCCATTGCCGCCGAGATCGCCCGACAGTCACGCACAGAGCTGGGCAGAGACTCCCTGGCGCGGCGCCAAGGGTTCCGCACCCCCGCCTCCCTGATCTCAGCGACCACCGGCGCGACCGTGGGGGATGCCATCCGCATCGTCGCCGTGGGCGAGGCCACGGCTGCACGGATGACGTTGAGCGGCGAGAAAGCACCCGCGCGACGGCGGCACGTGGCCGCGGCGCTCCAGACCGGCGTCCTCGGCGTCAATGCGGCGTCAGCCATCTGCGCCATGCTCGAGAGGGTCGAGATGCGGGCTGATCGCCTTGCCGTCGATCAGATGGAACGTGCGCTCGTGAAGCAGTGCCACGGCCTCGCCGCCGATCAGCTGCAGAAGCTCATCGCCCGCGCCGAGGCTCATCTCGATCCCGATGGGCTCGAGCCGCGTGACAAAGACCTGCGCGGCAAGCGCGGCCTCTCGATCGTCGAGGATCGCTGGGGCATGATCCGCGTCGAGGGCGTGCTCGACCCGGAGTCGGGTGCTCCGGTGAAGGCGGCGGTCGAGGGCCTGGTATCCGGCATGCTCCGTCGCCGTGATCTGGATGATGCGGCGGGCAGCGGCGGAGGGGCGGCAGAGGCGATCGCTGATCAGCGCTCCGTGAAGCAGATGCGCGCCGACGCCCTCGCCGACCTGTGTCGCCACGCTCTCGGATGCGACCAGGTGCCCACGGCGCCGTCGACCACCGTGGTCGTGCGCATGTCGCTCGATGATCTGGACTCGGGCCACGGGGTGGCGACGATCGATGGCATCGGCCGGCCGGTGTCGATCGGAACGGCCCGCCGGATGGCGGGAGACGCGCAGGTGATCCCGTGCATCCTCGGCGGTGCGAGCGAGATCCTCGACTGGGGCCGGGCGAAGCGGCTTTTCACCCCCGCCCAGAAGCTCGCGTTGGCCGAGCGAGACGGCGGGTGCGCCTTCTGCGGGCTTCCGCCCGGCATGACGGCGGCCCACCACATCCGGTGGTGGCGCAGAGACTCCGGTCCGACGGATCTCGCCAACGGAATCCTTCTGTGCACGACATGTCACCATCGCATTCACGACGACGGATGGGAGATCCGCGTCGATGGGCCCGGAACGCGCATGAACGTGTGGTTCATCCCACCCCCGTGGATAGACGTGCACCGCACGCCGCGGCTGGGCGGGAGAGCCCGCTACGACCTCGCATCGTGAGCGCTACGGGCGACGTGAGCGCCGCGGGTGACGTGAGCGCCGTGGGTGACGTGAGCGCCGTGGGTGACGTGAGCGCCGTGGGCGACGTGAGCGCCGTGGGCGACATGAGCGCCGTGGGCGACGTGAGTGTCATGAGCGCCACGGTCATGACGGGCGTCCGGGTCCGGGCGGGGTCGGAGTCGGGGGTGGCCGCGCGATACCCTCGCGGGACACACTCGCACGCGAAAGGACGGCCGACCATGCCGCTCGACCCGTTCTTCGCGGAACGCCTCCGCGTCCACCGCCGCTACCTCCTGTCGAAGGCGCTCACGCAGGTGCGCGCCCAGCTGAAGGGCCGCCTCACCCGCGTCACGGAACGAATGGCAGAGCTGAGAGGACGTTTCCCCGGTCTGGGCGGCCGCCGCCTCCCGGCCGTCGCGTCTCCCGCCCCGTCCACATCTGCACCGGAGACGGCCGCTCGCCCGGCCGCCGCGAAGAAGTCGCCCTCCGCCGTCGCTCGCGCGAAGAATCGGCGCAAGGCGCTCGCCTGGGACCGCGACGAGCTCAAGAACGTCGGCACGGCCGGACCCGACCTGCCGATCTCGGAACACACGATCCCCGTGAGCGGCTACCCCGACGTGCGGGTGCGCATCTATCGCCCGCCCGCCGACGACGCGGCGATACCGGCGATGCTCATGTTCTTCGGCGGCGCGTTCCGCATCGGGGGCATCGACTATCCGACGACGGATGCGGCCTACCGTCGCCGCGCAATCGACGCCGGTGTCGCGATCGTCGCAGTCGACTACGCCCTCGCGCCCGAACACCGCTTCCCGACGCCGGTCGAACAGGGATACGCCGCCCTGACGTGGCTCCGCGAGAACGCCGGCCACCACGGCATCGATCCCGATCGCATCGGGATCGGCGGCACCTCCGCGGGTGGAGGGATCGCGGCGGCCGTCACCCTCGCCAACCGGGACAGGGCGAACGTGCCGCTTCGCCTGCAGGTGCTCGAAGTCCCGGTCGTCGACCTCACCGGAGCGCACGTCGACCTGCGCGCGACGTGGGCACTCGGCATCCCGAGCTTCATCGCGATCCGCGAGATGCGCTCCGTCGCCCGCACGTATCTGCCCGATCCCGCCGACGCACGCGACCCCCTCGCCTCACCCCTGCGCGCGGCATCCCATGCGGGCCTCCCACCCGCCGTCATCCTCACCGCCGAATACGACCCGCTCCGCGGCGACGGCGCCGCCTACGGTGCGGCCCTGCGTCGGGCGGGCGTCGAGGCGAGTGTGGTCCGATATCTCGGCGTCACACACGACGTGTCTATCTTCACCGGCGTTCTCGCCGCGGCCCGGCGCTGGCACGCGGACGTCGTCGCTGCACTCCGACGACTGCACGACGTCGACGCCGATGCCGACGCCGAACCGACGCGAGAGATCCGTGTCTCGGCGGCCGTCATCACCGACCGCGAAGGGCGCCTCCTCGTCGTCCGCAAGCAGGGGACGACCGCCTTCATGCAGCCCGGGGGTAAGCCCGACCCGGGCGAGTCCCCGGCGGAGACGCTCGTGCGCGAGCTGGACGAGGAGATCGGCATCCGCCCCCGCCTCGACGACCTGCGTCCCCTCGGTACGTTCCGCGAGGACGCCGCGAACGAACCGGGGTTCGTCGTCGTCGCCGACGTGTTCGCCGTCGAGATCGGCGAGAGCGTGCCGGTGGCCGCCGCCGAGATCGCCGAGCTGCGCTGGGTCACCGGATCGGATGCCGAACAGCTCGAGATCGCGCCGCTCGCCCGCCGCCACTTCCTGCCCCGCTGAGGCGCTAAGCCGGAGCAGCGAAGGCGATGTCGACCTGGACCTCACTGGCGATGCGTTCCAGATCGTCGCGCAGCGCCTCGACGTCGACGGCGGCGGGAACATGTGCGGTGACGGATGCCTCGAACAGGCTGCCCCCCGACATCGAGGCATCGCGCACTTCGGTCGTCATCCGGTCGATGTTCACACGGTGGGTGCCGAGCACCGCCGTCACCTCGCCGATGATGCCTGGCCTGTCGTTGCCCAGAACCGTGAGCGCCACCACGCGATCGTCGACCCGCGCCGGCGGATCGTCCGAGCCCTCGTGGGTGGTGATGGCGAGACCATCCATCGCGCCGAGCGCGTCGAGCAGATCAGCCGCCTGCGCGTCGGGAACGGTGATCTGGACGACGCCGGCGAACACTCCCGCGATCTCCGCCAGCTGACTGCTCTCCCAGTTGCCGCTGTGCGTTCGCACGCGCTCCGCGACCGCGGCGACGAGACCGGAGCGGTCGGCTCCGACGAGGGTGAGGACGAATCTGGCCACGTCTCGCATGCTACCCGCTCGGTGTTCGCACCGAGCGGGTCGGCGCCCTATCCTGAACTCCGGATCACCGACGATCCGCCAACGAAGGAGCCACCATGGCCGATGACTCGACGATCCTCCTCGTGCACGGGGCCTGGCACGGGTCGTGGTGCTGGGAACCGACCGCAGACATCCTCCGCGCTCGGGGATGGGATGTCCACACGGTAGACCTGCCCACGGTGCACGCCGACGACAAAGCCGACCTCGCGCTGGCCGACGACGCCGACGCCGTCGCCACCGCGATCGCGGGCATCGACCGCCCCGTCACGGTCGTCGCACACTCCTACGGCGGGGTGCCCACGACTCAGGCGGCAACCGATCCGCGCGTGCGCCACATCGTGTACATCGCGGCATTCGTGCTCGATGAGGGCGAATCGCTTCTTGCCTCGGTGGGCGGTGTCGCGCCGGACTGGTGGCACATCGACGGCGCGCTCGCCACCGCGGGCGACGACGCCCAGCCACCCCAGACGCTCTTCTACGGCGACGTCGACCCGGCGGCGGCCGACGCGTACACCGCCAAGCTGCGACCGCAGAGCCTTCGCGCATTCACCGACACGCTGACGACCGTCGCGTGGCGCGATCGACCGACGACGTACATCGTCACGGAACAGGACGTGATCTTCCCCGTCTTCGCCCAGGAGGCCTTGGCTGCACGCTCCGGATCGCAGGTGCACCGACTCGACACCAGCCATTCCCCGTTCCTCTCTCAGCCCGAGGCCGTCGCCGAGATCATCGAGGGCGCCGCGCGGAGCTGACCCCGCAGACGCGTCACATCTGGTCTGCGACGATCGCGCCCACCAGCATGGCCGCCGCCGCGGGAGCCCGCGACGGCACGCGGGGCAGCACCGACGCGTCGGCCACGCGCAGCCCCGCGATGCCGCGCACGCGACCCGCACCGTCGACCACCGCCAGGTCGTCGACGCCCATCGGCGCCGACCCGCACGTGTGGGCGGCGCTTCCCAGCCGCTCGCGGATCCACCCGTCGAGCAGGTCGTCGTCGCGCAGCGTCAGGTCGTCCAGGTCGACGAGACCCGCCACGAGCCCGGCGAACGGCGCGGATCGCAGCATCCCCGCCGCGGCACGCACACCCGTACGCAGCGCCGCGCGATCGCGGGCGTCCTCGAGGTAGTGGTAGTCGATCCGCGGCGCTGCGAGCAGACGGGCCGATGCCACGGCCACCGTGCCGCGCGTGCGGGGACGCTGCAACCCCACGATCACACCGAACGGGGAATCGCGCGTCTCCGCGCGCGCCTCGAGGTCGGGGGGCTGCGTGCACGCGAGGATCTCGAGGTCCTCGCCCGGTCCGCCGTCGGCGCTGAGCTGCAGCGCCACGGGGAACGCACCATACGCATCCTCCGGCCGCGCCGACGTCGCGGCGAACTCGGGCGTGGGCATCCACTCGACCCATACGGTGGGGTGATCGCTGAAAGCAGTGCCGACACCGGGCAGGTCGGCCACCGGGTGGACACCGGCGGCGCGCAGCTGATCGGCAGGGCCGATGCCCGAGGCGAGCAGCAGACGCGGGGTGCCGAAGCCTCCCGCGCACACGACGATCTCGTCGGCGGTGATCAGTTCGCGCTCCCCCTCGGCGTCGGCGATGTCGACGGCCACCGCACGGCCATCCTCGACCTCGATGCGCAGGACCCGACAGTTGCTGCGCACGGTGAGCGACCCTCGCGGGGTGAGCTCGTCGGCGATGTTGCGGGGCACGCCGTCGGCGACCGTGGTGCGCAGGGCCAGCAGACCGCGGTCAAGGCCGGAGGCCTCAGCGGCGGCGGCGAAGGCGACAGCGATCGGGTGCGTCTGGGGGGCCAACGGCACGCCCCACCGCGTCGTGATTTCATCGAGCTGAGCGGCGACCCTGCTCGGCTCCCAGGCGTCTCCCCCTGCCTCGTGCCAGTCGCGCAGATCGGACTCCCCCGGCGCGACGAAGTACCCCCCGTTGACCACCGATGAGCCTCCGACGACGCGACCGGGCATCGCCGTCCACCGGCGGTCCGCGGTCAGCTGACCCGGTAACGCCCACGTCTGCGGATGGGCGACCGCGTCGTGTGCGTCGCCGACGGCACCGGCATCCGCGGGACGCCCCGCCTCGATCAGGACGACGTCGTAACGATCGGCGAGCCTCGACGCGACGACGCATCCGGCGCTGCCCGCCCCGATCACCACCGCCCGCTGCACCCTGCCAGCGTCGCACATCTGCCGCAGCGCTGCCGCCGCGGCGCCGGACCGGGCGAGTCCGTCGCCCGGTCAGTCGCCGGACGGGCGGGTGGACAGGACCGCCCAGCCGCGGGGGGGCAGGCGCACCATGCTGTCCGCGACCGTGGCTTCACCGGCCAGGACCCGCATCGCATCCGCCGCGGGAAGCTCGACCTGTCCGTCCGCCAGATTGAGCGCGGTGACCACCCCGTCGTCGGCCGTCGCCGTGCGCAGGACGATGGAGGTGTTCGCCACGTCGATGACATCGGTGCGGGCGCTGTGCAGCCAGGCGTGCTGCCGTCGCAGCGAGAGGAGGTCGTGATGCACCGTCCGCAGCGCCCGGGCGGCGGGACTCAAAGCATCGGCGGCGGGTGCAGCGTCGGCGAAAGCGGGACGCACGGCGTCATCGCCGCCGAAGCGCTCCTCCTTGACTCCGGTGAGGCCGTCCTCATCGCCCGCGTAGATCATCGGCGTGCCGGCCAGGGTGCACAGCAGTGCGACCGCGTGCGGCACGAAATCCGCGCCGATCGCCGAAGACAGCCGGGTCACATCGTGGTTGCCGACGAACGTCGTCGGGACGAACACGTCGAGCATCGCGTTGTCACGTTCGATGGCGTGCGCCAACTCGAACAGGTTGCGGTCGGAGATCGCGTGCCAGATGCCTTGCCAGAGCTCGTACTGCGTCACGGAATCGACGGTCGCGGCGGTCACGAACGCGCCGAAGTCCCCGTGGATGACCTCACCCGAGAACCACGCGGACGGATGACGCTCCCGCACCCGCGGCAGCACGCGCGCCCAGAATCGCGGATCGACGGCGTACGCGGCATCCAGTCGCCAGCCGTCCGCCCCGCGCTCGAGCCACCGGCTCATCACCTCGACCACCGCGTCCACGACGTCGGGGTCGTCGTGGTCGAGCTCGAGCAGACCGCCGTGCCCCTCGAACGTCTCGGGCTCGCCGTCGGCGCCCCAGCGGATCCACCCCTGATGGGCGAAGGCGGGCGCGACATGGTTGAACACCCCGTCGAGCAGGATCCGGATGCCGCGCCGCCGGCATTCCGCGACCAGCCTGTCGAACGCCTCGTCCCCGCCCAGACGCGCATCGACCACATCGAAGTCGAGTGTGTCGTAGCCGTGCGTGGCGGAGGCGAAGATCGGTCCGAGCGCGAGCCCGGAGAGACCCAGCTCGACGAGGTGATCGAGCCACGGGACGATGCGGTCGAGGCCGTGGTCCCCGCCGTCTTCCGGATCGGGGTACGCGCCTGTGAAACCGAGCGGATACACGTGCCACCAGATGACGTGCCGCACCCAGTCGCGGGGATCGTTCGTCGTCTCGCCCATGCATCCCCCCGTCTCTCCACAGACTACCGGCGCGCGTCGAGCGGCCGTCCGACGCCACCGCGACCCCGGCCGCGCAGTCGTAGGCTGGATGCACCGCACAAAGGAGAGCGCCGTGTCTTCCATCGCGAACGGGTCCCGCACCGAGACCGCCAGCCCGAGCTCCCCGCGCCCGTCCGACGACCCGCGCTTCACGGTCGTCGACGATGCGATCGCAGAGCTCGCAACCGGCGCCCGCACGTGGTCCCGGCTCACGCTGGGTCAGCGCGCGCGTCTGTTCGAGCGGGTGCGCGCCGCGGTCGGCGCCGTGGCCGAGGAGTGGGCCGACACCGCGTCGCTCTCGAAGGACCTCGCGCCGGGGCATCCGCTCCGCGGCGAGGAGTGGCTCGCCGGCCCCTACGCGGTCCTGGTGTCGCTGGACGCGTACCTCGTGTCGCTGCGCGCGCTCGCGTCGGGTCGGAGCCCGCTCGAGGGAGTACGGACGGATGCTGCGCCCGGCGGACGCATCCGCGCGCACACGTTCCCCTCCCGTGCCATCGACGGGCTCCTGCTCTCGGGCTACACCGGTGAAGTGTGGCTTCAGCCCGGCGTGACCGCCGAAGAGGCGGTGGGCTCGGCGGGGCTCGGGCAACGTCGACCGACCGCGAGTGGCGGAGTCGGGCTCGTCCTCGGCGCCGGCAACGTCACGTCGATCCCCGTGCTCGACGTCTTCTACGAGCTGCTCGCCCACAACCGCACGGTGATCCTGAAGGTCAACCCCACCCAGGACGCGCTGGTGCCGATCTACGAGCGGGCGCTCGCGCCGCTCATCGGGCCGGGCTTCCTGCGGATCGTCCGCGGCGCGGGAGACGTGGGCGCTCACCTGACGGGGCATCCCGGGATCGCGCACGTGCACATCACGGGCGCGGCGACCACATTCGACGCGATCGTCTGGGGACCGGGCGAGACCGGTGAGCAGAACCGGCGCGACAACCGGCCCGCCCTCCACAAGCCGATCACCGCCGAGCTCGGGGGCGTCTCTCCGGTCATCATCGTGCCGGGCGCCTGGAGCGACGCCGATCTGCGCTTCCACGCCGAGCACGTCGCGACCATGCGTCTGCAGAACAGCGGGCACAACTGCATCGCCGGCCAGGTCGTCATCGTGAGCGCGGACTGGCCGCAGCGCGAGGCCTTCCTCACGGCGCTCGCCACGGCCTATGACGCCGCGCCGGCCAGGTCGGTCTGGTACCCGAAGGCCGACGAGAAGCTGCAGGCCGCGGCATCCGCGTATCCCTCCGCGATCTGGAACGCCGACCGCACTCGTGCACTCGTCGAGCTGGACGCCGACGCCGACGCGACGGCGCTCGAGACGACCGAGTACTTCGCCCCGGTCCTCGGCGTGGTCTCTCTGCCGGGCAACGGCCAGGAGTTCCTCGACGCGGCGGTCGCGCACGCCAACCAGAAGCTCACCGGCACGCTCGGCGCCAACGTGCTCATCGACCCGACGACGCTCGCGGCGCTGGGTGACGGCTTCGAGCGCGCGATCGCCGATCTGCGCTACGGCGCGATCGCGATCAACACGTGGACGGCGTTCGCGTTCCTCACCCCCACCGTGACGTGGGGGGCGTTCCCCGGCGGCACCGCCGATGACGTGCAGAGCGGGATCGGCATCGTGCACAACGGCTATCTGCTCGACCGCGTCGAGCGATCGGTCGTGCGCGGACCCTTCCGGCCGTTCCCGCGTTCGGCCGGCGCCATCGGGCGCCCGGGCACGTTCAGCGTGCTTCCCAAGCCGCCGTGGTTCGTCACCTCGCGGACGGGTGCCGCGGTCAGCGAGGGCTTCACGCGCTTCAAGATCGACGGCAACCTGCCGCGCCTGGCGGCGACGCTCGTGCAGGCGTTCCGGGCGTGAGTGGCAGATCTGCGGCGGCCCGCGTCGACGAGGCCGACTACATCGTGGTGGGCGCCGGCTCGGCCGGCGCCGCCCTCGCTGCGCGTCTGACCGAGGATCCGGATGTCACCGTGCTGCTGCTCGAGGCCGGTGCGCCCGACACGGCGCTCGAGCTGCACGTCCCCGCGGCGTTCTCGAAGCTCTTCCGCGGACCCTTCGACTGGAACTACGACACCGTTCCGCAGCCGGCACTCGAGGACCGCACGGTGTACTGGCCGCGCGGCAAGACCCTCGGGGGCTCGTCGTCCCTCAACGCGATGATGTGGGTGCGGGGGTTCGCCGCCGATTACGACGAGTGGGCGGATGCCGCGGGTCCCGCGTGGTCGTGGGAAGCCCTCGTGCCCTACTTCCGGCGGGTGGAGCGCACGGAGGACCCCGCCGACCCGACCCAGGGCGCCGCGGGCGCGCAGCCGATCGAACATCAGCGCGATCCGCGTCCGCAGACCGCGGCATTCCTCGACGCGGCGCGCGAGGCCGGCCACCGGGTCACGGCCGCCAACCTCCCGGCCGGCCAGGGGTTCTCCCGCACGATGGTGTCGCAGCATCGGGGGTCGCGCTCCTCGACCGCCGACGCCTACCTCCGCCCCGCGAATGGCCGCCCGAACCTCCGCGTCGTCACCGGCGCGCTGGTGCGCCGTGTCACCTTCGAGGCCGGGCCGGACGATCCCGCCGTGCCGCGCGCCACCGGCGTCTATCTCGAGATCGACGGCATCACCCGTCATGCCCGCGCCCGCCGCGAGGTGATCCTCTGCGGAGGCGCCGTCAACACGCCGCAGCTGCTCCTGCTGAGCGGCATCGGTCCGGCGGAGCACCTCGGAGAGCGGGGCATCCGGATCGTCGCCCACTCCCCCGAGGTCGGCGAGGGTCTCCGCGACCACCTCGTCGCGGGGCTCGCACCGGCTGCGCGGGGCGGCACGCTGTACGCGGCCGAGAAGCCCGCCGAGCTCGCGAACTATCTGCTGCGGCGTCGCGGGATGCTGACCTCCAACGTCGCCGAGGCATACGGGTTCGTCCGCACCGCGGTCGCGGACCGGATCGGCATGGCGGCCGACCTCCCCGACATCGAGATCATCTTCGCGTCCGCGCCCTACGTCGGCGAGGGTCTCGTCCCGCTTCCCGCCGAGGGGTTGACCGTCGGCGCCATCCTCCTGCGCCCGCGCAGTCGCGGCACCATCAGGCTCGCCTCGACCGACCCGCGCGACAAACCCCTCATCGATCCCGGCTACCTGAGCGACGCCGACGGCATCGATGCCGAGACGCTGCGCGCGGGGCTCGCGGCGTGCGAGGAGCTCATCGACACCGACGCGATGCGCACCGTGACCACCGGAGGGTGGATACAGCCCGCCGGCGGCGAGCACATGACGCCCGTCGAGCGGGCCGAACTGGCCATGCGCCGTTACTCCCACACCCTGTACCACCCGGTCGGCACGGCCCGGATGGGAACGGATTCCTCGTCCGTCGTCGACCCCGCACTGCGCGTGCGTGGCGTCAGCGGACTGCGCGTCGCGGACGCGTCGGTCATGCCGAACCTCATCCGCGGCCACACCAACGCGCCGGCGATCGTGATCGGGGAGGTCGCCGCCGACCTGCTCCGTGGTCGTAGCTCGTCGAGGTGACCCGCGGCTGCTCAGGCCCCGGCGAACCGATCGGTCGCGGCGCGAAGGGCGGCGGCGATTCCCGGCTCCGAGGCCGAATGCCCGGCATCCGGCACCACCACGAGGTCGGCCTCGGGCCACGCCCGATGCAGGTCCCACGCGGTCATGATGGGCGTGCAGGCGTCGTACCGCCCCTGCACGATCACGGCCGGAATGTCGCGGATGATGCCGACGTTCGCGATCAGCTGCCCCTCGGTGAACCAGCCCTCGTGCATGAAGTAGTGGTTCTCGATGCGGGCGAACGCGGTGGCGGCGTCGGGATCCGTCATCGACGCCACGAGGTTCGGGTCGGGTCGCAGGGTCAGGGTCGAGGCCTCCCACGTCGTCCAGGCCATCGCGGCTGGACCATGCACCGCGGGGTCTGGGTCGATCAGCCGGCGGTGGTAGGCCTCGATGAGGTGGGACCGCTCGAGCACCGGGATCGGAGCGGTGAACTGCTCCCACAGATCGGGGAAGATCGACGATGCCCCACCCTCGTAGAACCACTCGAGCTCGTGCCGCCGGAGGGTGAAGATGCCCCGCAGCACGAGCTCCGACACCGCGCCGGGGTGCGTCTGGGCGTACGCGAGCGCGAGGGCGCTCCCCCACGAGCCGCCGAAGACCTGCCATCGGTCGATGCCGATGTTGCGGCGCAGCAGTTCGATGTCGGCGACGAGATGCCACGTCGTGTTGAAGCGCAGGTCGGCGTCGGCAGCGCTCACGTGCGGGGTGCTCCGCCCGCATCCGCGCTGGTCGAGCATCACGATCCGGTAGCGCTCGGGGTCGAAGAAGCGGCGATGCCACGGGGACGAGCCCGATCCGGGCCCGCCGTGGAGGAAGACGACCGGCTTGCCTTGGGGGTTGCCGCTCTGCTCCCAGTACATCCGGTTGCCGTCGCCCACCAGCAGCTCGCCGGTCTCGTACGGCTCGATGGGCGGGTAGAGCGAATCGAGTCCCGACACCTGCATCACAGTCCGCTCGCCGGGACGCTGAAGGTGTCGCAGGCGTTCGGGCCGCCGTCGAAGCCCGTCGTGAACCAGCGCTGGCGCTGCTCGCTCGATCCGTGCGTCCAGCTCTCGGGGTTGACCGCTCCGCCCGATTCCTGCTGGATGTGGTCGTCGCCGACGGATGCCGCGGCATTGAGCGCGTCATCGATCTGCGGGGGCGTCGGCGTCTGCAGGAACGGCGTGCCGCTGTCGTCGACGATGTCGGGGGCGTACGCCACCCAGGCGCCGGCGAAGCAGTCGGCCTGCAGTTCGGTGCGCACCCCGTTGCTGTCGGGGCCGGTGCCGTTGTCGGGGTGGTCGTTCATGACGCCCGTGATCTGCTGTACGTGGTGGCCGTACTCGTGCGCCAGCACGTACAGCTGGGCGAGTGGGCCCGCCGTCGCATCGAACTGCGAACGCAGCAGGCCGAAGAAGGTCGGGTCGACGTACACCGTCTCCTCCGGCGGGCAGTAGAACGGTCCCGTCGCGTTGGAGGCGGTGCCGCACTGCGTCGAGGTCGACCCGTCGACGATGATCAGCTGCGGCGGCCGGTAGCCCTCGACGTTCGTCTCCCAGTACTCGTCGATGACGGTCGCGGCGAACACCAGACGACAGTCGTCGTTCGTGTTGGCCTGGGCGCCCGTCTCGCAGTTCGCGATCTCGCTGCCGCTGTCACCGCCCGCGGGCTGCGCGGCGCCGCCGCCGAGGAGACCGCTGAGGTCCTGCCCGGTGAACAGGCTGATGAGCAGCACCGCGATGGCGCCGACGCCCGCGATGCCGCCGCCCGCGATGGCGACACCGCGGCCCCGACGACGCGCAGTGGTGCGGCCGACCTTTGCGTTGTCGTTGAAGGTCATGTGGACACCGTACTGGGGATGCGCTCGGGCGGAGCGATGCACGCCCTGAGCGGGCCAGCGCCGCCGACGGCCCGGCAATAGGCTCGGGGCATGGAACCGCGTGCCACGACCGTGACCATCACCGGAGCCGGCGGACAGATCGGCTACGCCCTCATGTTCCGCATCGCCGCCGGGGGGATGCTGGGGGCCGACCGGCCCGTGCGTCTGCGGCTGCTCGAGATCGAGCAGGGCGTGCGCTCGGCCGAGGGCGCAGCCCTCGAACTGCAGGACGGCGCGTTCCCCCTGCTGCGCGATGTCGAGGTCACGACCGACCCTGCGACCGCGTTCGAGGCCTGCCACATCGGTCTGCTGGTGGGGGCTCGGCCACGCGGGCCGGGGATGGAGCGTGCCGATCTGCTCGCCGCCAACGCAGGGATCTTCGGACCCCAGGGCGCCGCGATCGGAGAGAACGCGGCCGCAGACGTGCGCATCGTCGTGGTGGGCAACCCTGCGAACACGAACGCGCTCATCGCCGCAGCATCCGCCCCTGACATCGCGCCGGATCGATTCACCGCGCTGACGCGCCTCGACCACAATCGCGCGCTCGGACAGCTGGCCTCCGCCCTCGAGGCGCCCGTCCGAGACCTCGCCGGCGTCACGATCTGGGGCAACCATTCGGCGTCGCAGTTTCCGGACGTCACCCACGCGACGGTCGCCGGGCGTCCGGTGGCGGATGCCCTCGCCGAGCGTTTCGGCTCCGCGGCGGCCGTCGCCGCCTGGCTCGACGGCACGTTCATCCCGAGGGTCGCCCGGCGCGGGGCGGAGATCATCGAGGTGCGCGGCTCGTCGTCGGTCGCATCGGCTGCGAACGCGGCGATCGAGCACGTGCACGACTGGATTCTCGGCACCGGGACCGGCTGGACGTCGGCCGCGCTGATCTCGCGCGGAGAGTACGGCGTGCCGGAGGGGCTGGTGTGCTCGTTCCCCGTGACGGCGGAGGACGGCGCCTACCGCATCGTCGAGGGCCTCGACGTCGACGCCCGGGCCCGCGCCCGCATCGACGCATCGGTCGCGGAACTGGCCGCCGAGCGCGACGCCGTTCGCGAGCTCGGGCTGCTCTGACATGCTCGACCCGCTGATCGTCGTCATCCTGGGGGTGATCGTCGTCGCTCTGACGAGCGCGATCGCCCCCCGGCTCGGGATCGCGGGTCCGCTCATGCTCGTGGCCATCGGCGCGATCGTGAGCCTGCTGCCGTTCATCCCCGAAGTGAAGCTCGATCCCGAGATCATCCTGGTCGGAGTCCTGCCTCCCCTGCTGTACTCGGCGGCGGTATCGCTGCCGGCCATCGAGTTCCGGCGCGACTTCCGCCCCATCGCCGGGCTCAGCGTGCTGCTCGTGCTGGTGAGCGCGGTCGTGCTGGGGGGCTTCTTCTACCTCGTGATCCCGACCCTCGGCCTGCCGCTGGCGATCGGCCTGGGCGCGATCCTCAGCCCCACCGACGCCGTGGCCACGTCCATCGCCAAACGTGTCGGCCTGTCCGGGCGCGTCATCACGATGCTCGAGGGCGAGAGCCTGCTGAACGACGCGACCTCCCTCGTCCTGCTGCGCACGGCCGTGGCCGCGTTCGTCGCCGGCTCGGTCTCGTGGGGCGAGGCCATCGGCTCCTTCGTCTGGGGCATCGTCATCGCGATCGTCATCGGGGCGGTCATCGGCGCCCTCAACCTGCGCGTGCGTCTCTGGGTGTCGCATTCGGCAGCCAACACCGCGCTGAGCTTCGCGGTGCCGTTCGTCGCCTATCTCCCCACCGAAGCCCTCGGCGGCTCCGGGCTCGTGGCCGCGGTGGTCGCGGGCATCGTCACGGGGCAGGGGGCGGCTCGGTTCTTCACGCCCGAGCAGCGCATGTCGGACGAGCTGAACTGGCGCACCGTCGAGCTGGTGCTCGAGGGCTCCGTGTTCCTGCTGATGGGGCTCGAGCTCGAAGACATCGTGACCCAGAACCAGCGAGATCATCAGGGCATCGGCCACGCGCTGTGGCTGGCGGCGGCGGCTCTCGGCATCATCCTGCTCGTTCGGGCCGCGTACGTCTCCGTCCTGATCCGGTTGCAGAGCCGTCGCGCCCGCGACAAGGAGCGGGAGAATCTCGAAGCGTTCAAGGAGCGGATCACACGGGCGGACGCGATGCCGGGAGCGCCGTCTTCTGCGCCCCGGCCGCCCCGGCCGGCCCCGCCGACCCGCGAGCTGTCGGAACGCGAGCGCGCCCGCATGGTGCGCCGCCGACGTCGGATGATGACCGGCGGTCGCCGGCGCCTGCTCCGGGAACCCGAGCGCCGCGAGCGCTGGCTGGCGCGCATGCGCACGCGGATCACCCGCTCGCTGGCGGACATCGACTACTACCAGGCGTCGCCGCTGGGCTGGCGGCACGGGACGATCATCGTCTGGGGCGGCATGCGCGGCGTCGTGACCCTTGCCGCCGCGCAGACGCTGCCCCGGGATACGCCCGAGCGCCCCCTGCTGGTGTTCGTCGCGTTCCTGGTCGCCGTCGGAAGCCTGATGATCCAGGGGTTCACGCTGCCGGGGGTGGCCAAACGCGTGGGACTCGTCGGCGCCGGCGAGACGGGCCTGTCGGACGAGGAGGAGGACGCCCTCGATGACGAGCTGCAGGAGGCCGCGGCATCCGCTCTCGCCAGCGCCCAGCTGACGCGGCGGGACGGCTCGGAGTTCCCCCCGGCGCTGATCGAGCGGGTGGCGGAACGGCTCACCCGTTCCGAGAACGACGAGACCTCGACGCTGGCCGCCGACATGTCGGAGCTGCGTCTCGCCATGCTCGGCGCGATGCGGGCCCGCCTGAACGACCTCTCGTCGGACGGCATCTACAGCACGGCCGCCCTCCGCCACGCTCTGGCCGAACTCGACGCCGACGAGATCAGCCTGCGACTACGGCTCGGCGGGGACGACTGACACCCGGCGTCCGGCGATCAGGGCAGAATGGAGTCACCCGGAACACGAAGGAGGTGCCCGTTGGCCGATGTCACCGACCTGACGAGCCCCACCCCCGTCGTGCACCCCGCCGCCGAGTGCCCGGAGTGCTTCACCGAATTGCAGCGTGACCGCGACTGGTGGCTGGCCAGACCGGCAGGATCACGCCTGGTCGGCCTGGTCGTCACACGCGATGACATGCCGTCCGTCACCCAGCAGCGCACCGAGCTGACGCGTTTCGGCGTCCCCATCGACGGGTTCCGGCATCCGGCGCCCGAGACGATGGAGAACTGGGAGACGCGACTGGCCCGTCTGTTCGGAACGCTCCGCGCGGGCGATGTGCTCGTCGTGGCGAACGTTCATGCCCTGGGTCGTGACATCGACGAGGAGACGCGGACGGTCGCCGAGCTTCGTCGCCGCGGCGTCATGATCAAGGTGCTCGGACACGGCGGCCGTCACCTCTACGACGCCGGCCGCTGAGCGATGGAGACCCCGTGAACACGACTGCATCCCCGCTCCTGCGCCTCGGCGTGATGGCGACCTCCCGGAAGGCCGACGAAAAGCGGCTGCCCATCCACCCCGCGCACTTCGAGGGCATCGACGAGGATCTGCGCGCGAACATCATGCTCGAGACCGGCTACGGGCTGCGCTTCGGCCTCACGGACGACGAGCTTGCGCCCTGGGTGGGCGCCGTCGCCTCGCGGGACGAGATCATCGCCGGGGCCGACGTCGTGGTGCTGCCGAAGCCGCTCGCCTCCGACCTCGCCGATCTGCGCGACGGGCAGGTGCTGTGGGGATGGCCGCACTGCGTGCAGGACCGCGCGATGACGCAGCACGCGATCGACAAGAACCTCACGCTGATCGCGTGGGAGGCGATGAACCACTGGAAGAGCGACGGCGGCTTCGGGCTGCACGTCTTCCACAAGAACAACGAGATCGCCGGGTACTGCTCGGTACTGCACGCCCTGCAGCTGTGCGGCTCGACCGGCGACTACGGACGGCGCCTGAATGCCGTGGTCATCGGGTTCGGCGCGACCGCCCGCGGTGCGGTGACGCTGCTGAACGCGCACGGCATCCACGACGTGCGCGTCCTGACCAACCGCGACACCGCCGCGGTCGGCTCGCCGATCCCCTCGATCGACATCATCCGGTTCGAGCACAATCCCGACGCCCCGTTCGACAGCACCGTGAACACGGCGGATGGCCCTGTGCCGCTGGCTCCGTTCCTCGCCGCCCACGACATCGTCGTGAACTGCACCCTGCAGGACCCGAATGCCCCCCTCACCTACCTGCGCACCGAAGACCTTTCGGCCTTCCGTCCGGGCAGCCTGATCGTCGACGTGTCGATCGACGAGGGTATGGGGTTCGAGTGGGCGCGACCGACCTCCTTCGCCGAGCCCATGATCACCGTGGGCGAGAACACGAATTACTACGCGGTCGATCACAGCCCGTCTGTGCTGTGGAACTCCGCGACATGGGAGATCAGCAGCGCTCTCACGCCGTTCCTGCGCACCGTGATGGAGGGGCCGACGGCGTGGGCCGAATCCGACACGATCCGCCGCGCGATCGAGATCGACAACGGGCATGTCCGCAACGAGGCGATCCTGCAGTTCCAGAACAGGGAGTCGGACTACCCGTACGCGAACCGCGCCTGACCCGGCTGCGGGGCTACTGAGCGACGTACGCGCGCAGATGCGTCGCCGTGAGGGTGTCGCCGCTCTCGACGAGGTCGGCGGGCGTCCCCTCGAAGACGATTCGACCGCCGTCGCGCCCTGCCCCCGGGCCGAGGTCGATGATCCAGTCGGCGTGCGCCATCACGGCTTGATGGTGCTCGATGACGATCACACTGTTGCCCGCCTCGACGAGCCGGTCGAGCATCCCCAGCAGATTGTCGACGTCGGCGAGGTGCAGGCCGGTCGTCGGCTCGTCGAGGACGTAGATCGCGCCCTTCTTGGCCATCGAGATGGCGAGCTTCAGCCGCTGACGCTCTCCCCCCGACAGCGTGTTCAGCGCCTGCCCGAGGGTGATGTAGCCGATGCCGACATCGATCATGCGCGCGAGGGTGGTCTGGGCCGGCCCCTTCGCACTGACGGAGGCGAAGAACTCGGATGCCTCGGCCACCGACATCGCGAGCACCTCGGCGATGTTCTTCCCGGCCAGTCGGTGCTCCAGCACCTCGTCGCTGAACCCGGTGGTGCCGCACATCTCGCACGGGGTCTCGACCGATGAGGCGAACCCCAGCTCGGTGATGATCACGCCGAGCCCCTTGCACGCCGGGCACGCGCCCTCGGAGTTCGCGCTGAACAGCGACGGCTTCACGCCGTTCGCCTTCGCGAACGACGCCCTGATCGCGTCGAGGAGCCCCGTGTAGGTCGCGGGACTGCTGCGTCTGGACCCCTTGATCGCTGATTGGTCGACGACCACCACCTCGTCGAAGGAGGGAACGTTGCCGTGGATGAGCGACGACTTGCCCGAGCCGGCGACCCCCGTGACGACCGTCAGCACCCCCAGCGGCACGTCGACGTCGACGCTCTGGAGGTTGTGCTGCGTGGCACCGCGGATCTCGAGCGCCCCGGTGGCTGTGCGCGTGGCGGGCTTGAGGCGGGCCCGATGGTCGAGGTGGCGGCCGGTCAGCGTGCCCGAGGCGCGCAGGCCCGCGACATCCCCCGTGTACTGGATCTCGCCTCCCGCTCTGCCCGCTCCCGGCCCGAGGTCGACGACATGATCGGCGATCTCGATCACCTCGGGCTTGTGCTCGACGACGAGCACGGTGTTGCCCTTGTCGCGCAGCTGCCGGAGAAGCTCGTTCATGCGCTGGATGTCGTGGGGATGCAGGCCCGCCGTGGGCTCGTCGAACACATAGGCGATGTCGGTCAGGCTCGATCCGAGGTGGCGGATCATCTTGGTGCGCTGCGCCTCCCCGCCCGAGAGGGTTCCGCTCGCCCGGTCCAGCGAGAGGTAGCCGAGGCCGATCTCGACGAACGAGTCGATGGTCTCCCTCAGCCCGGTCATGAGCGGAGCCACCGAGGGGTCGTCTATCGTGCGCAGCCACACCGCCAGATCGGAGATCTGCATGGCCGCGGCATCCGCGATGCTCACTCCCCCGATCTTCGACGAGCGTGCCGGAGCGCTCAGCCTGGTGCCCTCGCACTCGGGGCAGGCAGTGAACTTGACGGCGCGGTCGAGGAATGCGCGGACATGGGGCTGCAGCGCGTCACGGTCCTTCTTGAGGAAGCTCGCCGTGATCTTCGGGATCAGCCCCTCGTACGTCATGTTGATGTTCTGGATGCGAACCTTCGTCGGCTCCTTGTAGAGGAAGTCGGCGCGCTCCTGCGGGGTGTAGTCCTTGATCGGCTTCTGCGCGTCGAGGAACCCCGACTCGGTGAACGCGCGCACCATCCACCCGTCCACGTTGTACCCCGGAATCGTGAGCGCCCCGTCGGCGAGAGACTTGCTGCTGTCGAAGAGCTCGTCGAGGTCGACATCGCTCGCTTCGCCGAGTCCTTCGCAGCGCGGGCACATACCGCCCGTGATGCTGAACTCCCGCCGTTCCTTCGCCCCGCCGGCCTTGGTGATCGCGCCCGCGCCGCTCACCGACGGCACGTTGAAGGAGAACGCCTGCGACGAGCCGATATGCGGAGTGCCCAGGCGACTGAAGAGGATGCGCAGCATCGCGTGCACGTCGGTGGCCGTTCCGACGGTCGAGCGCGCGTTCGCACCCATGCGCTCCTGGTCGACCAGGATCGCCGGGCTGATGTTCTCGAGCGCATCGACGTCGGGCCGCTGCGGGGTGCCCATGAACTGCTGCACGAAGGAGGGATACGTCTCGTTGATCAGCCGCTGCGATTCGGCCGCGATCGTGCCGAAGACGAGCGAGGACTTGCCCGACCCGCTCACTCCCGTGAAGACGGTCAACCGGCGCTTGGGGATCTCGACGCTGACGTCCTTTAGGTTGTTCTCCCTCGCGCCGACGACGCGGATGACCTCGTGCGCGTCAGCGGTCGCGGGGACGGATGCTGCGGCCGGCGTCGCGGCGTCGGTAGCGGTCATGCGGGCCTCCCGAGTAGTCCACCCCAGTGTGCCCGAAGGCACCGACATCTGGGGGGCCCGCGGTCAGACGGAAGCGACCGGCACCAAGCGGCCGTCGTGCATCTCGAGCACCCGGTCGGCGCGGGCGAGCATGGCGGGGTCGTGCGTCGCGACGATGGTCGCGGTGCCGCGCTCGTGTGCGACGCGCGCGATCAGCTCCATGATCTGCGCGCCGGTCTCGGAGTCGAGCTGGCCGGTCGGCTCATCGGCCAGCAGCACGGCAGGGTCGGCGACGAGCGCCCGCGCGATGCCGACCCGCTGCTGCTGGCCGCCGGAGAGTTCGCCGGGGCGCTGGGCGGCGTGATCGGTCAGTCCCACCGCGTCGAGTGCGTCGGCGACCCGGCGAGCGCGCTCCCGCGGGTCCAGCCGCCGGATGCGCAGCGGGACCTCGACGTTCTCCGCGGCGGAGAGGATGGGGATCAGCCCGAACGCCTGGAACACGGAGGCGACCTCGGTACCGAGCAGGGACGCGACATCCGTGCGGGGATCCGACAGGTCGTGACCGCTCACCTCGATGCGTCCCGTCGTCGGGACGTCGAGCCCTCCCAGCATCGTCAGCAGTGTCGTCTTGCCCGATCCGGAACGCCCCCGCAGGGCGACGAGCTCGCCTGGCTGCACCTCGAGATCCACTTCGCGCACCGCCGTCACGTCCCCTGCCGGCGTGCGGAAGACCCGTGATACCCCCGTGGCCCGCAGCGCAGCACTCATCGACTTCCCTCCGGCGTCTGCGCAGGCCCGTCCCCGTGCCCGGGTTCCCGGTCGTCCCTCGAACGGTCCGCGCCCGCCCCGGGACGCACCTCGATGCGGTCGGACTCGAGCGACAGGCGCACGCGTTCGCGCAACGACAGCGCGCTGACGAAGTCCGCGGGCAGCTGCATCCGGCCGGAGCGATCGAGGACCGCGAATTCCTCTGCGACACGGATGCTGCGACCGGCGGCATCCGTCTGCGTGCTCCGGAACGTCTCGGTGGCCGTCCGCCCGTCGCGGATGCGCACTGTGCGATCGACGTGCTCGGTCACGGCGGCGTCGTGAGTGACGATCAGGGTGGTGACACCGCGCTGCCGGTTCGCCGCTTCGAGCGCGGCCAGCACCTCTGCGCTCGTCGCCTCATCAAGCTCTCCCGTGGGCTCATCGGCCAGAAGCACCCGGGGTTCATTGGCGAGCGCCACCGCGATCGCCACGCGCTGCTTCTGCCCGCCCGACAGCTGATCCGGTCGCCTGTCCGCGATGTGCGCGACATCGAGCTGGCCGAGGAGGTCGCCGGTGAGGGCGGCGCGGCGATGACGCGGCACGACCCCCGCCACCGCGTGCGCCATCGCGATGTTCTCCCGCGCGCTGAGGTAGGGCAGGAGATTGCGGCCCGACTGCTGCCACACGAAGCCGACGCTGCGGCGCCGGTAGTCGACCCGCTCCCGACCCTTCATGGTCACGAGGTCGTGGCCCGCGACCCTCGCGGTGCCGGCGGTCGGCACGTCCAGGCCGGCCAGGATGCCGAGCAGGGTCGACTTGCCCGACCCTGACGCGCCCACCAGCGCGACCAGTTCGCCGCGCCCGATCGTCAGCTCGAGCCCCTGCAGCGCCTGCACCTCCACACCCTGCGCGGTGAAGATGCGCACGAGTCCCTCGCACTCCACATCCGGATCGCTCTCGGTCGCGATGGTCATGCTGACATCCTCTCGGTCGACGTGCTGATCACGGCGAACCCTCCTCGTCGATCGAGCGCAGCGTGGTCGCTGCCGACACCCGCGATGCCGCGGCGGTCGCCAACGCGACCGCCACCACGGCCACGATCAGGAAGGCCCCGATCACGACCGGCGACAGCCAGCCGCCGATGTGGACCGCGGGCTGCTCCGCAGCGCCGATGAAGCGCGACAGATCGAGCGAGGGCAGCACGAGGTAGGGCATCACCAGCCCGACCCCGACCCCGACGGGGAGCGCGAGGAGGAGGGCGGGTCCGACCTCCCAGGCGACGAGCGGCAGCTCGCGTCGACGCGGGTACCCGAGCGCACCCAGCAGCGCGAGCATCCGCCCACGCGCAGCTGCCCCCAGCACGAGGGTCATGCCGACCGCGAAGCCCAGCAGCAGGGCGACCGCGATGACGGATGCCACGAGCCCCGTCTCGACGGCGATCAGGGCGGGGTCGTCGCGGAGTCGGTCCCGCACATCGGTCGGCGTCGTGGTGGACGCCTCCGGCCCGGCGACGGCGCGGGCTGCCTCGGCGATTTCTTCTGCGGAGGCCGATGTCGCGACGTCCACCAGCACCACCGACGGGGCGAACCGGTCACGGACGAGGCGCTCGGCGTTCGCGCGGTCGACGAGCACCCATGACTCCGCGCCGCCGAACGGAGACACCGTCGGCGCCTCCGATACGACGTCGACGACCGTGCCGTCGATCTCCAGCGTCGACGACCCGATCCTGCTCGCGAGCGCTCGCGACGCCACGACCGGTACCGCGTCGCCCGCCCGATCGCGCAGCGTCGCGGGCAGTGCGATCGCGGTGGGCAGTCCCGCCTGCACCGCGGCGAGCTGCTCGACGTCCATGACGTAGACGACCAGCGGCACGCGCTGGCCGCCGACCTCGCCGTCCACCCGTTGATCGAAGTACACCGGCGCGGTCGCCTCCACGCCGTCGAGACCCGCGAGGCGCTCGAGCTGGTCCTGCGGCAGATAGGGCGCGGTGAGTCTGACGTCGGCGCCCACCTGCGCCTGCGCCGAGGTGTGGATGCCCGTGCGCACCGTCTCGGAGAAGGCCACGGCGAACAGCGCGATCGCGATCCCGACCACCACGGCCAGCACCGGCGCCGCGCGGACGGCGGGGTCGCGTCGGGCCCGCGCGGGCCCGAGCAGGCCGACGAGGCCGCTCCGCGACGGCGCGCCCCGCTCGATGACCGACAGCACGAGCGGCACGAGACGCAGCGCGAAGACGCAACCGGCAGCGGCCAGGGCGAGAGGCAGCATGGTCAGGACGGGATCGACGCCATCCGACGTCGCGCGGGTGGCCACGAGCCACACGACCACCGCCGCGCCGACGAGGACGGATGCCTCGGCCACCAGTCGTCGTCGGGCATCGGCGGTTGCGGGGACGCCGAGGTCGGACCGGGCGGTCTGCGCTGCGGCATGCACCGTGAGGACGGGCACGACGACCGCGGGGGTGAGCGCGACGAGCAACGGGATCACCACAGACGCGGCACCGCCCCAGCCGGGCGCCACCGCCGCCGCGAGGCATCCGATCGTCGCTCCGATGCCGCCGAGGATCAGCCCCTCGATGGCCAGGAGCACGGCCAGACGGGGCATCGAGCCGCCGCGCGCGCGGGCCAGCCGCACCGACCCCACGCGACGCGTGGAGAGCATGCGACCCGTGAGGGCGAGCGCCACGATCGCCACGGCGACCGGTCCTACCGCGACGAGGGAGACGACCGCGGTCATCGCGTCCGCCCGCCCGATGCCCGCGTCGATCGCGTTCGCCGACGAGCTGCGGAACGCCAGTCCGGTCGGCTGCTGTCGCTCGACGACGACCGCGAACGGCACCTGAGTACTTGCGAACCCGCGCAGCTGCGCGGCGACGGATGCGGCCGTGGCTCCCTGCTCGCGGTCGACCGCGAGCGGGAGCCAGGCGACGCTGGCCGCCGAGTCCGGCACCACGAGTGCGTCCGAGAGCCGACCGGGTGACGCGTACGCCGTGGCGTAGTACGTTGCGCTGCCGGAACCGTCGTACACGACATCGGGATTCAGCCCCGTCGGCACATGGTCCCACTCCCGGTCGTCCGGGTCGGCCGCTTCGAAGATCCCGCTGAGCGTGACCTTGAAGGCGATACCGCGGGGATAGCCCATCGTGCGGCTCTCGCCCACCGGCCACGCGAGATCGGCTGCGGCCACGCGGGACAGACCGATCGAGAAGGCGTCGACGACGCCGGACGCCGTCTCGTCGGGGGTGATCGATGGCGCGGTGGTGTCGGGGGCGACGCCCTCGACGAACCGGGTCCTGCGTGGCGAGTCGGGGTCGAATGTCAGCATCACGCGGTTCGCGGGGCGCGCTGCGCCCGCGGGCGGGACCGCCGCGATGTTGTCGAGTGCGACGACCAGGCGGGGCGGGTCGAGCACCCCCCGCAGGTCTTCGGGAAGAGCGGCGCGCGTCTGCGCGAGCTGCTCGAGCGGCGCCCCCCAGACGGGCGCCAGCTCGGACGGGAGGTCGAACGCGGCCTCGGGCGGCGCGGACGCGGCGCCTGACGGGACGGACTCGGCGCTTCCCGAGGCGGGTCCCGGTGTCGCGATACCCCGGGTGGAGGCGGTCAGGTCGCGTTCCGCAGGCGCGACATCGTCGATCGCCGCCCGCACGGTGCCGGTCCTCGCCTCCTGGAGGAGCAGAGGTCCGGCTGCGCCGGCGTAGGACACGAGGGCGACGAGGATCACGATGAACATCGAGATCGCCGGTGCGGTCGAGGCGGCGGCCAGCGCCAACGCGGCGCCCGACGTGGTGCGGGCGGACTGCCGGCGTAATCGACGCGACACCGTCATGATGCGGCCCCCGGCAGTCCCGCGATGAGCGCCGGCACCAGCAGCTCGGCGGCGACTGCCCCGGCGAGCGCACCGGCGATCAGCCCGTAGCCGATCGCGAGCCCGGCCTCGACGACGGACGTCCTGCGCTGAAGCGCGGGTGAGAAGCCGAACGACCTCAGGGGCACGAACTCCGCCCGCCGACGCCGCGACGCGGACGCCGCCACGACGCTGAACGCCAGGGCCGCGAGCACCGCGACCACGCCGACGCCGGCCGCGAGCAGCCCGATGGTGGGCGCGGTGACAGCCGCGGTGCCGACGGAGGCCGCCGTCTCGGGCCGGACGGGGTCGACAGCCACAGACCGAACGGATGCCGCGGCCAGGTCTGTGGCGGAGCTGTCGATCCACAGCTCGTTCGCCGTGAGTACCGAACCGCCCAGCTCGATCGCGCGCGACTCGAAGGCGGCGAGGTCCACGGCGATCCCGTCCTCCCCTCCCACCCCGGGGAGAGCGGGCACGATCGCATCGACCTCCACGGCGATGGGCGGAGTGATCGAGCCCACCCGGAGAGCCAGCTCGGCGCCGTCCTGCACCGCGAGTCGGTCGGCCAGCTGGGAGGTGAGCACGACGGGTAGGGCCTCCGGCAGCCCGGTCACGGTCGGGATTCGAAAGCTCTGCTGCCTGCGGTTCAGCGTGACCTCGTCCTCGGGGAGCGTCAGCTCGCCCTCGGCGTCGCGTGCAGCCAGGGTCATCCGGGCCTCGGGGACGTTGCCGGCGGCGTCGTCGTCGGGGAACACCGCCGACACCTCGAGTGCACTCAGGCGTGAACCCTCACCGACGTCCGCCGTCACCGTCTGCGCGGCGGCGCCCGTCGCCGCCCTGCCGGCGGTCGCGACGGCGCCGAGGTCGACGCGTCGGACGGCACCGTCGCCGTCCGTGACCCAGGCGACGACCGTCACGGTCGTACCGGGGACGGACCCCCGGGCCGCGACGTCCACCGCCAGCGATCCGCCTCGGAGCGGCGGCGTCGTGCCGACGATCAGCCCACCGACGCCGGAAGCGCCGCCCGTCGTCGACGAGGCCTCCAGCAACGCCGCGGGTGCCGCCACCAGCGCGACGTCGAGCGATCCGAGTGCGGCCCGACGTGTGAGCACGGCGAACGCGGAGTCGACGCCGGGGAGGCCTTCCACCGTGTCGGCGTCGACCCCGGCGTGTCGCTCGTCGATCGTGGTGGGGATGTCGAAGACGGCACGCACGTCCGCACCCAGCAGGCGTGTCACCCCGCCCTGCTGCGCGTCCGCGACACGTGCCGAAAGAACCGAGGCGAAGACACCCGACGACGCCAGCAGCGCGAGACTGAGGACGCCGGCCGTGAGCGGGCCCGCCTGTCGGGCGAGTCGACGCATCGCGAGCACGCCCGCGAGCCCGCGAGTGCGGCGCGCCGCCCGCTCGGCCAGTGTCGCAACGGGCAGCGCGCCGACGGTGATGAGGAGGCTCGCGGCGAGAAGTGTGGCGGCGGGTGCCGATGCGGCGAGCGGATCGGGCCGTCCCGCGCTGATCAGGCCGCCGCTGAGCAACTGCGCGCTCGCCAGGAGCGAAACGGCCACCGCGGCGACGAGAGGCAGCAGCAGGGCGAGCGCACTGCGTCGACCCGCATCCGCTCTCGCAGACCGGGCGACCGCGACCCCCGGCGCAGCCGACGCCGTCGCGACCGCGACCGCAGCGAGGGCGATCGCGACGGCGATCCCCGGAACGGTCGCGGGCGTCGATTCCAGGACGCCTGTGGCTCCCGCCGCCACCGCCACAGCCAGGCCGACCGCCGCGCCGGCGAGCGCTCCGACCACGCTGACGATCGAGGTCTCCGCGATCATCACGCCGACGAGGGCACCGGGCGACGCACCCCGCGCGAGCAGAACGCGTCTTTCGTCGTCGCGGCTGCGCGCGAGGGTGCGGGCGAGCACGCCGAGCACGATCGCCCCCACCAGGAGCAGAACGGCGAGGGGGACCGCGAGCATCGCCCGGGAGCCCGCCACCGCCGCGGACGCGCGCGCCATCGTGCTGCCGAGCTCGCCTTCGATGCGCAGACTCTGCCGTCCCCCCGGGTCGAGGGCGGCCCGAGCACCCGCGAGCCGCTGTGCGCCGTCTTGGTAAGCGGACAGCAGCCCGGCCGTGATCGGCGATGCCGGGGTCACGATCCAGCGAACACGGGGAACCTGGCCGAGCGCCGCCACCCGCTCCTCCGCGGCGAGCACGGGACCGATCGCTTCGCCGGTTCGCCCGGAACCCACCGACGGCTCTCCGAACCAGGCGGGGTCCGAGGGGTCGAGGGGCTCCCAGATGCCCGAGATCTTCGCCGGCACGCCGTCGAGGACGATCTCTCCCCCGACCTCGTCGCCCGTGCGTTCGGCTGCACGGGCCGACACCGCGACCTCGTCCGCCGTCCCCGGCCACGCACCCTCCACCAGCCGCGAGAGCTCCGGGACGTGCGGATCGGCGAGCATCCGCCGCTCCGCAGCGCCGTCCTCGGTGACACCCTCTCCCCAGACGCTTCGACGCACCGTCACGGATGCGGCCCCGAACGCCTCGGTGACGGCGACCGTCACCGAGGCATCCTGCGCATCAGGATCCGCCGCCAGCAGCGCGTCCAGCGCGACCCCCTGCGCCTGCGGGACGGCGGCGGCGACGATCGCCGCCGCCCCCTCGTCGAGCGCAGTCGTCGTGGCGGCATCCAGGCTCACGACCGCCGCAACGAGCACGCCGACCACGCCCGCGAACGCCGCGAGCTGAATCCGACGCGCGCGGGCGGCGCGGACGGCGAACGGCATGTGACTCCTCGGCAGACCACGCGGACGGGGCGAGGCTCGCTCAGGCTAACCCGCCGGCCGCGACGTTCGCTCGCACGGCGCTCCGTGCACGACGTCGGGCGCGGTCAGACCCCGGGGGCGGCGCGCCAGCATCCCTCGACGTGGTCGTCGACCATGCCGGCGGACTGCATCAGCGCGTACATCGTCGTGGGCCCGACGAACCGGAAGCCGCGCTTGCGGAGCGTCTTGCTCATCGCCGTCGACTCCGCGGTGGTCGCAGGCACATCCGCGAACGACGAAGGACGCGGGCCCGGGGCATCCGGAGCGAACGACCAGAGCAGCGCGTCGAGGGCGCCGTCCGGCATCTCGGCGACGAGACGGGCGTTCGAGATCGCCGCCGTGATCTTCGCGCGGTTGCGGACGATACCCGCGTCGCCCATCAGCCGCTCGACGTCGTCGTCGCCGAACATCGCGACCGTGTCGGGGTCGAAGCCGGCGAACACCTCGCGGAACCGAGGGCGCTTGCGCAGGATCGTGATCCACGACAGCCCTGCTTGGAAGCCCTCCAGGCTCATCTTCTCGAAGAGGGCGCTGTCGCCGTGCAGCGCGTGGCCCCACTCCTCGTCGTGGTAGCGCCGATACTCGGGGTCGTCGCCGACCCATGCGCAGCGCGGGATGCCGTCGTCGCCGAGTCGGATGTCACGGCTCACGGTCATCCGCTCACCCTAGCCTCGGCGTCCTCGCTGCAGAGCGCGCTACTTCTTCTTCAGCGACTTCTCCGAGACGGGGGCTTCGCCGGAGGCGGCCAGCGCGGCGTAGTACGCGCGCGCCTCGTCCTGACGGGCCTGCTCGGCACCCGACGCGATGGCCGCGCGCACATGCTCCGGCTCGTACCCGAACGCGTCCACGAGGTCCTGCGCGTGCGGGCGCAGCCGCAGGCAGAGGCGATCGATGTAGCTCGACACGGCGGCCGCGCGCTGCGCCGACATCCGTCCGTTGATGAGGTACCAGGCGAGGTGCTTCTCGATCAAGCCCAGACCGAAGAGGTCCCGGAGCCAGGTGAGGACATGCTTCGTCCCCGCGTCGGTGACTTTGGCGACGGCATCCGTGAAGGCTTCCCACTGCAGCAGTTCGCCATGGGCGCGCGCGGCCTCGATCAGCTCGGACTGGTTGGCATTGAAGAGCGCAGCCGCTTCGGCCGGCGACAGCTTGGCCGCCGGACGCAGACGCCCCGCGATGTCGGCCACCATCTGCTGCACCCGGCCGGCGAGCAGCTCGTGCTGCTGGTCGCCGCGCAGACCGCGTTCGACCGAGCGCGCCGTCGAACCGAAGTCCGACACGGACTGCCCGAACTGCCGGAGGCCGGCACCGTGGAAGAGCTTGCCCGCGGTCTGGCCGACGGCGAGCTTGGCGATGGTCGCGGCATCCGCACCCCGGAACTGCTTGGCGTAATCGCTCAGCAGTCGCTTGCCGACGAGCTGCAGCAGGACGTTGTTGTCCCCCTCGAAGGTGACGAAGACGTCGAGGTCGCTGCGCAGTCCGACGAGGCGGTTCTCGGCGAGGAAGCCCGAGCCGCCGCAGGCCTCGCGAGCCTCCTGGAGGGTGTCGAGCGCGTGCCAGGTCGAGAGCGGCTTGAGCGCGGCAGCGAGGGTCTCGAGGTCTTCACGGTCGTGGTCGGTGTCGGCCGTGCCGCTGAAGACCGCGTCGAACTTCTGGAGGAACTCGTCGTGCGCGAAGATCGTGGCGTACGTCGTGGCCAGGCGGCTCAGCAGCCGGCGCTGGTGCTTGCCGTAGTCCAGCAGCACGACCTCGTCCGTGCCCGCACCCGAGTCGAACTGCCGTCGCTGGTTGCCGTAGGTGATCGCGATGTCGAGACCCAGGGCCGAGGCCCAGGCTGCCGATCCATCGAGCGACACGCGACCCTGCACGAGTGTTCCGAGCATCGTGAAGAAGCGACGGCCAGGGCTCGAGATCTCGCTCGAGTACGTGCCGTCGGGGGCGACGTCTCCGTACTTGTTCAGCAGGTTCGTGCGGGGGATGCGCACGTGGTCGAAGTGCAGCCGGCCGTTGTCGATGCCGTTCAGACCGCCCTTGAGGCCATCGTCCTCGCCGCCGACTCCGGGCAGGAAATCGCCGTTCTCGTCGCGGAGCGGCACGTAGAAGCAGTGCACGCCGTGGTTCACGCCGTTCGTGATGAGCTGGGCGAACACCGTGGCCGCGATGCCGTGGAGCGCGGCGTTGCCGAGGTAGTCCTTCCACGCCGCGCGGAACGGGGTGTGGATCACGAACTCCTCGGTCTCGGGGTCGTAGGTCGCCGTGGTGCCGGCGGCCGCGACATCCGAGCCGTGTCCCGTCTCGGTCATCGCGAACGCACCGGGGATCTCGAGGCTCATGATGCCGGGCAGCCACTTGTCGTGGTGCTCCTTCGTGCCGAGCTGCAGGACGGCCGAGCCGAACAGCCCCCACTGCACGCCCGCCTTGATCTGCAGGCTCGGGTCAGCGGCGACGAGCTCGGTGAAGCCGGCGATGTTCGCGCCGTTGTTGCCTGCTCCGCCGTACTCCTTCGGGAACGCGCGGTGCACGCCGCCCTGCTCGACGAGCAGGTGCATCTGGCTGAGCACCCGCTCCCGGTGCTCGGACATGCTCTGGCCGTCGACGCGCCAGAAGGCGGGGTCCTTGATCATCTCCCGCGCTTCGCGTCGCGTGTCGGCCCAGGTGCCGAGCAGACGCTCCGTCACGTCCGCGACGTCGATGCGGGGGTCGGATGCCTCGGCGGCGGTATGCGGGGCGCGCGCGGCGCCACCGGCGGGGGTGCGCCGGTTGATGGCGGGCTTGAGGGAGCGAACGACGGCGTCGGCCATTGTCGGGACCTTTCGTCAGAGAAAGAAGAAGACACCATCAACGGTAGGAGTCCGACAACGAACGCTGAAACCGGTTGGGCGATACCTCCAAGAGGGTCGGACCGCCTCCGACGGGTAGGTTGTGCACACCCCACATGTGGTCGGTCGGAGGGCGCGCGATGCACCGGGTCAGCCCGACCCGACTCCTCAAGAATCCCTCGGAGCCTCGATCACCCCTGCGTCATCCCGCGGGTCGACCCTGGATCAGGCGCCGTCCTTGACGCGTTCGGCCGCGTGACCGGCCAACCAGGTCACCGCCGTGGCCGCGACATCGGCGACGGAGGGCGTGACATCGACGGCGACGCCCGCCTCATCCGCTCCGAGGTTTTCGAGGGTGTCGAGTTGGGACCGCAGCAGCGCCGGCGGCATGAAGTGGCCTGTGCGGGCGGCCGCCCGCTGCGCCAGCAACTCGGGGGCACCGGTCAGGTGGACGAACACCGTGCCGGGCGCCCCCGCTCTGAGGCGATCCCGGTAGCGGCGGCGCAGCGCCGAGCAGGCCACCACGATTCCCCCGGCCTCCGCGCCGTCGGCGAGGACGTGCGCCACGTCGTCGAGCCACGGCCACCGGTCCACGTCCTCCAGCGCCTCACCGCGCGCCATCTTCGCGATGTTCGCCGCGGGATGCAGGGCATCGGCATCGACGAACGGAAAGGCGCCCGCCGCCGCGATCGCCTTGGCGACCGATGTCTTCCCCGCCGCGGAGACGCCCATCACCACGATGGGAACCGCCTTCGTACCCGGCGGCCCCGGCGGCGGCGGCGTCGGGCCCGGCGGCGGCGGAGGAGGCATCCCCCCATCCTGCCGTGCCTCGACCTCGCGTCTGCAACCGGCTGAACGCCGGAGACCCGACGGGAGGCCTGTCGCGCCCCGACGGTCGCCGGCCGCGTCAGGCGGAGGCGATCACCGAGAGGACGGCCTCACCGTAGGCCTCGCGCTTCTTCTCGCCGATGCCGCTGATGCCCGCGAGCTGCGCCGCCGTGGACGGCCGCACCTCGGCCAGCGCCCGCAGCGTCGCATCGCCGAACACGATGTAGGCGGGAACGCCCTGCGCCTTCGCCGTCTCGGAGCGCCACGCGCGCAGCGCGTCGAAGACCGAGCGATCACCCGCATCGAGGGTTGCGGATGCCTCGGACCTGCGGGCGCGCGACCCCGACGACGACCCGCCGCGGCCGATCGTGTCGCGTCGCAGCGGCACGGCGGTCGAGCCGGACAGCACTCCCGCGCTCTGCTCGGACAGACCCAGCGTGCCGTACTCCCCCTGCGCGACGAGAAGACGGCGGGCGAGCAACTGTCGGATGACGCTCCGCCAGTCCTGCTCGCTGAGGTCGGCGCCGATGCCGAAGGTCGCCACCTTGTCGTGCCCCTGCTGCAGGACGCGCTCGGTGCGGTTGCCGCGGAGGATGTCGATCAGCTGACCGGCGCCGAAGGCCTGGTTGCGCTCGCGCTTCAGACGGACGATCGTCGACAGCAGTTTCTGCGCGGGAATCAGACCGTCCCAGATCTCGGGCGTTTCCAGGCAGGTGTCGCAATTGCCGCAGGGCGTGGAGGGCTGCCCGAAGTAACCGAGCAGGTCGACGCGGCGGCATCCGGTCGTCTCACAGAGCGCGAGCATCGCGTCGAGGTGCTGGCCCTGCCTGATGCGGTGCGCCCGATCACCGTCGCCGCGCTCGATCAGTCGACGCTGCTGCACCACATCACCGAGGCCGTAGGCCATCCAGGCGATCGACGGTTCGCCGTCGCGACCGGCGCGACCGGTCTCCTGGTAGTACCCCTCCACCGACTTCGGCAGGTCGATGTGCGCGACGAACCGCACGTCGGGCTTGTCGATGCCCATGCCGAAGGCGATCGTGGCGACCATCACCACGCCGTCCTCGCGGAGGAACCTCGATTGGTTGGCCGCGCGCACGCCGGCGTCGAGACCCGCGTGGTAGGGCAGGGCGTCGAGGCCCTTCCCCCGCAGGAATTCGGCCGTCTGCTCGACGCTCTTTCGGCTGAGCGCGTAGACGATGCCCGCCGACCCCTCGGGCTGCGAGCGGATGAAGCCGAGAAGCTGCTGGCGCACCTCGGCCTTGGGCGCGATGCGGTACTGGATGTTCGGGCGGTCGAAGCTGGCGACGAAGTGCCGCGCGCGCGGCATCCGCAGCCGTTCCCCGATCTCGGCGTGCGTCGCCTCGGTGGCGGTCGCCGTCAGGGCGACGCGCGGCACTCCGGGGAAAGACTCGGCCAGCCCGCCGAGCGCGAGGTAGTCGGGACGGAAGTCATGGCCCCATTGCGACACGCAATGCGCCTCGTCGATCGCGATCAGGCTCAGGGTGCCGCGTTGGAGGAGGCGCAGGGTGGCGGCGCTCGAGAGACGCTCGGGGGCCACGTAGATGAGGTCGAGCTCGCCAGCGAGGTAGGCGCGCTCGACCTCCGCACGTTCGCCCGCCTGCTGCGTCGAGTTGAGGTAGGCGGCGCGCACGCCGTTGGCGCGAAGAGCGTCGACCTGATCGTGCATGAGGGCGATCAGCGGACTCACGACGAGTCCCGTCCCCTCTCGCACGAGCGCCGGCACCTGATAGATCAGGCTCTTGCCACCGCCGGTGGGCATGAGCACGATCGCATCGCCACCGGCCGTGATCGCGTCGATGGCCTCGGCCTGGTCGCCGCGGAAGCTGTCGTAGCCGAAGACGGTGTGCAGCGCCTCCAGCGGTGTCGCGTATCGGGAGGGCGTGACGCCGATGGCGGGCGGGACGGATGCCGCGGCCGACGAGCCACGGGAGGGCGATGTGCTCCGGCCGGCACCCGCGCGCTCGGGCGGCGGCATCCATCCATCGTCCGCGGGCGGGGCCCAGGAGTCGTCGGGCGGCGGAGCGAGCTCATCGGGGTCCCACGCGAGGTCGGCGTACGGGTCGCCGGCGAAGGGGGAGGTCATCCGTCCAGGGTAGCCGGGGCCTCCGACCTCCCCGGCCGGACGTCGGCCGGCCGCCGGGACGACCGTCAGCCGCTCTTGGGGAGGTCGACGCCGAAGATCGGCACTCCGTCGGGGCACAGGGCGACGTCGGGGTTGTAGTCGCTGAGGACCCCGTCAGGATTCTCGCGGTGCACCCACGCGTGTATCACCCACAGAGGCAGGACCGAATGCCGGTGCAGCTCGTTTCCGAAGAGGGTCGGCGGTTCGTCCGAGGTCCACGCGTCGACCGGCACGATGAACTCCAGACCCACGAGCGCGGCTGGCGCGCCCGCTGGGTCGAGCTCGTAGACCAGCGCTTCCGGGCGCTCGACGTCGAGCACGTCATCCAGTTGCGCGGCATCCAGGTAGTGCAGCCCCATCCCGCCCTTGTCCTCGTCTTGGAAGCAGCCCAGATCGTCGATCGTGCTCGCGTATCCGGCGGCCTGCGCGAGCTCGAGATCGGCGAAGTCCGCCGTCGCGGCGCGCGCCGCCTGCAGATCCGACTCGGCCGCCGCGGACGCGTCGTGCAACGAATGCGCCGTGCTCACGGCGGCCGGTGAGGCGCCCGGAGCACAGGCGGCGAGCGCCGCGCCGGCGACGAACAGCAGTCCGACGGCGCGAGCCCGGCGGATGCCGCGCGTCGGCCCGGCATCGCGGGCTGGAGATGGCGTGTGGTGAGACATCTGGACGACTCCGTTCGCTCCCGGCCCCGATCTGAGGTCGACACCGAGTGTCGTCGTCCCGCACACCGGTGGCATGATCAGAACTGCCCATCTTGCGATCCGCGCTAGAGCCGCAGCACCTCGGTCACACGCACCACGGCCGTGCCGACCTCCTCCGAGGCCGCGAGGTCGACGACCGCACGGATGCGCCAGTCGTGGTTTCCGTCGGGGTCGTCGAGGGTCTGCTCGACATTCCAGAGACCGGATGCCGCGGCATCCGTCTCATCGACGCTCACGAGCGCCGGCGACCGCGCGGCACCGCCGGTGAGCAGCTCGTCGTGTTCGTCGTAGTAGGCGTCGAGGGCGGCCGGCCAGTCGACATCGGGGTCGAGCTCGGTGAGAGCGTCGTCGCGCTGGAGCGCCGCGAGCTGCACCCGGCGGAACAGCTCGTTGCGGATCAGCACCAGGAACGCGCGCCGGTTCGTGAGCACCGACGGCGGCGCCGGCGGCACGATCGGGGCGGTGGGGTCGTCGGCCGGGTTGATCAGGCTCTCCCACTCGTCGACCAGACTCGAGTCGACCTGGCGCACGAGCTCGCCGAGCCATTCGATGATGTCGAGCAGCTCTTCGGTCTGGGCGTCGGTGGGAACCGTCTGCCGGATCGCCCGGAACGCGTCGCTCAGGTAGCGCAGCACGAGACCCTCACTGCGCGCGAGCTGATACACCTGGATCATCTCGGCGAACGACAGCGCCCGCTCGAACATGTCGCGGACCACCGACTTCGGAGACAGCTCGAAGTCCCGCACCCACGGCTGGCTCGCCGCGAAGACCTCGAAAGACTGCGCCAGGAGCGCCTCGAGCGGCTTGGGATAGGTGACCTCCTCGAGCGCCTCCATGCGTTCTTCGTATTCGATGCCCTCGCGCTTCATCGCCGCCACGGCTTCGCCCCGGGCCTGGAACTGCTGCTGGGACAGCACGGGTCGCGGGTCGTCGAGCGTCGACTCGATGACGCTGACCACGTCGAGCGCGTAGTGGCCCGTGCCGACTCCGCGGGTGGAACTCCTCGCATCCGGCGAGATCGAGCCGGATTCCGCCCCATCCGGGGACGCCGGGCCCGGATTCGCGGAGTTCTGCGCAGAATCGCGTCCGTCCTCGGGGTCGAGCAGCTCGATGGCCGCGAGCGCGAAGGGCGACAGCGGCTGATTGAGGGCGAAGTTCGGCTGCAGATCGACGGTGAGGCGGATACCCGGGGCTTCCGCTCCGGCATCGACCACCTCCACCACGCCCGCGGCCACCAGCGTCCGGAAGATCCCGAGCGCCCGCCGGGCCAGCTCGTACTGCCGCGCACGGGGCTCGTGGTTGTCGAAGACGAGCGACCGGACGTGGGCGAACACGTCGCCGCCACGGGCGATGACGTTGATCATCATCGCCGCCGTGAGCTGCAGCTGCGGCACGAGGGGCTCGGGTTCGGCCGTCTCCAGCCTTTCGAAGGACGCCTCGCTCCAGTTGACGAACCCCTGCGGCGCCTTTTTGCGGACGATCTTGCGGAGCTTCTTGGGGTCGTCCGCCGCTTTCGCGAACATGGCCGCGTTCTCGATCTCGTGCTCGGGCGCCATCACCACGACGGTTCCGGCAGTGTCATAGCCCGCGCGCCCCGCACGGCCGGCGATCTGATGGAACTCCCGGGCGCTGAGCTGCCGCATCCGCTGTCCGTCGAATTTGGTGAGCGCCGTCAGCAGCACCGTCCGGATCGGCACATTGATGCCGACGCCGAGGGTGTCGGTGCCGCAGATGACGCGGAGCAGTCCGCGCTGGGCGAGGGTCTCCACGAGCCGCCGGTACCGGGGGAGCATGCCGGCGTGGTGCACGCCGATGCCCGCGCGGACGTAGCGGGAGAGGGTGCGGCCGAAAGCCGTCGTGAATCGGAAGCCGCCGATCGCATCGGCGATCTCGTCGCGCTGCTCGCGCGAGACGATCCGCACCGAAGAGAGGGCCTGCGCCCGCTCCATCGCCGCGGCCTGGGAGAAGTGCACGATGTAGATCGGCGCCTGGCCGGTGTTCAGCAGATCTTCGACGGTCTCGTGCACCGGCACCCGTACGTAGGAGAAGTGCAGGGGAACAGGCCGTTCGACGCCGGTGATGCGGGCGGTCGGGCGACCCGTCCGCCGCGTGAGGTCGGCGGCGATGTCGGAGACGTCTCCGAGGGTCGCCGACATGAGAACGAACTGCGCACGCGGAAGCAGCAGCAGCGGCACCTGCCAGGCCCAGCCGCGATCGGGGTCGCCGTAGTAGTGGAATTCATCCATCACGACCTGGTCGACGTCGGTGTCGGCACCGTGCCGGAGCGCCTGATTCGCGAGGATCTCCGCGGTGCAGCAGATGATCGGCGCGTCACCGTTGACCGACGAATCGCCCGTCACCATGCCGACGTTCTCGGGGCCGAAGATGTCGACGAGCGCGAAGAACTTCTCGCTCACGAGTGCCTTGATGGGCGCGGTGTAGTAGCTCCTGCCGCCGCGGGTGAGCGCCGCCGCGTGAGCCGCGACGGCCACGAGGGACTTGCCGGTGCCGGTCGGTGTGGAGAGGATGACGTGGGCCCCCGACGCGATCTCTATGACGGCTTCGTCCTGGGCGGGATACAGGCCGAGCCCGCGTCCCTCCGCCCACTCGACGAATCCCTCGTAGATGGCGTCGTCGCCGGCTCCGCGGGGGATGAGGTCGAGGAGGGACGTGGGCATCCTCCGAGTCTGCCCCCGATCCTGCCGAATCCGCATTCGGACGACGCCCTCGCACCGCACGTGGCGGAATGGCGCGCTCCGCCGTACGTTGTGGGGAGTACGCACCCGGCGAGGAGAGGACGACCATGACCGAGGACCACGACGACACGACGGTCACGCGCAATGATGAGGCGGGTCGGTACGAGATCCGGGTGGGCGATGTCCTGGGCGGGTTCAGCGAGTTCTTCACCGACCGCAAAGGCCGGGTGGTGTTCCCGCATACCGAGATCGACCCCGCGTTCGGTGGACGGGGTCTCGGCAGCACCCTCGTGAAGGCGGCGCTGACGGATGCCGCGGCCCGCGGCGAGACCGTACGCCCGACCTGCCCGTTCGTCACCGCGTACCTGCAGAAGCACGATATCGACGGACTCGTCGTGGACTGGCCACGCGAACGTCCGGCGGCGGGCGGTGGCCACGCCTCGGGAGGCGGCGGCGTATGACCCGGCTCGACGTCGACGCCGAGGAGGTGGCGGAGGCGGCACCGGCCTGCGACGGACCGCGCGCGCTTCTCCTGGAGTCGCGTGCCGTGCCGCTCGGGGGTCTCCGGGGTATGGAAGTGCACAGGGCGCTCCCCCAGCGCGACCTTCCGATGGTGGGCGCGTGGTGCTTCCTCGACCGCTTCGGACCCCAGGTGACGCGCATGCGCGTCGAGCCGCATCCCCACATCGGCCTGCAGACGGTGACATGGCCGCTGGTCGGTGAGGTGCACCACCGGGATTCGGTCGGCAGCGACGTCATCGTGCGCCGCGGTGCGCTCAACCTCATGACCAGCGGCGCCGGCATCTCGCACTCGGAGTACTCGATGGGAGAGGATGCCGCACCTCTGGACGCCCTGCAGCTCTGGGTCGCCCTGCCCGAGTCCCGCCGGCACGGCGCGCCCGACTTCGAACGCCACGAAGACCTGCCGACGCTCGCGCTGCAGCCTGCTGCACGAGAAACGGGAGCACCGGGCGAGGCGACGGTCGTGCTCGGTGAACTGGGCGATGTCGTCTCCCCCGCAACCGTGCACACGCCGATCGTCGGCGCCGAGCTTCGGGTGCGTGCGGGTTCACGCCTCCGCGTGCCGCTGCGGGCCGACTGGGAGTTTGCGCTCATCGGTGTCGCGGGAACGGTCTCGGCGGAGACGGGCACCCCCGACGTGGCGACGAGCCGTGTCGACGTGCGCGAGCTGCTCTATCTCGGTACGAAGCGGTCGGAGATCGTGGTCGCGGCCGGCGACGCGGATGTCACGGCGTTCCTCATCGGGGGCGAACCGTTCCCCGACGAGATCGTGATGTGGTGGAACTTCGTCGCGCGCTCGCACGAAGAGGTCGTGGACGCACGGGATGCGTGGGAGGAGGCATCCGCCCGCTTCGGGCATGTGGTCGGTCACGCCGACGAGCGCGTGCCCGCTCCGCCGCTTCCCGGCGTGCGTCTCACGCGCCGTCGACGGCGGGTGTGAGGGGCGCACCAACTCCTTCGACAGCGGACGATCTCGCCCGGGCACTCCACTTAGGCGAGGCTAAGCTGAGAGCGTGGCAGCGGCATCCCGGATCTCGACGAGCGTGCTGCTCACGTGCGCCGCGATCGGTGTCGCCACGGGCGTCGTGGGGGGCATCGCCGGTCTGATCACGCCGCTGGTGATCGCCGGCGTGCCGATCCTGTACGGCCTGGTCCTCGGCGCCCATGTGCTGCCGGGGATCATCGCCCAGCAAGTCCTGCGCCTGCCCTGGGTCGCCCTCATCACCCACGTCATGGCGGCTCTGGTCGCGAGCGCGTTCGCGCTGCCCTTCGCCGGGCGGTTCCTCGGCACCGCCCTGCTCTTCGGCGGCATCCAGGAGGGCGTCGCTGCACTCACGCGCTATCGCGCATGGGGCGCCTGGCGCTTCTTCGTCTCGGCCGCCGTGATCGGCGTGCTCGTCGCGGCCGTCGTCGGCGTCGCCGCGAACCTCGCGACCCTCCCGGTCTGGGCGCAGCTCGTCTACATGATCCTGTCGTTCCTCGGACCGATCGGCTGGACGGCCGCCGGCCTCGGCGTGGGGACTGCACTGCGCCAGGCCGGCGTCGCCCGTCGCGGGCGACGCTGACGGTTCGCGCTGTGGCCGCATCCGACAACGGCGCCGACGGGGTGGGCACGACTCCAGCCGAGCCGCTTCTGCGGCTACGGGATCTCGGGATCACGCACGAGGGGGCGGATGCCGCGACCCCCGCCGACGTGTCGTTCGACGTGGCGACGGGTGAGGTGGTCCTGCTCCTCGGACCGAGCGGATCCGGCAAGTCGACGCTCACGCTGGCGATGAACGGCCTGATCCCGCACGACCTGCCGGCGATCCTGCGGGGGTCGGTGTCGGTGGGCGGCGATGAAACCTCGGGCAGCACGGTCGCCCGCCTCAGCACGCAGGTCGCGATGGTCTTCCAGGACCCCGACGCGCAGATCGTCACAGGCACCCTGCTCGACGAGGTCGCCTTCGGTCCCGAGAACCTGCGGATGCCGGTCACCGAGGTGCTGCGGCGCGCCGAGGAGTCGCTGCGAAGGGTGGGGCTGTGGGAGCGTCGTCATCAGAACCCCGACCGCCTGTCGGGCGGGGGCAGGCAGCGCTTGGCGATCGCGTGCGCGCTCGCCATGGGCTCGCCGCTGCTCGTGCTGGACGAGCCCACAGCGAACCTCGACCCCCAGGGCATCGAGGAGGTCTACGCCGCGCTGGCCGATCTGGTCGCCGCCGGGGATCGCGCGATCCTGCTGGTCGAACACAACCTCGATGCGGCGGTGGGCCTCGTCGACCGCGTGGTGGTGCTCGATCACACGGGGCACGTGGTCGCCGACGGCCCGGTCGACGACGTCCTGCGCGGTCGGGCCGAGGAGCTGCATGGTCTCGGGGTGTGGCTCCCCACCTCGACGATGGCAGCCCTGCGGCTGCGGACGGCCGGCTGGCGTTTCGGCCCCCTCCCCCTCACCCCCGACGAGCTGCGCGCGGCGCTGGATGCCCAGCCCGCCCCCGCCGGCCCGCCCGCGCCGTCGGAGGCCCATGCACCGCGCCTCGACCCCGGAACGGCTTCTCGTGGCGCCCCACCGCCGTCGCCGCCCCTCATCCGCGTCCGCGGGCTGACCGTGCGCCGAGGCGCGAGCACCGTCCTGCATGACGTCGCCCTCGACATCCCCGAGGGAGCGTTCGTCGCGGTCATCGGTGCGAACGGCGCGGGGAAGACGACCCTCATCCAGGCGATCGCGGGCGTGATCGCCCCGCCGCGCGGCACCGTCCACGTGGGCGACCTCGACGTCGGACGCGCCTCCGCGCGCACACTCGCGTCGCGCGTGGGGTTCGTCTTCCAGAACCCCGAGCACCAGTTCATCGCCCATACCGTGTTCGACGAACTCGCCCATGGACTGCGATCGGCCCGCGTCGCCGACGACGAGATCGCCGAGCGTGTCGACGCGATGCTCGTGCGGTTCGGTCTCCTCGACAAGGCCGATGTGCATCCGTTCCTCCTCTCGGGCGGGCAGAAGCGGCGCCTCTCGGTGGGCACCGCCCTCATCGCCGGCGCGCCGGTGCTGGTCCTGGACGAGCCGACGTTCGGACAGGACCGCGCCCGCGCCGACGAACTCCTCGGTCTGCTGCGCCGGCTCAATGCCGACGGGACGACGGTCATCGTCGTGACCCACGACATGCAGCTCGTGACCGAGTACGCCGACCGCACGGTGATCCTCGCCGACGGGCGCATCGTCGCCGATGCGCCGACCACCGAGGTGTTCGCCGATGATGACCGGATCGTGCGAGCCGGACTGCGGCCGCCGCCGCTCAGACGCGCGCTGAAGGGGATGGTACGGCATCCGCGACTCGCGGACCTCGCACGCCTCCGCGACCTGCCCTTCGTCGCGGCCGCGGCCGACGGAGGCGACGCGTGATCCCGGACGCGGGCGCCGACGCGACCGCGCACGTCGGCGCCCGCCCCGGCCGGGACTCCTTCGATCCGTACGCTCCCGTCGTCGCGGGCTCCGCCCCGCGCTTCCTCTATCGCCTCAACCCGCTCGCCACGCTCGCCGGGCCCGTGCCGGCGATGATCGTGCTCGCGTTCGTCCGCGACCTCGCCACTCCGCTCGCCTTCCTCGCGCTGACCTATGTCGTCCTGCTGATCGGCGTTCGGTTCACCCTGCGCACCGCTCTGCTGCTGTTCGTCGCGATCCCCGTCGCCGTCGTCGTGGTCGGCGTCGGCTTCGCCGTGTGGGCCGATCCCGCGGGGGTCGACCGCAGCGTCGTGGTGCTGCAGGTCGGCGGGTGGGCGCTCTACGGCGGAGCACTCGAGGTCGGTTTCGCGACCGGTCTGCGGCTCGCCGCCATCGTCGCGCTCGGCCTCCTCGCCGGGCTGAGCTCGAGCGGGGTCGAGGTCGTGCGCGCCATGGTCCAGCAGCTGCGCGTGCCGTACCGCATCGGATACACGGCGCTCGCGGCGTTCCGGTTCGTCCCTCGCTTCGGGTACGAGCTGGAGGTCATCCGGCAGGCGCACCGCGTACGTGGCGCGCACGGCGGACGCGGGCCGTTCGCTTCGATCGCCCGGGGGGCGGGCTACCTGGTCCCGCTGCTGGCCGGGGCGATCCGTCACGCCGAGCGGGTCGCCCTGGCGATGGACGCCCGCGCATTCGGCGCATACCCCGACCGCACCGAGAGGCACCTCGTGCCGTTCCGCGTCCGCGACCTGGTGTTCCTGGTGGCGTCGTGGGCCGTGTCCGCCGTGGTGTTCTGGTATTTCTTCCCCTGAGAACGGATGCCGCGCCCCCGCCCCTCGCGCAAGGAGTGAGAGCGCGGCATCCGTGGTCTTCAGCGCTTGCCGGCGATCTGGCGGCCGACGATCTCGCGCATGATCTCGTTCGTGCCGCCGTAGATGCGATGCACGCGGGCGTCGAGGAACGCCGTCGCGATCGGGTACTCGGTGATGTACCCGTACCCGCCGTGCAGCTGCACGCACGTGTCGAGGATCTCCCACTCGCGGTCGGTCGTCCAGAACTTGACCTTCGCGGCCTCCTCAGGCGTGAGAGCCTCGTCCTTGTAGGCCAGCAGGGCGCGATCGAGGTAGGCCCACATGACGTCCAGCGTCGTGGCGATGTCTGCGAGTTTGAACCGGGTGTTCTGGAAGTCGATGATCCGCTCGCCGAACGCCTCGCGGCTCTTGGTGTACTCCACGGTCCACGCGTAGGCCGCCTGCGACGCCGACGCCGCGGCGATGCCGATGGAGAGCCGCTCGAGCGGAAGGTTCATCATGAGCTGGATGAAGCCCTGGCCCTCCGTGCCGCTGATGAGGTTCTCCTCGGGCACGAAGACGTCGCTGAACGACAGCTCGGCGGTGTCGTGTCCGTGCGAGCCCATCTTGTGGAGCGTCTTGCCGTGGTCGAAGCCCTCCATCCCGTTCTCGAGGATGAGGAGGCTGAATGCGTCGGGTCGGTTGCCCTCACCGGTCTTGACGAACGTCACCACGATGTCGGCAGTCTTGCCGCTGGAGATGAAGGTCTTCGCACCGTTGACGATGTACCCGCCGTCCACCTTCTTCGCGGTCGTCTTGATGCCGCGCAGATCGCTGCCCGCACCCGGCTCGGTCATCGCGAGGGCGCCCAGGATCTCACCCGTCGCCATCCGCGGCAGCCACTTCTCCTTCTGGGCCTGGGTGCCCATGTGCACGATGTAGGGCACCGCGAGGTCGTCCTGGATGCCGAAGGCGCCCGCCAGCGAACCCGCACCGGCGGCGATGACCTCTTCATTGACGATGGTGCGGAACCGGTAGTCCTGCAGCATCCCTGCACCGCCGAACTCCTCGGGGACCGACAGTCCGATCAGACCCTGCTCGCCCGCGGCGATCATCGTCGCGCGATCGATCTCTCCGGCTTCGTCCCACTGCGCGATCTTCTCGCTGCTCGCGAAGCGCTTGATGAACTCCTTGACGACGTCGCGGAATGCTTCGTGGTCCTCGTCGTAGATATCGCGGTCCATTGCCGGTCCTTCCTGTCCGCCGTGGGCGGTTCGCGTCGATGCGAGGCGCTTTCGGCTCCCTCGCCGCCGTCGATCCTAGGCCCCACGCGTCAGCGCACGCTGAGCACCTGTGGGATTGCGTTCCCTGAACGCTGAGACCCGGTTTCGGCGTTGTGGAATGCCTCCACCTCGCTGCGACGACGACCCGTCGGCAGCGGGAACGGATGCTCGGACCGGCGTCACCCCACGTAGGTGGGTGCCGCGGGGAGCCCGAAGAACTCCTCCAGCGTGTGCCAGCCGCCGTCGTGGTAGGCCTTGGCCAGGTCGACGCCGATGTAGCGCAGATGCCACGGCTCGGGCATGTACCCGGTGATGTCGGTGCGGCCGTCCTCGTATCGGGTGATCCAGCCGTACTGCCACGCGTTGGCGGTGAGCCACTGGCCCTGCGCCGTCGCGGCGAGGTCGTCCAGCGTCCCGCACCCGCCTCCGTCGCAGGCGACCAGATCGCCGGTCAGACCAGACTGATGCTCGCTGTACCCCGGCCGAGCGCTGGAGAGGTCGGCCTCGGCGGCTCCGTTCTGCGAGACCTGGTTGCCGTACGAGGTGACCTGGGTCTGATACGACCGATAGCCGCTCTCGAGCGCGATCTCCCCGACACCGGCGGCCGCTGCGGCCGCGGCCATCGACGAGAGCGAGGCCGCCGCATCCGCTCGCAGCTCTCCTCCCACGATGCTCTGCACGCCCGCGGGAAGAGCCAGCGGGCTCGGCGCATATCCGGTCGGATCGTACGGCCGAGTCTTGTTGACGACGAGCCACGTACGGGTGGGATCGGCGAGCGACACGCACGGCGCCGTGCCGGCGGCGACCGACTGGCGGAACATCTCGGCGCCGCCCGCCGCCGCGATCGTGGCGGCGTCGTCTCCGGACGCCAGTGCGGCGGTGAAGTCGGCCGATGCGCAGAGATCGACGGTCGCGGGCGCGCCGCTGATGGTCGGGGCCGGGAGGGACTCGGCCGGCACGGGGACCGTGGAGGGGATGGATGCCTCGACGCTGTCGCTCACGATCTTCTGCTCGGGGGCCGACAGTCTGGCGTCGGCGGTGTCCGACACCGCATGACCGGCGACGGCGGCCGAGACGGCGACCACGCCGCCGAAAAGCAGCACGCAGGCTGCGGTCAACCCGTAGACGGCCCGCACGTGCGCGGCCCGCCGGCGGGCCGCGTGCCGCACCGGCGCGGGCTCGGCATGCGCGCCGATGAGGGGCTCGACCGGCGTGGTGCGGTGCCGTTCCGGCGGCGGAGGAGGCCGGAAGATCGGCGGATGCGCTCCCGCCGCCTGCGACGACCAGCCCGTCCCGCCCGTCTGGGCATGCCCCGCATCCCGTTCGCGCTGCAGCCGAGCAGCGCGACGAGTCGCGGGTGTTCCGTGCGGCCGGGGTTCCGTCACACCGTCCATTCTGTCCCCCTCGCGCGCTTCGCGCGGGTCACCCTCACGCAGGCGCGTCGGCTCGAGCACCCGATCTTCTACTCTCGAACCTAAGCGATTGACTTTCCTTCGTCATTCTGTTCCCATGAAGTATGAGATGGCAGGGGCAGCAGCTGGGCACCGCGGATGCCGCCGCCCTCCCCGGTCTCGAACACCTCGACGGGCTCGTCCGGTCGGTCACCACGCCGGAGTTCGCCGGAATCACCTTCCATGAGGTCATGGCCAAGAGCGCCCTCAACCACGTGCCGGGCGCGTCGGCGATGCCTTTCGATTGGACGGTCAATCCCTATCGAGGCTGCTCGCACGCGTGTACCTACTGCTTCGCCCGCGGGACGCACGAGTACCTCGATCTCGACGCCGGGCGGGACTTCGACTCGCAGATCATCGTGAAGGTGAACGTCGCCGACGTGCTGTCGCGCGAACTGCGCCGTGGTTCCTGGCAGCACGAGCCCGTGATGCTCGGCACGAATACCGACCCGTACCAGCGCGCCGAGGGGCGCTACCGGCTCATGCCCGAGATCATCACCACGCTGACGGAGGCGGGTACGCCTTTCTCGATCCTCACGAAGGGCACACTGCTGCGCAGAGACCTCCCGCTCCTGAAGGACGCCGCGGCATCGGTGAAGGTGACCCTCGCGATGTCGATCGCGGTCTTCGGCGACGAACTCCAGAAGCTGCTCGAGCCCGGCACGCCGTCAGCCGCAGCGCGGCTGGACACCGTGCGCGCGGCCACCGAAGCGGGTTTCCGGGTCACGGTGTTCCTCATGCCGATCCTCCCCCACCTCACCGACTCGATCGCGGCGATCGACGACGCCCTCGCGCGCATCAGGGCCGCCGGTGCCGGCACCGTCATCTACGGCGCGCTGCATCTCCGACCGGGCGTGAAGCCGTGGTTCATGCAGTGGCTGGAGGCGCAGCATCCTGAACTCGTCTCCTCGTACCTCGGCCTGTACCCGGGAGCCGCGTCGATGGCGCCGAAGCCCTATCGGGCGTGGCTCGCCACGCGCATGCGTCCGCTCCTGCGCGCCCACGGGCTGGACGGCCGCGACGAAGACGAACACCCGCGTGGGCGGCCGCAGCCGGGTCTCGCGGCGCGCACGCAGATCGTCACGACCTCCCGCGGCCGCGCCGCGGAGGGAGACCGGCTGTTCTGACGCGCACGCCGAACCGCCCGTCCGACCGGGGGGTCGAACGGGCGGTTCGCATGCAGTGTGCGACTACGCGGAGGTCAGCTCCGCATTGGTCGGCAGCGCGCCGACGAGCTCGGCGATGACGTCATCGCCCGGGCGGGCGTCTTCGAAGGGCGCGTCGATCTCGGCACGCTCGAGCATCTCGGTCATCTTCCGACGGCGCTGACGCGTGATCAGGGTGACGACACGACCCTGCGCACCGGCGCGGCCCGTGCGGCCCGAGCGGTGCAGGTAGGTCTTGAACTCGTCCGGCGGATCGGCCTGGATCACCAGGTCGATGTCATCGACATGGATGCCGCGAGCCGCGACGTCCGTCGCGACCAGGACGTTGACCCTGCCCGACGTCAGTCGCTCGAGGTTGCGCGTGCGCTTGGCCTGGTTGAGGTCTCCGTGCAGCGCGACGGCCGGGATGCCCTCGTCGGCGAACTGCTCGGCGAGCATCTCGGCGAATGCGCGCGTCCGGGCGAACACGAGCGTCTTGCCATCGCGGTCCACGAGGCGGCTGAGGATCTCGGCCTTGTCGCGATGGTCGATGACGAGCACGCGGTGCTCGATCGTTCCGGTCTCCTGCGTCTCGCCGGCGACCTCGTAGACGGCGGGCTCGACGAGGAACTCGTCGACGACTCCCGCGACCTCGCGGTCGAGCGTGGCGGAGAAGAGCAGCTTCTGGCTGCCCTCGGCGGTCTGGCGGAGGATCCGCTGCACGGGCTCGAGGAACCCGAGCTCACTCATGTGGTCGGCCTCATCGATCACGGCGACCATGACCTCGGAGAGATCGAGCTTGCGCTGATTGATGAGGTCTTCGATGCGCCCGGGGGTGCCGATGATGATGTCGACGCCCTTGCGGAGCGCACCCACCTGGCGGGCTTGCGGCACGCCACCGTAGATCTGCGTGGTGAACAGTCCGACGCTGCGCGCGATGGGCTGGATGGTGCGGTCGATCTGCAGCGCCAGCTCACGGGTCGGAGCCAGGATGAGCGCGCGCGGAGCGCGTGCGAACTCGCGCTTCGTGCCGGCCTGCGACTTCAGCACCCGCTCCACGAGCGGGGCGCCGAAGGCGATGGTCTTGCCCGAGCCGGTGCGGCCGCGGGCGAGGACGTCACGACCCGCGAGCACCTCGGGGATCGTCGCCGCCTGGATCGGGAACGGCGACGGCGCGCCGAGCTCGATGAGGGTGTTCACGATGTTCTGACCCAGACCCAGGTCGCCCCACGAGATCGATCCGACCTCGGTCGCCTGAACGGCTTCGGCCTGCAGACGCTCGTGCACGACGTCGACGTGCTGCTCGTGGTGCTTGGCCTTCGTCTCGGCGTTCCAGTCGGAACGGTTCGCCGTGTGCGCACCGGCGACGGCACGACCCGCACCGCTGTGGCGCGGACGCTCGACGTACGAGCGGGAGGGACGGTCATCGTTCGACCGCGCCGGACGACGATCGTCATACGTGCGCGCCGGACGGTCGCTGTTGAACGAACGAGCCGGACGGTCATCATTCGACCGTGCCGGACGACGATCGTCATACGTCCGCGCCGGACGATCATTGCCGAACGAACGCGCCGGACGGTCATCATTCGACCGTGCCGGACGACGATCGTCATACGTCCGCGCCGGACGATCATTGCCGAACGAACGCGCCGGGCGATCATTGCCGAACGAACGCGCCGGACGGTCGTCGTTCGACCGCGCCGGACGACGATCGTCATACGTCCGCGCCGGACGGTCATCATTCGACCGTGCCGGACGACGATCGTCATACGTCCGCGCCGGACGGTCATTGCCGAACGAACGCGCCGGACGGTCGTCGTTCGACCGCGCCGGACGACGATCGTCATACGTCCGCGCCGGACGGTCATTGCCGAACGAACGCGCCGGACGGTCATCATTCGAACGCGCCGGACGACGATCGTCATACGTCCGCGCCGGACGGTCATTGCCGAACGAACGCGCCGGACGGTCGTCATTCGAACGCGCGGGACGCTGATCGTCATACGTCCGCGCCGGACGGTCATTGCCGAACGAACGCGCCGGACGGTCATCATTCGAACGCGCCGGACGGTCGTTGCGGGGCGCATGGTCGCGGATTCCGCGGGACTCGTCGCGGCCGGCACGCTGCGACGCGCTCCAGCGTGCCTTCGGAGCGGCAGCGCCCTCCTCCGCGGCACGGTGGCCGCGGTGACCCGCACTCCGGCTGCCTGCCTTGGGGGCGCCGGCCGCCGCGGGGCGGCGCTTGGCGTCTTGGAACGACGTGCGCTTGTCGCCGTTCTTGGCCTGGCCGTAGCGAGGCTCGAAATTCGGGCGTCCGGTGGACGGCTTCTTCTGATGTGCCATGAGGGGGTCCTTCTGGGTTGTCTCGATACGAGAACAGCACTCCAGAACGCTCCGCCACACGCGGAGACGCCGCCGCACATGCGGCATCCTCCGGCAGGATCGGAAGTCCGCGCTGCGCGGACTCCGCCAAAGGGGAGTTGCCCGGACATTGTCGGCCGGGGGCCATTCACTGGATGGTCGTCGGAACAGATCGTTCCCACCATCGGCCCCATTGGACTCACAAACCCATCCGCGAACCATCGCGGTGTCCAGAGCCGACCCTTCATCGTAGCGCACCCGGTCGCGGCGACCCTGAGAGCCCCGAGACGGGGACCTCGCGCACGCATCGGCCGACCAGGCTCCGCCGATGCGGTGGAATGGACGCATGGCAGAGCAATCGATCACCGTCGCCATCGAGCGCCGCATCGACCCGGAGCGCGCGACGATCGCCACGAGCTGGATGCAGGCCGGCACCGACCTCGCCACGGGCTTCGACGGGTTCTTGGGCTCGGGCTGGGTGCGCGCCGGCGAAGGGAGCGACCTCTGGTACATGCTCTACCGCTTCCGCGACATCCCCACCCTCGAGGCGTGGGAGGACTCGCCTCAGCGCGCATGGTGGCTCGAGTCGGGCCGCGCCTTCGCCAGCGAGGTGCGGGTCGAGCGCCGCACGGGTATCGAGGGGTGGTTCGATGCGGTGGCCGCCACGCACATCGAGTCGAAGACCGAGACGGATGCCTCACCCCAGACGGGCCCGATCCAGCAGCCGATCCCGTCGGCGCCACCCCGGTGGAAGCAGGCCGTGACGATCTGGCTCGGCTTCTTCCCGACGAATCTGCTCGCGTCCTGGTTGCTGGGCTACGTGCCCGGCTTCACCGAGTGGCCGCTCGTGGTGCGACTGCTCGTGTCGACGGTGCTCCTGACGCCCGTGATGACCTACTTCGTCCTACCCTGGGTCACGCGGCTGCTGCGGCCGTGGCTGCAGAGGTGAACATGACGACATTCCGACCCGCCGATCCGACCGGACGCCAGGTGGCGCTGCGGAGTTCCGATGGATGCGTCACCGCGCAGATCGCGCAGGTCGGAGCATCCCTCCGCGCTCTCACGGTGGATGGTGTCGCGCTCGTCCCGCCCTACCCGGCCGGGTCGACGACCCCCGGGGCATCCGGGATCGTGCTGGTGCCGTGGCCGAACCGCATCCGCGACGGCAAGTGGACCCAGCGCGGGGAGACACGGCAGCTGCCGGTGACCGAGCTTTCGACGAACACGGCCACGCACGGACTCCTGCGCTTCCGGGACTACCTCGTCACGGAGTCGAAGGACGGTACGGAAGCCACGCTTGCCGCCACGGTGTTCCCGCAGACCGGCTACCCGTTCCACCTCGACACGACGGTGACCTACCGGCTGACCGACCGCGGAATCGACGTCGAGCACGTCGTGACGAACGTGGGAGCCGACGACGCGCCGGTGGCTCTCGGCACGCACCCCTACCTGTGCTTCGACGCGGTCGACACGGCCGACCTCGTTCTGCGCGTGCCCGGTGACACGTACGACATCCTCGACGAGCGCCTGCTGCCGGTCGAGGAGGTACCGGTGGATACTGCGACCGACCTGCGGTCGGGTGCGCGGCTGGGCGACATCGACGTGAACCGGGCGTACGGTCGGCTGTCGCGGGATGCGGAGGGCACGGCGCGGACCACGCTGACCGCCCCGGACGGTCGGTCGGTGACGCTCTGGCAGGGCGCCGGCTTCGACTACGTGCAGGTGTACACGACGGACAGATATCCCGGGAGACCGCTGGCGGTGGCCGTCGAGCCCATGACGGCCCCGGCCGACGCGTTCAATTCGGGTACAGGCCTCACGTGGCTGCAGCCGGGAGAATCGTGGTCACTGCGGTGGGGTATCACGACCTGATCGTCGGTGCTGCAGCACACGCCGGGCACGCATTGAATCGTGGGTAACGTTCTATCAGGAACACAGGATAGGATCGCCGCAAGGAGTCGTTTTGGGGACGGCATTCGATCAGCGCTCCCGACCCGCGGTGGAGAAGGCGGCGGCAACGTTGTTTGGGGAACCCGCGTCGGGAGACTACCAGTAGACCCCGCGTGGAAAAAAATGACACTCGCCGATTCCCTGATCTCCCTTCCTTCGCTGAACACGCTTCGCCGCAGCGTGACGATCCACAGTCGCGACCGGCCGTGGAGCATGCCGCGACTGGCGGTTCCGACGATCGCGCTGCCCGCACTCTCCACGAGTCAACTGCTCGGCGGCATCGTCGCGGTCCTCGTCCTCGGCATCGCGTTCTCCATCGTCACCACGAACGACCCCATCTGGTGGCACCTGTACTTCAGCCAGCTCGGAACGCTCGGAGACTTCTCGGCGGCGATCTTCAACGGCACCATGGTGCTCTGCGGTGTCCTCTTCGTCGCCTTCTCCGTGCGCGTCTACCGCGATCTGCGCACCCATGTCGGGAGGTCGCGGTCGCACCACAAAGCGCCCCACATCCTCGCCGGCGCCTTCATCTCCATCGGAGCCCACCTCGCGATCGTCGGCCTCGTCCCGATCAACACCCTCAAAGCCCTCCACGAGCAGGGCGCATCCGGGATGGTGCTCTCCTTCGCCGCCGTCCTCATCGGCGCCCCGATCGTCCTGCGCGGAATCGGCACGCATCTGCGGAAGACGAGCATTCCCGTCACCGTCCTCCTCGTGGCCGGTGGCACGGCGATGACGCTCGGTTACATCAATCTGGCCGCGTTCGAGCTCGTGGCCTTCTCCGCGATGTTCACGTGGATCCTCCTGTTCACGGCCGAGCTCCGCGCCCACGGCGCACGCGCGCTGCAGGTCGTCGAGGCCCCGTCGGTCGCCCTCGATGCGCAGCCCGAGAGGCCCATCGCCGCCACGACGTGCACGCACGACTCCCTGACGGCGCTGCGGCCGGCTCCGCGTGTCACCCTCGCCCCGCGGGCCGCCGTCCGCCACTCCGCTCCTGCCCGCCGCCGCGTCGTCTCCACCGGCGCGCACTCCGGTCGTGAGGCGACCGGGGGTCGCGTCTCCGCCTCCCTCACGGGCATCGCCGCCGAATCACGCTCCGTGCGTCTGCGCGGCCCGCGCCGCTCAGCTGCCGCGGTGCGCGTCCCCGTCGATTCCGCTCTCGTCACCGTCTGAATCCGCGGCACCCTCCTCGGTCAGACCCGCCGGATCCGCCGACCCCTGCTCGCCCGCGACCTCGCCCCCGACGTCGCCGTCCGCGCCCTGCTCGCGACCGATGCGATCCGACGCACCGGATGCCGCGGCATCCGGGATCTCGATGCGTGACGACTCCTCGTGCGCTGTCACTTCGCGCTCGCGCCGTTCCCGACGCGTCTCGTAGGGAGCGGCGCCGCCGACCGCGGCGCCGGCAGCCCCCGCAAGGGCCGGCTCACGGGAGTCGACGGATGACGACGCGTCCGCTCCCCCGCCACGACGGGCGACCCGCCGTTCGCGCGCGCCCTCGACCAGGTTGTACAGGGTCGGCAGCACGACGAGCGTCAGCACCGTCGAGGAGATGAGCCCGCCGATCACGACGATCGCCAGCGGCTGCGAGATGAATCCGCCGTGCCCGGTGATGCCGAGGGCCATGGGGGTGAGCGCGAAGATCGTCGCCAGCGCGGTCATCAGGATCGGGCGGAGTCGACGCGAGCCTCCCGCGACCGTGGCCTCCAGCGTGCTCATGCCCCGGACGCGATACTGGTTCACGAGATCCACCAGCACGATCGCGTTCGTGACCACGATGCCGATCAGCATCAGCACGCCGATCAGCGAGGCGACCCCGAGCGGCACGCCCGTCGCGATCTGCAGAAGGATCGCCCCGGTCGCCGCGAACGGCACCGACACGAGCAGCAGCAGCGGCTGACGCAGCGACTTGAAGGTGGCGACCATCACGATGTAGACGATCAGGATCGCGGCCAGCAGAGCCAGCCCGAGCTGCGAGAAGGCCGATTGCTGATCGGTGATGACGCCCCCGATCTCGGCGGTCGCTCCGCTGGGCAGTTCGACGTCCTCCAACGCGGTCGTGACCGACGCCGACGCCGTCGTCAGGTTGTCGGTCGACGGGGTCACCGTCACGGTCGATGTGCGCTGCCCCCGCTGGGTGGTGACCGAGGTCGGCCCCTGGCTCTCCTCGACGGTGGCGATGCCCTGCAGGGGCACGGGGCCGGTCGCCGAGGGGATCGCGAGCTGCCTGAGCTCGCCGAGGGTCGCCGGCGTCTGCGACGCCGCCAGGTAGACGGTCAGCCCCGTGCCGTCGACCTCGACGGTGCCGATCGACTGGGGCTGCATCGTGCCCGAGACGATCCCGCCCACGGCGACCTCCGAGAGCCCGAGGGCGGCGGCCTTGTCGCGGTCGACCTGCACCGCGATGTACGGCAGCGATGCCGAGAGGTTGCTCGAGACCTGGCCGATACCGTCCTTGCCCGTCAAGGTGGACACGACGGCGTCCGTCGCATCCTGGAGGGCGCCCTGACTGGGCGCCGCGACGTCGATCTCGACGTCCGTCGACCCGAACCCGCCGCCCGAACCCGCGATCGTGAATTCGCCGGCGTCCGAGCCGAGGGCGTCGACGGCGTCCTGCACGGTGGCGCGCAGCGCCACCTGGTCGACGTCGGCGGACGTCGTGATCGAGTAGGTGATACCCGATCCGCCGCCGCTGAACGCGTCGCGCAGGGATGATCCGCTCGAGCCGATCGACACCTGGATCGTCTCGATCCCGTCGATGCCGAGCAGCGTCTGCTCGACCTGCTGGGACGCCTGGTCTTCGGCGTCGAGGCTCGGCGCCGCGCCGATGGACTGGGTCATGGTGAACGTGTTCTGCCCCGAGTCGCCGAGGAAGTTCGTCTTCATGAACGGCGCCGCGACGCCCGTGCCCACCAGCACGAGGCCCGCGATGCCGAGCGTGATCAGTGAGTGCGAGAGCGTCCACCGCAGGATCGGGAGGTAGGCGCGCTGCAGCCTTGTGGGCGGCGCCTCCGCAGACTCGGGATCGACCTGAGCGCCGTTCTCATCGAGCAGCGGCTTGCCGGGGCGGAGAAACCAGTAGGCGAGCACGGGGACGATCGTCAGCGACACCAGGAGCGAGGCGACCATGGCGATCGTGACCGTCAGTGCGAAGGGCCGGAAGAGCTCCCCGGTCACGTCGCCGACGAACGCGATCGGCAGGAAGACCGCGACGGTCGTGATGGTCGATGCGGTGACGGCGGTCGCCACCTCCTTCACCGCGTGCGTGATGGCGCCGAGCTTGTCCGCGCCGCCGACATAGTGCCTCTTGATGTTCTCGATCACGACGATGGAGTCGTCCACGACGCGCCCGATCGCGATCGTCAGCGCACCCAGGGTGAGGATGTTCAGCGAGTACCCGAACGCCTGGATGCCGATGAACGTGATCAGCACGCTGGTGGGGATCGAGATGGCGGTGACGAGGGTCGAGCGCACCGACATCAGGAACAGCAGGATGATGATCACAGCGAAGAAGAGGCCCAGCAGGCCCTCCTGCGCGAGCGAGTCGATCGACTGCTGGATGTAGGGGGCCTGGTCGAACACGACGGTGAAGCTGGCGCCGTCGAGCGAGGACTCGATGTCGGGGAGCGCGGCCTGGATGCCGCGGGAGACGTCGACCGTGTTGGCCGACGGGAGCTTCGTGACCGCGATCGTGAGCGCAGGGGCGCCGTCGACACGCGAGATCGTGGTGATCGGATCGGTCCCCTCCGCGACGGTCGCGACGTCCCCGATCGTCACGGTCCCCTCGCGGAACTGCGCCGCGTCCGACGGCACGAGGGGCAGCGCCGAGATGTCCTCGACGCTGGTGAGCTTCAGGCCGGTCTGCACCGTGAGCGTCTGGTCGTTCTCGGTGATGTCGCCGCCCGGGAAGAGCACGCCGTTCTGGTCGAGGGCGTCCCGGATGGACTGCTGCGAGAAGCCCTCGGTGCTCAGCGCGGCGGTGTCGGGGGTGATCGTGATCCGCTGACCCTGCCCGCCCACGACCTGCGCCTGATTGACGCCGTCGACCTTCTCGAGCGTGGGGATGACGGATGCCTCGAGCTCGGCCTGGATCGCCTGGGGGTCGCTGTAGCCGGTCACCGCCACCTGCACGACCGGGAAGTCGTCGAAGTTGGCCGAGATGACGTTCGGCTCGAGACCGTCCGGGAGTGTGCTCTTGATGCGGTTGATCGCCTGGGTGATCTTCTGCTCGGCCGTGGCCAGATCGGTGCCGTAGGTGAAGGACGCCTGCACGATCGAGGCGTTGGTCGTGCTGGTGGCCGAACTCGTCTCGAGACCCGGAACCCCCTGGATCGCCGTCTCGATCGGCGTGGACACGTCGTTGGAGACGACCTCGGGCGACGCGCCGGGGTAGGTCGTGACGATCGCGAGCTGCGGGAACTCGATCGACGGGATCAGCTCCTGCTTGAGGCTCGTCAACGCGATCCCGCCGAAGATCGCGACGACGATCGTGACGAGTGCGATGAGCGCACGGTTGCGCAGGCTCAGGACGGCGAGTTTCGACACGGTCGACCTTCGATCGGAGATGGTGCGGGATGCCGCGTCCCCGGGCACGCCCGGGCACGAATGCCGCAGCGGGCTGCCGCGGCACGTCGGCGGATACGGAGGTGTATCGAAACTCCAGTATCCCACGTGGATCCCGGGCCATCCGCGGGACGCCGAGGACGCGGCATCCGGATTAAGCCGCTGCCGAGGCTCCCAGGAACAGTCCCAGACCCGCCGCCGCCACGCACGCCACGAGCGTGCCCACGGCGTTCAGCAGCGCCCGCCGCCGGCGGCCGCGCTCGCTGAAGAGCGCCGACTCGACGGACACGGTGCTGAATGTCGTGTACCCGCCCAGCAGCCCGAGGCCGAGGATCGTCACGGCAGGCGTGCCTGCCCACAGCGCCGTGACGATGCCCAGCAGTAGCGATCCCGAGATGTTGACCACGAGGATTCCCGCGGGGAATCCCCCCTTTCGCCCGCGCATGACGAGCGCGTCGATGAGGTAGCGCAGACCTGCGCCGATCCCGCCGGCGGCGAGCGTCGCCGCCACGATCAGCGGGCTCATTCGGCCTCCTCCGGTTCCTCGATGTGGCCGCGCGTACGGGCGATCACCCGCCCCACCGCCAACCCTGCGGCACCGGCCAGCACCCCGACGACGACGCTCAGCGCGGCGAGGGCCAGGGCGAAGAGAGGCTGCGCCGCCGACAGCTCGGCCGTCTGCACCGCGAAGGCGCTGTACGTCGTGAAACCGCCCATGACGCCGGTGCCGAGGAAGGCGCGCAGACGTGGGTGCCGGTCGTCGAGGGTGCCGACGACGATGCCGAGCAGGAGCGAGCCGACGACATTGACGACGAGGGTCACGGCCGGCACGACCAGGGGCGCGACGGGAGCGCCGAGCGGCAGCAGGATGAGCGCGCGCAATCCGACGCCGAGGACCCCCCCGAGGACGACGAGGCCGAGGGTGCGCGCGTCGATCATCGGCGCAGGACTCATGCGGTCAGCCTAGGCGCGTGACCTACCGGCCCGGAGGAGGGTCCCGCTTCAGCAAGGCACAGATCGCCGCGTCCCGCGAACCGCTCAGCGTCATCACACGACCCCTCCGGTACTCCGTGAACACCCGCGGGTCGATGTAGCTGCCGCGCGCCACCGCGGGGGTGTTCCCGAGCGCGTCGGCGGTGGCCCGCACCGCCTGGAGCTCGGCTCGCTTCCGCTCCTTCTCGCTGTGCGCCACGCCGATCCTGGCCAGCTCCTCCGCCGCGGCGACCGTGCCGCGGAGCGTGCGGAAGTCCTTCGCCGTAAACGCGCCCCCGGTCACCTCGTGCACGTAGCGGTTCACGTCGCCCGCGCCGAGGGCGACGCGCTTCCGCCCACGGCGCGGAGCCAGCAGCGGCGCACCGGGTCGCCCGGTCTTGAGCTCGGTCACTGCGGCCGCGAGGTCGGCGTCGTCGATGCGGAGCAGCGCGTGCTTGCCGCTCTTGGCGGGGAAGGACAGGGTGACGACGGATGCCGCGACCGTCGCGTCGCGGCGCTGCAGCGTCGACAGACCACGGCTGCCGTTGGCCTTGAGGTAGGCGGTCGATCCGACGCGGGGCGCAGCCTGATCGAGCAGCCGGAAGGCCACCGCGAGTGTGCGCTCCCGCGTGATGCCCGTGGTCCGGAGCGCCGCGGTCACGCGGGCGCGAGCGCGCGGGAGCGCTTCCGCCAGAGCGAGGGCGCGGGCGAATTTGCCCTTGTCGCGCCGGGCGCTCCACTGCGGGTGGTACATGTACTGCTTGCGACCCGCGGCGTCGGTGCCCACCACCTGGATGTGCCCGTCGGGTCGCGCGCTGATCCACACGTCGGTCCAGGCCGGCGGGATGACCATCGCCTGGATGCGCGCCTGATCCTTCTTCCCGGCGGTGCGCCCGCGCGCCGTGACGAACTGATGGGACGTGCCGACCCGCACGCGCGTGTAGCCGGGATCCATGAAGGGGACGACCCTCGTGAGCCGAGGCATCCGATCAGTGCTCCCGCGTCGGCCGACGCCGAGCGGGAGCGTTCTCCCGAGATCCGTGTGACCGTCGTTCAGGCATCCGCGCCCTCTCTCTTCTTCGCCGACGATAGAACGGCACCGCGCGCACCCGGGCGCGGTTGACAGTGCCGGGCCGTGTCGCTAAGGCGCCCACGCGGCTGGCTCCGGATACCACCGACGATGTGAATCGTCAACCCCTTCCGGGCGAATCCGCAGGTATGGCAACATCACCCCGTGCCTTTCGAGGCGCCCGAGCGCGGAGCACCCCCACCGCGCCGGACTATCAGAAGGAGAACCCTCCATGAACCTCGCCCTCATCATCATCATCGTGGTCGCCATCGTGCTGGCCATCGTCGGTGGACTGAACGCCGCCTTCCAGTGGCTTCTGTGGGTCGCGCTGATCGTGGGCGTCATCGCCCTGATCGCGTTCCTGTTCCGCGTCATCAGCGGACGCAACCGCACCTAGGGTCATCCCTTCGACGAAACCCCCGGCCGATACGGCCGGGGGTTTCGTTCGTGAGGCCGGTGTCGGCGTCTACAGGCGCGTGTCCGCGAACACCTGGAGAGCGTCGCGCACGAATTCCGCGCCGGCTGATCCGCCCGCCGACGTGACGTAGTTCTCGCCGAAGCGAGGGTCTGCCACATACATCTCACCCAACCCCTGCACGTAGGCCTTCGCCTCACCCGTCGCCATGGGCGTTCCGGGAACCGAACCCAGCCACTCGACGTGACGGGCGGCCAGCGACTGCGCCTCCGCGGAGTCGGCCGCGACGCCACTCTCCGCAGCGGATACCCAGTCGCGGGTGAGGTCGGACAGACGTCGCTTCCATTCGCTCCGGTCCTCGGCGCTCTTCGATCGCCACCAGGTGTCGCCCTGCGCGTACGCGTCGGCGCCCCAGCGCGCGGTGACCTCGTCCTTGTGGACGGTGTGATCGAACCCGTCGAACATGTTCTCTGCCATCAGTTGTTCACCTCCCTCCAGGGTCTCGATCGTCGATCGCACCGCCGCGATCTGGCGGGCGAGCCTGTCCTGCTCCTGCCGAAGCCATCCGAGGTGCCCCGTGAGTGCGTCTCGGGGACTCTGATTCCGGTCGAGCACCTCGCCGATCGCAGGCAGGCCGAGCCCGAGGTCCCTCAGCAGCAGGATCCGCTGCAGGCGCACGAGGGCGAGCTCGTCGTAGTGCCGGTAGCCGTTCGCCGAGATGCGGGTCGGGCGCAGGATCCCGATGTCGTCGTAGTGCCTGAGGGCGCGGCTCGTCGTGCCCGCGAGCTTGGCCACCTGCTGGATCGACCAGTCCATCGCCTTCTCCTCTCTCGATCTCTTTCGACCATAGGGATTGACGCAACGTCAAGGTCAACCGTGCTCGGTGAACTCTCAGCCCCCGCACGTTGCCCAGACGCGATATATCGTGTTACCGTCGGCTATCGCGATATATCGCGTCTTCATCATCGAATCACCAGGAGCACTCATGACCCTCGAGAAGTGGATCATCCACCCGGGCGAGACGCGCGTCATCGACATCGAGTCCATCCGCAAGCTCAAAGTGGGCCTCGTCGGCGGACAGATCGACGTGGTCGGACACGACGAGCCGGGCGTTCGCATCGAGGTGCACGGCGTCACCATCAAGGACCTCCGCATCGAGGCCACCGGCGACACCGTCGAGATCGACCACCCGCAGCTGCGCTGGGACAACTTCCTCGAAGTGTTCCGCAACTTCGGAGCCGGCGGGCCCAAGGCCGAGATCAGCGTGGCCGTACCCCGCGACGTAGCGCTCACCCTCGGCGTCGTCTCGGCGAGCGCTCTGGTGTCGGGCATCGTCAACGACGCCCGTCTGAACACCGTCTCGGGTGACATCATCGTCGACGGCCTGACCGGCGACCTGACGGTCAATGCGGTTTCGGGCGACGTGCAGGCACGCGAGGTCGTCGGTGCCCTCAGCGCGAACAGCGTCTCCGGCGACGTCGCCGTCACCGGGTCGATCAGCAAGGCGACGATCGACACCGTGTCGGGCGCGATGCTCGTCGACTCGACCGGATCGATCCACCAGGTCGGTCTCAACACGGTGAGCGGTGCGAGCACGATCCGCATCGACGACAGTCTGCCCGCCAACTTCGTCGTTCGCAGCGTCAGCGGACGCGTGCTGGTGGACGGCGTCAAGCGATCGGGCAAGGGCACCGGACCGACGACGAACTACGTGGGCTCCGCCGGCGAGCTGAGCGGGTCCTTCGTCGACGTCCGCGCCAACTCCGTCTCGGGCGACATCACGGTGCTGCGCAGGACCGCGGTCGCAGCATCCGAACCCGCGTCCTCCCTCGCCGAGCCCGAGCCCGAGACCGCCTCGCACGACAGCACGTCGGCAGACGCCGGACAGGAGTGGTGATGAGTCCCGTCTTCTCCCACGGCGACCTTCGCCTCTACCTCCTCAATCTGCTCGATGAGGGCCCGCGCCACGGGTACGACATCATGCAGGCACTGTCGGACCGCACCGGTGGCACGTACACACCGAGCGCCGGGACCGTCTATCCACGACTGGCGAAGCTCGAAGAAGAGGGCCTCGTCACGAAGTCCGTCGACGGGCGCAAGTCCGTGTACGAGATCACCGACGCCGGGCGCGCCGAAGTCGCCTCCCGCGCGGGCGACCTCGAGGGCATCGAGGCCGGACTCGCCGACAGCGTGCGTCTGATCGCCGACGAGGTGCGCGGCAGCGTCCGCGAGGCCATGCGGAGTCTTCGCGCCGACCTCGCCGCGGCAGCGAACGAGGACCGCGCGCGCACGACCCGGAGCGCACCCGAAGACGTGCCGCGTGCCGCCAGTCGCGAGCAGCTGGCGAGGGCGGATGCTGCGATCAACGAGTTCCGCGGTCAGATCCGTGCCGACCTGCGCACGCATGTCGCACGCGGAGGTGCGCTGGCCGCCGACGTGGTCGATGCGCTCGTCTCCGGTCTCGATGACGCCGCACGCGCGTTGACGCGCTCCCTGCGCAGCTGAGCGACCGGTCACGAGAGGAGGGCCCGGCGGATCGTCGGGCCCTCCTCTCGTCCGGCGACCGTCGTCGACCGGCCGTTCTCGACCGGCCGATCAGCCTTCCGGCCAGATGTCCTGATCGTCGGCCACCGGCTCGCCGAGCGGCACCACCAGGATCGGTCGGTGCTGCCGATGAGCCAGCCGGGCCGCGACCGCGCCGGTGAAGAACTCGCGGATCGACTCTCCGAAGCCGCGGCGGCGGGTGCCGATCACGAGCAGCTTTGCGTCGACCTGTTCCGCCAGGTGCTTGATCGCGAGCGCGGGATCGCCGACCAGCTGGCGCGCGCTCCAGCGCACGTCGTGACCGTCGAGCATTGCGGCGGCGGTCGCCGTCACCTCGGCGAACGCGCTGTCGCCGGCGGCGATGTTGATGTCGATCGGTGCGGAGTGCACGTAGCCGTCCGGGTCCTCGTAGGTGACGAATCGGGTGACGTCGACGTAGACGACCAGCAGCGGGGCGTTCATCAGCCGGGCGTAGCGCGCTCCTTCTTTGAGCACGCGGCTCGGCTGGCCGGGAATGACCCCGACGATGACCGCCCCCTGAACGTCGGCGTTGGTCGGCGCAGCGGCCGCCGTCTCATCTGCGGGAACGGATGCCTCTTGCGACATATTCGTCACGACCCTTTCCGAATCGTCGGCGGAGCCGCGGGTGACCGGATGCTCCGTGTTATTCTGAATGCTACTCTTACCGGCTCTTACCGGTTTCGTGAACGCGGCGGGCATCGCACACAGCTCGCATCTCAGATATGAGGGGGTCTCGCATGGGTCGTGGCCGTCAAAAGGCGAAGCACACCAAGATCGCCCGGGAGCTGAAGTCCTACAGCCCCACGGTGAACTACGGTGCGCTCGAACGCGAACTGCACCCCGCGGGCGACAGCGAGCTCTACGTCGACAAGTGGTCGGATGAATACGAGGGCGAAGACGAGGACGAGCTGGAGAAGGCCTGACCCAGGTCTGTTCCACGCTCGGATCGCCGCCCTCGGCGATCACCATGCACGGATCGCCGCCCTCGGCGATCACCATGCACCGTGACGCCGCTCCCATGCGGATTCGATGGTGCCGCCGCGCGCGACGATGAATGACGCCGGGATCCCGATCAGGATGACGAGCGCCAGCAGGCCGAGGGGCAGCGTCCAGCCGTCCGTCGCGTCGTGCAGCAGGCCGAAGAGCAGCGGGATCGTCGCCGTGATCGCGTAGCCCACGCTCTGCACGAACCCGCTCAGGGCGACCGCGCCTTCGTGTGTGCGCGAGCGCAGGCTCAACAGCACGAGAACCATCGGGAACAGCAGCGGCGCGACGCCGAGCAGTGCGGTCCAGAGCCAGGCGCCGCTGCGGGAGCGAGGACGAGTCCCGCGACCCCGAGGAGGCCCGACACGATCGCCACCGCGAAGAGGGTGCGGACGATCTGCAGTCGCGCCACAAGGATCGGCACCACCAGTGAGCACGGGAGGCCGATCATCGCGAAGAGCGAGAGAAGCAGCCCCGCCGTCGCGGGCTGCACCCCGCCGATGTCGACGAGGATCGTGGGCAGCCAGGCGAAACACGTATAGGCGACCGTGCTCGAGACCACCATGGTCGCGGTGAGCGCCCATGCCAGAGGCAGCGACCACAGCCTGCCGAACACTCCGGGGGCGATCTCCCCCAGGACGTCGTCATCGTCGTCCTCGGCCGCGGCGCGCTCCCGCGCCACCAGCGCGATCCACGGGAGGGCGGCCAGCACGGCGAAGAGGGCCCACATCCCCAACGAGACGCGCCAGCCGACAGCATCCGCCGCCGGCACGGCGATCAGGGGCGGCAGGAACGTCGCGGTCGCCATCGTGCTCGTGTACACCGTCGTGAGGAGGCCGACCCGGTCGGGGAAGTACGTCTTCACCAGGGGCGGCAGCAGGATGTTGCCCACCCCCACGGCGGCGAACGTCAGTGCGGTGAGGAGGAGGAGCGTGACCGCGTCGTTCGACAGCGCACGCGCGACCATGCCCACCGCCGCCACCGCTGCCGCGAGGACGACGAGCCGCTCGAGCCCGAAGCGGCGCTCGAACTGCGGGGTGAGGATCCCGAAGATCGCGTAGCAGACGGGGGGTGCCGTCCCGATCAGACCGATCGCCACGGCGGGCAGGTCGAAATCCTCGGCGATGTACCCGGTGAGGGGCGACAGCGAGGCGACGGCGGTGCGCAGGGTGAACGCGAAGAGGACGATGCCCACCAGGGCGAGGGTTCGCCCCTGCCACACAGGACGGGCGGGGGCGTTACTCACCTCCCGAGCCTAGAGGAGCGCAAGGGGCGTCACGGCAGAAGGGGGTGGGATGCCGCAGCACCCCACCCCCTTCCCCTCAGGTCCTACGGATCAGACGATGCTCCGCTGACGCTTGCGTGCGCGCAGAACCATACCGGTGGCGATGAGAGCGATCGCCGCCATGATGGCCATTGCGGGGACGCCGCCACCGGTGCTCCCGAGCATGCCGCCCGAGGAGACGCCGCCGGCCGCTGCCGCGGGCGATTCCGACGTCGAGGGCGCCGGCGCCGGCGATGCCGGCGTCTCGGTGACCGCGAAGGTCGCCTGCGCCGTCGTGCCGGTCTGCGCGCCCGTGACCGTCACGCCGTAGGTTCCGACCTCTTCCGGCGCGGTCACCGTGTAGGTGGTGGTGCCGCTGATGAGATCGCGCTGGCCCAGGTCGACCGGATCGGACCCGAGCGTCGCCGTCACCTGGTGATCTCCCGCCAGGCCGCTGACCGTGATCGTCACCTCATCGCCCGGACGTACTTCGGCGGGCGAGGCCGTGACGGTGACCCCCGCACTCAGCGCGCCGAGATCGCGGTTCAGCTCCAGCGCGTCGGCCGAGATGAAGAACAGGTCGGTCTGGTCGAGCAGGCCCACGACGTTGCCCGCGCCCGGGCCGTAGGCCGCGATCCGCACCTGGGAACCCGTGTGCTGCTGCGACGAGCCGACCGGCGCCGTGCCGTACGACACGATCATCGGGTTACCCTCGGTGGTCAGCAGGTTGACGCTCGCGCCCGGGGGCGTCGCGCCGACGATCTGGCTGGTGTGCGCGTGGTCGGCCGTGACGACGACGAGCGTGTTCTTGTCCTGCTCGGCGAACGCGAGTGCGGCCTGTACGGCCTCGTCGAGGTCGACCGTCTCACCGATCTGACCACAGGCGTTGGCGGCGTGGTCCTGCTTGTCGATGCTCGCGCCCTCGACCTGCAGGAAGAAGCCGTTCTCGTTGTCGAGCAGCTCGATCGCCTTCGTCGTGAGCGAGGCGAGCGACAGGCCGGTGTCGAGGCGGGCGGGGTTCTCGGTGCAGGATGCCGCGGGCAGATCTCCGCCGCCGATGGTCGCTGCGGGACCCTCCCAGCGCACGGGGAAGTTGCCCTCGCTGAACAGTCCGAGCACGGGCTGCGTCTGGTCGGCGGCGGTCACCGCGTCAAGACCGGCGGCGTCGCCGACGACCTGGTAGCCGCGGTCGGCGGCCTGGGCGAAGAGCGATTGACCCGCCCACGGGCCGGCCGTCGCCGTCTCGAGGAAGCTCTTCGAGCCTCCGCCGAGGGTGACGTCAGGACGCACGTTGAGCAGCTGCTCGCTGATCGACCCGAGGCCGCCTGCCTCGACCGTCTCGTCCGGGCAGGTCAGCGCCGTGGCGACGGGGCCGTAGCAGCTGCGCGCAGAGATGTGCGCGATCTCGGCACCGGGCGTCGCATCCTGGATCTCGGCGGTCGAGACGTTGCCGGTCTTCTTGCCGTTCGCCTTGGCGAGCTCGAGCAGGGTCGACTGCGGGTTGTCCAGGTAGTCCACGCTCAGCTTGCCGTTGACGGTCTTCGTGCCGGTCGACCACCCGCTCGCGGTCGATGCGGACTCGGACGCGTAGTTGATCGTGCCGTCATCGTTCACGGCATAGGTCGTGTAGCTGCCTGTCAGCGGCAGCGCATCGATGCCGGCGAATTCGCCCGCGGCGCCCTCGGCGTAATTGCGCGCGACCGTGATCTCGGAATCGCCCATGCCGTCGCCGATCAGCAGGATCACGTTCTTCGCGGGGGTGTCCTTGATGGAGTCCCGCAGAGCCTGCGTGTGGTCTCCATCGCGGCGCGCGGCGCCGCCGTTCTCGGTGATCGAGGGGTCATCGTCGCTCTCGGCGGCGACCGCGGGAGCGGCCAGGCCGATCCCGCCTGCCGCCAGGGCGGCGACGGCCAGCCAGGCCGCCACTCGCCGTGAAGTTGTGCTGCTGAGTGTCATTGTCGTCCTTCGCGGTCGGCGCACCACGAAGTCGCGGCGCTGCCCTCAGGCAACACCGCCGGGAAGAACCGCTGCCCCGTGTCGTCGGAACGCCGCGGGTGCGGCAGCTGAACAGCAGGCGAACGGATGCGGCGGCAACCCTCACCGTCGGCGAGGAAGGGCAGCCGGGGAAGGGCGCGAAAGGAAGGGCGTCAGCTCTCCTGCGAGCCCTCGACCCAGGCCAGATACTCCTCGGTCACGGTTCCGGTGACGTAGCGGCCGTCGAAGCAGCTCATGTCGAGATCGTCGAGGTCGGAGCCCTCGATGATCGCGGCCTTGAGATCTTCGACCTCCTGGTAGACGAGATAGTCCGCGCCCAGCTCGGTCGCGATCTCGGGGATCGTCCGGCCGTGCGCGACGAGCTCCTGACGCGAGGGCATGTTGATCCCGTAGACGTGCGGGAAACGCACGGGCGGGGCGGCGCTGGCGAACGTGACCGACTTGGCCCCGGCATCCCGTGCCATCTGGATGATCTCTTTCGACGTCGTGCCGCGCACGATCGAGTCGTCGATCAGCAGCACGTTCTTGCCCTTGAACTCGCTCGACATCGCGTTCAGCTTCTGTCGCACGCTCTTCTTGCGCACCGCCTGTCCGGGCATGATGAACGTGCGGCCGACGTAACGGTTCTTGTAGAAGCCCTCGCGGTACTCGAGCCCCAGCTTGCGGGCGACCTGCATCGCCGCAGGTCGCGATGAATCGGGGATGGGCATCACCACGTCGATCGATCCGGTCGGCGTGTACTTCGCGATCGTGTCTGCAAGGCGTTCACCCATGCGCAGACGCGCCTCGTAGACCGAGATGCCGTTCATCTCGGAGTCGGGGCGCGCGAGGTAGACGTACTCGAACGAGCACGGTGCGAGCTGGGTCTTCGCGGCGCACTGCTTGGTGTGCAGACGTCCCTCGAGGTCGATGAACACGGCCTCGCCGGGCATCACGTCGCGGACGACCTCGAACCCGGCGTTCTCGAGCACGAGCGATTCGGAGGCCACGACCCACTCGTATCCGCCCTCGTCGGACGCGCGCGTGCCGATGATGAGCGGGCGGATCCCGAACGGGTCGCGGAACGCCAGCAGGCCGTACCCGGCGATGAGCGCGATGGTGGCGTACGAGCCTTCGACCCTCTCGTGCACGCGGGCGACGGCGCCGAAGACCTGCTCGGGGTCGAGCTCCAGACCGGCGATCTCGGACTGCAGTTCGCTGCCGAGCACGTTCACCAGCAGCTCGGTGTCGGACGTCGTGTTCAGGTGCCGGCGATCCTTGTGGAACAGGTCGTCGGTCAGCTCGCGCGTGTTCGTGAGGTTGCCGTTGTGCACCAGCACGATGCCGTACGGCGCATTCACGTAGAAGGGCTGCGCCTCTTCCTCGTTCGTCGCCGCGCCTTTCGTGGCGTAGCGCACGTGACCGAGACCGATCTCACCGAGCAGGTTGCGCATGTCGCGGGTGCGGAAGCCCTCGCGCACCTGGCCGCGGGCCTTCGAGATGTGGAACACGCCGTTCTTCTCGGCGGTGGCGATGCCGGTGGAATCCTGACCGCGATGCTGGAGGAGCAGGAGGGCATCGTAGATCTCCTGGTTGACGGGCCCACGGCCCACCATGCCGACGATTCCGCACATGGGGTGTCAGTTCGCTCCATCTAATTCAGCGGCGGCAGACGAGGGGCCGTCCGTGTACGCGCCCACGAGGCGCACCGCTCCTCCGTCGACGCCCTTAGCGCCCTGCTCGAAGGAGCCGTCGGGTCGGGCGCCGGTGTGCACCGTGCCCACCGGCCAGGCGGCGATGCCGTCACCGGCGAGGGCGCTGACCGCGGCATCCGCCTTCCCGGCGTCGACCACGGCGAGGAACCCGATACCCAGGTTCCAGGTGCCCTCGGTGGCGGTCAGCTCCAGCCCGCCGAGGTCGGCGAGCACGCGGAAGACGGGCGGCGGCGACCAGGTCGAGCGGTCGACCTCCACCCAGGCCGACGCGGGCAGGACGCGGGCGAGGTTCGCCGCGATACCCCCACCCGTGACGTGACTCAGCGAGTGGACCGCGCCGTCGAGGCCGGGCTCGGCCAGCAGGCGGAGCAGCGGCGAGGTGTAGAGGCGCGTGGGCTCGAGGAGGGCCTCGCCCCACGTCGTGCCGAAGTCGGCGGCGTTGTCGCCGTAGGAGATGCCCGCGCCCGTGCAGATGTGGCGCACGAGCGAGTAGCCGTTGGAGTGGAGGCCGCTCGACGCCAGCGCGAGGACGACGTCGCCGTCCCGGACCCGACCGGCTTCGAGCACCGCGGATGCCTCGACCACGCCCGTCGCCGCACCCGCGACGTCGTAGTCGTTGAGCCCGAGCAGCCCGGGATGCTCGGCCGTCTCTCCTCCGACCAGGGCGGTGCCGGTCGCGGCGCAGCCCTGCGCGATGCCGGCGACGATCTCGGCGATGCGGTGGGGGAAGACCTTGCCGCACGCGATGTAGTCGGTCATGAAGAGCGGCTTCGCACCGACGACCACGATGTCGTCGACGACCATGCCGACCAGGTCGATGCCGATCGTGTCGTGCTTGTCGATCGCCTGCGCGATGGCCACCTTCGTGCCGACGCCGTCGGTGCTGGTCGCCAGCAGCGGGTGGCTGTAGGCGCGCAGCGCACTGGCGTCGAACAGTCCTGCGAAGCCGCCGACGCCGCCGAGCACTTCAGGGCCGTGGGTGCGACGCACCGCCGACTTCATGAGTTCGACGGCGAGGTCGCCGGCAGCGGTGTCGACGCCGGCTGCGGCATAGGGATCGGTGGATGCGGAGGCCACGGAGCCAGCCTACCGGCGGGTGCGGGGGCCGGATGCCGCGTCGACCCTGCGACGCCTGTGGAGAGGCTCTGCGACCGCTGCAGGCCGCGGCATCCGGCCCCATCCCGAGGAGTCGTGCGGCCCTACAATGGGCGCATGGGAGGGACCGGGGCGCCTGAGTGGCTGATTCGCGAGGACGCGGGCCAGCCGGTGCTGCTCGCGCTCTACCTGCGGCAGGTGCTCGGCATCCGCTCCCCCGACGAACTGCCGCACCTGCGGGGGATCGCACCGCACGCGAACGACCGCAGCGAGCAGGCGCAGGCGCTTCTGGAGCGCCAGTGGCGGGAGTACTGGGCCATGACCGTCGAGCCGCAGGCGCACCCGTCTCCGATCCCACTCGATCTCGTCGACGGTTTCGGCACGCTCATCGCCCTGCCGGAGGGGGGATCGCCCGAACTGCGCTCGGCGATCGCACCCCACGCCGTCGAGGCGCTGGAGTACTCCAAGCACGCGCATGAGCGGTACACGAAAGAAGCCGCGGCCAAGCCGGGCGTCTCCTACCGGGCGTACGCGAGCGCGATCGCGGAGCACGAAAGGCAGGTCGGCCGGCGGGCGCATTCGTTCGAGCTCAACGTGCAGGTGCTGCCGCTCGCTCAGCGCGGCGTGTGGTGGATCGGCTCGCTCACGATCGCCGTCACCGACGGTCTGCGCGGCGACGTGGTGGCGTTCGACACCGCGATCCACCCGATCATCGCCGAACTGGCGTGATCAGGAGCGGGCAGACCTCAGTCGTCGAAGTGCGCGCTTTCGCGGTCGGCGGCGACCTCGCGGCTGCGGCGTGAGAGCACCCGATCGAAGATGAGGGCGACGACACCGCCCACCACCACTCCGACGACACCGCAGACGAGCGCGAGGAATCCGAAGACCTGCGTCGGCGAGTAGACCATGCCCGTGTTGGCGCTCTCCTGGTTCGAGCCGTTGAAGGTGAACGTCAGGATGAGCGCGACGAGGATGCCGAGCCCGGCGCCGAGGACGACGAAGACGGTGTATTTCGGCGCGCGTCGGACGCTGACCGTCACGACCTCGTCGCGCACGACCACGCGCGGCTCGACATCCTGTGTCGGCGCCGCGTACTCCGGTGTGTCCGCCTGATCTGGCATGGCTCCATTGTCTCACCGCATCAGGGGGCGACAGGCGCGCTCCCGGAACTGCGCGAAACCGTCAGGAGAGCTCTTCGTGGTCTCGGACCCACTTGGGCAGGTCGTCATTCGACGGAGTGTCGAGGTCGTCGGTGAGGGTGGTCGCGCGCTCCGCGAGGGAATGCCGGAGTGTCCGCGCCATCATGCGGTCCAGCACCAGTGCCATCCCGCCGAAGATCACCAGGCCGATGCCGATGCAGACGGCGGACAGCACTCCGAAGACGAGCAGGACGCCGGAGGGACCGCTCGAGACGATGCCGCCCGCCGCCTCGTTCATGCCCGAGGCCACGGTCAGCACGGTGGAGGCGAGCAGCCCGAGAACGATGCCCATTCCGAGGAAGCGACCGATGCGCGGGGCGCGCCGCACCGAGACGTCGAGTAGCTCCTCGTCCAGCAGGTACTCGCGTTTGCCGTATACATTTCCGCCGAAGCGGTGGGCCGCCATAGCGACATCCTCCCACCTCTGCAGCCCCCGGGGGTCGGCGTCGGCGAACCTTCCGGGAGGAGTTTCGATCAGGGCCGAAGCGGCAGGAGGTCCGACACGTCGGCCCGGATGCCGGAGGCGAGGATCCGGCCGGCGGCCGCGGCATCCGTCCACTGCTCCTGCCCCGTCGCGAGGGCGATCCAGGTGGCGGCATCGGTCTCGACCACGTTCGGGGGCGTCCCGCGCGTGTGACGCGGTCCCTCGACCACCTGGACGGCCCCGAACGGCGGCACGCGCACCTCGACCGAATGCCCTGGCGCCTTCTCGGCGAGCAGCTGCAGCAGGTAGCGCACCGCGGTCGCGAGCTCGGCGCGGGCGGGAGGAGCGGATGCCTCGGCCGCCGTCCGCACGGCGGCGAGCGCGGAGCGCCCGACGTCGGTCGTGATCTTGGGAGGCACACGACCACGCTACGCCCGGGCGCGGTGACGTGCGCCACTGCGCCCGGGAACCCCCGCCGATAGGCTGGGCCGGTGAGAATCCTGGTCCTCGGTTCGGGCGCGCGCGAGCACGCCATCGCCCTCGCCCTGGCGTCGGAGGACGCCGCGCACGAGCTGTTCGCCGCTCCGGGGAACGCGGGCATCGCGGAGGTCGCGTGTCTGGTCGCCCTCGACCCGAGCGACGCCGCCGCGGTGAAGGAGTACGCCGACGGCCAGGACATCGACCTCGTCGTGATCGGCCCCGAGGCGCCTCTGGTCGCAGGTGTGGCCGACGCGCTCCGCGCCCACGGCATCCCCGTCTTCGGTCCGGGGAGGGCGGCCGCGCAGCTGGAGGGATCCAAATCGTTCGCGAAGCGCATCATGGAGGCCGCCGGCGTTCCGACCGGGCGCGCCGTCCGCGCGCGGACGCGTGCCGAGGTGGAGTCGGCGCTCGATGCGCTCGGCGCACCGCACGTCGTCAAGGCCGACGGGCTCGCCGCGGGCAAAGGCGTGATCGTCACGGGGAGCCGGGAGGCGGCACTCGCCCACGCCGACCTCCACCTCCCCACCGGCCCGGTGCTCGTCGAGGAGTTCCTGTCGGGCCCCGAGGTATCGCTGTTCTTCCTGAGCGACGGAGACCATGTCCTCCCCCTCAGCCCGGCGCAGGACTACAAGCGCCTCCGCGACGGCGACGCGGGTCCGAACACCGGCGGCATGGGCGCGTACTCGCCGCTGCCGTGGCTGACCGAGACGTTCGGCGGTGAAGCGGCGTTCGTGGAGCTCGTCACGCGCGACGTGGCGGAACCCATCGTGCGCGCGATGGACGCCGAAGGGACACCCTTCATCGGCCTGCTGTACGCCGGACTCATCCTCACCGACTCCGGCGTCAAGGTGATCGAGTTCAACGCGCGCTTCGGCGACCCCGAGACGCAGGTCGTGCTGCCTCGGCTGCTCGACCCCCTGTCGGAGCTGCTGCTGGCCGCGGCATCCGGAACCCTCGAGGACCACGCGACCCCCGCGTTCGCTGAGGCGGTCGCCGTGACGGTGGTCGTCGCGAGCGAGGGGTACCCGGAGGCGCCCGTGACCGGCAGGCCCATCGAGGGACTGGATGCCGCGGCATCCGTCTCCGGCGTGCACATCGCCCACGCCGCGACGGCCGTCACCGATGAGGGCTTGATCGCGACCGGCGGCCGGGTGCTCAGCGTGGTCGCGCTGGGGACGACGTTCGCCGAGGCGACGGAACGCGTGTACCGCGCGGTCGAGCGGATCGAGCTCGAGGGCTCGCAGCACCGCGGCGACATCGCCGCCGGAGTGCACGAGAACTGACGCGGGCCCTCCGGCGACGGGGCGTCGTCAGGCGTCGCGGGCGTCAGACGCACCGGACGCCGCGGGTGCCCCGGGTGTCGCCTGCGCGGCGTGCCAGTCCGACGTGCTCGAGGCCTTCGGGCGCCGCAGGAACAGCACCGCGACCGCGCCGACGAGGATGACGGCCGCCGGCAGCAGGATCGACTGCGCCATCGCCGCCGAGAATCCGGGAACGACCATCGCGGGCAGCTGGCCGGTGCCGAAGCCCGACGACGAATCGGCCGAACCAGGCAGGTTCGCCTCGAGCCGGCTCTGCATGAACGTGGCGATCGCGGCCGAACCCAGCACCGATCCGATCACGCGCGTGGTGTTGTAGATGCCCGCGCCCGCGCCGGCCTGGTGCATCGGCAGGTTGCGCGTCGCCGTGGTGGCCAGCGGTCCCCACATGCCGGCGTTCGCGATGCCCATGAGGGCCGACGGGAACAGGAACATCCAGATCGGAGTGTCGGCGTTCATGAGGCTCGAGTACCAGACCAGCGCTGCCGCCGCGGCAACGAGCCCCGGCACGAGAAGGAAGCGCGGGTCGGTGCGATCGAGCAGCTTCCCCGCGAAGGGCGAGAGCACGCCGGCCGCGACCGCCATCGGCACCAGCAGCAGCGCCGACTCGGTGGGCGTGAGGCCGCGTGCGAGCTGGATGAAGAACATGAGCGGAAGCGACATGCTCGTCACGGTGAACCCCACGGTCGCGATTCCGATGTTGGCGACGCTGAAGTTGCGGTCGCGGAAGAGGGCGAGAGGCACCAGCGCTTCGCTCTTCGTCTTCGCCTGCTGCCAGAGGAACAGGGCCAGCACGACGACACCGGCGATGATCATCGACCACACCGTGATCGGTCCCCAGATGACGCCCCAGTCGAACTTCTCGCCCTCCTGCAGCCCGAACACGATGAGGAACAGGGCGACGGCGCTGAGCACGACGCCGAGGACGTCGAAGCGGTGCGGGTGCGTCTCGAGCTTCGGCACGAGGATCCAGGCGAGCACGAAGCCGATGACGCCGACCGGGAGGTTGATGAAGAAGATCCACTCCCACCCGAGGCCGTCCACGAGCAGGCCTCCGGCGAGCGGCCCCACCAGCATGGCGACTCCCGAGGTCGCTCCCCACAGGCCCATGGCCGCTCCGCGCTTGTCGGGCGGGAAGGTGCGGGTGATGATCGCCATCGTCTGCGGGGTCAGCAGCGCGGCGCCGAGTCCTTGCACGGCGCGCATGGCGATCAGCATCCCGAGGCTGTTCGAGAGCCCGCAGCCGAGCGAGGCGAGCGTGAAGACCACCAGACCCGTCAGGTAGAGGTTCTTGGGGCCGAACCGGTCGCCCAGACGCCCGGTGATCAGCAGCGGCACCGCGTAGGCCAGCAGATACGCGCTGGTGACCCAGACGACGTTGTCGAGGTTGTTCGTGGTCGGGTCGAGGGCCGCTTTGATCGCAGGGTTGGCCACCGACACGATCGTCGTGTCCACGAGGATCATGAAGAAGCCGATGACGAGCGCCCAGAGGGCTGGCCACGGGTTTCGTCCGGGGGCGTCCGACGGTGCGGCGGTGATCTTGCGGGCGGCGGATGCTGCGGCCCGGGTGGTCGGTTCGGTCATTGCTGTGCAGCCATTCGGTCGGAGAGGTATTGGTGGGATCGGGGGACCAGCTCGGCTTCCCCCCAGGCGAAGTCCCGTCGCTCGAGACGGGAGATCAGGGCGCGGAGCCAGCCGAGCTCGGCGGCGAGGAGCGCCTCCTGCCGCTCGATCTCGAGGAGGAACTGCTCGGGCACCGGGCGTTCGCGAGCCTTCTCGAGGCCGCCGACGTGCAGCAGGTGCTCTTCCGAGAGCGAGACGAGCCGCACGCCGAGCAGGTCGATCGTCTCTTCGCGTGACAGGTTGTGCGCTTCGGCGAGCGCGATGCGGAACTCCGCGGGGTGGTCGATGCGCGGCAGTTCCGCACGCACCCACTCCGTGACGACGTCGTGCCCTGCAGCCGTCAGCGTGTATGTCGTCCGCTCGGGGCGGTTGCCGTCGCGGTCGACGCCGACCTCTTCGAGGAGATCCAGCCGCTCGAGCCGCGCGACCGTGTGGTAGAACGTGCCGTTGGTCAGAGCCACCAGACGGTCGTCGTGCCGCTGCCGCATCAGACGCATCATCTCGTAGGGATGCATGTCGCCTTCGCGGAGCAACGCCAGCACCATCACTCCGAGGGGGGTGAGTTTCGCCTGCAGAACGCCCATCAGTGCTCCGTATCGACTAGTCCATATGGACTATACACTCTGCGCGGTGGCGTGAGGGCCCGCCCGACTCTTCCCGGAAGGCACGCCGCGGGCTACCGTGGCCGCATGAAGGACGAAGAGGGGTCTGCTCGCGCCCACGCGATCTTCGACCCGATCGCGGCCGAGTACCTCACGCGTCCCGACGTCGACATCGGTCCGATGTTCGGCAGCGAGGGGCTGCGCGTCCGCGGCAAGATCTTCGCGTTCGTGGGGTACCTCAGCTCGCTCGTGGTCAAGGTTCCCGCGGCGCGCGCCGATGAGATCGTCGCCTCCGGGGTCGCCGAGCGCATGGTCATGCGCGAGCGGGAGATGCGCGAGTGGCTTCTCGTCGACCGCGCCGAGAGAGAGCACTGGGCCCCGCTCATCGCGGAGGCCTTCGCCTACGTCGACGAGATCACCCCCGGACGCGGGGCGTGACGCCCGGCCGCGATAATGGGCGGGTGAGCACTCCCCTCGACCTCCCCGGCTGGAAGCACGTCTACTCGGGCAAGGTGCGCGACCTGTACGCCCCCGAAGGCGCCGCCGAGGCATCCGACCGACTGCTCGTGGTGGCCAGCGACCGGGTGAGCGCGTTCGATGTCGTGCTCTCCCCGGGCATCCCCGACAAGGGCGTGCTGCTGACCACCCTCAGCCTGTGGTGGTTCGACCAGCTGTCGGGCGGCGACGGAGGGCGAGGCATCCCGAACCATCTCGTCGCCGATCACGAGCTGACCGCCGACGGCGTGCACGAGCTGATCCCCGCCGGCGTCGTCGGCCGCGCGATGCTGGTGCGGAGCCTGGAGATGTACCCGGTGGAGTGCGTCGTGCGCGGCTATCTCACGGGCAGCGGCTGGGTGGAGTACCAGCAGAGCGGCACGGTGTGCGGCATCCCGCTCCCCGCCGGGCTCGCCGACGGCGACCGCCTGCCCGAACCTCTCTTCACCCCCGCCTACAAGGCGCCGATGGGCGAGCACGACGAGAACATCTCGTACGCGCAGACCGTCGACATCGTCGGGGCGGACGCCGCTGCCGCGCTGCGCGACACGTCGCTCGAGATCTACGAGCGGGCAGCGGCTCTGTCCCGGTCGCGCGGCCTGATCCTCGCCGACACGAAGTTCGAGTTCGGGTCGGATGCCGACGGCGTGCTCACTCTCGCGGACGAGGTGCTCACGAGCGACTCCTCGCGCTACTGGGACGCCCAGGCCTGGGACACGGGTGCGACGGCGAAGGAGCGCATGGCGAGCTTCGACAAGCAGATCGTCCGTGACTGGCTCTCCGCGCACTGGGACAGACAGGGCACCCCGCCCGAGCTCCCGGCCGAGATCGTGGAGCGGACCGCGGACCGCTACCGCGCCCTCCTCGAGCGCCTCACGTCGTAGTCGGCGCCCGCGCCATCCCCACCGAAGGAGCACCATGCCCATCTGGACCCTGCACGGAAACGGCCGCACCGTCGCGCCCGGCCAGGTCGTCGGCCCCGACGAGCGCCTGAGCTGGCCGGCCACGATCGCGGTGGGCGTGCAGCACGTCATCGCGATGTTCGGTGCGACCTTTCTGGTGCCGGTGCTGACCGGCTTCCCCGTATCGACCACACTGCTCTTCTCGGGGATCGGCACACTGCTGTTCCTCGTGATCACGAAGAACAAGCTGCCCAGCTACCTCGGCTCGTCCTTCGCATTCATCGCGCCGGTGACCGCGGCGACCGCCACCGCGGGGATGGGTTCGGCCCTCGCGGGCATCGTCGCGGTGGGACTGCTGCTCGTGGTCGTCGGGGTGATCGTGCAGATCGCCGGTCTCGGCTGGATCGACAGGCTCATGCCGCCCGTCGTGTCGGGCTCGATCGTCGCCCTGATCGGGTTCAACCTCGCGCCGGTCGCCTGGTCGAACTTCAGAGAGGCTCCGCTCACCGGCACCGTCACCCTGAGCGCCGTCATCCTGTTCAGCGTGCTGTTCCGAGGATTCCTCGGTCGCATCTCGATCTTCCTGGGCGTCATCGTCGGGTACGCGTTTGCCGCGATGGTGGGCGAACTCGACTTCTCGTCGGTTGCGGATGCCTCGTGGGTGGGCCTCCCCGAGTTCCACGTGGCCGACCTCACCAGCCCCGGCACGTGGGGCGTCATCGCGATGTTCCTGCCCGTCGTCCTCGTGCTGATCGCCGAGAACGTGGGGCATGTCCGGGGGGTCGCGACGATGACCGGCACGGCCGTCAACGCGCAGACCGGTCGCGCGCTCATCGCCGACGGCGTGGCGACGACCCTCGCCGGTGGTTTCGGCGGATCGGGGACGACGACGTACGGCGAGAACATCGGCGTGATGGCCGCGACCCGCGTCTACTCGACGGCCGCCTACTGGGTCGCGGGCGTCACGGCGGTGCTGCTGAGCCTGTCGCCGAAGGTCGGGGCCGTGTTCAACACCATCCCGATGGGCGTCCTCGGAGGGGTGACCACCGCCCTGTACGGACTCATCGGCATCATCGGCATCAAGATCTGGGTGGACAACCGCGTCGATTTCTCCCGCCCGGTCAACCAGTACACGGGGGCGGTGGCGCTCGTGATCGCCATCGCCGGCTTCACGATGCAGTGGGGCGACTTCCAGCTCGGCGCGATCGTCATCGGCGCAGCATCCGCCCTCCTCATCTACCACCTCGGCAACCTGATCGCCCGGTGGCGCCGAACCGGCGCCGACGACGGCGGCCCGCTGCCGGTCATCGGCCCGCTCGGCGGGGATCCGACCTAGGGACGCACGCAGATCGTGCATCCGCGGGGTGCGGGCGCGGGTCAGCAGGAATCGCGCTCGATGAGCGTCGTCGCGAGCTCGGTGACGTGCGGCGGCGAGCCGCCGGCGAGCAGTTCGAGCAGCACCGTCGCCATCTGCTCGCCCTGCTCGTGCGACGGCTGGCGGACGGTGGTCAGCGCCGGTGTGACGGAGGTCGCCACCGGGGAGTCGTCGAAGCCGATGATCGCGATGTCATCGGGCACCCTCAGGCGCGCGGCATGCAGGACCTCCAGCACGCCGCGGGCCATCAGGTCGCTCGCCACGAAGATCGCGTCGGGCAGCTCGATGCCACTCGCAAGGATGCGGCGCATCGCGGCGGAACCCCCCAACGTCGTGAACTCGCCGTCCTCGACCGTGACGGGGCTGAGCCCCGCGGCCGCAAGCGCATCACGGTAGCCCTCGAGACGGTCGATGCCCGCGGGCATCGTCTCGGGCCCCGAGATCATGGCGATGCGGCGGTGGCCCTTCGCGATCAGATGAGCCGTGGCATCCCGACCGCCCTGCACATTGTCGACGTCGACGTAGTACGCACCCTCGCGGTCACGTACGGGCCGTCCGCCGTAGACCACCGGCACGGACTGCGCGATGCGGTCGATGAAGGTGTCGCTCGTGTGGTGGGAGACGATGACCGCGCCGTCGATGCTGCCGCCGCGCACGTAGCTCGTCGTCTTGTCGCCCGCGTCATCGCTGGCGATGAAGAGGTTGAGCACGTAGTCCGACCGTGACAGCCGCGCGTTGATGCCCGAGACGATGGCCGCGAAGAACGGGTCTCCGAAGAACCGGGTGGTGTCTTCCGGCACGATCAGCGCGATCGCGTGCGTCTGCCTGCTCGCGAGCGAGCGCGCAGCACGGTTGGGCACGTAGCTGAGATCGGCGATGGCCCTGCGCACGGCATCGAGGGCGGTCGGGCTGACCGCCGTCGACCCGTTCACCACGCGCGACACGGTCGACCGCGAGACGCCCGCCGCCGCCGCGACCTCTTCGATCGTCGCCGGACCGGTGGCGGGTGTCCGCACCGCGTCGGTCGTCATCTCGTTTCCGTCCCGCGGCTCTACTGCGGGGTCGCGGCGAGGTCGAGGGCGCGCGCGGAGATGACGTCACGGTAGGCGCGACCGCTGTCCTTGAGCGTGCGCGCCTGCGTGTCGTAGTCGACCCGGACGATGCCGAAGCGCTTCTCGTACCCCCACGCCCACTCGAAGTTGTCCATGAGCGACCAGTAGAAGTAGCCGCGGACGTCCACGCCGGCGTCGATCGCGTCGAGGATCGCGCCGAGGTGCACGCGCAGGAAGTCCGCGCGGTCGGCGTCGTGGACGCGCGGCTCGCCGTCCTCCTGCACGAGCACGTCGTCGTAGGCGGCGCCGTTCTCGGTCACGAAGATCGAGGTGCCCGCGGGCACGGCGTACTCCTCCGACACCCGGCGCAGCAGACGGGTGAGACCCTCGGGTTGCACGTCCCAGAACATCGACGTCTGCGGCAGACCGCGGTCGTGCCAGTACACGTCCTCCAGGGCGGGGAAGGGAGAGCCGCCGACGCGATCGGTCGGTGCGTCACCGCTGCGGGGCTCGGTGGGGGCGGGCGTGGCTCCGACGAGCTCGCCGTGGTAGTAGTTCACCCCGAGGGCGTCGATGCGGGTCGCGATGGTCTGGAGGTCGCCCGGGAGCACCGCGGCCTCGAAGGTCTCGGCGGCCGACGGGTTGAGCCGGCGGATGTCGTCGAGCACATCGGCGGGGTACTCGCCGTCGAACACGGGGCCGAGGAACCATCTGTTGAAGCGCCCGTCGATCTTGGCCGCGGCGGCGACGTCGGCGGGATCCGCCGGGTCGACCGGGTCGGCGACGGTGAGGTTCAGGGTGATGCCCAGCTCGAGCGAGCTGTCGCGGGCGCGCAGTTCTCGCACCGCCTGCCCGTGACCGAGCAGGAGGTGGTGCGACGCGAGCATCCCTTCGACCTCGCTGTAGTGACCGGGTGCGTGCAGCCCCGCGGTGTAGGAGAGGAACGACGAGCACCACGGCTCGTTGAGCGTCGTCCAGACCTTCACACGGTCGCCCAGGGCGTCGTGCATGTCGAGCGCGTACTCGGTGAAGCGGTCCGCCGTCTCGCGCACGGTCCAGCCGCCGCGCTCCTCGAGGGCCTGCGGAAGGTCCCAGTGGTAGAGCGTCAGCCACGGGAGGATGTCGGCGTCGAGCAGTTCGTCGACGAGACGCTTGTAGAAGTCCACGCCTGCGGGGTTGACCGGCCCGCCGTCGGGACGCACGCGCGACCACGACGTCGAGAAGCGGTACGTCTGCAGGCCCATGCTCTTCATCAGCGCCACATCATCGCCGTAGCGGTGGTAGTGGTCGCACGCGACGTCGCCGTTGTCGGCGTTGATGACCGCTCCCGGTACGCGGCTGAACGCGTCCCAGATCGAGTCGCGGCGGCCGCCCTCGTGCGCGGCGCCCTCGATCTGATACGCGGCCGTGGCCGCGCCGAAGAGGAACGAGTTCGGGAATTCTCGGGGTGCGGATGCCACGGCGGGGGTGGTCCTTTCGGAAAAGCTGCGGGTCGAAGGCGAGGTGATGGTCATCCCTTCACAGCGCCCGCCATGATACCGCTCACAAGTTGCTTGCCCACGAAGACGAACAGCAGCAGGAGCGGGATCGTGGCCAGCAGCACGCCGGCCAGCACGATCGAATAGTCCACGAAGTAGTTCGACTGCAGCAGCGACAGAGCGACCGGGAGGGTCGGATTCTGCCGGTCGAGCACGATGAACGGCCAGAAGAAGTTGTTCCACGCGGTGACGAAGGTGAAGAGGCCGAGCATGGCGGCCGCGGGCCGCGCGGCCGTGACACCGATGGTCCAGAACGTGCGGAACGAGCTCGCCCCGTCCACCCGGGCTGCCTCGATCAGCTCGTCGGGAACAGCCTGCTGCATGTACTGCGTCATCCAGAAGACGCCGAACGCGCTCGTGAGGGCGGGGATGATGATCGCGCCGATCTGGCCGGTCCAGCCGATGTTGCTGAACAGGATGTAGAGCGGCACGACGCCGAGCTGCATGGGCACGGCCATCGTGGCGACCACGAACACCAGCATCCACTTGCTGCCCTTGAACCGCAGCTTGGCGAACGCCCACCCGGCGAGTGTGGAGAAGAACACCACGGAGATGGCGATCAGGGCGGAGCTGTAGATCGAGTTCCACAGCGCCTGCCAGAAGTTCACCGCCGGGTCGTTCATGACTCTCGCGGCGTTCTCGATGAAGTTGCCACCGGGCAGCCACGACATATTGGGGTCGCGAATCGTGTACGCGTCGCCCGAGCCGATGAGGAACGACCAGTAGAACGGGAAGAGGGCGGCGGCGAGCACCACTCCCAGGCAGGCGTAGACGAACCACCCCGGTCGCGAGCCCCGGACGGGTCGCGCCTTCGCGCGCCGACCTCCGCGTGGGGCGGGCTCCGTGATCGCCCGGTCTCGGATGACGATCGGTGCGTTGTCGACGGCGCTCATCGCTGGCCCTTCTCTCGCTGCTGTGATTCGGCTTGGACGCGGCGTCGGGCGGCGCGGGCGGCGGCGCGCTGATCACGGCGCGAGACGGCTCCGCGTGCGCCGTCGTCGCGCACCAGTCCTCGTGTGACGAGCAGGTTGATCAACCCGATCGCGATGATGATGAGGAAGAGGATCCACGCGAGGGCCGCGGCGCGACCGAAGTTCCACTCGCCCCAGCCGATGTCGTAGAGCCACAGGGTGATCGTGAGCCACTGCGAGTTGGCGCCGCCCGTGCCGGTCTGGTCGTACATGCGCGGTTCGTCGAAGATCTGCAGGCCGCCGATCGTCGAGGTGATGATGACGAAGATCAGGGTGGGACGCAGGCTCGGGACTGTGATCGACAGGAACTGCCGGAACTTGTTCGCGCCGTCGATCGCCGCAGCCTCGTAGTAGTCGCGCGGGATCGCCTGCATGGCCGCCAGCAGGATGAGCGTGTTGTAGCCCGTCCAGCGGAAGTTGACCATCGTGGCGATCGCGATGTGGCTGGCGAAGGCGTTCGAGTGCCAGGGGACGGCCGGGATGCCGATGTAGCCGAGGTAGGTGTTGATGATTCCGTAGCGGTCGCCGAACATGTTGCTGAAGATGAGGGCGACGGCGACGGGGGCCATCACGTAGGGGAGGAGGACTCCCATGCGCCAGAAGGTCTTGGCGCGGATGTTCTGGTCGAGCATGGCCGCGATGAAGACGGCCAGCAGCAGCTGCGGAACCGTGGACAGCAGGAAGATGCTGAACGTGTTGCGCAGGGCGATCCAGAACTTGGGGTTGTTCAGCACGTACGCGTACTGGTCGAAACCGATGAACGTGCCCGTGCCGCGGATGAGATCCCAGTCCATGAACGAGATCACCGCGGTGTACGCGATCGGGAACAGGCCGGTGACGATGAAGAGGAGGAAGAACGGCGAGACGTAGAGGTACGGGGCGACCTTGAGGTCCCACGCGCTCATCCTCGAGCCGAACCCGATGCGCTTGGGCTCGCGGGGCGGGCGATCCTCATCGGATGCCGCGGCCCGCGTCGTGCGCGGGCTCTGGGGGGTCCTGATCGTCGTGGTCACGACTCTCCTCGTTTCACTGCTCTGGGTAGGTGGGGTCAGCACGCCCGATCGTCGGGCGAGCGAGGTGGGACCGGGGGTGCCGGTCGTCGAGCGAGCGAAGCGAGACGCCCGGGGGGATGCCGCGGCCACCAGGGTGGCCGCGGCATCCGCACCTGCTACTTGAGGGCGTCGACCTCAGAGGACCACTGGTCCCACGAGGTGGTCGCGTCCTGCGTTCCGTCTTCGACGCGCGTCAGGGCCTTCTGCATCGCATCGTTGATCTGGAAGTAGAACTCGCCCTTGAACGGCGACACCGTCACGGCGTTGGCGCGGTCCGTGAGGATCTGGCCGACCGGGGCGTTGTTGAAGAACTCGTTCGTCGCGTCGAGCAGCGTCGAGTCGGTGAGGGCGTCGTTCTGGCTGGGGAAGGTGCCCGCCGACGAGAACGCCTTGATCTGCTGCTCGGGAGCGGTCAGCCAGTCGGCCAGCTCCTGAGCCGCCGCGACGTGCGCGCCGTTGCCCGGGACGGTCAGGTACGAACCGCCCCAGTTGCCGCCGCCGCCGGGGAACACGTTGGCGATGTCCCACGTGGTGACGTCCTTGGCGTTGCCCGAGATGACACCGAGCATCCAGCCGGGGCAGAGCATCGTGGCGAAGGCGCCGTTCGCCAGGCCCGCGTTCCAGTCGTCCGACCACTGGGCGAGGTGCGCGGACTGCGTCTTGCTGGCGTCGAGCACCTGGGTGTAGATGTCCTTGACGTCGGGGTTGGTGGTCGCCGTGATGTCGCCGGAGTCCGGGTCTTCGTAGGCCGCGTCGACCTGATTGATCATGCCCTGGTAGGTGCCGCCGGCGGAGTCGAAGAACGCCTTGCCGGTGGCGGCCGTGTACTGCGCGCCGACCTCGAAGTATTTCGACCAGTCACCCTCGAGCAGAGCGGCGACCGACTCGCGGTCGGTCGGCAGCCCGGCTGCGGCGAAGAGGTCGGACCGGTAGCAGACGCCCTCGGGTCCGATGTCGGTGCCGTAGCCGATCAGGTTGCCGGCGGGGTCGGTGGCGGCGGCCGTCTTCCAGTCGAGCCAGCGGTCCTTGAGATCGGCGGGCACCGGTGCCAGCAGGTCGGAGTACTGCATGACCTCGGGCAGCCAGTCGACCTCGATCGCCTCGATGTCGGCGAGGCCGGTCTTGCCGAGCTTCTGGAAGTAGTTGGCGCGGGCGTCGTTGGACGTCGCGGCCTTGTTGTGGACGATCGTCACGTTCGGGTGCGAGTCCATGTACTCCTGGAACAGCTCGTCGGTGTACCCGAAGTCGTTGAACGTGGCCACCGTGAGGGTGACCTTCTCGTTCGGGTCGGCGCTGGCGGCAGCGCCGCCACCGCCCGTGGAGCAGCCCGCCAGGACGAGGGCGGAGATGGACGCGGCGGCCGTGATGATCGCGGTACGCCGCAGTGCGCGTGAATTCACGTGTCACTCCTTTGTGGTGTGGGTGTTGCTGGTGTGGGTGTTGCTGGTGTGGGTGTTGCTGGTGTGGGTGTTGCTGGTGTGGGTGTTGCTGGTGTGGGTGGTGCTGGTGTGGGTGGTGCTGGTGGTCGTGCGGTGGTGGGTCGTGCCGTGGTGCTGCTCTTCGGTCGTGCGGGTGTGGTCGTACGGGTGCGGATCGGCCCCGTCCAGGGCCTGCGCCCGCACGGAAGGGTCGAAAGTGAACGAGCCCGCTCCCCCTCCGTCAGGCCGACGTCTCTTGTCGGTCCGGATTCCGTGGGAGCGCTCTCACCGAACGGTCAGAACGTTACGGGAGCGCTCCCACGACGTCAAGAGAGCGCTCCCATGATGTGATAACGATCCGGTCACGGCGTTCGCGTCCCCCCGGGCGGTGCGTGCGCCGCGAAGCCGGGCCGACCGACCGAGACGGGGAGGCCGGCCACGCGCCGGGTGCTCGGCGGCCGCGGAGGCGGAGCCGTAGACTGGGGTGGACCCCTGCCCGCGACATCCGGAGCTGCTCAATGCCCACCATCGTCGTCGACGTCATGCCCAAGGCCGAGCTTCTAGACCCGCAGGGGAAGGCCGTCGCCGGCGCTCTCGCACGGCTCGGGATCGAGGAGTTCACTAGCGTCCGCATCGGGAAGCGCTTCGAGCTCACCGTCGAGGGCGAGGTCGGCGAAGACGTGCTCGCCAAGGCGCGGGAGATCGCCGACGAGATCCTCTCGAACGCCGTGATTGAAGACGTGGTCGGCGTCGAGGTCGTGGCGTGACCGCACGCGTCGGGGTCATCACCTTCCCCGGCTCTCTCGACGACCGTGACGCGCAGCGGGCGATCCGCGTGGCCGGCGGCGAACCGGTGGCGCTCTGGCACGGCTCCCACGACCTCGAAGGTGTCGACGCTCTCGTGCTGCCCGGGGGCTTCAGCTACGGCGACTACCTGCGCGCCGGGGCGATCGCCGCGCTCGCGCCCATCATGAACGAGGTTCGGACCGCCGCCGACGCGGGCATGCCCGTGCTCGGCATCTGCAACGGCTTCCAGATGCTCGTCGAGGCTCACCTCCTGCCCGGCGGACTCATCCGCAACGCCTCGCAGCAGTTCATCCGTCGCGACCAGCGCCTGCGCGTCGAGAACGCGTCGACGGCCTGGACGTCGCATTTCGAGGAGGGGCAGGAGATCGTCATCCCCCTCAAGAACGCCGACGGCGGATACATCGCGGATGCCGCGACCCTCGAGCGCATCAACGGCGAGGGTCTCGTCGCCTTCCGCTACCTGGGCGTCAATCCGAACGGTTCGCTGGACGACATCGCCGGACTCACGAACGAGCGCGGCAACGTGGTCGGTCTCATGCCGCACCCCGAGCATGCGGTGGAAGAGGGTTTCGGTCCCGACACGACCGCGGCCATGCGCTCGGGCACCGACGGGATCGCGTTCTTCACGTCTGCGATCGCGTCGCTCGTCTCCTCCGCCGCCTGACCGATCCCGGGCGAGGGAACCCCTCCGCCTGCGGGTAGCGTGAACGGGTGACCTCCCGCTACGTCGTGACCGTGCCCACCGCCGAACTCGCCGACGACCTGCAGCCGATCGCTGCGGACGTCGACGTCGTGGTCTGGTCGATGGATGCTGCGGCCCCGCGCGACCGCATCGACATCGTCGTGCCGCCCTACATGAGCATGGGCAAGGTCTTCCCGCTGCTCGAGGGCGTCGAGGTCGGGTTCGTGCAGGGTCAGTCCATCGGCTACGAGGGCATCGCCGACCTGCTGCCCGACGGCCTCGCCTTCGCGAACGCGACGAGCGTCCACGAGACCTCGACGGCGGAACTCGCCGTCGCGCTCGCCCTGGCGGCGCAGCGCCATCTTCCCGCCTACGTCCGCGCCCAGGACGAGCACCGCTGGGCACAGGACTTCGCCGACAGTCTTGCCGACCGGCGGGTGCTGCTGCTCGGCTACGGCGGTGTCGGAAAAGCGATCGCGGCACGTCTGGCCGGCTTCGAGGTGAAGATCACCGCGGTCGCGAGTCGGGCGCGGGTCGAGCACGGGGTCGCCGTGCACGCGATCGATGAGCTGCCCGCGCTGCTCGGCGCGACCGACGTCGTCATCGCCAGCCTGCCGGGCGGCGAAGAGACGCGCCACATCATCGATGACGCTGCGCTCGCGGCGCTTCCCGACGGCGCACTCGTGGTGAACGTCGGGCGCGGACCCCTCATCGACACGGACGCCCTCGTCGATCACGTTCGCCGGGGTCGCATCCGCGCCGCACTCGATGTCACGGACCCCGAACCGCTCCCCGAGGACCACCCGCTGTGGGCGCTTCCCGGTGTGCTCATCGCTCCCCACGTCGGCGGCGCCACCAGCGCGATGCGTCCGCGCATCGCGAAGCTGGTCCGCACCCAGATCGAGCGGCTGGTCGCGGGCGAGCCCCCGTTGAACATCGTCATCGACAAGCGCCACTGAGGCGCCGGCCGGCTCACGGCACCAGGATCACCTTTCCGTTCAGCGTCCTCGACTCGGCGAGCTCCATCGCGGCGACGATCTCGCTCAGCGGGTAGCGGGCGGCGATGTTCGCGGTGAGGACGCCGTCACGCAGCAGTGCGAACACTTGTCCGAGGTCCTCCTCGAGGTGCCGGCGGAATCGCGCCGGACGCGTCCGGTGACCCGCCCACAGGTTGTAGAACGTCGCCTTCCTGCCGTTGGGGAGCACGCTCCACCACAGGGCCTGCCCGATCGCCTTCGTGAACGGGACCCACATGGCGCCGCCGTCGCTCAGTGCACTGATGATCGAGTAGGTCACGAGGACTCCACCCGGCGCCAGCAGCTTCCAGGCGGTGCGCGTCATGTCGCCGCCGATGTTGTCGAAGACCGCGTCCACTCCGCCGGGCGCGATCTCGCGCACACGATCGGCGAGCCGGGGATCGGCGTAGTCGACCGGGATCACCCCGCCGGCGCGCAGCGCGTCGTGATGACGAGGCGAGGCCGCGCCGATGATGCGCACACCGTGGTGGTGCGCGAGCTGGATGAGGATGCCGCCGACACCGCCGTTCGCTCCGAACACGAGGATCGTCTGCCCGGGTCGCACGTGCGCGATCCGGTGCAGCATCTGCCACGCGGTCACCCCGTTCACCACGACGGTCTCGGCGTCCTCGGGCGCGATCCCCTCCGGGACGAGAACGCTGTCGCGGCCCTCGACCACGACATGACCCGCCCATGCACCGGTCTTGGTCATCGTGGCCACCCGTCGTCCCCGCATCGCTTCGTCCGCTCCCGGGCCGACGTCGACCACGCGCCCCACGAGGTCGTACCCCGGTGTGAACGGGAAGGCCGGCTGCCCGTAGTAGCGGCCGCGCCGCATCATCTGCTCGGCGAAGGAGATACCCGTCGCCTCGAGCTCGACGAGAAGCTGCCCGGCGCCGGGCGCGGGTATCGGTGCGGTCGTCACTTCGAGCCCCGACGGCGCGACGACCCCGGGGAGGACGACGCGCACGGTCTCGCGGGCGGGTGCTGGTGTGTTCATGAGATGCTCCGTTCATTTGTGAGTGACTGAACAGTCACTTCGTTGGGGAAAAAGAATCCCGCGATGGGCGCGGGCTCGAGGTGGATCCGGGGAGGGCTCGGTGTCGGCTCAGAGGTGATCGATACCGTTGTCGACGATCCGTGCCCAGGCGGCGTCGACATCGCCGATCCCCGCCTGGACGATGAGGTGGCACAGCTGGCCGTAGGCGAGGAACCGCTGGACGGATGCCGCATCCGCCCCGGTCTCGCGCGTCACCGCGGTGACGATGCGACCGATCCCCCGACGGACGGCGTCGCGGATCTCGGGCACGTCGCACGCGCTCTGGGCGTGCACCTGGAGCGCGATGAGGCTCTGATCGCGGATGAGCGCCACGTAGGCGTCCGACATCGCGTCGAGCCTGGCCGCTGCATGCGCGCCGGGATCTTCGACGGCCTCCGCCCCGGCGATCAGCGCCGCCGTTACACGGTCGTAGCAGTCGTCGACGGCGGCTACGAAAAGCCCGAGCTTCCCGTCGAACAGCCGGAACACGTAGGCCGTGGACACCTTCGCGGCGTCAGCGACATCGGCGACCGGTGTGGCCCGATAGCCGGCGCGTGCGAACGTGTCCACCGCGCAGGCGATGATGCGCACGCGCTGCTCGTCCGCCGTGGAGCGGACGCTCGACCGCCTGCTCCGGCCGGCCACGGTGGGTGATGCACTCATGTGACTGAGTGAACAGTAACTATTCACCGATGTCAAGGCGCGCTGCAGATCACCCACCGCGAACGACGTTCCGTCAGCGGTGGTCGACGTCTGCGCCCGACCAGAGATCGGCGCACTCCACCTCGACGACCCCGCGTGCGCTCATCGCCGCGCGGGCACCGCGATCGCCGTGCAGCTCGCCGATGAGCTCGGGCACCCGATCCGCGCCGATCAGCACCGGATGCCCCGGCCGTCCCCCATAGACGGCCTGCACCAGGCCGACCCGCACGCGGCCCTCCTCCGCTGCCGCTGCGATCACACGGGACACCGCGCGCGGCGGGGCGTCGGGGGTGTCGACCGGGGTGACCACCACGGCGTCCACGCCGCGTGCTGCCTTGACCAAGCCCGCGCGCAGCGTCGCGCCCAGCCCCTCGGCCCAGTCCTCCACGATCAGGATCGACGCGTCCGACGGGACGAGGGACCGCGCCTCGTCGGCACCGGCGCCGAGAGCGATGAGGACGTCCGCGCAGCCGCCGGATCGCAGCATCCGGGTCGCGATCTCCAGCCAGGAACTCCCGCTGTCGGAGCAGGCGAGCGCCTTCGGCCCGCCGAATCTGACGCCGGCCCCCGCGGCGAGCACGAGTCCGCGGATGCGAGGGGGCGCCATGGTCACGTCAGCGTAGCGCCCGGGTAACACGAGCGCATTAGCGTTGTCACCATGCTCGAACTGGCCGAGGCGATCCTGCCGCGACTGCGGGCCGGGGAACGCGTCGCCATCGTGACGGTGACCCGCGTCGCCCGCAGCGCCCCGCGCGGCGTGGGCTCGTCGATGGCCGTGACCGAGACGCGCGAGGTGATCGGGGCGATATCGGGCGGCTGCGTCGAAGGCGATGCCGTCGCCCTGGCCGTGCAGGCACTGCGGTCCGGTCGGGCGCAGACGGCGAGTTTCGGCTTCTCCGACGAGACGGCGCACGCCGCGGGCCTCGCCTGCGGCGGCGCCGTCGATGTGGTCGCGTGGGTGGTCGCACCGGACGATGACGAAGTGGTCGCCCTGCTCGAACGGGCGTCCGCCGGGCGTCCGACGACCGTCGGGCTGATCACCCGGGGCCCCTCGGCGGGCCTGCTCTGCACACCCCGGTCACTCCGCGAGAGCGGCGACCTCGAGGTGGCGGACGCGCTCGCACTCGCCGAGACGGTGGCCGACACCCGACTGCTGGCGTTCGCTCCGGATGCCGCGATCCTCGCCCTCTCGCGCGCTCCACGCCCGAGGCTCATCGTTCTGGGAGCCGGCGAGCACGCCGCCGCTCTCTGTCGGATCGGCGCGGCCTCCGGCTTCGCGGTGACGGTGTGCGACGCATGGGAGCTGCTGGTGACGCCCGATCGATTCCCGGAGGCGACCGAGCTCGTCGTCGCGCTGCCCCACGAGTACCTCGCGACGACCGAGGTCGACGCGAGGACGGCGGTGTGCGTGCTCACCCACGATGAACGCCTCGACGTACCCGCGCTCGAGGTCGCGCTGCGCCTGCCCGTCGCGTTCGTCGGCGCGATGGGCGCCCGCCGCACCGTCGCACGACGTGCGGCACTCCTGCGGGCCGCGGGCCTCACCGACGGTGAGTTGGAACGCCTGCATTCCCCGCTCGGACTCGATCTCGGCGGTGCCACCGTGCAGGAGAGCGCGATCGCCGCGCTGGCGGAGATCGTCGCGGCCCGACACGGCGGCTCGGGCGTGCCGTTGAGGACGATGTCGGGTCCGATCCACCGATCGGAATCGGGTACCGGGGCCGGTGCGGCTGTAACAGTGGCGCAATGTCTGCCTGATAGCGTCACGGCACTGCGTGTCCCATCACCATGATCCTGCGCGACCCCCGTCGGTCCGCGATCAGCGGTCAGGGCGGGGACTGCGGCGATATCCGTCGTCTCAGCACCGTCCCGGAGGTCATCGATGTCTTCACCCGCATCCGCGCCCGCCCCTGCCCCCGTCGACAAGTCCCAGGTCGGCATCGGTGAACGGCAGTTCCACATCGCCGTCGCCCCCGGGGAGGTCTCATCCGTCGCCCTGCTGCCCGGCGACCCGTTCCGCGTGCCGTTCGTCGCCGAGTTCCTCACCGATGTTCGAGAGGTGGCGCACAACCGCGAGCATCGCACGATGACCGGCTGGTACAAGGGCCGCCACATCACCGCCACCTCCACCGGCATGGGCTGTCCGTCGACTGCGATCGCCGTCGAAGAGCTCGCCCGCGTGGGTGTGACGTCGTTCATCCGTGTCGGCAGCTCGGCCGGACTCCAGCCCCGGATCGAGCCCGGTGACCTGCTCGTGAGCGAGGGAAGCTACCGCAACGACGGCACCACCTCCGCGTACGTCCCCGTCGGCTTCCCCGCAGTCCCCGACATCGAGCTCACCCTGGCACTCGCCCGCCACTCCGCGCGCATCGCCGAGGACGCCGGCACCCGCTCGTTCTCCGGTATCAGCGTGAGCGACGACGCGTTCTACGCCGAAACACCGGAGTGGATCGATCAGCTGCACCGCATGGGCATCTTGAACGTCGAGATGGAGGCATCCGCTCTCTTCGTCGTCGCCCGCCTCCGCGGGCTCCGCGCCGGGATGGTGTGCGCCTGTTCGAGCAACCTCGTGGCGGGCGCCTCCCTGTACGACGAGAAGAACGGCGCGCTGAAGGACGGGTGGATGCGCAGCATCGAGGCCGCCCTCGAGACCGCCGTCGAGCTGGAGCTGTGACATGACACGGACCATCATCGAGAACGCCTATGTCGCCACCGTCGACGCCGCCGGGACGGAGCATGCGTCCGGTCACGTGATCTTCGAGGACGGCGTGATCTCGGCCGTCGGGAACGGCCCGGCGCCTGCAGAACTGCGGGCGGGAGCCGACATCGTGGACGGCACCGGATGCCTCGTCACCCCCGGTCTCATCAACACCCACCACCACCTCTACCAGTGGCTCACCCGCGGGTACGCGCAGGACGCGATCCTCTTCGACTGGCTCACGGCGCTGTACCCGCTGTGGTCGCAGATCGACGCGCGCCTGACCGGCATCGGCGCGGCAGGCGGGATGGCGGTGCTCGCCCGCTCGGGGTGCACCACCGTCGGCGACCACCACTACATCTTCCCGAAGGGGTCGGGCGACATCGTCGGAGCGATCGTCGCGGCGGGCTCGCGGGTCGGGGTGCGGCTGCACGCGACGCGCGGCTCGATGGACCTCGGCGCCTCCCAGGGCGGATTGCCGCCGGATTTCGCGGTCGAGACGACGGATGCCGCGTTGGCCGCGTCGCAGGAAGCCGTGGAGCGGTGGCACGACCCGGCGTTCGGATCGATGGTGCACGTGGCGATCGCCCCGTGCTCGCCGTTCTCGGTCACCGCCGATCTGCTGCGCGAATCAGCGCCGCTCGCCCGGTCGCTCGGGGTGCGCCTGCACACCCATGCGTCCGAGACCGTCGAGGAGGACGCCTACTGCCTGGAACGTTTCGGCTCCTCGCCCACCGAGTACCTCGAGTCGCTCGGCTGGCTCGGGCCGGACGTGTGGATGGCGCACTGCGTGCACCTCGATGACACCGCCATCGCCCGCTACGCCGCGACCGGCACAGGCGTCGCCCACTGCCCCTCGTCGAACGCCCGACTGGCCTCGGGCATCGCACCGGTGCGCGACATGCTGAGGGCAGGGGTGCCCGTCGGGCTGGGCGTGGACGGGTCGGCGTCGAACGAGTCGGGGCAGCTCGGCATCGAGATCCGCGAAGCCGTGCTCATGGGTCGCCTCCGCACCGGCGCCGACTCGTTCTCGGTGCGGACGGGCCTGCGCATCGCGACCATGGGCGGTGCGCGCGTCCTGGGTCGCGAGGCGGAGATCGGCTCGCTCGAGCCCGGCAAACTCGCCGACATCGCCGTCTGGCGGGTCGACGGCGTCGAGCACGCCGGCATCCTCGACCCGGTCGCCGCCCTCGGGCTCGGCGCGATGCCTCCGCTGCGCCGTCTGTACGTCGGCGGGCGCGCGATCGTCGAGGACGGCACCCTTGTCACGGTCGAGGCGCAGGTCGTCGCGGCCGAGGTCGCCGCCGCCTCTCGCGAGCTCGCCGAGCGCCTCTGACGCGGCTCGTCCGTCCCGAACTTCTGCAGAGCCGATAGCCCCGGCGGGATCGGCCGCAGGAATCCGGGCCACCGGCGCCCTGCCGGAGGACGTGTGCAGAAGATGAGGACGCCCGTCGCCGCATAACGGCGAAACACCCGTGAAACCGGGGTTTGATTGACTGACCCGAGCCGACCGGAGGAGGTGCTGTGGACGTCGAGACCGTGACGAGCTACCGCACCGCGCGCAGCCGCGCCGACCTCGCGCTCGGCCCCGGAGAGGTCTATCTCGCCGGCGGCACCTGGCTGATGAGCGAGCCCCAGGTCGGCACGACCGGGTTCGTCGACCTGACCACGATGGGATGGCCCGACATCGAGGTCACCGCTCACGGGCTCCGCATCGGCGCCACGTGCACGATCGCCCGGCTCGTCGCCTGGGCGGAGAGCGCGGAGGTGCCGGCGGGGTGGACCGCGGCATCGGTCATCCCCGACGCCGCGAACGCCCTGCACGCCTCGTTCAAGATCTGGAACACCGCCACCGTCGGGGGCAACCTGGGCCGCGCCTACTCGGCCGGCGCGCTCGTCTCGTACGCCGCCGCGCTCGACGGCGTCGCCTGGATCTGGAGACCCGACGGCACCGATCGCCGCATGCCGGTCGCCGACCTGATGACGGGCAACGGCACGCACTCGCTCGCCCACGGCGAAGTCGTCCGTGCCGTCGAACTGCCGGCGGCCGCCCTGCGATCCCGCTTGATCCTGCGGAAGATCGCCCTCGCCGAGCTCGGTCGCTCCGGCGCCGTCGTCACGGGACGCGTCGACGAGGACGGCGGCGCCGTCTTCACGGTCTCGGCGGCGACCCTCACACCGACCGTCTTCCGGTTCGAGGCGGTTCCGGATGCCGCGACCCTTGCCGATGCCGTCGCCGCAGCGCCCGACTACTACACCGACCCCCTCGGCTCGGCGGATTGGCGGCGTGGGGTGAGCATCGTGCTGGCGGAGCGGATCCGGGGCGAGCTGGTGCCGCCGGTCACGACCGCATCGGAGGCGGTGGCATGAGACTCGATGTCAACGGCGAGACCCTCGACACTGACCCGCGGGCGGGGCAGTGCCTGCGCACCCTGCTGCGGGAGCACGGCCATCACGAGGTGAAGAAGGGCTGCGACGCGGGCGACTGCGGCGCGTGCACCGTTCTGCTCGACGGGCAGCCGGTGCATTCGTGCATCGTGCCCGCCGTGCGCGCGGAGGGGTCGTCGGTCACGACGGCGTCGGGGCTCGCCCCGGACGACACTCTGCACCCGGTGCAGGAGAAGCTCATCGAGCACTTCGGCTTCCAGTGCGGCTTCTGCACCGCCGGCATGAGCGTCACCGCCTCGACGCTCACGGCGGCCGATCTACCCGACCTCGACCGGCGCATGAAGGGCAGCCTGTGCCGCTGCACCGGCTACCGCCCCATCCGCGCCGCGATCGAGGAGTCCGTGCTCGGGCCGGTGCGGACGACGGGGCGGGGCGAGGTCGACCCCGTCGTCGGCCGCTCGGTCTCGCCCGAGGCCGCCCGCCGCGTGGTCCAGGGCCTCGAGCCGTACACCTTCGACACGTCGATTCCGGGAACACTGACGCTGCGGGTGCTGGGCTCACCGCATCCGCACGCCCGCATCGCGTCGATCGACACGTCGGCGGCACGGGCGCTGCCCGGAGTCGTCGCCGTGTACACCCACGAGGACGTGCCGGGTGGCCGCTACTCGACGGCTCGCCACGAGCACCGCGAGGACGACCCCGACGACACGCGCATGCTCGACGAGGTGGTGCGCTTCGTCGGCCAGCGCGTCGCCGCGGTCGTGGCCGAGACCGCGGCCGTGGCGGAAGAGGCGTGCCGGCTCATCCGGGTCTCGTACGACGTGCTCCCGGCGGTGTTCGACCCCGAGGAGGCCCGCAGCGCCGGCGCCCCGCTCGTGCACCCCGACCGCACCCCCGACGACCGGGTCGCCGCGTCCGAGCGCAACGTCGTCGCGGCCCTGCACGACGGATTCGGCGGCGACATCCACGCGGCGCTGGCGGCGAGCGAGGTCACCGTGACGGGCACATGGCAGACGTCACGCGTCTCGCACGCGCAGCTCGAGACGCACGGATCGCTCGGCTGGCTCGACGACGACGGGCGCCTCGTGATCCGCTCCAGCACGCAGGTGCCGTTCCTCACGCGCGACGAGATCGCGCGCATCTTCGACCTCCCCGCAGACCGCGTCCGCGTCTTCGCGCCACGCGTCGGCGGCGGCTTCGGGGGCAAGCAGGAGATCTTCACCGAAGACCTCGTCGCCCTCGCCGTGCTGCGCACGGGCCGTCCGGTGTCCTATGAATTCTCGCGGGCCGACGAGTTCCGGCGCGCGTCGGTGCGCCACCCCATGCGGGTGTCGGTGACGCTCGGGGCCACCCGCAAGGGCGAGCTCACGGCGATGAAGGTCGATGTGCTGAGCGACACCGGCGCCTACGGCAACCACGCGATCGGCGTGCTGTTCCACGGCTGCGCGGAGTCGATCACGCTGTATCGAGCGCCGACGAAGTGGATCGACGCCGAGGCCGTCTACACGAACAACGTGCCGTCGGGCGCCTTCCGGGGGTACGGCCTCGGTCAGGTGATCCTCGGGGTGGAGTCGGCGATGGACATGCTCGCCGAGCGGCTCGACATCGACCCGTTCGCGCTCCGTCGCCTCAACGCCGTCCGCGAGGGCGACCCCCTGCATGAGGAGGACGACAAGTACGAGGAGGACCTGGTCTGGGGCAGTTACGGGCTCGATCAGTGCCTCGATCTCGCAGAGTCCGCGCTGCGGACCGGCAACGGCGTCGCGGCCCCCGCCGGCTGGCAGGTCGGCGAGGGGATGGCCGTCGCCATGATCGCCACGATGGCGCCTCGCGGGCACATCGCGCACACGTCGGTCACCCTCCGCCCCGACGGTGTGTACGTGCTCTCGGTGGGGACGGCCGAGTTCGGCAACGGCACATCGACGGTGCACCGCCAGATCGCGGCCACCGTGCTGCGGGCGGGGTTCGATCGGCTGCGGCTGCGCAGTTCCGACACGGATGCCGTGGCCCACGACACCGGAGCGTTCGCGTCGGCCGGCATCACGGTGGCGGGCAAGGCACTGCACGCGGCATCGCTCGCGCTGGAGGCGAGGATGCGTCGCATCGCCGCCGAGATCACGGGGGCGGAGGAATCCGCGTGCCGTCTCGAGGAGGACGGCGTGCACACCCCGAACGGCGTCGTCGACTTCGCGCGCATCGTCGCGGCCGCACCCGAGGCCGAGCGTTCCGAGCACGGGCTCGTCGCGACCGGGAGCGAATTCGGCGATCTGCGGTCGATCGCATTCAACGTGCATGCGGTGCGGGTGGCCGTCGACGCCGCGACCGGCACCGTGCGCATCCTGCAGTCGGTGCAGTCGGCCGATGCCGGCTTCGTCATGAATCCGGCGCAGTGCATCGGTCAGATCGAGGGCGGTGCCGCGCAGGGCATCGGGAGCGCGCTCTACGAAGAGGTCATGATGGATGCCGGAACCGTCGTGAACCCGATGTTCCGGCAGTACCGCGTGCCGCAGTTCGCCGACGTCCCCGCGACCGAGGTGTACTTCGCCGACACGAGCGACGACCTCGGTCCGTTCGGTGCGAAGTCGATGAGCGAATCGCCCTACAACCCGGTCGCGCCGGCGATCGGGAACGCGATCGCGCGTGCCCTCGGGCGGCGACCGTTCGAGCAGCCGTTCTCGCGCGACCGGGTGTGGCGCCTGATGCAGGGCTGAGCCCGGAGCGCGTCAGGGCCTCTGCTTCACGACGAGCAGCCGGTACGGCCGGCCGTCCTGTGACCACCACCGGTGCGCCACCCCGCCGGCGTAGTAGGCCGAGTCCGAGGGCGACAGCACCGAGACCGCCCCGTCGACCTCCATGCACACCGACCCTGACAGCACGTAGACGAACTCGTCCTCATCGTGCGCGAAGCTGTCGCCGGGGTCGACGTTCTCGGCGTGGTACTCCATCGGGTGGAACGGCCGCCGCGCTCCCGCGAGCATCCGCGCCGTCCCCACGGCGAAATCGGCCGACAGCGCGCCGTCGCCTCGGCGGTGCACCTCCACGGCAGGGCCGCCGGATGCCGGGGCATCCGCGGCGGCGATGAGTTCGATCGGGCTCGTTCCGAGCGCCACGGCGATGCGCCGCAGCGACGCGAGGCTCGGCTGCGCGAGACCGCGCTCGAGCTGACTCAGGAACGGGTGGGAGAGCTCGGTGGCCGACGCGAGCCGCACGAGCGTGAGCCTGCGCGCCTGGCGGAGGCGGCGGATGTGGGCGCCCAGACGCCGGGCCGCAGCATCCGTCCCGTGCTCGTCGCCGTCCACCCGACGGGCGCCGGGTGCGGCGATGGAGGGCACCTACACGCCCTTCTGCGAGTGCATCCCCATACGAGCGAGCACGACGTCCTCCACGATCTGGATGACGTTGTAGAGGATGAGCGAGACCGCGGTCACCGCGACGACGGAGGCCCACAGGGCGGTGAACTGCGCCTGTGGCACGAATCCACCGATCGAGCCGCCGATGCCGCCACCGACGGCGAGCCACTCGGCCAGGAGCGCTCCGGTGATCGCGCCGGGAACCGAGATGCGGACGGCGGCGAAGAACGCGGGCAGCGACGAGGGCATCGCGACCTTGTTGAGCTTCGTCCAGGCGCCGCCGCCGTAGACGTCGACGAGGTCGTTCATCTGCGCCGACGCCGAGCGGAGGCCGAACGAGATGTTCACGAGCGCCGGGAAGAGCACGACGATGCCGCCGATGACCGCGACCGTCCAGATGTCGCGCCCGAAGATCATGATGATCACGGGCGCCATGGCGATCAGCGGAACCGACCGCAGCAGCATCGCGACCGGCATCAGTGCGTGCTCGACGCCCTTGTTCAGCTGGAAGATCATCGCCCCGACGATCGCGACCACGAGCCCGGAGATGAAGCCGATCACCGAGTGGCCGAGCGTGACTCCGAGGTTGCCCATGATGAGCGCGCGGTTGGTCTCGGCCGCGGGCACGGTGAAGAAGTAGTTCCAGACGTCGACGGGGCCCTTGGCGATCAGCGGCGAGATCTGGAAGACCCAGAGGATGCCGACCCACAGCGCGACGACGGCCACGAGGGTGAGCAGGAAGGTCAGCAGGCTCCAGCCGAGAGCCCGCAGGACGTTCCGCGTCGCCGCGCGGCGGACATCACGGGTGAGGTCGGCTACAGCGGGCGAGGCCAGCTGGATCTCGCTTGCAGCGGTGAGCGTGGTCATGAGGCGCTCCCCTTCGACCAGGGCGCGATGAGCCGCGCGACGATTCCGACGAGTGTGAAGCCGAGAAGGGCGACGGCGCCGCTGGAGAGGGCGAGGGCCCAGACCAGCGGCCCGTTCGAGTTCTGCTGGGCGAGGGTCATCGCCAGGCCCACGCCCGACTCGATCTTGCCGAAGAACTCGCCGAGCACGGCGCCCAGGAAGGCGGCGGGTACGGCGATCTGCAGAGCGTTCAGGATGGCGGGGAGAGCGGCGATCAGGCGCACCTTGATCAGCTGGGTGAACTTCGATCCGCCGTACACCGTGATCAGGTCGAGGCTCGACGTGTCGGCGGACTTGAGGCCCAGCAGGGCGCCGACGACCGTCGTGAAGAAGACCGACAGCGAGGCGAGCAGCACGGCGGTGCCGCTCGGCTGCCCGGCCGTCGGCGGCGCGATCACGATGACCGCCAGCATCCCGATCGCGACGATCGGCACGCAGTACGTGATGATCGCGAGCTGCATCGCGAGGCCCTCCAGCCGCGGCACCACCAGGACGAGCGCAGCGAGCACAAGGGCGAGTCCGTTGCCCCACAGGTAGCCGATGCCGGCCTCGGCGAGCGTGACCGAGAAGTTGCGGGCGAAGTAGTCCCACCCGGCCTCGCCGAATGCGATCACGACTTGGAACGGCGTCGGGATGGCCTGCGCACCCGACGGGCCGACGTTGGCGAAGACGGTCGCGGCGAGGATCCACCACAGCAGGATCAGGACGACCCCGCCGATCACACCGGTCGCCCACGCGGGAAGCTTGACGTCCTCCCAGTGGATCGTGCCCGTCTTGGGCGGCGGCTCGGTGGGTCCCGTTCCCGTCGCCCGGCTCGCCGGGGCGGTCTCAGTGGTCATCGGCGGCAGCGCCCCCGGCGCCGAAGAGCAGCTCTGACGCCTGGTCGACGTAGGCATGGAACTCGGGGGTGCGCATCATCTCGGGCGTCCGCGGACGCGGGAGGTCGATCTTCATGACCTCCTTGACCCGCCCGGGACGCGGGCTCATCACCGCGACGTAGTCCGAGAGGAAGATCGCCTCCGAGATGCCGTGGGTCACCAGGAGCGTGGTCGCCGGCTTCTCGGTCCAGATGCGCAGCAGCTCGAGGTTCAGCTTCTGCCGCGTCATGTCGTCGAGCGCGCCGAACGGCTCGTCGAACAGGAGCACCTCGGGCTTGAGGATGAGCGATCGGGCGATCGACACGCGCTGCCGCATGCCGCCCGAGAGCTGCGCGGGCTTCGCCTTCTCGAACCCCTTCAGGCCGACGAGCGAGATCATGTCGTTGACGTACCCCTTGTCGACGGTCTTGCCGGCGATCTCGAAAGGCAGACGGATGTTCGTGAGCACACTCCGCCACGGCAGCAGCGCGGAATCCTGGAAGGCGATGCCGAGCTTGTTCTCCTTGCGGAGCTCCTTCGGGCTCTTGCCGTCGACCCTGGTGGTCCCGCTGGTGGCGCCCTCGAGGCCCGCGAGGATCCGCAGGATGGTCGACTTGCCGCAACCGGACGGTCCGAGCAGGGCGAGGAAGGACCCCTGCTCGGTGTGGAGGTTCGCGTCCTGCAGAGCGACCACACTCTTGCGGCCGGACGTGAAGACCTTGTTGAGCCCGGAGATCTGCAGGCCGGTGCCCAGGGCTTCGCCCTGGGCACCGGTGGAGACTCCGGTGATCACACCGGGTTGCGTCATGATGTCTGCGGCTCCTCTTACTTCTTGTAGGCGATCAGGTCGGGGTTCTCCTCGTAGACCGCCGTCAGCAGCGACATGTCGAAGAGGTCGGAGGCCTCGAGCGTGATGCCCGCGCCCTTGAGGCTCTTGATCGTCGCGGCCTGGAGGTCGTCCGAGATCGTGAAGAGTCCGTTCTCGGCGGTCTCGTCCGAGACGACGAGCTTCTCGGCCTGCTCCTTGGCGCCGGCGATCGAGTTCTCGAGGTTCAGGTCGAGGTCCTTGCCGTAGGTCTCGACGGCCAGCTTGGCGCCCGCCTCCGGGTCGTTGACCGCGTCGGTCCAGCCCTGGATCTCGGCCTTCAGGAACGCCTTGAGCACGTCGGGCTTGTTCTTGATCATGTCGTCGGTCGTGGTGACCGTCTCGGCGACGAACGGCAGGCCGTTGTCGGCGAAAGGCAGGTTCGTCGTCTCGACACCCGACGCGGCGACGGTGATCGCCTCGTTCGTGAGGTAGGCGATGAATCCGTCGACCTCGCCGTTGATGAGCGGCGCCGGGTCGTACTGCACGGGGACGATGGTGACTTCGGACTCGTCGATGTCGTTCGCGGCGAGCAGCGCCTTGAAGAGGGCGGTGTTGGAGTCCTGGACGCCGATCTTCTTGCCGATGAGGTCCTGCGCGGTGGCGATGTCGCCGCCGGCCTTGAGCGAGAGCACCGTGAACGGGTTCTTCTGGTACGTCGTGCCGATGATCTTCAGCGGCGCGCCCTCCGACGACACGACGGAGCCGATCGAGACGGCATCCGACAGCGCGACATCGGCGCTCCCCGAGATGAGCTCGGCGGCGCCGGTCGACGGACCGGGCGTCAGGGTGACCGTGCCGAGGCCGGCGTCGGTGTAGTAGCCCTTCGAGTCGGCGAAGAACTCGCCGGAGAACTCTTCGTTCTTGATCCAGCTGAGCTGCACCTTGAGGTCGCCGAGTCCGGCGGCGGCACCGTCGGACGACGACGATGCGGGCGTGCTCGACGCGCCGGATGCGCACCCGGCGAGGGCGACCGCCGCGACGGCGGCACCGGCGAGGGCGGCGACGACGCGCGATGCGCGGCGAGAGGAAAGGAATGTCATGTGCGGTGTCTCCAGGGGCGAAGTGGGGCATGCCGTGTGACGGAATGCGGATGGTGCATCGGGTGGATGGAGTCGCGCGCCTGTGGGACTCGGCGAGACGCGATGATGCCGACGCTATGCGATGTAGATTTCACGAACACTGGCGGTGGTGTTTCGGCGTCGTTACATATGTCGGGGCCCGCGGGCGACGACGAGCGAGCGGATGCCGCGGCTCAGCGCGACTCGTGAGCCAGGTGCAGCACGGCCTCGCCGAAGGCACGGAGCCCGGCCGCGACATCCCCGCCGCTCACGAACTCGTCGGGGTGATGGCTGATGCCGTCGGGATTGCGGAGGAAGAGCATCCCGACGTCAGCGATCGCGCCGATCGCCATGCCGTCGTGACCCGCTCGACTGAAGATCACCGCGGGGTCGTCCGCGCCCACGGGACGGGTGGCCATGATGCCCTGGCGGATGACGTCCTGCAGGAGCGGGCTGCAGAGCACCGCCGGCGCGCTGTGCACCTCGTGCGCACGCCACCGGAGCCCGCGGCGGCCCATGATGTCGTCGAGCTCGTGCGAGATGCGATCCCAGACGCGGTCGCGCTCGCCGTCGAACTCTCCGCGCAGGTCGAGCGAGAAGCGCGTTTCGCCCGGCACGATGTTGACGGCGCCGGGGAAGGCCTCGAACTGACCGACCGTGCCGATGATGTGGTGCTCGCCGCGGCAGATGCGCTCCACGCTGAGAGCCGCCTCGCTGGCCCCGAGGAGCGCATCGCGGCGCATGTCGTAGGGCGTGCCGCCGGCGTGGCGCGCCTCGCCCTCGACGACCAGCTGGAATCGGCGTGCGCTCGCGATCGACGACACCACGGCGAGGGACTCTCCACGGCGGTCGAGCTCGGGTCCCTGCTCGATGTGCGCCTCGAGGTAGCCGATCAGCTCGTCCGGCCGCCGCGCCGCTTCGCCCACGCGTCCGGGGTCGAGCCCGAACTCGAGGAACGCCTGCCGCAGGCTCGTGCCGTCGCCGTCCTCCAGCGCCCACCACTCGTCGTTCCAGCTGCCCGCGACCGCCGACGAGCCGAGCAGCGCCTTGCCGAAGCGGGTGCCCTCCTCATCCGAGAACGCGACGACCTCGAGCGCGAACGGCAGCCGCCAGTCCGGGTCGGCGAGGGCGGCGTGCCGCATCATGCGCACCACCTCGATCGCCATCAGCACGCCGACGATCCCGTCGAAGCGGCCGGCATCGGGGACGGTGTCGAGGTGCGAGCCGAGCATCAGCGCCGGCAGGTCGTCGGGCCCGGAGCGTCCGACCTGGTTGCCCGCGGCGTCCTGCCACGTGCGCATCCCCACCTCGCGCATCCACTCCGCCGCCAGCCGATTCACCCTGGCGTGCTCGGGTGAGAGGTAGACGCGCTCGATGTGGCCGCGTTCCGCGGTGACGAGAGCGAGTTCGTCGCAGCGCGCCATCACGCGTCGCGCCGACCTGGCGACGTCGTCGGGAGTGAGTCGGAGGAGTGTCGGCACGATCACCGTCCGGAGGAGGCGTATATGTCCATTGCGGCATCCACTCCCCCACCGACGGGAACGGATGCTCCGGCACGCCGGAGCACGGCCTCGAACGACGCGAGCGTCTGCAGGACGGCGTCGGTGCGCGCGTTGTAGCCCATCGTGCCCAGACGCCAGACCTTGCCGTGCAGCGGTCCGAACGACGTGCCGATCTCGATGCCGAAATCGAGGAGCATCGAGGAGCGCACCTCGTCGCCGACCACGGTGGAGGGGATCTCCACCGCGACGACATTGCTCATCTTGTGCCCGAGGTCGCCGAAGACGGTCAGCCCGAGGCCCTGCACGCCGGCCAGCATCGCGGCGCCCTGCACACGGTGGCGTTCGATGACCTCGGCGCGGCCCTCCTCGAGCAGGATGCGCGCGCACTCGCGCGCGCCGTAGAGCATCGTCGTCGCCTCGGTGTGGTGGTTGAGGCGCCGAGGGCCCCAGTAGTCCAGGATCATGCCGAGGTCGAAGTAGTTCGATCGGACGAAGTCGGGCGCATCCTCGTCGCCGGGCTCGCGGATGCCCGCCTCGATCTTCTTGCGCGACCGGATCACCTCGACGGCGCGGGGCGAGAGGGTGATCGGCGCTGAACCGGACGGACCGTTCAGGCACTTCTGCAGACCGGCGGTCGCCGCGTCCAGCCCCCACCCGTCGGCTTCGAACTCGTTGCCGCCGAGGGACGCCGTCGCGTCGGAGTAGAACAGCACGCCGTGCTTCGCGCAGATCGCACCGATGTCCTCGAGCGGCTGGAGCATGGTCGTGGACGTGTCGCCCTGCACCATCGCGAGAAGGGTGGGTTTGACGCGCAGGATGGCCTCTTCGACGACGGACGTCGGGAACACCTGGCCCCACGGCACCTCGATCGTGTGCACCTCGGCCATGGCCCGCTCGGCGATCTCGGCGAGCAGGTGCCCGAACCGCCCGAACACGGGCACGAGCACCTTCTCGCCGGGCCGGACCAGCGAGACGATGGCGGCCTCGATGCCGGCGCGGGAAGTGCCGTCGACGAGCACGGTGGCTTCGTTGCCGGTGGCCCAGACATCGCGATAGAGCTGCTGGGTCTCATTCATGCAGTCGGTCATCGCCGGGTCGTACTGCCCGACGAGCTGCGCCGACATGGCCCGCAGCACACGCGGGTCGGCGTTGATCGGCCCCGGGCCCATGAGCAGGCGTGCGGGCGGGTCGATCGGGCCGGGAAGAGGGTGCGGGTCGGTCATGAAGGGTCCTTCGCGGGGGTGGTGCGGGTCACGGGGTGTGCGATGTGAGGGGTCGAGCGGATCATGCGCGGGCCACCGCATCCGCCAGACGCCGCGCGAGCCGCACGAGCGCGATGTCGGTGCCCGCGCGCGACACCAGGCACACGCCGACCGGCGCGGACCCGAGGTTCGAGGGGACGGTCAGGAGCGGCGCTGAGATGCTGGGCAGCCCGCCGATCGCCGCCGGCGTGGTCATGCGCAGCGTCGCCTGCCGCACATCGTCGACCCGCGCGCCGACCGAGGTGCGCATCGGCGCGGGCCCCGGCACGGTCGGCAGCAGCAGCACCGCGTTCGCCACCACACCCTGCACGCGCTTCTTCAGCTCCGTCAGGACGGTGCGGGCCGCAGCCTCCTGCGCGGGCGTGATCGTGGCGGCCAGCCGGAAGCGCTCCGCGACGGCCGGGCCGAGAGCGCCCGGATGCTCGCGCACCCAGTCGCGGTTGTTGCGCCACGCCTCGGCTGCCTGCACGGTGCGGAACGGCTCGTACCATTCCCCGAGATCGCCGAGAGAGACGGATGCCACGGGTGGGGCATCCGTGCCCTGCTGCAGCTTCCCGACCAGCGCCTCGAACGCGGCGCGCGTGTCGGGCTCGACCGCGTCGAGGATCTCGTCGGGGATGAGGAAGCTCCACGGCAGCTCTTCGCCCGACTCGCCGAGCACGCTCTCGGTGGAGTCCGATCCGTCATAGCTGAGGCACCAGTCGACGACCCGCTGCAGGGTCTCGCCATCGCGGGTGAGCCAGCCGATGGTGTCGAACGACTGCGCGAGGGGCAGCAGGCCCTGGCGGGGGACGAGACCGTGGGTCGTGCGCAGGCCCCACAGCCCCTGGTACGAAGCGGGGACCCGGATCGAGCCCGCCGTGTCGGTCGCGAGCCCGATCTCGGCCTGGCCGGTGGCGACCGCGGACGCGGGTCCGCTGGAGGAGCCGCCCGGGAGCGCTCCCGGCACGGCGCCGTTCGGAGGGGTTCCGTAGTGCGCGTTGTCGCCGGCGATCGAGTACGCGAACTCGTCCGTACGTGCGATGCCCCGCAGCGACGCCCCGCCCTGGAGCAGATCGGTGATCGCCGGCGCCGAGGTCTTCTCTGCGCGCGCGTCGTCGAGGAACGTCGGATTGCCGGCGCCGATGCGGTACCCGCGGATGGCGAAGAGGTCTTTCACCGCCACGGTCAGTCCGCGCAGCGGCCCCTCCCACGCTCCCTGCCAGAGGGGATCGCCGACGGTGCGCCACACCGATCGGTCGAGCGCCTGCGCGCGGGGGGTGACGTGCGCGGCGGTGATCAGCCAGCGCCCGTCGATGCGTTCCCAGAGCTGGGTCTGCAGGCCCGTCCCGCCGCCGGCGTAGCGCGAGACCGACACGATGAGCGAAGCATCCGCCCCCAACGGCCGGTGCTCGACCCTCGTGATCGTCCGCGGCGGCACTCCCCCGCGCACCCCGCGGAATGCGCTGATCGCGTCGTGTCCGACGAGCAGCCCCGCGCCGTCACCGCGCATCGTGCCCGTTCCCGGCGCGAACGCGGCGTCCAGCGCGTCGAGGTCGTTCGCCATGATCGCGCTCTCGTACGCCTCGAACGCACGGCGGAGGTCGTCGGGCAGCGCCGGGTCGTCGACGGACGCCTCGGCAGCAGCCTCACTCATCGAGAACCACCCCCGGCGGCGTCCGGCGATCCGGCGCAGTTCCGCCCGCGCCGCCGAACCTGCCCCCGCCCGCCACGCCCGCGAAGTCCGCCTCGCGGATGCGCGCGTGCACGCCGCACACGATGTCGACCACCTGCGAGATGTCGAAATCGGTCGCGGCGCTCAGGTAGGCGTACGCGAGGTGCTCCTGCATGCCCCAGCGCGCCTCGATGAGAGACAGGGCCGCGCGGACGCAGCGGCGCATCGCCTCGTTGAGGTCGGGATCGAGACCCGTCGGCACGAGGTACTCCGGCGTGCGCACGAGGGGTCCGCCCACCTCGCCGAACTCGGCGAGCGCCTCCGCGCGCGGCACCACGTCGAAGCGCAGGGTCGCCCGCAGCGACGCCTCCAGCGCCGTGAGCGCCACCTCGCCGTCGCCCTGCGCGAAATGCGGATCGCCCACGTAGGCGAGCGCCCCCTCGACCTGCACCGGCAGGTAGAGGACGGTGCCCACGACGAGCAGGTTGATGTCGATGTTGCCGCCGTGGGCGCCGGGCGGCACCGAGTGCGGGCGCTCGTCGGACGCGACGGCGACCCCCATGGTGCCGAGGAACGGCGCGAGCGGGAACCGCACGACCCGCTCCCCGCCCTCGGTGACCGGAAGGGCGCCGACCAGGCCGTCGCCGTCGCGCTGCACGGGTGCGAACACGCTCACGGTGCCCGGCGTGCGCGGGAGCGAGCCGGCGAGCGCGCCTTTGCCGTGGCGGTTCGAGATGACCCCGTACGGCACCCGCAGGTCGAGCCGCTCGACCGTGATCTTCAGCAGGTCACCGGGCTGCGCGCCCACGACGAACACGGGTCCGGTGACGACGTGCGGTCCGTCCGCCGCGGGGTCCCGCGACAGCGTCGCGGCGATCTCGATCGCGTCCTCCAGCACGGATGCCTCGGGCACGCCGTGTCCGGTGAAGTAGGCCAGCGGGTCCTTGCCCTGGTCCTCGAGCACGCCCTCGTGGCTGACGGTGTCGATCGTGACCGTCTGACCCGACGCGATGCGCAGGACCGCGGCATCCGTCGCACAGGGCAGTCGCCCCCACATGACCGTGTCGGGCGAGGCGGCGAGGTAGTGCTCGCCGGGGATCGGACCCCGGCCGGGCTGGAGGATCTCGAGGTCGGTCGCCATGGCTCCATCCAACTGCATCGGCGCGGCGACGTCGGCCGAGGAGACGGCCGTCACGCCTGCACTCCGGCCGGGGCGGTCAGCAGGCGGCCGCGGGCCTGGCGGAACTCCGGAGCCTCGCCCGCGCCCCCCTCGGTGACGTTGAAGACCGACTGGCCACGCAGCCACGTGCGGCGCACGCGCCCGGTGAGGAGCCGGTGGTCGTACGCCGTGATCGGGTTGCGGTGCAGCAGCGCCTTCGCGTCGATGAGCAGGGGGTCGTCGACGCCGAACACGGTGAGGTGACCGGGTGCCCCCTCGGCGATGACGCCGACGTCGGGCATGCCGGCGACGCGCGCCGGGCCGGTGGTGAACAGCGGCACGAGGGCTTCGAGCGGGATGCCGCGGCCACGCGCTTCGGTCCACACGGCCGAGAGCCCCAGCTGCAGGCCGGCGATGCCGCCCCACGCCAGACCGAAATCGCCGCCGCCCGAGCGCTTCAGGTCGACGGTGCTCGGAGAGTGGTCGCTCACGATGGCGTCGATCGTGCCATCCCGCAGCCCGTCCCACAGCAGATCGCGGTTGCCGGAGTCCCTGATGGGCGGGCAGCACTTGAATTCGCTGGCGCCGTCGGGGATCTCCTCGGCGATGATCGTCAGGTAGTGCGGACACGTCTCGACCGTGAGGCGCACTCCTTGCGCTTTCGCGGCCCGGATCGCCGGAAGCGACCCCGCATCGCTGAGGTGAAGGATATGGGCGCGCGCGCCGGTGCGACGGGCTTCGGTGATGACGGCGTTGATGGCGGATGCCTCGCTGGCCGGCGGCCGCGACTGGAGGAAGGCCTCGTACTCGCGGCCGAGGGCTCCGTGCTCGTGGAGGAGCGCGGGGTCTTCGGCGTGCACGATCAGCCGGGAGTCGATCGCGGCGATCTCCTCCATCGCCGCGGCGAGCTGCGCGCGGTCGAGGTGGCCGAATTCGTCGACCCCCGACGGCGCCAGGAAGCACTTGAAGCCGTAGACGCCCGCCTCGGCCAGCGGACCGAGCATGCCGAGGTTCTCGGGAACGGCACCGCCCCAGAAGCCGACGTCGACGAAGGCGGAGGGCGCGGCCGCGGCCCGCTTGATCTCGAGGGCGTCCACCGTGGTCGTCGGTGGGATCGAGTTGAGCGGCATGTCGACGATGGTGGTGACGCCCCCGGCGGAGGCGGCCAGCGTCGCCGAACGGAACCCCTCCCACTCGGTGCGGCCGGGTTCGTTGACGTGCACGTGCGAGTCCACGAGGCCGGGGAGCAGCACGGCATCGTCGGGCACCATGACGGTCGCGGCGCCTCTGACGCGGCCGCGCACCTCCAGGACGTCGATGATGCCGCCGTCTTCCACGACCACCGCCGCGGGCTGGAACACCCCGTCCACGAACGCGCGTCCTGACCGGACGACGAAACGCTCCTCGCGCATCAGTTCTCTTCTCTCTCGCCTGAGTCCACCTTCCCCCATCCGGCGTGCCGGCGGGATGCGCTCACGTTTCCCCCGCGTAAAAGCTCGAGCCGTGCCCGCACGGAGAAGGCGGTGGAGGTCTCGTCAGCGCAGGACGGGCGTGCGCGACGGCGGGGTCGCGTACTCGTCGCGCTTGCTGGTGCCGACGCCCATGCGGCTCATCCCCGACGCCAACCCCACCGCGGCCGCCACCCCGTCGACGACCGGCACACCCACACGGGCGGTCAGAGTCGTGCAGAGGTCGGCCATGCCCGCGCACCCGAGCACGATGACGTCCGCGCCCCGATCGGCGACGGCCTCCGCGCAGAGGCCGGCGATCGTCTCGTACGCGGCCGATCCGGTGTCCTCGAGGTCGAGGACCGGAATGCCCGACCCCGTCATGGAGACGCAGGCCTCGGCCATCCCGTACCGCGCCACCAGGTCCTTCGCCCGCCCGAGGGTGCGCGAGAGGGTCGTGACGACGGCGAAGGACCGGCCGGAGATCGAGGCCACGTGCATCGCGGCCTCGGCGATCCCGATCACGGGCACATCGACGAGCTCGCGCGCGGCGTCCAGGCCGGGGTCTCCGAAGCAGGCGACCACATAGGCGTCGCTGCCGCCGTCCCGGAGGTCCTTGTCGATGAGGTCGACGACGGCGACGGCCGCGAAGACTTCGTCGAAGTGGGACTCGATCGCCGACGGACCCTCGTCGGGGCACACCGCGACGATCTCGATCCCGGGCCCCGCCACCTCCCGGGCGGCGGCCGCGATCTTCGCGGTCATCGCCCGGGAGGTGTTGGGGTTGATGAGGGTGATCCTCATCCGTGGGTGTCGTTCTTCGCAGCCTGCACGGGAACCTCGGCCGAGATGGCCGGCGGCTCCGCGCTCGCCGTCGCCGCGGCCCCGTCCAGCGTGCCGTCGGAGATGCCCTCCGCCAGGCCGGCCAGGGTGGGCACCCGTGGATCGGCCCGCTCGAACAGGATGAAGAGCATGTAGCCGAGCCCGCAGCCGATGAACCACGTGAAGTTGCCGATCCACGAGACGTCGATTCCGCCCATGTCGGCGATCAGCTTCGGGAAGATCGCCAGGACGATCGTCGGGATGCCGCCCCACAGCAGCGCCTTGACCGCGTTCGGGTTGTAGCCCTTCTTGTACCAGTAGGAGCCCTCGGTCGACATGGTGAACATGTCGTCGACCTTGATGCGCTGGTGCGCCGAGACGTAGTAGCCGGCGATCAGGATGCCGAAGAGCGGTCCGATCATCGCGCCCAGAACACCGAGGGTGTAGTGGATGGCGGTGGGGTTGGAGTACCAGTTCCACGGCAGCAGGATGACGGATCCGACGGCGGCGATCATGCCGCCCATGCGCCAGCTGATCTTGTGCGGGGCGACGTTGGAGAAGTCGAACGCGGGCGAGATGAAGTTGGCCACGATGTTGATGCCGACCGTGGCGATCACGAAGGTGAGTCCACCGAGCAGGATCGCGAACCACGTGTCGATGCGCTCCACGGTGTGGATGGGATCGGTGATCAGCTCACCGAACACGGGTACCGTCGCCGAGGCGGTGACCACGACGAGGATCGAGAAGAACAGGAAGTTGATCGGGAGTCCCAGGAAGTTGCCGCGCCTGACCGCCGCGAAGGACTTCCCGTAGCGCGCGAAGTCGCCGAAGTTGAGCATCGGACCCGAGAAGTAGGACACGACGATCGCGATCGCGGTGATCATGACCGGAATGGACGCCCAGAAGTCGAGCGGCTCCCCCTCGGACAGGTCGAAGCTGATGTTCGCCCAGCCCGCCTGCGACACGAGATAGACCGCCAGCACGATCATCACGACGTAGACGGCGGGGCCGGCGAAGTCGATGAAGCGCCGGATCGCCTCCATGCCGTTCCAGAACAGCGCCGCCTGGGCGACCCACAGCACCGCGTACGAGATCCAGCCGAGCGCGCTCAGCCCGAGGAAGCTGTAGTCGAGCAGGTCTGCGCTGCCCGGGATGAACTTGAGGAAGACGATGTTCAGCGCCAGCGACGCGAGATACGTCTGCACGCCGTACCAGGCGACCGCGATCAGGCCGCGGATGATGGCGGGGATGTTCGCCCCGCGGATGCCGAAGATCGCCCGGTTCACGACGGGGTAGGGCACCCCGGTCTTCTGGCTCGGCTTCGCGACGAGATTGGTGAAGTACAGCACGATGAGGATGCCGATCAGGAGCGACAGCAGCACCTGCCAGCTCGCGATGCCGAGCGCGAAGAGGCTGCCGGCGGTCACGTAGCCGCCGACCGAGTGCACGTCCGACATCCAGAACGCGAAGATGTTGTAGGAGGTCCACTTCTGCTTGCGCAGCGGAGCGAGATCCTCGTTCGCGAGACGGATGTCGTATTCGGGCTTCATGTTGCCGCCCCCGGTGGGGTGGCCGGCCGCCTCGACGATGTCGTGCGGCTTGGTCATGGGTGCGGCGGTCGCCGCCCCGTCTTTGAGCGTCATGGACAGACCTTCCAGGTGGGGAGGGCATGGGGATGCCCGGGTCATGGATGACCACGACGTGGGGTCCGCGGCCTGGTGGTGCTGATGTGAAGTTATTGCTTCACGGGACGCCGCAGGTTTCTGCCCTGTAACGCTCGTGTGAAGTTGCTCCTTCATTACAGAGCTCTCATCTCGGCATCCCGGCCCGCCTCGCGCGGAGCCCCGGGCGTGCGGTGCGGCCGGGACGAGGAGGCCGCATCGGAGCGCCGGATAGGATGCAGGGCATGTCGGACCGTGCCGCCACCTTTCCCGTCGACGGCGCCGCCGTGGATGCGACGGCGGCGGATTCGAACGCCGATGTCGGCCCGCGCCTGCGCGACCTCCGCAAGCAGCAGGGCTTCTCCGCCCGGCAACTGGCCGACGCCCTCGGCATCTCGCCCAGCGCGGTGTCGCAGATCGAGCGCGGCGTCCTGCGGCCGAGCGTGTCGCGGCTGATCGCGATCACCGATGCCCTCGACGTCCCGCTCGCCGCCGTCTTCGACACGCGGATCGACATCGTCCGCGAGATCGGCGCGACCGCGGGCGGTTTCACACTGCAGCGCGCCGACCACGCCACCGGCGTGCTGCTCGACACGGGGGTGACCTTCCGCCGGCTCGCGCCGGGCCGCACCCCCGGCGTCGACTATTTCGAGTCGATGTATCCCGTCGGCAGCACCGCGCACGCCGACAACGAGCTCTTCCGCCACGACGGCTACGAGGTCGGCACCATGGTCTCGGGCGAGCTGACGATCGACTTCGACGACGAGCGCGTGATCCTGCGGCCCGGCGACTCCATCAGCTACCCCTGCTCGACCCCGCACCGCATCCACAACACCGGTGCCGTGGCCGCCGTCGCGCGATGGCTGATCGTCCATCCGGACCGCTGACCGCCCCGCTGTAATCCCGAGGAAACGCGGGGCCGCTAGCGTGTGCGCATGTCACCCGCAGGGACCCCGGCCGACACTCTCGCGCTCGGGGACTTCAACGACGCGGATGCCGCGGCTGCGGCATCCGTCGTCCGCGTGTGGGCCTCGATCCCCTGGTGGGTCGATGACGTCGTCGCGGGCCGGCCCTACGCCGACGTCGATGCGCTCGCCGCACGCGCGGCCGATCTCGCCGCCGGCTGGTCCCGCGCCGACCTGGACGCAGCGCTGGCCCACCACCCCCGGATCGGGCAGCGCCCGAGTGGCTCGGGGGCGGAGGCCGCGGCATCCGCGCGCGAACAGGCATCGATGAACGACGCGGACGCCTCGGTCGCCGACCGCATCGCGGCGGGGAACGCGGCCTACGAGGAGCGCTTCGGCAGGGTGTTCCTCATCCGCGCCGCCGGGCGCGGCCCCGATGAGATGCTCGCGGAGCTGGAACGCCGTCTGGCGAACGACGAGGAGGCCGAGGCCGACGAGGCGACCGGCCAACTCGCCGAGATCGCGCTGCTGCGCCTGCGGGCGGGCGTGACGGAAGGATGACACCATGACCAGTCACCTCACCACCCATGTCCTGGACGCCGTCTCGGGGAGTCCCGCCGCCGGCGTCGGGCTCGTCCTGGCCGAGGCATCCGGCTCGTCCGTCGTCGGCGAAGTGTCGGGCACGATCATCGCCCACGGTCGCACCGATGCCGACGGTCGCCTCGGCCTCGGTCCCGAGGTGCTGCCCGCCGGCGACTACAGCCTCACGTTCCTGACGGGCGAGTACTTCGCCGCGCAGGGGACCCCGACGTTCTACCCCTCGGTCACCGTGACGTTCACCGTCGACGCCACGGACGACGGATCGGTGCGGCACCACCACGTGCCGCTGCTGCTGAGTCCGTTCGCCTATTCCACCTACAGAGGGAGCTAGCAGTGGTGTCAGTCAGCCTGGGAGCAAACAAGTACGGCAAGGCCGAGAACCGCATCGTCAAGATCACCCGCGACGGGTCTGTGCACCACATCGAAGATCTGAACGTCTCGTCGCAGCTGCGCGGTGCCGCGCTCGTCGATTCGTACCTGGTGGGCGACAACGCCCTCGTGGTCGCGACCGACACCCAGAAGAACACGGCGTTCGCGTTCGCGAAGGAGCACGGCGTGGGCTCGCCGGAGGATTACCTGCTGCGCCTCGGACGTCACTTCGTGGACGGGTTCGACTGGATCGAGGGCGGGCTGTGGCAGGCCGAGCAGTACGCGTGGGACCGCATCGTCTCGGACGGGGCACCGCACGATCACTCCTTCGTGCGGTCCGGTCGTGCGACCCGGCTGGCGGCCGTGCAGATCATCGACGGCGCCACCCACGTCACCGGGGGGCTGAAGGACCTCACCGTGCTGAAGTCGTCGGGCAGCGAGTTCACGGGCTTCCCGCGGGACCGGTACACGACGCTCGTCGAGACCACCGATCGCATCATGGCCACCTCGGTGACCGGGCGGTGGCGCTATCTGCCCGAGGCCGTCGACGCCGGCATCGACTACAACGCGCTCTACACCGAGGTGTCGGCCGTGCTGCTGTCGACCTTCGCGACCGTCCACTCGCTCGCTCTGCAGCAGACCCTCTGGGAGATGGGCAAGGCGGCCATCGAGGCGCGACCGGAGATCGCGGAGGTCCGGTTCGCGATGCCGAACAAGCATCACTTCGCGTACGACATGGCGCCGTTCGGTCTCGAGAACGAGAACGAGGTGTTCTGGGCGGCCGATCGCCCCTACGGCCTGATCGAGGGCACGGTCATCCGCGACGGCGTGACGCCGGCTCCGGATGCCTGGGCCGACCTCCCCTCGTTCGTCTGAGCGGGCGGGGGCCCTGCTCCGGGAACCTCGGGAGTCGATTGCGGGATCAGGCCGCGGGCACCACCGGCCGCAGGGACGCCACGAACTCGAGCTTGTCGATCACGGCCGGCGGCATCACGAAGGGATAGAGATCGCGGCGGCCCATCGACCGGTTGATCATGTTGAGCGCCGTGGCCATCGGCATCCACACCTCGATGACCAGATCTCGGAAGCGACCGTCGCCGACCGCCCACAGCGACGGCACCAGACCGTAGGCGGCCGCGGTGTCGACCGTGTCGCTGATGTGCAGGAAGTGCGCCCACGTCTCGGCGAAATCCTCGTAGGGGTGCATCGTGGCGTAGTTCGAGATGTAGTTCTCGTGCCAGTTCGCCGGCGGCCCCTGCGAGTAGTGACGATCGATCGCCTCCTGGTAGTCCGCCCGGTCGTCTCCGAACAGCTCCCGGGCCCGCGCCTCGTGTTCGGTCCCCTCGACCAGCTGCCACTCGAAGTAGTGCCCGATCTCGTGCCGGAAGTGCCCGAGCATCGTGCGGTACGGCTCGTCGAGCTTGCTGCGGATGCGCTCGCGGTAGGAATCGTTCCCCTCCGCGAGGTCGATCGTGATCACGCCGTCGTCGTGGCCGATCGTGACGTTCTCGTGGCTGCTGGAGAGCAGATCGAAGCAGAGACCGCGCCCGGGGTCCTCCTCCCGGCCCACGACGGCGAGGTCGAGACGGTCGAGCTCGACGATGAGGTGGCGCTTGGCGCGCTCGGCGATCGGGAACGCCTCGATGCCGGGCAGGTCGGCGTCGTTCGGGCGCGTGCGGGTCAGTGAGCAGCTGAAGCACTGACCGCCCTGGAGCGGTGCCAGCCACGTGCAGCCCGACAGGTTGAGGTTGCGGCAGACGTGCCAGATCAGGCCCTGAGCATCGACGTAGCGACCCGCGAGGTCGACCGGCACGATCTCACGCTCGCCCCGCGAGTACCCCAGACCCGTCCCGCACGACACGCAGACCGAATTCTCGAAGTACAGCGGTGCGCTGCAGATGCGACAGGAATAAGCCTTCATTCCTCCAACAGTGTCAGCCCACGGGAGCGACGTCGACCGCGACCCGCAGGGTTGACTTCTTCGCCTTCGAAAAGATGATCCCCTTGACCGGTGACACGTCGCCGTAGTCCCGACCCCAGGCGACCGTCACATAACGGTCGTTCGCCCACTGGTTGTTCGTCGGGTCGATCGCCAGCCACTCGTTGGACGTGGGCAGCCAGACCGCGAGCCAGGCGTGCGAGGCATCCGCCCCCACCACGCGGGGCTTTCCCGCCAGCGGCCGCGTGGCGAGGTAACCGCTCACATAACGGGCGGCCACACCGTTTCCGCGCAGGCACGCGAGCGCGACGTGCGCGAAGTCCTGGCAGACCCCGGCCCGCTCGCGCATCGCGTCCGCGACCGTGCTGGTGACCGTCGTCGCCTTCGTGTCGTAGTCGAAGTCGCGGTAGATGCGCTGCATGAGGTCGGTGGCGGCCTCGCCGATCGGACGCCCGGGCGTGAGGGATTCCGCCCCGTACGCCGTCGCCTCGGCCAGGTGGGCCACTTTCGGCGACTCGAGCGCGAACTCCACCGCCGCCCACGCGTGCGGGGTCGCGGGGTGAAGGAGCGGGCGGGCCTGCTCCCACGGAGTCGCCAGCGCGTCGTCCTCGTAGCGCGGCGTCATGACCGACACGTCGCTCGTGGCCTCGATAGTGAGCTGCTTGTGCCGCTCGAGCACGTGGAAGTAGGTCACGGAATTGCCGAAGTAGTCCTCGTCCGGCGCGACATCCGCCGGCAACGGGGTGACCGCGACCGCGACATCCGCCACCTCCTGCCACGGCAGTGTGCGCGGCTGCAGGTGATAGAGCCCCAGGCTGTCGCTCACCTTGCCGTCGTAGGAGTACACGGTCTGGTGGGTCACGCGGTACTTCATGCGCGCACCCCCGTCTCCTCGACGAGCGACAGCGACGAGATCAGCTGCGGCAGCGGGCCACCGGCGAAGTGCAGGTCGGCGATCGACTGTGCCAGCTGGCGCAGCGACGCCGCGGTCTCGAGGAGGAACAGCTCCAGCGCCGGACGGGATTGCCCGGATGCGGTGACCATCGCTGCGATGTCGGCGCTGTTCAGCGCGTCGGCGAGGTCCTGCCGGAGTCGCTCAGGACGCGTCGAGCCGGTGGAGTCGGGGAGCGCCGAAAGGTGCACGCGCAGCTGCTCGAGCGAGAAGCCGAGGGACCGCGGGTTGTCGAGGTCGGTCAGCAGCAGATCGAACACGCTCGCGACCCGCCCGTAGCCGCGGTAGCGCCGACGATGGGTGACGAGGCTCTCGGACGCGACGAGCACTCCGTCCAGAACCTCCCGGTTCGCGGCACTCCCGCGGCGCGTGGTCGTGGTCGCGGCCAGGAGGGTGCACAGCTGCATCGACCGCTCGAGGTAGCGCCCCGCCTCGATCATGTGCCAGCCGGTGTCGCGGATCATGTTCGCCGTGACGCCCTGGAAGGACAGGATGCCGGTCAGCGCCCTGCCCGCGAACTCGGCGATGTGCGGACTGTGGCCCGACTCGCGGACCCCGAGCAGAGCCCGGTCGGTGAGGCCGAAGACCCGCCACGTATCGCTCGACATCTGGTCACGGACGCCTTCGAGCGCGGTGCGGAGGGCGGCCAGCGACTGCGCGGCCGAGCCGCGCCGGTCGGCGTCGACGATGAGGGAGCGCAGCTCCGCCTCGGGGTCGAGCCAGCGGCGCCCCGCGAGCCGTTCGGTCGCGCCGAGGAGGACCGGCACGACGTCGCCGTCGACGCCCCTGCGCTGCTCGAGATGGGCGTGGGTGGTGACGACGAGCCGCAGCAGGTCTTCGGCCCGCTCGGCGTAGCGTCCGGCCCAGAACATGTCTTCGAGCGCGCGCGGCGCGAGCGCCGGGATCGAGGGGACGAGCGTGAGGGGCGTGACGGCCGACAGGCCCTGGTCGGCGTCCTCCGGGTCCGCCTTGATCACCCAGACGTCCTTCGTCAGCGGCACTCCGGCCTCGTCGAACAGCGTCGCCATGCCGCCCATCATCGGCCGGTAGACCGACCGGTGCCGCACCGTGAACGTGCGGAGGATCATCGATCGCGGATGCACGCGCTGACCCTCCCCCCACGTCGGCGCCTGCGACAGCGGCAGACGTTCGAGCCCGACGTACCGGTACGGCTCAGCGAGGATGCGGGCGCGCAGCTCGTCGGGGCCCATGACCGTCGCCGCAGCACCGGCGCCGTCCACGACCTCGGCGGCGACACCCGTGGCGACGTCCGACGCGGAGGTCGCGGCATCCGGCCCCACGACATCCGGCCGCGCCGCTCCGGCGAGCGCACCGTCGATCGTGCGGACGATGACCGACTGCGGGTCGGTCTCGAGGCGGTGCAGCACCTCGGCCACGCCCGTCGGGTCGCCGCACCACCATGCCGTCGTCGACGGGATGCGCAGCTGCTCGCCGAGGAGCCGCTCGCTGAGCGCGGGGAGGAACGGCAGCAGCGCCGGGTTCTCGAGCACGCCCGCGCCCAGCCCGTTGACGACACGCACGCGGCCGCGGCGCACCGCCTCGACCAGACCGGCGACACCGAGGCGGGAGTTGCCGCGCAGCTCGAGGGGATCGCTGTACGGGGCGTCCACCCGCCGCAGGATGACGTCGACGCGATCGGCGGGGGCGGCCTTCGGCCACCGCGGCGGCTTGATCCAGACCGCGCCGTCGCGGACGACCAGGTCGCTGCCCTGGACCAGCGGGAACCCGAGCATGTGGGCGATGAAACCCTGGTCGTAGGACGTCTCGGAATGCGTGCCGGGGCTCAGGACCACGACGCGCGGGTTGGGGTTGTCGGGCTCGGCGCATCCGAGCAGCGCGTCGCGGAGCGCGGCGAAGTACGGGTCGAGGCGGTGCAGCTCGGCGTCCTGATAGAGCTCGGGCAGCAGGCGGGCGATGACGCGTCGGTTGGCCATCGCGTATCCGAGGCCCGACGGCGCCTGCACGCGGTCGGCGAGGACGCGCCACTCTCCGTCGGCGTCGCGACCGAGGTCGGTCGCCGACAGCAGCAGCGGGTGGGCGTCCACAGCGCTCGGCCGCGCCACCGCGCGGATGAATCCGGGATGCCCCACGATGACCGACGCCGGGATCGCGCCGTCGGCGAGCAGCCGTTGCGCGCCGTAGACGTCGGCGAGCACGGCGTTCAGCAGCTCGGCGCGCTGCGCAAGACCGGTCTCGAGCCGTCGCCAGCTCGCGGCATCCAGCACCAGCGGCATCGGATCGAGACGCCACGGACGCGGGCCGTCGTCGGGATGGCCGTAGGTCACGCCGTCGTCGACGAGCGACCTCGCGATCTCCTCCTCGAGGCGCCGCAGCTCCTCGGAGGTGAGGTTCGCGGCCGTCGAGCCGATGCCCTTCCACGCCGCACGCAGGGCTCCGTCGGGTCCGATGACCTCGTCGTAGCGCGCGCCCGACATGCCGCCGTTCCCCGGAGAGATCGGCAGCGTCGGCTGCGTCAGCGCAGCGGCGTAGTCGCGGAGCAGGGTCACGCCGGGGGAACCCTCCGAAGGTCGAGCGTGTGCGGGTAGTCGATCGTAGCCGCGCGTCGCGCGCGATCGTGCATCGCGGCGATGTCGAGGGCACCCGAGGTGTGGCCCCGGGGCTCGAATCGCCCGGCCCGCCGCGCTTCGGCCTCTTTCGCGTTGATCGGCGGCCGGTCGTACGAGCGTCCGCCCGGGTGCACCACGTGATAGGTCGCCCCGCCGAGGCTCACGGCCGAGTCGATGTCGACGATGTCGAACACCAGCGGCGCGTGCGCTTCGATCGAAGGGTGCAGCGCCGACCACGGCTGCCAGGCGCGATAGCGCACCCCAGCGTAGTACTCGCCGAGGTGTCCGGTCGGCGTGAGGGGCACAGGTACACCCTGGCATGTCACCAGCTGGCGGTTCACGTCGACGCCGCGCACGGTGACCTGGATGCGCTCCACCGACGAGTCGACGTAGCGCGCCGTGCCGCCGGCCTTGGTCTCCTCGCCGAGCACGTGCCACGGCTCGATGGCCTGTCGCAGCTCGAGCTCCATGGCCTCGCCCGAGGGCCCCGCGATCCGCGTCATGCCGATCCGCGGGAACCGGAACTCCACGAACGGATCGAGCCAGCTCTCCTCGAACGCGATGCCGTGGGCACGGAGGTCGTGCACGACCTGCGCGATGTCGTCGTGCGCGCCGTGCGGCAGCAGGAAGTCTTCGTGCAGACGGGTTCCCCAGCGCACGAGAGGAGCATCGAGCGGCTTCTCCCAGAACATCGCGACGAGGCTGCGCACGAGCAGCGCCTGCACGAGCGCGAGTTCGGCGTGCGGCGGCATCTCGAACCCACGCAGCTCGAGCAGTCCGAGGCGGCCGCGGCTGCTGTCGGGGCTGTAGAGCTTGTCGATGCAGAACTCGGCCCGGTGCGTGTTGCCGGTCAGGTCGGTCAGCAGGTGCCGCAGCGCGCGGTCGACCAGCCACGGCAGCGGGTGCTCGTCATCCTCCGCGCGGGCCATCCCTGCCAGACGGTGCACCTCCTGGATCGCGATCTCCATCTCGTAGACGGCTTCGGGGCGGCCCTCGTCGAAGCGCGGCGCCTGGCTCGTCGGGCCGATGAACCGCCCCGAGAAGAGATAGGACAGGCTCGGATGCCGCTGCCAGTAGGTGACGAGGCTCGTGAGCAGGTCCGGCCGCCGCAGCAGGGGCGAATCGATGGGCTGGCTGCCGCCCAGCGTGATGTGGTTGCCGCCGCCCGTGCCGGTGTGCAGACCGTCGAGGTCGAACTTCTCGGTCGCGAGGCGGCTCTGCCGCGCTTCTTCGTAGAGCGTCACCGTCAGGTCGCGCTGGTCGGCCCACGACGAGGTGGGCTGCACGTTCACCTCGATCACACCGGGATCGGGCGTCACGATCAGCTGGGTGATCCTCGCGTCGTTCGGAGGGCCGTAGCCCTCGAGCACGATCGGCACCGCGACATCCGCCGCCCCGATCTCGACCACCTTGAGCAGCGCCGTGTACGCCTCGAGCGTCGTGGTGGGCGGGAGGTAGACGCGGACGAACCCGTCGCGGCCCTCGAACGTGAGGGCGGTGGTCTTGGCGCCGTCGGGATCGACGATCGCGACCGACGGCACGCGCGGATAGAGGGGCGGGCCGGCTTCGAGATACGACGGCTCCCCGGGCTGCTCCGGATCCACCCATGACACCGAGTCCAGCGGCAGTCGCAGCCCGATCGAGCTGGTCCCCTGCCGCAGTACGAGCCGGCCGCGGCGGAAGCGCCAGGACGGGCTCGTCCACTCGTCCTCGGTGGTCAGCGGCAGCACCCACCCCGTCGGTTCCACGACGGCGGCATCCATCCCGACGAGCCCCTCCGCATCGGGATCCTCGCCCGGCGCGGGGCCTTCGGGCTTGCGGACTTCGGCCGCGAGCTCTGCCAGCGGGTCCTCGAACGCGGGGAGCAGCTGCCCGTCGGGCAGGCCGAGCACCTCCGTGACACGGCGGGCGAGCGCCCGGGCCAGCGCCGGTGCCCCCGGGGTCGGCTCATCGCTCCACGGATCGGCGAACAGGTCGGGGTTCGACCACAGCCGCACGCCGTCGGTGCGCCACTGCAGTGCGATGTTCCAGCGCGGGAGCCGCTCGCCCGGGTACCACTTGCCGTCGCCGCGATGCACGACGCCGCCCTGCGCGTAGGTTCTCCGCAGCCGTCCGGCGAGGACGTTCGCCAGCTCTCGCTTGTGCTCGCCGTCTGCGGCGGTGTTCCATTCCTTCGCCGTGGCATCGTCCAGCGCGACGAACGTGGGCTCGCCGCCCATCGTGAGGCGCACGTCACCCGCCCGGAGTCGCTCGTCGACGCTCTCGCCGAGCGCGTCGATGCGCTCCCACTGCGCGGATGTGTAGGGCTTCGTGGTGCGCGGGTCCTCGTGGATGCGCCGCACCTCGTTGTGGAAGTCGAAGCGCACCTCGACCGGCTCCGTCCCGCCCTCGATGGCCGCGGCCGTGCTCGGGTGCGGTGTCGCGCTGAGCGGAATGTGGCCCTCCCCGGCGAAGAGCGCGCTGGTGGCATCCATTCCGATCCAGCCGGCCCCCGGCACGTACACCTCGGCCCAGGCGTGCAGGTCGGTGAAGTCCTCCTCGGGACCGCTCGGCCCGTCGAGCGACTTCTGATCGGCCGCCAGCTGCACGAGGTAGCCCGAGACGAAGCGGGCGGCGAGCCCGTACTTCCGCAGCAGGCTGACCAGCAGCCAGGCGCTGTCACGGCAGGATCCGATGCCGATCCGCAGCGTCTCGTCAGGGCTCTGCACCCCCGGCTCCATGCGCACGTCGTACGCGACGGCGCCGGTGACGGCGGCGTTCAGATCAGCCAGGAACGTCACCGTCGCCACACCGTCGGCCGGCAGCGGCGGCAGACCCTGCATCCACGCTCCGGCATCGTCGCTGTCCTGCACCGGCGAGAGATAGGGAGCGAGATCTGCCGCGAGCTCGGGCGTGTAGTGGAACGGGAAGCGCTCGGCGTACTCCTCGATGAAGAAGTCGAACGGGTTGATCACCATCATGTCGGCGACCAGTCCGACCGTGATCTCGAGGTGGCTCACCTTCTCGGGGAAGACGATGCGTGCCACCCAGTTGCCGAACGGGTCCTGCTGCCAGTTGAGGAAGTGGTTCTTCGGCGAGATGTCGAGCGAATACGCCTCGATCGGCGTGCGCGCATGCGGAGCCGGCCTCAAGCGCACGAGGTGCGGGTGCACCGTCACCGGACGTGCGAACTCGTAACTCGTGTAGTGCTCGAGAGCGACCTTGATCGACATGGCCTAAGCCTGTCCTACAACTGTTGCGCGTGGGTTACGCGCGCGCCGGGCCCCCCGCGTCGTCCTTCGCGGGTCGTTCGTCGGCCCGTGCGGCGGCCTGGTCGCCGGTATCGAGCAGCTGAGTGGGGATCAGGCCCGTCCCCTCGGCCTCCGGGTGCACGAGGGCGGCCGCAGCCGGGCCCCGGACGGCATCGGATGCCCCGATCGCAGGGTCGGAGGCGTGTTCTCTGCGCATCTCCTCGGTGTTCAGCAGCAGGTTCAGCAGGATCGCGACGATCGCACCCGCGCTGATTCCCGAGTCGAAGATGAGGGTGAACCAGTCCGGGAAGCGGTCGTAGATCGTGGGAGCGACCGTCGGCAGCAAGGCGACGCCGACCGAGATCGCCACGATGAGCACGTTGCGATTGTTGAACCTGACCTTCGCCAGCGTGCGGATCCCGGATGCCGCGACCATGCCGAACAGCGCGATCCCGGCGCCGCCCAGCACGGCGCGGGGAACGCCCTCGACGATCGCCGAGACCTTGGGGATGAGCCCCAGTACCACGAGGATCGCGCCGGCCATCGTGGCGACGTACCTCGAGCGCACACCCGTGAGCGAGACGAGCCCGACGTTCTGCGCGAACGCCGTGTACGGGAACGTGTTGAAGATCCCGCCGAGCACCGTGCCGAGGCCGTCGGCGCGGAGGCCGTCGGCGAGCTGACGGCGCGTGACCGGCTTGTCGACGATCTCCCCCACCGCGATCATGTCGCCGGTGGTCTCGGTCATGATCACGATGCCGACGATCAGCATCGACACGATCGAGGCGATCTCGAACGTCGGCAGGCCGAAGTGGAAGGGGGTGACGACCGCGAACCAGCCGGCCTCGGCGACGCCCGACCAGTCGACCATTCCGGGGACGAAGAGCGCGACGATCGTGCCGAGCACGAGGCTCAGCAGCACGGACGTGCGGGCCAGCGCGGGCGGTCCGAACCGCTCGATCAGGATGATGAAGGCCACCGTCCCGGCGGCGAAGGCGATGTTCACCGGCGGCGCGCCCGGCTCCTCCGGAGTCGAGCCGGTCATGATCCAGCCGGCGGCGACCCTCATCAGCGACAGCCCGATGATGAGGATGACGGTGCCGGTGACGATCGGCGGGAAGAACCGCAGCAGCTGGGCGAAGAACGGCGCGATCAGGATCATGAACAGTCCGCAGGCGATCACCGAACCGAAGACCGCGGTGATGCCGTGCTGCGTGCCGATCGCGATCATCGGACCGACCGCGGCGAATGTCACGCCCTGCATGAGCGGCAGTCGCACCCCGAAGCGCCAGAAGCCGACCGACTGGACGATGGTGGCGATGCCGGCGATGAACAGGTCGGCACTGATCAGGAAGGCGAGGTCCTGAGCGGAGTACCCGAGTGCGCCGCCGACGATGAGCGGAACCGCGACCGCGCCGGCGTACAGCGCCAGCACGTGCTGCAGCCCGAGGGGGAACAGGCGCGCGAGGGGCGGGACGCCGTCGACGGTGTTGTCGTCCGGGCGCTTGCCCTTCTTCTTGCGGGAGGTGTCGCCGGTCGGCGGTCGCTCGGTGGTGGACATCGGTGGCTCCTCTGGATAATGGAGCGCACCCGAACGGGCCACGCCCTCGCCTGGAAGTGAAGCTAGAGCTTCCCGGCGCGCGGGCGCCACCTCCGGCGCCGACCGTCGCGCAGGATTTACGGCGGCGTTACGTGGCGGCAATTCGGGGAAACCAGAATCGCTCTCGCCGCCGTCTCGAGCGGCGCTACTTGGAGGCTCCACCGTGACGATCCACCGCGGGCACCTCCTGCACATCACCGGGTCGCCGACGCTCGTGGCGGCCGCCGGGTCGCTGGTGTCGGTGCCGGACGGCGCCCTGGTCGTCGACGACCAGGGATCGATCGCGTACTCCGGGGCGTGGGCGGACGTGCCTGACGAGTGGGCCGGCCACGACGTGCGGGAGACGAGCGGATACCTCGTACCCGGCTTCGTCGACACGCACCTGCACTACCCGCAGACCTTCACCACCGACGCCTTCGGCGGAGGCCAACTGCTCGAATGGCTGGAGCGCTGCGTGTTCCCGGCCGAGACCCGACTCGCCGACCCCGACCACGCCCGGCTCGTCGCCGCCGAGTTCACACGGCGGCGCGCCGCGGTCGGGACGACGGCGGCGATGGTGTTCGGCTCGGCGTTCCCCGGGGCGCAGGACGCGCTGTTCGAGGCGGGCCTGGCGGCCGGGCTGCGCACGGTCAGCGGTCGCGGCATCCAGACCATCGGCCCGTCCTCGGCGGCCGCCCTGATCACCGACGATGACACGGCGATCGGGCTCACGCGCGACGAGATCGCGCGCTGGCACGGCCGGGATGCGGTCGGGCGCGTCGATCCTCGCCGCGCCCTCACGCAGGTGGCGGTGGTGCCGCGGTTCAGCCTCTCGGTGACCACCGAGACGCTGGCGAGACTGGGCGACCTGTACGCCGACGTGCGCGCGCAGGGCATCTACTTCCACTCGCACCTCAATGAGAACGACCGCCCCGGCGACGGGGAGATCGCCGCGGTGCGCGACGTGTACGGCGTGCACTCCTACCTCGACACCTACGACGGCCTGTTCCTGCCGGGATCGCGGCGGGGCGGCGAGAGCCTGCTCGGGCGGCGCAGCATCCTCGCGCACGCCGTGCACTGCCAGGACGGCGAACTGCACCGTCTGGCCGAGACCGGATCGTCGATCGCGCACTGCCCGACGTCGCAGCTGTTCCTCGGAAGCGGGACGATGCCGTGGCGACGCACGATCGCGTCGGGGGTGACCGTGGCGATCGGGTCCGACATCGGCGGCGGCGACGAGTGGCTGATCCCGCGCGTGCTCAACGACTGCTACAAGGTGCACATGGGCGAGGAGAGCCTGCTGGCGAGCGCGCTACACCCCGCCCAGCTGCTGTTCCTCGGCACGCTCGCCGGAGCCCGCGCGCTGGACCAGGAAGAGGTGTTCGGCAACCTCGACGCCGGCAAGGAGGCCGACTTCGTCGTGATCGAGCCCGGCGCCCAGGCGGGGTTCGAGCAGACCCTGCACCTCGCGCGCGAGCAGGGGCCGGCTGCCGAGCTCTTCACCCTGCTGATGGGCATGCGAGAGGCATCCGTCGTCGAGGTCTACGTCCGCGGCCGGCGAGTGATCGCCGGATGATCAACCGGGCCTGACTCAGCCGAGCAGATGGCGCAGGTAGCGTCCGGGCGACTCGAGGTACGAGCGCCAGTGCTGCACGAGCTCGAGGTCTTCCCACGCGGTGGGCCGCATGCCCCACGGACCGACCTCGAGGATGTGGGCTCCGGGCAGCGCCGCGAGTACGGGCGAGTGGGTCGCGCAGAGCACCTGGCCGCGCTCGGCGACGATGCGATCGAGCACCGCGATGAGCGTGAGGGTCGACGAGAAGGACAGGGCTGCCTCCGGTTCGTCGAGACAGTAGAAGCCGGGACCGTCGAAGCGCGTGTCGAGGATCGCCAGGAAGGACTCGCCGTGGCTCATCTCGTGGAACGCCGGTTCCGGGCCGTCGCCGGGGTTCGCCTCGAGGTAGGTGTAGAACGAGTGCATCGTCTCAGCGCGCAGGAAGAAGCCCCACCGGCTGCTGCCGACCCCGCGCTGCACGCGCAGCCAGTCCGACAGCGGCGATTCGGTCGGCCGTGTGCTGTGTCTCGCCGAGGCGGACCCGCCCTCGGGCGAGAAGCCGTAGGCGAGGGCGACACCCTCGAGGATCGTCGATTTGCCCGAGCCGTTCTCGCCGACGAGGAACGTCACGCCCGGCGCGAGATCGATCCCCTCGCGCAGGAACTGCGCGACCGCCGGGATCGTCGCCGGCCAGGCGCCGTGGTCGATCTCGGCTTCGGGGCGCGCCTGCACCGCGACGACCGGGGGCTGGGTGAAGCGCACGACGGCAGTCTGCCAGGGAGGTGCGACCTCCGCTCGCGCCGGCCGACGCCGGCCGCCGGCGCCTGAAGGTGCCCCTGGCGTCCCCCGGCGTCCCCCGCCGTCCCCCGGCGTCCCGAACTTCTGCAGAGCGCGCTGACCACCTCGGTCGGGCCGCACACTTCCGCGGGCGGCCGCGGCAGAGTCCGCCGAATTGCAGAAGTCCGGGACGCGCCGCGATTCGGAGCGCACCCAGGTCGGCTCACGCCAGGAAGACCGCGCGCACGTCGGGGACGAGCGCGCGACCGCCCAGGGCCTCGATCTCCATCAGCACGGAGGTTCCGGCGACGATCCCGCCGATCGCGGCGAGCAGCTCGTGGGCTGCGGCGAGGGTGCCGCCGGTGGCCAGGACGTCGTCCACCAATAGCACGCGGGTGCCGGGCTCGATGTCGTCGTGCACCTCGATGGTGGCCTCGGCGTATTCGAGGGAGAAGGCGACGGACGCCGCGGGCCGGGGCAGCTTGCCGGCTTTGCGGATCGGCACGAGGCCGACCTCTGCGGCGACGGCGATGGCACCGGCGAGCAGGAACCCGCGCGCCTCGACTCCGGCCACCACATCGAAGGTGCCGGCGAACGGCTCGATCATGGCGTCGATGACGGCTCGGTGGGCCGCGGCATCCGCGAGGAGCGGGGTGATGTCGCGGAACAGCACCCCCGGCTCCGGGTAGTCGGGGATGGTGGTGATGAGCGCCTCGGCGCGGTGCAGGGCTTCGGGTGTCGGCACGCGCCCACCCTACCGGGGGGCGATGGAAGCGCTTGCACCCATGCAAGCGCTTCCATTACGCTCGTTGGATGACTTCGCTCGACCTCTCCCCCTCCGGCCTCACCGCGCCCGGCACCTCCAGCACCCCCGGCTCCGAGTGGTGGCGCTCCGCGGTGATCTACCAGATCTATCCCCGCTCGTTCGCCGACCAGAGCGGGGACGGCATCGGCGACCTGCCCGGCGTGACGGCGCACCTCGACGATCTCGCCGAGCTCGGCGTCGACGCCATCTGGCTGAGCCCGTTCATGGTCTCGCCGCAGAAGGATGCCGGCTACGACGTCGCGGACTACTGCGATGTCGACCCGCTCTTCGGCACGCTGGGCGACTTCGACGACATGCTCGACGCCGCCCATCGCCGCGACATCCGCGTCATCATCGATCTCGTCCCGAACCACTCGTCCGACCAGCACGAGTGGTTCCAGCAGGCTCTCGCCGCCCCGGCGGGCAGCCCCGAGCGGGCGCGCTACATGTTCCGCGACGGCAAGGGCGTCGACGGGGCCACGCCGCCGAACAACTGGGACTCGGTCTTCGGCGGTTCGGCGTGGACGCGCGTCACGGAACCCGACGGCACGCCCGGCCAGTGGTACCTGCACCTGTTCGACGAGAGCCAGCCCGACTTCGACTGGTCCAACCCCGTCGTGCACGAGGAGTTCCGTCGCATCCTGCGGTTCTGGCTCGACCGCGGCGTCGACGGCTTCCGCGTGGATGTCGCGCACGGCCTGGTCAAGGCCGACGACCTACCCGATTACCACGCGCCGGAGGACGGTGACTCGATGGGCGGCAACGAGCGCAACGTGCCGTACTGGGGCCAGGACGGCGTGCACGACATCTACCGCGATTGGCACGGTGTGCTCGCCGAGTACGAGGGCGATCGCGCCCTGTGCGGCGAGGCGTGGATGCCGACCGTGGCCGAGATGGCCAAGTGGGTGCGGCCCGACGAGATGCAGCAGACGTTCAACTTCGCCTATCTCGTGAGCGACTGGAAGGCCAAGAAGCAGCGTCGGGTGATCCGCGAGTCGATCGAGGGCTTCGGCGCGGTCGGCGCGCCCAGTACCTGGGTGCTGTCGAACCACGACGTCGTGCGGCACGCCTCCCGACTCGCGCTGACCGCCGCGAGCCCGCAGGGCCAGGGCATCGGACCGGACTCCCCCGGCAAGCCGATCCCCGAGCTGGGTCTCCGGCGCGCGCGGGCCGCGACCGCGCTCATGCTCGCGCTCCCGGGCGGCGCCTATCTGTACCAGGGCGAGGAGCTCGGACTGCCAGAAGTGATCGAGCTCCCCGATGAGGTGCGTCAGGATCCGACCTGGTTCCGCACCGCCGGCGAGCGCTACGGACGGGACGGATGCCGCGTCCCGCTGCCCTGGAACGCGGACGAGCCCGCCTTCGGGTTCAACGCCACGGGCGCCGCATGGCTGCCGCAGCCCGCAGAATGGGCGGAGCTCGCCCACGACGCGCAGACCGCGGACGAGGCATCCACTCTCTCGCTCTACCGGCTGGCCCTGCGGACGCGACGTCGATACGGCCTCGGCCGCGGCGAGCTCGAGTGGCTGAGCGGCTACCGGCGCAAAGTGGTCGCGTTCCGCAACGGCGAGGTCACGGTGCTCACCAACTTCGGCCGCCGACCCGTGGTGCTGCCCGACGGCGCCCGCGTGCTGCTGGCGAGCGAGCCCCTCGAGAACGGGGCCGTGCCGCAGGACGTGACGGTCTGGCTGGTCGCGGACTGACCCCGGCATGAGCTCGATCGACGACGTCGCCCGCCTCGCGGGGGTCTCGACGGCGACGGTCTCGCGCGCCCTGAGCGGCCGGGGACCCGTCGCCGCGGACACCCGCGACCGCGTGGAGGCGGCCGCGGCCCGGCTCGGCTACGTCGTCTCGTCGTCGGCGTCGAGCCTGGCGTCCGGGCGCACGCGCAACATCGGTGTCATGGTGCCGCTGCTGGACATGTGGTTCTTCTCGACGGTGCTGAGCGGCATCACGGCCACGCTCATGCAGAGCGGCTACGACATCACGCTGTACAACCTGACGATCGACCGCGACGAGCGGGAGCGCATCTTCGACACGTTCCTGCGACGGCAGCGGGTCGACGGTGTGATCCTCATCGCCATCACGCTCGACGAACGTGAGAGCGCGCGCCTGCGCGAGCTCGACCTGCCCGTGGTGGCCATCGGCGGTCCGAGCGCCGCGGCGACCGTCGCGGCGACGACCCTCACGGTCGATGACGTCGCCGTCGGCCGTCTCGCCACGGAGCACCTGCTCGAGCAGGGGCATCGGGTGATCGCCCACATCGGGGCCGACGGCAGCGGCGACCGGCACCACGTGCCGACCCTGCGCCGCCGGGGGTTCGAGGAGGCGCTGGCGGATGCCTCGATCCCGGTGCGTCCCGAGCTCGTGGTGTCGACCGACTTCACTCTGCAGGGCGGCGCCGATGCCACACGCCTGCTGCTCGACGGCGGCGGCACCGGTGTCGCCCCGACGGCGATCTTCGCGGCCTCCGACGAACTCGCGGTCGGCGCACTGACGGCCGCGCGCGAGCGGGGCGTCCGGGTGCCCGAAGACCTCTCGGTCGTCGGAGTGGACGGTTCGGAGCTCGGTGCGTTCTTCCGGCTCACGACGGTCGACCAGTTCCCGCTCGGCCAGGGGGAGCGGGCGGCGACGACGATGCTCGCGGAGCTCGAGGTATCCGACGACCGGACGCCTCAGCCCGGCGAGACCCTGCCGTTCGAGCTCGTCGTGCGGGGCAGCACCGCGCCGCCCGCGCGCTGACGTACGTCCGTCGCGCGCACCTGTCAAGGCCCCCGACGACGGGCGGTCACGTCCGTACCTTCGGGAACATGGACACCAACGGCACGCAACCGACCGACGCCAACGGCGCGGACACGTTTCCCCACACCGGCCTCCCCGAAGCCGATTCCGTGCGGAAGGACACGACGTACGGGCCGGGCAGCGAGCGCGAGACCGAGGCGAAGCAGAACGACCCGCTGCCGGACGGTGTGGACGACGACATCGACCCCGACGACGTGCGCGCCGTGCCCGGGACCGGCGGCCCCGACGATGTCGGCGATGTCGACGTCGATCCGGCCGACCTCAATCTGCCGTTCCGCGAGTAACGCCCTCCGCGGCGCGCCGAGAGGTCCCCACCTTCTGCAGGGTGTGACGGGTGGCACCACCTGTGGCGCCTTGCCCGGCGCGGCACATCGTTCTGCAGAAGTCCGGGACGGGTCGCGCCGTCGAACCCCCACCGAACCCGGCCGCGAACACCGCGTAACGACCCCGCGTAGGCTCACCCCATGACGATCGACCTCGAAGCGCTGTACATCGACCTGCACCGGCATCCTGAGCTGTCGTTCCAGGAGACGCGGACGGCCGGCGTGATCGCTGCGCACCTCGCCGATCTCGGCATCGACTTCGAGGAGGGCATCGGCAAGACGGGCATCGCCGCGATCATCCGCAACCCGTCGGCGGACTCGGAGACGGGCGAAGGCCCCGTCGTCTGGCTGCGCGCCGACATGGACGCCCTGCCCGTGCCGGAGCAGACCGGCCTGCCGTACGCGAGCACCGCACGCGGCACCGATCCGGCCGGCAACGACGTGCCCGTCATGCACGCGTGCGGCCACGACATGCACGTGACGGCGATGCTGGGCGCGCTCGAGCACCTCGTGAACGCGAAGGACGAGTGGTCGGGCACCGTCGTGGCCGTCTTCCAGCCCGCGGAGGAGTACGGCGCCGGCGCCCAGGCGATGATCGCCGACGGCGTGATGGAGCGGTTCCCCACGCCCGACATCGTGCTCGGCCAGCACCTCACCCCGCTTCCCGCCGGATTGATCGGCGTGCGCCCCGGCACGCAGATGGCCGCCTCCGACGGGTTGACCGTCACCCTGCACGGCCGCGGCGGACACGGCTCGCGCCCGCACTCCACGATCGATCCCATCGTGATGGCCGCGGCGACCGTGATGCGCCTGCAGACGATCGTCTCTCGTGAGATCGACCCGCGCGACGTCGCGGTGGTCACCGTCGGATCGATCCACGCGGGCCTGAAGAACAACATCATCCCGGCGGAGGCGAAGCTCGAACTCAGCCTGCGATACCCCGACGACACGGCGCGCACGCGACTGCTCGCGAAGGTCGAGCGTGTCATCTTCGCGGAGGCGGACGCGTCGGGGGCGGAGCGGCCGCCGACGATCACGACCGACCACACCCTCCCGCCGACGATCAACGACGCCACCGCCACCGCGCGTCTCACCGAGTCCTTCGAGCGCGCCTTCGGCGAGGGCAGCGTCGTCGATCCCGGCATGTTCACCGGCAGCGAGGACGTCTCGTGGTTCGCCCGCGAGACCGGCGTGCCGTTGATCTACTGGTTCTGGGGCGGCGTCGATCCGCAGACGTACACGGATGCGGCCGCCGCCGGCACCATCGAACGCGACATCCCGACGAACCATTCGCCGTTCTTCGCGCCGGTGCTCCACCCGACCATCGAGCGCGGAGTCGAGAACCTCGTCGTCGCCGCCAAGGAGTTCTTGGGCGGCGCCGCGCGCTGAGCGTCCGACGCACTCCGGCCGCGCGACCCGTCCCGCTCAGCGGCGGGGAGTCCGGCCCGACGGTCGGGGGTCGTCACCCGACGCGCGCTCGAGGTCTTCGGCCGCCGACCAGCCCTGCGCAACATCCGGTCCGTCGAAGGCTCCGCGCGCGAACCGCATGCCGACGTCCTCGTGGGTGGCGCGCGGCGGCCCACCGCGACGCGTGGACGCGCGGGCGCTCCAGGCGTCGTCGGCGAACCCGCCCCCGCGGAACACCCGGTAATCGCCGTAGCGGGCCGGGTCGAGGAGGTCCCAGCACCACTCCCACACGTTGCCGAGCGTGTCGAAGAGCCCGTTCAGGTTCGGCAGCTTCCCCCCGACCTCCTGCGGCCGGCTCACCCCGTCGGCGCTCGTCCAGGCGATCTCGGCGAGCGGTCCGTAGTGAGGCTTGGTCGAGCCGGCCCGGCAGGCGTACTCCCACTCCGCCTCCGTCGGCAGACGATAGCCGTCGGAGTCCACGTGCCACGTGACCTGATCGCCGTCGTACGTGTACGCGGGGTCGAGGCCCTCCCACTCGGATGCCGCGTTGCACAACCGGATCGCCCGCAGCCAGCTGAGCTCGACCGCGGGCCGGCGTGGGTGCTCGGCGGCCTCGCCGAGCAGCTCGGCGACCTGCTCCTCGGTGACGGCGAACACGCCGATCGCGAACGGCTCGAGCCGGGCCGTGCGCCTCAGCGAGCGCCGCGCGTCGTGCAGCACCACCTCGCCCGCCGCGATGCCCTGCATGTCTATGTCGCGCACTGCGGAAGTATGGCATGCGACACGCAGAACACGATCCGGTGACGTGCCGCCTGCCAGATTGCGCTGATGTGCCGACAGGCGTAGTGTCGCGCGGCGTGACCAACGACAGCACGGAGCCGCTCGACGAGACTCCGATCGCGAAGCGACTCATCATCGGTGAGCCCCTCACGAGCGAAGCGCTCGACGAGCAGCTTCTGCCCAAGAAGATGGCGCTGCCGATCTTCGCGTCCGATGCACTGTCGTCCGTGGCCTACGCGCCGCAGGAACTGCTGATGATCCTGCTGATCGGCGGCCTCAGCTTCCTGGCGTTCAGCCCGTGGATCGCCGCGGCCGTCGTCTTCCTGCTCATCGTCGTGGTCGTCAGCTACCGGCAGCTCATCAAGGCGTACCCGTCGGGCGGCGGTGACTACGAGGTGGCATCGAAGAACCTCGGCGAAGTGCCCGCCGTGGTCGTGGCATCCGCTCTCCTCGTGGATTACGTGCTGACCGTGGCCGTGTCGGTGGCGTCGGGTGTCGACAACATCATCTCGGCGCTCCCGGGCCTGAACCCCCTGCGCGTCGAACTGGCCGTGGTCTTCATCATCATCATCGTCATCGTCAACCTGCGCGGCGTGCGCGAGGCGTCGCTCGTCTTCGCGATTCCGACGTACCTCTTCATCGGCTCGGTCGTCGTGATGATCGTGGTGGGCGTGATCCGCATGATCCTGGGCGACCCGCCCGTCGCGAGCAGCGCGCAGTACGCCGTGCAGGCGGAGAGCCTGAGTCAGGCAGCCGTCATCCTGCTGATCCTGCGCGCCTTCTCGAGCGGATGCTCCGCCCTGACCGGTGTCGAGGCCGTCTCGAACGGCGTGCCCGCGTTCCGCAAGCCCAAGGTGCGCAACGCCCAGACGACCCTCACGCTCATGGGCACCATCGCGATCGTGATGTTCGCCGGGCTCACGCTGCTGGCGCTCGTCTCGGGCGTGCACTACGCCGAGAACCCCTGTCACCTCATCGGCTTCGACTGCGCGAACAACCCGCAGCCGAGCCTCATGGCGCAGGTCGCCTCCGCGACGTTCGGCATGGGCTCGATCCCCTTCTACATCATCCAGGCCGCGACCGCCCTGGTGCTGCTGCTCGCGGCGAACACGGCGTTCAACGGCTTCCCGCTGCTGGGGTCGGTGCTCGCCCGCGACGGGTACGCACCGAAGGCGCTCAACACCCGCGGCGACCGGCTCGTCTACTCCAACGGCATGATCCTGCTCGGACTGGGCGCGATCCTGGTCGAGATCGTCTATCAGGCGAATCTGACGAACCTCATCCAGCTGTACATCATCGGGGTGTTCGTGTCCTTCTCCCTCGGCCAGATCGGCATGATCAGGCACTGGCGCCGCGGCCTGCGAGAGCTCCGCGCACTGCCGGAGGAGGCGAGGGCGCAGAAGTCCGCGCGCGCCGAGGAGTTCGAGCTGCGCAAGGGGCTCGTGATCAACTCCATCGGCGCGACGATGACCGTCGCCGTGCTGGTGATCGTGACGATCACCAAGTTCACGCACGGAGCCTGGCTGGTCTTCCTGGCGATCCCCGTGCTCGCAGTGCTCATGATCGGCGTGCACCGCTACTACCGCGACGTCGAGGCCGAGATCGAGCCCGACGACCAGACGCACTTCGGATCGGAGGGCGACGTGGCCCTCATCCTGGTGAACCGCCTCCAGAAGCCCGTGATCAAGGCCCTGGACTACGCGCTCGCCGCCAAGCACGAGAACACGTTCGCGATCCACGTCTCGGTCAACAAGGAGGAGACCGACCGGCTGCAGCAGCAGTGGATCGACCACCGGATCCCCGTGCAGCTGGTGATCATCGAGTCGCCGTACCGCACGTTCGCGGGCCCCGTGGCCGGCTTCATCAAGAAGTACCGCGAGAAGCACGGCTCTTCGGTGGTGACCGTCTACCTGCCGCAGTACATCGTGGGTCACTGGTGGGAGTCGGTGCTGCACAACCGGCGCGCACGGCGCATCGGCCAGCAGCTGATGATGATCCACGGCGTCTCGATCAACCTCGTCCCGTGGTTGCTGGATTCGACCGAGCTCATCTACGGCAGGCGGTCCCGCCCTCTGCCCGGCCAGGAGCGCAGCGGACAGATCCCCGTGGAATCGCCCGCACACGCGCGTCGGGTCTCGAGGCCGGCCGGTCCGCCCGAGACCGAGCGCACCGACACATCCGCCTGAGTCGCGGGGCCCGTCTCAGGCTTCGCGCACCTCGGGGATGCCGGCCAACGCGCAGACGGCGCCGATCACGAGCAGCACCGGAGCTGCGAGGATGCCGCACCAGAAGCTGCGCCCTACGGACCCGGTCGGCAGAAGCGCCGCCACGACGGCGATGGCCGTGAGCAGCACGCCCGCGACCGCCATGATCGGCTGACCGAAGACCGGAGCGAGCGGGAGGAAGTGGATGCCCACGATCGCGAGGATCAGAGGGGCGATGAGGTCGGACCGCTTCCTGCGGGCCGCCCAGAAAGCGAGCCCGGCGCAGAGGACGACCTCGACCCAGAACACCGTCAGGTAGACCGCGAACGCCCCGGTCGACGGGTCGATGGCCGTCGGCGAATCCCAGTGGCGGATGGCGACCGGGATCGTGATGCCCGCCAGGGCGGCGCCGGCGAGGCTGAAGAGACCGAGGATGACCCGCCAGGCGACCCGCGGCGGCGGCTTCTCCTGGGCCCATCCAGCCCAGACGAACGCGGCGACCCCGAAGATCGCGCCCGTCATCACGAGGTCGCGCGCGTAGCTGAGATCGAACACGGGTATCCCCTCGTCGGCCGTGCCGCCCACCCTATCCGCCCGTGTCCGCGGGCCGGGAGCATCCTCGCCGCGCGGAGTCCGTGAGCAAATCAGCGCACGCCGTATGGAAACCGTGAGGACGACGGATGCCGCATCCGTCCGGGTGTTGCATCGAGAAGTGCCCCACCGCGGGCACCCGCGCCACAGCAGTCGCGCGGCAGCAGTCCCGGCGATGCCGGATGTTACGGGAGTTCCTGTGCTCGATGTGATCTACCTCGCCGCGACGCTCGCGCTGTTCGCGATCGTCGCCCTCGTCGCGAGAGGCGTGGAGAAGCTGTGATCGTCTTCTCGATCCTCGCCGCCGTCCTCGCCGTGGGCGGCATCGCCTACCTCGTGGTCGCCCTCCTGAAGCCGGAGCGCTTCTGATGGCCGCGCCTCTGCCCGCCGACGCCGTCTGGTTCGGCGTCCTGCAGATCTCGGGCATCGTCCTCCTCCTGGTCCTGCTCTACCGTCCGCTCGGTGACTGGATCGCCCGCACCTACACGAGCGCGAAGCACTGGCGCGTCGAGCGCGGCACGTACCGTCTCGTCGGCGTCGACCCGCAGGCCGAGCAGACGTGGCGCGCCTACGCCCGCGGCGTGCTGGCGTTCTCGGTCGTGGGCGTGCTGTTCGTCTACGCGCTGCAGCGGGCCCAGGCCGTGCTGCCCTACTCACTGGGCCTCCCCGCCGTGCCCGAGGGCCTCGCCTTCAACACCGCGGTCTCGTTCGTGACGAACACGAACTGGCAGTCCTACTCCCCCGAGCTGACGCTGGGCTACACCGTGCAGCTCGCCGGACTCGCCGTGCAGAACTTCGTCTCGGCCTCCGTCGGCATCGCCGTCGCGATCGCCGTGGTCCGCGGCTTCGCGCGCCACGGGTCGGCGACGATCGGCAACTTCTGGGTCGACCTCGTGCGCGGCATCACCCGCATCCTGCTCCCCCTCGCGATCATCTCGGCGATCGCGTTGCTGGCGGCCGGCGTCGTGCAGAACTTCGCCGGCTTCACCGACGTGAGCACGCTCACGGGCGGTTCGCAGTCGATCCCGGGCGGCCCGGTGGCTTCGCAGGAGGCGATCAAGGAGCTCGGCACGAACGGCGGCGGATTCTTCAACGTCAATTCCGCGCACCCGTTCGAGAACCCCGCACCGTGGACGAACGCGGTCGAGATCCTGCTGCTGCTCGCGATCCCGTTCGCGATGCCGCGCGCCTTCGGCAGGATGGTCGGCGACAACCGCCAGGGCTACGCGATCGTCGCGGTCATGGCCACGATCTTCCTCGTCACGATCACCGCCGGCGTCTGGCTCGAGTCGCTCGGGCAGGGCACCGCCCCCCAGCTCGCCGGTGCGCCGATGGAAGGCAAGGAGCAGCGCTTCGGCATCGTCGGATCCGCGCTGTTCGCCGGGGCGACGACCCTCACCTCGACGGGTGCGGTCAACTCGATGCACGACTCCTACACGGCGCTCGGCGGAATGATGCCGATGATCAACATGATGCTCGGCGAGGTCGCCCCCGGCGGCGTCGGATCGGGCCTGTACGGAATGCTCGTGCTGGCGATCATCGCGGTGTTCGTCGGCGGTCTGCTGGTGGGACGCACCCCCGAGTACCTCGGCAAGAAGATCGGACCCCGCGAGATCAAGCTCGCGAGCCTCTACATCCTCGTGACGCCGACCCTCGTGCTCGTGGGCACCGCACTCAGCTTCGCGATCCCGCCCGTGCGCGCCGACATCGAGAGCACCTCGATCTGGAACCCCGGCATCCACGGGTTGAGCGAAGTGCTCTACGCCTTCACGTCGGCGGCCAACAACAACGGCTCGGCGTTCGCGGGGCTCACGGCCAACACGCCGTGGCTCAACACCGCGCTCGGCGTCGCGATGCTGCTCGGCCGGTTCGTGCCGATCGTGCTGGCCCTCGGGCTGGCGGGCTCCCTCGCCGCCCAGCAGAAGATGCCGACCAACGTCGGCACGCTGCCCACCCACCGCCCGCAGTTCGTCGGCCTCCTGGTCGTCGTGGCGGTCATCATCACCGCTCTCACCTACTTCCCGGTGCTCACACTGGGTCCCCTGGCGGAAGGCCTCGTCTGACATGTCCGTGCTCATCAACTCCACTCCCGAGGCGACCCGGCCCGCGCCGGTCCGCGCGTTCGGCGCACGCCAGCTCTGGCAGGCGCTCCCGGGTGCTCTGCGCAAGCTCAACCCCGCCGCGCTCTGGCGCAACCCCGTCATGTTCCTCGTCTGGGTCGGCGCAGCCCTCACCACGGTGATCGCGGTCGCCGAGCCGTTCCTCGGCGGGCCCGAGACGTCGGGCGGAGCATCCGTGCCCGCGGGCTTCACCTGGGGCATCGCGATCTGGCTGTGGCTGACGGTCGTCTTCGCCAACCTCGCCGAATCGGTGGCCGAGGGCCGCGGCAAGGCGCAGGCCGCGAGCCTGCGCAAGACCCGCACCAGCACGATGGCGCGTCGCGTCTCCTCCTACGACGAGGGGACGGATGCTGCCGCCGATGCCTCGGCCATCGAAGAGGTGTCGTCGGCCGACCTCCGCCTCGGCGACGTCGTCATCGTGACCGCCGGCGAGCTCATCCCCGGTGACGGCGACATCGTCTCGGGCATCGCCACGGTCGACGAATCGGCGATCACCGGCGAGTCCGCGCCGGTCGTGCGCGAATCGGGGGGCGACCGCAGCGCGGTCACCGGCGGCACCCGCGTGCTGTCGGACCGCATCGTGGTGCGCATCACCTCGAAGCCCGGCGAGACCTTCGTCGACCGGATGATCGCGCTCGTCGAGGGTGCGAGCCGGCAGAAGACACCGAATGAGATCGCGCTGAACATCCTGCTCGCGAGCCTGTCGATCGTCTTCCTCGTGGTCGTGCTGACGCTGAACCCGATCGCCTCGTACGCGGCCTCGCCGGTCAGCATCCCCGTGCTGATCGCCCTGCTGGTGTGCCTCATCCCCACCACGATCGGCGCCCTGCTGTCGGCCATCGGCATCGCCGGCATGGACCGTCTCGTGCAGCGCAACGTGCTGGCGATGTCGGGCCGCGCGGTCGAGGCCGCCGGCGACGTCACGACCCTGCTGCTCGACAAGACGGGCACGATCACGTACGGCAACCGTCGGGCGACCGACTTCGTGCGCCTCGACGGTGTCGGCGAAGACGAACTGGCCCGCGCCGCGGCGCTCTCGTCCCTGGCCGACCCCACCCCCGAGGGCACGTCGGTCGTCGAACTGGCCGCCTCGCGCGGCATCGTCCCCGAGCGCATCCCCGGCGCCGTCTTCGTGCCGTTCACCGCGCAGACCCGCATGAGCGGACTCGATCTGCCGGACGGCACCCAGGTGCGCAAGGGTGCCGGCTCGGCGGTCGCCGCCTGGCTCGAGGCATCCGGTGTCACCCTCGCCCCCGCCACGCGCGCCCAGGTGGCGACCGAGACCGAGGCCATCGCGCAGAGCGGCGGCACGCCGCTCGTCGTCGCGACCCTGGCCGCGAACGGAGAAGGCCGGGTGCTCGGGGTGATCCACCTCAAGGACGTCGTCAAAGAGGGACTGCGCGAACGATTCGCAGAGCTCCGCAGCATGGGCATCCGCACGGTGATGATCACGGGCGACAACCCGCTCACCGCCAAGGCGATCGCCGCCGAGGCGGGCGTCGACGATTATCTCGCCGAAGCCACCCCCGAAGACAAGCTGGCCCTCATCGCCCGCGAGCAGGAGGGCGGCAATCTCGTCGCCATGACCGGAGACGGCACGAACGACGCGCCCGCCCTCGCGCAGGCCGACGTCGGCGTCGCCATGAACACGGGCACATCGGCCGCGAAGGAGGCCGGCAACATGGTCGACCTCGACAGCGACCCGACCAAGCTGATCGACATCGTGCGCATCGGCAAGCAGCTGCTCATCACGCGCGGCGCCCTCACCACCTTCTCGTTGGCCAACGACATCGCGAAGTACTTCGCGATCATCCCCGCGATGTTCATGGCGGTCTTCCCCGGGCTCGCGGCGCTGAACATCATGCAGCTGCACTCGCCCGCATCGGCGGTGACGAGCGCGATCATCTTCAACGCGATCGTGATCGTCGTCCTGATCCCCCTCGCCCTCCGCGGAGTCAAATACCGCGCGGCGAGCGCGTCGCAGATCCTCAGCCGCAACCTGCTCGTCTACGGTCTCGGCGGAGTGATCGCCCCCTTCATCGGCATCAAGCTCATCGACCTCGTCGTGAGTCTCATCCCGGGCTTCTGACCCGGTCAGCAAGGAGAAACACCATGTCCACCGCACGCGCCACCCTGCGCACCACCGGCGTCGCCATCCGCGCCATGCTCGTCTTCACGCTCGTGCTCGGCGTCGGCTACACGCTGCTGATCACGGCCATCGGCCAGCTCGCCCTGCCCTGGCAGGCGAACGGCTCGCTGATCACCACCTCGGCAGGCACCGCGACCGGTTCCGCCCTGATCGGCCAGTCGTTCGTCGACGCCGACGGCACCCCGCTCCCCGAGTACTTCCAGTCGCGTCCCTCGGCCGCGGGCGACGGCTACGACGGCGGCGCCTCCAGCGGCAGCAACCTCGGCCCCGAGAACGCCGACCTCATCGCCTCGATCAGCGAGCGACGCGATGCGATCGCCGCGTTCGAGGGCGTCGACCCCGCGGCCGTGCCCCCCGATGCCCTGACGGCTTCCGCATCGGGTCTCGATCCCGACATCAGCCCCGCCTACGCGCGGCTGCAGGTCGAGCGCGTCGCCGAGGCGCGCGGGCTCCCCGTCGCAGAGGTCCGCGATCTCGTGGAGTCTAGGATTCAGGCGAGAGATCTCGGGTTCCTCGGCGAACCCCGCGTGAACGTGCTGCAGCTGAACCTGGCGCTCGACGCCCTGCAGGGCTGAGCGCGCGGCGCGCGGATCCACGGAAGGCGGGGAGATGAAGCGGGGGCGGCTGCGGGTGCTGCTGGGGGCGGCCCCCGGCGTCGGCAAGACCTACGAGATGCTCGAGGAGGGGCGTCGCCTGCGGGGGGACGGCCGCGACGTCGTCATCGCGATCGTCGAGACCCACGGGCGAGCCGCCACCCAGAGTCAGACCGAAGGCCTCCCGGAGGTGCCGCGCAGGCGGGTCCAGCATCGCGGCGTGGAGCTCAGCGAGATGGACCTCGAGGCGGTGCTGGCCCGCGCCCCACAGATCGCCCTCGTCGATGAGTTCGCGCACACGAACGCCCCGGGCGGCCTGCACGACAAGCGGTGGCAGGACGTCGAGACGCTCCGGGATGCCGGCATCGACGTCATCACGACCGTCAACGTGCAGCACATCGAGTCGTTGAACGAGGTGGTCGAGCAGATCACCGGTATCGCGCAGCGCGAGACCGTCCCCGACGCGGTCGTGCGCGACGCCGATCAGATCGAGGTCGTGGACCTCGCCCCCCAGTCCCTGCGCGACCGCCTCGGGGCGGGCCTGGTCTACCCGGCGGAGCGCATCGACGCCGCGCTGTCGAACTACTTCCGGCTGGGGAACCTCACCGCCCTGCGCGAGCTCGCCCTCCTGTGGCTGGCCGACGAGGTCGACAGCGCCCTGAAGACCTACCGCGCCGAGCACCGGATCGACGGCACGTGGCGGGCCCGCGAGCGTGTGGTCGTCGCACTCACGGGCGGCCCCGAGGGCGAGACCCTGCTGCGCCGCGGTGCGCGCATCGCCGCTCGCGCGGCCGGCGGCGAGCTGCTGGCGGTGCACGTGTCCACGCAGGACGGTCTGCGCTCGGCCGCGCCCGGTGCGCTCGCCGCCCAGCGCACGCTCGTCGAGACGCTCGGCGGCACGTGGCATCAAGTGGTCGGCGACGACGTCTCCCGCACCCTCGTGGAGTTCGCCCGCAGCGTCGACGCGACCCAGCTGGTGATCGGCGTCAGCCGGCGCGGACGCCTCGCCGCCGCACTGACCGGACCGGGCATCGGCTCCACCGTCGTCCGCGAGTCGGGCGACATCGACGTGCACATCGTCACCCACGCCGCCGCGGGCGGCCGCTTCGCGCTGCCGCGGGTCACGGGCGGCGCGCTCAGCCGCACCCGCCGCGTCCTCGGATTCGTGCTGGCGCTCGTGGGTGGACCGCTGCTGTCCTGGCTGCTCGTCGCGCTGCGCAGCGAGGCATCCATCACCTCCGACGTGCTCGCGTACCAGCTGCTCGTCGTCGTCGTCGCGCTCGTCGGCGGCATCTGGCCCGCCCTCTTCGCGGCCGTGCTGTCGGGCATCACGCTCGACTTCCTGTTCGTCGCGCCGCTGTACGCGGTGACCATCGCCGATCCGCTCCATGCCCTCGCGCTGAGCCTGTACGTCGTGATCGCGATCCTGGTCAGCTGGATCGTCGACCAGGCCGCGCGACGCACCCGGGCCGCCCGGCGCTCGGCCGCCGAGTCCGAGTTGATCGCCGTGGTCGCCGGCAGCGTCCTGCGGGGCGAGTCCGCGCTGCCCGCGCTCATCGGTCGCACGCGCGAGGCGTTCGCCATGACCGGGGTGCGCCTGATCGGACCCGACGGCGAGGTGCTCGCCACCGACGGCGAACCCGTGCCCGATGGACGCGTGATCCGGCTGCCGGTCGGTACGGCGGTACAACCTCGCGCCACGCTCGAACTGCACGGCGGTGAGTTGGATGCTTCGGAGCGGCGCCTGCTCGACGTGATCGTCGCGCAGCTCGCCGGCGCCCTCGAGCACACCGCATTGAGCGAGACCGCGCGGCAGGCCGCCGTACTCGCCGAGACCGATCACGTCCGTACGGCGCTGCTGTCGGCCGTCAGCCATGACCTGCGCCGCCCGCTCGCCGCGGCGGTCGCCGCCGTCGGCGGACTTCGCGCGAGCGGCGACGCGCTCTCGCCCGACGATCGCTCCGAACTGCTCGCGACCGCCGATGAGAGCCTCGCCGCCCTCAGCGCCCTGATGACCGACCTGCTGGACGTCAGTCGCATCGAAGCGGGCGTCCTGGCGGTGTCGCTCGTCGCGACCGATGCCACCGACGTCATCCTGAGCGCCGCCGACGAACTCGGGATCGGCCCCGACGAAGCGGAGCTCGACCTCGATCCGACGCTCCCGGCGCTCCGCGCCGACCCCGTGCTGCTGCAGCGCGTGCTCGTGAACGTCCTCGCCAATGCGCAGCGCTACACCCCGGACGGAACGCGAGTGCGGGTGGCGACCAGCCGACTGGGCGATGTCGCCGAGATCCGCGTCGTCGACCACGGTCCGGGTGTCGACGCCGACCGGCGCGAAGACATCTTCGCTCCGTTCCATCGCCTCGGCGACACCGACAACAGCACAGGACTCGGCTTGGGCCTCGCCCTCTCGAAGGGGTTCATGGACGGTATGGGCGGTCACCTCACGATCGAGGACACCCCCGGCGGCGGCCTCACCATGGTGCTCGCGCTCCCCGTCATCACTGCGACGAGCATGCCCGCCCCCATTCCGCAGGACGAGGCATCCGTCGTCCGTCCTCTTGGACGTGCCTCATGAAGGTGCTCATCGCCGACGACGATCCGCAGCTGGTACGTGCGCTGCGCATCACTCTCGCCGCGCACGGCTACGACGTGGTCGCGGCCGCCGACGGGGCCGCGGCCATCACCCTCGCCGCGCAGGCGCACCCCGACATCGTGCTGCTCGATCTGGGCATGCCGCACCTCGACGGCGTGCAGGTGATCGAGGCGCTCCGCGGCTGGACGACGGCGCCGATCATCGTGGTGTCGGGCCGCACGGGCTCGGCAGACAAGGTCGAGGCGCTCGACGCGGGGGCCGACGACTACGTCACCAAGCCGTTCCAGATCGACGAGCTGCTGGCGCGTCTGCGGGCCCTCGGGCGCCGGAGCGTTCCGGGCGCCGCCGAGCCGGTGGTCAGCTGGGGCGATGTCACCATCGACCTGGCCGCGCGCGACGTCACCCGCGGCGGCGAGCGCGTGCACCTCACCCCCACCGAGTGGCGGATGATCGAGTATCTCGCCCGCCACCCCGGCGTCCTCGTCACGCGCCAGACCCTGCTGAAGGAGATCTGGGCGAGCGAACAGGTCAGCGACTCCGGCTATCTGCGGCTGTACATGTCGCAGCTGCGCAAGAAGCTCGAGGTCGACCCCTCCCGGCCCGTGCACCTGCTCACCGAGTCGGGGATGGGCTACCGGCTCGTCATCGACCCGGCGCAGCATCCGCCGCGGGAGTAGAGCGCGAGCGAGCCGTCCCGCGCCCGCGCACCAGACGATCGATCCACACGGCGAGCCACACGCCGCCGAGGCCGAGCGCGATCACGGTTCCCTCGATGATCAGCGTGTAGGCGCCCGACGTGAACGCACGGTCGATCAGGATCCGGCTGATCACCGGCGGGATGAACGCCAACAGCACGACGACGAAGGCGAGCGGATGCCGCGCCCGCACGAGGAGCCACCCGGTGAGTGCCACGAGCAGCGTCACGAACCCCTGGTTGGTGAGCACGGTCCAGAGCGCTTCGGGCTGATCGATGTTGCCGACGCCGCGCTCGATGCCGATCACGGCCCAGAGGAACAGCGCCACCGAGGTGGTGGTGACCGCCGCGAGCCGCCGCGCGCCACTCGCCGGGATGAGCACGAACGAGCCCACGAACAGGAGGTAGATCAGCACGAACTCGACGAAGTCGACGAGGGGCACGTCGGTGCCGAGCGCCCCCGCGTAATTCGATGCCTGGATGAACGCGTTGAAGTCGGTCGAGATGCAGAGGTAGGCGGCGAACGCCACCCCGATCAGCGCAGCCCCGTAGCGGGCGTTGCGGTCGAAGGCGAGGTGCTCGGACATGGGACCGACCCTAGTGGCCGGATGATCCCGCCGCCGCCCTCGGGTGCCCGGCGGGCCGATAGACTGCGGCTCTCCGAGAGATGAAGCCCGGCGTGCACCCGCCACGGGCCGCCGACGACAGGAGACGAGGGTGGACGAGAACGCACCGGCCGCGCCGAGCGGCTCCGATGCTCCCCGCAGCAATTCCCGGCGCGACTTCCTCCGCCGATTCGGCATCGGAGCGGCGGGAGTGGCGATCGGCGGGTCTGCGGGCGCGGCCATCACGGCCGCGGCCACCGCGCATCCGCCCGAGTTCGACCCGCTGCCGCTGCGCAACACACCCGGCTTCGACCACATCGTCGTGCTCATGTTCGAGAACCGCAGCTTCGACAACATGCTGGGCAACCTCTACACCGCAGCCGAGAAGAACATCGACCAGTTCGACGGCCTGCTGCAGGGGCAGTACTCCAATCCGGGCCTCGACGGGGAGGCAGTGCCCGCCTACATCTACGAGGGCCCGACCGACGCGATCATGCAGTCGCCGCAGCCCGACCCCGGCGAGCACTACCCGCACGTCAACACGCAGCTCTTCGGCACCGTCGACCCGCCGGGCAACGCGAACATCCGCAAGAACGGGCAGACATCGCCCTTCAACACCCCGCCGGCGGGCGCGACCCCCGACATGTCGGGGTTCGTGAAGGACTTCGCGATCAACTTCCGGCGGGAGAAGGGGCGCAAGCCCACCGCCGAGGAGTACCGGGTCGCGATGGGCGGCTTCAGCCCGGCCATGATGCCGGTGCTCTCCAGCCTGGCACGCGAGTTCGGCGTCTACGACCGGTGGTTCGCCGGCGTGCCGTCGCAGACCTTCTGCAATCGGCTGTTCTTCCACGCCTCCACATCGAACGGCTACGTCACGAACCACGGCGGCGACAGCTACTACAAGTGGATCAACGGCCCTGCCGCTCCCACGATCTTCAATCGGCTCGAAGAGGCCGGCATCCCCTGGCGCATCTACTACGACGGCTCGCAGCTGGTCTCGCTGACGGGCATGCTGCACGCGCCCGTGCTGCAGCAGTACTGGAAGACCCACTTCCGCGAGATGGGGCAGTTCTACACGGATGCCGAGAACGGCGATCTGCCCGCGTACTCGTTCATCGAACCGCGCATGGTGTTCAACCACAACGACATGCACCCGCCGTGGGGCGAGACCGTGCACGAGACCGACATCAAGGTCGGCGGCGAGACGCTCGCCGTCTACAACAGCGCGCTGTCCGACGTACGCGCCGGCGACGCCTTGGTGCAGCAGGTGTACGACGCCATCCGCACGAGTCGCTCCGTCAAGGGATCCAACGCGATGAACACCGCGCTGATGATCACGTTCGACGAGCACGGCGGCACCTACGACCACGTGCCCCCGCCGTCGGCCACTCCCCCCGACCGCAGCGGCCCCGGCGAGATGGGCTTCACCTTCGATCGACTCGGATGCCGCGTCCCCTCGATCATCGTCAGCGCGTACACCGCGAAGAACACCGTGATCCATGACGAGATGCACCACGGGTCGGTCATCAACACCCTGTGCCGGCAGCACGGCCTCAAGCCGCTGACGCTCCGCGACCAGAGCGCGAACCCGATCTTCAACGCGGTGAACCTCACCCAGCCCCGGCAGCCCTACACGTGGCCGCAGCCGACGGCGCTGTACGTGCCGACCAACCCCGAGGAGCAGGATGCCTCGGCATCCGCCCACAAGCACAAGGCACGTCCGCTGACCGCGCCCGCTCGGGGTCTGATGGGCCTCCTTCTCGCGCGCTTCAGCCCCGGGGGCAAGGCACCCACGTCCTACGGGGAGGCCTACGAGGCGATCTATCGCTACGGGAACGGACTGTTCGGCACCTTCGACGCTCCGAAGTAGCGCCGCGGTCCGGCGGCCGGGTCAGCCCAGGCCCGAGCGGTCCTCCTCGTGTGCGGCGCCCGACACCGGCTTGCGCGAAAGGCCGACAGAACCGGCATCCGTCCCCTTCGACAGCGCCGCGTCCACCGCCACTGACTCGTCGACGTCCGGATATTGCGGCCGCAGCTGCACCGCCTGCAGCCGCTTGTGCTCACGCTTGGCCTTGCGGGCCGAGTACGTGAGATTGAGGGCCTCGACGAGGATCGCGAACGCCATCGGCGCGTAGATGAGCGCCTTGTCGATCTTCACCCCGAACCCCTCGGCGATGAGGAACACGCCGATCAGCAGGAGGAACGACAGCGCGAGCATCTTCACCGTCGGGTGCTTGTTGACGAAGGTGAAGATGAAGCGCGAGGCGAACAGCATGATGCCGAACGACAGGACGACCACCGTGATGATGACGAGGAGGTTCTCGGTCATGCCGACGGCCGTGATGACCGAGTCGAGCGAGAAGACGATGTCGAGCAGCAGGATCTGCGAGATGACCGAGGCGAACGTGACCTGCGCGACCTTCGTTCCCGGCCCGTGATCCTCCTCGGCACCCTCGAGCTTGTGGTGGATCTCGGTGACCGCCTTGTAGACGAGGAACAGTCCACCGGCGATCAGGATGAAGTCCTTCCAGGAGAACCCCATGCCGAACAGGACCACGACGTCCTCTTTCAGCGTGATGATCCAGCCGGCGAAGAACACCAGGATCACGCGGATCAGCATCGCGAGCGTCAGGCCGAGGTTGCGGGCCTTCGCCTGCTGCTCCTTGGGGAGCTTGCTGGCGAGGATCGAGATGAAGATGACGTTGTCGACGCCCAGCACGATCTCCAGGACGAAGAGCGTCAGGAACACGGCGATCAGGTCGGGGGTGAAAGCGAAGGAGAAGTCCACGGCGCCATGCTAAGGCGTCGGGGCCCGCGGGGGGTGCCCGCCCGCCGTTCAGACGCGCGGCGTAGCCTGGACGGATGGGTTCCTCGACCGCTCTGCACACGTCCGCGCCGCCGACCGCGCTCGATGCCGCGGCGCTGCGCGCCGACTTCCCGATCCTCGGGCAGCAGGTCGACGGGAGTCCGCTGATCTATCTCGACTCGGCTGCGACGAGCCAGAAGCCGCGCGCGGTGATCGACGCCGAGGTCGGTTTCCTGACCCGGGCCAACTCCGCGGTGCATCGGGGTGCGCACACGCTGGCGGGCGAGGCGACCGAACTGTTCGAGGACGCGCGCGCCGCCGTGGCGGGCTTCGTGGGCGCCGCACCCGAGCAGCTCGCCTGGACCGCCGGCGCGACGGCGGGTCTCAACCTCATCGCCTACTCGCTCGGCAACGCCACCGCGGGGCGCGGGGGCGTCGCGTCGCAGGCGCTCGCGCTGCGTCCGGGCGACGAGATCGTCGTCACCGAGTCCGAGCACCACGCCAACCTCATCCCGTGGCAGGAGCTCGCCGCCCGCACGGGCGCGGTGCTGCGTCACATTCCCGTGCGAGACGACGGGACTCTCGACGCCGAGGCCGCGGCATCCGTCGTCTCCTCGCGCACGCGCGTGCTCTCGTTCCCGCACGTCTCGAATGTTCTGGGGATCGTCAACCCGGTCGCCGAGCTCGTGGCTCTCGGCCGCGCTGCGGGTGCCCTGACGGTTCTCGACGCCTGCCAGTCGGCCCCGCACCTGCCGCTGGATCTGCCGGCGCTGGGGGTCGATCTCGCCGTCTTCTCCGGCCACAAGATGCTCGGTCCCTACGGCATCGGCGGGCTCTACGGGCGCGCCGAGGTGCTCGACGCGATGCCACCGTTCCTCACGGGCGGGTCGATGATCACCACCGTCACCCTCGACGAGGCCAGCTACCTGCCGCCGCCGCAGCGCTTCGAGGCTGGCACGCAGCCGGTGTCGCAGGCGATCGGCCTCGCCGCGGCCGTCCGCTATCTCGACGGGATCGGCATGGACGCGGTCCGGGCGCACGAGACGCTGCTCGAGCGTCGCATGCGCGACGGGCTGCGGGCGATCCCCGGGGTCCGGCTGCTCGGCGATGCCGACGGTGTGGCGCGGCTCGCCTTGAGCGCCTTCGACGTCGACAGGGTGCACGCCCATGATGTGGGTCAGTTCCTGGATGCCCGGGGCATCGCCGTGCGCGTCGGCCATCACTGCGCGCAGCCGCTGCATCGCCGGTTCGGCATCACCGCCTCCGTGCGGGCCTCCGCGTCGGTGTTCACGACGGAGGCCGAGATCGACGCCCTGGTCGAGGGTGTCTCCGAGGTGCGCGCGTTCTTCGGAGTCGACCGGTGAACCCGCTCGACTCGCTCTACCAGGAGCTCATCCTCGATCACTCCAAGCGCCCCCGCGGGGTGGGACTGGCCGAGGACGGGCCGCGCGCGGCGACATCGCATCAGCACAATCCGGTGTGCGGCGACGACATCACCCTGCGGGTGCGGGTGTCCGACGACGGAGCGACGGTGGACGACGTGACGTGGGAGGGTGCGGGGTGCTCCATCTCGCAGGCCTCCGCATCGATGCTCGCGGAGCTGGTCGACGGGATGCCGCGGGCCGAGGCATCCGTGCTCGTCGATCATTTCCGCGAGGCGCTGCGCTCCCGCGGCGCCGTCGCCCTGGACGAGGACGAGTTCGGAGATGCTGCGGCCCTGTCGGGCGTCGGCAAGTACGTCGCGCGGGTGAAGTGCGCGATGCTCGCGTGGGTCGCGTTCGAAGACGCGCTCGCGCGGGCCTGAGCGCCGGTCTCTCCGCCGGTCGTGGAGCGCGCGCAGCGCACGGTCGCCCGGCCGCGACACCGACGGCGGATGTCGTAGGTATGTTCTAAACTGAGGGCATGTTCTGGAACCCGGAGTCACCGCCCGATGAGGCTTCTCAGGACGATGACGAGTGGGTTCCCCCCATCCCCGACGCCGTGGATCTCGTGATCGAGACGCAGTCGGTGATGTCGGTGCTCGCGGCGCAACAGTATGCACGCGTCGACGCGATGCGCGGCGAACTCCTCGCCGATGCGGCCGCGAACGGCTATGCCCATACCGACGTCGTCGAGCGGTCGATCCGGCTCGAGTTGGCTCTTGCGATGGGCACGACCGAGGCCGCCGCCGACATGCTGCTCGCCCGTGCGGAGGCACTGGTGCACCGCTATCCGGCGGCCCTCGACTCGCTCGGCGGTGGGCGCATGACCGCGGTCCACGCGAACGCCCTGGTCGACGCACTGGATGCGGTCAAACCGGAGCTGCGCGACGACCTCCTTCCGGCTCTGGTGCTTCTTGCCGAGACTCAGCCCGTGGGCACCTTTCGGCGACGCATGCGCGTGCTGATCGAGACCGCGCGCGTCACCACACTGCCGGAGCGCTACGGTCGGGCGGTGCTCGATCGCCGCGTGATCCTCGAGAACGCCGACGACGCCATGGCATGGCTGCACGTGTTCCTGCCCGCCGTCGAGGCGCACGCAATCCACGGTCGGGCGACCGCTATCGCGAAAGTGCTGGCGGCACAGCCCGACGAGCACCGCACGCTCGATCAGCTCAGGGCCGACGTCCTCGGCGATCTACTGATCGACGGGACGACGGAGCACACGCCGGTCGAGGCTCGTGGAATCCGCGCGACGGTGGCCGTAACCGTGCCTGCGCTCGCTCTGCTCGACCCAGACGACGGAGTAGCCGTAGGCGCGCATTCCTGCACAGGCGGCGGGTACGCATCGGTGGAGGGTGTGGGGCCCATCCCGATGGACCGCGCCCGCGAGTTGTGCGGTGGCACCGACGGGTGGATGCGCATCCTCACCCATCCTGAGACAGGCATGGTGCTCTCCGTCGGACGGGACCGGTATCGACCGCCGCCATCTCTTCGTCGGCTGGTGCGGTGGCGGGCCGACGCATGCATGGCGCCGGGGTGCAGCATCCCCGCGGCGCGCTGTCAGATCGATCACAACGTGGCGTGGGAGCACGGCGGGCAGACGGCGCTCACCAACCTGACGCCGTTCTGCCAGGGCCACCATACGGTGAAGCACCACGGGGGATGGAAGATCGACCACATTCCTGACAGCGGCGGCGCCGTGCGATGGACTTCGCCGACGGGTCGGCTGTATCGCGTCGACCCCGAACGGAAGGTCCCGTCCTTCGCGCTCGCCGATGACCTCGAGCCTCCGCCCTTCTGAGCGAACGAACGAAGGGCCATCCGCCCTTCAGCTGACGAGCACGCTCTCCAGCCGCGCGTAACTCGTCTCCATGCCCTCGGTCATGCCCGTCGCGAGCACCATGTCCCGCGTCTGCAGGTCGGGGTAGGTGATGAGCAGCGTAAGCAGCGTCATCCCGTCCTCTTCGTACAGCGACAGATCATTCGTCGTGGAGGGGAAGTCGGTGTCGGTCATGTGCTCCGTCGTCACCGATCGTCGTGGCGCCTCGACCAGCAGGGTTTCGCCGTCGAACCCGAAGCCCGAACCTTCGGTGCCCTCCTCGGGCTCCCACGCGTATCGGTAGCGTCCGCCGGGCCGAGCGTCGACCTCGCAGACCGTCATGCGCCATCCGTCCGGGCCGAGCAGCCACCGCTGCAGCAGCTCGGGCTCGTGGTGGGCGCGCCACACCAGCTCGCGCGGACCGTCGATCAACCGGGTGATCCGCACGTGCACGTCATCCAGGATCTCGGTGCGTGTGCCCTTGCCGAGCGCGTACTCGCGCAGACTCTGCAGCACGGCATCGAGCTGGTTCATCGCCGTCGTCGAACCCTCGACCATGCCCATCGCCGTCAGCTGCTCGAGCGCCTCGTTCGACTCGAACGTCGTCACGGTGACCAGCCTCGATCGGTCGCCCAACGGCTCGAAAGACAGGGTCATGCGCATCGACGGCATGCCCGCAACCGGCTCGCCGCTCGCGTCGGCGAATCCGTCGAGCACGTCGAAACCGGTCGGGTCCGAGATGCGCAGGAACTCCCACGACCCGCCCGTCGTCTCGCCCGTCGGGCTGGTCATCTCATACAGCGCGCGACCTCCGGGCTGGAAGTCGAACGCCGTGAACGTCGCCGGCCACCCGGGAGGTCCCCAGAACCGCTCGAGCTGCCGAGGGTCGGTGAACACCTCCCACAGGCGATCGGCGGATGCCTCGAACTCGGCGACGAGCGTCATCGTCAGGTTCTCGGGGTCTAAGTTCACGCGGGTGACGGGCATGACATCCTCCTCAGGAGTCGGTGAAGCCAGGGTCGGTGGAGCGGGTATCGGTGGAACCGGTGCCGGTGTCGGTGCCGGTGTCGGCGGGCCGGGTGTGGGCAGGGCGTTCATCGGGGGCGACGCGATCGCGGGCGCCCTCGGCGAGAAGCGCGTCCAGTCGGTCGACCCGCGATCGCCAGAGCTCCTCGTATCGCCCGAGCAGCTGTCGGGCGCGGGCGATGGTGGCGGGATTCGCACGCACGAGCCGCTCCCTTCCCTCCGCGCGCTTGACGATCAAGTGCGCCGTCTCGAGCACCGCGACGTGCTTCTGCACCGCGGCGAACGACATGTCGTACGCGGCGGCCAGCAGCGAGACGGACTGCTCCGCTGCCATCGTGCGCCGGAGGATGTCACGCCGCGTGGCGTCGGCGAGTGCCCGGAATATCCGATCCATCGCGCCGTCGTCGAGCTCGAGTTCTGTTTCTACAACCATTTGGTTGTACGTTAGACCCGCGTGCGGGGGTTGTCAACACCGACGACGGCCGGACCCCCGCCGGAGACCGCGACCCTCACGCGGGCCCTCGAGCGCGCTCGGTCGCTCGCCGCACGACAGAACTAGACTGGACAGTGTCCGGCGTCCCTCGAATTCTTTGGAGCCCAGCCGCGTGAGCACCCCCTCGATCGATGTCCGAGCAACCGACAGTCCGGTGATCGACACCGTGGCGAACGCCGCAGCGACCCCCGAGAGGGAGCAGCCCTACGCCGCCCTCGGACTCAAGGCCGACGAGTACGCGAAGATCCGCGAGATCCTGGGCCGCCGCCCCACCAGCGGCGAGCTGGCGATGTACTCGGTGATGTGGTCGGAGCACTGCTCCTACAAGTCGAGCAAGATCTACCTCCGCCAGTTCGGCGAGAAGGTCTCCGACGAGATGAAGACCCGCCTCATGGTCGGCATGGGGCAGAACGCCGGCGTGGTCGACGTCGGCGAGGGGTGGGCGGTGACCTTCAAGGTCGAGTCCCACAACCACCCCAGCTACATCGAGCCGTTCCAGGGCGCCGCCACCGGCGTCGGCGGCATCGTCCGCGACATCATCTCGATGGGCGCGCGCCCCGTCGCGGTCATGGACCAGCTGCGCTTCGGGGCGATCGACCACCCCGACACCGCTCGCGTCGTCCACGGCGTCGTGAGCGGGATCTCGTTCTACGGCAACTGCCTCGGCCTTCCGAACATCGGCGGTGAGACCGTGTTCGACGCGGTCTACCAGGGCAATCCGCTCGTGAACGCCCTCGCGGTGGGCGTGATGCGCCACGAAGACATCAAGCTCGCCAATGCGACGGGTGCGGGCAACCAGGTCGTGCTGTTCGGAGCCCGCACCGGCGGCGACGGCATCGGCGGAGCATCCATCCTCGCGTCCGACACCTTCTCGGCGGGCGGCCCCACGAAGCGTCCCGCGGTGCAGGTCGGCGACCCCTTCGCCGAGAAGGTGCTCATCGAGTGCTGCCTCGAGCTCTACCGCGACGACCTCGTGGAGGCGATCCAGGACCTCGGTGCCGCCGGCATCTCGTGCGCGACGAGCGAACTTGCCGCCAACGGCAACAGCGGCATGAAGGTCTCCCTCGACAACGTGCTACTGCGCGACCCGTCGCTGACGGCCGAAGAGATCCTGATGAGCGAATCGCAGGAGCGCATGATGGCGATCGTCGCTCCCGAGAAGCTCGACGCGTTCCTCGCGGTCGTGCAGAAGTGGGACGTCGAGACGAGCGTCCTCGGCGAGGTCACCGGCGATGGACGACTCGTCATCGACTGGCACGGCCAGGAGATCGTCAACGTCGATCCCTCCACGGTCGCCGTCGACGGCCCCGTGTACGAACGCCCCGTCGCCTATCCCGCGTGGCTCGACACGCTCCGCGACGATTCCGCCGTCTCCCTGCCGCGCCCGACCGATGCCGCCGCCCTCCGCGACCAGTTCGTCCGGCTCGTCGCCAGCCCGAACCTGGCCGACACGTCGTGGGTGACCAACCAGTACGACTACTACGTGATGGGCAACACCGCTCTGTCGTTCCCGGACGACGCCGGCATGATCCGCGTCGACGAGGAGTCCGGCCTCGGCTTCGCCATCGCGACCGACTGCAACGGCCGGTTCTGCCAGCTCGACCCGTACCAGGGCGCGAAACTCGCGCTCGCCGAGGCGTATCGCAACGTCGCCGTCACGGGCGCGGTCCCGACCGCCGTCACGGATTGCCTCAACTTCGGCAGCCCAGAGAACCCCGAGGTCATGTGGCAGTTCTCTCAGGCGGTCGCAGGATTGAGCGACGGATGCCTCGAACTCGGCATCCCCGTCACCGGGGGCAACGTCAGCTTCTACAACCAGACCGGCGATGTGCCGATCCACCCGACCCCGGTGGTCGGCGTGCTCGGCATCATCGACGACGTCGCGCGCCGCATCCCCAGCGGCTGGCAGGACGTGGGCGACAACATCTACCTGCTCGGAGTCACCTCCACCGAACTCAGCGGATCGCAGTGGGCGGGAACCATCCACGGCCACCTCGGCGGACGCCCGCCGGCGGTGGACCTCGCCCAGGAGCGCCGGCTCGCCGAGCTCCTGCACGCCGGCTCCCAGCAGTCCCTCATCGCGAGTGCGCACGACCTGTCCGAGGGCGGTCTCGCACAGGCGCTCGCCGAGGGCGTCCTGCGCTTCGGGGTCGGCGCCCGCGTCTGGCTGCGCGAGATCATGGAACGCGACGGCGTGGATGCGGCATCCGCTCTCTTCTCGGAATCGACCGGTCGGGTCATCGTGACGGTGCCGCGCGAAGACGACGTGAAATTCCGCGGCCTCTGCGACGGACGCGGCTACCCGGTGCTGCGCATCGGGGTCACCGACATGCCCGCCGAAGGAGCCGATCCCTCCCTCGAAGTGCAGGACGTCTTCACGCTGTCGCTCACCGAGCTCCGAGATCTCTCCACCCGCACGCTCCCCGGCGTGTTCGGGCCGACCGTCACCGAGCCGGCACGATAGAGACCCCGCACTTCGGGACTGCGCACTTTAGACTGGATCCATGACGAGCGACGACGAGTACAGCGCCTACGGCGAGACCCGGCAGAAGCGCGTCAAGATCGTGGCCTGGGTCGTGATCATCTCGCTCATCCTCGTCGGCGGTGGCGCCACCGTCATCGCGCTGTTGTTCGGTTGACTTCACAGCCTCGCCGCGCGGCCCGCGGCTAGCATGGGGATGTGGATCCGCTCTGGGCGTCGATCGCCGAGTTCTGGTGGATTGCACCTACTGCGGTGGGTGCGGGCACCCTCGGCTGGTTCGGTCTGCGCGGGCAGCGCTCCGTGAACGAACGTCGCCTCGGCTACCAGGCCGCCAAACACCAGCTGCGTGAAGCGCGCGCGGATGCCGCGGGCAAGCGTGTGGCCGTCCGCATCGCACGCGCGGAACTGGCTCAGACGCAGGGCGAGAAGGCGGCCTCGCGCGCCACGAGCACCGACGTCGCCACGGCCAGGCGGCTCCTGCAGACCGCGCAGGCGAACGCCCGGTCGGCGACCGCCGCGGTGCGCACCCGTCGTCTGCAGGTCACCGCGGCGCGGGCGGCGCTGCCGTCGACGACGGATGCCGCGGCCCTGCCGCTCGCGAAACTCGTCGCCGAGCACGATGCCGTCATCGCCCGATGGATGGACTACGAGACCGACCCCGCGAAACTCATCTCGTTCCCCGCCATGACCGACCCGCGCGTCCCGTCGACGGCCGCGTACCTGCGGGTGTACGCCGAGACGCAGCAGCTGCGCCCGGCCACCCCTCGCTCGCCGATGACACCGCCGCAGTTCGCCGCCTACCGCGATGCGGTCGCCCGCCTGCAGCACGCCTTCGACACCGCCGAGCACGAAGCGTGGCGACGCGCACGGGGTGACGGGTCGGCGCCCTCCGGAAGCCGCCCACCGGGCGCGGCGGCCAGTGGATGGATGCCGCGGGCGCAGGACATGATCAACCGTTCGGTCGAGGTGCTCACTCAGGCGGGTGAGGTGTTCACGATCGCCGGAGAGGCGATGGCTGCGCGGAAGCCCAAAAACGCGCCCACCCCACCCCCCTCCGCGCGGCCCACCGCGCCGCCCACGAAGCCGCCCGCGGGGCGCGCCGAATGAACGAGATCCTTCAGTTCCTCGGTCACTACTGGTGGGTCGTCTTCCCGCTCATGGGCGTGCTCGGCGGAGCCGGTCGTGCGTGGGAGCGCAGCTCGCGCCAGCGGCACAAACGACGACTCGAAGTCATCCGGGCGAAGGCCGAGCTCAAGGCCGCAGCACGCGGACAGGTCCTGCCGACGGGCGCGCAGCCCGTCGTCGCGGCGTCGCCGCCCGTGGACGCCGCAGACACGAGCACCTCATCGCTGCTCACGCGGCTCTTCGCCGATCATGACGGCGTCACCGCGCGCTGGCTCGAGTACGAGCTCGACGTCGCGAAGCTCATCGCGTTCCCGGCGATGAGCGACGGCCGGCAACCCCTGACGGCCGCGTTCCTCCGCGCGAAGAAGCTGGCCGACGGTCTGCGCCCCGCCTCGGCGAAGGCCAAGGTGTCGCGCGACCAGCTGACCGACTACCGCAATGCCGTCGCCGACTACGAGGTGGCGTTCGACGTCGCGGAGCGGGATGCCCGTCGCATCCGCGATTCGTCCTTCACGCCCGTCGAGCGCAAACGCCTCGACACGGCCAAGCAGCTGATCACCGTCGCGATCGACGAAGCCGCGACCCCGGCCGAGCGCCAGCTCGCGTACAAGCGCGTGCGCGAAGAACTCGACGGACTCATCTCGCTGTCGGACGGCGCGATCGAGGTGCTCGAAGCCCAGGTCGCGCTCGAGCTCACGGCCGGGCGTGAGACCACTCCGGCGCCGCCGGCACCGTCGACGGCGGACGAGACACCGGATGCCTCGCCCGCCGACTCGTCGACACCTCCGCTGCCCGTTCGCCTCCCTTCCGGCACCACGCCGGCTCCTTCGGCTCCTGCACGCGAGCCCAAGACCGGCCCGTGGCCCGTCCCTTCGCGCCCGGACACCGGCACCGGCCGCGTCACCCACCCCAAGTCCCCCCGCTGACCGCCGGCGACACGACGGCGCTCCGTCCGCCGCCCCGGCCCGGTCGTACGCGGCGGTTGCTCGGCGAATGCACGACATCGCGGGAGGGCTTGACATGACCCCCATGCGCGTTGCATGGTTAGTCAGTCAAGTAACTAACCAGTAAACGAGGGCGATGTGATCGAAGAAGGCCGAGCGCTCTTCCTCCAGATCTCGGAGAGCGTCGAGGACTCGATCGTCACCGGCAGCCTGCCCGAAGAGGGCCAGGCTCCGTCGACGAACGAGCTTGCGGCGTTCTACCGCATCAACCCCGCGACCGCCGCGAAGGGAATCGCCATGCTCGTCGAGAAGGGCGTGCTCTACAAGCGCCGAGGGATCGGCATGTTCGTCGCTCCCGGATCGCGCGCTCTGCTGCTCGCCGAGCGCCGTTCCCGTTTCGCAGACCGTTTCGTCGAGCCGCTGCTCGCCGAGGCGCGCACGCTCGGTCTCACGACCGACGACCTCACCCGGGTGATCACCGAGCGCACCCGTCCGAGCTCAGACCAGACCGCGCCCGGTATCGACGAAAGGACAGCACGATGACCGCCGTCATCGAGGCAAGCCACCTCACCAAGCGCTACCGCGACACCGTCGCCCTCGACGACGTGAGCTTCGCGATCGAGGAGAACACCATCTACGGCCTGCTCGGTCGCAACGGTGCGGGCAAGACCACCGCGATGTCGATCCTGACAGCGCAGAACTTCGCCACCTCGGGGGACGTCCGCGTGTTCGGGGAGCGACCGTACGAGAACGCACGCGTGCTGCGGCGCCTCTGCTTCGTGCGCGAGAGCCAGAAGTATCCCGACGACGCGACCCCGAGACATGCCTTCCGCGCCGCACGCCTGTTCTTCCCCCGCTGGAACCAGGACCTCGCCGACGCACTGGTCGACGAGTTCCAGCTCCCGCTCAAGAAGACCATCAAGAAACTCTCCCGCGGCCAGCTCTCGGCGGTAGGCGTCGTCATCGGCCTCGCCGCCCGCGCCGAAGTGACGTTCTTCGACGAGCCCTACCTCGGACTCGACGCCGTCGCCCGCCAGATCTTCTACGATCGGCTCCTCGAGGACTACTCGGAACACCCACGCACCGTGATCCTCTCGAGCCATCTCATCGACGAGGTGTCCAACCTGATCGAGAAGGTCATCGTCATCGACCGCGGCCGCATCATCATGGACGACGACACGGATGCCGTGCGCGACCGGGCAGCTACCATCGTCGGCGACAGCACTGCTGTCGACGCCTTCGTCGCGGGCCGGGAGGTCATCCACCGCGAGAGCCTCGGCCACGTGTCCTCCGTGACGGTACTCGGCGCCCTGACTCCCGGCGACCACGATCGCCTGACCGCCGCCGGACTCGATGTGGCACCGGTCTCGCTGCAGCAGCTGATCGTCCGCACCACGCAGCACGCGCACCACGCCGCCGGCAGCGACCCCGAAGCATCCGCTCTCGACGAAGGAGCACTCCGATGAACCGCACGATGAACGTCGTCCGCATGCAGTTCGTGAACAAGCAGACCTACATCTGGGTGCCGGCGCTGATCCTTGCGGGCTCGTTCGCGCTGAGCCTGCTCGTGTTCGCGCTGATTCCCTACGACGGCGTGAAGGTCGGCGGAGGATCGCAGGCGCCACTGTGGTACTTCCTGTTCGTCGGCGTGCAGTCGCTCACCATGACGTTCCCGTTCTCGCAGGCGATGAGCATCACCCGACGCGAGTTCTATACCGGCACGCTGTTCGCGGCGGCCGTCACGTCGGCGATGCTGTCGGTGATCTTCGTCATCGGCGGGCTGATCGAGCAGGCCACGAACGGCTGGGGGATCAACGGCTACTTCTTCTTCCTGGACTGGGTCTGGGTCGGTGGTCCGGCGGCGGCGTTCGCGGTGTACTTCGTCGTCAGCATGCTGCTGTTCATCGTCGGGTTCTGGGGAGCCACGATCTACAAGCGATTCGGCACGATGTGGCTCACGATCGTGCTCCTGTCGCTCGGACTCGTGCTCGTGGGGCTGCTCTGGCTGGTCGGTCGCATGAATGCCTGGGTCGACGTCGCCCTGTGGTTCGTCGATCAAGGCGCTCTCGGGCTGGCCCTCTGGGGTGTGCTGGTCGGGGCGGTTCTCGCCGCGGTCTCGTTCCTCACGCTGCGACGGGCGGTGCCCTGAGCGTCGACGCACGCGTCGAAGAACGGATGCCTCGCCCGCTGCTGCGGCCGAGGCATCCGTTCTTCGTGCGTGGGTTCAGCGGAGTGGAATGGCGACGTCCGAGCCGCCTTCGTGCGTGAGCCGGGAGCCCATCTGCACGAGGGCGGGCGTCGGGGCGAAGCCGCCCGCGAAGAGCGCCTGCCCCTGAGCGAAGCCCGGTGAGCGCTCGAGCAGCGACTCGGGCGCGTAGCCGAAGACCTCGGCCAATTCGGCGAGATCCCGCGGTGAGCTCATGCGCATGAGGGCGAGGTTGTCGCACTGCGAGAGCGCGTTGATGTGCACTTTGGAGGGCCGCTGGGTCGAGAGCAGCAGCCACAGGCCGTACTTGCGGCCCTCCGCGGCGATCTGCACGATCCGCTCCGTGAGCCGTGCTTGCAACGGCGTGGCCGGATCGGGCGGGCAGAGGTTGTGTGCCTCGTCGATCACGATCAATCGGCCGATGCGGTCTTCGCGGCGCTCCCAGAGGTGATCCAGCACGGCCAAGGCGGCGGCACGCGATTGCGGCGGAGTCGGGAAGCCGCCGAGGTCGACGACCGTGGCGTCGGGCTGCTCGTCGATGTCGTCGGTGATCGAGCGCTCGCCCCATGCCCACAGATCCCAGTCCGCCACGCCCAGGTTGTCGAGGCGCATGCCGAGCCGCCGTCGGGCGGGGTCGGTGCTCCCCTGGAGGTAGTCGACGAGGTTGCCCTCCCCGATCTGAGCGATCTCCTCCTCGAGATGCAGCATGAGGTTGTAGTCCTCGGGATCGAGGATCGGATCGGTGTTGACGATCGCCGCGCGCGCCCGCAGCGTCATGTCCACGTACCGCGCCTTCACGGGAGCCTGACCCCGGCCGAAGACACGGATGTCGCGGCTCGCCAACTCGGCGGCCATGGCCGGGTCGGCGTCGTCGCGCAGCTCGCCCAGCCGGACGAAGTCCGAGTTCGGATCGAGGATCACCAGCGGCAGCCGGGTGTGGAGCATCACCTGCTCGAGCAGCACCCCGAGGGCGTACGTCTTGCCCGACCCGCTCTGCCCGCACCAGAACGTGTGCCGGTTGAGCTTCGAGGCGAGCAGTCGGGCGGGCGCGGCATCCTCGGACTCCAGAAGAGTGCCGATCGCGAGGTCTCCGCTCATCGAGGCTCAGCGCCCTTCTGCGGCGCGCTCGTGGTGATGGATGACCTCGGCCACGACGAACGTGAACCATTTCTGCGCGAACTCCGGATCGAGGTCCGCCTCGGCCGAGAGACTGCGAAGCCGGGCGATCTGCTGCTGCTCGCGGTGCGGGTCGGACGCGGCCATGCCGTGCTCGGCCTTCAGCACACCGACCTGCTGCGTGCAGCGGAAGCGCTCGGCGAGCATGTAGACGAGCGCCGCGTCGATGTTGTCGATGCTGCTGCGCAACCGCGCCAGGGTTGCGATCGGGTCTTCGTCGGCGTGCGCCGCCTGCGTCGTGTCGTCCACGCCTCGACGATAGCGCGCCCGCTCATGTCGCGCCGCGCGGCGCGAGCCCGCGGTTCTAGAGTGTGACCATGACCGACAGCACCCCCGGCTCCGCGCCGCTGGCCTCGAATCCTGCTGCAGGGACGGATGCCGCGCCGGCCGCGGCACCCGCCACCGCGCCCGCCTCCGCGCCGGTCGTCATCGCCGACGTCGGGACGACGGCCCTCGCAGCGGGGGGCGCCGTCGACGGCCACGCCAAGCCCTTCTGGGCACGGCTGGACTCGCCGTTCGGCGCCGGATTCCTCCTGACGCTGGGCGGCCTCGCCGCGGCGCTCCTCGGCCTCGCGCTCACGAACATCTCGACGGTCATCATCTACATCGCCTTCGCGATGTTCGCCGCGCTCGGGCTCGACCCGGTGCTCAAATGGTTCGAGCGTCACAACGTCAAGCGCGCATGGGCGATCCTGATCGTTTTCGCGACGTTCGGCGTCCTGCTCGTCGGACTGCTTCTCCTGGTCGTGCCGACTCTCGTCGATCAGCTCACCCAGTTCTTCACCAGCATCCCCTCGACCATCTCGGCCTTCATCCGAACCGACTTCTTCCACTGGCTCGAGGGCATCTTCGGCGACGGCCTCAGCACGCTGGTCACCGACCTGCAGACGTTCATCACGAACCCGGCCAACATCGCCGCGATCTCGGGCGGACTGCTGAAGGTGGGCGCGGGCATCGCCACCGCGATCTCGGGCGGACTGATCATCGTGGTGCTGACCCTGTACTTCACCGCTTCGCTCCCCTCGATCAAGCAGTCGATGATCCAGCTCGCTCCCGCACGCAACCGCGCGAAGGTGCGCAACCTGACCGACCAGATCACCGACTCGGTGGGCAGCTACCTGATGGGCATGGTGGTGCTGGCCTTCTTCAACTCGATCATCGCCTTCGTGCTGCACCTCGTCCTCGGGCTGCCGTTCCCTCTGCTGATGGGGGTGATCGCCTTCGCGATCACGATCATCCCGCTGGTGGGTCCGGTGCTCTATTGGATCGTCGCGTCCGTGCTGGCCGTGTTCTCGAGCCCGCTGTCGGCCCTGATCTTCGCGATCGCCTATCTGATCTACATCCAGATCGAGGCGTACGTGATCACCCCTCGGGTGATGTCGAAGGCCATCTCGATCCCCGGCTCGCTCGTCGTCATCGGCGCACTCATCGGCGGCACGCTGCTCGGACTCCTCGGCGCGCTCATCGCGGTGCCCGTGACGGCATCCATCCTGCTGATCATCAAGCAGGTCTTCATCCCCAAGCAGGACGCGAAGGTCTGACCCGCGGCTCTGGCCGGGTTCGCGGGGTCAGTCCCGCGCGGGGACGATGCAGGTCGGCGTCGGCGCCTCCGCGCGGTGGCGCACCCGACCCGGCACGCCCGTGCGCAGGTCGAGCGTGAGCGAGACGATGTCATCGGAGCGCTGACCGGCCACGAGCAGGATGTCGCGGACCACCGTGTGATGACGCGGCCAGTCGACCCCCGCGTCGACCAGGGCGACCTGCTCGAGTCGTTCGCCCGCGCCGCGCACACGGAGCGTGGCGATCGTGTTGCTGCCTCGGAGCCCCGCGGAGAGGAATTCGCCGTCGTGGGAGCGCGTGATCTCGGCCGCCGTGTCGCCGATGCCGGGCGTCGACGTGGCGGCCACGCCACCCCGCAGGTGCCAGCGCCCTTCACGCCCCCGGTCGAGTGTGAACACCTCGCACGAGTACTCCGTCAGCACGTGCAGATGCCCACTGGGATGCAGCACCATGTGCCGGGGCCCCGTCCCGAACGGCAGCACCACCTCGTGGTCGAGCTTCAGGCCGGCGGTCGTCGGCCGCCAGATGCGCACGAGGTCGAATCCGAGATCGGTCGTGGCGATCCGGCCGTCCGGAAGGAACACGGCCGAGTGCGCCCTCGATTCGCGTGCGGGCACGGATGCCGCACCGTCGGCCGGCGCGTCCCGGGTGTCCCCGGCCGGCGAAGAGAAGACCCCCGCCGCGCCCGCGGGGGGCGCCTGCACCTCGTCGTACCCCGGGACGAACTGCGCGAACTCGTCCCCGACCGCCGCCCGGAGCGACCTCGCGGCCGCCGCGAGTTCATCATCCAGGGCCGATCCGGCGGCGGTCAGGCTCGCGAGCGCTTCGTCGGCCACTTCGTCGGTCAGCGCGAAGGGGTCGAGCGGACCGCCGTGCGGGTCTCGGGCCGCGACGGCGATCTGCGGCGACGACGGGCGGCCCGCGGCATCCAGCACGATCCTCACCACCCGGCCATCCGCCCAGCAGCTGGCGATCAGCGACCCACCGTCGGGCGCGACCGCGGCATGGCAGACGGCGGCGCCGGCGGCGACCGGCTGCCCGAGCGGCACGAAGCTGTCCTCGCCCGTCCGGCGGAACGCGGCGACCGTGCCCTCGGCTTCGAGCGTCGCGTAGACCACGTCGAGGGTCGGATGCCGCGCGAGCCACGACGGCGAGGCGGCGGTCGCGGCATCCCCGGCGAAGGCCAGCGACCCGCCCGCCGACGAGCCGTCTGCGGAACCGGCGAGCATCGTTCCGATCCCGCGGGCGCGGCCCTCCATGTCGGCGGTGTACCCGCCGAGCCAGAATCGCATCAGTTCACGAGGTCGTGGCGCACGATGACGGCGTCGCGCGACGCACCCACCCCGATGACCGAGATGCGGGTGCCGCTGAGCTGTTCGAGCGCGAGCACGTAGTCCTGCGCCTCGAGCGGCAGCTCATCGAAGGTGCGCGCACCGGAGATGTCCTGCTTCCACCCCGGGAAGTACTCGAGGATCGGCGTCGCGTGGTGGAAGTCGGACTGGTTCACGGGCACCTCGTCGAAGCGCCGGCCGTCGACGTCGTATGCGACGCACACCGGGATCTCATCGAGACCGGTGAGGATGTCGAGCTTGGTGAGCAGCAGGTCGGTGATGCCGTTGATGCGCGTGGCATACCGGGTGATGGGCGCGTCGTACCAGCCGACACGACGCGGGCGGCCGGTCGTGGTGCCGAATTCGAAGCCGCGGGAACGCAGCCACTCGCCCTGCTCGTCGAACAGCTCGGTGGGGAACGGTCCGGAGCCGACGCGGGTCGTGTACGCCTTCACGATGCCGACGATCCGGTCGAGGCGGTTCGGTCCGACACCGGAACCCGTCGCGGCGCCGCCGGCCGTCGCCGATGATGACGTCACGAACGGGTACGTGCCGTGGTCGATGTCGAGCATCGTGGCCTGGCCGCCCTCGAACACGACCACGTCACCGGCGTCGAGGGCGTCGTTGAGCAGCAGTGAGGTGTCGCACACCATGCCGCGCAGCCGATCGGCGTACGAGAGCAGGTCTTCCACGACCTCCTCGACGGCGATCGCGCGACGGTTGAAGACCTTCACGAGCAGGTGGTTCTTCTGGTCGAGCGCCCCCTCGACCTTCTGCCGCAGGATGTTCTCATCGAAGAGGTCCTGCATGCGCAGACCCACGCGATTGATCTTGTCGGCGTAGGCGGGGCCGATCCCGCGCCCGGTCGTGCCGATCATCCGCTTGCCGAGGAACCGTTCGGTCACCTTGTCGAGGGTGCGGTGGTACTGCGTGATGATGTGCGCGTTCGCGCTGATCTTGAGCCGGGACGTGTCGACACCGCGCGCGTTCAGCGCCTCGAGTTCGGCGAAGAGGACCTCGAGGTCGACCACGACGCCGTTGCCGATGACCGGGATCACGCCGGGCGAGAGGATGCCGGAAGGCAGCAGGTGCAGCGCGTACTTCTCGTCCCCGATCACCACGGTGTGACCGGCGTTGTTGCCGCCGTTGAACTTGACGACCCAGTCGGTGCGTTCCCCGAGGAGGTCGGTGGCTTTGCCTTTGCCCTCGTCCCCCCACTGAACCCCGACGATCACGATGCCTGGCATGGCCCACTCCCCCGTTATCGGACGGTTACACCCCATCCTATCGAGGAGGCTCCGCCGAGGCGGTCGGCGGGACGGTCGGCCGGGCCGTGGCGTACGGTTCCGCCTGGCGAGGACGCCGATAATCTGAACTCATGACGGATTCCCCCCGCTGGGCGCAGGTCTGGACCATCCTGCGTCTCGCGATCGCCGGCCTCATCGTCGCCGCCGTGATCGGGCAGCTGTGGTTGTCGATCACCTCGGCCATCGACAACGCCCGGGACGTGCCGACGACGATCGCGAACTTCCTGAGCTTCTTCACGATCCTGTCCAACGTCGGCTCTGCGGCGGTGCTCGTGTGGGCGGCGACGTGGTTCTGGACCAACCGCCGCGCCGAGGACACCGAACCACGCGGCCTGGCGCTCGCACTCACCTCGGTGACGACCTACATGATCATCACCGGAGTGGTCTACAACACCCTGCTGCGGGGCGTCGCGCTCCCGCAGGGCACCACGCTCCCGTGGTCGAACGAGGTCCTCCACGTCGTGGCGCCGCTCTTCCTGCTGCTCGACCTGTTCCTGGGACCCCTCCGCCGAGCACTCCCGTGGCGGGCGTCCCTCGCCGTCCTGCTCTTCCCCCTGGCCTGGGTCGCGTACACATTCGTCCGCGGCCCGCTCACCACCAACCCCGCGACGGGTGCGCCGTACTGGTACCCGTATCCGTTCCTCGACCCGAACGGGCCGGGCGGCGTTCCCAGCGCGGTGTTCTTCACCGTGCTGATCGCCGTGGGCATCATCGCGGTCGCCCTGCTGGTGGTGTGGGTCGGGCGCTACCGCGCGGGGCGTCGAGCCCGCCTGCGCCCCGCCTCCGTCCTCTGACACGCTCCCGCCTGCAGGGTCCGCTCGTCACCCGGCCTCGACGACCCCGCGCAGCGCCTTCACCGACGCAAGGGCCTCAGCCGCCAGTTTGCGCTTCAGCTCGATCGACTGGCCGATCTCGGCGGCCAGCAGCGGACGCGCGCGCACCAGATCGTCGATCGTGCGCAGGGGGACGACCATCACGGTGAGGATGTCGGCGGCCACCGCGGTGGTCAATGTCTTCTCGCGGGTTAGCGCTGTCTGCCCGAGGTAGTCGCCGGGTTCGGCGGTCGCGAAGTCGATACGGCCATCCGGCGATTCGACCGCCAAGCGCGCGTGTCCGTGCACGATGAAGCGGATCTCATCGGGGACCACCCCCGTGGGGAGGACGATCTCGCCCGTACCATAGCGCTCCAGCCGCGAGCTGGCGAGCACGGCTTCGCGCTCACCGTCGCCCAGGTGCAGCGTCGGACCGACGACCTCCAGGGCTGCTTCGAGGCGGCCGGGCTCGGCGATCGGATCGGTCGCGTCTCCGTCGAGGGCGAGGCCGCGCCGACGCGCGGCGTACCAGAGCCACGCGAGGTAGAGGCTGAGCGACTGCTGGACCGCCGCTGGACCCGAGATGGGCAGCGAGACGTTGTACGCGCCCGCGCCGGTGTACTCGGCCGTGGCACGCTCGCCGGGCATGAGCATCGGCAGCGAGTCCGCGACATCCGTCAGCAGCCCGATGACCTCGTGCGGCGGGTCGTCGGTCGTGAACTTCAGCGTCGCGGTCGCGTAGAACGGCCCTGCCGGCTGGCTCTTGTTCGTGAAGGATGCTCCCGACAGTGTCGAGTTCGGAACGATCTGGATGCCCGACCCGGTGTCGATGTGCACGGCGCGCCAGTTGACCTCGACGACTCGGCCTTCGACACCGGCCACCGAGAGCCAGTCGCCGATCTTGAACGGCTGCTCGAACAGCAGCAGCAAGCCGGAGATGACGCCGCCGACGGCACCCTGCAGAGCGAGGCCGATCACGATGGAGGTGACGCCCAGCGTGGCGATGAGACCACCCACGTCGGCATCCCAGACCCACTGGAAGAGGATCGCGAGACCCACCACGACGAGGATCAACCGTGCGATCTCGACGAAGATCGTGGGGATCCGCTCGCGCCACGTTCCCTCCTTCGCCTGCGCGAAAAGCGCGACGTTGAGGGCGGAGAGCACCAGCAGGATCACGAGGAAGCCGAGCACGGTGGCCACGACCCGCGCCCACACCTGGTCGGCGGGGGACTGGAACGCGAACACCAGCAGCGCGAACAGTGCCGCGACCGGGATGACGGCGTTTCGCAGCAGTTTGATCGGCTTCGCGACCGGGCTGCCCGCCCGCGTGAGCGCGCCGAGCACCTCGGTGAGGATGACGATGATGATCGGCACGCCGACGGCGATGCCGATGGCCCACCAGACCCATGGCTGGGCGAAGAAGTCCATCAGCCCACCCGCCAGACGCTCTGCCGCTTGCCGCGGAGGTCGACGGTGCCCGCCTCCGTGAATCCCACGGAATCCTGCAGTCGGTCGCGGACACCCTGGCTCACGTAGATGCCGGGCACATCCGTGACGCTGCGGACCCGGTATGCCAGGCTGACCGCGTCGCCCCACAGGTCGTACGCGAGACTCGTGCGGCCGACGAGACCGCTTGTCACCGTACCGGTGTCGACACCCGCGCGCAGGTCGATCTGCGTCCCGTGCTGCGAATTGAAGCGCTCGACCACCGCACGCATCTCCTTGGCGAAGTCGACGGCGCGACGGACGTTGTCGACGCGGGGCACGATCAGGCCGGAGCTGGCCAGATATCCGCCCCGGAGGGTTCTGACCTTCTCCACCCCGGTCTTCGCCGCCGCCTCGTCGAAGCCTCGCATCAGCAGGTTCAGCTGCGTGATCTCCTGATCGCCCGAAAGCGTCTGCGTGTACTCGTCGAAACCCACGAGCTCGGCGAACACGACCGACACATTGTCGTGCTCCTCCGCGATCGTCTCCTCGCCCTTCTTGTAGCGCGCGGCCACCGTCTCGGGCATGAGGGTCAGCAGCAGCTTCTGGTTCTCCTCCTGCTGAGCGTCGATGAGCTCCTGTTTGATGCGCAGACTCGAGGCCATGTCGTTGAACGCCGTGCCCAGATCGCCGATCTCGTCGCGCGACCCCTGTGGCACCTCGACCGCGAGGTTGCCGGCTGCGACGCCGCGGACCGCCTCCACGAGCTTGCGAATGGGTCGGGTGAACACCTGCGCGAGGAGCAGAGAGAGCACGCTGACCGCCAGCATGATGCCCAGCAGCGACAAGATGAGGTTGCGCGTGAAGTCGTTCACGGGGTTGAATGCCTCGGCCGTGTCGATGCGTGCCACCGCCACCCAGTCCAGCCCATCGATCTCGACCGGACTGTACGCCGTGATGTTCTCGCCGCCCAGATACGACTGCGATATCGAAGTGCCCGTTTCACCCTGCAGCGCCTTCTCGACCGAGACGGTGTTGATGGGCTGGAGCAGCACGGTCCCGTTGACCTGGACGACGCGATCGGCGATCGATGGCGGCGTGCCGTTCGCGATCACCTCGGCGGCGTAGTCCTCGGGGTTCTCCACGAGCTCGCGCGAGATGCTGCGCATCAGGTGATCCCGGCCGACGAGGTAGACCTCGCCCGTCTCGCCCAGGCCCTGTTCCGCCCACCGCTCCTTTCCGGTCATGACGTCATTGATGGTGCTGAGCGGCAACTGCGCGGCGAGCACGCCCGTCACTTGCGAATCGTTGCCGATCGGCGAGACGACCCACAGGGTGGGGACGTTCAGAGAGGGGATATAGCGCTCGAAGTCGGTGGTCATGACGGCGTTCACCGAGTTCGTCGCCACGACTTCGCGGTACGCATCAGCGAGCTTGGAGTCCTGGAACGGGCCCTCGTTGAGATTGGTTCCGAGGTCCACCCCTTTGTAGGCGGAGTACACGACATCGCCGTCGAGGTTCATCATCAGCAGATCCTCGTAGCCGACCTGCGTCACGAGACGAGAGAGGTAGTCGCCGTACTGCTCGGTGGCCGCCGAGTAGGGGGTGCCGTCGCCGCCGTCGTTGACATTGAGCGCTTCATCGAAGTCGGTGAACTTCGACGTCAGATGGTACTGCGCCCATTTACCGGCGTTCGAGGTGGGGAGGAACGCCGTATCGCTGTACGGATCACCGGTGCGCTCCGTCAGCTGCGGGTTGAACGTATCGGCGTAGTAGGCCTCGAGCTCAGCCTCCTGTGCGGGCGTGAGCGTGCGGTTCTGCAGGTCGTCCCACCCGGCATTGATCGCGATCGACGCCGTCTGCGCGCTGAGGTTGCGCGAGTCGAGCGCGACACCGTCCTGCGCACCTTGCATGGCGGTCTCGATCTCGCTCACGCGCAACTCGCGGATCGTCGTGAGTTGATCGATCGCCGCCGCCCGCAGGGATTCACGGCCGCTGATGAACCCGATCACGCCGACGATCACGGAGGCGATGAGGCTCACCGCCAGCAGCATGATCAACAGCTTCGATTGGATGCTGAGGCCGCCGCGTCGCTTCCGGCGCGGCTTCTTCGTGATGGTGGCCGCGGTGCTGTTGCTCGCCGTCACGTCGTTCGCTGTCACGTATTCTTCGCTCTCACTCAGGTGTCGGATCAGTTCGGTTCAGTTGTTGCGGCGGCGGCGTGAGAGGAAGAGCACCAGGGCTCCACCCAGCACGAGGATTCCCGCGATGCCTCCGACGATCGCGACGGTCCGGCCGTCGACGCCCGTTGCAGGGAGCGGGGCGGTGAAGGTGTTCGTCACGACGATCGTCGCGTCATCCGACCCGACGACGGCCGGAAGGGCCGACGTCGAATGGGTGATCTGCACCCGGTCGGCGCCGCCCGAGTCCGGCTCGGCGACCCAGCAGTACGCGCCGAGCGGCAGCTCGTCGACGGGCAGGGTCTGGCCGGCCTCGACCGACACCACCTCGCGGTCCATCAGAATCGTGGGCTCGCTCTGACCCTGGTCGAACGCGCAGCTGAGCTCGAAGAGGAACGACTGCGACGCGTGCGCGGCGGCGTTGCTGCCGGTCACGACCTTCGACAGCTCGAGGCTGCCCACGTCGAAGGTGTTCGTCGCGACCAGAGCGAGCGTCTGCAGTCCGGTGCCGGTCGTCACGACGAGGCCGGTCTCGTAGGAGTCTGCGTTGATCACCGAGGCGGTCGCGCCACCCGTCACCGTCTCTTCGCCGAAGCAGCGGCTGCCCAGGGGCACGCGCACCGGGCTGCCCGCGGCGTCCGTCAGTTCGATCGTCTCGCCACCGGCGATCGGGTACGACCGCGAAAGCAGCGTCAGCAGCGTGTCGTCCGGGCCCGCGATCTGGCAGGTCACCAGGACCGTGAAAACGGCCGTGGTGGCGTAGTCCGCCTCGGCGCCTGCGCCCTCGAGGTTCTTCGTGAGCGTGAGGCCGCCGGCGGAGAACGTGTTGACGAAGCCCGCCGTCACGACTCCCGCGACGCCTTCATCCTCATCGGGGATGGTGACGGTGACAGGAGCCGGCACCTCGTCGGCGCCGCCGTCATCGGTCTCTGTCACGATGCACTCGGCGTCGACGGGGATGCCGGTGACGGTATCTGAGGTGAGGGGGTCTCCCGACCCGTCCCCGGTCACGGTCAGCTCGCCGGTGTAGACGTCGTCGCCCTCGTAAGTGCACGAGACCGAGAAGACGAACGGGCCGTCGCTGAACAGCGGCGAGCCGGGACCGGTGAGCTCCTTGAAGACGTTCAGGCCTCCGACGCGGAAGTCGTTGGTCACGGTGACGACCTGCGTGCCGCCCTCTTGACCGGTGACGCCGACGGTGACGGTCCCGTCCTCGGGCAGGAGGGTCGGCTCACCGGTGGCCCCGGCGTCATCGAGCTCGCTCACGACGCACGCGGAACCGGTGGGCAGGTTCTCCACGAGCCACGTGTCGTCGAGTTTCGACAGCTCGTGCGTGGCCGAGTAGACCGGGTCGCTCGCGGCCTCACCGAAGGTGCAGACCAGCTGCACGGTGAATCGCCCGTTTCCCCAGGCATCCGCTCCGGCGCCCGTGACGTTCTTCGTGACCTGCACCGCGCCCACGGTGAAGACGTTGACGAATGCGGCGGTGACCTGGGCGTCGGGGCCGGGCTCGAGCGTGAAGTCCAGCGCGGGCGCTCCGGTCTGCGCGACCCCGTTGACGGTGGTGGATGCCGCGTCCCCGGTGTCGGTCTCGGTGACGGTGCAGTCCGCGCCGACCGGGAGGCCGGCGAAGATCTTCTCGTCGCCGTCGGCCAGCGTGAACGTCCGGTCGCCCTCCGGGACGACCTCGTCTCCGAGGAAGAGGCACGTGGCGGCGAAGTCGAAGGTGGTCGTGTAGAGGATCGGCTCGCCGTCCTGGTCGACGGCGCCGCTCGCGTCGACAGCCTTCGTGACGGTGAACCCGGTCACCTCGTAGTCGTTGACGATCTGCACCTCGGCGGTCGCGCCCTCGGCGATCGTCACGGGGGCGGGCTCGGTGACGGTCGTCGCCCCCGAGTCGCCCCTCTCGACGACGTCGCAGACCGAGCCGGTCGGGATGTCGTCGATGGTCACGGGGTCGCCGTTGCCGTCGAGAACGATGGCGCCGTCATCGGGGAGCAGCACGTTCGCGCCCTCCCAGAGGCAGGTGACGGTGGCCCCGAACGTGTCGGGGGCGAAAGCCGCCCCGTCGCCGGTGACGACCTTCCGCACCGCGATCGAGCCGTTCTCGAACGTGTTCGTGACGGTGACCTGCACGGCGGTGTCGCCCTCGCCGACGGCGAACCCGTCGATCGGATCGATCGCGACGGATTGCGACACGGGGTCACTCGCCGACTCGGTGACCTCGCAGAGCGCGCCGGTCGGCAGTCCGCCGTAGGTCACAGACGAGGCCCCGGTGATCACGCGTGTCGCCCCGCCCGGGATGGACACGGCGACCGTCGCCCCGTTGACGACGCGGGTGCACTCGAGCAGCACCGTGTAGCTGCCAGTGGTGGCGGGCGCCAGGCTCGCGGCGGGTTCGCCGGCGAGCGCCTTCGAGACGGTGACGGAACCGACGGTGAAGGTGTTGGTGACCGTCACCGCGTTGGGGGCCGCGTTGTCGTCGCCGACGACGATCGGACCTATCGGCGAGATCACGCCCGACACGTTTGCGCCGCCGCTGGCGATCTCGGCGACCTCGCATGACGCCCCGGACGCGAGGTTCTCGACCGTCCAGGTCGGATCGGCCCTGTTGAGCGTGCGGGTGCCGTCGAAGACGGTGGCCGGTTCGGCGGTGTCGAGGGTGCAGGTCAGCTGCACCTCGAAGTCGGCGTCGCCCCACGCGTCTGCACCCGTGCCGTCGATCACCTTCGTGATGGACACGGCGCCGGCAGCGAAGCTGTTCTCGATCGCCGCCGTGACCAGCGCGGCGCCGCCGGCGCCGACCGTGGCCGCCGCGGAGGCGCCCGGGGTGACCACGCCCGGCCCGCCGTCGGCAGACACCGTGATGGTGGTGGAGGCCGCGCCGGCGGCATCCGTCTCCTCCACATCGCACGTGGCGTTCACGGGCAGACCGGTCAGCGTCCAGGAGTCGCCGTCCGACAGGCTTCGCGTCATGGGCACGGCGGCGCTGTAGCCGTCGGCATAGGCAGGCTGATCGAGGAAGGTGCAGCTCACCTCGACCGGGAACGGGCCGTACGCGATCGGTTCTCCCGCCTGGTCGACGGCGGCGGAGGCCACCGTCTTGGTCACCTCGAGGTCGGCGACGTCGTAGACGTTCTCGACGCCGATCAGGCCGAGGTCGGCGGTCTCCAGCGCGACGGTCGCCGAGCCGATCACCTGGTCGGACTGCCCGAAGTCCGACTCCACGGCGGTGCACTCGGCACCGAGCGGCAGACCCGCCACAACGGTCGGTGCGGCTCCCCGTTGCAGGGGGACGATCGGCAGTCCGGTGAGGGGCGTGCCGTCGATCGTGCAGGCCAGCTGAACGGGGAAGACCTCGGGAGCGAAGTCGGATGCCGGGCCCGACACGATCTTCTGGAGGGCGATGTCACCCGTGGGATACGAGACGCCCACGCGCCGCCCCTCGGTCGTCGGCACGTTCTGCACGACCGTGCCGTTGAGTGCTGCTCCGCCGGTGGCGACGGTGTTGTAGGCGGTCGGCTGGTCGGCGGCCACCGCCGTCGAGGGAGTGGTCCGGGTGCGGAACTGCAGGGTGAGCGAGTCGCCGGGATCGAACTTCTCCGCGGTCGGGAAATCGACCTGGAACTTCAGGCTGCGGACGCTGGCGAGGACATCCGGGTCGGTCGACCCGGTCCAGGGCAGCCACGTTCCGGCGGCGCATCCGACGCCGACGGGATTGAGGTCGGCGGTGCAGGGGGTCGCGCTGGTCGAGGAGAACAGAGTGATCGCTGCACCGGGAGGCGTGTTGGGGCCGACGATGAGCGACAGCCCGTCGGCGAAGGTCGGCTCCCACTGGCTTCCGCGCGGGAGGGGCACGATGATGCCGCGGTCGCCGGGGGTGGGCAGGGTGTCGACGGACACCAGGCGGGTGATCGGCAGCGTGCCGGCGTTGGTGATCTGGACGCGCCAGGTCTCCGTGTCCCCGGGGAGCGTGAGCGGGACGCAGGGGTAGCGGTAGAAGCCGTCGGCGTTGGCCGTGCCGTCGCACTCGTATCCGTTCACGTCGCTGCGCACGTCGGGAACGCCCGGGAGGCCGGGAGGGGTGTCGGCCTTGACGAGCTTGACCGTGCTGAGCGCGGGCACGGCGAGCGGACGCACGGCGGCGGAGTCGGAGCACAGCCCTGTCGTCGGGTCGTAGCTCGGCACGCAGTCATCCAGGGGCTCGGTGACGTCGATGGCCGCGGTGTTGGTGATGACGTCATTCGGGGTGAGGCCGGGACGCAGCTGCATGCGCAGGGTGATGGTGTAGCTCTGGCCGGGTTCGAGCACCGCGTCGGTCGGCATCGTGAAGACGATGCTCGTCCCGAGGTTCTGCACGTCGACGAGATCGGGATCCACCGGCAGCGGTTCGCCGCTCGGCGGGTTCGGTGCCGCGCCGACGAGCGCGAACGACCAGGGCGGCACGCTCGGATCGCGGTCGGGGTTGAAGATCAGCTGAGGACTGCCGTCCGCTGCCAGCGGCAGCTGGTCGGAGAAGACGACGTTCGTCAGCGCGGACTCGCCCTGGTTGGAGAAGGTGAGCGTGAACGGGATCTCGACGCCCGGTCGCACATCACCGGTCGGCGACTTGCTGACGCTCACGGATGCCTGAAGGTGGACGTTGCGGTATTCGGCCTCGGCCGTCTGGGCGTCGGCGAGGCGGACGCCGGGGGCGATCTCTGACGAGAGACCCGTGGCCGTCATCGTGTCGACGAAGATTCCGGCGTCCTGCTCGCCGGGCGCGGGCACCTGATCGCTCCGCGTCGTCGGAGTGGGCTCCCCGGTGCGCAGGTCGGCGCGACGCTCGACCTGGAACGGCACCGAGACGACCGGGTTGACGGGGTTGAGCCAGCCCAGCTCGACCGCGGTCCAGAACTGGAAGCTCAGTCCATGAAGCGTCGCGGGCGCCGCGGCGAGGAACTCCTTTGCCGCCGCGAGCGAGAGATCGCCCCCGCGGTCCATGCACGTCTGCGTGCCGCCGACGGTGTCGTCGGCCACGGTCTGGTCGGTGAAGGTGCCCCCGTCCAGATAGCAGACCTGCACCTTCGCGAGCGGCGCCGGCAGCTGCCACGAGTCGGGGACGCCGACGAAGTCGACCGCGTTCCAGAACGACGGGTCGTCATCCGACAGCGTCATCGTCACGATGCGCGTCGAACCCGCCGGCTGACCCGACAGGGTGACGGTCACCGGGGCGAAGTCGTTCTCCTTCTGCTGAGCGGGCGAGATCGTCTTGCCCGCCGACACCGAGAAGGTGGGTTCCTGGACCTCGATCGTCGCGCTGTCCTGGTCGCACGCGCCGCGCGTCCCGGTCGCCGTCGGGCACGGGGCCAGCGGATCGACGTCGGCGATGACGCCCTGGGCGCTGTTGCCGAGGGGTGAATCCGCCGGCGACACGCGCTCCGTCGTGCCACGCCAGTACGCCCGCAGCCGAAGGTCGAACTCGACGACGCCCGCCGCGTTCGCCGCGATCCGGCCGGTGTAGGTCACCTGGACGCCGGACACCTCGCAGGGCAGCGTGGCGCCTGTGAGCGCCAGCGCCGCCGTCCGGGTGAGCACGACCGGAGCGCCGTCGAAGCACGACAGGGTGACCTGCGTGTCGGTGGCCCCCGACGGCACGACGATGCGCGGGAAGCCGTTGAGAGTGAATGCCTGGAAGGGATCGTCGCGTCGCGTCGTCGCCGACCCCGGGGTGGTGTCGGTGATCTGCATCGCGTCGACCTTGGCCGGCGTCGTGTTGCGGGTGGTCACCGTCACGCGGCTGAGCGGGAACTGGTTCGCGGGGATCGTCGGGTCGGTGGGAGTGGCGAGCGGCCCGTTCGCCCAGTTCTTGTCGGTCGTGGTGGTCAGCGGCACGTCGATGAGGATGACGTCGTCCTGGTCCGTCGCCGCCAACGGCGTGCTGCCGTCGGCCGGGAACCCGGTGGCCGCGGCGGTGTTGCGCACCACGCCCTCGGTGCCGAGGTTGTAGAGCTCGTCCCCCAGCACAGGCGTGCCCTCGGCGCGACGCGTGTCGCGCACCTGCCACGTGAGCGTGACCGGGCGGTCGTTCGTGAACGAGCGCGCCACTCCCGATCCGACCGGGGGAGCAGTCGGGTCGCCCGCGGATGCCGCTGCGCGCGCCGGGCTCTCCACCACGATGAGTCGCACGCCCTGAGTGGACGCCCGCTCCGCGGTGGTGAGGTTCATCCCGGGGAATCGACCGATGCACAGCGGGGTGCAGGGGTTGTTCGCCGCGGTCACCCATGCCGTGCCGTTGTAGAGCTCGACGGCCCGGATCGCGTCGTACGCGATCAGCGGGTCCGTCGCAGGAGTGATGGGCTGCACGCGGGTCAGATCGAACGAGTTGTAGATGGATGCCGCGAGCGGCGTGGACTCGGGCGATGCGACATCGGTGAGCTCGACCCTGTCCAGGGCGGAGTACCCGCCGGTCGACCAGCGCAGCGTCGACGGGATCGTGTCCGACGAGCGCGCGATGACCGACTTCACGCCGCCGGAGCTGGACGTGCCGAAGCTCTTGTCGATGAGGTCGGCGTTGCCCGGGTCGGGCGGGATCAGCGTGATCGTGGGGCACTCGTCGGCAGGGAGCACGGCCTGACCATCCGGGACGCCCGGCGTCGGGCTCGAGGCATCCGTCTGCGCGCAGTTGGGGATGACGGTGTCGGCGACGGTGTCGAACGGTGCGCCGGGCACGTAGCGTCCGTCGGCCCGCAAGGTCGATGTGAAGCTGGGCGCCAGGTCGGTTCCCGGTGCGAACCCGCCGTCGTCGCCGGTGTAGTCGTAGACGAACCGCACGCCGCCCGCGTCCGCACGCACGTCCGCCGGCACCACGGACGAGTAGATCGTCGGCCCGACGATCGGGCCGGCGAAAGCCACCCACTGGTCGCTCGTGGTGTCGTAATACTCGACCGTCAGAGTCGAGTCGCCCGGAACGGGCGTCTGCGCGATGCCCGTGACGTCGAAGGCGTTCCACCACCCGGCGCCGTCGACCGGCGTCTCCGGGTCCTGGAGCACGATCTGCGCAGCGCGCCCGGTCGTCCCGGTCGTGACATCCGGGGGCGTCGGGCGCTCGGTCAGACCGCCGTTGAGGGTGACCGTGGTGACCTGTCCGGGGGCCGCGAGGATCGGCGTCGGACGGATCTGCTTGGAGATGTAGGGCTCGAGCCGCTCGTCGTAGACGTACAGGTCGTCGGTCGCCGTCGCCGAGCCGATGGCTCCGGCGTTCTCGCCTTCCACGCCCACCACGTTCGGCACCGTCAGGGGAAGGCCGGTCAGGTCGGCGGCGGTCTGCACGCGGAACGGCGCCGACGTCTCGCCACCGGGGACGATGGCCCCGGTGAAGACGAGCTGGAACGACACCACGTCTGCGGCGACGACCCCGGTCGCCAACCCGGGAGTCGTATTCGCCGCGAACGGCACGGTCGACGTCGATCCGTCGAAGATCGTGTAGACGACCGCTCCCGCCGTCGCTCCGGCCGGCCAGTCCACGGGGCCGGTGAACCCGTCGAAGAGGTAGACGTCGGGGAACTCGCCGGTCGACGGCTCGGTGATCGTCAGCGTGTCGATCGGGATGCTGGAGCTGCTGCGTCCTCCGATCGTCACGATGGTCGACTCGCCGGCGATCACGAGGTCGGGGGCGAAGGACTTCGTGGCCGCGACCGACACGGCGTTCCGTCGCAGGGTGAAACCCGCCAGCGCGTCGCCGGTGGCCGTGGCTGCGCCGAGAGCGACGGCGGACCGCACGTCGTTGGACACGACCGTGCCGTCCGGGGCGGTGGCCGCGGCATCCGTCACGGTCAGACCCAGCGTGACCGAGCCGGAGGCGCCCGCGGGGATCAGGCCGCCGAAGGTCACGCGCGTGCCCTTCACCTGATCGGCCGTGACACCGGCCGGGGGGCCGCTCGCGGTCGCCGCGACCCATGCGCCCCCGACGTAGACCTCATACGACGTGGACGTCGCGCCGGCGGGCGGTGTCACCGCGCCGAAGCTCGCGAATGCGAGCGAGTCGAACGGATTGGGCGCGGCATCCGGATCGACCGGATCCTGGATCGACAGCGACGACACCGTGGCGTTCGACGTGTTCGTGCCGCTCAACGCCGCGGAGACGGGTGCGCCCGGGGTGGCGACGGCCTCGGTGGGGGTGAATGCCTTCGCTGCCGTCGTCTGCAGGCCGAGCGGGATGACGGGCGTCACCTCGGCGTTGGCATCCGCGTCGGCGAAGTTCACGCCCTCGATGGTCGCGTCGTTGATGACGGGGATGCCGTTCGTGTCGTACGACGCGTCCACCGGCAGTCGTGCGCTGATCGAGACGATCGCGGTGGTCGCATCGAGCACGCCGAGCGTGCCGTCGCCGAGCGGTGTCGTCCAGTCCACCGTGACGGTGTTGCCCGAGATCACGGGGTCGCCCGCGGTGTTGACGCCTGCGCCCACGACGGCATCCACGACGACGAACGGCGCGGGGACGACGTCGCTCAGGACCGCGCCACGACAACCCAGGTCGGTGATCGCCGAACAGCCCACGGTGAGTGTGTAGGTGAAGGTCTCGCCCGGCGCGACCTCTGTCACACTCGCCTCCTTGGCGAGCGAGGCGACGGCGGTGATGTCCGCGGCGGGCGGGTCGGCGAGTGCGACGGCAGCGGTCGGAGCGGTCAATGCGACGATCGTGGCGATGGCGGCGATCGTCGCTGATACGCGCTTCCAGACAGCTTTCGACACAGTTCCCCCTGGATCAGACGATGCCGATATATCGGCGAGGGCACCGTGGGGTCAGCCTAGCGACGGCGCGCAGCGCGGCACCAGAGTGACGAGAGGATGCGCGAGTGAATCGTGAGGTTCTCGTTACCTTCCGTTCACGTATACCCCCCGGCGCCCGGCCGCCGGACCGCAGCGGCCGAGGCATCCGGATGCCGCTCACTAGACTTGAGCGCATGTCGAAGGTCCTTCAGTCCCTGCCCGTCGGCGAGCGCGTCGGCATCGCCTTCTCCGGGGGGCTGGACACGTCCGTGGCGGTCGCCTGGATGCGTGACAAGGGCGCGATCCCCTGCACCTACACGGGCGACCTCGGCCAGCCCGACGAGGACGACATCGACGCGATCCCCGATCGGGCGCTCGAGTACGGCGCCGAGATCGCACGCATCGTCGACGCGAAGAGCGCCCTCGTCGAGGAGGGCTTCGTCGCCCTCGCGTGCGGCGCCTTCCACATCCGCTCCGGCGGGCGCACCTACTTCAACACCACTCCCCTCGGCCGCGCGGTCACCGGGACGCTGCTCGTACGCGCCATGAAAGAGGACGGCGTCGACATCTGGGGCGACGGCTCGACGTACAAGGGCAACGACATCGAGCGGTTCTACCGCTACGGACTGCTCGCGAACCCGGCGCTGCGCGTGTACAAGCCCTGGCTCGACGCCGACTTCGTCACGGAGCTCGGCGGCCGCAAGGAGATGAGCGAGTGGCTGCAGGCCCACGGCTTCCCCTACCGCGACTCCGTCGAGAAGGCGTATTCGACCGACGCGAACATCTGGGGCGCGACGCACGAGGCCAAGACGCTCGAGCACCTGAATGTGTCGCTCGAGACGGTCGAGCCGATCATGGGCGTGAAGTTCTGGGACGATTCGGTCGAGATCGCCACCGAAGACGTCACGATCTCGTTCGACGGCGGCCGGCCCGTCGCCCTCAACGGCGTGGAGTACTCCGACCCCGTCGCGCTCGTCCTCGAGGCGAACGCGATCGGCGGCCGGCACGGCCTGGGCATGAGCGACCAGATCGAGAACCGCATCATCGAGGCGAAGAGCCGCGGCATCTACGAGGCCCCCGGCATGGCGCTCCTGTTCATCGCCTACGAGCGACTCATCAACGGCATCCTCAACGAGGACACCCTCGCCACCTATCACGAGCAGGGCCGTCGCCTCGGTCGGCTGATGTACGAGGGGCGGTGGCTCGAACCGCAGTCGCTCATGCTGCGCGAGTCCATCCAGAAGTGGGTCGGCTCGACGGTGACGGGGTCGGTGACCCTGCGCCTGCGTCGCGGCGAGGACTACACGATCCTCGACACCCGCGGAACGACGCTCTCCTACTCCCCCGACAAGCTCTCGATGGAGCGTGTCGGCGACGCCGCGTTCGGCCCCACCGATCGCATCGGGCAGCTGACGATGCGCAACCTCGACATCGCCGATTCCCGCTCCCGCCTCGAGCAGTACGCCGCGATGGGTCTGATCGGCGGAGCCACCGGCGACCTGGTCGGCACCGTGACCGCGGGCGGCGCGAGCGAGATCACCGAGCACGCGACCCCGTACGACGCGAAGCGCGAAGCCCTGGCCGACGCGGTCGACGAGGCATCCGAGGGCTCGGCCTTCGACTTCGGCACCGACTGACAAGCCGGTCGTCGAGTGAGCGCGGCGAAGGGAGACCCCACCTTCTGCGCGTGAAAATTACTTGCACACTCTTGTGCACTTTAGTATTCTGGGCGGGTGACCGCTCCCCCGACCTCCCCGACCGACGCTACCGTCGCACGCCGGACCCGACGCGACGCCGTCGAGAACCGCGCGGGCATCCTGGCCGCCGCGACCCACGCGATCGCACACGATCCGCACGCGTCGATCGACGCCATCGCGCGGGGTGCCGGTCTGTCGCGACGTGCCCTGTACGGGCATTTCGACGACCGGGACACCCTGATCCGCGAGATCGTCGCCGCCGGCGCACAGCGGTTCAACGCGATCGCGCTGGCGGTCGACGACACCGATGCACGCCTCGCTCTGGCCCGACTCACCTCGTTGCTCTGGCGCGAGGCGGCCATCGTCCAGGTCGCCGCCGCCATCGCGCTCGACGAGATCCACGTGGGTGAGACGGCCGACGCGCTGGCTCCCCTCCGTCGCCAGGTGCTCGCGATCGTCCGCCGAGGGCAGGACGAGCGGATGCTGCGCACCGACGTCACCCCGCACACCCTCGCCCGACTCGTCGAAGAGACGGCCCGCACCGTCGTGACGCGTATGGACGCGGCATCCCCCGAGGCCCGTTCCCTGGCGATCCGCGCGGTGCTGAGCATCGCGGGCCTGTCGTGGAGGGAAGCCGTCGATCTGCTCGACGCGCATCCCGCACTCCTGGAGGAGGACTGATGCGTGTCGAGCTGCACGACGTCGTGAAGGGCCGGCGCGGAGCGGCGCTGCCCGCCACCTCTCTGGCATTCGATGACAGCGGCCCGCGCATCGCGCACGCCGAGACCGAACAGCGTCCCACCGTGCTCGGCCTGATCGCCTCGGGAAGGATGAAGCCCGACGCCGGCCGCGTTCTGATCGACGGAACCGACGACCGCCGGGCCCTGCGGCGCCGCGTCTCGCTGGTGGACGCGCCCGACGTCAGCGACCCCGCACCCAACGTCTGGGTATCCGGCGTCACGGCCGAAGAGCTGATGTTCGCGGGCAGGCCGGCCCACCCGCTGGCCGTCCGCCGGTGGCTCGACGAAGCCGGCTTCGGCGCGCTCTGGCGCACCCCCATCGCCGATGTGGAGCCGCGCGAGCGCATCTCGCTGCTGCTCGAGTTGACCGCACTGCGCGCGGGCGTCGACGGCATCGTGCTCGTCGCACCCGACCGCCACGGCGGCGACCCGCTCGAGTGGTGGCGGCTCGCCGAGGACTTCTCCGGACGTGGCTTCGCGATGCTGGTCATCGCCGGAGAGGCGTCGGCCACCGTGCTCGACGGCCGCGCGCTGCGCGCCGAGCACGGGGCGAGGGATGCCGCGGACCCCCGCGAGCGCGCGGACGCCGCCGTGTCTCCGGGCGGTGTGGCCCCCGGAGAGCCGGATGCGGGAAGCGCCGATGGGGCCGACGACGAGGCCGACATCGAGATCCCCCCCGCGGACACACCCGAACCGGCAGCCGAGCCCGAAACCGAACAGGCACCTGCACCTGCTTCAGCACCGGAGCCCGAGCCCGCACCCGAACCCGAACAGGGACCTGCACCCGAATCGGCCCCCGCACCCGAACCCGAACAGGCACCGGCCGCCGAGCCGGCACCGCAGCGGTACACCCACCCCGAGGAGGGCGCGCGATGAGAATCCCCGCCATGATCGCCGCCGAACTGCGGCGCCTCACCGCGACGCGCATGTCGGTGATCGCACTGATCGCGCTGCTGCTCGTCCCCGTCCTCTACGGCGGTCTCTACCTGTGGGCCAACCAGGACCCGTACGGGCAGTTCAGCGAGATCCCGGTCGCGCTGGTGTCCGACGATGAGGGGGTCCCGGCATCCGACGGTCAAGAGGCCGTCGATTACGGCGATCAGGTCGCCGACCAGCTGCTCGAGGGCAGGGCCTTCGACTGGCAGCTGCTGTCGGCGACGGATGCCTCGGCTGCCCTGTCGGACGGCGCCGTCGACTTCGTCGTGACGCTGCCGTCCGACTTCTCGGACGCTCTCACCTCGGTCGCCGGCGACAGCCCCCGCCAGGCGCAGATCTCGCTCGAGACCAACGACGCCAACAACTACCTCGCATCGACCATCGGCACGCAGGCGGTGGAGCAGATCCGTCGCTCGGTCGCGCAACTGGTGGGCAAGGAGGCCGCGACGCGCCTGTTGACGGCGATCTCCGACATCCGCGGCAAACTCGTCGAGGCGGCAGACGGTGCGACGCAGCTCGCGGACGGCACGGCCACCGCGCTCTCCGGCGCACAGCAGCTCGCGAGCGGCGCCGACGCGCTGGCGACGGGCACGGGGACGCTGGCCACCGGAGCGCAACAGGCGGCTTCGGGAGCGCAGCAGGTCTCGGAAGGAGCGCGACAGGTGTCGGACGGAGCTCAGCAGGTCGCTGCCGGTGACCAGGAACTCGCCGGCTACGCCGATCGCGCAGGTGCCGCGGCCACGGCGATCGCCGACGCCGTTCCGCAGGCTCGTGCAGACATCGCCGCCGAGCTCGCCGCGCAGGGTCTCGATCCTGCCCAGATCGCGCGCGTGCTCGCCGCCCTCGACCCGCTCGGCCAGCGGATCACCGACGGCAACGCCACGGTGCAGAGCGCCGTCGCGAAAGTCGATCAACTCGCGGCGGGCGCGTCGCAGGTCGCCGCCGGCGCCTCGCAGGTCGCCGACGGCGCGGCCCAGCTCGCGGCGGGAACAGCGCAGCTCTCGAGCGGGGCGGATGCCGCGGCATCCGGTGCCTCGCAGCTCCGCGACGGCTCGGCTTCGCTCGCAAGCGGCCTCGGCACTCTCGACACCGGCGCCGGGACCCTGCGCGACGGGCTCGAGTCGGGTGTCGACGCGATCCCCGACTCGTCGGCCGACCTGCGCGCCGCGCAGGCTCAGACGATCTCCGACCCCGTCGAGGTGGAGTCGAGCAAGGTCGCCGCCGCCGGCGACTACGGCGCGGGCCTTGCCCCCTTCTTCGCCGCGCTCGCGGGGTGGATCGGCATCTACGCGCTCTTCCTCATCGTCAAGCCGATCTCGCGCCGCGCGGTGACCGCGCTGCACTCCCCGTTCCGCATCACCCTCGCCGGATGGCTCACGCCGGCGGTCCTCGGAGGCCTGCAGATGGCGGGACTGTTCGGCGTGCTCGCCCTCGCGCTGGGTTTCGGGTTCGCCAACCCGCTGGGCACGCTCGGGATCATGGTGCTCGCCTCCTTCACCTACGCGGCGATCATCCTGGCGCTCAACGTGTGGCTCGGATCGGTCGGACAGTTCATGGGCCTCGTGCTGATGGTGCTGCAGCTCGTGACAGCCGGCGGCACGTTCCCGTGGCAGACGCTGCCCGCTCCGCTCGCGGCCCTGCACCATGTCCTCCCGATGGGGTACGTCGTCGACGCGATGCGTCAGCTCATGTACGGCGGCGACATCGCGCGCGTCGGCGGTGACGTCGTGATCCTCCTCACGTGGCTGCTCGGGGCGCTCGTGCTCGCCGCGATCGGTGTGACCCGTCAGACGCACTTCCGCACCCTCCGCGACCTCCAGCCGAGCCTGATCGGCTGAGCGCACCGCTCCCCGCGTCGGAGATCGGCCGAGCGCACGGCGAGCGCGACCCCGAGCGACGCCGCACTCGCAGATCGGCACGTACTCCGCAGCATCCGACAGGAGATCTGCGGACTTCGCACCGAACTGCGAAGTCGGTGTGAAGGTGCGGGCTCCCGGCGCGTCCACCCCACGGCGAGGGTTCTCGCATGATCCGTCCAGAAACCTTGCCTACGGTGTACCGGTCCGGCGCCGCATCCACCCGAGGATGAGACGACGGATGCCTCGGCCTCTCCTGTCGGGTGCGGTGGACGAACCCCGTGCTCTGTCCGCCTCGCGGTGCAGGTCACCGGGGCGATCAACCCGCCCGGGTGGGACGACGCGTCGTGCCACCCGTCCGTTGCGCTGTGTGCGCGCGGACGGGCGGGTAAGCCCCGACAGAGGAGTACCGTGCGCCTTCGCACCACCACACCCGCGCGCGGAAACGCCGTCGAGTCCCCTACCATCCGCCCCTCCACCGACCCCACCAGAGCCGCCGCGCGAGCCGAACGCCGCGCGGACCGGCGGAAGAGCCCGCTCGCGCTCACCGTCGCCCTCGCCGTCGTGGCCGCGATCGGCATCCCCGTCGCGACGGCTTCCACCGCCCTCGCCGCCACCACTCCCTCGCCGTCGCCCAGCGACGCGGCGGCAGCACTCCAGGTGCAGCGGTCGGTCGACCAGGACGCCGCGTTCTACGTCAGCGCGGCCCGAGCCGTCCGGCAGTCGGCCGTCGGCAAGGTCGACACGTCGCTGCTCGACCTGCAGATCTCGAACCTCGACAACTCCGCCGCCCTGCCGGAATCGTCGGTGAGCGCGCTCACCCGCCTCGTGCGCACCTCCGCGGGTGACCTCGTCGCGGCGGTCGCCGCCTACAACGCCCGCGTCGCGGCGGAGGCCGCCGCCGCTCAGGCCGCTGCAGACGCCGCCGCGGCTGCTGCCGCGGAGGCCCTCGCCGCCGCCAACACCCCCGATGGCGCCCGCGCCACGGCACGCGCGATGGCGGCGAGCCAGTACGGCTGGGGCGACGACCAGTTCTCCTGCCTGAACTCGCTCTGGCAGAAGGAGTCGGGCTGGAACTACGAGGCCTACAACCCCAGCGGAGCCACGGGCATCCCGCAGGCGCTGCCCGGGTCGAAGATGGCCTCGTCCGGATCGGACTGGGCGACGAACGCCACGACCCAGATCGCCTGGGGCCTCGGCTACATCTCCGCCGTGTACGGCGCCCCGTGCAGCGCGTGGGGCCACTCGCAGTCCGTCAACTGGTACTGAGCAGGAGCCACCGTTCCGTCGGCGCTCAGCCGCCGGCGGCAGGCGGCGTCTCGCGCGTCGCCGCGAGCTCGTCGACGATCATCGACGACTCCGCCATGGTGCCGTTCCGGTAGGCCTGACGGCCCACCATGTGCGCCGAGAGCGGCGCGGTCGCCAGCTGGATCAAGACCACCGGCACGAGGAACGCGACCACCGGCCACGAACGCAGCGACAGGGCGATCGCGACGCAGATGAGCAGCAGGCCGAGCACCTGCGGCTTGGTCGCCGCGTGCAGCCGTGTGGGTACGTCGCGGAAGCGCAGCAGGCCGATCGCGGCGGTGAGGCAGAGCAGTGCGCCGATGAGAATGAGCAGGACGGCCGTGACATCCAGCCATGCGTCGCCGGTGGAGATCGACACGGTCACATCGTTCGAGAGCACCGGCGCCACCGTAGCCATCCGCAACAGGGCGCTCATCGCTGCACGTCCTTACGGGCGACGAACCGGGCGATCGAGATCGAGCCGAACACCCCCACGGCGGCGATCACCAGCAGCACCGGCAGCGTCCGCGTGTGGTGGTTGATGGCCATCTCGGCACCGAGGACGCACATGATCTCGGTGAGCAGCACGTCGGAGGCGATCGCCCGATCGAGGATCGACGGACCGATCACGATCTTGATGAGCGTGAGGATCGCGGCCACCGCGAACACGACATAGGCGATCGTGAGCAGGATCGTGGTCATTCGCCGACCTCCACCGGGTGCGAGGATGCGGCCGCGGCATCGCGGATCTGCGCCACCTGCGCGCGCGAACCGACGGCCATGACGATGCGGCGCTCCCAGCTCCGCACGGCCTTGCGCTGCTTCTCGACGTCGGCCATCGAGCGCAGACCGATGACGTGCAGGTACAGGATGCGACGCTCGCGGTCGGTCTCGAGCACGAGCGAGCCGGGGATGAGAGATGCCGTGACCGCGGTGTGGGTCATGATGAGGTCGTCGTCGGTGACCAGCGGGACGGCGATCACCCCCGCACCGGGCTGTCGACGGGCATCGAGCACCTGCCAGGCCACCGTGAGCGACCCGAGGATCAAGTCCGCGAGGAACCTCACGACGAAGACGAAGCCGTACCAGAGGTTCACCCGACCGGACAGCTCGACCGGCGGCAGGCGGAACACCCGGGTCACGAAGATCGCGACGATCACCCCGGTGAGGAACGCGAGCACGGTGAACTGGCCCCAGAGCAGCATCCACAGGGCGACCAGCCACACGAAGAACGGGATCTGGCGCCAGAACTGGGTCAGGGCGGCGCGGGGGCTCACTGTCCGGCCTCCTGTTGGAGCTGGATGAGGCTGACCGGTTCCAGCAGCGACGCGCCGATGCGGGCGCAGACGTCGTAGAGCGGTCCCGCGAACACGGTCAGCGCCACCGTGACGACGACCATGCCGGTGGTCGCGGCCGTCATGATGCGCGGGATCACACGCCGCTCGGTCTGCACCTCGGCCGCGGGGGCGTCGTCGAGGTAGGAGATGCGCGACTCGGTCTCAGCCTGGTCGTCTTCCTCGCGCCAGAACGAGAGGTTCCAGGCCCGCATGAGCGCGTACAGGGTCAGGAGCGAGGTGACGATACCGGCCACGATGAGCGTCATCATGAGCGGCGTGCCCACTTCGGCCGCCGCATCGAAGAGCGCGAACTTCCCGATGAAGCCCGAGAACGGGGGCAGGCCGCCGAGGTTCACCGCCGGGATGAAGTACAGGACGGCGATCACGGGGGCGGCCCTCATGAGGCCCTTCACCTTGAGGATCGACGTGCTGCCCGCGCGACGCTCGATCAGCCCGACGGCGAGGAACAGCGTGGTCTGCACCACGATGTGGTGCACCATGTAGTAGATCGTCGCGCCGATCGCCGCCGGAGTGGCGATCGCCAGCCCGAAGACCATGTAGCCGATGTGGCTGACGAGCGTGAACGACAGGATGCGCTTGAGTTCGGCCTGGGCGATGGCGCCGAGGACGCCCACCACCATCGTGGCCAGCGCCACGATCAGCAGCAGCGTGTTCACGTCGTTGTCGCGGAAGATCTCGGTCTCGGTGCGGATCATCGCGTACACGCCGACCTTGGTCAGGAGGCCCGCGAAGACTGCCGTGACCGGTGCGGGCGCGGTCGGGTACGAGTCGGGCAGCCAAAACGACAGGGGGAAGACGGCCGCCTTGATGCTGAACGCGAGCAGCAGCATGATGTGCAGCAGCAGCTGCGTCTGCTGCGGCAGTTCCGTCATGCGCTCGGAGATCTGCACCATGTTGACCGTGCCGAGTGCGCCGTAGATCATGGCGATCGCGGCGAGGAACAGGATCGACGACACGAGCGAGACGACGATGTAGACGACCCCCGCCCGGATGCGCGACTCCGTGCTGCCGAGGGTGATCAGCACGTAGGAGGCGACGAGGAGGATCTCGAAGCCGACGTAGAGGTTGAAGAGGTCGCCGGCGATGAAGGCGTTGAAGATGCCCGCCGAGAGGATCAGGTACGACGGGTGGAAGATCGAGATGGGGGTGTCGTCGTCGCCGTCCGCCGCACCCTGGCCCACCGAGAAGAGGAGCACGGCGAGCAGCACGATGCTCGACACGACCACCAGCAGCGCCGCCAGCCGGTCGACGTAGAGGACGATGCCGAACGGGATCGGCCACCCCCCGACCGAGACCGCGATCGGGGCCCCGCCCACGTCGACCGCGTAGAGCAGCACGGACGCGATGACGAGCACGAGGGTGAGCGTGACGATCGAGACACCGACCTGCGTACGGCGGTGGCGACCGGCGATCAGGGCGATCGCCGCGCCGATGAGGGGCAGGGTCACCAGGAGCGGCACGAGGTAGCTCATCGTTCGCCCCCTCCGGTGTCGGTATCGGTGTCCGGGTCGGTGTGGGTGGCGGTGGCGTCGTCGTGCCGACGCCTCGTGCGGGGCCTGTCGCTCGGCGCATCATCGCGGAGGGCCGTGTGGTCGCGACTGTCGAGGAGGGTGATGGGCGACTTCTGCACGCCGACGAAGTCGGTCGCCGCGTCATCCGACTGGTCGTCGACATCATCCTCGAACGAGTCGTCCTCGTCGATGCCGCGCGTGCGCACGGCGAGGTCTTCGGCGTCGTCCTCGACGGTGTCGGCCTGTCCGAGCTGCCACGAGCGATAGATCAGGGCGAGGAGGAAGGCCGAGACGGCGAACGTGATGACGATCGCCGTCAGAGTGAGGGCCTGCGGGAGCGGATCCGACATCTCCTCCGATTCGGCTGCGCCGTAGAACGGGGCGACACCGGGCCGTCCCATCACGATGAGGAGCAGGAGGTTGGCGGCGTTGCCGAGCAGCAGGAATCCGATGAGCACGCGCGTGAGACTGCGCTCGAGCATCGCGTACACGCCGCACGCGAACAGCACCGCCATCACGACGATCAGGACGGCCGAGACATCCATCAGCTCACCACCTCGCCCCGTCGGGGGGCCGAGGAGCGCAGCTCCTGCGCCTGACGGTCGACCTCGGCGCCGAGGCTGCGCAGCACGTCGAGCACGAGACCGATCACCACGAGGTAGACGCCGATGTCGAAGATCGTCGATGTGACGAATTCGACGTGCCCGACGACGGGCAGGGTGGCTTCCCAGAACGCGCTCGTGAGCGGCGCGGCACCGAAGAACAGGGGCACCACGGCGCAGCCGACGGCCAGCGTCATCCCGACGCCCAGCAGCCGTCCGGCGTCGGTGGGTGCGGCAGCGCCCAGTTCGTAGCGCCCGCCGGCGACGTAGCGCATGACGAGCGCCATGCCGGCGACGAGGCCCCCGGCGAAGCCGCCGCCGGGCAGGTTGTGACCGGCGAAGAGCAGATACAGCGACACCAGGATGATCGAGTGGAACAGCACCCGCACGATGACTTCGAGCATCAGCGAACGGTTCTCCGGCCGCACGCGCTGGCCGCCGACCAGCCACGCCTGCGGCTGATGGCGGGTGCCGGCCGTCCGCGGCCGCGCGCCGTCCAGCGTCTCGACCATCGGGCGACGGTTGCCCGCCGCGGTGCGCGGCAACGGAGCGGTGAGGGTCGACAGCGTGTCGGCGCGGTGAGTGACGAAGACGAGGGATGCGACGCCCGTCGCCGCGAGGATGAGCACCGACAGCTCGCCCATCGTGTCCCACCCGCGCAGATCGACGAGGGCGACGTTGACCACGTTGCGCCCGTGCCCGAGGTCGTAGGCGAGCTCGGGGAACCGCTCCGAGATCGGGACAGCGGTGCGGGAGGCCGTCGCCACGACGGCGATGACGGCCATCGTCGCGCCGACCGCGACGGCGATGAGCGCGCGGGCGATCGGCCACACCGATGCGTTGTGCTCCCCCATGCGCGCCGGGATGCGCCGCAGCACCAGGGCGAACGCGACGAGGGTCACCGTCTCGACGAGGATCTGTGTGAGCGCGAGGTCGGGCGCGCCGCTCGTCGCGAACAGCACGACCATGCCGAGCCCGGTGACGGAGACCAGCACGACCCCGGTGTAGCGCTTCCGTGCCCGCACGGCGATGATGCCGGCGATGATCATGATCGGTGCGACCACGAGCTGCATCGGTGCCTGGTAGAGATCGAGCTTCATGGCCCAGTCCCCGCCGAGCAACAGCGCGGTGCCCTCACCGATGACGAACACGAAGAAGATCGTGCCGACATAGAGCGGCAGCGACCCGCGCTGCGTGAAAGTCGTGGTGACCACCGAGAGCCGGGCGATGCCCCGCAGCGTGACGTTGTAGACGTCGCCCGCGGTGAAGGGCAGCACGCGCATGCGGGGATTCCAGGAGCGCGTCAGCACGAAGAGGGCGAGGCCGAGGACGATCGAGCCCAGGGAGATCCCGAGCGCCGGCTCGAGGCCGTGCCAGAGAGCCAGGTGGTACGCGTACTCCGGCGCCGGAACGCCGGGACTCGACGCCGGCGACGTCTCGGCGTAGGGCTGCAGTGCGGTGTCGAGCAACGGGGCGGCGATCCCGCCGGCGAGCGTGAGCAGAGCCAGCAGGGTCGGCGCACTGAGGAAGCCGATCGGAGGGTCGGGCCACTCGGTGCGCGGGAGGCGCTCGCCGTCACGGTCCTTCTTCGTCCAGAATGCACCCCAGAGGAAGCGAGCCCCATATGCCGCAGTGAGTATGGACCCGAGGATGACCCCGATGAGGGCGATCAGACCCCACGCGGATCCCCCCGCGGCCTCTTCGAGGAGCGCGGTGAGGGCGCCTTCTTTGGCGACGAAGCCCAGGGTCGGCGCGAAGCCCGCCATGGACGCGATGGCGATGAACGACACCGTGGTGATGACGGGCGCCTGCCTGCCCACGCCGCTGAGTTCCGTGATGTCTCGGGTGGAGAGCTGGCGGTCGATCACGCCCACCACCAGGAAGAGCGCTGACTTGAACAGCGCGTGTCCGATCAGGAGTGCAAGCCCTGCGAGGGCGGCATCCCGCGTGCCGTAGCCGATCACGACGGTCAGGAAGCCGAGCTGGCTGACCGTGCCGAACGCGAGGATGCGCTTGAGGTCGTATTCGCGCAGAGCCTGCACTCCGCCGAGCAGCATCGTGAAGATTCCGAGGCTGATGACGACCGGACGCCACGGCGCCGAGAGGGCGAACACGGGCGCGAGGCGGGCGATCAGGTAGATGCCGGCCTTCACCATCGCGGCGGCGTGCAGGTACGCGCTCACCGGCGTCGGAGCGGCCATCGCTCCGGGCAGCCAGAAGTGGAACGGGAAGATCGCGGACTTGCTCAGCGCCCCCACCAGCAGCAGGACGAGCGCGGCGTCGACGACGGGTCCGGTCGGCGCGGCGTCGAGGATCGACGACAAGCTCGAGGTGCCGGTGTCGACCACCAGCAGGACGACGCCGATCAGCATGACGAGGCCGCCGATCGTGGTGACCAGCAGGGCCTGCAGCGCCGAGCGCCGGCTCACGCCGCGGCGGTGGTAGAAGCCGATCAGAAGGTAGGAGAGGATGCTGGTGATCTCCCAGAACATCACCAGGACGACGAGGTCGTCGGTGAGCACGAGACCGTACATCGCGCCGGCGAAGGCGAGGAGAACGGCGGAGAATTGTCCGAGCCCCTGGTCCTTGCCGCGGAAGTACCAGCGGCAGTAGAGCATCACGAGCGCGCCGACGCCCGTGACGATGAGAGCCATGACCCACCCCAGCGTGTCCATGCGCATCGAGAGGCGGATGCCGAGCGCGGGGATCCAGTCGTACTCCTCGAACGGCACCTGACCGCTCATCACGGCGGGCGTGTACATCGCGGTCGAGACGAAAGCGGCCGCGGGCAGAAGCGCGGCGACGTAGAACGTCCGCGCGCCGATGCGATGGACGAGCCACGGCAGGAGGATCGGGACGACGGTGAAGGCAGCGAGGAACGCCAGCATGCGCGGCCTCCTCAAGGTCGTCGGCAGCGCGGGGCAGAAAGCTGCGCGGGCGATCGGGGTCTGGAGGCCAGTCTACCCGTCGACCCTCACGCCTATCGGCGGGCGGATGCCTCGGCGGTGGTGTTGCCGGCGCGGAAGACGCAGGTGAACAGCATCGAGGCTGCGGGGCGCCCTTCGAGCATCGCCGCGATCGCCCGACCGGCCGCGCGCCCCTTGTCGGCGGGCTCTTGGACGAGCGTCGTGAGCAGATACGGAGCGAGCCCGTCGACGACGATGCCGTCGAAGCCGGTCACGCTGACGTCCTGCGGCACGCGCAGGCCGGCTTCTTCCGCGGCACGGATCACGCCGGCCGCGAGCAGGTCGCTCTGCGCGATGACCGCGGTCGGCGGCGTGGTCCCCCGGGAGAAGAGGATGCGGCCTGCCGCGAGGCCTTCGTCGATCGAACTGCCGGCCGCGGCATAGGCCGGGGCTTCCGGATACACGTCGCGGGCTCCCTCGAGCCGGTCCCGCGTGACGTCCACGGTGATCTCGGCGTCCGGAGCGATCCACCCCCGCGTCCGCCGCTTGTCGATCGGCAGCGTGAGGACGACGACGTCGGTGTGCCCGAGTCCGCGCAGGTGCAGCGCCGCCTGCCTCTGGGCCACCGCGTTGTCGAGCCTGATCTGCGGCACCCCTTCGCCGGCGTCCCCCTCGATGACGACGACCGGGATGCCGCGTGCCTTGACGACGGCGAGCGATTCGCGCAGCAGCCCGCTGCAGCCGATCAGGACGGCGGCATCCAACGGAGCGGTGGTGAGCGTGGGCGCGAGAGCGGCGGGGGTGTCGCCCACCGCGGCCTGGTCGCGCAGCAGGAGGAGGCCGGCGCCGAGGGGCGCGACGCCGTCGGTGAGCCCGTCCATCATGAGGATCTTGACCGGATCCTGGAAGGCCGTGCCCAGGTGTTCTTCGAACACGACACCGACGATGCCCGAGCGCCCGCTGCGCAGCGACGCGGCCCGCGGATCGGGCCCGGTGTAGCCGAGCAACGCGGCGGCGTCCAGGACGCGCCGGCGCGTGGCATCCGACACCGGTGTCTTGCCACTGAAGACGACCGACGCCGTCGACCCCGAGACGCCCGCCTCGCGGGCGACGTCGGCGATCGTGGCTCGGCGGGTGCTCATCGCCGACGATCGTACCTCGCCGGCTGGGCGCCGTCGAATCGATTCGGTACGCTGTCTCCATGAGCGCCACGATCTCCCGCCCCCGACTCGTGCACTGGCGGACGGCCATCTTCGTGATCTTCTTCGTCATGGGTCTGGGCTTCGCGTCGTGGGCCTCGAGGCTGCCGGCCGTCAAACAGATCCTCGGGATCGACGACTTCGGCGTGGGCGTGCTGCTGTTCGTCTCGGGCGCCGCCTCGATCGTCGGGCTGTCGCTGGCCAACGTCATCGTCGCCCGCTGGGGCGCCCGCCGCGGAATGGTCTTCACGATCGCGGCCTTCGCGTCGGGCGTGATCGTCACAGGACTGGGCGTGCAGGTCGCGGAGTCGTATGCGCTCACCGCCGTCGGCCTCGGACTGATGGGGCTCGGCATGAGTTCGACCGACGTCATGATGAATGTCGAGGCGGCCTCCGTGGAGCAGGCGTTCGGGCGCACGCTCATGCCCCTCTTCCACGCCTTCTTCAGCGTCGGCACCGTCGCGGGCGCGGGCGCCGGCATCGCGATGGCCGGCTGGAGCGTCGGCGTCGGGTGGCACTTCGGCGTGGTCGGCATCGTCGTCCTCGCCGCGGGCTGGGCGGCCCTCCGCTTCGTGCCCGAGCGCATGCCCGCGGTCACGGAGGACGCCCCCGCGCCGACCCGGCGCGAGCGATTCGCCGAGATGGCCGCGGTCTGGCGCGATCCGCGCACGTATGCGATCGGCCTCATCATGCTGGGCATGGCCTTCGCCGAGGGCAGTGCCAACGACTGGCTCGCGATCGCGGTCGTCGACGGTCACGGTCAGACCGAAGCGGTCGGCGCGGTCGCACTGACGGTCTTCTCCGTCGCAATGACGCTGTTCCGGGTGCTGGGCGGCCCGATGGTCGACCGCATCGGGCGGGTGTGGACGCTGCGGATCCTGTCCATCGCCGCGGCGGTCGGCCTCGTCATGTTCATCCTCGCGCCCACCCTGCCGATCGCCTTCATCGGCGTGGCGCTCTGGGGAGCCGGTGCGTCGCTGGGGTTCCCGCTCGGGATGTCGGCCGCCGCAGACGATCCGACGAAGGCTGCGGCATCCGTCTCGGCCGCCGCGACCATCGGCTACCTCGCCTTCCTCGGCGGCCCGCCCGTGCTCGGCTGGATCAGCCACCAGATCGGGATCCTCCCGACCCTCTGGATCATCGTGGTCCTGATCGTGATGTCGGGTCTCGCCTCGGGAGCCGCACGCCCGATCGCAGGCTCGACGGTGGGCGGCGGCCACGCCCGACGCGGACCCGAGACGGCAGCGTCGGAGGAGAACCTCGGCACGGTCCACGACGGCGCACGGCCCCGCCGCGAGAACGCCGTCTAGAACATCGTCGTGAGCACGCCGCCGTCCGCCCGGACGGCCGCGCCGTTCGTCGCCGATGAGAGCGGACTCGCCAGATACGTCGCCAGATGGGCGATCTCGTCGGGCTCGATGAATCTTTCGAGGAGACTCGTCCGGTTGCCGGCGATCACCGCGGCCTTCAGGTCGTCCGCTCCCATCGCCTGCGCATGCGCGAGCTGCTCGACCGTACGGGCGACACCGTCCGAATACGTCGGGCCCCCGAGGATGGTGTTCACGGTCACCTCTGTTCCCCGAGTGAGCTTCGACAGACCGTTCGCGAGGGCCGTCATCCCCGCCTTCGTCACGCCGTAGTGCAGCATGTCTGCGGGGATGTTCGCTCCCGACTCGCTCCCGATGAAGATGATCCGACCCCATCCGTTCGCCAGCATGCCGTCCAGGACATGCCGCGAGAGCCGCACACCGCTCATCACGTTGACCTGGAAGTAGCGCTCCCAGTCGTCATCGACGAGCTCGGCGAAGGGCGCGAGCTCGAACAGGCCGACGTTGTTGACCAGGATGTCCACCTGCCCCAGCGCCACCAGCAGGCGCTGAACCTGCTCCGGGTCTTCGAAGTCGGCGGCGTGGCCGGAGACGTCCGCGCCGGGGACGAGCTCGGCCAGGCGCGCGACCGCGCTTTCGACACGATCTGCGGTCCGTCCGTTGATGACGACCGTCGCGCCCTCCGCCAGCAGCGCCCTCGCGATCGCGAAGCCGATGCCCTGCGTCGAACCGCTCACGAACGCCCGTCGTCCCGTCAATTGCAGATCCACAACTCTCCATTCGCTTGCCCACGCACGTGACTTTCCTCTCACATTACTTGATCAGGCAAGTGAATCCGCGCGCACGCCGCGCTCGGCTCGCGTAGTGTGCAGACATGCCGGAAACCGAAGGCGCCGCGGGTCTGCGCGGTGAAGAGCTCGAAACCTGGTCCGCCCTGGCCACGGTTCTGGAGTGGCTCCCCGCCGCGCTCGACGCCTCGCTCCAGCGCGACTCCGACATGACGCACTTCGAGTACGGGATCCTGTTCGCCCTGGCCGATGCGCCCGATCACCGCCTCCGCATGTCGAAGCTCGCCGGCTTTGCGAACAGCTCGCTCTCGCGACTGTCTCGCGCGGTGTCCCGGCTGGAACGGAGGGGGTGGGTGCTCCGCAGCCCCGACCCCGACGACGGTCGATCCACCCTCGCCGCGCTCACCGAGTCAGGACTCGCGACCTACCGATCCGCCTCCCCGGGTCATGTGCAGACCGTGCAGCGACTCGTCCTCGACCCGCTGACGCGCGCTCAGACCAGACAGCTCCACCTCATCAGCCGGCGGATCATGAGCGCGATCCGTGACGAAGAGGGCTGGAGGCCGTCCCCGTCGACCGGCGTCGACGGACGGCGCCAGCGACTACCCTGACGGAGTGCGTCTCGTCATTGCCCGCTGTGCGGTGGACTACTCCGGCCGGCTCAACGCGCACCTGCCGCTGGCCACCCGGCTGCTCGTGCACAAGAGCGACGGCAGCCTGCTGGTGCACTCCGACGGCGGCTCCTACAAGCCGCTGAACTGGATGAGCCCGCCCTGCACCCTGACGGTGCAGACTCCGGATGCCGCGGCCATCGAAGACGGAGTGATCGAGCAGTGGCGGGTCACTCATTCCAAGACCGGCGACGCCCTGCTGGTCCACATCCACGAGATCCTCCACGACAGCGCGCACGAGCTCGGTGTCGACCCGGGCCTCATCAAAGACGGTGTGGAGGCCGACTTGCAGCGCCTGCTGGCCGATCAGGTCGGCGTCATCGGCGACGGCCTCACTCTGGTCCGGCGCGAGTTCCCCACGGCGATCGGCCCCGTCGACCTCCTGCTGCGCAACCCCGCGGGCGGCACGATCGCCGTCGAGGTGAAGCGTCGCGGCGACATCGACGGCGTCGAGCAGCTCACCCGCTACCTCGAGCTGCTCGGTCGCGACCCGCACCTCGCACCCGTCACCGGTGTGTTCGCCGCGCAGGAGATCAAACCGCAGGCCCGTGTGCTCGCGACGGATCGCGGCATCAGGTGCGTGACCCTCGACTACGACCACATGAAGGGCGTCGACTCCGGCGCCCCGCGCTTGTTCTGAGCCCGCCCGGTAGCGTGGAGCCCATGCCCCGCCGCTCTCCCTGGTCCTGTGTTCTGTGGGACGTCGACGGCACGATCGTGGATGCGTCCTCGGGAATCCTCCGTCGGCTGGGCATCGCGATGCGCCACTTCGGGCACCCCGACGTCACGCGCGCCGAACTCGTGCATTGGATCGGCCCACCGATGCACGAGACGTTCCAGAAGCAACTCGGCATGAGCCCCGACGAGGCGACGGACGCCGTGTCGTTCTACCGGACCCTCGGCAAGCAGGACGGCTACACCACGGGTGCGCAGCTCTATCCGCAGATCGCCGACCTGCTTCGCGAGATGCACCGCGCGGGTGTTCCGCAGGCGACGGCGAGCTCGAAGCCCGAGGTGCAGGTGCAGGCCCTGATGGACCATTTCGATCTCTCCGAGTGCTTCACCGCGATCGTCGGGGCGACGCTGGACGAACGCAGGCTCAGCGCGAAGGCCGACATCGTCGCCGAGGCCCTCCGACGCCTCGAGCACGCCGGCGTCGACACGAGCCGTCCCGTGCTGATCGGCGACCGTCACCACGACGTCGAAGGCGCCTCGGCCCACGGCGTGCCGGTCATCTTCGTCCGCTGGGGTTTCAGCTGGCCGCACGAGTCGGAGGGCGCCCAGGCGGCCGTCGACGATGTCGGCGAACTCCGCTCCCTTCTCCTGCTCCCGGACGCCGATGCCTGACATCCTTCGATGGGTCGTCCCCGCGGTCGTGGTCTTCGCCGTCGCCGCGGTGCTCGCCGCCGTCGCCGTCTGGGCGGTGCGCCGCCGCCGGCGCTCCCCACGGGCGCGCGCCGCCGCCGAGGCGGAACGGGCACGCACCGGTGCCGATCTCGTCGCCCTGGATGACGCGATCGAAGAGATCGACCTCGAACTCGCCCTGTCGGGTGCGCTCTACGGCGGCGGGACGCCCGCGACTCTCCGGCGTGCGCGCATGACGGCTCAGCACGCGCGCGACAGCGCCTTCGACGACTACCGCAGCATCTCCGATGGGGATGCACAGCCGGCGCAGGTCGCCCGCGCCGCACGGGTGATCCGGTTGCGCACCGGCCAGGCGCTCGCCGTCATCGCCCGCGCACGAGCCGAGAACGACGCCTGGGTCCGCGAGAACCTTTCGGCGAGCGCGCAGATCGCCGCGGCATCCGCTCGTCTCGTCGACATGCGCGCGAGCATGGGTGATCCTGTCGCACTGGTGGAGTCGCTTTCGGACCGCTTCGATGAGGCCGAGTGGGCGGAAGCCCGGGACGCCGCACGGGCGGCCGTCGACGCCGCGGCGTCGGCCGAGCAGCACTTGACGAATGCCCGGGATGCCGCGGCCGACCCGTCACGGTCGGCGCTGACCGACCTCGCAGGGGCGGAGCGCGACCTGCGCAGAGCCATGAGCGAGACCCGAATGGTCGAGGAGCGACACCGCCTCGTGATGCAGGCCGCGGCCGCGGTCCCCGGTGAACTCGCCGAAGCCCGCGCGGCGATCCGACAGGCCGTCACCGTGCGGGAGGGGCTGGAGCCGGAGGATGCCGAGCGTCTCGGCGAGGCCATCCGAGCAGCCGACGCGGCGCTTCAAGCCCTCACGCCGGATGCCACCCGTCGACCGACGCACACCACGGATTCGCTTGCGCGCCTGCGCGACCGCCTCGACATGGCGCTGGGCGATGCCCGGAGTGCACAGCAGCGCCTCCGCGGCGCACGTACCGCCCTGCCGGGAACCCTCGCCGCGGCGCGGAACGCGATCGCCCAGGCCGAACGGGCGCTCTCACAGGCGCACGCCGGGGCGGATGCCCGCGTGCGGCTAGCCGACGCCCAGACCGATCTGGCAGCCGCACGGGCCGGGACCGATCCGGTGAAAGCCCTCGACGAGGCGCGGAGGGCCGTGCGCAAGGCGGAGGACGCGAAGGCCCTGGCCGACCACGACCGTCTCGCCCGCGACTGAGTTCTCCCGGGCGACCGAGCCGACCAGTATCGTGAGGCGCATGACCGACGCCACCGTCTCTCGTCGCCCCGTCTTGGTCCGCGTGATCGCACGCATCCCCGCCACCCTCGTGCTGGTCGCCCTCATCCTCCTGGCCGGAGTGATCTGGGGCGGCCTGTGGAGTCCTTTCGAAGACAACGAGCTCTTCCCCAGCGTCGCCTACGGCCTGCCGCAGCTGACGCAGGGTCTGTGGTGGACGCCCCTCACCGGCACATTCTTCGTCAACCTGCCATGGGTGTACATCCTCACGATCGCGAGCTTCGCGGGCATGGCTTACCTCGAGTTCATGCGGGGAACACGGGTCGCGCTGGCCTACTTCTGGATCGGCCAGCTGTTCGCCATCTTCGCGGCCGCCATGCTGCTGTGGCTGGGCGCGTTGCTGCCGTGGCCGTGGGCGCAAGTGCAGTCGCTCATGATCGACGTCGGCCCCTCCGGCGGCACGATGGCGTGCATCGCCGCGGCGGCGGGACTGCTGGTGGCACCCTGGCGGGTGCGCGTCTGGCTCGTCATCATCGGCTTCACCGTCGTCTCGTTGCTGTTCTGGGGTGCTCTCGCCGACGTCGAGCACGCCCTGGCCGTGCTTCTCGTGCTGTTCGTCGACCGCTCGCTCCGGGTTCAGCGCACCACCGTGCGGGAGCAGCGTCTCGTGGCCTTCTTCGCCCTCCTCGTGCTGGGCGCGATCCAGATCGTGACGACACTGGTGCCCACGAACGGGCCGTTCGGGTCGACCGACGCCGTCTCCGGCGGTTTCGTCGACGTCGGTATCGACACCTTCGTGATCCTGCTCGTCGCCACCGGCCTCCGACGCGGTCGTCGCTGGTCGTGGGTGGTCACCGTCCTCCTCTCGGCCCTCAACGTGCTCGTCGGCATCCTGCTGCTGGTTCTGCTGCTGATCACCCGCTCGCTCAACATGCCCGACGTCGACCTCGACGGCGACCCGAGCGCCACGTTCGCCACCGCGACCCTCTGGCTTCTGCTGCTCGTCTACGTGGTCTGGGTGCGCCGCGCGTTCGCCTCCCGCCGCAAGTCCCCGATCGGCTCGACCGCGCCCCCGACCCTCGACGAGGTGAAGGAAGACATCCACCGCTACGGCGGCGGCACCCTGTCATGGATGAGCACATGGGACGGCAACAGCTACGCGCGCACCTCGACGGGCGTCATCGTCTACCAGCGTCGCGCCGGGGTCGCGCTGGTCCTCGCCGATCCACTGGGACCGGAGGACGGCCGGGCGCAGTCCGTACGCGAGTTCATCGATCAGTCCGAGCACGCCGGGCTCATTCCCTGCTTCTTCAGCGCGGCCGAGTCGACCCGCGCCGCGCTCCCCCCGGGCTGGCGCAGCATGGTCGTCGCCGACGACACGATCGTCGACCTCCCCGGCCTGAAGTTCACCGGCAAGCCGTGGGCATCCGTACGCACGGCGATCAACAAGGCGGGACGCGAGAACATCGCCTTCAAGATGACCCGCATGAAGGACGAGTCATGGGGCACCCGCGCACAGCTCCGCGCGATCTCCGAGATGTGGGTCGGTGACAAGGGCCTGCCCGAGATGGGCTTCACGCTCGGGACCCTGACCGAAGCGGAAGACCCCGAGGTTCGGCTGGCGATCGCGATGTCGCCGAACGGCGACGTCGACGGCTTCCTGTCCTGGCTTCCCGTCTACGGCGAGAACGGCGCGGTGCGCGGGTGGACCCTCGACCTGATGCGTCGACGCGACGGCGGGTTCGGGCCGGTGATGGAGTTCCTGATCGGCTCGAGCGCGCAGTTCTTCTCCGAAGAGGGCGCGGAGGTCATGTCGCTCTCCGGCGCGCCGCTGGCGCACGACTATCCGCCCGGGGCGGGGATCATCGCCGACCTCAGCGAGAAGCTCGCCGAATCCCTCGAGCCCGTCTACGGGTTCCAGTCGCTGCACAAGTTCAAGATGAAATTCAACCCGCGCTACGAGACGATGTACCTGCTCTTCCGCGACGAGGCCGATCTGACGAGGATCGGGCTCGCGCTGACGAGGGCGTTCCTGCCCGATGCCACGATCAAGCAATTCGCCGGGGCAGGTTTGGAACTGGTGCGGGGCGACAAGAGCTGACGGCGCACGCGGGTGCCGACGGGATGGGCGGGATGCAGCATCCCGCCCATCTCGTTCGTCAGACGGGTCGGATGTTCTCCGCCTGCAGGCCCTTCGGGCCCTGGGCGACATCGAACTCGACGCGCTGATTCTCCTCGAGGGAGCGGTAGCCGCTCGCCTCGATGGCGGAGTAGTGCGCGAAGACGTCCGCGCCGCCGTCATCGGGAGCGATGAAGCCGAAGCCTTTTTCCGAGTTGAACCACTTGACCGTGCCCTGCGTGCTCATTGCGTGCCATTCTGCTGTCGAAACCGCGCGTCCTGCGCGGCGGTTCCACGGTAGCCACCCGAGCCCGTGACCGGCAGGCGTCGTCACGGATGGTGACAGAAACGTTGCGCGCCCGACATGTTCGCCGCGTGCGGCGCCCATACGGCGCCCGGACCGAGCAGATACTCAAGGTCCGGGCGCCGACGGATCCCCCCGGATGAGCCACGCAGAGCGTGACGGGCTCCACTCTACTGATATATCGGCGGGAGCTGTGAGACCCGGAAGACGGTTTCCGTCGATTCTCCGGTGGCCGCGGACGTAAACTGTCCACCGCCATGACCGACGACGAGCCGCTCGAACCGCGGGAAGACCGCTTCGCTCCCGTGAATCCCCGCGGAGCGATCCTCGGCGACGAGGTGTACTCCATCCTGGGTCGTGCGATCCTCGACGGGACGCTCCAGCCGGGCGAGCGGCTGCGCGACGTCGATCTCGCCGAACGGCTCCAGGTGTCACGGACCCCCGTCCGGGAGGCGCTCCAGCGCCTCGAGCGCTTCGGGCTCGTCGAGGTGTCGGCGAACCGGTGGACGCGCGTGTCCACGCCCGGCGAGAACGCGTTGCGCGACACGACCGAGTTCATGGTCTTCGTGGTGGGCGGCGCCTTCCGCACGGCCCTCGTGCGCTGCTCGGACGAGCAGCTGTCGCTCATCCTCGAAGCCGCCGACGCCGTGATCGCGGCCTCCGACGTCGAAGACGCCGCGGCGATGGTGGCGGGGACCGTGATGTTCTTCCAGCAGGTGATCCGCGCCACCGGCAACGCCGTGTTCATCTCGATCATGCGCGAATCGGGCCTCGCCCTGCAGCGCAACCTCAAGGGGTGGACACCCGACATCGAAGACGCCGCGAGGCGAGGCGCGTCGTATCGGCGCCTGCGGGCGGCCGTGGCCGCACGTGACGGTGCGGCGGCGCACCAGGAACTCCTCGAAGTCAATCTGCTCGGCTGAGCCCGTGCTCCGGGCGGCATCCCGGCGTACCGTTGCTGCGTGGCCCACATCGATCTGCGCGACCTGTCCGACGACGACCTCGACGCCGTGTTCGAGATGATGCGCGACCCGGAAGCGGTGGCGATGGCGGCGTTCACCGCATCCGATCCCGATGACCGCGCCGCCTTCGACGCGTGGAGCGACCGCAACCGACAGGCGCCGGATGCCGCGCAATGGGTCATCACCGAGGACGGCGGTTTCGCGGGGACGGCCGCGGTCTTCTCCCTGGACGGCCATCGCGAGGTGACGTATTGGGTGGCCCGCCACGCCTGGGGCAGAGGCGTGGGCACGGCCGCGCTCCGGCTCATGGTGGCCCGCGAAGCAGAGCGGCCCCTCTACGCCCGCGTCGCCGCGCACAACGCGGCATCCGTCGCGGTTCTCGAACGCGTCGGCTTCACCGAGGTCGAACGCATCACGGCGTTCGCCCCCGGTGCGGGGCGGGATGTCGAAGAGATCGTCTACACGCTGATGCCCACGCTCGAATGAGGAACGCCACCGACATGAGAAAGACCCCCCGAAGAACATGGGGGGTCTTTCTCATGTCGTGCGCGAGGGGGGACTTGAACCCCCACGCCCTTGCGGGCACTGGCACCTGAAGCCAGCGCGTCTACCTATTCCGCCACTCGCGCGAATCGCGCATGCGAGATCGCATGAACTCAACCTGCCGAGGATATCACGGTGCCCGGTCCGCATCCGAACCGGTGCGGGCATCGCCTCGCCCCTCCGCCGGATGTCCGGCTGAAATCGCGCCGTCTACGCGGTACCCAGGCGAGCCAACTAACATGTACGCGACTTGTTCGCCCGGCTAGAGGAGCCCCGTGGGACTACTGGACAGCTTCGAGAAGGGACTCGAGCGCGCCGTCAACAGCGCCTTCGCGAAGACCTTCCGCAGCGGCATTCAGCCGGTCGAGATCGCCTCGGCGCTCCGCAGCGAGCTCGACACGAAGGCGGCGGTGGTCAGCCGCGACCGCATCCTCGCGCCGAACACGTTCACGGTCCTCCTGGCCCCCGCGGACGATGACCGCATGCGCACCCTCGGCAGCGCACTGGGTGACGAGCTCGACGCCCTCGTGCAGAAGCACGCCAAAGCCCAGGGGTACAGCTTCGCCGGCCCCGTGACGATCTCACTCGTCCGCGACGACCAGCTCTCCACCGGCACCCTGCGGGTGCAGTCGGCCACGGCCCAGGGCCGCGTCGCCTGGCGCGGGGTGGTCGACATCGACGGCACTCGGCACCCGCTCACCCGGGCGCGTACCGTCATCGGCCGCGGCAGCGATGCCGACATCACGATTCCCGACGCGGGCACCAGTCGCAAGCACGTCGAGATCCTGTGGGACGGCGAGCGCGCCATGGTCCGCGACCTGCAGTCCACGAACGGGACGAAGCTCGACGGGCGCCCCGTCACGGAAGCGCCGCTGCCGCCCGACGCCACCGTCTCGATCGGACGCACGAACATCGTCTTCCATGTGGTGGCGCAGACCACCCCCGCGCGTCCGCCCATGCCCGCCGCCGACGCCACCCGCGCGTTCACGATCGGCGACGACGTCTCCCGCGGACCGCGATCGTGAGTGAACTGACCCTCCTGCTGCTGCGCATCGGCTTTCTGCTGCTGATGTGGTTCTTCGTGTTCGCCCTCGTCTACTCGCTGCGGGCTGACCTGTTCGGTGTGAAGGTACGGCGGATGCCGGAACCGGCGCCCGTCGTGGCGACCCCGGCCAAGGCAGGGTCGCCGTCGGACGCCACCGTCCCGGTGATGAAGGCGTCGCCGTCGAAACCCTCCGCCGGCGGACTGGCGACGACTGCCGCCGTGTCCCGGATCGTCATCACGAGCGGCCCCAAGACCGGGTTGGAGCTTCCGCTCGGCTCCGAACCGCTCACGATCGGCCGGTCCAGCGAATCCGGGCTCGTCATCCGCGACGACTACACCTCCAGCCACCACGCGCGCCTCGTGCTGTGGGGCCAGCAATGGATGATCCAAGACCTCGACTCGACGAACGGCACGTGGCACGACGGCGTCCGGGTCGCGGCCCCCGTGCCGATCAAGGTGGGCGCCCCGATCAAGGTCGGCGCCACCACCTTCGAGCTGCGGAAGTAGCGGCGAGCCGCATCCATGGTCTTCCAGGGCTCGAGCGTCGCCATCTCGCACACCGGCAAGGTGCGCTCCAACAATCAGGACTCCGGCTATGCCGGGTCGAACCTCTTCGCCGTCGCCGACGGCATGGGCGGACACGCGGGTGGGGATGTCGCCTCCAGCATCGCGATCGGTCGGCTGGAGGTGCTCGATCACCCGATGGCGTCCACCGCGGAGGCCGAGCGTGAACTGCGCGACGCGATCTCGGACACCGCCGCCGAGCTGATCGACACGGTCGCGGCCCGCCCCGAGCTCACCGGCATGGGCACCACGGTGAGTGCGCTGATCATGGTGGACGACTACGCCGTGATCGCCCACATCGGCGACTCGCGCGTCTATCTGTACCGCGACGACGCGCTCACCCAGATCACGACCGACCACACGTTCGTGCAGCGCCTGGTCGATTCGGGGCGCATCACGCCCGAAGAAGCCCGCTACCACCCCCGCCGTTCCGTCCTCATGCGGGTGCTCGGCGACATGGACCCCGACCCCGAGGTCGACACGTTCATCATGCCGACGCAGCCCGGCGACCGCTGGCTGCTGTGCTCCGACGGGCTGTGCGGCGTGGTCGACGACGCGCACACCGCCAAGGCGATGGCGCAGGGCAATGCTCCCGGGCGCACCGCCGACAGCCTGCTGAAGCAGGCACTGGACGCCGGCGCCCCCGACAACATCACGATCGTGATCGTCGACGTCGGCGGGCAGCATCCGCTCTTCTCGGGAACCCCCACGGTCGTCGGATCCGCCTCGACGCCGACCGGCGTCGTGGTGCCGGCCGCACGATCAGGCCGAAGCGGCTGGCTGCACCCCAACCGTCAGGCCGCGAACGAGCCGACCCACTTCGAGCCCGCCGCCGGGTTCCTCGAGGAGCTCATCGAGGAGGATCGTCGCAGAGCGCGTCGAAGACGCCTCGGGTGGATCATCGGCTTCGTGGTGGTGATCGCCCTGATCGCCGCCGCACTCTTCGGCGGCTACCAGTTCACTCAGACCCGGTACTACGTCGGCGTCGATCAGGATTCGGTCGTGATCTACCGGGGCATCCAGCAGAACATCGGACCGATCACCCTGTCGGAGCCCTACCAGGACACCGGACTGCAACTCGTCGACCTGCCCGACTTCGCGCTCGCCACTGTGCAGGAGACGATCTCGGCGGCATCGCTCGACGACGCCGAGCAGATCGTCGAGCGGCTGCGCAACACCGCGGAGGCCAGCGGATGACCTCGTCCCCCGACACACAGCAGGTCTCGACGGACACGTCGGTGCTCCGGGCCCTGCGCCGCATCCGCGTGCCGCAGACGCAGCGCAACCGCGAGCTCGTCCTGCTGCTGTTCGCCTTCCTGATCAACGGCTCGGCTGTCGCCCTGGTCCAGCTCGGCGCGACCGGCGTGATCGACGCGAAGTTCCTCATCTACTGCGTCGGGCTCACCGCGCTCGTGATCGCGCTGCACATCGTGCTGCGACTGCGCGCGAGTGCCGCCGATCCGTTCGTCCTGCCCATCGCCACGGTGCTCACCGGCGTCGGACTGGCGATGATCTACCGCATCGACATCGCCTTGAAGCTGCACGGATGGGGCGCCTACTCCACGAGGCAGTTGGCGTGGGCGGGGATCGCCACGATCGGCGCCCTGCTGGTGGTCGTGCTGCTGAAGAACTACCGCGTGCTGTTCCGCTACACCTACGTCGCGGGATTCATCGGTGTCGGCCTCCTGCTGCTGCCGTTCGTCCCCGGCCTCGGCACCGACGCCAACGCCGACGTCTGGGTCTCGCTGGGCTTCTTCTCCTTTCAGCCGGGAGAGCTGGCCAAGATCTCCCTCGCGGTCTTCTTCGCCGGCTACCTCGTCCGCACCCGTGAGGCGCTCACTTCGGTCGGCACGAGGTTCCTCGGCATGACCTGGCCGCGCGCCCGTGAGCTCGGTCCGCTCCTGGTGGTCTGGCTCGTCTCGCTCGGCACCATCGTGCTGCAGCGAGACCTCGGGACGGGCCTGCTGATCTTCGGGATGTTCGTCGCGATGCTGTACGTCGCCACGGGCAAGACCAGCTGGGTGCTCATCGGTGTCGTCCTGGCGGCCGTCGGAGCCTTCTTCGCCTCTCGTGTGCTTCCGTACGTGCAGGGCCGGTTCGCCAACTGGCTCGACGCGTTCAATCCCGAGATCATCGACCGCACCGGTGGCAGCTACCAGCTCGTGCAGGGCATCTTCGGTCTCGCGCACGGGGGCCTCATCGGCACCGGACTCGGGCAGGGCCGTCCCTACCTCACGCCGCTGTCGCAGAGCGACTACATCTTCTCGAGTCTCGGCGAAGAGATCGGGCTGATCGGGGTCTTCGCCATCCTGTGCCTGTACATGGTGTTCACCAGCCGCGGCATCCGCATCGGCCTCACCGGTCAGGACGACTTCGGCAAGCTCCTGGCAACGGGCCTGTCGTTCACGATCGCGCTGCAGGTGTTCATCATGGTCGGCGGAGTGACGCGTCTGATCCCGCTGACCGGACTCACGACCCCCTTCCTCGCCGCCGGCGGCTCATCACTCGTGGCGAACTGGCTGATCGTCGCGCTGCTCCTGCGCATCTCCGACGCGGTGCGCAGTCGCCCGCGGGTGGTGATCGGCTGAGATGACGAAAGAACTCAAGCGTCTGAGCATCCTGATGCTCCTGATGTTCATTGCCCTCTTCGCCTCGACCAGCTGGATCCAGGTCGCACAGTCCGAGAGTCTCGCGGAGAACTCCCGCAACACGCGTGCCCTGTACGACTCGTACCAGGTGCAGCGCGGGTCGATCATCGCGAGCGGCGCGGCGATCGCCTCGTCGGTCGCGTCCGACGACGTCTTCTCGTGGCAGCGCGTGTATCAGGATGCCGCGATGTGGGCGCCCGTCACCGGTTACATCAATCCCGCCCTGGGTTCGGCGACCGGCCTGGAGCAGTCGATGAACCAGGAACTCAGCGGTACCGCAGGCTCTCAGTTCCTCACCCGGATGGAGCGCGTCATCACCGGTCAGAACCCGCAGGGCTCCAACGTCGTGCTGAGCCTCGACTCCGTCGTGCAGAAGGCGGCTTACGACGCACTCGGCGATCTGCAGGGCGCGGTCGTCGCGATCGAGCCCTCCACCGGGCGCATCCTGGCGATGGTCACGAGCCCGAGCTACGACACCAACACACTCGCCGTCCACGACGCTTCGGTCGTCAACGACGCCTACGACATGCTCAACACCAACCCGACGCATCCCCTCTACAACCGCGCCATCTCGGGCGACCTCAACCCGCCCGGGTCGACCTTCAAACTCGTCGTGGCGTCCGCAGCGCTCGCATCCGGCAACTACACGCCGGCCTCGACGTTCCCGAACGTCGCCTCGTACACCCTTCCCGGCACCAGCACCAGCATCAGCAATGCCGGGGGCGGTGCGTGCGGTCCCGGTGACACGGTCACCCTCGCCGATGCGCTCCGCCTGAGCTGCAACATCCCGATGGCCGAACTGGCGGTCGCCCTGGGCGACGACGCCATCCGCGAGGAGGCGGAGAAGTACGGCTTCAACTCGTCCTTCACGATGCCGCTCACCTCCACCCCGTCGACGTACCCGCGGGCGCTCAGCGACGACAAGACCGCCCTGACCGGCTTCGGCCAGGGCGACGTGCGCGCCACGCCGCTGCAGATGGCGATGGTGTCCGCGGCGATCGCCGACGGCGGCACGGTGATGAACCCGCGCATGGTCGACCAGGTCATCGCGCCCGACCTCTCGGTGCAGCAGACCTTCGACGACACCGAGTTCGGGCAGGCGCTGGACCCCGAGATCGCGCAGCAGATGGCCACGATGATGGTCGCCAATGTCAATGACGGAGCGGCCTCGGGTGCAAGAATAGACGGAGTCGACGTGGGCGGGAAGACAGGCACCGCAGAGAACGGCAACACCAAGCCGTACTCGCTGTGGTTCACCGGTTTCGCACCGGCCGACAACCCACGAGTCGCCGTCGCCGTGGTCGTCGAAGACGGCGGCGGGCAGGGACAATCGGGCAGCGGAAACACCATCGCCGCGCCTATCGCGAAGAAAGTCATGGAGGCGGTGCTGGGGAAATGAGACCGACACAGGGAGTGACTTTCGGCGGACGCTACGAGCTGGACTCGCGCATCGCCATCGGCGGCATGGGCGAGGTCTGGGAGGCGACCGACCACGTGATCGGACGCACCGTCGCCATCAAGATCCTCAAAGACGAGTACATGGGCGATCCCGGGTTCCTCGAGCGCTTCCGCGCCGAAGCCCGCCACGCCGCGCTCGTCAACCACGAGGGCATCGCGAGCGTCTTCGACTACGGCGAGGAGGCCGGCAGCGCCTTCCTCGTGATGGAGCTCGTCCCCGGCGAGGCGCTGTCGACGATCCTCGAGCGCGAAGGCTCGCTGTCGACCGACAAGACGCTCGACATCGTGGCGCAGACGGCCGCCGCGCTGCAGGCTGCGCACGCCGCCGGTCTCGTGCACCGCGACATCAAGCCCGGCAACCTCCTGATCACGCCCGACGGCCGTGTGAAGATCACCGACTTCGGCATCGCGCGCATCGCCGACCAGGTGCCGCTCACGGCCACCGGCCAGGTGATGGGCACCGTGCAGTACCTCTCCCCGGAGCAGGCGTCGGGTCATTCGGCGTCGCCCTCCACCGACATCTACTCGCTCGGCATCGTCGCCTATGAGTGCCTCGCCGGCAAGCGTCCCTTCACGGGCGAGTCGCAGGTCGCCATCGCGATGGCGCAGATCAACGAGCAGCCCCCGCCGCTGCCGCCAACGGTCGCCACCCCGGTGCAGAACCTCATCATGGCGATGATCGCCAAGAAGCCCGAAGACCGACCGGCCTCGACGGCCATCATCGCCCGCGCAGCCACCGCGCTCCGCCGAGGCGATGTTGCCGCTGCGGCCGCAGCCATCCCGGCGATCGCGACCGGCGTCGTGGCCGATGACGCGACCCAGCTGCTGACTTCGGGCGAAGACACCACCCGCCTCCTGCCGATGCCCGTGCCCGTCGACGACGAGCCCGTCAAGAAGAAGCGCAGCCCGTGGACGTGGCCGCTCATCGCGCTCATCGTGCTGCTCCTCCTCGTGATCGGCGGTACCGTGTGGGCGGTCCTGTCCAACCAGACGCCCGCGCCTGCGCCATCGCAGTCGACGACCTCGACGGCACCGTCGCCCGTCCCGAGCAGTCCTTCGCCGTCACCGACCTCCGACCGCGTCGACGTCAGCTCGCTGGGGCTGGTGGGCGTCTCCTGCGATGAGGCCCGGGGAATCCTCGAGGGAGCGAACCTCGTCGCCAACTGCGTCCCGGGCAACGCGGCGCCCGCGCCCGATCAGGTGGGCTTCGTCTACGCCGTCAACCCCACGGGACGCGTCGAAGAGGGCACGACCATCGCCCTCACGACGTACGCCGATCAGACCCCGCTCGAGACGCCGACAGCGCCCACGATCACGCCGAACCCCGTCACCGCGGGTGGCACGGCGACCGTCGGCTGGAGCGGGTACCAGTGCGCCTCCGGCACGGGCACCGCGAGCAAGTACGACCTCACCGTCACCAACGGCACGTTCAGCGACGGTTCCCAGAAGCGGGCCTTCACGCTCGCGGAGCAGCCCGTCGCCGTGACCGTGCCCGCCACGGCGACGGGGTCCGTCGTCGTGACCTACACCGTCACCTGCTCGGGCGGAAGCGGCGGAGATCGCACGACGGGCGCCTCGGCCGACGGCACGGCGTCCATCTCTCCGGCCAGCACGCCGACGCCGGGCACCACGCCGTAGTCCACGTCCGCCTTGCTCCCGCTGATGCGGGGCGCGGGGCGGACGTCGGTTAGGCTGGCTGTGTTCCACGCCAGGGAGTTAACGTGACAGTCGAGCCGCGGGTGCTTTCGGGCCGATATCGAGTCGACGAGCTCATCGGGCGCGGCGGAATGGCGACGGTCTACCGCGGATACGACGTCACTCTGGGCCGCCAGGTCGCCATCAAGATCCTGGGCCGCGATCTCGCGAACGACAACTCCTTCCGCACCCGGTTCCGCCTGGAAGCCCAGGCGGCGTCACGCATGGCGCATCCCGCGATCGTGCGCGTGTACGACGCGGGCGAAGACACCGAGGTCGGCACGGACGGCGTCGCGCATCCGGTGCCGTACATCATCATGGAGCTCGTCCACGGTGATCTCCTCAAGGACATCATCTCCGCCGGTCCGGTGAGCGTCGACGATGCGCTCCGTTACAGCGACGGCATCCTCGAGGCTCTCGAGTACTCCCACCGCGCCGGCGTCGTGCACCGCGACATCAAGCCCGGCAACGTCATGGTCACCGACGCGGGCCAGGTGAAGGTCATGGATTTCGGCATCGCACGCGCGGTCTCGGACTCATCCTCGACCGTCGCCGAGACCACCGCGATCCTCGGCACCGCGGCCTACTTCTCGCCCGAGCAGGCGAAGGGCGAGCCCGTGGATGCGCGGGCCGATCTGTATTCCGCAGGAGTCGTGCTCTACGAGCTGCTCGTGGGGCGCCCCCCGTTCCGGGGCGAGTCCCCGGTCGCTGTCGCCTACCAGCACGTGAGCGAAGCCCCGATCACGCCGTCGGAGGTGAACGACACCGTTCCCCGTGCGCTCGACGCCGTCGTCCTGCGCGCGCTCGCAAAGGATCCCTTCCAGCGCTATCAGGACGCCGCGGGCTTCCGTGATGCCCTCGACGCGACGATCGACGGCAAAGCGCCCACGAAGCGCCAGGTGGGTGCGCTCACGAGCGAGCTGTACGGACCCAACCCGCGCCAGGCGGCCGAGACCGCCCGGTCCCTGCGTCAGCTGAGCACCGACACCACGATGAAGCGCACGCAGACCGGACCCCCGGTCGCGTGGATCTGGGCCGGTGTCGCGGTGCTCGCCGTGCTCCTCATCTCCGTGCTCTTCTGGGTTGTCACGATCCGACCCGCGAGCGAAGTCCCCTCGAGCGCACGCATCGTGCCCGATGTCGCCGGCATGACGTACGAGCGGGCGAACGAGGCTCTGGCCGAACAGGATCTGCTGTCGACGCGCGTCGACGAGGCCAATGCCGATGTCGCCGCCGGCAACGTGATCCGCACCGACCCGGGGGCGGACGCTTCGGTCACCCCGCAGCAGCAGATCCGTGTCTTCGTGTCGACCGGGCAGGAGCTGGCGACCGTACCGACTCTGGTGGGAATCGGACAAGAGGCCGTACAGGGTGCCCTCGAGAGCGCTGGTCTCGCGCTCGGAGTCGTGACGCAGCGGAACGATCCCGGGCTCGCCGCCGGCGTGGTCATCTCGGCCGATCAGACCGCCGGTGAGCAGATTCCGGTCGGCACGACCGTGAACCTCGTCGTCGCGACCGGACGCGTGCTGATCAACGACGTCACCGGGTACACGGTGGAGGCCGCGACGCGCGAGCTCGAGGGTCCGACCTCGCAGCTGACGGTCGAGACGCAGCCCGACCCCAACTGCGTCGCGACCGAACCGCCGGTCGTGACCGCCCAGTCGATCGCCCCCGGCGAGGCCGAGGTGCATGCGACGGTCGTGCTCACCTACTGCGGGGCGCCGTAGCCGCCCCCGGCGACGCCCCGGTCAGCGATGCGGTCGCAGCGCTGCGCCCCGGGTCGCGGCAGCCGTGACGCCCACACTCTCGAGCCAATTGCCGAGCAGTCGATACCCACCCTCGGTGAGCACCGCCTCCGGATGGAACTGCACGCCGTGCAAGGGAAGCGTGCGGTGCGAGACCCCCATGATCACGCCGCTCTGCGTCCGGGAGGTGACGCGCAGCTCGGACGGCAGCGACTCGGGCACCACCGCCAGTGAGTGGTACCGGGTTGCGACGAACGGGCTCGGCAGGCCGTCGTACAGGGCACTGCCATCGTGCGTCACCCGCGAGGTCATGCCGTGCATGAGCTCGGGCGCATGATCCACGACCGCCCCGAACGCCTCCGCCAGCGCTTGATGTCCCAAGCACACACCCAGGAGGGGGATGCCGCGGGCCGCGGCCGCCCGCACCACGGGGATCGACGCCCCCGCGTCGACCGGCGCTCCCGGACCCGGCGAGACGAGCACGCCCGCGTACGGAGCGATGGCGAGACCGGCGCCCTCGAGCCCGGCGGTGGGGTCGGGGCGGACGATCGCATCGGCTTCGACGAGGTCGGATTCCGCGCCGAGCTCGTGCAGATAGCCGACGAGGGTGTGGACGAAGCTGTCGTGGTTGTCGACGACCAGGATCCTGCCCGCCCCGGACGCGAGGGGCGCCGCCGCGGGATCGTCGTCGAGGGTCACTGAACCGTGACGTCCTGCGGGTTCACGAAGCTGCTCACCCAGGGGAAGACGTAGAAGAAGAGTCCGTAGATCACGGCGGCGGCGAGGATGAGGAGGAAGATCACCCTGAGCCACCACGGACCGGGGAGGACGCGCCAGAGACCGGCGTACATCAGGTGGTCACTCCTTCGGTCAGCGAAGCCGGGGCTCCGGCCGCGCGTGGGGTGAACGAGTCGAACACGCTGTAGCCGACGATGCGCTCGGTCATCGCGAACATCGGACTGCAGCTCGTCATCGTCAGGTACCGCCCCCCGTCATTGGGCACGTCCGGGGCCTGGGGCACGGGCAGCAGCACGTCTACGGCGGACGGTTCGACGTACTCGAGGGTCCGGAACCGGTAGGTGTACCAGCCGTCAGGGGTCTCGATGACGATGGCGTCGCCCACGTGCAGGTCTGCGATGCGGTTGAAGGGCTTGCCCCAGGTGGTGCGGTGGGCCGCCACGGCGAAGTTGCCGACATCGCCGGGCATGCTCGTGTCGGGGTAATGCCCGATTCCGATCGGATCGAGCGTGTTCTCGCGGGTCACGCCGCCCGCCATGTTGACGCTGTAGTCGGCGCCGAAGCGGGGGACGTGCATGATCCCGAAGATCTCGGCGTCCGCCGGCTGGGGCAGCGCAATCGGGTCGGCTGTCACCGGGGCGGGTGCGGCGGCGACCCCGGGGGTGGGACTCGCGGTCGCTGCGGTGGGCGGTGCCTCGTACTCCTCCGCCCACTGCTCCGAGAGCTCGTGACCGGCCGCGTTCCGCTCCGCTCCATAGATCACATCGCCGATCCAGAGCTGCCACACGACATACAGCAGCGTGATCAGTCCCGCCGTGATGAGGATCTCGCCGACGACGCCGAAGAACGATGTCCGAGCACGCGGACGTCGGCCTCGCGCGCGCAGGTCACCACCCGTCGCGATCCCGCTCCCACCCGTCACAACGGTGATCATATCGACCTCACCCTGAGGTCAACCTGGCAGCCGCCCGAGTGGGACGGAGCCTCCCCGGGTAGGATGCTGGCATGGCAGGTAAGAGAGACGACGCACTCGTCGAACGCAGTGAGGGAGAGGCCGCACCCAACCCGGTGTGGTTCAAGCCCATAATGATCGGGCTCATGCTCGTCGGACTCGTCTGGGTGCTGGTCTTCTACCTGAGCAGCCAGGCTTTCCCGATCCCGGGTATCGGCGCCTGGAACCTCGTCATCGGCTTCGGCATCGCATTCGTCGGCTTCCTCATGACGACGCGCTGGAGATAGCGAACCACACGAATTACACGGGTGTGATTCATCCCCAGGTGTGGATGAACCTGTGGATAACTTCTCGGCTGATCAGACGTAGATCACGGCGGGGATGACGAGCAGTCCCAACAGCGCCACGGTCACGACGGCGAGGAGCGCGACCTGCAGGCCGCGCCGCCGCACCGACCGGGTACGGCTGAAGACGAGTCCGAGCGCAGCACCGACGACCAGCCCGCCCAGGTGCGCCTGCCATGAGATCTGCACCGCGGCCATCGAACCCGCCATCAATCCCTGGATGAAGGGGAAGGCGAAGTTGATGCCGATCAGGATGGCGATGCCCGTGACATTCGCGCCGATGTGCCGGCCGATCACCAGCAGCGCTCCGAACAGGCCGAAGATGGCACCGGACGCCCCGACCACCCACTGGCCCGGATCCAGCAGCGCCACGGCGACGGAGCCGCCCAACCCGCTGATCAGGTAGAGAGACAGGAACCGCCACCGGCCGAGGAGCGGCTCCAGACTGCGGCCGATCATGAACAGCGCGAGCATGTTCAGCCCGACGTGCAGGAAACTCCCGTGCACGAGGAGCACTGTCAGCAGCCGCCAGGGCTGGAAGCCGTACGGCAGCGACGGCACCAGGTAGGCGCTGTTGAACGCGAGCCAGTCCTGGACGGGTGACCCGGGGATGATCTGGGTCACGTACACCAGCGCGGTGAGGGCGATGATGGCGTACGTCACCAGCGGTCGCGAGTCCGAGACGGCGAGCGCGGACGCGCCCGAGCGCCGCCACCGCCGCTGCGCCTTCACCTGTGCGGGCGTGCGCGACTTCTGCTGCTCGACGAGGCACTCGGGGCAGATGACACCGACCGCCGCCTGCGTCTGGCACTCCGGGCAGATCGTCCGCAGGCATCGCTGACACAGCACGAAGCTCTGCCGGTCGGGATGCCGGTAGCAGAAGTTCTCCCGATTGCGCCGGAATTCCTCCGACGCCGCATCCGTGGTCACGGGCGTTCCGTCACAGGCGGTCGGCGACCGCTAGACCGAGACGATGTCGACGGACTGCAGGACGACGGGCTCGATCGGCCGGTCTCCGGCGCCGGTCGGCACGGCGGCGATCGCGTCGACGACCTCGCGGGACGCGGCATCCGCCACCTCGCCGAAGATCGTGTGCTTGCCCTGCAGCCACGTCGTGGGGTCGGTGGTGATGAAGAACTGCGAGCCGTTGGTGCCCTCGGGCTTACCCGTGATCGCGTTGCGACGCAGACCCGCGTTGGCCATCGCCAGCATGTAGGGCTGAGTGAAGTTCAGTTCGCCGTTGATCTCGTCGTTGAAGTTGTAGCCGGGCCCACCCGTGCCCTGGCCCAGGGGGTCGCCGCCCTGGATCATGAAATTGGGGATGATGCGGTGGAAGACGACGTCGCGGTAGAGCGGGCCTTCACCGGGCTTGCCGGTGGCGGGGTCGGTCCACTCGCCGGTTCCGTCCGACAGGCCGATGAAGTTCTGAACGGTGCGGGGGGCGTGGTCGCCGAAGAGGTTGACGAGGATGTCGCCGTGGTTGGTGTGCAGGGTGGCTACGGCCGTGTGCTGAGGCATACGTACATTCTTTCAGAGTTCTGTGCAAGGCCTCCCGCTTGCGCCCATGTCTGGCAGGATAAGGAGACCAGATCACCCAGTGATGAGGAGGGCCCCGTGGGCCTCAGCCGCAAGCGCAAGAAAGAAATCCGCAAGCTCCAGTCGAAGGCGAACGATCTCTGGGAGTCCCAGCAGGTGCTCGTCGAGGAAGCCTCGCGCATCGCCCGCGACGCCGGTCGACAGATCGGGAACTACGGCAAGGAGCAGGTCGTCCCGACCGTCCAGAAGGGCTACGGCAGAAGCGTCGACTTCTCTCGCCACGTGCTCTCCGACAAGGTCGTCCCCACCGCGGGCGCTGTCGTCGGCTCAGCGCTGTCGGTGTGGGATGCCGCCAACGACACCCGGTCGCGTCTGGCCGCCGGCAAGGGCTTCAGCATGCCGGACGCCTCCAGCTACGCCAAGAAGGCCGACAAGTACGGCAAAGAAGCGTCGAAGAAGTTCGCGAAGCAGCTCTCGCTCGAGCCTCAGCGCCAGGGCATCGGCGCCGGCGGCGTCATCGCCATCCTCCTCGGTGTCGCTGCGGCCGTCGGTGTCGCGTACGCCGCATGGCAGACGCTGCGTGCCGACGACGAGCTCTGGGTGGCAGACGACCCGCTGCGTGCACCTGACGCGTGAGTTCGCCGGCTTCGCCGGACCCCACACCTGACGGCCTCGCGCGCGTCCGCTCCGCAGCGGACGCGCGCGGTCTGTCGGTGGAGATCCGCGAGCGGCCGGCGGCGGGGAGTCTCGCTGAAGCGGCCGCGCTGCTCGGGCTTCCGGCATCCGGCATCATCAAGACCCTCGTCGTCAAACGCAGCGATGACACGTTCCTCTTCGCGTTGATCCCCGGCGACAGGTCCATCTCCTGGCCGAAGCTGCGCGCGGTCGTCGGTGTGAACAAACTGCAGCTTCCCGCACCGGAGGCCGCTTTCGCGGCGACCGGCTACGAACGCGGCACGATCGTGCCGCTGGGAAGCACCACGGAGTGGCCGATCTACGCCGACGCGTCGATCGTCGGCCGCCGCATCGCCCTGGGCGCCGGAGCCCACGGCTACAGCCTCTTCATCGAGGCCGACGACCTCATCTCGGCGTACGGCGCCACCGTCGCCGACATCTCGCAGCCGCAGAGCTGACGCCGCCGATCGCGTGCGCGGGTCAGATCAGCCCCGCCATGTGGCGGGCGATGTCGACCAGCTTGACCCGCTGCAGCGATGAGATCGCCTGCGGCGTGAACCACTCGGCGCGGTCGGTCGAGCCATCGGTCTCGTTGCGCAACCGCCCGCCGGTGATGCGCGCGCGGTAGACGATACGCAGCGTGTGCAGGGGACCTGCGGAATCGGTGTTCAGGCGACGACCGGCGGGGATGACACGGGAATGGATGCCGAGGAGGTCGCCGATCGCCGCGCGATAGCCGGTCTCCTCCCGGACCTCCCGGCGCGCCGCGTGCTCGGGATCTTCTCCATCCTCCAGCCCGCCACCGGGGAGGGTCCACGCGGCGCGGCGCCCCTCGTTCCAGTGTGCGAGGAGCATCCGACCGGCATCGTCGATGATGACCGCGTAGGCGGCGACGCGCATGTCCATCCCGTCACTGTACCGAGCGCGGCGACGGCGACTTCGTCTCGCCGACACCGGAGGCCGTGACACCCAGGAAACGGATGAAGACGGCGATCCATCCGAAGATCAGGGCGAACACGATGATCTCGAACGCCGTCAGGCCGAAGTATCCGACGATGAACAGCACCAGCGAGACGATGACCGATGCCAGGAACCCCCACGAGGCGAGGAAGTAAGCGCGGGGCATCCCGCGCAGCACCCTGGGTCCGGCTGCGAGAAGACCGATGTAGACGACGGCCAACCCCATCGCAGAGAGGTTGTGCAGCAGCAGGTGGTCGTCGACGGGGAAGACGCCGACGCCGGCGAGCATCACCCCCATGATGACGAACATCGTCGAGACGACGGGCACCGCGCGGGGATGGAGGAACGCGTCGCCGAGAGCGCGCATGTCGTTCGCGAGATACACGGCGAATGTCGTGACGAGCAGGCCACCGGCGATCAAGGTGCCGTTGAAGACGACGCTGGAGATGTCGTCGAAGGTGCCGAGGTGGCTGAAGTGGACCAGCCACCATCTCGGATCGGGCGTGGTCACCATCGCCGTCAGGCTGCCGAGCACGATGAACACCATGAGGAGCGACGACATGCGCTGCGTGGTCATGCGCGCCACCGACAGGAACACCAGGTAGGCGACGAGACCCAGAACCACGGCCGACAAGACCGTCGACCAGAAGGGCTGCACAGGCAGTCCGATGAACGCGCGTCCGAGCACCACGAACAGCACCAGCGTCGCGAGGACGGCGAGCACGGTGTGCACGATGACGACGGAGACGGCATTCACCCCGAATCTGACCGGTGACAGCGCGAGACGCCACTCCTGTCCGGGCGCAGTGCGCGAGCGCCAGTAGCCGGTGGCGGAGACGACGGCGGCGGCGGCGGCGGCGAACAGGGCGATGAGGGTGCCGAAGGAACTGTTGCCCGACAGGGGGAGTGAGGCATCGGTCAGCCCGATGATCAGCCCGACGACGGCACCCAGCACTCCGGCGCTGTAGGCCGCGTAGACCGCCTGACCCTCGACGCGGGCGAACACCGGCCGCTCGTGGGGTGACGGAACCGGTTCGGTGAGGTGCGCCATGGCGACAGTGTAGAAGAGGCCGAACCGAGGGCCGAGATGTGGAGCCTAGGAGATTCGAACTCCTGACATCCTGCTTGCAAAGCAGGCGCTCTACCAACTGAGCTAAGGCCCCTGGGGCTTACGTGGGGCTACCAGGACTTGAACCTGGGACCTCTTCATTATCAGTGAAGCGCTCTAACCGCCTGAGCTATAGCCCCGTCTCGAAGACCGCGCGAACGCTGTCAACCTCCAAGACTTTACCTGACGCGCACCGTTTTCTCGAATCGGGGCGACGCGCCGGTCAGTTGGACGTGAAACCAACGAGCAGACCGCCGGTGACCTTGACCGCGAGGTTGTAGATCCCGGCCATCACTGCGCCCAGCACGGTCACCACGATCAGGTTGAGGATCGCCACGACCGCCGCGAAGGCCATCACTTGGGGGAGGCCGACGAACGAGGTGATCGAGACGCCCCCGTCGGAGAAGCTCTGGAAGAACTCGTCGACCTTGCCGATCAATCCCGTGGTCTGCACGACCATGTACACGAGGAAGAAGGTCACGACCGTGACGATCGCGAGAGCGACCGCCGCCAGGAACGACAGCTTGACGGCCGACCAGAAGTCGACGTACACGAGGCGGAGCCGGACCTGCTTGGAGCTGGTCTTATGGGTCGACTTCTTCGCGAGCTTGTCGGCTACCGTACTCATACGTCAGTGCTTTCTCCGGGGGTCTGGGCGGTGGCGTCGGGGGCACCCGTCTCTTCATCGACGCTGGCCTCCGCTGCTTCGGTCAGTCCCCGCTCGCCGTTTCGGGCGATCGCGATGATGCGATCATCGCCGCCCGATCGAGCGAAGACGACACCCATGGTGTCTCGTCCCTTGGCAGGCACCTCGGCCACGGCAGAGCGTACCACCTTGCCGCTGGCAAGAACCACAAGGACCTCGTCGTCCGCCGAGACGATGAGACCGCCCGCGAGATCCCCGCGATCGTCGTTCAGACGGGCGACTTTGATGCCGAGTCCGCCCCGGCTCTGCAGCCGATACTGACCCACTTCGGTGCGCTTGGCGTAGCCGCCTTCGGTCACCACGAAGACGAATCCGTCCTCCGCCGCCACCGACGCCGACAGCAGGCTGTCGCCTTCGCGGAAGGACATCCCCTTCACGCCGGCGGTGGAACGGCCCATCGGCCGGAGCGAGTCGTCGGTCGCCGTGAAGCGCAGGGACATGCCCTGGCGGCTGATGAGGAGGATGTCGTCGCCTTCCTCCACCAAGAGGGCGCTGACGAGCTCGTCACCATCGCGGAGGTTGATGGCGATCACCCCGCCCTGACGATTGGTGTCGTACTCGGTCAGGCGCGTCTTCTTCACGAGACCACCACGGGTGGCGAGCACCAGGTACGTCGCAACGCTGTAATCGCGGATGTCGAGGATCTGGGCGATCTCCTCGTCGGGCTGGAGCGCCAGCAGGTTCGCGACGTGCTGGCCCTTCGCATCGCGGCCGGCCTCGGGGACTTCATAGGCCTTCGCGCGATAGACGCGACCCTTGTTGGTGAAGAAGAGGAGCCAGTGGTGCGTCGTGGTGACGAAGAAGTGCTCGACGACGTCGTCGGCGCGCAGTTGCGCGCCCTTCACCCCTTTACCGCCGCGGTGCTGCTGACGGTAGTTGTCGCTGCGCGTGCGCTTGATGTACCCATCGCGGGTGACCGTCAGCACCATCTCCTCTTCGGGGATGAGGTCCTCGATCGACATGTCGCCGTCGAAGCCGTGGAGGATCTCGGTGCGGCGGTCATCTCCGAACCTGTCGACGATGACCGTGAGCTCGTCGCGCACGATCACACGCTGACGCACCGGGTCGGCCAGGATCGCCTGGAAGTCGAGGATCTGCTCCTCGAGCTCGGTGGCCTCGTCGATGATCTTCTGGCGCTCGAGCGCGGCGAGACGGCGCAGCTGCATCGTGAGGATCGCATCCGCCTGGATGTCGTCGATCTCGAGCAGATCCTTCAGTCCCGCCCGGGCGTCGTCCACGGTGGGGGATCGCCGGATGAGAGCGATAACGTCGTCGAGCGCATCCAGGGCCTTCAGATAGCCGCGCAGGATGTGCATGCGCTCTTCGGCTTTGCGCAGCCGGTATCGCGTGCGACGGACGATGACCTCGATCTGGTGATCGATCCAGTGCGTGATGAAGCCGTCGAGGGGAAGCGTCCGAGGCACGCCGTCGACGATCGCCAGCATGTTGGCGCCGAAGTTCTCCTGCAACTGGGTGTGCTTGTAGAGGTTGTTCAGCACGACCTTGGCAACGGCGTCGCGCTTGAGCACGATCACGAGCCGTTGACCGGTGCGTCCGGAGGTCTCGTCCCGGATGTCGGCGATGCCGGTGATCTTGCCCTCGCGGGCGAGGTCGGCGATCTTGACGGCGACATTGTCGGGGTTCACCTGGTAGGGCAGTTCGGTGATGACCAGGCACGTGCGGCCTTGGATCTCTTCCACCCCGACCACCGCGCGCATCGTGATGGAGCCGCGGCCGGTGAGGTACGCGTCCTTGATGCCGCGCGTCCCGAGGATCTGAGCGGCGGTGGGGAAGTCCGGCCCGGGGATGCGCGACATGAGCGCCTCGAGCAGCTCCTCGCGCGAGGCATCCGGATTCTCCAGTGCCCACAGCGCGCCCGCCGAGACTTCGCGCAGGTTGTGGGGCGGGATGTTCGTGGCCATACCCACCGCGATGCCGACCGACCCGTTCACCAGCAGGTTGGGGAATCGCGCGGGGAGAACCGTGGGCTCCTGCGTCTGACCGTCGTAGTTGTCCTGGAAGTCGACGGTCTCTTCTTCGATGTCGCGCACCATCTCGAGCGCGAGGGGGGCCATCTTGGTCTCGGTGTACCGGGGCGCCGCAGCGCCCTGGTTGCCGGGCGAACCGAAGTTTCCCTGCCCGAGCGCCAGAGGGTAGCGCAGCGACCACGGCTGGACGAGACGAACGAGCGCGTCATAGATCGCGGTGTCACCGTGCGGGTGGTACTGACCCATCACCTCGCCCACCACGCGGGCGCACTTCGAGAACGACTTGTCGGGGCGGTAGCCTCCGTCGTACATCCCGTAGAGCACGCGACGGTGCACGGGCTTGAGGCCGTCACGCACGTCGGGCAGCGCGCGCCCGACGATGACGCTCATCGCGTAGTCGAGGTAACTGCGCTGCATCTCCAGCTGCAGATCGACCTGGTCGATCTTGCCGTGATCGTGAAGATTCTCGGAGCGCTCGTCGTCAGCCATGGTGTCTCAGTTTCTGCGTGTGTGCGGGCGAGGATCGGCGGTGCGGATCAGATGTCGAGGAAGCGCACGTCTTTGGCGTTGCGCTGGATGAACCCTCGGCGTGACTCGACGTCCTCGCCCATCAGGATGGAGAAGATCTCATCGACGGATGCCGCGTCGTCGATGGTGACCTGGCGGAGCGTCCGCGTCTGCGGATCCATCGTGGTGTCCCACAGCTCCTTGTCGTTCATCTCGCCGAGACCCTTGTAGCGCTGGATCGCGTTGTCTTTCGGGATGCGCTTGCCGCTTGCGATCCCCGCCTCGAGGAGCACATCGCGCTCTTTGTCGCTGTAGACGTACTCGTGCGGTGAGTTCGACCACTTCAAGCGGTACAGCGGCGGCTGGGCGAGGTAGACGAAACCGGCTTCGATGAGCCCGCGCATGTACCGGAAGAGCAGGGTCAGCAGCAGCGTGGTGATGTGCTGGCCGTCGACGTCGGCATCGGCCATGAGGACGATCTTGTGATAGCGCGCCTTGGTGATGTCGAAGTCTTCGCCGATACCCGTGCCGAAGGCCTGGATCATCGCCTGCACCTCGCGGTTGCCGAGCGCACGGTCCAGCCGTGCGCGCTCGACGTTCAGGATCTTGCCGCGCAGCGCCAGGATCGCCTGGGTGTGGGGGTCTCGTCCCTGCACCGCAGAACCGCCGGCCGAGTCTCCCTCGACGAGGAAGATCTCGCTGATCGAGGGATCCTTGCTCGTGCAGTCCTTGAGTTTGTCGGGCATCGCCGCCGACTCGAAGACGCTCTTGCGACGTGCGGTCTCCCGCGCCTTCCGTGCCGCCATGCGCGCGGTCGCCGCGTCGATCGCCTTGCGGATGATGTTCCTCGCCTGCGCGGGGTTGCGATCGAACCAGTCGCCGAGCCGATCGCCCACGACCTTCTGGACGAAGGCCTTCGCCTCCGTGTTGCCGAGCTTCGTCTTCGTCTGACCCTCGAACTGCGGCTCGGAGAGCTTGACCGAGATCACCGCGGTCAGTCCCTCGCGGACGTCTTCGCCGGAGAGGTTGTCGTCCTTCTCCTTGAGGAGGCCGTTGGCGCGCGCGTACTTGTTGACCAGGGTGGTCAGCGCCGCGCGGAACCCTTCCTCGTGCGTGCCGCCCTCGTGCGTGTTGATGGTGTTGGCGTACGTGAAGACGTTCTCGGTGTAACTGGTGGTCCACTGCATCGCCACTTCGAGGGCGATCTTGCGCTCGGTGTCCTCCGACTCGAAGTCGATGACCTCGTCGTTCACGTGGTCGGCCTTGCGCACCTTGTTCAGATACTCGACGTAGTCGACGAGACCGCGCTCGTACAGGAAGCTGTCGTTCGGCTGCTGCAGCACGACCTCGCCCGCCGTCACCTCTTCCTCGTACGCCGAGGAGGGACGCTCGTCCGTGAGGTCGATGCGCAGTCCCTTGTTGAGGAACGCCATCTGCTGGAAGCGCGTGCGGAGGGTGTCGTAGTCGTAGTCGACCGACTCGAAGATCGTGTCATCGGCCCAGAAGGTGATCGTGGTGCCGGTCTCGGAACTCTGCTCACCGCGCTCGAGCGGCGCGATCGGCACACCGCCGTTGTGGAACGACTGCCGCCAAACGTGACCCTGGCGTCGCACCTCGACGTCGAGACGCGTCGACAGCGCGTTCACCACGGAGGAGCCGACACCGTGCAGGCCACCCGAGACCGCGTAGCCGCCGCCGCCGAACTTGCCGCCGGCGTGCAGCACGGTGAGGACGACCTCGACGGTGGATTTGCCTTCGGTCTTGTGGATGTCGACGGGGATGCCGCGGCCGTTGTCGATGACCCGGACTCCGCCGTCGGGAAGGATCGTCACGAGGATGGTGTCGCAGTAGCCGGCGAGCGCCTCGTCGACCGAGTTGTCGACGATCTCCTGCACGAGGTGGTGGAGACCGCGCGGACCTGTCGAGCCGATGTACATGCCCGGCCGCTTGCGCACGGCCTCGAGACCCTCCAGTACCTGGATCTCGTCGGCCCCGTATTCGTGCGGAGTGTTCTCGGTTCGCGGTGTTTCGGGTTCGTCGGGAACACTGTCAGGGGTCAGAGACGTCATAGGTTCGAGCGCTCCACATCGATAGATCGGCCAGTGATCAGTCTACCAAGAGATCGCGCCGAAATTCGGCTATACGCCTCTGTGAGGCGATGAAATGCGTCGGGAGGGGACGGGACGTGGCTTATCCGTAGGTATCGCGCGGACCACGGCCTGGAATGGCTCTCATGCCCCATTTCCAAGAGGGGACGTCCGGCCCGATGAAGCGGATGCTCCGCACCCCCGCGTCGGGGAACCGCCTCACCACTTCCGAGAGGATCTGCGACCGCATCAACTGCAGCTGCTTGGCCCACGCGGTCGAGTCGGCCTGGACGGTCAACTGGCCGTCGTTGAACGAGGCCAGCGTGGTGTGCTGCGCGGTGTCCGCGCCCGCGACCTCAGCCCACTGCAGCACCAGGTCCTCCTGAGCGAGCTGGGCGTCCCAGCCCGCCGTCCGCGTCAGATCCGCCATCACGTCACCGAGTCCATGAGGGTCGCGGCCCGCCGTGAAGGGCGCGTTCTCGTCGTCATCACGTCGTCTGCGCCGGCGATGTGCGCGCGCCGTCGGTGCGAGACCACGCAGGCGCAGGTACGTGGCGATCGTCTCGGGGATCTCATCAGCCGAAGGTTCAGGCATCTGCCGCCTCCAGGATGGATCCGGATTCGACGCGGATGACACGCGCACGCAATCCCGGCGGCACATCGTTCTCGACGGCAGCGGTCACGATGACCTGCTCGTAGTCCGCGGCGAGCTCCGCCAACCGCGTGCGTCGATCCGTGTCGAGCTCGGCGAAGACGTCGTCGAGGATCAGGACGGGGTCGCCGAGGCGGGATTCCGCACGCAACAGGTCGGCCGAGGCCAACCGCAGCGACAGCGCCACCGACCACGACTCGCCGTGCGACGCGTATCCCTTCACCGGCAGGCCCCGCACCCGGAGGACGAGATCATCCCGATGCGGTCCGACGAGCGTCAGACCGCGGTCGAGCTCCGCCGAGCGTTTTGCTGCCAGAGCCGACCGGAACTGCTCGGTCAGCGAGCCGGAGGCCGCGGCATCCGGCGTCGTCGTCCCGTCTTCGGGGTCGGCTCCACCGACGGAGAGAGCCCATTCGATCTCAGGCATATGATCTGCGCCGGCGATGGACGAATACGCTCGCGCAAGAGGCTCGCGCAGATCGGCGGCGAGTGACTGACGTGCCTCGATCACCTCCGTGCCGAGCGCGACGAGCTTGTCGTCCCACACATCGAGCGTCGACAGCGCGTCGCCGCGGATGCCGCGCGCCTTGGCGGACTTGAGCAGCGCGGTGCGCTGCCGCAGGACGCGGTCGTAGTCCGACAGCACGCCCGCGAGGCGCGGCGTGCGCTGAACCAGCAACTGGTCGGCGAAGCGACGACGCACCGAGGGGTCGCCGCGCACGATCTGCAGATCCTCCGGTGCGAAGAGCACGACCTGCGCGTACCGGGGCAACTCGGCGACCTTGGCCGCGGCGCCGTTCACCCTCGCCTTGTTCGATCCCTGACGATTCACCTGCACCTCGAGCTGCACCCGCCGGGTGTTGTGCGAGAGTCGTGCGCGGATGATGGCGGCATCAGCACCGTCGCGCACCATCGGGGCATCGGTCGAGACGCGGTGCGAACCCAGCGTGGCCAGGAACGCGATCGCCTCCGCGAGGTTGGTCTTGCCCTGGCCGTTGCGGCCGACGAACACGTTCGGGCCGGGCACCAGAGCGACATCGGCGACCGCGTAGTTGCGGAAGTCGATGAGGTTGAGGTGCTCGACGATCACCCTGTCACCCTAATCGGCCCCACCCACACGGGGTTCGCACCTACCCGCCGACCGTGGAGCCAGGGAGCGCGGCGCCCGAGACGGAGCCCGTCGCGTCAGCGCAGGAGCAGGTTCGGCTGCAGCAGGTATTTGAAGGACTCGGCGCCGCCCTTGTCGACAGATGTCTGCGGGGTCACGAGCACCGGGCTGAGCTTGTTGGCGTTGTCGCTCGAGGTGAACGTGATGCGAGCGAACTCACTGCGGACCGCCGACAGCGACTCGAGCAGGTACTGCGGGTTCAGACCGAGCGTGACGTCGTCGCCCACCAGGTTGGCGTCCACCGACTCCGTGGCGCGCGCCTGCTCGGTGCCCGAGGCATCCATCGACACACTGTCGGTGGTGAAGGTGAACCGCAACGGCGCGGAACGATCCAGCACGAGCGCCACACGACGCACCGCTTCGACGAGCTCGGCGGTGTTGACGACCGCGTGGTGCTCGGTGACGTCGGGGAACAAGCGGCGGACAGGAGGGAAGTTTCCCTTGATCAGCAGCGAGGTCACCGTCTTGTTGCCTGCGGTGAAGGCGATGATCTCGCGGTCGCCGGCACCCGAGAACGCGATCGTGATGTCTCCGCCGTGAGCGAAGGTCTTACCGACCTCCTGCAACGTCCGAGCGGGTACGAGTGCGGTGGTCGATTCCTCGGATGCTGTGGAGCCGCCGTCCCACGGGATCTCACGCAGCGCGACGCGATAGCGATCGGTGGCGACGAGGCTCAAGCTCGTTCCGCTGACTTCGAGCTGCACGCCCGTGAGGACGGGCGTCACGTCGTCGCGCGACGCGGCGAAGGCGACCTGGGCGATGGCCGTCGCGAAGTCTTCGGCCGGCACCAGTCCGGAATCTCCGCTCACCTCGGGGATCGCCGGGTATTCCTGCACCGGCATCGACGCGAGCGTGAAGCGAGCAGAACCACAGCTGAGGACGATGCCACCGTCGTCGTCGACCTCGATCTGGATCGGGGCATTGGGCAGCCGGCTCGCGATCTCGGACAGCAGACGGCCGTGCACGAGGATCGTGCCCGGTTCGTCGACGGTCGCCTCGATCGTGGTGCGAGCGGATGCCTCGTAGTCGAAAGCGGCAAGGGACAGCCCGGCGTCGGACGCCTCGATCAGCACACCGGCGAGGATCGGCTGAGGATTGCGCTGTGGCAGGAGCTTGACCACGAACGAAACGGCCTCGCTGAACACATCTCGGTTGACGTGAAACTTCACTGGCGCTCCCTTGACGTCGCGTATGGCTCTTTCATGTTAGTGCCCGCCGTCGAGCGCTGCTGTTCGCCCGTGGGCTGCCCTTGAGGTGATCGGACGAGGATTCATAGAGAGAGTTAAGTGTCATCTTGTTAACGCCTGTGGAAAGTGTGGACAACTCGAGCGATCCCTGTCGGCTCACCGGAACTACACGCGTGTGAGATGTGGAACGGCTGAGGAGGAGTTGGTTGTCGTTCTCGGTCGCGTCACCGGCTGTCCCCCGTTCATCCACAGGATGTCCTTCTGCGTGCACAGGGTTGCCTCGCGAAATCGAAGTTATCCACAGGTTATCCACACTGTGCAGAACCGGATAATGGCGGATGCGAAGCGAGGTGTCAAGAACGTCTCGGGGAATCTCAGGGCTCGACGCCAGACGATGTGCACGGCATCCGCCGGCGACGTCGACGGATGCCGTCAGCGACCGACGCGGCCGAGCTGGGCCGTGATCTCGGTGACCTGGTTGTAGAGCGAGCGCCGCTCCTTCATCAGGTCGCTGATCTTCTTGTAGGCGTACATGACCGTGGTGTGGTCTCTGTTGCCGAACAGCTGGCCGATCTTGGGCAGGGAGAGGCTGGTCCGCTCCCTGCAGAGGTACATCGCGATCTGTCGCGCCGTTGCGACGGCCTGTGAGCGGCTCGATCCGTAGAGGTCGTCGACCGACAGTTTGAAGTACTGCGCGGTCGCGGTGATGATGTCCGTCGGCGAGATCACGTTCGCGTCGTCCTGCTCGATGATGTCCCGGAGGACCGTCTGCGCGAGCGACATGTCGAGGGTCGACCGGTTCAAGCTGGCGAATGCGGACACTCGGATGAGCGCACCCTCGAGCTCGCGGATGTTCGAGGAGACCACCGAGGCGATGTACTCCATGACCTCCGGGGGGATCTGCAGTCGCTCGCTCTGCGCCTTCTTGCGGAGGATCGCGATGCGGGTTTCCAGGTCGGGCGCCTGCACGTCGGTGATGAGACCCCACTCGAAGCGGCTGCGCATGCGGTCTTCGAATCCGGTCAGGTGCTTGGGGGGGACATCGCTCGTGATCACGACCTGCTTGTCGTGATCGTGAAGTGTGTTGAACGTGTGGAAGAACGCTTCCTGCGTCTCGGCGCGCCCCTGCAGGAACTGGATGTCGTCGATCAGCAGGATGTCGACATCTCGGTAGCGCGCCTGGAAGGCCGAGCCGCGGTTGTTGGCGATCGAGTTGATGAAGTCGTTCGTGAACTCTTCGCTGGAGACGTATCGCACGCGCACACCCGGGTACATGCTGACGGCGTAGTCGCCGATCGCGTGCAGGAGGTGGGTCTTGCCGAGACCGGAGTCGCCGTAGATGAAGAGCGGGTTGTACGCCTTGGCAGGGGCCTCCGCGACCGCGACGGCAGCCGCGTGGGCGAAACGGTTGGATTGCCCGATCACGAAGTTGTCGAACGTGTACTTCGGATTCAGGCGGGTGTCGCTGCGCGAGACGGATGCGACCGTGTCGGTGCCGTCGTCGGTCGTGGGTCGCGACATGGCGATCGGCGTCGGAGTCTCGATCGGCTGCACGGTGATGGGTGCGGTCAGATGTGCGTCCACCAGTTCGGGGTTGACGACCACGCGAAAGGTGGCGACGCCTTCATCGAGGACAGCGAGCGCCTCCATGATCGGCGCGCGCATGCGTTTGTTGATCTGCGCCGCCGTCAGATCGTTGGGGACGTCGAGATACAGCGTTCCACCCATCACGCCCTGCGGCGCTGCCAGGCTCAGGAAGCCCTGCAGCTGCGGAGTGACGCGGTCGTCACCGGAGAGCTCGTCGAGCACTTTGGACCAGATGGGAACATCCGGAATATCGTGCTGAGACATTGCCCCCCCGGGACTTTCGGTGGCGGCAGGCGAGCGACGAGATCGCATCGAACCTGTGGATAACTGCCGGAGCTACGCTAGTCAGCAGGCGCCACGGGAGCAAACTCCACTGTAGATGCGGTCGCGTGTCCTGACCGGCTCGTGCCCACCCGCTGTGGATAATGCCGCTGCAGCGCTCCAGTTTGAGTTATGGCCCGTCACGACGTAATCTGAATCGGTTGACTTATGCCCTTCGTGGGCTGTCCCGACTCCTTCGTCTCCGGTTCGAGCATCCCGGTGACACCTGATCCGGAAGTGATCCCCAATGACCAAGCGCACTTTTCAGCCCAACAACCGTCGTCGTGCCAAGAAGCACGGCTTCCGCGCCCGTATGCACACGCGTGCCGGCCGTGCGATCCTTTCGGCTCGTCGCTCCAAGGGGCGCACCGAGCTCTCAGCCTGAGATCGAGTTGTGCTGCCCCGGGCGAACCGACTCACTCGCGGGACGGATTACAAGGCCGTCGTCCGCAGGGGCCGTCGGTGTGCCGGGGCACACACGGTGACGTACGTCACCGTGACCGATGAGCTGCGCGTTCCGCGTTTCGGTTTCATCGTCAGCAAGAAGGTCGGTTCCGCGGTGATGCGCAACACCCTACGCCGCCGACTCAAGGCCGTCTGCGCTGAAGCTCTCCCCGTGATCAAACCGGGAGCGGATGTGGTGATCCGTGTCCTTCCCGGTGCCTCCACCGCTTCCTACGCGGAACTTCGCGATGAAGTGTCGCGCTGCCTGATGGCGAGAGCCGCATGAGCGCGACCACTCTGCCGGTGTCGGCCACAGGAGAAGGCCGTTTCGAGGCATCCGGCCTCTGGACTTCTCTGCCGCTTCTGCCGCGTAACGCCGTTCTCGCCTTTCTCCATGCTTATCGTGCGACGATTTCTCATACCTATGGCGATGTGTGCAAGTACTACCCGTCGTGTTCTGCCTACGCTGTCGGCGCAGTGCAGCAGCACGGTGCCGTCAAAGGTTCCGCGCTGTCGGCTGCACGCATCGCCTGTTGCCACCCCTGGGCGGAAGGCGGAATCGACGATGTGCCTGCACACCGCAGTTTCCGCCACGATCTGACGCCGCACGGTTTCGTCGTGCCCCCGAGAAAGGACTGATCCCGTGCCGGATCTGTTGGGAATCATCCTCTGGCCACTCAAGTGGGTGGTGGAGCTCGTCCTCGTCGCCTTCCACTCGGTCTTCACGTTCTTCGGGATGGATCCCGCGGCCGGCATCACATGGGTGCTTTCCATCGTCGGACTCGTCGTCGTTGTGCGCTCTGCTCTGATCCCGCTGTTCGTCAAGCAGATCAAGAGCCAGCGAAAGATGATGGAAATCGCCCCTGAACTGCGGAAAGTTCAAGAGAAGTACAAGGGCAAGAAAGACCAGCTCTCTCGCGAAGCCATGAGTCGCGAAACCATGGCGCTGTACAAGAAGCACGGCACGTCACCGGTTTCGGGCTGTCTGCCTCTGCTGGTGCAGATGCCCGTGTTCTTCTCGCTGTACAGCACTCTCAGCTCGATCCAGGTGCACGCCCAGGCAGGCGACGGTGGCGTCGGGCCTCTGACGCCCGCATTGACGCAGGAGTTCTACGAAGCGAAGCTCTTCGGAGTCGCGTCACTGCACGACACCCTCGTCGGCGCATGGGAGACCCGCCCGGATGGCTGGGAGGTGACGGTCGGGATCCTCGTGGTGCTCGTCATCCTCATGATCACGTCGCAGTTCCTCACGCAGCTGCAGATCATCTCGAAGAATCTGTCGCCCGAGGCCAAGACCGGCCAGGCGTACCAGATGCAGAAGATCATGCTGTACGTCCTGCCGTTCGCCTTCATCTTCTCGGGTGTCTTCTTCCCGCTCGGCGTCGTCATCTACTGGTTCACCAGCAACATCTGGACGATGGTGCAGCAGTTCCTGGTCATCAGGAACATGCCGACGCCCGGCTCGGAAGCGGCCAAACTGCGGGAAGAGCGTCTCGCTCGCAAGGGCAAGGCGATCGATTCGAACGGCAAGATCACGACTCTCGAGAAGTACCAGGCCGAGCAGCAGCGCCTGCTCGAAATCGCCGAGAAGGCCAAGGCTGCAGCACCGAAGCGTCAGCAGCCCGTCGGGAAGCAGCGGGCGAAGAAGCAGCAGCAGCCGGTGCGCAAAGATGCTTCGAAGTCGCCCCCGAACGGCGCCACCGCAGCCACTCGGCCCGAGCCCAAAGTCTCGGGCGACGCCGCATCAGGCGAGCCCGCCACCAGCTGACCTGACCCGACGACCGTTTCACAGCCTCGAGGATCTTCATGACCAGCACCTCTGACCAGACGTCGACCGAGCCCGCGGATGCCACGCCGGCCGATCACACCGACCCCACGGTCGAACAGCTCGAGCAGGAAGGTGATGTGGCAGCCGATTATCTCGAGGGACTTCTCGACATCACCGACATCGACGGAGACCTCGCGATGGACGTCCGCGCCGGACGCGCCTACGTGTCGGTCGAGAACGACGACGCTGATTCCCTCCGTCTGCTTTCCGCCCCCGACACGGTGCAGGCGCTCCAGGAGCTCACCCGTATCGCCGTGCAGAACCAGACGGGGCGCTTCTCCCGCCTGATCCTCGACATCGGGGGTTCGCGTGACACGCGCCGGCGCGAGCTGGAGACCCTGGTGGATCGAGCGATATCGCGTCTGGACGAGGGCGCCACGCAAGCGTCCTTGCCCGCGATGTCGAGCTATGAGCGCAAACTCGTGCACGATATTGCCTCTGACCGGGGGTTTATATCCGAGTCGTACGGTGAGGGAAACGACCGACACACCGTCATTCGGCGTGGCTGACCCCGATTCGACGTCCGCGGACGCGCGGTGGGAGCGCGAGCCGTTGATCGCCGCCGACCTGTTCGGCGATCGGATCGATTCCGCTCGTCGGTTCGTCGCGGCTCTCGCCGCCCACGGCGAAGAACGTGGTCTCATCGGCCCCCTCGAGCCGGCGCGTTTGTGGTCGCGGCATGTGATCAACAGTGCGATCGTGGCTCCGCTCTTCGCAGGCCGCGTCGGGGACGTGGGGTCCGGCGCCGGACTCCCCGGTCTCGTGCTCGCCATCGCCCGCCCGGACGTGTCGTGGGTCCTCATCGAACCCATGGAGCGCCGTGTGGCATGGCTCGAAGAGCAGGTCGCTTCGCTCGGACTCTCCAACGTGGAGATCGTCCGTGCGCGGGCCGAAGAGTGGCCGTTCGGGCCCGTTCTCGATATGGTCACCGCGCGTGCGGTGAGCGCCTTGAAGACACTCATTCCGCTGACCGCTCCCCTGGTGCGCGCCGGTGGCGAGCTGATTCTGCTCAAAGGCGCGAGCGTCGACAATGAGATTCAGGCGGCGCAGAAGCAGATTCGCGCACACAGACTGTCCGAGGTCCGTGTGGAGGCGGTCGGAGCCGCGCACCTCGAGCAGCCGACGCGCGTCTTCCGGGCGACCGTCGGCAGGTAACCACCGAAAGATCGACGTGTCGACGGTGTCCTGTCGTACGGATGAAGCGCGGGTGAGCGGATGTTTCACGTGAAACATCCGCAGCGCCCTTCGGTCGTTCTCGGGACGCGGAGATGTCCCCCGTAGACTGGGACGGTTGCACCACAACGGAATGGGAGAGTGTTTCACGTGAAACAATCCGACGACGCACCCGTCGCGGCCCCCTTCTCCCTGGACAGCTTCGACACGCCGCTTGCTCGCGAGCTGGCTGACCTCACGGCTCGCCGGAAGTCGCTACAGGGCGCGCAGGTGGAGTTCTCGGGCCGGACGCGCATCATCACGGTGTCGAACCAGAAGGGCGGTGTCGGCAAGACCACGACGGCCGTGAATATGGCCGCCGCGCTGGTGTCCGTCGGCGCTCGGGTGCTTGTGATCGACCTCGATCCGCAGGGGAACGCCTCCACCGCGTTGGGCGTGACGCACACTGCCGACACTCCGAGTGTGTACGACGTCCTGATTGACGAGTTCCCCCTCGTGGACATCATCCAGGAAAGCCCGGAGTCGCCTTCCCTCCTGTGTGCGCCCAGCACCATCCACCTCGCGGGCGCAGAGATCGAGCTCGTCACGCAGGTCGCGCGCGAGTATCGCCTGAGGACGGCGGTGGACGAGTACGTCGCCAGCCTCGACGAGCGCCTCGACTTCATCATCATCGATTGTCCGCCGTCGCTCGGTCTGCTGACGATCAACGCGTTCGCGGCTGCGCAGGAGCTCCTGATCCCGATCCAGTGTGAGTATTACGCGCTGGAAGGGCTGAGTCAGTTGCTCGGCACCGTGAAGATGATCCAGAAGCATCTGAATCCCCGTCTCCACCTGTCAACGATCCTCTTGACCATGTACGACGGTCGCACCAAGCTCGCCCAGCAGGTGGCCGAGGAGGTCCGCACCCACTTTCCCGCGGAGGTCCTGCGTACCGTCATTCCCCGTTCGGTCCGGGTGTCGGAAGCTCCCAGCTTCGGCCAGACGGTGATCGCCTACGACGGCCAGTCAGCGGGCGCTGTCGCCTACCGGGAAGCGGCCGTGGAGCTGGTGAAGAGGGACAGCGATGTTTCACGTGAAACATCGCTGCCGCCGGGAGATGAATCGAGTGTTTCACGTGAAACATCGACACCCGGAGAGAACGAGACGCGTGTTTCTCGAGAGACATCCGCGCAGATGAATGACGAGGAGAGCCTGTAATGGCGAAGAGAACAGGCCTCGGTCGGGGAATCGGAGCGCTCATCCCCACCGCGGAGCCCAGCGAAGCGCGCCCCGTCGATGTCTTCTTCCCGGAAGGGTCGCGCTCGTCGGTGCAAGAGGTGTCTTCCGCCGATGAGGACTCGCGCAGCCGCGACGCGCGACGAGGGTCGGTGGTATCAGGGGACGGTCCCACGATCACCGACGATTCGGCCGATGATGCAGGGGCCCCGCCGTCCGGAGGCCTCGTGGAGGTGCCGGGCGCGCGCCTGATCTCTCTCGATCCGAACGACATCGTTCCCAACCCGCGCCAGCCGCGGACGAACTTCGATGCGGACGATCTCGCGGAGTTGGTGCACAGCGTCCGCGAGTTCGGCGTCCTTCAGCCCGTCGTCGTACGCCTCACCGAGGAAGGCGCGTATGAGCTGATCATGGGGGAACGTCGGACGCGGGCGGCGCGGGAAGCGGGGTTGAGCTCGATACCCGCGGTCGTCCGCGAGACGGCCGACGAGAACCTTCTCCGTGATGCACTTCTGGAGAATCTCCACCGGTCGGAACTCAATCCTCTGGAGGAGGCCTCCGCGTACGAGCAGCTGCTCGCGGACTTCGGCATCACACAGGAAGTCCTGGCCGCTCGGATCGGCCGTTCCCGCCCGCAGATCAGCAACACCATCCGTCTGTTGAAGCTGCCGATCCCCGTGCAGCAGCGCGTTGCCGCCGGCGTACTCAGCGCGGGTCACGCCCGTGCCATCCTGTCCCTCGAGGACGAGGACGCCATGCAGCGCCTGTCGGACAAGATCGTGAACGAGGACCTCTCCGTCCGTGCGGCGGAAGCCATCGCCAAGGGGACGGGTTCTGCGCGCACGCGGCGGCCCAAGCCCACGGCAGGCGCTCGTCGGGGACACCTCGACGAAGTGGCGGAGCGCCTTGGTGATCGCCTTAATACGACCGTCAAGATCTCATTGTCGGCGAGAAAAGGCCAGATCAGCATAGATTTCGCGACCATTCAGGATTTGAACCGGATCCTGTCGGAGATGGGTGAGGAAGGCTACGGCGCCGTCTGAACCGCCGGCGTGATCGGCACGCTCGTTCGCTTCCCGCGCACGAGCGTGCCCTGTGCCGGAGGTCGTCGTAGGCTTGTCGTATGTCCGCACGTGAAGACTCGATCCCGAGGAGGGCGAGCCTGGAGGTACTGCGGGCAGAGGCATCCGACGAACGTGAATCCCTCATCGAAGAGCGCCTGCGTGAAGGCGAGGATCCCTGGGATTTCATGGAAGATCTGCCGAGCGTGGACGAGCTCGTCGTGTTCATCCTCCGCGCGGAGAACATCGCCGCCAACGGGGGCTCCCGTCCGAACGCCGCGCGCCATTACCGGGTGCTCCGGCAGATCTCCCTCGACTACCCGCCGCTGACGCCTGCCGTCTGGCGCCTCCTCGGTGACGCGAACACCCACCGACGATGGGACGCCGTCGTGCGGGCCGACGTCTCGTGAACATCGCACGCACGCCCTGATACGAGGAAGCCCCGCGGTCCGAATGGACCGCGGGGCTCTGTGCGTCAGCCGTGTCTCGGCATGACGTCGACGTCGTGCGTCACGCGATGAAGTCTGCGAGGTCCTTCTCGAGGGCGTACTTCGGCTTCGCGCCGATGATGGTCGTCTTGACCTCTCCACCCTGGAAGACCTTCATCGCCGGAATCGACGTGATCTGGTACTTCATGGCGAGATCGGGGTTCTCGTCGACGTTGAGCTTGAGGATCGTGATCTTGTCGGGGTTCTCGGACTGGATCTCGTCCAGAACGGGCGCCACCATGCGACACGGACCGCACCACGCAGCCCAGAAGTCCACCAGCACAGGCCCTTCTGCCTGCAGGACGTCCTGATCCCACGTGCTCGAGCTTGTTGCCTTGGCGGTCATGTCTTTCTCCTTCTGTCGAAAACTGTCATTGCGTGAAACATCGGGCACCGCGGAAATGTTCCCGCGGGCTGCTCAGGCGTCGGCGCCGGCGAGGTTCTCGATCTGGTCGTCGAACACCTCGGGGGCCCCGGCCTCGCCGAGGGCGGCGAGGAAGTGCTCGGCGTCGAGCGCCGCCACCGTGCCGCTTCCGGCGGCGGTGGCCGCCTGCCGGTACGTGGGATCGATGACGTCACCGGCGGCGAAGACACCCGGGACCGAGGTGCGCGACGAGCGACCGTCGACCCAGATGGTGCCCTCCGGCGTCAGCTCGAGCTTGTCGTGCACCAGGTGCGTGCGCGGATCGTTGCCGATCGCGACGAAGAGCCCGTCGAGGGGCAATTCGCGCGTGGAACCGTTGACGGTGTCGCGCAGGACGACACCGTTCACGGCGTCCTCGCCCAGGACGTCGATGACCTCGCTGTTGAAGAGGAACTCGATCTTGTCGTTCGCGTGTGCCCGCTCCTGCATGATCTTCGAGGCACGCAGGGTGTCCTTGCGGTGGATCACGTAGACCTTGGACGCGAAGCGCGTGAGGAACGTCGCCTCTTCCATCGCCGAGTCGCCGCCGCCGACGACCGCGATCGTGCGCTCACGGAAGAAGAAGCCGTCGCAGGTCGCGCACCAGGAGACGCCGCGACCCGATAGCCGGTCCTCGCCCGGAAGGCCCAGCTTGCGGTAGGCGGAGCCCGTGGCGTAGATGACCGCGTACGCCTCGTGCACGGCGCCGGAGCCGAGCGTGACGGTCTTCACAGGACCGTCCAGGTCGAGGTTCACGACGTCGTCGTACAGCACCTCGGCACCGAACCTCTCGGCCTGCGCCTGCATCTTCTCCATGAGCTCGGGGCCTTGGATGCCGTCCGGAAAACCAGGGAAGTTCTCGACCTCGGTCGTGTTCATGAGTTCGCCACCGGCCTCGACCGAACTCGCCACGACGAGCGGCTCGAGGTTGGCGCGCGCCGCATACACAGCCGCGGTGTACCCGGCGGGGCCGGATCCGATGATGATGACCTGACGCACTTCGATCTCCTCGATGGCTCGCGGTGCCGCCCTTTCGGGCGGCGCGCGCATCGCCAGGCTCTCTGCCCGACTCATGCCTCAACACATGGTAGTCGCGCGGCATTCCGCGGCCGGGGGGCTCTCAGCGTGTAAGAGGAATTCGTGGATCACTTCTTCGGCAGGAAGCGCCGCAGGATCTGCTGTGCGACGGCGATCTCCGGTGCCCGGAAGGCGGCGAGCACCCCGACGTACACGACGATGCAGGTCGAGCCGATGAGGGCCGCCCCGATCGCGCCGGGCAGTTTGTCCGACAGTATCCAGCCGTCGGCTCCGCCGAGCAGGACGTACACGAGCCACCCGGCCGCGGCGGCCGGTATCGCGGCCACGACGAAGCGTGCGAGGGCTGCTGACCAGGACGCGACGCCGATTCCTCCTCGACGTCGGTGCAGCAGCCACGTCGCGACGATGACCTGCACGATGCTCGCCAGGGATTGGCCGAGCGCCACCCCCGCTGCCAGATACTCGGCCGGGAGGACGGCCGTGGCGATGAGGGCGCCGGCGATGACGAGAGCGCACTGCAGGAGGGTGAAGAAGAAGGGCGTGCGGGTGTCGTTGTAGGCGTAGAACGTCCGCTGGATCACGAAGAGGACAGCGAGGGGAAGGAGGGCGACGAGGTAGCAGAGCAGCACCCGGGCCGCGGCCACCGCGTCGGCGGGGTTGTTGGTGAAGATCCGCGACGCGGGAACGGCAGCGACGGCGAGGGCGGCGGCTGCGATCACGATGAAGAAGCCGAGCGTGCGGATGCTGCTCTCGATGTCACGGCGTACGTCATCGTGTCGGCCGGCCACCGCGTGCTCGCTGAGTCTCGTGAAGTAGGGCGTTCCGATCGACAGCACGATGACGGAGTACGGGAGCATGAAGATGAGCCAGGCGTTGGCCATGACCGTCTGAGCGGGGAAATCACCGGATGCCGCGGACACCGCGCGGGACTGGATGAGACCCGCCACCTGACCGGCGATGACCATCAGGAACGTCCACCCGGCGAGCCGTCCGATGTGGCGGAGGCCCACTCCTCTCCATCGGAAATCGGGCCGCAGACGGAGCCCCGCTCGTCGCCAGAAGATCCCGAGGATGCCGGCTTGCAGCACGATTCCGAGGGTTGCCGTGCCGCCGAGGACGGCGACCATGTCCGGCGTCCAGCCCGCCAGTTGGAACCGCGGGCCGCCGAAGAGGGCGATGAAGACCAGGAAGCCCGCGATCGACACCGCGTTGTTGACGATCGGAGCCCAAGTGAACGGTCCGAACACACGACGGGCGTTGAGAGTCTCGCCCATCAGGGCGTAGAGGCCGTAGAAAAAGATCTGCGGCATGCACCAGTAGGCGAATGCCGTCGCAAGGGCCAGTTGGGCATCCGTGAAGTCCGGTGCGTACAAGCGCACCAGCAGAGGTGCGGCGGCCGTGGCGACGGCGGCCGTCAGGAGAAGCACGACCGTTCCGAGCGTGAACAGCTTCGAGATGAAGGCGTGCCCGCCATCGGGGTCTGCGCTGACTTTGACGATCTGCGGCACGATCACGGCCGTCAGGATGCCGGTCGAGATGATGGCGAAGATCGTGTTCGGCAGCGTATTGGCGACGGTGAATGCGTCCGTCGCTCGGCCGACCGCGCCGATCGCGCCGACCAGGACGATGGTGCGGAGCAGACCCGAGAGGCGCGACGCGATCGTGCCGGCGCCGATGACGAGGCTGGCGCGGCCGAGCCCGCTCATCGGGAGTCCTCGTCCGCGGAGGGACCATCGGTAGAAGCACCGTCCGCTGACGCACCGGTGTCGGCGGGAACGTCGGCCGGGGCATCCGTCGACGCCTTCCGCGCCCGGCGTCGTCGCAGCACGGTGCGGATGAGGCCGAAGATCACGAACGCGGCGGCCAGGACCGCCAGCACGACCACTCCGATGCCCTCCCAGTCGGCGTGGACGTTCACCACGAGCGTCTGCGGACTCCCGATCGGCTCGTAGGTGGTGCTGCGCAACTGGAAGTCCACGGTGACCTCGCCGTTGCCGACACGCGCTTCGACGGGCACCTTCACGCTCGTATTGCTGCTGGCGCCGGCCGCGACCTCGACCTGCGGCTGCACCTCGAGGCGCAGATCGTTCGGCGACGCCTCCAGCACGACGGTGATGGGCCACGGCAGATCGTTGCGCACCCACACCGGCAGGCCGGCGCCCTTGCTGATGAGGTTGATCGTGCCCGGCGGAAGGATCCCGACCGAGTCGAGCGTCTTCGCGGTCTCGTCACGGTGCGCGGTGAGCGCCGACTGCCACGCGTCGGGCTGCGGCGACCAGCCGTTGCCGAGCACCTGCAGCAGTTCGGCGCGTTCACGTCCGGTCAGCAGAGTGGGGTCCTCCAGGACGGTGGCGAACCGGCTCAGTGTCTGCTCGGAATCGAACAGAGCGGATGCCGCGGCCACCCGCGTCTCGTCTGGAACGACCTGCGCGAGCTGGACGGGCTGGGATGCGGCATCCGTCAACGCCCCGAGGTCGACCGCGGTCACACCGGTGGCCTGAGTCGCCGCGGTGATCGCGGCCCGGAGGCCCAGGGTGGAGCGGGATTCCACGCGGTCGATCGTGACCAGGAGCGGCCGGCCGCCGGTCTCGGTCGCGGCGAAGGCGAGGTACGCGCTCGCCGCGGTCAGTGCCGCGCCACGTTCGGTGAGATCGTCGCGGGAGGAGGCGTCACCGAGCGCTGCCGAGATGTCGGTGTCGTAGACGAGGACCGACGCATCGCCGGTGGACCCCGGCGCCGCCACGGTCGATCCCGTGCCGCCCGCCGCGGTCGAGCGGGACGACACGAGCGTCAGCGACGCCTGGTCTGCCGCGGCGATGGCGCCCAACGCGGTGACCTCCGACGAGCCCGCTGTGCCCGTGGCTGGCCAGTAGACGTTCGCCCGGCCACCCACAGCCACCAGTTCTTCGGTCGTGGGGTACACCGGCGCCGACGGATCGACGGGGTCGGCACTGGGAGAGGGTGCGCTCGTGGGGCCGGACGACGCAGGGGTCTCGGTGGGCGCCGCGGTGGCGTCGTCGGGGGCCGGTGACGATGACACGGCGAAGTTCGCGGGCTGGAGGTACGACGAGAACGACGTGGGCTGCGCCGGCTCGCCCCGGCCGGTCTGCAGCTGGGCCGCGACGTCGGCGTCGCCGAACTGCAGCGCGAAGCGCGAGTTGGGCAGAGCCTCGAGGCGCTCGAGCCACTGGGTCGCACGCAGGGGGGCCGCGGTGCCGAGCACGCGGATCGAGGCGGGGATCGCCGGATCGACAGCCAGGATCGCCGCCGTGCCCGCGACGGCATCCAGTTGCGCGGTGAGGGCGCCGTCGTCGGCGGTCAGCGCGGTCAGCTGCCCCGTCGTGAGCAGTCCCGAGGAGAGCGGACCCGCCGTGAGCGGCACCACGACGCCGATGGGGGTGGCGGACGTCGGGGTGGCGGGGATGATCAGCGCGCTGGTGGATGTCACCGTTCCCGATGTCGTCGGGTACGACGCCACCAGGGGATAGACGCCCGGGCCGCGGCCGGCGAGCGCGGGGTTGTCGGGCGTCACCTGGATGACGCCGGTCTGCACGGAGTGCGCGGACACGGAGACCAGATCGGCGGCTCCCACCTCGGCGACACCCTGGAGAGCGTCGGGACCGGTGGCTTCGAGCCAGGCGGAGAGGGCAGCGCGGTCGGGAAAGGCGCCGGCGCCGACACCGAGCGAGACCCGGGCGCCGTCGACCGGGAGGTCGGTGCCGTTGCGGATGGTCACCGACACCGTGAGTGCGCTTCCGACGGGAACGACGCCGCTGCCGCTCGGTGAGAGCGTGAACTCCACGATCCCCGTGTCCACCGTCGCGGAGGGGGAGGGCGTCGGTGACGGTGTCGCGGCCTGGGCCGTCGCGGCGCCGCCGGGCCCCAGCAGCATCAGCGCACTCAGCAGCACGGCCACGACGGGCCCTGTCACCGCTCCCGCTCCGGTGCCACGGAGACGCCCACGACCAGGCGAGGCGTGTGCGCGCGGCGTCGTCGCACCCCGCCCGGGCGCGGAGTGAGGGGGGAAGGTCCAGGTCATGTAGGCATCTGCTCCTGTGCGATGCATGACCGCACGATCACGAGAGATTCTACGGTCGCCCCGTCTGAGCGCTCGGTGAGCGCGCCCGCAACCCGCTGACAAAGAGGGTTGAATGGACGGATGCTCCCGCCCCTCGATCCCGTTGCGTGTGCGGCGCTCGCCGACGACCTCCGCGACGCCGACTACCGCTCCGACCGGCTCCGTGAGGCGTGGGGAGTGAGCGCGGACGACGCGATCTCGCGAGGGATGCGGATCGTGGCTGAGCGGGCCCTGGGGGGACGCACCGATCCCCTGGCCGTCCTCGGTCGACTCTTCGTGCTGGGCCTGGCACAGGACACCGGCTCGGTGGCCGCCGCGCTTCCGCGCGCCGGCGTGACGGGGCTGGTCGACCTGGGTCTCGCCGTCGACGAAGGCCGCAGCATCCGCCCCCTGGTGCTTCTGCGCCCACAGTCGTTCGTCGACGATTCGGGCGAGGGCGAGTGGTGGATCGCGAGCGACCTCGACGAGACCGCGCTGCAGGGCGCGCTCCCCGAGAGCCACGTGCTCGGCGTCGGCGGTGCCTCACTGACGCTCGCCGGGCTCCAGCTGCCGGTGGACGCGGCATCGGGCCTCGACATCGGCGCGGGATGCGGGATCCAGTCACTGCGTGCCCGGCGGAACGTCGACCACGTCGTCGCCACCGACATCTCGGAGCGCGCCCTCTGGTTCACGCGTCTGAACGCCCTCCTGAACGGTGTCGATCGCGTCGAGACCCGGTTCGGGAGCCTGTTCGACCCGGTCGAGGGCGAGGTCTTCGACCGGATCGTGTCGAACCCGCCGTTCGTGATCACACCGCGGGTCGACGGCGTGCCCGCGTACGAGTACCGCGACGGCGGGATGGTCGGCGACGCACTCGTGGAGGCCGTCGTGTCAGGCGTGGGCGCACACCTCGCATCCGGCGGCGTGGCCCAGCTGCTGGGCAACTGGGAGACCCGCGATGGGCGGGACGGACTGGCGCGCGTGCGCGACTGGGTCGAGTCGTCGTCTGTGCCGCTGGATGCCTGGGTGATCGAACGCGAGGCCCTCGACCCGCTGTCGTACGCGGAGCTGTGGATCCGTGACGGGGGCACGCTGCCCGGATCGCCTGCCTTCGCGGCGCTCGTCGACGCCTGGCTGCACGACTTCGAGGACCGCGGCGTGACCGGCGTCGGCTTCGGCTACGTGCTGCTGCGGCGTCCGCCCAGCGGCGACGCGCCGACCCTCGCCCGATACGAACGGGTGGGCACGTCCCTCGGGTCCCGCGCCCTCGGCGGGCACCTCGCCCAGGCGCTCGCCGTACACGATCGGCTCGACGTGGTGGATGACGCGCAGCTCGCGGCATCCGTGCTCCTGGTCACCGCCGACGTGACCGAGGCACGCCACCATGTGCCGGGCGCAGAGGAGCCGACCGTCATCGAACTGCGTCAGGGCGGGGCGTTCTCTCGAACGATCACCGTCGATCCGGGGCTCGCCGCACTGGTCGGCGCCTGCGACGGCGACCTCGCTGTCGGTGTGCTGAGCGACGCGATCGCGCATCTGCTCGACGTCGACCCGCACGCCCTCCTCGCAGATCTGCTGCCGAAGGTGCGCGAGCTGCTCTTCAGCGGATTCCTCGTGTTCGCCGCCTCGGAGGGTGTGCCCTCAGAGGGCGGGGGCGGGGTCGGAAGCGCTGGGTAGGCTCGAAGCATGCTGAACATGGCCGAGGGTCTCGCACGCCTGGACGCCCTCACCCGCGTGCCGGTGGTCGCGACGCTCGGTACGGACTTCGCGGCGGCGGGGTTCGAGCTGGCCGTCGTCGGCGGCCCCGTGCGCGACGCACTCCTCGGCCGCGAAACGCACGACCTGGACTTCACCACCGATGCGCGGCCCGACGACATCCTGCGCATCGTGAAGCCGATCGCCACCGCCCACTGGGACATCGGGCGCGCGTTCGGCACGATCGGCGCGCGCATCGCCGGCGAGCAGGTCGAGATCACGACCTATCGGGCGGACAGCTACGACGGGGTCACCCGCAAGCCCACCGTCGAGTTCGGAGACACGCTCGACGCCGACCTGATCCGCCGCGACTTCACCGTCAACGCGATGGCACTGCGGCTGCCCGCCCGCACCCTCGTCGACCCGAGCGGGGGGGTCGAGGACCTGCTCGCGGAGCGCCTGCGCACCCCCGTCGACCCGAAGGTCAGCTTCGGCGACGACCCGCTGCGCATGATGCGCGGCGCCCGGTTCGCCGCACAGCTCGGCTTCGACATCGACGCCGACACCCTCGACGCGATGGCGGCGCTGCGCGAGACGCTCGCGATCGTCAGCCCCGAGCGCATTCAGAGCGAGCTCGTGCGGCTTCTGCAGTCCGATGACCCGGTGCGCGGCATCCGGATACTGGTGGACACCGGGCTGATGGCCGAGTTCCTCCCCGAGATCCCCGCCCTGCGGCTCGAGGTCGATGAGCACCACCACCACAAGGACGTCTACGAGCACTCCCTGACGGTGCTGCGGCAGGCCATCGAGCTCGATGCGCAGCGGCACCCGGATGCTGCGCCCGACGTCGCCCTGAGACTCGCGGCGCTGCTGCACGACATCGGCAAGCCGTCGACGCGCAAGCTCGAGCCGGGTGGAGCCGTCACGTTCCACCACCACGACCTCAAGGGTGCGCGGATGGCCCGCAAGCGCCTGCGCGAGCTGCGGTTCGACGCCGCGACGACCGACTCGGTGTGCCTGCTCATCGAGCTGCACCTGCGCTTCTTCGGGTACTCCGAAGGCGCCTGGACCGACTCCGCCGTCCGCCGGTACGTGCGCGATGCGGGGGACGAGCTCGAGCGGCTGCACATCCTGACCCGTGCCGACGTCACGACGCGCAACAAGCGCAAGGCTGCACGGCTGGCCGGCGCCTACGACGACATCGAGCGGCGCATCGCCGAGCTCGCCGAGCAGGAGCAGCTCGACGCGATGCGCCCCGAGCTCGACGGCAACCGGATCCAGGAGCTGCTGGGCATCGGCCCGGGCCGCGACGTCGGCCACGCCTACCGCTACCTGTTGGACGTGCGCCTCGACGAAGGACTCATCGGGCCGGATGCCGCGGAGCAGCGTCTGCGCGACTGGTGGGCGGCGCGCACCATCGGCGGGTGAGCGCAGCGAGTCGAACGATCCCGGCCGCAGCGCCGATCCCGCGCCTACACTGGATCCACCACGTCCCCAGAACGATCGGAGGGTGGCGTGTCCTCCTCATGGTCGCAACGACGCGACGTTTCTTCCGAGACCTCGCGACTGCTGATCGAGCGCGCGCACGAAGAGCTGGTCGCGGGCCACGACGACGACGAGCGACTGCTGCAGATCCGCTCCCTCGTACGCGATTCGTGGCGACGATCGCGGGCGAGCATGGTCGGCGCCGAGGGTGCGCCACCCCTCGATCTGAACGCCCGCGACCTCGAGGACTACCGCCGAGCCCATCCGCTCGCGGGCGTGATGGACATGGTGCGCGCGCTTCTGCTGCCCGGGGAGCCGGAGGAGTCGGGGGTCGTGGTCGCGGTCGGGGATGCGGCCGGGCGTCTGCTCTGGGTCGAGGGTGACGCGAGGATCCGCACTCTCACCGGCGAGATGGGGTTCGTCGCCGGGGCGAACTGGTCGGAACGTGCGGTCGGAACAGCCGCGCCCGGCACGGCGATCGCGCTCGATCGCTCCGTGCAGATCCACGGCGCCGAGCACTACAACCGTCTCGTGCAGCCCTGGTCGTGCACCGCCGTCCCGGTGCACGACCCCGAGACCCGCGGCATCCTCGGCGTCATCGACGTGACGGGTGGCCTCGAAGCCGTCACTCCGCAGGCGCAGCTGCTGGTGGACGCCACGGCGCGAGCCATCGAGGGAGAGCTCCTGGTGTCGCGGCTCCGGGCCCGGGCGCAGCCGGCACCGCGTCGCGCACCTCGGCGTCGGCCGGAAACGTCTCACCCCGAGACCGCCCGTGCGACCCTCCGTGTGCTGGGGCGCGACCGCGCCCTGCTGGAGTCGGCGAGCGGCGGACTGGAGACCGTGGTCGAGCTCAGCGCCCGCCATGCCGAGATCCTCCTCATGCTCGCGACGCACCGGCAGGGTCTGTCGGCGGAGCGCCTGGGCGAGCTCGTCTACGGCGACGCGCACGCCGCGGACACGCTGCGGCCAGAGCTCGTGCGTCTGCGGAAAGTGCTCGAGTCGCACGCACCACAGCTGGTGCCGGCATCCCGTCCGTACCGCCTCACCGCCGAGCTCGAGATCGACGCGCAGCACGTCGTGTCGCTGCTGGACCGGGGCGCGCACCGGGTGGCGCTGGCCGCCTATCGGGGTCCTGTGCTGCCGGAATCGGTCGCTCCCGGTGTGGAGGAGCTGCGGCTGAGCGTGCGCACCGCGCTGCGCGAGGCCCTGATGGCCGAGGCGGGCGTCGACGTCCTGCTGGCATACGCCGATACGGCCGAGGGCGGCGAAGACGTCGACGTGCTGCGCCTCTGTCTGCAGACCCTCCCGGCGCGCTCGCCGAAGCGGGCCGGGCTCGTGGCGCGCATCGAACGGCTCGAGTCCGCCGCTTGACTCCACGACGCCCCGGGTCGGATGCCGCGACCCGGCCGGCGCGCGAGGCTCTGGCAGGATGAGGCCTGACACCGAAGCGACGGGGAGCGACTGTGGGCGAGAACGACATGGGCGGCGTGGAGAACACGGACGACACCGGGCCGAGCACGCTTCACGACGACCTCCGCGCGGCCTCCGTGCCGGAGGTGGAGCCGGATTCGGCCCCCTCCGACGCCCTCGTCGCACTCGCCGAGGCGAACGGCATCGCGACCGAGTACTGGTCGTTCTTCGGTGACCGCGTGCACGTACCGGCCGCCACGCTGCGGGCGGTCCTCCGGGCGATGGGCATCCGTGCGCAGACCGAGGCCGAGGTCGATGCGGCGCTGGCCGAGACCGCGGAGCTGCCGTGGCGGTCGTTGGTGCCGGCATCCCTCGTCGCCCGCGCAGGCACCGGAGAGCTGATCGTCTACGTGGAGGACGGGCACGATGTCACTCTGCTGCTGAGTCTCGAAGACGGGTCGTCGCGTCCGCTCGACGTTCCGCCGCAAGACCCTTCGAGTCGCCTGGTGGACGACAGATCGGTGTGGCGCCTCGCGGTGCCGCTTCCGGCCGACCTGCCCCTCGGGTGGCACCGAGTGGACGCCGCACAGACCGCGCGTGGCGGCGACGAGCCCGATCGCGCCGCGTCATGCGCGGTCGTCGTCACGCCGGCGACACTTCCCGCGCCGCCGAGCCGGCCCGGCAACGGCGGACGCGGCTGGGGTCTGATGGCACAGCTGTATTCGGTGCGCTCGCGCGGCTCGTGGGGGCTGGGCGACTTCGCCGACCTCGGTGATCTGGCGTCGATCGCGGGCTCGCGCGGCGCGGACTTCCTGCTCGTCAACCCGATCCACGCGGCGGAGGTCACGTCGCCGATCGAGCCCTCGCCGTACCTCCCCGCCACGCGCCGATTCCTCGCGCCGCTCTACCTGCGTCCCGAGGACATCCGCGAGGCGGCTTACCTCCCGCCGGCCGACCGCGCCTTCGTCGAGCAGGCGCGCGCGTCGGTGTCGAAGCAGAACACGGATGCCGCCCGCATCGACCGCGACGCATCCTGGGCGGCGAAGCGTGCCGCGCTCGAGCGCGTCTTCGCCGCCCCGCGGTCGGCCGGCCGTCAGGCTCTGCTGGACGCGTACACCGCACGCGAGGGTCGGCCGCTCGCCGACTTCGCGCTCTGGTGCGCGCTCGAGGAGCACTTCGCCGACACCCTCGCGGCGGGCGAGGAACGTCCCGCAGACGCCTGGGACATCGCTTCTCCGCTCGTCGCGGACCTCCGCACGCGTCTCGCCGATCGCGTCGCCTTCCACACGTGGATGCAGTGGATCGCCGACGAACAGGTCGCGGCCGCGCAGGCCGAAGCGCTCGCGTCGGGCATGCGTATCGGGGTCATGCACGACCTCGCGGTCGGCGTCCACACGCGCGGATCGGATGCCTGGTCTCTGCGCGACATGTACGCCTCCGGCATCACGGTGGGCGCGCCGCCCGACATGTACAACCAGCAGGGGCAGGACTGGAACCAGCCCCCGTGGCTGCCGCAGGCGCTCGCCGCCCACGCGTACGCGCCTCTGCGGGACATGATCCGGACGCTGCTCCGGCACGCGGGCGCGCTGCGCATCGACCATGTCATCGGCTTCTTCCGCCTGTGGTGGATCCCGACCGGGCTGGGCCCCGCGGCCGGCACCTACGTGCGCTACGACCACGAGGCGATGATCGGCGTGCTCGCGCTCGAGGCGCAACGCGCCGGTGCCGTGCTGATCGGCGAAGACCTCGGGAACGTCGAACCCTGGGTGCGCGAGTACCTGTCCGCGCGGGGCATCCTGGGCACTTCCGTGCTCTGGTTCGAGCAGGAGGACGGCGCCCCGACACCGCCGGAGCACTACCGCCGGTCGCTGCTGGCCACCGTCAACACCCATGATCTGCCTCCCACGGCGGGGTATCTCGCCGACGAGCACGTCGACCTGCGCGCGCGGCTCGGCCTTCTCACGCAACCCGTGGCAGAGGCTCGCGCCGAGGCGGACGCCGAGCGCACGGCGATGCTGGGTGCCCTGCGCGACCGCGGTCTGCTGGGCGCCGATGCGACGGAGGAGCAGATCGTCGAAGCGCTGCACCTCTATCTGGTGGCCGCTCCGTCCGAGCTGCTCGGAGTCGCCCTGGTCGACGCCGTCGGCGAGCGCCGCGTGCAGAACCAGCCCGGCACTTCGACGGAGTACCCGAATTGGCAGGTGCCGCTCGCGGACTCCCAGGGCACCGCAGTGCTGATCGAGGATCTGCCGTTCAGCGCCCGCTTCGAATCCCTGACGGGGGCCGTCGACGCGGCCGTGCGCCGCGGACACCCGTAGCGCGCCGGGCGGTACCCGCACGCGCGGGCTCGTCGATGGACCGGGCGCAACGGAATGCAACGTTGCGCGTCCTAGGGTGAGGCATCCGACCGCGGCAATGGATGGCCGCGGACTCATGACCGTCGAAGGAGACAGAACATGACCATCGTCGAGGAGGGCGTGTCGAGCGCCTACGCCCAGCCCGGCCAGCGCGGCTCGCTGGCCGAATACAAATCCCGCTACGGCCACTACATCGGCGGCGAGTTCGTCGAACCGGTGAAGGGCCAGTACTTCGAGAACATCAGCCCCGTCAACGGCAAGCCGTTCTGCGAGGTCGGGCGGGGCACCGTCGAGGACATCGATCGGGCCGTGGATGCCGCGTGGAAGGCCTTCGCCACGTGGGGCAAGACCAGCCCCACCGAGCGCAGCAACATGCTGCTCAAGATCGCCGACCGCATCGAGCAGAACCTCGAGAAGATCGCCGTCGCCGAGACGTGGGAGAACGGCAAGCCCGTCCGCGAGACGCTGGCCGCCGACATCCCGCTCGCCATCGACCACTTCCGCTACTTCGCCGGCGTGCTGCGTGCCCAGGAGGGCGGGATCTCACAGCTCGACGAGGACACCGTCGCGTACCACTTCCAGGAGCCGCTCGGAGTGGTCGGCCAGATCATCCCGTGGAACTTCCCCATTCTGATGGCCGTGTGGAAGCTCGCGCCGGCGCTCGCCGCGGGCAACTGCATCGTGCTGAAGCCGGCGGAGCAGACGCCGGCGTCGATCCTGTTCCTGATCGACCTCATCGGCGACCTGATCCCGCCAGGAGTGCTCAACATCGTGAACGGCTTCGGCATCGAGGCGGGCGCGCCGCTGGCTTCGCACAAGAAGATCCGCAAGATCGCCTTCACGGGGGAGACGACCACCGGACGCCTGATCATGCAGTACGCGTCGCAGAATCTCATCCCGGTCACCCTCGAGCTCGGCGGCAAGAGCCCGAACGTGTTCTTCGAGGACGTCGCCCGTGCGAACGACTCGTTCTACGACAAGGCGCTCGAGGGCTTCTCATTCTTCGCCCTGAACAACGGCGAAGTCTGCACCTGCCCCTCTCGTGCGCTCATCCAGCGCTCGATCTACGACCAGCTGCTCGGCGACGGCATCGAGCGCGTCAAGGCGATCAAGCAGGGCAACCCGCTCGACCCCGAGACCATGATCGGCGCGCAGGCCTCGAACGATCAGCTCGAGAAGATCATGAGCTACATGGACATCGGCAAGCAGGGCGGCGCCAAGGTCCTCATCGGCGGCGAACGCGCTGATCTGGGCGGCGATCTGTCGGAGGGCTACTACGTGCAGCCGACGATCTTCGAGGGCACGAACGACATGCGGATCTTCCAGGAGGAGATCTTCGGGCCGGTGCTCTCGGTCACCTCCTTCACCGACTTCGACGACGCGATCTCGATCGCCAACGACACGCTGTACGGCCTCGGCGCCGGTGTGTGGAGCCGCGACATGAACACGGCCTATCGCGCCGGGCGGGCCATCCAGGCCGGTCGTGTCTGGACGAACACCTACCACCAGTACCCCGCGCACGCCGCGTTCGGCGGATACAAGCAGTCCGGCATCGGCCGCGAGAACCACCTCAAGATGCTGGATCACTACCAGCAGACGAAGAACCTGCTGGTCTCGTACGCCGAGGGCCCGATGGGCTTCTTCTAAACCGACGAGAGGTTTCGTCTCGTCACTGCGCTCTCGCTCGACGGCCGCCCCCCGACGGTCGTCGAGCGGGCGCAGCGAGACGAAACGCCCAGCCTGCACGGAGGAGAGAACATGGTCAGCATCGGCACGTATCAGCGGGTGGCGGTGACGGATGCTGCATCCGACCTCCTCCGTGAGCTCACGGTGACGCACGGCCCGCTCATGTTCCACCAGTCCGGCGGCTGCTGCGACGGCAGCGCGCCGATGTGCTACCCGATCGGGATGTTCATCACCGGTCCGAGCGACGTCCACCTCGGCACCCTGGAGGTGCGCGACCTCGACCCGATCGAGGTGTTCATCTCGGAGGCGCAATTCGAGTACTGGAAATACACGCACATCACGATCGACGCCGTCCCCGGCCGGGGCGCCGGATTCTCGGTCGAGGGGCCGACCGGCTTCCGGTTCATCATCCGCTCGCGCATGCTCAACGACGCAGAACTCGACTATTTCGGGTTGGGACCGACCGCGCCGGCGTGAGCGCCCGGCCGGACGCCGTCGGAGCAGACCGCAGCGGCTGCTAGAACCAGCCGCCCTCCTGCGCGATGCGGATCGCATCGGCGCGGTTGCGGCCGCCGGTCTTGGCGATCGCGTTCGACAGGTGGTTGCGCACCAGGCTCTCCGACAGGTGCATGACACGCGCCAGGTCGGCGATCGATCCGCCCGCCCGCGCCACGGAGAGCACGTCGGTCTCGCGGTCGGTGAGCGGACTGCCGTCCTGCGCCCGTGATTCCGCCGTCAGCCGCGGGTCGATGACACGCAGCCCATCCCGCACGTCGCGCACGACAGCGGCCAGCTCGGCCGAGCTCGCGTCCGCGACGAGGAAACCGGTGGCCCCGGCATCCATCGCCCTCTCGAGCTCATCGATCCGGCCGAGCGCGGTGACGATGATGACGTGGCAGTCGGGCAGCTCGTAGCGCAGCTGCCCCGACGCCGTGATGCCGTCCATTCCGGGCATCTCGATCGCGATGACGGCGACGTCGGGGCGCGCTTGAAGGGCTGCTTCGACGATCTCGTCGCCGCGTCCGACTTCCGCAACGACGGCCATATCGGACTCCTGCTCGAGGAGGGCCGACAGCTCGCTGAGCGCCGACGGCCGCCCGTCGGCCACCAGCAGGCGGATCGGAGGGGGCGTGGCATCCTCCGTCGTCGAAAGGTCGGAAGCATGCACGGGCGTCATGTCCTCACCCTAGGCGCGCAGGCGTCGCGACACCTGGGAGGGACGCCGGTCGCGGCATCCGGTGTCATCGTCCGCGGGTTTCGGTCTCGTTACGAATTGCCCGGGTGTTTGGTGGGAACGGTCGCGACCTTGAAGATAGCCCAAGGGCCGCGCCTCTCCGTCGCGGTCCCTTTCCTTCACAGCAGAGGTAGAACTATGTCACTGCACCACAGTGGGCGCGGCCGTCTCGGTCTCGCCATCGGCGCCTTCGGCGCCACCGCCCTTCTTCTCGCCGGATGCTCCGGCGGCGGTGGGGGCGACGCCAGCGGCGGCGCATCCTCGGACGAGCCACTGATCGTCGGCACGACCGACAAGATCACGTCGATCGACCCCGCGGGCTCGTACGACAACGGCTCGTTCGCCGTGATGAACCAGGTGTACCCGTTCCTGCTCAACAGCAAGTACGGCACCGCGGATGTCACGCCCGACATCGCCGAGACGGCCGAGTTCACGTCGCCGACCGAATACACGGTCACGCTCAAGCCGGGACTCACGTTCGCCAACGGGCACGACCTCACGTCGTCCGACGTGAAGTTCTCGTTCGACCGCCAGGTCGCGATCGCCGACGAGAACGGCCCGTCGTCGCTGCTGTCGAACCTCGACTCGGTCGAGGCGCCCGACGACACGACGGTCGTCTTCACGCTGAAGAACGGCGACGACCAGATCTGGCCCCAGATTCTGTCCAGCCCCGCCGCCCCGATCGTCGACGAGGAGGTCTTCTCGGCCGACGCCGTCACGTCCGACGACGACATCGTCGCCGGCGAGGCATTCGCGGGCCAGTACAAGATCGACTCGTACAAGGTCAACGAGCTCATCTCCTACGTGCCGTTCGACGGCTACCAGGGCGAGCTCGGCGCCGCCGAGAACGCGGGGGTCACGGCGAAGTACTACGCCGATGCGTCCAACCTCAAGCTCGACATCCAGAGCGGGGCGATCGACGCCGCATTCCGCAGCCTGAGTGCGACCGACATCGCCGACTTGGCCACGGATGACGCCGTCAAGGTCGTCGATGGTCCCGGCGGGGAGATCCGCTACATTACGTTCAACTTCGACACGATGCCGTACGGCGCGACCACGGCCGACGCCGACGCCGCCAAGGCGCTCGCCGTCCGTCAGGCCGCTGCCGACCTCGTCGACCGCGAGGCGCTGGCGACCGACGTGTACAAGGACACGTACTCCCCGCTGTACTCGTACGTGCCGCAGGGCCTGACGGGCGCGAACGAAGCGCTCAAGGGCCTGTACGGCGACGGCGCGGGCGCTCCGGATGCCGACAAGGCGAAGGCGACGCTCGAGGCCGCAGGCGTCACGACCCCGGTCGTGCTCAACCTGCAGTACAACGGCGACCACTACGGGCCGTCGTCGGGTGACGAGTACGCGGCGATCAAGTCGCAGCTCGAGGAGGGCGGCCTGTTCACCGTCAACCTCGCGCAGACCGAATGGGTGCAGTACTCCAAGGACCGCACCGCGGACGTGTACCCCGCGTACCAGCTCGGCTGGTTCCCGGACTACTCCGACGCCGACAACTACCTGTCGCCGTTCTTCACGAAGGACAACTTCCTCGTGAACCACTACGACAACGCCGAGGTGCAGGAGCTCATCTCGACCCAGGCGACCGAGACCGACGCCGACACGCGCGCCGCCGACATCGGCAAGATCCAGGATCTGGTGGCCGCCGACCTCTCGACGCTGCCGCTGCTCCAGGGCAAGCAGGTCGCGGTCGTGGGCGCCGACGTCGAGGGCGCGACCCTCGACGGCTCGTTCAAGTTCCGATACGCACCGCTGCACAAGTAGCGCACCGACACGGGCCGGGGGGATCCCCCCGGCCCGTGTTGCGTCCGGTACCGGATCGTTCTCTCAGTAAGGTTCACGCATGGTCACTGCCGTCGATGCGGCCAATATCGTCGCTCAGCCGGTGAAAGCCCGCTCGGGCGGGCTCTGGCGCTACATCCTCATCCGCCTTCTCCTCGTCATCCCGACGGTCTTCATCCTCGTGACGGTCGTGTTCTTCCTGATGCGCATCACCGGGGATCCGATCACGGCGGCGCTCGGCGGCCGTCTTCCTCCCGATCAGCTGGCCGAGCGCGTCGCCGCCGCCGGCTACGACCGCCCGTTGATCGTGCAGTACCTCGACTACCTCGGCGCGGTCCTGCGCGGAGACTTCGGGACGACCCTGACCGACAACCAAGCGGTCACGCACGTCATCCTCCAATACGGTGCCGCGACCCTCGAACTCGCTTTCTACGCCCTCATCGTCGCGTTCCTGATCGGCATCCCGTTCGGCCTGATCGCCGCCTACCGCCGCGACCGCTGGCAGGATGCCGTCCTGCGCATCGCCGCCATCCTCGGCTACGCGACACCCATCTTCTTCGTCGGCCTGCTGCTCAAGCTCGTGTTCGCCATCTGGCTGAGCGTGCTCCCGGTCGCCGGCCGTGCCTCCACGCGCACCGAATTGAAGCTGCAGGGACTGGATGCCCCCACCGGCATCTACCTGATCGACGCGATCCGGCTCGGCGACGGCAACGCGATCGGCGACGTCCTCACGCATGCGATCCTTCCTGGCCTCGCGCTCGGCATCCTCACCGCCGGCATCTTCCTGCGACTCGTTCGCACGAACGTCATCGGCACCCTCGGCGCCCAGTACGTGACCTCGGCACGCTCGCGCGGCGTCGGGGAATACCGCCTGGTCACCAAGCATGCCTACCGGCCCGCGCTCATCCCGATCATCACGGTCATCGGCCTGCAGATCGCACTGCTGCTCTCCGGCGCCGTGCTGACGGAGACGGTGTTCGAGTGGAAGGGCATCGGGTTCATGCTGTCGCAGTACCTCAAGGCCCGGGACTTCGTCGCCGTGCAGGGCATCGTGGTCGTGATCGCCGTCGTCGTGGCCCTCACCAACTTCATCGTCGACGTGATCGCGGCGGTCATCGACCCGCGAGTGAGGTACTGACATGTCCGAGCAGACGCCCACAGGACCGCAGGCGCAGGATGCCGCGACCCCGGCCGCGACCCCCGGCGCCGTCCTCACCTCCCGGAGGATCCCGCTCCGCGACCGGCTGCCGATCGTGTCGCACCTGCGGCGCAGCGTCGGCCTGCAGCGCACGATGCTCGTCATCGGGCTCGTGATCATGGTGGTGTTCCTGCTCACCGCGATCTTCGCGCCGTGGATCGCGCCCTACAGCTTCGCCCAGCAGGCGGTCGACGGCGTGAAGTTCGGAACCCAGCAGCCGCCGAACTCCGTCAACCTGCTCGGCACGACCGTGAGCGGGTTCGACGTGTTCTCGCGCGTGATCTGGGGAGCGCAGACCGCGCTGCTGGTCATCATCTGCGCGATCGCCTTCTCCATCTTCCTCGGCATCTTCCTGGGACTCGTGAGCGGCTACTTCGGCGGGTGGCTCGATCGAGTGCTCGTCGTCGTATGCGACGCGATCTACGCGCTGCCCTCGCTGCTCCTGGCGATCGTCATGTCGATCGTGATCAGCCGCGGGCAGTCCACCCTGTGGGGCGGCATCCTCGCCACTGCCCTCTCGATCACGGTCGTCTTCGTCCCGCAGTACTTCCGCGTCATCCGCGCCGAGGTCGTCCGGGTCAGGGCCGAGCCGTTCGTGGAGTCGGCGCGGGTCATCGGCGTGCCGACCGGCCGCATCCTCATCCGTCACGTGCTGCGCAACTCCACGCGCTCGCTGCCCGTCGTGATCACACTGAACGCCTCCGAGGCGCTGCTGACGCTGGCGGGGCTCGGCTTCCTCGGGTTCGGCATCGAGGCGACCGTGGCGGCCGAGTGGGGTTACGACCTCAACCGAGCCGTCGCCGACGTCACCAGTGGCATCTGGTGGACCGCGATCCCGCCCGGTATCGCGATCGTCCTGGTGGTGCTCGGGATCACCCTCATGGGCGAGAGCATCAACGACCTGAGCGACCCCCGGCTGCGGACACGCCGCCGGGCGAAGGGTGTGTCATGAGCGCCGCCGCTGTCTCGGCATCCGTCCCCCCATCGGCGGGGGCTCCCGTCGCGCGTGTCGACGACCTCACCGTCACGTTCGCGACCGACGGCGACCCGGTGGTCGCGGTCTCGCGCATCTCGCTCGAGGCGCGCCCCGGCGAGGTCCTGGCGATCGTCGGAGAGTCGGGCTCGGGCAAGACCGTGACGGCGAACACGCTCCTGGGGCTGCTGCCCGAAACGGCGACCCTGTCGGGCGCGGTGATCATCACCGGCCGCGAAGGCGACACCGACATCGTGCACGCCACGCCGGCGCAGCTGCGCGAGATGCGCGGTCGCGACGCGGCGATGGTGTTCCAGGAGCCGTCGACGGCGCTGAACCCCGTCTACACCGTCGGATGGCAGATCGCCGAGGGGCTGCGCGCACACGAGAAGCTCTCGGCCGCCGAGGCGAAGACGAGGGCGGTCGACGTGCTCCGCCGGGTCGGCATCCCCGATCCCGAGAAGCGCGTCGATGACTACCCGCACCAGTTCTCGGGCGGGCAGAAGCAGCGCGTCGTGATCGCGATGGCGCTCGTGCTCGACGCGCGTCTCATCATCGCCGACGAGCCGACGACGGCGCTCGACGTCACCGTGCAGGCTGAGATCCTCGAGCTGCTGCGCGCATGCCGCGACGAGTTCGGGGCGACGATCGTGCTGATCACCCACAACATGGGGGTGGTGGCCGACCTCGCCGATCGCGTGGTCGTGATGTACCAGGGCGACATCGTCGAGCAGGCGCCCGTGCGCGAGCTGTTCGCGCATCCCGCACAGGCCTACACGCGCGAGCTGCTGGCCGCGGTGCCCCATGTCGGCCGCGGCAAGAGCGCCACGCAGTCGTTGACGGATGCTGCGCCCACATCGCCGCCCGAGGGCAGCCTGGTCGTGGCATCCGCCGTGCAGATCGGCTACCCGGGGCGACTGGGATCACCCGGCGTCGTGGCCGTGAAGGGCGTGGACTTCTGGATCGGACCGGGCGAGGTGCTCGGCCTGGTCGGCGAGTCCGGGTCGGGGAAGACCACGATCGGCCGGGCGATGGTCGGCCTCACCGACGTGCTCGATGGATCGCTCAAGGTGCTCGGTGTGGAGATGCGGGGCGCCAAGCCGAGGCACCTCAAGAAGCTGCGACCCGATGTCGGGTTCGTCTTCCAGGACCCCGCCACGAGCTTCAACCCGCTCCTGACGATCGCCGAGTGCGTCGCCGAGCCGCTGATCGTCCACGGTCGGGCGGGCAATCCGCGCACCGCCCGCCGCAAGGTCGACGAGCTGCTGGACGCCGTCCGTCTGCCCGTCACCTTCGGCGACCGCTATCCGCACGAGCTGTCGGGCGGCCAGCGCCAGCGCGCGTCCCTCGCCCGGGCACTTGCGCTCGACCCCAAGCTGCTGATCGCCGACGAGCCCACCAGCGCGCTCGACGTGTCCGTGCAGGCGCGGGTGCTCGAGCTCTTCGCCTCGTTGCAGGCGGAGTTCGGCTTCGCGTGCCTGTTCATCAGTCACGACCTGGCCGTCATCGACCAGGTCGCCGACCGCATCGTGGTGCTGCGACAGGGCACGATCCGCGAGCAGGGCACGACGGTGCAGGTGCTGACCGACCCGAGGGACGACTACACCAAGCGTCTGCTCACCTCACTGCCCGTGCCCGACCCGATCGAGCAGGCTGTGCGCCGCCGGGAGTGGCAGGCGACGCGCGGGCTCTGAGGATCGGGGCCGGCGGGGCAGGTGAGCCGCGTACGCCGTGTGCGAGGATCTGAGCCATGACGGCGAAGGATGAGGCGGACACGGAGGCCGGCCAGCTCTACAGCGCCGAGCGGGCCAAGGCGTTCATCGACGCGGTGGTGGCCATCGCCATGACGCTGCTGATCCTTCCGCTCATGGAGAGCGTCGGCGAGGCGGCGTCCAGTGATCAGAGCACCGTGGAGTGGTGGAACGAGAACACGGGGGCGCTGTTCGCGTTCGTGCTCAGCTTCGCGGTGATCGGGAACTTCTGGGTCAGTCACCACCGCCAGTTCGCCGGGGTGACGGCCGTGACGAACGGGCTCATCTGGCTGACGATGGCCTGGATGCTCACGATCGTGTGGCTCCCGATCGCGACGGCGGTGGTCGGCCAGCTCGAGACCGACACCCTCCAGAAGGTCCTGTACATCGGCTCGATGCTCATCACCAGCCTGCTGATGCTGTTCATCCAGCTCTACCTGACGCGGCATCCGCAGGTACATCGCATCCCCGACGACCGGCTGCGCGTGGGACTGCGCGTCGACCTGATCCTCGTGGCGCTGTTCGCCGTCGCCCTGATCGTGGCGGTGGCGGTGCCCGCGGTGAGCTACTACGCCATGTTCCTGCTGCTCCTGACGTCCCCGATCCAGCGCCTCACGTCCCGCCGCACCCGGGACCGCTGAGCAGGCCCCCGCGCGGAATCAGCGCGAGAAGACGGCCGCCAGCACACCCGACTGGATCGCGAACCAGAAGATGCCGAACAGCGCGAAGATGACGATCGCGGCGACGGGGAACCGTCGCTTCAGGCGGCGCCCCGGCATCGCGACGCCCGGCGGCGGGCGCAGCACCTGCGGGGGTGGGGCGAACGGCAGAGCGGATGCCGCGCCCGGGGTGCCGTCCGACACCGAGGCGACCTCGGGCGCAGAGATCGCCGCGGTCGAGGCATCCGTCGTCAGTCGCTCGTCGCGCCAGCGCGCCCACTGCGCCAGCTTGTCCAACAACGCCCCCACGACGGAGAAGAGCCATGCCCAGGTGGCGGGGTCGAGCGTGGAGAAATCCCGCTTGGCGTAGAGGAACAGCCAGTCGTCGATGATCTCGACGTCGAGTGCGGCAGCGTTGTCGATGAACCGCGCCATGATGTCGGGCGTGAAGAGGTAGAGGGCGTCGCGTTCGTAGCCCTCCGGGCAGTACAGCGCGAAGTGCTTGTCGAAGTCGCCTTCGAGGCCCAGACGCTGGTCGCGATCGAAGGCCGCGGGGAGGTTGGAGCCGAAGAGTCCGTTGTTGCCGAGGGCGTCGAGCACGATGTGCGGCAGCGGCACGTCGAGCTTGATGGCCACGTACCCCCACTTGTGCGTGGTGCGGTTCTTGCCCGAGCCGGTCGTGTACCGGTAGTTGGCGAACTCGGCGAAGCGCGGGCGGTCGCCGCGCACGACGTCGGATGACGCGCGGGAGCTGCCGAGGGAGAAGATCATCCCCGGCAGACCGGGCGCCGTGACGGCGGGGAGGTAGGTCATGCCGTTGGCCTGAGCGAAGCGCGACATCCGGTACCAGCGCCCGCCCGCGCCGAGGGAACCGCGCACGGCGAAGACGACGATCAGCGCGGCGATCGCGCCGACCGCGAGGACCGGGATGAGGAACAGGAGGGAGAAGCCCGCACCGCCCGAGGAGGCCATCGAGCTCATCACGCTGCCGACGATGGTGAGGAAGAAGCTTCCGACGACGAGGACGACCACGCCGAAGAAGACGAGCGCGAGGATGCCGGTGGCCGAGCTCCAGGCACCCGGCAGGCGTCCCTCTGCCCGTCCGGCGCGCACGAACTCACGCACGGCGGCGCGATCGATCGGCTCGGTCAACGGTCGCGGGTCGAAGGCGCTCATCGGTTCACCTCGTCGCCGTCCCAAGTGAGGTCGGCGCCCGCGCGGAGGGGCAGGGCCTCCAGGGCAGGGTCACCGCACAGTTCGGCGATCACCTCGGCGCTGCCCCCCACGATGGTCGAGTCGAAGTCGACCTCGGTCACGACCACCCACGCGCGGTCGGCCGGCCAGATCAGACTCGGCGACTCCGGGTCGGGCGCGAATCCGCGGGCCTCGGCCTCCACATCGCGCCACGGCACGTGCGACGGCCAATCCGGTCGAGCCAGCTCGGATATTCCGCCGCGGAACAGGATGTGCGCGCGGCCGGGCAGGTCGAGCTGAGCGCCCGACGAGACCGCGTCGGGCAGGATGCCCGGCTGCCAGGACGGACGACCCAGCACCGTGTTGAACGAATCGTGGATGCTGCGCCCCAGCATCGCGTTGTGCTGACTGAGCAGCGCCGACTCGGCGGCGCGTCGCAGGGCGTCGTCGGACGCAGCATCCGCTTCCCCGCCCTGGGCATCGGACGTGTCGTCGCGGGTCACCTGGAGGAACGTGCGCGAAGGAGTCTCGCCGTAGAACCCCAGCAAACCGCCCCACCCGTTCCAGACCCCGAAGTACCCGTCGCCGGGTGTGCCCGTGTGCCCGGCGAGGTGCCCGGCGATGGTCGCGAGGAGGTCGGGGTCGAGGTGGCCCTCCCGTGGGGCGTCGAACTCGCGGCCGTCGGGTGCGCGGACACGCCGCCAATCGTCGCGGCTGCGGACGAGCCGGTTCCACTGCGCCTCGGGGTGCATGCGCGTGCCGAACGCGGCCGCGGTCTCGGCCCACGTCGTGGGCTCGTACCGGATCAGCGCGGAGAGCCGTTCGCGCTCGCCGTCGCGCATCTGCACCCATTCGTCCGGCGTCGGCATCGCCCGGCCGGGGAGCCGGCCGGCGTGCGCACGGTGGAAGATGCGGGCGTAGGCGGCGAAGCCCCTCGGGACCACTCCGTGCATGGATGTCCCCAGGCCCGGGTCGAGACTCTCGCGGATCCAGGTTCCGGCCGCGACATCCGAGGTCCACTCCATGTCAGCCACGCTACCCGTGCGCGTTCGAGGACCCCCCACCGGCCGTCGGATCGGCATCCGTGTAGCCTCGATCCCGCACCACGGCGGTGCGGGGTCGAAGGGATGGGGCATGCCCGGTCTGGTGGCGGAACTTCTCGGCTATGCCGGCCGGCAGCCGGCCGAGTACCGGCGCATCCTGCGGATCCGCGACGGCATCTACACGACGATCGCGCCGCTGCGCGCCCAGATCCTGACCTCCGACGAGCCGGTGGCGTTCGCCGACATCGACCACACGGCTTTCCGGCCGATCACGCCCGGAACGGCCTGGGGCGCCACGTTCGACTGCGCGTGGCTTCACGTGACCGGCGCCGTGCCCGCCGTGCCCGACGCTGACGCCGCGCCCCCGGTCGTCATGCTCGGCATCCGCGGCGAGGGCCTCGTCCACTCCGTCGGGGGCGACGTGCTCGACTCCGTGAGCACCGTGTGGATCCAGGGCGATCTCCCGCACGCCGGCGGACAGTACCGTGAGGTGCGTGTTCCCGCCGAGGACGGGCGCGTCGACTTCTACGCCGACGTCACCTACAACGGATGGCTGCTGTACGACGTCGGCCGGCCGGTGTTCCACGGCGCGCGCCTGGCCCGCCGCGATGACGTCGTGTTCGACCTCTACTACGACTACCTCACGCTCGCCGTGCTCGCCGACGCGACCGAAGACACCGTCCTCGCGGCGCGGCTGACCCGCACGCTGCACGCGGCATATGCGCAGTTCCGCCGCGGTGACCCCCGCGCGGCTCGCGCGACCCTCGCTCCCGCTCTCTCGTCGCCGAGCGAGGAGTCCTTCCTGTACAGCGCGATCGGGCACGGCCACCTCGACATGGCGTGGCTGTGGCCGCTGCGCGAGACGCGTCGCAAGGCGGCCCGCACCTACACGCGTGCGCTGGGCAACATCGACGGCTCCGACGACTACATCTACGGTACGAGTCAGCCGCAGCAGATGCAGTGGATGAAGCTCGAGCATCCTGCGCTGTTCGACCGCATGAAGGATGCCGTGGCCTCCGGTCGCATGGAACTCCAGGGTGCGTTCTGGATCGAGCCCGACACGAACCTGCCGAGCGGTGAGTCGCTCGTGCGACAGGCCCTGCACGGCCGGCGGTTCCTCGAGGAGGAGTTCGGCATCTCCCGCGAGGACATGCGCCTCTGCTGGCTGCCCGACACGTTCGGTTACAACGGCAACCTGCCGCAGATCCTCCGTAAGAGCGGCATGGACTGGTTCCAGACGATCAAGCTCACGTGGAACAAGGTGAACGTCTTCCCGCACCGCACCTTCCGGTGGCAGGGCATCGACGGGTCCACCGTGCTCGTGCACATGCCGCCCGAGGGCGATTACAACAGCCGCGGAGCCGCGGACGGACTGCTCGCGGGTGTGCGCCGGTATCCGGAGCGCGAGCTCGACACGGCCCTCCTGGTCTACGGTGCGGGCGACGGCGGTGGCGGACCCGGCGAGGTGCACCTCGAGGTCACGCGGCGCGAGCGCGATCTGCACGGACTGCCGAAAGTGAAGTACGCGACCGCGGACAGCTTCTTCCGGGCGCTCGAGCAGCGCGAGATCACCCATACCCACGTCGGCGAGCTCTACCTCGAGACCCATCAGGGCACGTACACGACGCAGGCCGCCATCAAGAAGTACAACCGCGTGCTCGAGCGCAAGCTGCACGACGCCGAGGCGCTCACCGTGCTCGCCGACGCGGCATCGGAGGTGGCGCACACCCTTCCGGCCCGCGCCCTCGACGCGCATTGGAAGACGGTGCTCCTCAACCAGTTCCACGACATCATCCCGGGCTCCTCCATCGCCCGGGTCAATGCGGAGGCGCTCGAGGCTTACCGCGCGGTGGACGCGGAGCTCGACGCCCACACCGCCGGGCTGGTCGCGCGGCTCGGTGAGGGGTCGGCGACGGATGCCCCGCCTGCGCCCACCGCGGTGAACCTCACGGGGATCGCCCGGCGCGAGTACGTGGCCGTCGGCGGAGAATGGCTGCTCGCCGAGGTCGGGCCGTACGCGGCATCCGCTCTCCTGCCTGCTCCGCCCGCCCCGCAGCTCGGATTCACGACGGACACGATGACGAACGGGCTGCTGACCCTGCGCTTCGATGCGACCGGCGAGATCGCATCGTGCGTGGATGCGGCGGGCGCCGAGCACGCCGGCGCGGGACTGAACCGGCTGATCGTGTTCCGTGATCCGTTCCAGTTCCCGTTCGACGCCTGGGACATCGATCAGGGCTACCGCGATCTGCCGTCGGTCACCCTTGCCGCCGCCGAGGTGCGCACGGCCCTCGAGGGCCCCCGGGTCGTCCGCTATCAGGTGTATCGCGAGCCCAAGGTCACGATTCATCAGCGCATCGTGCTCGAAGCCGAAAGCGCGGTGGCGCGGTTCGAGACGGTCGTCGACTGGCACGAGAAGCACCGGATGCTGCGCGCGGAGTTCTTCCCCGCGCGCTACGGCGACGAGGCGCTGTGCGAGATCCAGTTCGGTCACATCGCACGCCCGACCACCGAGCGCGACTCCGTCGAGAGGGCGCAGTTCGAGGTGTGCGCGCACAAGTGGCTGGCCGTGCAGGACGACCGCGGCGGGTTCGCCCTGCTGAACGACGGCAAGTACGGGCACCGCGCGAAGAACGGCCTGGTGAGTCTGAACCTGCTGCGCTCGCCGACCTTCCCCGACAAGACCGCCGACCGTGGCAGCCATCGCTTCACATACGCGTTCACGCCCTTCGAACCAGGCGACCTCGCGACCGTCATCGCCGAGGGATATCGGCTGAACAACCCGCTGCTGGTCGGCGACACCCCCGCCTTCCCGAGCGCCGTCGAGGTCGAGGGGGGCGCGGTTCTGGTCGAGACCATCAAGCCGGCCGAGGATGGACGCGGCGTGATCCTGCGACTGTACGAGAGCCTCGGCACGGGTGCGACGACGTCCCTGCGCACGACGCTTCCCCACCGGCGCGTGACCGAGACGGACCTTCTCGAAGCACCGGTCGACGGCGACGAGGTCATCGACCTGGCGCACGTGACGTTCGGCCCGTTCGAGATCAAGACGATCCGGTTGGAGGCGTGAGATGACCGAGACCGGTGTGCGCGCGCCGAGCGGTGCGCGGGTGCTGAGACCGCGCACCCAGCGCATCTCGATCGTCGTCGCCGGCTTCGGCCAGAACATCGTCCTGACCACGGTGACGACCTTCCTGCTGGTGTACCTGCTGCAGTACGCGCGCATCAGCGTCGAGGGCATGGTCGTGGTCACCGCGATCATCACGATCGCCAAGCTCGCCGACGCGATCAGCGACCCGGTCATGGGCAGCATCGTCGACATGACCCGCAGTCGGTGGGGCAAGATGCGCCCGTATGTGCTCTTCTCGGCGGTCCCGGTGGCCGTGCTCTCGACGCTGCTGTTCGCGATTCCCGACGTCTCCGAGGCGGGCAAGCTGCTGTTCTTCGGCATCTGCTACTTCGTCTGGGGCTTCGCCTACACGGTGTGCGACGTGCCCTTCTGGGGACTCATCGGGTCGGCGTTCCCCGATTCGTCCGAACGCGTCCGGGTCATCTCCCACGTGCGCGCCTTCGGAGCGATCGCCTTGGGGCTCGCAACCCTGGGCATGCCGTGGCTCGCGCTGGCTCTGAGCTTCTCGCCCGAGACGACGGCGACCGGATGGACCCTGGCGGTGGCCGCGGCATCCGTCCTGGGGATGGGGATGTACCTGCTGGCCTTCGTCAACACCCGTGAGAAGGCGCTCGGCGATCGGGGGCGCCTGACGTTCCGCGAGCTGTTCTCGACGCTGTTCCAGAACACCCCGCTGCTGATGGTGCTGCTGGGTTCGGTGCTCGGCTTCGGGCGCTACATCGTGCAGGCCGGTGGCGCGGTGTTCGTCGTCATCGCGTACGGCGACGAGGGGTACTTCACGCTGATCGGCGCAGCCATCATCGTGGGCATGGTGCTCTCGTCGTTCCTGACACCGCTGATGCTCCGTCGGATGAGCGGGCGGTCGCTCATCCTCTGGAGCTCCGCCGCCGGGGCGCTCTTCTACGTGCTGATGTATGTCGTCGGCTTCGACGACATCATCTGGATGATGGTCTTCATCTTCCTGACCGGACTCACGCTCGGCGTCTTCGTGGTCGTGCAGACGACGATGATCGCCGATGCCGTCGACGACATCGAGCAGCGCACGGGTGTGCGCAACGACGGCATCTCGTTCTCGACGCTGACGTTCGTGTCGAAGGTCATGAGCGCGCTCGCCGTTCTCGTCTTCGGCGTCTTCATCGTGCTCGCCGGGTACGAGGCCGGCGTCGAGATCACGCCTTCGATGCAGAACACGGTGTTCATCGCGATCACCCTGGTGCCCGCGGTGAGCTGCGTGATCTCGGCGATCCCGTTCCTCTTCTACCGCCTCGGCGGGCCCGGCCGATAGCCCTCCGCCCCGACGCCCGGCGAAGACTCCTGACACGGTCGAATCGGCCGGAATCGCGCGGATGCCCGACATCCGGTACGATGTGAAGGTTGTCCGGCGGCGGCCCAGTCCGCAGAAGCCCGTGACACGTGCACACACCCTCCTGCTGCCGGGAAATGCCCGACAGCCGTTCTAGTCCGAAGGAGGTGGGTTAGTGACGCACCAGTACGAACTCATGGTCATTCTGAGCCCCGAGATCGATGAGCGCACCGTCGCCCCGAGCCTCGACAAGTTCTTGAAGGTCATCACCAACGATGGCGGCACGATCGAGAAGGTCGACGTGTGGGGCAAGCGACGCTTCGCCTACGAGATCGACAAGAAGACCGAGGGCATCTATGCCGTCGTCAACTTCACGGCGACCAGCGCAGCCACGCAGGAGCTCGACCGTCAGCTGAAGCTGAACGAGACCATCATGCGCACCAAGGTGCTCCGCGCCGAAGAGGCGATCGCGATGATCGCGTCCGAGAAGCAGCGCGCCGACGAGAAGGCGGCCCGCAAGGCCGCTCGTCCCGTCAAGCCCGTCAAGCAGGACGCGTAGCCCGTTGGCCGGCGAGACGATCATCACCGTCGTGGGCAACCTCACGGCTGATCCCGAACTGCGCTACACGCAGGGCGGACTCCCCGTCGCGAACTTCACGATCGCGTCGACGCCGCGCAACTTCGACCGTGCCAGCAACGAGTGGAAGGACGGCGAAGCGCTGTTCCTCCGCGCGTCGGTGTGGCGCGAGTTCGCCGAGCACGTCGCCGGCTCGCTGACGAAGGGCTCCCGCGTCGTCGCGACCGGTCGCCTGAAGCAGCGGTCCTACGAGACGAAGGAAGGCGAGAAGCGCACTTCCATCGAGCTCGAGGTCGACGAGATCGGCCCGTCGCTGCGATACGCGACCGCGCAGATCACGCGTGCCGCGAGCGGTGGCGGCGGTGGAGGCGGACAACAGTCCCGCCCCCAGCAGGTCGCCGACGAGCCGTGGTCGACCCCCGGGTCCTCCACCGGCGGTAACGCCAACAGCGGCGCCGACGCCTGGAGCGCTCCGGGCTCTTACGGCGACGACACCCCGTTCTGATTACAGATTCCGGATGCCGCGTTCCCGCGTCACGCGCTGAGCGCAGCATCCGACAAACTCACTGAAGGAAGACAATGGCTGGAAAGTCGAGCGGCGACCGCCGCAAGCCCCGCCTCAAGGGTGGCAAGAACGCCGCCCCCGCGAAGGCGATCCGCGTCGGACTCATCGATTACAAAGATGTCGCCACGCTTCGCAAGTTCATCTCGGAGCGTGGGAAGATCCGCGCCCGTCGTATCACCGGAGTGTCGGTGCAGGAGCAGCGTCTGATCGCGAAGGCGATCAAGAACGCTCGCGAGATGGCCCTCCTGCCGTACGCCGGCGCTGGCCGCTGAGGAGCACCGACATGGCAAAACTGATTCTCACGAACGAGGTCGCCGGGCTCGGAAGCGCCGGTGACGTCATCGAGGTCAAGAACGGGTACGCCCGCAACTACCTCATCCCCCAGGGCTTCGCCGTGGCCTGGAGCCGCGGTGGCGAGAAGCAGGTGGCGTCGATCCGCGCCGCCCGCGACTCCCGCGCGATCCACGACCACGAAGAGGCTGTGGCGCTGAAGGACTCGCTCGAGTCCAACAAGGTCAAGCTGTCGGTCAAGGCGGGTGCCGAAGGGCGTCTGTTCGGTTCCGTCAAGACCGGTGACGTGGCCGACGCGGTCAAGGCCGCCGGTCTGGGTGACCTCGACAAGCGCAAGATCCACATCACGTCGCCGATCAAGTCGGTGGGCGAGCACGAGGCCACGATCCGTCTGCGCGACGATCTGACCGCCGTGATCACCCTCTCGGTGGTCGCTGCGAAGTAGTTCCGCCGAGCTGCGTTCTGCGCAGCCTTGATGAACCGCGGATGCCGCGGACCCACCAGGGTCCGCGGCATCCGCTGTTTCCACGGTGATTCGTCGGGGACTGCGGCCAGGCGCCGCAGTCCCCGACGTGTCTCACGCGGTGCGCCGGCGGGCGGCGAACGCCCCCGCTCCGGCCAGCGTCAGGCCGATGCCCAGCAGGCCGAGCAACCAGCCGTCCGAGCCGCCCGTGGCCGCCAAGGCGGTGCGTGCGCCACCCTGGGCGGCTGCCGCACGCACCACCGCAGAAGCGGTCGTGGCGGCCGGCGTGGTCGTCGTGCCCGGGGTGACCGGGTTCGTCGGCGTGACCGGGTTCGTCGGGGTGACCGGCGTCGTCGGGGTGACCGGCGTAACCGGGGTGACCGGCGTGGTGGGCGTGGTGGGTGTCGTCGGCGTGACCGGGGTCGTACCGGTCTCGGTCGTGCTGTCACCGATGACCGAGACGGCCGTTCCCGTGACGGTGATCGGCGCCGTGACGGGGATCACCAACTGCGTGCCGCCGAGGATGCCGCCCGCCCCGCTCGTGGTGGCCGTGGGCGTGGCAACCCCGGTGGTCGACGGCACACCGGCGCCGCCGGTGCTGGTGGCGTCCCCGATGACGGAGACGGCGTCTCCGGCGACGGTGAGGGGTGCCGTGATGGGTGCGATCACCTGGGTGCCGCTGAGGATGCCGTCGGAGCCGTCCGTCGTGGCGGTGCGACCGGTGGTGCCGGTCGGGCCCGCGGGTGCGTTTCCGCCCGTGCTGGTGGCGTCCCCGATGACGGAGATGGCGTCTCCGGCGACGGTGAGGGGTGCCGTGATGGGTGCGATCACCTGGGTGCCGCTGAGGATGCCGTCGGAGCCGTCCGTCGTGGCTCCGTTCGTGACGGGGGCCGTAGAGATCGGCGCGGCGGCAGGTGCCGGGGATGCGGCATCCGTCGTCGTGCTGTCGCCGATGACCGAGACCGCGGTGTTCTCCACCGTGATCGGCACCTGAACCGGCGCGATCACCTGAGTTCCCGAGCCGATCCCGTCGGCGCCCGAGGTGGTGGCCTCCGGAGCCTGCTGCGGAGCGGGAGCCGCCGGAACAGCAGGAGCCGCGGGCGCCGGCGCTGTGGGCGCCGGCGCGGTCTGGGTGCTCGACGAGTCGCCGAGCACCGAGACGGCGACTCCGCTGACCGTCACCGGCACCTGCACGTCGATGACGGCCTGGCTACCCGAGGCGACACCGTCGGCGCCGCTCGTCTCCACCGACGGCGCGGGCGCCGAAGGTGCTGCGGGGGCGGGAGCCGACGAGGTCGATGAGTCGCCGACGATCGAGATCGCGCTGTCGGTGATCGTGACCGGCACGGCGACGTTGAGCACCGCTTGGGTGCCGGACAGCAGGCCGTCTTCTCCGGTGGTCTCGGCCGCGTTGGCGACCGACGCGCCCAGGAGCGTGATGCCCCCGGCGATGAGCGTGCCCCACAGGGCTCGCTTGAGCTGGATGTTCATGATGATGTTTCTCCTTGAGATGACTGAAATGGATGCGCGAATGCGCGTTGACGCGTGCCGTCGAGGACGGCCGGGCGTCAGTCAGTCAGGAGAGACGTCAGTGGATGCCGCGGGCGCGGGCGGCACCTGATCATCCCGTGGTGCGCGTCGACGTACCCAGGCACGGTGTACGAGGAGCGGACCGAAGGCGAGCAGGGCTGCGCCGCCGGAACCGGACGAGCCGGATCCCGCGGAGGACATGCCCCCGACGCCGCAGGGGCCGGGGAAGAGGGTGGGAGCGGCCGGCTCGGAGCCGCCGCCGGGCGTGACAGATGCGGATGCCGACGCCGACGCGTCTGAGGCGAGCGGCGCCGTCGATGCGGTCGACGTGAGAGCCTGACGAGTGGCCGTTGTGTGCGCGACCGCGGCGGGGTCGGCGAGGCCGCGGAGCATCGACGACATCGGCTGGCCGGTGGCGGCCAGTCCCGCGAGCGGTGACGTTCCTAGGACGGGCGAACCGATGACGGGCGGTGCGGAGAGCACCGGTCCGGCGTCCGGCACGAACCCGGTGAGTGTGTCCACGATCCGGTCGATGGTCGACGCGGTCGAGGTGACCGCCGTGTCCACACCCAGCGTGGAGATCACGCCGCCGACCACGGGAACCGATGCGACCGCATCGACGACGGGCGCAGCGACGGCGCCGACCGATACGTCGGCGACGACGGTCTCGACCGCTGTGACGACCGGGGCCACGGCCTCGGTGACGGGGGCGACGACCTGGGTGACGGGGGCGACGACCTGTGCCACGGGAGCCACGACGGGCTCGACGGTGGGCTGAACGACCTGGACGACCGGAGCGGCGACCGGCGCCACCGTGGTCGTCACGGTGGCCGCGGCGGGCTCCACCACGGCGGTGACGGCCTGGGTGACGGCCTGGGTGGTGGTGGCGGTGGCGCCGCTCGCCACCTCGTCCACGAGCGACGTGACGCCGCCGAGGAGGCCGGAGGGATCGGAGTCATCGGCGCGGGCGTCGGACGCGCCGATGCCGCCGAAGAGGGAGATGACCAGCCAGGCGAACGCGACGCCGACGGCACTGAGTGCGATCAGCACGAGCCGGTGACGGCCATGCGATTCTGCGGTTTCCACGTTCACCTCCACGACGATTAATCGCGCATTCCGAGTGGAATACGACTTCGCGGGTGCCTGGAGCCACGAAGTTACTCCTCTGCGGCCACGGTGTCCAGCACCTGTTTCGAACTTCGGCGGGACCGCCGCCGTCCCGCTCCAGGGCTTGTCCCCCGTCTGGGGGACGCCGTCCCGTCGTTCCGCGGACGGACGGCCTGTGCACAACTCGGCACGCGCCGCAACTCTCAAGAAGCACTTCAACCACACGAGAATCCACACACGGTGTCCATGAAAAGGGCTGGTCGGAGGCGGAATAAAAGTTGACTCCGAGCCGTGTCGGGGAGTTATCCACAGACGTTATGCACAAGCTGCACGGCGTTTCGCGCAGATTGTCCACAGTGTTATCCACAGGGTGATTTGCGCCGGCACGACCCCGTGCCTAGCGTGGTGCTCGGCCCATCGGGGACAGTGCCGAATTGTCGTCGCAGACGATGTCGGAGGGACGTGCTCTGCTGAGAGTACGCAGAACGGATGCCCGGCATCCCGTTCACCGCAGTCATCTGCGCGCCCACGCGCGCGTCCCGATCACGATGGGTCGAGGAGGGAAGTGCATGTCGATCGCCGACATCTCTGAGGAGCGCCTGGGTGGACCCCGGCGCCCTGAGCGCACCCCCCCTCATGACCTGCTGGCGGAGCAGAGCGCGCTGGGCGGCATGCTGCTGTCGAAGGACGCGGTCGCGGACGTCATCGAAACGCTGCGCGGGGCGGACTTCTACGTCCCGAAGCACGAGCTGATCTTCGACGCGATCATGACGCTCTACTCCCACGGCGAGCCGACCGACGTCGTCGCCGTGACCGACGAGCTGATCAAGAGCGGCGAACTGCAACGCGCGGGCGGGGCCGACTACCTGCACACGCTCACCTCGATCGTGCCGACGGCCGCGAACGCCGGCTACTACGCGACGATCGTGCAGGAGCGCGCGCTGCTTCGTCGTCTCGTCGAGGCGGGTACCCGCATCGTCCAGATGGGCTACGCCGGCGAGGGCGAAGCGCTCGACCTCGTCAACAACGCACAGGCCGAGATCTACGGTGTGACGGGGGCGGATGCCGCGGAGGACTACGTGCCGCTGTTCACCGCCGTCGATGCCGCCGTCGAGGAGATCGAGGCCGCCCGCGGGCGAGACGGCCAGATGACCGGCATTCCGACCGGCTTCTCGGGTCTCGACCAGCTCACCAACGGGTTGCACCCCGGCCAGATGATCATCATCGCGGCCCGCCCCGCCATGGGTAAGTCCACCCTCGCGCTGGACTTCGCACGCACCGCTGCCATCAAGCACGACATGCCCACGATCTTCTTCTCGCTCGAGATGGGGCGCAGCGAGATCGCGATGCGCCTGATGAGCGCCGAAGGATCGGTGCCCCTGCAGAACATGCGCAAGGGGACGCTCGATTCCCGCGACTGGACGACGATCGCGTCCGTCCGCGGGCGCATCAATGACGCACCGCTGTACATCGACGACAGTCCCAACATGACCCTCGTCGAGATCCGTGCGAAGTGCCGGCGCCTCAAGCAGCGCGTCGGTCTGAAGATGGTGGTCATCGACTACCTGCAGCTCATGACCTCGGGCAAGCGCGTCGAGTCGCGCCAGCAGGAGGTCTCGGAGTTCTCGCGTGCCCTCAAGCTGCTCGCGAAGGAGCTCGGAGTGCCCGTCGTCGCGCTCTCTCAGCTGAACCGCGGTGCCGAGCAGCGTGCCGACAAGAAGCCCGCGCTGTCAGACCTGCGCGAGTCGGGCTCCATCGAGCAGGATGCCGACATGGTCGTGCTGCTGCACCGCGAGTCGGCGTATGAGAAGGACAGCCCGCGCGCCGGCGAGGCCGACCTGATCGTCGCGAAGCACCGCAACGGGCCGACCGACACGATCACGGTCGCCTTCCAGGGCCACTTCTCGCGCTTCACGGACATGGCGGCCGGGGCCTGACACACGTGTGAGCCGGCGTCGCAGGCCGTTTTCGCAGCGATGTTCGCGCACGACCTCTGGTTGCCGCGGTAGCCGGATCACTGAGATGAGTATTCGGAGGCGCGGCCGATGTCGGTCCGCGGCGTTACAGTTCGACTGACCTCGCCTCGCTGATCATGTCATTGCAAGAGGAAGGGCTGTCATGAAGCTTCTCGGCCTTCGAACGGTCATCTACCCTGCGCCAGACTTGGCTGAGTCGAAGAAGTGGTGGTCGGCGGTGCTGGGCTACGACCCGTACTTCGACAAGTCCTTTTATGTCGGCTTCCTCGTTCAGGGATACGAACTCGCCCTCCGTCCGGCAGCATCGGCTGAGGATGGCCCGATCACATACTGGGGCGTCGCGAACGTCGACATCGCACTGCGGCAATTGCTCGAGCAGGGAGCGAAGGTGCGCGAGGGGGCAACCGATGTCGGAGGAGGTATCCGGGTCGCGACGGTGACCGAAGTCGGGGGTTCCATCTTCGGCGTGATCGAGAACCCCACATACGAACACGTGTCTGCGCCGCTCGACGCGGATGACGGCCCGGGCCGGTGACCGACCCTTCCGTAGACGCGCTCCGCAGGCGTCTCATCGAGATCAGCGACACTCTGCCGTTCCCCGTACGAACGCGGGCGATGATGGGCAGTTTCATCGGGTACGCCGACGAACTGCCCTTCGTCTCCCTGTCGCCGGGCGGGTTCGGGATAAAGGTCGAGGGTGCAGAAAGAGATGAACTCCTCGCTCGGCCCGGCGCTCAACCCATGCGGCACACCCCCACCGACCCGCCCAGCAAGACCTACGTCACGCTGGCGCCATCCGACATCGACGACGATGAACTGCTGCAGCTGTGGCTCACGAGAGCAGGGCGCTCCGCTCGGCACCGCGCGGCGAAGAAGCCGCGCCGCTCGGCGACCGACCCGTCCAAACGGTGACCTGATTGCTGACAGGCCCGCTTGCCACTCGGCGGTTCCGTGCTCAGCCCGCAGGCGTACCTATTCATCTGGCGGCTCGAACGCTCCGTTGCGGGGATAATCTTTCGCCATGGCACGCGACCGTCCGTGGAACGGGGTAACGGGATGAGACCGCTTCGATACTCGATCAACGTGACTCTCGACGGCTGCGTCCACCACGAGGCGGGTCTTTCCCCGGACGCGGAGTCGATGCGCCACTGGACGACGGAGATGGAACGGGCGGATGCTCTTCTCTTCGGCCGTGTGACCTACGGGATGATGGAGTCGGCGTGGCGGAAGCCGCCGACGGGCGTGTGGCCCGACTGGATGAAGGAGTCGGAGGTCCCGTTCGCCGAGGCCATCGACCGGGCGAAGAAGTACGTCGTGTCGAGCACCTTGGAGGCACCGGATTGGAACGCCGACCTGCTCCGAGGCGATGTGGGTGAAGCCGTGAGGCAGCTCAAGCAGGAGCCCGGCGCGGGTCTGTGGGTAGGGGGAGTGACACTTCCCCTCGCGCTGGCGGAGCGGGGCCTCATCGACGAGTACGAGTTCGTCGTGCAGCCGGTCCTCGCTGGACACGGGCCGACTCTGCTCGCCGGTCTGCAGGAACGTGTCCAGCTCGAGCTGGTCGATCGACGGGAGTTCCGGTCGGGTGCGATCGCCCTGCGTTATCGGCCCGCGCACGCCACGGCGTGACCTGACCCGCCGATGCCGCCTCGACCGCCCTCCGAACGACGATCCCGTCTTCTCGCGATTCAGGAACACCCGCAGGCGGCTCCGGATCCGTGACAACCTAGCCGCATGACCGACCAGAGTCAGCTGTTCCCCGGCAAGCAGTTCATTTCGACCGTGCTGACCGCGCTCGACACCAAGACGGTCATGAGTGGTGCCCTGATCCGGATCTACCTGATGCGTGCGGCCATGGCGGGCGCGATCATCGGCGTGATGTACCTGACCTACTACGCGGTCCTCGCGGCCTTCGATGACATTGCGCGAGGGGAGCTCGACGGCATCGGTCACATGGTCGGCGCGGTGGTGTTCGGGTTCGCGCTGGTGTTCATCTACTACAGCAAATCCGAACTGCTGACGTCGAACATGATGATCGTCACGGTGGGTGCGTACTACCGGAGTGCGGCGTGGTGGCGCCTCATGCGCATCCTGGTGCTCTGCTACGCCGGCAACATCGTCGGCGGTCTGTTCGTCGCGGTCCTTGTCAGGTTCTCGACGCTGGGCGACGGCGAGGTCGGCGTCGAGATGATGCAAGCCGTCGACCACAAGCTGTCGTATCTCGCCGAAGGCGTCGCGGGATGGGGCGACCTGTTCGTGCGCGCGATCTTCTGCAACTTCATGATCAACCTCGCGATGCTGCTCGTCTACAACGGGCTGATCAAAAGCGATGTCGGCAAGATGCTCGTGATGATCGCCAGCGTCTTCGTCTTCGCGTTCGTGGGCTTCGAGCACTCGGTGGCCAACACCGTCCTGTTCTCGATCGTGGGGCTGCAGGAGGGTATCGACATCGGACCCGCCCTCGGCAACCTCGGCATCGTCCTGCTCGGCAACTACGTCGGCGGAGGGCTCCTGATCGGCCTCTACTACGCCTACGCGAACGACGATCGCCGCTTCCATCGCGAGTGAGGTCGTCGGGTCAGCGGCGGTTCACCGATCTTCGTGGTTGATCGCCATGTGGAGCGGCGCGAGGGCGCTGTCGAGAGCCGCCTCCAGAGGCCAGGCCGACCGCTCGGGCTGACTCAGGATGAGCCCGCCTTGGATCGCCGCGAGGATGACCGTCGCGATCCGGTCGGGATCGGCGGTCTTGTCGACTGTTCCGGCCTCCTGCATGCGGCGCACCCCGGCGGCCAGCGCCTCGCGCCAGGCCTGCATGCTTGCGGCGATCGCGCGCTCCAGGTCGGGGTCGGTCAAGGCGGCCTGGGTCGCGAGTGATCCGATGGGGCACGCCCAGCGGCCGCGGCCGATGTAGTAGTCCACGAGCCTGCTGCGCCATCGCTCCCACGACGCCCATGAGCCGAGATCGTCGATCTCGGGTTCCTGGGCTTCCCAGAGCTGCCGCCCTTCCCATTCGGCGACCTCGCGCACCAGTTCGGCTTTGCCGTGGGGGAAGTAATGGAACAGCTGGCTCTTGCTGGTCAGCGTCGCAGCCCGCACCGTGTCCAACGTGGTGCCACCGATTCCCGAAGCGAGGATCTGTTCGCCTGTGGCCTCGATGATCCGCTGGCGGGTCAGGCGGCCCCGCTCGGTGATCTTCGTCCCGTCCATCACCCCACTCTAGACGAATGGACCGTTCGGTCCAGCGTGTGATAGGAATGGACCATGCAGTCCAACGAAGAAGTCCTCGCGTCCCTCCCCACCGACCATCGCCTGTCCGGGCGAACGGCGATCGTCACCGGTTCGAGCAGCGGGATCGGCGAGGCGATCGCCAGGGTGCTGGCGGCGTCGGGCGCCGCCGTGATCATCAGCGGCCGCGATGCGGTTCGCTCCCGGGCCGTGGCGGACCGGATCACCGCTTCGGGTGGCGTCGCTCACGCCGTGACCGTCGATCTCGGCGGCAGCTACGAGGAAGTGCGCGAGTTCGCTGCCACAGCGACGCGACTGCTCGGTGGCCGCGTCGACATCCTCGTCAACAACGCCGGCATCTACCCCGCGACACCGACCCCGGAACTGGCCGATGCCGACCTCGACGCCGTGCTGGCGATCAATGTGCGCGCGCCCCACGTGCTCGTCGGGGAACTGGCGCCCGCGATGGCCGGCCGGGGAGCCGGGTGGATCGTCAACATCGGCTCGTGGATGTCGCGGGTCGGCGTTCCGTTCGGAGCCATGTACACCGGGTCGAAGGCCGCGATCGAGCAGATGACCCGCACCTGGGCGGCGGAGTTCGGGCCCAGCGGGGTGCGTGTGAACACGGTGGCGCCCGGCGTGACGAGCACGCCGGGGAACGCCGGAAGTGCAGACGTACTGGCCGCGATGACCGCCGTCACGGTCGCGGGACAGCCCGTCCGACCGGTGGACATCGCCTTCGGCGTCCGCTACCTCGTATCGGACGAGGCGGCGTTCGTGCACGGCACGGTCCTCGACGTCGATGGCGGGATCGCCAGCACGCGAGTCGGCTGATGTCCGCTGCATACGGGGCTGACTCCACGGCGATGGAAGTGGTCGACGGGCTCGATCTGCGCGACAGGACTGCCATCGTCACCGGTGCCAGTTCAGGAATCGGCGTCGAGACCGCACGCGCGCTGGCCTCCGCAGGCGCGACCGTCACCCTTGCGGTGAGGGACATCTCGGCAGGAGAGCGCACCGCGAAGTCCATCCGCGCGTCGACCGGCAACCGCGATGTGCGCGTCGCGAAACTCGACCTGGCAGATCTCGTCTCCGTGCGCGACTTCGCCGCGGGATGGTCGGGGCCGCTGGGTCTGCTGGTGAACAACGCCGGAATCATGCACGTCCCCGAACTCCGGACCGGGAGGGGTTGGGAGATGCACATGGCGGTCAACCACCTGGGTCACTTCGCGCTCGCGACGGCTCTGCTCCCGGCTCTGATCGAGGCCGGAGACGCCCGGATCGTCTCCGTCAGCTCGAGCGGTCACGCCTCCAGCGGCATCCGTTTCGACGACATGTTCTTCGACAGAGATCCTTATGACGCCGGACTCGCCTACGGGCAGTCGAAGACGGCCAACGTCCTCTTCGCACTCGAGGTGACGAAGCGGTGGGCGCTTCACGGCATCACGGCGGCTGCCGTCATGCCCGGCGGAATCTGGACGAACCTCCAGCGGCACTGGGATCCGGCCGTGCTCGCCGACATGAAGCGACGCTATCCGACGAAATCGGCGGCGCAGGGGGCTGCGACGTCGGTGTACGTCGCCACCCGGGCACCGCTGACCCCGGGCGCTCCGGTCTACTTCGAGGACTGCCACCCCGCCGCGATCGTCACGCAGATCGTCGATGGCCTGCACGGGGTCGTGCCGCACGCTCTCGACCCCGTCGCCGCGGCTCGGCTGTGGGACGTGTCCGTCGAGCTGATCGCCGAATAGCATTCTCGCTACCGAGGCTCTAGAGTGATTGGTACTACCACTCGGGGGTCGCATGTCTTTGGTGAAAAGCCTCATGGCGACGTTCATCTTGCTTGCAGCAATGGTGATCGGGCTCGGCTCCGGACTCGTCATCCCCGCCGGATTCGACACGAATCTGATCCTCTGGCCGGCCATATTCGCGCAGACGCTGGCCGCTGTCGGCGGCCTCAGCCCGGATTGGCTCACTGATACGAAGAAGCGCTCCGATGCCGTGAGGCTGCTGGTGGTTCATCACGCGGCAGCGACGGTTCCTTACCTGGCAGCGTGGATCTTCCTTCCCGACTCAGTGAAGTCCACCCCGCTGGCGATCGGGCTCATCTGGCTCGCCATCGTGCCAACCGCTGCGGGGCTGCCCGCCTATGCGACGGCGGCCCGCACGGCTCCGTCGACCATCACGGCTTTCGCTCTTCTGGCTTACCTGTGCGGTCTCATCATCACCCCTGTGCTCGCTGTGGTGATTTTCGGCGGAGCGACCGACATCGGGCGCCTGATCGTCGCGATGCTCGTGGGACTCATCATTCCTGGCACGCTGGGAATAGTATTCGGACGCCTCATCCGGCGCGTACCCGCGCACGTTCGTACGGCGATCGTCGCGGTGAGCATGACCATCACCACGTACGTCTTCGGCAGCGCGATCAACGCCGCGCTGACGGGTGGGGTCGTGTCAGCGGGCGTGATCCTGTTGGCCCTACTGGCCGGCGCGTCGCGGGTACCTTTGAGTGTCGGGCTGGGGGTGCTGTTCGTCGGGCGTGCGCGTTCGCTGCGGCCCGCGGCGGCGCTGGCCGCGGGCTATAAGAATGACGCGCTGGCGGCATCCACGGCTCTGCAGGTTGCTGGCCCTCTGGCGGTTGTGCCTGCCCTCGGAAGCCTCCTCTGCGAGATGGCACTCATGCTGGCGGCATCCTTGGTCACGAGTCATCGCCGCGTGCATCGAACGAGCGCGCCCCCTCATCCCGCCTGATCGCAAGGCTGCAGCTGTGGGCGCTGACTAGGTGCCGAAGCCCGCTCGACCGACGACGCGCTCGTGCAGTGCGAAATGCTCGTCGACGGCATTGGATGCTGCGACGGGATCGCGTTCCTCGATCGCGTCAATGATGTCTTCGTGCACAGCGACGAGCAGTCGCCTGCCGATCCGCTGCTCGCGCCAATTGATCGAGCCCTGTTCTGTGGCGCGCACCAGCACGCCGCGTAGGGCATCCGCGAAAAAGGAGAGCGCCGGGTTGTTCGCCGAGCGGACGAGCGCGCGGTGGAAGCGTACGTCGTCCGGCACCATCTCAGGCGTGTCGTACTTGTCAGAGAGTGCCGCGATAGCCGAGCGCATCTCGGCGATCAGTTCGGGTGCCGCCGCGCCGCTCGCGGCCTGCACTGCCGCCTGACGCTCGAGTGCGACACGCACGGACTGCAGGTCGGCGTGCTTCAGCTGCCCCGTCGTGACCAGAAGATCCATCGCGAAGACGAGCCCATCAGGATTGAACGATTTCTCGACATACGTCCCCGAGCCCTGTCGTCGCGATAGCACGCCGACCGCCTCCAGAAGGCGCACGCGATCGCGGAGGGCGTTGCGGCTCACGCCGAGATCTTCGGCGAGTTCGCGCTCGTTCGGCAGACGCGCGCCAGGCTCCAGCGCGTTGACCAACTCCCGCAGTGCCGACGAGATCTCATCGTCGAAGCGGCCGGGGTTGGCACCTTCATCGTCTGGACGAGACGTCGACGCCGCGGGCTTGTCTAATTCTGGAAGCGAAGCGTCGGCACTGCCAGTGATTGCGGAGTCGACGGTGGTGGGAGCCATAGACGCATCCTCTTCGATCACGTGGTCCTTGCAGTCAGGTGGAGTGGCAAAATGGTAACACCATTCACCGCAGATCCGGGCAATAGGTGATCACCCGCCGAACGCGATCGCTTCCAGGCGCCGGAGTCCTTCTGCGTCCGAGGCGGCCACCTGATCACCGCTGCGGCCGATGGAGATCAGGCGCACCTGGTCGGCCAGACTCGCAACCCGCGCAGCACTCTGTTCGACGAGCACGACGGCCAGGTCCGGGTTCAGCAGCTGTCGGATCCGCGCGTATATGTCGTCGACGATCACCGGCGCGAGTCCCAGCCCCGGCTCATCCAGCAGCAGGATCCGCGGCGTACGCATGAGAGTTCGCGCTAGGGCGACCATCTGCCGTTGTCCCCCGGAGAGAGCGCCGACATCTGTCGACAGCCGCGATTCCAACATCGGAAAGACTCCGATCGCTCTGTCGAGGTTGCGCGCGTTCGTGCGCGTCTGACCAACAAGCATGTTCTCGCGCACGGTCATGGCAGGGAAGAGGCTCTTGGATTCGGGCACAACGCCGATGCTGAATTCGCGCACCCGTCGATGCGTCGACCAGGCCGTTACGTCGGTGCCGTACATCGTCACCGTACCCTTGGAGTGGATCAAGCCCAGAGTCGCACGGATCGTACTCGATTTGCCGGCACCGTTTGTGCCGACGAGCGCGAGCACTTCGCCGGGAACCACCTCGAGTGACACGTCGAACAGTGCCTGGGTGCGGCCGTACCAGGCCTGAACATGCTCAAGCGACAGCATTCGACTCTCCAAAGTAGGCGACGCGTACGTCGTGACGATCAAGGACCTCCTCGGTGGGCCCGTCGGCGAGGATGTGACCGGCTGACAAGGCGATGCAGCGACCGCAGGCCTTTCGTACGATGTTCACATCGTGTTCGACGAGCACGATCAAGCACCCGGCTCGTTCGGGCAGGCTGCGGAGTACCTCGGCGAGTTGCTCGCGGCTCGATGCATCCAGCCCTGCCGCCGGCTCGTCGAGGAAGACGATTCGCGGCTCGGCCATCAGTACGCGACCGATCTCGACCAGGCGCCGCGTCGCCGAAGAGAGCGACGATGCCTTGGCCTCGGCGAATTCGAGGAGATCCAGCAGATCGAGCGTGGCGTACGCCTGGTCGAGCCAAGCCCGCTCCGCTCTCGCGTGGGTCGGCCACCCGAACATCTGCCGGAGCGGCCCGGCCTTCGTGAAGCGCTGGCGGCCCAGCAGCAGGTTGCTCACGACCGTTTCGTCTTCGAGCAGCTGAGCCGTCTGAAAACTGCGAACGAGCCCGGCTTTTGCGTACTGCTGTGGCGTGAACTTCGTCGTCTCCTCGCCGTCCAGACGCACGAAGCCTTCCGTAGGGGTGCCGAACCCCGAGAGGGCGTTCAGCAGTGTGCTCTTCCCCGCCCCGTTGGGTCCGATCAGCCCGATGACCTGCTGGCCCTCGAGCGTGACAGACACGTCATGGAGTGCAACGAGACCGCCGAAGCGCATACCGAGCGACGTAACCTCCATGACCGCGCTCATCGGTCTACTCCGCTCGGAGTGGCCGCCGCTACAGCGACGGTCTCTCTGCGCCCGCGCCCGCGAGCGGCCGTCACCCACCTTCGCGTCAGGTGCCCGAGCTGCACGAGTCCGCCGGGCAGTACGTAGATCAGGGCGACGAGCAGGGCGCCGGAAAGGAGGACATACACACGGTCGGCGTTCATCGCGGCGAAGATCGGCGGAACGATCGACACGTATGCCGCACCCAGCCACGCTCCATAGGTCGAGCTCGTTCCGCCGAGGATCACCCCGATGAGGATGTAGACCGACGAGAACATGTCGTAGTTCGTCGGTGTTACGGATTGCGAGGTGTGAGCCACCAGAAATCCAGAGATGCCGGCGCAGAGCCCGGCGATCACGAACGCGATCAGCTTCGTCTGGTTGACCGCAACACCGACGCTTCGCGCCGCGAAAAGCGATTCGCGGACCGCCGCCATATTGCGTCCGAGCTGAGTGAAAGGCAGATGTCCGAGCGTGGCGGTGGCGACCACGGCGAAGACCGCGCACATGCCGTACAGGAACACCGGGTCGGTGGTATCGACCCCGGGAATATAGAACGAGGCGACTGGAATTCCCTGGGCGCCTCCGGTGATCGAACGGCCCTGGACGAGCAGCCATTGAAAGAGTTCGCCGACCGCCAGTGTCAGCAGGGCGAGACGCAGACCGCTTACCCTGAGAGCGGGGATGCCGACGATCAGCGCCGCGAGCATCGACACAGCGATGACGAGCAGAAGCTCGTAGATGCCGATCAGCTGGTACACGCTCGCCGCGATCGCTGCGGTGTAAGCGCCGATGCCGACGAATGTCGCCTGCGCGAGCGAGAGGATTCCTGCCATGCCGAACAGCACCCGAGCGCCCATCACGGCAATCGAGTACGCGATGAGGATCGAGGCCTGATAGAGCCAATAGTTGTTGAGGACGAAAGGCCCGGCCAGCAGTACACCGCCGGTGACGATTGAGACGATCAGGGTCTGCCGACGCGAGACGAACTGCGAGCGGCGGACGAGGGTCTTGGCGCGTTCGGTGAAGGGCAGCACCCAGCTGTCGCGTGCAGGCGTCGGGTTCGACGTCTCGAGTGTCGTAGCGGTCATGCGCGTACCACGCCTCTCTCGGAAAGGAACCGCTTCGGCAGGATTGCCAGGAGCAGGATGACGAGCACGAACACCGCCGGAACGGCGAAGTTCGTGCCGAGGAAGAAGGCCGCGCACCCCTCGAAGATTGCGAGGGCGAAGCAGACCAGTAGCGGAGCGACGAAGCGGTCGAGTCCTCCGATGATGCCGGCGATGACCGCCTTGATCAGAAATGGCGTCATGTAGTAGGCGTCGAGCGAGAGCCGGCTGGCCACGACGATGCCGACGATTCCGGCCGTGAGACCTGCAAAGCCCCACGTCAGAGCGCGCACGGTGCTGACGTTCAGCCCCACGCTGGAAGCCAGCGAGTGGTCGGAGGCGACGGCGCGCATCGCGAGGCCGGACGGCGTCTTGTTGAGGAACCAGGCGAAGCCGGCCAAGAGCAGCAGGACCCCGACAGTGACGACGATCTGGTTCATGTTCAGGTACAGGTCGCCGATCACCACCGGCACATCCGTGCCAAGGGGGAGGAAGGACTTCGTCGAGGTTCCGAAGAGCGCCTCCGCCCCCGCGGTGAGGAAGAGCAGTATGCCGAGCGTCACAACCAGGTCGAGACCTTCTCGTCCTGCCTTGCGACTGATCGGCTCGAGGATGAACCGATCCGTCGCGAAGGAGATGAAAGCTGCAACGACGAGTCCGGCGGCGATCGCGAGCCACACCGGCAGCCCGGATTCACCCGCAAGGGTGTAGGTCATCAGCGCAGCGATCATTCCGAGCGCGCCGTGTGCGAAGTTGACAGCTTTGCTGACCCGATACACGATCAGGATGCCGAACAACAGCAATGCGTAGAGCGCACCCGTCGCGATGGCGCTCGCGATGATCTGGGTGAGGCCGTTGAGATTCACGATCGCCGACTTTCTCCTGGTAGCTCAGGTCACTCGCCTGAAACGAGCTGGAACGGGGCGACCTGAACGACCTTGCTGTCCTCGATCTTCGCCACGCCCACCGCGTTCGTACCCTGACGCGAATCGAACGAGAACGAGACTGGCGGGATGAGCCCGGTCTCGAAGCCCGACATCGTCTCAAGCGCGTACTCGAAGCAGTCGCGCGTCAAGGCGGGAGCGGTGCGGAGCGCCTCGAGGGTCACGAGGCCCTGTGTGTAGCCTGCGGCATTCCACATACTGGGAGCCGAGCCCTCGGAGGCGGTCCACTCATCCACGAACTGCTGAACGAGCGGGTCTTCCGATCCGAACGGAGCGACCTTGGTCGCGACGATCATGCCCTCGCCGATGCCGCCGAACTCGCTCAGCCAGGACTCGTCCGTCATGTCTGATTGTCCGAGAAGACGCGGCGTGTAGCCGATCTGGGCCATTGCCTGGATGACCTGGCCTACGACGACGGGTCCGGCGATGAACATGACCATCTCGGTGTCCGCATTGCGGAGCGCCTGAGCGATGGCGGAGAAGTCGGTGGTGGTGGGCTCGACGGTCTGAATCGTGGTCAGGTCGACGCCAGTGCCGTCGAGCGCTTTCTCGATACCCGCGAGAGCGTCGTCACCCACGTCGCCGACCTGCTGGACGAGCGAAATCGACTCAACCGGCTCGTTCTCCATCATCCACGACACGGCGACGTCGAACTCGTCGATGAAGTTGGGCCAGATCATGAAGACGTCGGGGTTCTCCATCACGCCGACCTGGTTGGAGGGTGCATACGGACCGACCGCAGGGATCGCGTTCTCCTTGATATAGGGCAGGACGCCCACGAAGTTCGGCGTGCCGATGCCGCCGGCGAAAGCGAACACCTCGTCGCTCTCATTGAGTCGTCGTGCCGCCTGCAACGCGACGGATGCGTCGTACTGATCGTCCTCGACGACGAGCTCGACCTGATGGCCGTCGATGCCACCTGCCGCGTTCGCTTCGTCGATGGCGTACTGGAGGCCCGCGAGGCCGCTGGTACCTGGGTCCGCGACCGGACCGGTCAGCGGCGTGAAGGATCCGAGCTTGATCGTGGTCGCGGTGATGCCCTGCGAATTGCCGCTCTCGTCGCAGGATGTCCGAGCAGCGCCCGCGGACGAGAGCGCCGCCGGAGTGGCCTCGCGGGTGGCCGCACATCCAGTCGCCGCGGCGATCGAGAGCACGGTGAGGGAGGCGAGGGCGACGCGCCGCCGTGATGTTGCCGAAGAAGTTCTCATTGTGGATCCTCCTGGTGCGGGAATGGGTGGCGTCCGCCGGGTGCAGCCGCCATTGGGTCTGTGGAGCAAATTGGTAGGTCCAGATTGGGGCACACACAGGGGTCGTATGCAAACGAATTGGAAGACTTTACAAACACGAAACGAGGCCTGTGAGCGATGTTTTTACTTTTGATCAGGTATTTGCGAGGCAAAATCATGCGCGCAAGGCGTGTGCTCGGTTACATGCCCCTAATACGAGAGCAACGGGCCAGACACCCAGTGAACTGCATTCGGTGCTACCAATTGATAGGGAGCTCCCGCTCAGGGTCCTGACCATATCGAGAGAGAAGACACCATGATCCAGTTCGACTTCGATGACCTGCAGAACTCTGCGCATCGCGTCGGCACCCACATCCACGACTACGAGCGCGACGACGTCGTACAGCTCGCAGAGTGGATGGCCTCCACCATCGATGAATTCCTCGAGGTGAGCCGCGCCCTCGTCCCCGCGCCCTCAGCTGTGCCCGCGGTCCGCGTTTCGGGAGCCACGCCGGCTCACGCGGAGGACCCGCTGAATGCGATCGTCCGCTGGGTCGACGTGGTCGCCGTCGCGAGCGAAGTCCAGAGCGATCTGCTCGCCGGCAAGAAGATCGGCATGAAGGACCTGATTGCCGTGGCCGGCATCCCGATCAGCGCGGCCTCTCTGCTGTTGGAGGGCTTCGTTCCTCGGGAGGATGCTGTGGTCACGGAACGCGTGCTGCGTGCTGGAGGGCACATCGTCGCCATGACGAACATGGAGGGCGTTGCGTTCGGGGGCGGAGGCGAGTCGGGCATCTACGGCGCAACCCTGAACCCATTCGACCTCACTCGGTCCACATCCGGCTCGTCCGGCGGATCGGCGGCATCGCTCTTCTACGACGGGATCGACATCACGTTCGGTACAGATCAAGGAGGGTCCGTCCGCCTGCCGGCGTCGTGGTGCGGAGTGCTCGGCCTCAAGCCGACGCATTCGCTCGTCCCCTACACGGGGATCGCGTCCCACGACCTCACCTTCGACCATGTCGGGCCTATGACGCGGACGACCGAGAACATGGCGCTCGCAATGGCGGCGATCTCAGGTCCGCACATCAGCGACGTGCGCCAGGATTCTGCGACGCCCGCCGATCTTCCTTTCGTACAGGCTTGGGCCGATGCCCCGGACACCTACGAAGGCGTGAGATTCGGGCTGTTGACCGAGGCACTCGCATCTGACGGCACGCCTGAGCGCGAGGCCGCGCTCGCAGGGTTCGCCGACGCGGTCGAGAAGATCCGGGCGCTCGGCGGCGAGGTCGTCGAGGTCTCGATTCCGGAGCATGACATGGCGGCTTCGATCCTCTTCGGAGCGATGCTGGAAGGCGTAGCGGCAACCCTCCACGGCAACGGCGAGGGATACCACCGCGGTGGCGGTCATTCGGTGGACGTCCGTCGCGCCGTAGGCAAGGGCCTGCTCGCGCACGGTGACGAGCTGCAGGCGGCCTACAAGACGGCCGCCGTTCTCGGCGAGCACCTGCGATCGAAATACTTCGGCACGGTGTACGCGACCGCCCAGACCGTCATCCCCGTCCTGCGAGCCGCTTACGATCGCGCGTTCGAGGAAGTGGACGTCGTGTTGATGGCGACGACACGAACTCCGGCGATGCGGCTCAAGCCCGAGGCATCCGTCTACGAGATGCACCGTCGGAGCTTTTCGATGACACAGGACACGCCCGCGCACAACGCCACTGGTCACCCTGCCCTCTCGCTCCCGGGGGCGGAGTCGGAGGGCCTCCCGTTGGGTGTGACGTTCGTTGGGCGCTTCTTCGACGATGCCCGTCTGATCGCCCTTGCCCGCACCTGGGAGAAGGCTTATGGCTGGCTTCCCGCGAACGCGCCGGTGTTCCGGTCCGGCAAAGACTGAAAGAAGGACGGACGAACATGATCGAATTCGAGTACGACGAACTCCGCGCCGCGGCTCAGCGTATCGGCACCGATTTCGGAGATTTCGAGCGAGTCGACATCACCCGGCTGGCGGAGTGGATGGCGGCGCAGGTCGACGAGTTTCTCATCGTGGCTGCCCCCCTTCAACCCTCGCTCGACGCGGTCCGCGCCGTGCGTGTCTCCGGCCCTGAGGCTGCGGTGGATACCGACCCGCTCAACGCGATCGTGCGGTGGGTCGATGTGGAAGCGGTCGCGGATGCCGTCACCAGCGATCTGCTGGCTGGCAAGCGGATCGGCCTCAAAGACCTCATCAGTGTCGCCGGCGTGCCACTGAGCGCCGCCAATAAAATCTTCGACGGCTTCGTCCCGCGCGAGGATGCCCCGGTCACACGACGGCTACTCGAAGCCGGAGCGCAGATCGTCGCGATGACCAACCTGGAGGGTATGGCGTGGGGCGGCGGTAGCGAATCGGGCCGGTGGGGGGCCGTCGAGAATCCGTGGGACCCTGCGCGTTCGACCGGCGGCTCTTCCGGAGGCTCGGGGGCGGCCCTCTTCTATGACGGCATCGACATCACTTTCGGGACCGACCAGGGCGGGTCCATCCGCCTCCCCGCATCGTGGTGCGGGGTGCTCGGCCTCAAACCCACGCATGCCCTCGTTCCGTACCAGGGCATCGCTTCCCATGAATTCACGTTCGATCATGTCGGACCGATGACGCGCAACACCGAGGATCTGGCGCTCGCCATGTCCGCGGTTTCGGGGCGGTCGATCGGTGACCCCCGCCAGGTCGCCGGCACGCCTGATCTTCCGTTCGTCGATGCGTGGGCCACTGCACCGACCCGCTTCGACGGTGTCACCTTCGGTGTTCTCAAGGAGGCGATCGACTACTCCGACGGTACGCCGGAGCGTGAGGCCGCGCTCGCCGCCTTCCACGACACCGTGTCGGGGCTCGAGGACCTCGGCGCCACAGTGATCGAGATCTCGATCCCGGAGCATCTGGTCGGCGGATCCATCATCTTCGGGGCGATGGTCGAGTCCGTAGCGACGACCCTCGCGTCGTTCGGCGACGGCTACCACTGGGCGGGTGCGCACTCGGTCGAGACCAGACTCGCCGTGGGTAAGGGTCTGGCGGCCTTCGGTGCGGAGATGCCGCCCGCCTACCGGGTGTCGGCAGCGCTGGGGGAACTCTTGCGCCAGCGCTACTACGGCACCGTCTACGCCCAGGCGCAGAATGCCATCCCGGCCGTGCGGGCCGCGTACGACGCCGCGCTGCAGCACGTCGACGCGATCGTCATGCCCACGACGCCCACCACCGCGATGCTCCGCACCCCCGAGGCATCCATGTACGACACCCAGGTGCACTCGTTCTCGATGGCGATCGACACCGCCACGCACAATGCCACCGGTCACCCGGCTCTGTCGATTCCGGCTGCGGAAGTGGATGGAATGCCGCTCGGAATCATGATCGTCGGCAAGCACTTCCACGATCACGAACTCATCGCCTACGCGCGCACATGGGAGATGTCCCGGGGATGGTTGCCTGCCGACCCGCCTGTGTACGACGTCGTAAGGCCCGCACTGTGAACCGCACCCGCATGACCTTATGGAGGAAAAGATGACAACTGTAGCGACATCCACCGCCCCTGTCACCCGAGACGACATCGTCGACTACGCCGCACGCGCCGGTTTCCCCGTCCAGGAGATCGACATCGACGAGCTCCACGAGCTCGTCGGGTTCGTGTACGAGAGCGTCGAGCGATTCCGGGCCAATTCCGAGCTCCTCGCCGCACCCGTCGGTGAAACGATCGCACCGCGGCAACCCGGTCGGCTCGCCACCCGCGAGGACGATCCGCTGAACGCGGTAGTCCGCTGGGTCGATGTGAAGGGCGCGGCCCAAGGCCCTCTCGCGGGCAAGCGCCTCGCGGTGAAGGACCTGTTCTCCGTCGCCGGGGTGCCGATGACCTTGGGCTCCGAGATCCCCTCCGGTTACGCACCGTCGAAAGACGCTGTGGTGATCGCGCGCCTCCTCGCCGCGGGCGCGACGATCGTCGCGATGACCAACCTCGAGAACCTGGCGCTTTCCGGCGGCGGCGAAACGAGCGCGTTCGGGCCGGTGCGAAATCCGTTCGACCCCACGCGTGCGGCGTCCGGCTCGTCCGGCGGTTCCGCTGCATCCCTGTCGTATGACGGTGTGGACATCGCCATCGGCACCGACCAGGGCGGGTCGGTGCGGCTGCCGGCCGCGTGGTGCGGTTACCTGGGCCTGAAGCCGACCTTCGGTCTCGTGCCGTACACCGGCATCGCGTCGCTCGACCGTTCGGTGGACCACGCGGGTCCGATGACCCAGAACGTCCAAGACATGGCGCTGATGATGGATGTCATGGAGGGACCGGATCCCTCGGACCCGCGTCAGGCGGTCGACCAGCCTGTCATCGACTTCGCAGCGGCAGTCGCTGGGGCGCCGACCCGACTGGACGGCGTTCGCATCGGCATTGTGGCCGAGGCCCTGCAGATCGAGGACGACGGACACGAGGGTCGCGCCGAGACAGTCTCGGCGTTCCTCGAAGCCATCGGCCGTCTCGCCGACCTGGGGGCGGAGGTTGTCGACATCTCGATTCCCGAGCAGGTGCTGGCCGGCGACGTCATGTTCGCCGCGCTCATCGAGGGCATTGCGGCCAACCACTGGTCCAACGGTGAGGCGCACAACTGGACGGGCACGTACAACCCCGAGTTCGCGCAGGCGATGTCGCGCGGCTTCAAGGAGCGTGGGGCTTTGGCCCCCATTACCTATCAGGCGATGGTGACCGCGGGTGAACTCGTCAAAGACCGCTTCGACGGCGCTGTTTACGGGGAGGCTCGGAACGCGACCGTGGTGCTGCGGGCGGCCTACGACGCAGCTCTGGCGGATGTCGACGTCGTCGCGATGCCGACAGCGACGCATTATGCGCACAAGATCGACCCGGACGCCACTCGCGCACAAGTCGGTCGCCGCGGATGGACGATGACGGGCAACACTCCGATCCACAACGTGACAGGGCATCCCGCCCTCTCCATGCCGGCGGCGGAGTACGAGGGCCTACCCGTCGGGGTCATGCTCGTCGCGAAGCACTTCGAAGATGACCGGCTGCTATCGATAGCGAAGACTTACGAATTGAACTACGGGTGGTTGCCCGCACGCTGAGCGGACCCGAGCCTGGACGCGGCCGCGCCCACCCGGAAGGATCGGGGCATGACCGACATCCCCGCCCCCATCTCCGCCTTCATCGATGCGACGAATGCCGGAGACTCCGACGCCTTCGTCGCGGCCTTCGCGGAAGACGGGTCGCTCGACGACTGGGGCCGTGTGGCGCGGGGCCACCGCGGCATCCGGGAGTGGGATCGCACCGACAACATCGGCAAGCAGTCCCATTTCGAGCTCGTCGACATCGCGGAAGACGGACCCGACACCTACCTGGTGCATCTGACGGTGACCGGTGCGGGGTTCAACGGCACCAGCCCGTTCCGCTTCACCCTGCGCGGCGATCTCATCGAGACGGTCGTGATCGTCCCCGACTGACGCGCGCCGGGCGCGTTGCCGACACGAACCGCCGGTCGCCGCGACAGGGTTCGCGCGGGACTCACCGACTCAGACGGATGCCTGAACGCTCGAGCTCCTGCGCCGCCAGCGCGCGCATGACGACCTCGTCGCCCCGACGCCAGGCGCCCATGGCATCGCGGTCGACCCGGGCGATCGTCGAGATCTTCAGGTTGGTCAGCGCACGGAGGGCCAGGAGATCGATGCCCACCCCGGCGCGGACCATCGACCGCGCGCGACCGGCGCGCACGGCGAAACGGAGTCGCGGCACCAGCCAGACCACGAGGATCATGATGACGGGCAGGGTCGCGATGCCGACGCCGAGCGTGACCGCCAGCTGGTCGACCAACTCCTGCTGACTCCGACCCGCTGCCTCGAGCACCCCGCCCGCGTCGCTCGCCCCGGTGAACGGCGCCCGGATGCCCTGACCGATGAGCGGAACACCGCCGAGGGTCTCGCCCACCTCGGTCATGCTCTGGCGGAAGTCCGCCCCGGCGTCCTCGATCTGCTCGCCGTACGCCGCCAGGTCGCTGATCAGCGCGTGAACCGCGACCCCCAGCCAGATCCAGCAGGCGATGAGCACGAGGGCGATCACATCGGCGAGGACCTGCCGGGTTCGGCGCGGCGCGAAGTCTGAGTACGGTTTCACGGCCCCATGCTCGCACGGGCCGAGGTGCCCTGCTCCGAGGCATGCGTGACGATGGGGTTCGCCGACACGCGCGGGGCGATCGCGCGGCGTCACCACCCCCCGCGCGTCGGCGTGTGCCCCTCGCGGGCGTCGTCGGGCATCGCCATCTCGGCGCGCACACCGAGGAGGCGGACGGGCCGGTCGGGCTCCATCTTCGCCACGAGCGCCATCACGTGGGCGAGCACCTCCCGCCCGTCATCCGTGGGCGGCACTTTCTTCGTGAAGGTCTTGGTGGAGAACGGGGCGTAGCGAACCTTCAGCGCGAGGCCGACGACGGGTCGCCCCTCGGCGGCCACATCGGCGAGCACCTGCGAGAGCAGATCGCGGATCGCGTCGTCGATCTGCTCCGGTGTCGTCAGGTCCCGCGGGAACGTCGTCTCGTGCGCGTGTCCGCGGGCCACCCAGGGAGTGTCATCGACGACCGACGAGCCCTCGCCACGCCCCAGTTGGGCGTACCACGGACCCATTCGCGGGCCGAACTCCCCCGCGAGCTTCGCGTCGTCGGCGGCGGCCAACTCTGCGATGGTGCGGACGCCGAGGCCTTCGAGTCGCCGCGAGATCTTGGTGCCGACGCCCCACAGCTCGATCGTCGGGCGTGGTCCCATCACCTCGAGCCAGTTCGACGCGGTCAGGCGGAAGGAGCCTCGAGGCTTTCCGAAACCGGTCGCCACTTTCGCCCTCACCAGGGTGTCGCCGATGCCCACGCTGCAGTGCAGCGAGGTTCGTGCGAGCACCGCGCTCTGAAGATGTGCCGCATACGATTCGGGATCGGATGCCTCGATCCCGACGAACGCCTCGTCCCACCCGAGTACCTGCACGACAGCTCCGGGCTGCTCGCGCAGGGTTTCCATCACGTCAATCGACACGGCCGTGTACGCCGGGGCATCGACCGGGAGGATCACCGCGTCCGGCGCCTTGCGCGCGGCGATCCTCAGCGGCATTCCCGACCCGACACCGAACTTCCTCGCCTCGTAGGACGCCGTGGAGACGACGGCGCGCTCGGTCGGATCCCCTCGCCCGCCGACGATGAGCGGAAGGCCCGCCAGCTCAGGATGCCGAAGAACCTCGACGGCCGCGATGAACTGGTCCATGTCGACGTGCAGCACCCACCGGCGGGTTTCGTCGCTCATGCCTTCAGTCTGGTGGACGGCATCCACGGGAGGTCGGGATCACTTCGCCGGCGTCGGATAATCTGTCACGCTCAGCCAGATCGGATACAGGTCCGTCTCCGATCCCGCGTCGCCGGAGTCGATGGTGAAGGGGCCGCCCTCGTCGATGCCGGCATCGAGGTCGTCGGCGGTGATGGATCCCTGCAGGGTGAAGGAGTCGTACACGAAGGGGATGCCGTTCGACCCGAGGGGACTGGGGGAGTCCATGAGGTGGAAGTGCAAGTGGGGCGAGTCGGTGTTGCCGGTGTTGCCGAGCAGGGCGATCTCCTCCCCCTTCTTCAACTGCTGACCGACCTCCACCTGAACGGGATTGCCGGTCTGCAGGTGGGCGTAGAACGCGTACACGCCGTTCCCGAGATCCTGCACGATGTGATTGCCGCCGTACTCGTCGAGGGTCAGGCCGGAGGGATTCGCGCCGGGCGTCTGCTCGGGGAGATCGAACCGCATCGACACGATCGGTCCGTCCCCGACGGCGAGGATGCTCGCGCCGTAGTACGGATAGCTGCTCAGGTCATCCGCCGGTCCGTCACGGAAAGAACCCTCATCATCGAGTCTGACGTAGTCGATGGCGTACCGCTCCGGTGCGTGCAGCGATCCGTTGATCGGATTGACGGCCGCCCGGTGCGGGGTGACCGTGCAGCAGCTGTTCCCGTTCAACCAGCCGGCTCCTTCCAGCGGCGGGCCGATGACGACCGCCGGCGCGGCATCCACCGTCGTCACCGCCAGACGCTCGGTCATCTCGTTCGGAATGATCGGCAGCGCGCCGGGGTCGAACCGGAGCGTCACAACGTGTGCGAGCGTCGTGGGCAGCGCGTCCATCGAATCGACGACGACGTCGAGCCACACCAGCGCCCCCTGGCCGGGCCCGAGGGTCCTCGTCGCCGCGGTGGCACCGGAGACATGCACCCACGGCAGGACGTCGTCCCCATCGAGACGCTCGAGTGACGATCCGGTTTGATCGAGCACGTCGACCGAGGCGATCGTGGCGGTCTGACTCGTCACGTTGCGGAGATGAAGCTCGTAGGCGATGTGCACGCGACCGTCGGTCGTGGGAACGCCCCGGGGAACGCTTATCACCTCGCCGATCACGGGGGTGAAGCGGTCGTCGGGCACATCGGCGACGGAACCGGCCGCCGACACCGTGGACGTCGGCGGCGGAGTGGAGGCCGTGCACGCGACGAGGAGAACGGATGCCGCGGCGAGCGCGGCCGCGGCGGGGAGGCTGCGCATGCGATGAGTATGACACCGGCGAACTCCACGGAGAAGGTCCGGTCGCCCCGTGAATGCTCAGGTCTGCGGGACCTGGGTCACGTTCTCAGGTGGTCGACTTCGTCCGCTCGTAGAACTCCCGCACCCGGTTGCGGTTCCCGCAGTCCGCCGAGACGCACCAACGTCGATTGTGCCGGGGGGAGGTATCGAGGAACACCCATCCGCAGTCGGCGTCCTGACACTGCGCGAGCTGCGCGAGATCGTCGCGGGACAGGAGATCGAACGCCTCCAGCGCGATCCGCCGACGGGGCAGTGCCAGGTCGATCGGGAACTGCCAGGACCAGCGCCCGCCGACCCACTCGAGGCGTCCGCGGTCGAGCGCCTCCCGGTACTCGGCGATGATCGGCTCCGGGTCGGCGGCCGCGTACAGGACGCGATAGATCGCCTCACGAAGTCGTCGCACACGGGCCGTCTCCGCTCCAGGATCGGCGCCGGTACCGGGTCCGGATGACGGAGCCACGGAGGCCTCCGCAGCACGCCGCAGGTCGTCGGCGTCACGCTCGCCGATCAGATCGAGCTGCGTCGACCACCGGAGGACATCGGCGTACTCGTTGAGGTCCTCCTCGAATCGAGACGGCGAAAGCCGCCACTCGACCGTGTTGACGAAGTCGAGGGCGCGGTGCCCGGCGATCCGGGAGAACTCGCGTCGATGGCCGGCCTTCCCCGCCGTCTCCGCCTCGCCATCCATGTCATCAGTCTAATGGTCTACGACTTGCTATCGCATTAGAGATGCGCGAAGGTCTAATGCATGAACAACCGATTACGCGTTACAAGCAGCCCGCCTCGCGGGTGGCGTCGCGACTTCAGGCTGTTCTGGTTCGCGCAGGGAGCGTCGGTGACCGGCGACCAGATCAGGGAATTCGCCGTCCCGTTGATCGCCGTCTCGGTTCTGCATGTCTCATCCATAGATCTCGGCGTGCTCGGCGCCGCTCAGTGGCTCCCGTTCCTCCTTCTCTCGCTCCCGCTCGGCGTGGTGATCGACCGGCACCGGCGGCGGACGATGCTGATCGTCTCCGAGCTCAGCCGCGGCATCCTCACGATCGGACTCGTTGTTGCCGCCGCGACCGGCGTGCTGGGATTTCCGATGCTCCTGGTGGCGGTGATCGTGCTGGGCACCTTCACCGTCGTCTACGAGATCGGTCATCAGTCAGCGATCCCCGCTCTCGTACCGCGGGAACGGCTCGGGGTCGCGAACTCGCGGATCCAGGCCACGGCGGCTGCCGGCGAGGTGGGGGGTCCCGGACTCGGCGGGCTGCTGCTGCAGGTCTTCGGAGTCACGGCGACGCTCGCGGTCAACGCCGTCACCTATGTGCTGTCTGCGGTGGCGCTCATCGCGATGCGTTCGAGCGAGGTCGCGCCGATCGCCGATCGGCGCAACTTCCTCTCCGAACTGCGGGCGGGCGCTCGGCACGTCATGCGCGATCCGTTCCTCCGGGCGAACGTCGGCTTCTCGGCCATCTACAACCCCTTCGCACAGTGGGTCACCCTCCTGCTCACCCTCTACGCGGTCCGGGAGCTCGGCCTATCTGCCGCTCAGGTCGGCATCGTCTTCTCCGCCGGAGCGGTGGGAGCGCTCGCCGGCGCCTCGCTGGCGTCACGGCTCTCATCGCGGGTCGGAGCGGTGATGGTGATGTGCGCGACGGTCGAGTGCGCTGCCCTGCTGCTGATCCCCGTCGTGGATCCTGCGTGGGAAGCGTCCGCCAGCGTCGCGGTCCTCTCGGTCCTCATGGCGGTCAACGGCATGGGCACCGCGCTCTCCAGCGTCCTGCTGATCACGATCCGGCAGCTGCGAACCCCGAACGAGCTCCTGGGCCGCGTCAATGCGACGATGCGCTGCGTGACCTACGGCACCATTCCCCTGGGAGCCCTCGCCGGCGGGCTGGTCGGCGACGTCCTGGGCGCCCGTCTCGGCATCCTCGTCGGCGCCGTCCTCTGCTTGTCGACGATCGCCTGGGTTGCGCTGTCACCCCTGCGCACGGTGCGGCGGCTCGATGACATCGCCCTCGATCGAGCGCCGACGACGGGGGCGACGGATGCCTCACTCTCACAGACAGGAGCAGTTCATGAATGATCATCACGAGGTGGTCCGCATGTGGTCGGGCACCGTGCGCACCCGGGATCGAGATGTGTACGCGGAGTATGTCGAGCGCACCGGGATGGCGCAGTACCGGCGGACGCCGGGCAATCTCGATGCCTGGCTGCTGACGCGAGACGTCGGCGACGGCACCACGGAGATCACCACGGTGTCACGATGGCGATCGTTCGAAGCGGTTGCGGCGTTCGCGGGGGAGGACGTCGACACCGCGGTCTTCTATCCCGAAGACGACCGATTCCTCCTGACTCGAGACGAGCGCGTGCGCCATTACGAGCGGCACGGCTGAGGCCTGCGCAGACGGGCGCCACCGTGTCGGCGGCCACGCTTACGATCACGGTATGCCCGAAGGCGACAGTGTGTATCGCCTCGCGGAGCGGCTGCGCCGTGCGTCCGACGGCGCGGTCGTCGTCGCCGGAGAACTCCGCTCGGGCAATGCCGCGGGCGCTTCACTGGCCGGGCTGCGGATAGAGGAGTACGCGACGCACGGCAAGCACCTGCTGATGCGGCTGAGCGACGCCACCACGGTGCACACGCATCTGCGGATGCAGGGCAGCTGGAGCATCACGGGCCGCGGCAAGGCCCTCCCGCGTGCCGTTCAGCCCTCCGTGCGGGTGCGCCTGCAGCTGACGAGCGGGGTCACTCTGTGGGGAATCGACCTTCCCGTCGTCGAACGCGTTCCGACCGCGAGCGAGTCCGATGTGATCGGTCATCTCGGACCCGATCCGCTCCGATCCGATTGGGACGCGGAAGAGGCCGTGCGCAGGCTGGCAGAGGATCCCACCCGCCCGCTCGTCGCCGCGCTCCTCGATCAGCGGAACATGGCGGGTCTCGGAAACCTGTGGGTCAACGAGGTGGCGTTCCTACGCGGCATCCACCCGTTCCGGCCGATCGGCGAGGTCGACCTCGATCCCCTGGTCGGCACGGCTGCGCGGGCGCTGCGCCTGTCGGCCACCACGCCGGGTCTCTACCAGGTGACGACCGGCCGATCCGGTAAGGGCTCATCGCACTGGGTCGTCGGCCGCGCGGGTCGGCCGTGTCTGCGATGCGGCACGGTCATCCGGGTGCGCGCGGAGCGGCCCCTCGATCCCGAGCAGCGGCGCACCTGGTGGTGCCCGTCGTGTCAGCCCGAAGGTCGATGATCCGCGGCGACCGCGACAGATGAAGCGGGTGGCGCCCGCAGCGCCCATGCTGGATGGCATGGGCAGAGCGGTGGAGTGGGGCGAGCGCCATCAGATCGCGCTCTATCTGGTCGCGATCGCCGCCGGCGCCGGGCTGGGACTGATCGCACCCGCATGGGCGCATCCGCTGGAGCTCGCGATCACCCCCGCCCTGGGCCTCCTCCTCTACGCGACGTTCCTCGGCGTGCCTTTCCCGTCGATGCTCCGCGGGTTCCGCGACGGTCGCTTCCTCGGCGCGGTGATCGTCGTGAACTTCGTGCTGGTCCCCGCCGTGGTCTTCGTTCTCACCCGTTTCGTCACCGACGATCAGGCCGTCCTCGTCGGTGTACTCCTGGTGCTGCTCACTCCGTGCGTCGATTACGTCATCGTGTTCGCGGGGCTGGCCGGCGGCGCCCGCGACCGGCTCCTGGCGGCGACGCCCCTGCTGATGCTGGTGCAGGTGGCGCTGCTCCCGCTCTTCCTCTGGGTGATCGCGGGCGGCGAGGTCGTGGCGGCATTCGACGCGCGACCGTTTGTCGACGCGTTCCTGCTGCTGATCGTGGTGCCCCTCGTCCTCGCCGTGGGCACCCAGGTGCTGGCGGAACGGGCCGAGGTCGGGCGCCGCGTCGCACGGGGATCGACGGCGGTCATGGTGCCTCTCATGATGGTCACCCTCGCCATCGTGATCGCTTCGCAGATCTCGGCCGTCGCCGGCTCCCTGCCTGAACTGCTGCGGGCGGTGCCGCTGTTCGTCGTGTTCGTCCCGATCGCCGCCGTGCTCGGCATGCTGGTCGGAGGAGCCATCCGAATGGACGCCCCCGGCCGTCGCGCCGTGATCTTCAGCGGGGTGACCCGAAACTCGCTCGTCGTCCTCCCGCTCGCCCTGGCGCTCCCGGCATCATCCTTCGCCCTCACTCCCCTGGTGGTGGTGACCCAGACACTCGTCGAGCTCGTCGCGATGGTGATGATGGTCGCGCTCGTACCGCGACTCATCCGCCACCCGTAGGTCACGGTTGGGTACACGCTTCGGAGAGAACGGACTGCAGTCACCCGCGGCGTGCTAGTACTGGCAACAGGCGCAGCTGCTGTCGACTCTCGGTCGCAATCCTTGTTCCTCCCTAATGAAGGGGATCGAACTTTGGTCCAGCAATCCGCACGTGTCCGCTCTGTCGTCGTCACCCTCGCCACAGCCTCCGCTGCTCTCGCCCTGGCGGTGATGCCGCTGTCGGCAGCATCCGCGGCCACCTCCATCGACGGCCCCATCGACTTGGGAACGGCCGCGCCGTTCTCGGTGCTGGCAGCGTCGACCGTGACGAACACCGGACTGTCGGTCCTGAACGGCGACGTCGGTTTGAGCCCGGGTACGTCGATCACCGGTTTCCCGCCGGGCGTCATCAACGGCGTGATTCACGCCACGGACACGGTGGCCGCCACGGCCCAGAACGATCTCACGACGGCATACGGGGTGGCGGCCAGCCTGACGCCCCAACAGAGCGGACTGGAAGACCTGACGGGACTGTCTCTGACGCCGGGCGTGTACTCGGGTGGCGAATTGTCGGTCACCGGCGCGCTGACCCTCGAGGGCACGGCGCAGTCGGTCTGGGTCTTCCAGGCCGCGTCCACCCTGACCGTCGGCTCGAGCGCCATCATCACTGTCACCGGTGGAGCGAGCGCGTGCAACGTCTTCTGGCAGGTCGGCAGTTCCGCCACGCTCGACCCCGGCGCGCAGTTCGTCGGCACCGTGATGGCCAACGAGTCGGTCAGCGCCAAGACCGGCGCGACCGTGACGGGACGACTGCTCGCCCGCACCGCCGCCGTGACCCTCGACACCAACACGATCACCGCCCCGGTCGGGTGCGAATCGACGCCCGGCACGGTCACGTCGAGTCCTGAGATCACGTCGAGCGCGCCCCCGGCCGGCCGCATCGGCGAGAGCTACTCGCACACGATCACTGCTTCGGGCACGCCCACTCCGACGTACGCGGTGACCGGGGGAACGCTGCCGACCGGTACCGGTCTCGACTCGGCCACGGGCGCCATCACCGGTCAGCCCACGGCGGAAGGCACCTACGATGTCGAGATCACCGTGAGCAACGGCATCCTGCCCGACGTCACGGTGGCGTACCGCATCGTGATCTCGCCGGCGGTCGTGGTCGCCGAGGTTCCCGTCGTGATCGCACCAGAGGCGATCGTGCCCGAGGGTCCGAGCCTGGCGGCCAGCGGCGTGGACGTGGGCTTCACTCCGGTCGTCGCCGCAACGCTTCTCGGCGGGGGACTCCTCCTGCTGGTCTTCGCGGCACGCCGCCGACCGACGCCGGCGATGGTGCCGACCGTCGCGCCGACCACTCTTCGACGCGATACCTTCGTCGACGCACCGCGCACCCGGAGATCACTGCGTCACGACCGCGGCTGATTCCGCCCGGTCAGCGCGCCGCAACTCGGACGGCGGGCTTCTCGTCCGTGCCCTTGATGACCCAGAAGACGGTCGCGAGCGCCAGCACCCCGACGACCGGTCCGAGAACGGCTCCGAGCGGGATGCCGATCGGCGCGTGGCCCACGGCGAAGACCGAGACGTCCCACAGTCCGTGGAGCACCATCGCCCAGACCAGCGAGCCCGTGACGCGGCGCAGGATGTAGAACGCGGTGCCCGAGGCGAACGCGAGCACCGCCTGAAGGACCGACGCGGAGACCGGAGCCCCGAGGATCACGTTCGACAAGTGCATGAGCCCGAACAGGGCGCTCGAGATGAACCACACCCATCCCTCGCTCAGCCGCGACCGGAGCGAGGTGAGCACCAGGCCTCGGGCCATCATCTCCTCGCTGAATCCGACCAGCACACCGAGGGCGATCAGTGACAGCAGGAAGGAGGTGTCGAACTGCGACCAGTCCGTGTTCGCCAGGTTGAGGACGGCCGCGATCGCCATGACGATCGGAACGAAGACCGGCCACGTGCGCTGCGCCCGTTTCTGCTCGAAGAGGGCGGGGCGCCACCATCCCAGCAGAGAGGTGACGATGACGAGCAGCGCGGCGGCGACCGCGAGATCCATGACGGCGCCCCGCCACGTGGCATCCGCTGTCGTCCCGACCTCAGGGAAGGGGATCCCGCTCAGCAGTGTCACCGTCACGATGACGACGCAATAGCCGAACCAGATGACGAAGGCCATCCACGGTCGAGGGGTGACGCGCATGGGTGGCCTTCCTAAGTGACGAGGGGACGACGAGATCATGGTAGCGAGGAACGCCCCCCCACCCAGGCGTCGATGCGGGCGAACCATTCGAACAGCCAGATCACCTGGTCCTCGCGGTCGGTGGGCACCTCTGCGCGCGGCACCCGCCAGGCGTGGAGCACGATCCGCTTCTCGGTCGGTAGCGCCCGCCACAGGTCGCCGGCCGTGGCGAGTTCGTCGAGCCCGGAATGGGCGATGAACACGACGTCCGCATCGGGGGCCGAATCGAGAGCGGCATAAAGTCCGCCGGGCTGCGGAGCGAGCACATGCTGCAGCGCCTCCGCGCGGGCGGCGAGAGGCTCGTTGCCGCCCTGACGCAGCCGGTCGATGCGGCTGGTGCGGCGTGCCTCGGTGTAGTTGCCGCCCTCGGGGAAGATGACGAAGGCGTCGGCCGGCCCGAGTCCCTTGGCGAGGTCGGAGATCATCTCGGTCGCGGGGTGTGCAGATCCGGTCCGGGGGGCCGCGCCGGGCGGGGCGGCGAAGCCGGTCGGTGTGATGAAACGGGTGGGCAGCCGGTTCAGGAGGACGTCGATGGCGGGGTCCCACTGCATCGTGTCCTTCACCACCACCCGCGGCATCCGCTTCACGTGGTTCAGCAGCGCGTGCATGAGGATGAACGAATCCCCGGGGCCGGCGTGTCTGCTCGCCACGACCAGCGGCTGCCCCGGCCGGAACATCCGCTCGAACGACGCAGGGGCGGTGCCAGCTCCGGTCTCCTCGGCGGCCTCCGTCGCGATGCGCACCTTGAGCACCCCGCGACTCACCCAGAACAGCGCTCGCAGCGCGAAGGCTGCCACGGCGTAGTGGGCCCGCACGAAGGCCGGGGAGCGCACCTTCCAGCCGAATCCCGAACCGATCCACAGCGCGAACAGGACGATGAGCAGCAGGGCGTCCCACAGCACGTAGACGAGAAGCATCAGCACAGCACGTGGCCAGCGGAATCGACGCGGGATGGCCGACGCGATGATGACGAAGGCGATCAGGATCAGCGGCGTGAATCCGATCAGGAGCGGTCCGCCGACGGCGACCAGCGGAGCCAGGAGCACGCGCCGCACCCACACCGGAGGCAGACGGGTCATGCGCGAACGTCCCTGGTCTGCGAGAGGCCGTCGAGATAGTCGACGGATGCCTGGTAGGCGAGGTCGATGCGGGTGCGCACGGTGTCGGCGCGGCGGTACGACAACAGGGACGCGTCACCCTCGAGCGCACCTCCGCTGGGCAGCACGTGCAGGCTCACACCGGCGGGAATGCTCGCCACATCATGGGCGAACCGATGTCGGCGAGCCACCTCGAACGCCACCTGGGCCGTCTGGATCGCCGTACGCGGAGGGGCGAGCGGTTGTTCGACACGACCGACCTGCAGCACGTAGACGACGGTCGCACCTGCCGCGAGAGCCGGGCTGATGGGGATCGAATTGACGATGCCGCCGTCGATGAACGTCTCGTCGCCGATCCTGGTCGGCGGCAGGAGGCCCGGCACCGAGGAGGACGCGAGAACCGCAGGCACCAGCAGTCCGGAATCGAAGATGCGCTCGGCGGCCTGCTCGATGCTCGCGGCGACGACGAGCAGCGGGACGGCCAGATCCTCGAACCGTGTGTCGGCGCCGAGGATCTGCTCGAACAGTCGCCGGAGCGGGGCGGGGGAGTTCAGGTGCGTGCGGGTGCGGATCAGCCGTGAGAACTGCGTGACGAACGAATCCCCGTAGACGGAGGCGGCTTCGGGCGAGATCCAGGCCGTTAGGAGATCATCCAGAGCGTCCACCGTCGGTGTCTGCGCGACGATGGCGCCGTTGATGGCACCGATCGAGGTCCCGACGATCAGGTCCGGGGTGATCCCCCGCTCCAGGAGCGCCCGCAGCATGCCGATCTGCACGGCGCCGCGCAGGCCGCCGCCGCCGAGCACGAACGCCACTCGATCAGCCACAGGGCTCCTTCGCACGACACATCCTTTCGCCACGCTAGTGGACGCCCGGGGAAAGGGGCTTCGGCCGAAGGCGACTCGTCTGCGCGCTACCGCCGAGCGTGCGAGCGCCGTTAGCGTGCAAGGGTGAGCGACTTCAGAGATGCGACATCAGATGACGAGCGCCGACGCCGCGAGGTGCCCATCGGAGTGATCATGGTCGGCATGGTCGTGGTCGCGTGGTGGCCGGCCTTCACGCTCGGAGCGTGGGGGGAGATCTTCTTCGACGACATCCTGGCGCTCTGGGCGGCGTCGACCGCGGCGCTGGTCTACGTGCTGGTCGAGCGTCGCCCCGTGGGCGCGCGTCTTGCGCGTGCGCTCGTGCTGCTCCTGCCCTCGGTGTGGCTGCTGCTCAACTTCGTCGCCGACGACGACACGACCGACCTGCGAATAGCCCTGCTCGATCTGGCCGCGCTGCTGGCCGTGCTGGTCGGCATCCCCTTCACGCTCTGGGTGCTGGTGCGGATCATGTGGCCGGACTTCGCCGACAAAACGCTTCCGCGCACCAAGTGGCTCATCATCTTCGTCGTTCTCGGCGTGGTGATCGGGTCGTACGCGCTGGGCGTGAACCAGGAGCATTTCCTCACCTGCGGCGACTTCGTCATCAGCGGCAACTCCGAGCCCCCCGGATGCACCCCCGGGGACTCGTGAGCCACGGGGCGCCGGACGCACTCGATGGGGCGATCTCTCAGGTTGCACGCATTCGAATGAATAAGATCGGAACCCACCAAGGGGAGTACTCCGGCACGGCCGGCTCGTCATCACGGATGCATCGCATCCCGGGCCACCGGTTCCAGCACAGCTGGAATGGAGAAGACCTTGACGTCGATGTTCATCACGCCACCCTTGGAGCCTCCGTTGCAGGTCACGCCCCTCATCTGGATCATCACGATCGCCATCACGATCCTGTTCTTCGTGTACGAGTTCTTCGCCCACGTCCGCAAACCGCACGAGCCGACCGTCGGCGAGTCCGCCCGCTGGTCGGCTTTCTACATCGGTCTGGCGCTGCTCTTCGGCGTCGGTATCGGCATGGTGTCGGGGTGGACCTTCGGCGGTGAGTACTTCGCCGGCTACCTGACGGAGAAGGCGCTGTCGATCGACAACCTCTTCGTGTTCCTGCTTCTGATGACCGGCTTCGCGGTTCCGAAGATCTACCAGCAGAAGGTGCTGATGATCGGCATCGTGATCGCGCTGATCCTGCGTGGCGCGTTCATCGCGATCGGCGCCGGGCTGATCGAGAACTTCTCGTGGGTGTTCTACATCTTCGGCGCGCTCCTGCTGTTCCTGGCCTACCGCCAGGCATTCGCTCACGGCGACTCGAACCCCGCCGACGGGAAGTTCATGCGCTTCGTGCGTCGGCACCTTCCCGTGAGCGACGAGTACAACGGCGACAAGCTCACCGTGAAGAAGAGCGGTAAGCGCTTCGTCACGCCGATGTTCCTCGTGATCGTCGCGATCGGCTTCATCGACCTCATCTTCGCGGTCGACTCGATCCCCGCGATCTACGGCCTCACCAACGAGGCGTACATCGTGTTCACCGCGAACGCCTTCGCCCTCATGGGTCTTCGTCAGCTGTACTTCCTCATCGGCGGACTGCTGGAGCGTCTGGTCTACCTCGCGCAGGGCCTGGCCGTCATCCTCGCCTTCATCGGCGTCAAGCTCGTTCTGCACGCCATGCACGTCAACGAGCTCCCGTTCATCAACGGCGGCGAGCCCATGCTGTGGGCACCCGAGATCCCGATCTGGTTCTCACTCCTGTTCATCGGGACGACGATCGCGGTCGCGACGGTCGCGAGCCTGCTCAAGACCCGCGGAGACCGTGGCGTGACGTCCGTCGGGGCGCCCGCCGAGGAGGCCGGCCCGGATGCCGACGAGACCGGCGTGACGACCGCTCCGCGCGCCGAGGCCGAAGCGCAGAAGGAGATCTCTTGACCGCCGTCGGGCGCCGGGAGGTGCGGCTGTGAAGAGTCGCCGCGGGCCGGTGGCGTTCACGTCCGCGCTCGGCGTCATCGCGGTCCTCGCCGGGTGCGCCCCCACCGCGGGGGTGACGCCGGATGCCTCGCCCGCGACGTCGTCCGCAGCATCCGATGTTCCTGCGCAGGACCTGCGCGACGTCACCACCGGCCTCGCACTGCCCTGGTCGATCGCGTTCGTGGGAGAGACGGCGCTCGTCAGTGAACGAGACACCGGGCGGATCCTCGAACTCGACGCCGCCGGCAGCGCGCGCGAGGTGGGCGTCGTCCGAGGCGTGACGCCGGCCGGCGAGGGCGGTCTGCTCGGCCTCGCGGTCGACGACCAGGATCGGTTGTACGCCTATTCGACCGGCGCGGACGGCAACCGCATCCAGCGGATCGATCTCACCGGCGCCGCCGGCTCCTACGGGCTGGGCGAGGTCGCGACGCTCATCGACGGCCTTCCGAAGGCCAGCTTCCACAACGGCGGCAGGCTCGCGTTCGGTCCTGACGGAATGCTCTACGCCGGGGTGGGTGACGCCGGTGACCGGTCGTCGTCGCAGGATCTGGACGCGCTGAGCGGCAAGATCCTGCGGCTCACACCTGACGGCGGGATCCCGGCCGACAATCCGTTCCCCGGATCGGCGGTCTACAGCTACGGCCACCGCAACGTGCAGGGCCTGGCATGGGCGGCGGACGGCACCATGTTCGCGAGCGAATTCGGGCAGGACACGTGGGACGAGCTCAACGTCATCGAACCCGGCGCCAACTACGGATGGCCGACGGTCGAGGGGAAGGCTCAGCGTGACGGCTTCACCGACCCGGTTCAGCAGTGGTCGCCCGGCGAGGCGAGCCCCAGCGGCATCGCGGTCGTCGACGAGACGGTCTACATCGCGAACCTCCGTGGCGAACGTCTGCGGGCGGTGCCGGTGGCCGACACCTCGACCTACACCGACTACCTCACCGGAGACTTCGGCAGGCTGCGCACGGTGATCGCCTCGCCCGACGGCGGCCTCTGGGTGCTGACCAACAACACGAACGGCCGCGCCGACCCCCGGCCCGGAGACGACCGCATCGTCCGGATCGAGGTTCCCCAGGAGCAGAGCGGCCCGTGACGACCCCGCCGAGTACGCCGGATCGCCACGGGGGTCAAGCCCTTGGCGGCACCCCGGATGGTGGACGACGCTGGGGGGACACCGACGAGCAGACGGAGGATTCAGCATGAGCGATGCACAGGACAAGGGCCGCGAGCAGGACGAGCGGATGCCCGACGACGACGACCTGGTCGCCCCCAGCACGGAGGCCGACCCGGGCGAGGAGCCGAAGGCGAAGAAGCCGGATGACCCCAAGCCCGACCATGAAGCGGTCGGTATCGGTGTCGTCGGCGGACCGCAGATCGACCCCGACCAGGGAGCCTAGGTCCCGACCGGTCGGCGACGGGAGCGGATGCCGCGTCCTCAGCCCCGCTGTGGTCGCTTCGGCTGGTCGAGGCCGATGTGGATGCGGGTGCGCTTGCGTTCATAGGCGATGAAGAACGCACCCACGAGCCAGAGCGGCACCTGGGTGAGGAATGCGAGGCGGAATGCCTCGAGCGTGAAGGTGGCAGGCGTGCCCGCGCCCTGGAGGTCGAGGGCCAGACCGATCAGGAAGATCGCGAGCAGGCCGGCCAGGAAGCCGCCGGAGTTCGTGATTCCCGTCGCGGTGCTGAGCCGATGACGGGGGTTGTGCGTGCGGGCATGGTCGAACGCGATCATCGACGCCGGTCCGCCGGTCGCCAGGGCGATCACGAGCAGGAGCAGCAGCCAGAGCGGCGCGGGCTGAGGCCAGACGATCACGACGAGCCACGCCACCATCTGCACGGCGATCGTCGGCAGCACGAGCGCCCGCGATCGCAGGTGCGGCAGGCGGCTCGACAGGGCGCCCATGAACGGGCCGATCAGGATGCCGGCGAGGACGAGCACCGTCGTGATGCCGGCGGCTTCGGCGCGGGTGCGGCCCTCCCCGGCGGTGAGGAACGGGATTCCCCACAGCATGATGAACGCCGTTCCCGCGAAGGGGGTGGTGAAGTGCGACCAGAAGGCGAGCCGGGTGCCGGGATGCGACCACGCCGCGCGGATGCCGACACGGTTGTCGATCGCCGACGTGACCACCGTGATCGCCCCCGTGTCGGTGTTGACCGACACGTCGGCGGCGCGGTCGGGCGGATGGTTGCGGATCACCGCGAACACCAGCACCGCGAACAGCACCCCGAGTCCCGCGATGCTGCCGAAGGTGATCGACCAGGTCGTCGCCTTCAACAGGGCCGCCAGCGGGATGATCGCGATGATCTGACCGAACTGTCCGAAGATCCCGGTCAGCTGCACCATCACCGGTGCGCGCTGGGCGGGGAACCAGGTCGCGATCAGGCGCAGGACGCTCGGGAAGACCGCTGCGTCGCCGGCGCCGATGAGCATGCGGGCCGCGATCGCGATCCCCACCGTCGGCGAGAACGCCATCACCAGCTGCCCCGCGGCCATCAGCACCATGCCGATCGTGATGATCGGGCGTGCCCCGTAGCGGTCGAGCAGCACGCCGACGGGGATCTGCATGAACCCGTAGACGCCGAGCTGCAGCACCGCGAACATCGACAGGGTCGAGGCATCCGCATCGAATCGGGCGGCGGTGTCGACGCCGACCGCAGCGAGCGACGTGCGATTCGTGATCGCGAGGATGTAGGCCGCGGCGCCGACGCCCCAGATCACCCAGGCGCGCCACGACGGTGCGGGCGGTGCGGGAGTGGTCACGGGTGTCCGACGTCGAGGGATGCTGGTCCCTTCAGACTATCCGCGGGTCGTGGGTTGCCCGGCGAGGCGTCGGACCGTCAGTGCAGCTCGAACTTGAAGATGATCAAGGCCGTCCCGAGGGCGACGGTGACCGCGGCCACGGCGACGCCCTCCCACATGCGCGCGCCGCGGAGGACCGCGCCGGTCGTCGCGACGGCGGCGAGCGTCGCCAGTCCGGCGCCCGCACCGATCGACACCGCGACCTCCTGTCCGACGCCCATCAGCAGGAGGAGCAGCACCACGATCAGCGGTCCGAACGTGGCGGAGATCATCGGGGCGCTCACCCGGAGGTGGTGGCGGGCGACCTTCAGCGGGCTGTCGCCGCTGCTGTCGCCGACCGTGTAGGCGAAGACGTGGGTGGCGTAGTAGATCGCATTCGTCAGGATGACGACGGCGATCAGCCACCCGATCTCGGCCTCGCCCAGCCCGATGAGGGTGGATGCCGCGACGAGCGAGCCGTAGCATCCGGCGCTCACCCGCTCCGCGGCGACCGGTCCGAGCGGACCCCTCCGGGCGTGTGCTGTCGTCGGCGCGTGGGACATGTGTCCAGTGTGGACGAGATGGGCGCGTGTACCCGAGCCCACGCACGAATCCTGTGTGACGCTTGTGGTGACCGCGCCTGCGAGGAGTCCCATGATCACCGTCACCGAGTCCGTGTCGATCGCCCACCCGATCGAGGACGTCTTCGCGTTCATCGCCGAGTCGGGCAACCGCGGGCGGTGGGACACGACGGTCGTCTCGGAGGAGCTCACGAGCGAGCCGCCCGTCCGGGTCGGCAGCACCATCCATTCGCGGCTGCACGTCATCGGCCGGGACATCGACTTCGACTGGCGGGTGACGGCGTTCGATCCGCCCCGTCGCATGGTGGTCTCCAGCACCGACGGGCCGCTGGAGACGACGTCGATCTTCGCGCTCACCGCGGCCGGCGACCGAACCGAGCTCCGCGCGACCATCGAGGCGACCCCAGCGGGCATGATGCGGTTCGTCGAGCCCATGATCACCGAGGGACTGCGCTCGAGCCTCTCCGCGGGTCTCGGGCGTATCCGCGCGATCCTCGAGGCCCACTCCGCGACCTGATCGCGGGTGCCGCGCTCTCGGTGGCGCGCAACCTCTGCGGAGCTCGAGACCCTCGACCGGCGTCGAGACCCTGGCGGACGACGTGGGTTGCAGCGCGCCGCAGCGGTCTCGCAGTCGGCGGGCGGCACACGCGTCGCAGACAACCCGCGCCAGCGCAACCCCCTCGTCTCCAGGGGGCACGCCCGTAGCGTGAAGAGCACGAGCGAGCCGATCGCCGCACCGGACCTGCCACCGGCGTCGACGCGGCCCTCGCTCCCCGAAACGAGAAGGAGACCCCTATGTCGAAAGACCAGTACACGCTCGCCGACCCGACCAAGCTCTACAGCGACATCGAGCCCGAGAAGCAGGACCAGCCCGAGCCCGGCCTCGACGCGAAGCTCGACCCGAAGGCCGACCTCGGCGAGGAGACCTACCGCGGCACCGGCCGTCTGAGCGGCCGCAAGGCGCTCATCACGGGCGCCGACTCGGGCATCGGAGCGGCCACCGCGATCGCGTTCGCGCGCGAAGGAGCAGACGTCGTCCTGTCCTACCTCCCCGAGGAAGAGGTCGATGCGAAGCGCATCGTCGGGTTCATCGAGGAAGCCGGTCGCACGGCCGTGGCCTTCCCGGGCGACCTCCGCGACAAGGACTACTGCCAGGCGCTCGTCGCCAAGGCCGTCGACGAGCTCGGCAGCATCGACATCCTCGTCAACAACGGCGGCAAGCAGATCTTCAACGAAGACCTGACCACCCTTACGGACGAGCAGTTCGACGACACGTTCAAGACCAACGTGTACGCGATGTTCTGGATCACGAAGGCCGCGCTGCCCCACCTGAAGCCGGGTTCGACGATCATCAACACGACGTCGGTGCAGGCGTACTCGCCGTCCGAGAACCTCGTCGACTACGCGTCCACGAAGGCGACGATCAACACGTTCACAAAGGCGCTCGCGCAGCAGCTCGCGCCGAAGGGCATCCGAGTGAACGCGGTCGCCCCCGGACCGATCTGGACGCCGCTCCAGGTCTCCGACGGCCAGCCGAAGGACAAGCTGGCCGAGTTCGGCGAGGAGACGCCCCTCGGTCGCATGGGCCAGCCCGCCGAACTCGCCCCGGCCTTCGTCTTCCTGGCCTCTCCCGAGTCCAGCTATATCGCCGGCGAGACCCTCAACGTCAACGGCGGGATGCCCACGCCGTAGGGCGTCCGGCCCGCGCCCGACGGGCGCGGGCCGCTTCGGCGTCCCCAGCTTCTGCAGAGCGGGCGATCCCTGCGGGGTCGGTCGCAGGAATCCGGGCCGCGACCGCGGTGCGCGTCGTTGTCTGCAGAACTTCGGGACAACGGGCGCCACACACCGCGCCCCATCAGGGTGCTGACGAAGAACGAGGGACGGATGCCGCGGCATCCGTCCCTCGTTCTTTCGTCATCGCGTTCGGTAACCCGGGGCCGCGCGGAGCGATCAGCGGTTGAACTCGGCCGGGTGGGGGCCGGTGCGGCCGTCGCTCTCGAGCCCATCGACGGCGGCGAGCTCGTCGGCGGTGAGGTCGAAGTCGAACACGTCGAGGTTCTCGGCGATGCGCGCGGGCGTCACCGACTTGGGGATGACGACGCGGCCCTGCTGCAGGTGCCAGCGCAGCACGACCTGCGCCGGCGTCTTGTCGTGGCGCTCCGCGATGTCGACGATGGCCTGCTCGCCGAGCACTCCGCCCTGTGCGAGCGGGCTCCACGCCTCGGTGATGATGCCGTGCTGCGCGTTCGCTGCGACGGCGGCTCGGTTCTGCAGCGCGGGGTGCACCTCGATCTGGTTGACCGCGGGCACGACGGAGCTCTCCGCGATCAAGCGGTCGAGGTGGTCGGGCTCGAAGTTCGAGACACCGATCGAGCGGATGCGGCCTTCGCTGTAGAGCTTCTCGAGCGCACGCCAGGTCTCGACGTAGAGGTCGCGCGCCGGGCTCGGCCAGTGGATCAGGTACAGGTCGAGCTGATCGAGTCCGAGCTTGCCGAGGCTCTCGTCGAAGGCGCGCAGAGTGCTGTCGTAGCCCTGCTCGGAGTTCCACACCTTGGAGGTGACGAAGAGCTCATCGCGGGCGAGGCCCGAGTCGGCGATGGCCTGGCCGACGCCGGCCTCGTTGCGGTAGACCGCGGCCGTGTCGATGCTGCGGTAGCCGGCCTCGAGGGCGGTGGTGACGGCGGCGGTGGTCTCGTCGTCGGGGATCTGGAAGACGCCGAACCCGAGCTGCGGCATCTCGATGCCGTTGTTCAGGGTGACGTTCGGAACGGAGGGAGTGGTCATGACTTCAGCGTAGGACGGGGTCGCCCGCAGTGCCTGGGGGTTGACTCGCCACGTCGAGCGGATGCCCGTCGCCGATGTCCGAGGAGCGGAGTACCGTTCCGGGCAACGACAGGATAGGAGCATCCGATGGCCACTTTCGAAGATCGACGCGGAACGGCCCTGCTGGTTGTCGACGTGCAGAAGGACGTGATGGCTGCCGCGTGGGAGCCGCAGCCGGTGATCGACCGCATCGTCGCGCTCGTGGAGCGCGCCCGGGCGGAGGCGGTCCCCGTCGTGTGGGTTCAGCACTCGGATGAGGGCATGCCGATCGACAGCGACGTCTGGCAGCTCGTCGATGACCTGGTGCCCGCGGAGGGGGAGGCGCGTGTGCAGAAGAAGCACGGCGACTCGTTCGAGGGCACCGACCTCCACGAGGTGCTCGCCGGCCTGGGCGTCGACCGGCTGGTCGTGGCGGGCGCCGAGACCGACGCCTGCATCAGGTCGACGATCCACGGCGCGTTCGCGCGCGGCTACGACACGGTCCTGGTCAGCGACGCGCACACGGCCATGGACAAGTCGGAGTGGGGTGCCCCGCCGGCCCCCGCGGTGATCGCGCACACGAATCTCTACTGGGGGTTCCAGTCGGCGCCGGGGAAGACCGCCGAGGTCGCCACCGCCGCCGAGGTCGCGCTGACATAGACGGTTCCTTCGGCGTTCACTCTCGTGCGGCATAATGCGCGCATGTCCTCCGCCGAGCCGTTCATGCCCGCTCACGAATCGCCGTCGCCGTCGGGTGCCGCAGATCGTGACATCGATCACGACACCGACGTGATCGTCGACCCGGAAGATGCCGAGTCGACCGACGCGCCGTACGAGTCCGATACGAAGCCCGCGTTCCGCACGCCGCAGCCGGGCGACCGCCTCACCGAGGACGAGCTCGACCGCGATCTCGACGACTGACTCGGTGCGGCGTCGCTGACCCGGCGCTGCGTCGCTGACCCGGTGCTGCGTCGCTGACCCGGTGCTGCGTCGCTGACTCGGTGCTGCGTCGACTGACTCCGCACCCCGCGATCGGCCGTGACCTCGAGGACTGACTCCGCCCCCCGGCGACTGACCCGGCCCCGACGACGGAAGCGTGCCTCGGCATCGGATCGCGCTCCGCCCATAATGGAGCGCATGGATGTCACGCCCTCGGTGCGCACCGAGATGCCCGCCGCGCAGTTCGTGATGTCGCCCGAGGGGCACCGGCTCGCGACGTACTCGTGGGGGGACCCCGATGCCGAGACCGTGCTGTGCGTGCACGGCTTCGCGTCGAGCTGCCGGGACAACTGGGTGGATACGGGCTGGGTCCGCGACCTGCTCCGGGCGGGCTTCCGTGTGGTCGGCGTCGACCAGCTGGGTCACGGCGCGAGCGACAAGCCCCACGACGCCGTCGCCTACTCGATGAAGGCTCTGGTCGAGAACCTCCTCATCGTGCTGGACACCTATCTGCTCGATGACGTGATGCTGGCCGGCTACTCGCTCGGCGCCCGGGTCGGCTGGCAGTTCCTCGTCGACTTCCCCGAGCATGTCTCGCGGGCGGTGCTCGGTGGCATCCCCGATGGTCGACCCCTCGCCCGGCTGCAGATCGACCAGGCGCGGGATTACGCCGAGCGCGGCATCCCGGTGGAAGACAAGGTGACCCGCAACTACGTGACCCTCGCGGAGCGCGTGCCCGGCAACGATCTGCGGGCGATCATCGCGCTCGCCGAGGGCATGCGGATAGGAGATGCCGATCCCGACCCCCAGCATCCGCCCCAGCAGCCTGTGCTGTTCGCGACCGGCGCCGACGACGCGATCCTCGAGGCCTCGCGTCAGCTGGCCGCCGCTGTTCCGAAGGGCCGATTCGAGGAGATCCCCGGAAGGCATCACTTCAACACTCCGGGCTCGCGCGTGTTCCGCGAGAGCGCAGTCGCTTTCTTCGCCGAGGCCTGAGGTCTGCTCCGCACCGAACTCCCCAGATTCGCGCGTACTTCGCAGTCGGGCCTTCGAACGCTGCGTTTTTCGTGCGACATTGCGGAGTTGGAGACGGATGCCTCGCCCGTCGCCCGCCCCGCCGGCCCCCGCCCCTCACCCGTCGTCGTGGACGAGCTCCTCGGCGGTGACGACGGTCGCCCCGGCCAGCCACCTCGCGAGGTCGTCGACCGCGGACGGCGGATCGCCCGCGACGAACGTGCCGACCGCCCCGGCGTCGACGCCGGGGTCCGCCCCCGGCCAGGGGTCCGTGAGCGCTGCCACCAGCGCGGCGCCGCGCACTCCCGCCGAGTGGAGGCCGGCCAACTCATCGGCGTTCACGCCCACCGGGAGGTCGCCGTTGCCGAGGTCGGTGCCGTAGAGCACGCGCCCGCCCGCGGCGGCGAAGCGGCGGAGGTTGTCCACGGCCGCATCATGAGCTCTTCCGCGGTGGATCGCCAGCGTCGAGATCCACGCCTGCGAGCGGGCTGCGCGCTCGATCACCGCATCCGGCAGCTCGGTCGTGAAGGGCGTGTGCGCGAGTGCGGCGACCCCGGCGTCAAGAGAGGCTTCGACCATGCCCGCACCCTGCGCGTGCGCGACGACCGGCAGCCCCCGCGCTGCGGCCGCGGCGACGATCGCACCCAGCACCTCGGCGTCGAAGACCGGCCCGGCGTCCGCGTTCAGCGCCACCTTGATGACGGATGCTCCGCACTCCGCCTGTTCGTCGACCGCCGTGGCTGCACCCGCGTGATCGCCAGGAGCTCGTGACGCGCTCCGCACTTCGCGGGTGATCGTCGCCGGCGCCCATGAGCGGCCCACCGGGTAGCCACCCGGCGCCGCGAGGAAGGCGCCGGCAAAGCTGACGCGCGGGAGGCCCGTGGCCGATCGACGCGCGAGCGAGTCGGGATCGCCCCCCAGATCGACCACGCCGGCGATCCCGTGCGTGGCGAGGGCGCGCTCATCGATGAGGTGGAGGTGCACATGGTGATCCGTGAACGGCGGCAGGGCGACCCCGGTCTCGCCCGTCAGGGCGCGACGACACAGCGTTGCGTCCGGTCCGAGCAACGCCTCGAGGTGAACGAGCTCGGGCCGCGACATCCGCTCGAGTGCTCGTTCTGACTCCACCCGTTCACCCTAGAGCTGCACGCGAGCCGTCGACCGGCCCGACGGCGGCGACCCCTCTTGTCGAGCCGGGGTTCCGGTGGAATACTCCGCCCTATAACGCACCAACTGGGAGGTGCCATGCGTCGGTCGACGATGACTGCTCGCCGAGGCCGTCGAACGATGCTCGTCGCGGCGGCCGCAGCGATTGCCATGATCGTGCCGCTGGCCGGCGCCGTTCCGGCGAATGCGGCGCCACCGGATCCTGCGACGTTGCTCAGCCCGGCGGATGGCACCGTCTCACCGGATGCGGATCCGAGGCTGAGTGTACGGGTCAGCGACCCCGACGGAGACCCGCTCGCCGTGACCTTCGAGGGCCGGGTCAAGGGCGCGACCGTAGCCGGCCCGGCGGCAGCAGAACCGTTCACGATCGTCGCGCTACCGGACATCCAGAACTACACGTCGGCAGCGCGGGCGCCGATCATCGCGCAGCAGGCCCAGTGGGTGGTCGATACCCGGGCCGCCATGAACACGCAGTTCGTGGTGCAGCTCGGCGACCTCGTGAGCGACTGGGCGTTCGCGGGGCACTGGCCCTATGCGTCTGCCGGCCTCAAGGTGCTGGATGACAATCACGTGCCCAACGCCGTGGTGCCCGGAAATCACGATTTCGACAACGCCACCGGTGCGCACGTTGCATACGACACGTGGTTCCCGCCGAGTCGCTACGCCGACGCGACGTGGGCGCCATCTTCCGCGCGATACGGCGGTTACATGGGTCAGAACCAGTTCGGCCAGGATGCTGCCGACCGTCAGAACATGAACAACTACTCCCTCTTCACGGCGGGCGGTCAGGACTGGCTGGTGCTCGGGCTCGAGTGGGAGGCGTCAGCTGACGTGCTGGCGTGGGCCGACCGTGTTCTCGCCGCCCACCCCGACCGGCAGGTGGTCATGTTCACGCATGCCTTCGTGAATCTGTCCGGATCCCGCCGGACCGTCGCCCAGCGCCCGGGGGGAACCCCGCCCGAGACGACCTGGCAGAACTTCGTGCGCACGCACTGCCAGATCCGGCTGGTTCTGAACGGACACGAGCACAACGGCGATCTCGGCGAATCACGCCGGGTCGACGACAACGCGTGCGGCAAGCCCGTGCAGCAGATCATGTCGGACTATCAAGCCCGTGCGAACGGGGGAAACGGATGGCTGCGGTCTTACCGAATCGATCCCGCGGCGGGCACGCTGACGGCATCGACCTACTCCCCTTATCTCGGCCAGTTCGAGACCGATGCGGACTCGGCCTTCACCGTGCCGTTTGCGATCGGGGCACCGCAGCCGGCGCCGTTCCAGCCGATCGCCACGGTCACCGCGGCATCCGGCTCCGTCGCATCCGCAACGTGGGCGGGGCTCGACCGGGACAAGGACTACGAGTGGCGCGCCGTCGTCCGCGACGGGACGACCTCGATCACCTCGGCGACGTGGACGACACGCACGCCGACGAACGACGAGTTGCTGCGAGACGACTTCACCCGGTTGACGAGCGCCGGTTGGGGGACCGCGACCTCCGGACCGTCCTGGGGCGCGTCGGCCCCGGTCACGTCGTTCTCGGTGGACGGGAGCGCGGGAAAGGTATCGGTCGCGCCCGGCGCCCGTCGCAACGTCGTTCCGAACGCCGTGGTCGCCGGCGACGCCGATCTCACCGCGTCGTTCGCAGTCACGCCTGCGGTCACGGGCTCGGGCACGTATGCCTCCGCGTGGATGCGCTCTTCGACGGGCGGCGACTACCGCGCCACGATCACCTTCCGCGCGGCGGGTGCGCCCGATCTCACCCTGAACCGGAAAGTCGGCGCGATCGAGACCGTCATGGCCACCTACCGGATGACGCAGACGCCGAGTGTGGGCGAGTCCGTCATGCTGCGATTCGAAGCGGTCGGGTCATCGCCGACGACGCTGCGCGCGAGGGTCTGGACGGGTTCGGTCGAACCGACCGCCTGGCAGAGGACGGTCGTGGACTCGACTCCGGCGCTACAGGTCGCCTCGGGCGGCGTCGGGCTGAGTTTCTACGTCTCGGGCGCCGCCGCGTCGGCGTCGACCGTCGCGGTGGATCGCCTCGCCGTCACCCGGATCGGGGGCGTCGTCCTGCCTCCGCCGAACGTGCCGCCGGTGGCGGTCATCTCGGTGACCTCGCAAGTGGACCGGACTGTATCGGTGAACGGGTCAGGTTCGACGGACGCCGACGGGACGGTCACCGGTTGGGCGTGGGACTTCGGAGACGGCGCAACGGGTGCGGGCACGACCGCATCGCATGTGTATGCCGTCGATGGCACGTTCACGATCCGGTTGACCGCGACCGATGACGACGGTGCGACCCACGTGGTGACAAAGACCGTGACGGTCGCCGCGCCCCCGCCGCCTCCAGCGAACGTGCCGCCGGTGGCGGTCATCTCGGTGACCTCGCAGGTGGACCGGACCGTGTCGGTGAGCGGGTCGGGTTCGACGGACGCCGATGGGACGGTCACCGGTTGGGCGTGGGACTTCGGAGATGGCGCGACGGGTGCGGGCACGACCGCATCGCATGTGTATGCCGTCGATGGCACCTACACGATCCGCCTCACCGTGACCGATGACGATGGTGCGACCCACGTGGCGACGACGACGGTGACCGTGGCTGCACCCCCGCCTCCGCCACCGTCCGTGCTCGCGGCGGACACGTTCACCCGCACGACCTCGGCGGGATGGGGCGCAGCCGAGACCGGCGGTGCGTGGACGGCGTCGGGCTCGTCGTCGATGTACCGCGTACAGTCCGGGTCGGGTCTGCAGGTCCTCACGACGCCCGGAGCCACGGCGCAGGCGACCCTGAACGCCGTCGCCGCTCGCGACGCCGAACTCCGCGTCGACGTCGCGTGGAGCCGGAACAGCGGGCCGGGCGCGCTCTACGCGGCATTCTCGCCGCGCGCGACGAGCACGGCTGACGACTACCGCCTGACTCTCTACGCAGGTTCGACGGGTAGGCCACGTCTCGACCTCGTCCGCCGGACCGGCGGAGCCCAGACCACGCTCGCGTCGGTGCTCTCCGCTGTCGTGATCGCGCCGGGTACGTCCTACACCGTGGTCGTCCGCGCTGTGACCGTTGCGGGGACCACGCAGCTCGCGGCGAAGCTGTATCCGGCGGGTGCTGCTGAGCCGGGTTGGCAGGTGACCGCCAGTGACCCCACGGCATCGATGCAGACCAACGGCCGACCTCTTGTATGGAGCTACATGTCCAGCGGAGCGACATCGCCGGTCACGACGTCGTTCGACAACATCAGTCTCACCAGACCCAGCCCATGAGGCCGGCGTATCGCGAGATCAGATGAGCGAGAGTTCGCGCAGCTTCGACTCGACGTCGGCGTTGGTGGGCTCGACGTGGTGGGTGGAGTCGGGGTAGACGATCACGGGGATCTGGGTGCGACCCGAGATCTCGCGCGCCACATCGGCGGCGGCGGGCTCGGCTTCGAGGTCGATGTACTCGTAGTCGAGACCGAGTCCGTCGAGCTGCTTCTTGGTGCGACGGCAGTCACTGCACCAGGCGGCGCCGAACAGGGTGATCGTGGAATCAGACATGGTTCAAGGCTAAGAGATCCTGACTGAGTGAGGCGTGGGAGCCTGAACAGCAGGTGAACATGGCTGTGGGTACGCTATGGAATCCGTCCACGGTTGGATTCCCGGGTTTCCCGCGTGGGAACATCTTCTGTGATGCAACTCTCGATCGTCGTTCCGACGTACAACGAAGCTCCCAACATCGCGGAGCTCGTCCGTCGTGTCACGCAGGCGGTGCGCGGCCTCCAGGCCGAGATCATCTTCGTCGATGACAGCACGGATGCCACGCCCCAGACGATCACAGATGTCGCAGAGTCCGCGTCCCTTCCCGTCCGCATGATCCACCGCACGCACGGAGCCGGCGGACTCGGCGGCGCGGTCGTCGAAGGCATCACCGCGGCTCAGAGCGACGTGTGCATCGTGATGGACGGCGACCTGCAGCATCCGCCCGAGGAGATCCCTGCGCTCTACGCGGACTACGTCCGTGGGGGTGTGGACATGGTCGTCGCGTCGCGGTACGTCGGGAACGGACGGGCCACGGGCCTGGCCGACAACACCCGAGTGCTGGTGTCGAAGGCCTCGACCGCGCTGACGAAGTCGATGTTCCCCATTCGTCTGAAGGACGTCACCGACCCGATGACGGGGTTCTTCCTCGTGGATCGTCGGGCGATCGACATCGAGGGCCTCGCCCCGCGCGGCTTCAAGATCCTGCTCGAGATGCTCGCCCGCAAGACGCTGCGCGTGCGCGAAGTGCCGTTCGAGTTCGCGGGCCGTCACGCGGGCGAGTCGAAGGCGTCCTTCCTCGAGGGGCTCAACTTCATCGCGCAGCTGACGGCATTGCGCTTCGGCAAGATGTCGCTTTTCGCCATCATCGGCGGCCTCGGCGCGCTGGCGAACCTGGCGCTGCTGTGGCTCTTCACCCACTTCGGGATGGGCTACATCGCCGGCATGATCATCGCCTCCGAGCTGACGATCATCGGCAACTTCGTGCTCATCGAGCGCTTCGTGTTCCAAGACATGAAGGGCGCGGCATCCGGCGTCTGGTCGCGTTTCGCGAAGTCGTTCACCTTCAACAATGCCGAGTTGCTCGTCCGCATCCCCGTGGTCGCGCTCATGGTGCACTCGTGGCACTTCTCCAGCGTGATCGCGGCGGCCATCACCCTCGTCATTGCCTTCTTCGTGCGCTTCGTGTTCCACGCGCTCGTCGTCTACGCGCCCAAGCGCGCCGGTGCCCGAAAGAGCCCGCTGCGCGAGTTCGTCGAGGATCTCGACACCCAGGCGATCTCGCCGGGCGAGCTGTAGGCCGGCCGCCCCGATCGTCGAGCGGGAGACGAAGCGCCTCCACGGGACCTTCGGCTCTATTGGCGCGTTCTTTGCATGCGTGAGAATGCTCTCACCGGGTACAAGGTCGAAACACACCGCAACTAGGGTTTAGCCTGCGGGAACATCGGCCCACCCGAATCGGCCGGCGTTCACCGTGTTCACGGGTGAACCAACCGCCCGACGCGTGCCTGACGCGTGCTTACCAACCGCGAGAGGGAGACCATGACCATACGTTCAGAGACCCGCAAAGCAATGAAGAGCCGACGCAGGCGGGGGTACCTTTCCGCCCTCCTTGCGACGACGCTCGTGGCCAGTGGGTCGGTGGTCGTCATGAGTGCTTCCGCGCAGGCAGCCACGACCGGCTGCTTCGCCACCGACATCACCGTGGAGCGCTGGCAGGACGATCGCGGCGTGGTCATGTTCGCTTCGACCGCCCAGCAGAAGTCCGCGGCCAAGGCGGCGGGGTTCGCTGCGACGGGTCAGGCCTTCGCAGCATCGAGCAAGCCCGCCAATGGTTTGGTACCGCTGTACGACGCCTACCGGGGGTCTTCGAAGAACCACGCGTGGATGCTGTGGCAGGCAGAATATGACGGAGTGCTGGCCGCCGGCTGGGAAGGCCGTGGAGCGGTCGGCTACGTGTCGCCGAAACCCCTGACAGATTGCACGTCTGCGCTCAAGATGACCCGAGCGGTGAAGGGAGCGTTGCACACCGTGGCGTTCGGCGACACCGAAGAGCGAAGCGATGTGGCGGCCGGCTACCGCCTGGAGTACTCCTGGTACGCACCGTCTGTCGCGGCTGCGGCGCCGCCTGTGACGCCGACGCCGACTGCCACGCCGGCTGTGACGCCCACGCCGACAGCGACGCCGACGCCCACTGCGACGCCGACGCCGACCGCCACGCCTACGCCGACAGCGACGCCGAAGCCCACCGTTCCGAAGCCGGGTGACGGGAACGGCCGATTCACCCTGGCCACGTATCCGGATACGCAGCAGGAGGTGTTCAATTGGTCGGGAAACCGTCTCCTCGACCGGACCAAATGGTTGGTGTCGCAGAAGGATGCTCTCGATCTGCGCTTCGTCGCCCACACGGGCGACGTCGTGAACTGGGACACCCCTGCGCACGAGCAGTTCGTGAAGGCCGAGGCTGGCCTCGACCCGCTGGAAGCGGCGGGGATTCCGTACCAGCTGAGTATCGGTAACCACGATGCGATGGCGACGGGCCCTGGCGGGGGTGCTCGCGACTCGAAGAGGACGCGTGAATACCTGCGCACAACGGCGACATTCAATCAGTTCTGGAAGGCCGCCGATTATGGCGCGGTGGCGGGAGCGTACGAGAACGGCAAGGTCGACAACACCTACTCGGTGTTCTCTGCGGAGGGTGCCACGTGGCTCGTGCTGAACCTCGAAACCTGGCCGCGGGCCGGAGTGGTGGACTGGGCGGAGAAGGTGATCACGTCTCACAGCGGTGACAACGTGATCATCCAGACCCACTCGTACCTGAACTCTGCGGGGGACATCGATGGTGCGGGACAGTCGCTGTTGCGCTGGCACTACGGCGATGCCTCGCCCCAGTATCTGTACGACCGGCTGGTCGCTCCATACGCAAACGTGAAGGTCGTGACGAGCGGCCACGTGGGCAGCGTCGCGTCGAAGGTGGTCACGACCGCCAAGGGCAACAAGGTCGCCTACCTTCTTCAGACGTTGCACTCCAACTTCAACAACCCGGTGAGACTGTCCGAGTTCGATGTCGTGGCGGGGACGATCAGCACCCGCGTCTACGCACCGGAAAACGGGGCGACTCTGGACAAGAAGACACTCACCGGTCTTACGTTCCTGACGGACTGATCTCCGGCACCCAGACAGGGCCGACCTCCATCAGGGGTCGGCCCTGTCGTGTACCGGGGGTATCTCGCCGACGTAGGGACGTTCAGAGGGCACGCTGGAGTCAGGCGCGCAGCTCAGTGCCGATCGGGCGGCTCAAGATGTCGATGGCGGTCCGCAGCTGGGTGCTCGACGTGTGCGCGGTGTAGGGGAAGTAGACGACTTCCACACCGACCTCGGCGAACTCGCGCTCGAGCCGCAGACCCTTCTCGGTGCCGCGCCAGTCGTCACCCTTGAAGAAGTGCGTGAAATGCACATCTCGCCAGGCGTCCATCTTGTCGGGCACAGTCTCGATGTGCACCGCGTCGACGTAGGAGATGTGCCGGACGATCTCCGCGCGTTCATGCGTCGGGATCATGGCTTGAACGCCCTTGACCTCACGGAGCATCTCGTCGCTCACCACTCCCGCGATGAGCACGTCACAGTTCTCTTTGGCGTGACGAAGAATATTGAGGTGCCCGACGTGAAAAAGGTCGAAAGCACCAGCGGCATAGCCAACGCGAAGCGTCATGAATTGATCCCCCAGAGATCAGTAGCGAACTCCCCAGCTCGCTTCCCAGACCATCAGTGTAGCGCGAATACGTGTTACACCGATGTGACGTCTTGACGCCGCCTCTTCGCGCGCGGAATCTTGCCGCTCAGCGACGGTGAGCGTATTCGGCGTAGTCCGCTCCGAACGCCGCCATCACCATGCCCGCACCACGTGCTGCGGCACGAGCGCCGCGCGCCTCATGCTTGTCGGAGCGGGACAGCGAACCCCACAGCCACCGACCTGATCCGGCGGCGAGGCGCGCTGCACCCCGAGCGATCCAACGCGCACGGCGTGCTAGCCCGTGTCGATCGACGAGATCGGCCCGGACAGTGCTGATGCCGACGCGGTAGGCGCGGCGCAGAACCCAGGAGCGGTTGAGCCGATCAGCGGCGACGTCGTCGTAGACCAGAGCCGCTGGACAGGAGACGATCGTGCCCCCCGCGGCAACGATCTGTGTGGTGAAGAGGATGTCCTCGCCACCGCTCATACCGAAGTCGGAGTCGAAGCGCAGCGAGTGTTCCCTCGTGAACGCCAGGTCCAGAAGGAGGTTGTTCGTCGGCGCGAATGGCTGATGCGCACCATCGTCGAATGCGATCCTGGTGAAGAACCCGCCGGCACGGATCCATGGATCGTCGAATCCCTCGGGAAACCTGGACTCGACGCGCCCCGACACGGCCGTCGCCCCGCTGCGCATCCAACGCTCGACCAGCGTAGGCAACCAGCCTGCCCCGGGGAGTTCGTCGTCGTCGATGAAGGCCAGCGCATCTTCAGCCGGGCTCTCGTCCAGCGCGCGATTGCGCACGGCGGCGAGTCCCGCCGATGGTTCCCGGACATACGTGACCTCGTGACGCGCACACACCTCGCTGGCGGATCCGTCCGGATCATTGTCGATGACCAGCACACGGGCGGGCAAGCCGGCGGTCTGCTCGCGCAGCGCCGTGAGCAATGAGTCGAGTGCTTGCGGGCGTTTGAACGTCGGGACAGCGACGACGATCTTGGGTTCAGCCACGGCTGTTCCGATTGGTCGCGTGCTTCCGGTGCAGCACTGCCTTCCGGTACGCCGCGGCATGGCGCTGACCGACGGCACTCCACTCGCGCCGCGACAGGTCGGGCGACCCGGTCACATCGCGGGTCGCATCCATGGCGGTCCGAAGCCTGTCGGCGGTCAACTCGCCGTCGTACAGATGCACCCAACCGGGCCCGATCTCGACACCGAGAGCCTCGTTCACATCGTTGCGCGGAAGGAGCACAGGTCTGTCAAGCGACAATGACGCCAGCGCCCCGCCGGAATTGTGCATGAATCGATACGGCAGTACCACGAGCTGAGATGACGTCGCGATCTCCACAAGTTCCGCGTCCTCGAGAAAGCGGAGCGTCGCCGTGATCCGAGGAACGCGAGCGGATGCCGCAGAGACGGTATCGGCCAGTGCTGGGCTGCTCGGACGTCCGCCGACCCGCAGGCTGAGTGTGTCGTCCTGGTCGCGCGCACGTTCGTACACGGCCAAGAGGGTCTCTATACCTTTGTACCGGCGGATCAGGCCGAAATAACCGATCTGACCTGCGACGCGATCGGCGTGCTCGTAGGAGGCGAACCAGTCGCGGTAGTGACCATGTGGGATGAGAGTTGTCGCCGAGGGGTCTGCCGTCGGTGTCGAGTCGTTCAGTACGACGCGGTGATCGGTGCGCTCCTCGATGGCGACGAGAATCCGCCGCGTCGCGCTGTCCACATCCTGGGGCAGTTCGACATTGTGGACAGTCCTCACGATCGCTCCGCCGGTCAGGCGATGCTTTGCAAGCAAGACGCGCATGAGAACGCGTTTGCCCCATCGCTTCCACGCCGTGCTCCCCTCGAGCATGACTTCCGGCCAATGGAGGTGGAGGACGTCCACTCGGGTCAGCAGGGCCTCGCGCCACGAGAAATTGAGATGCTCGAAGCGGGATTCAGCGGCCAGCGCCCGATCGAGCATCGTGATGTATGGATTCGTCGTAGGCCTCGGCGGCTTGAACGACTGCATGACGCGTGGTCGGCGCTCTGACATCGCGTCTCCGGTTCCGCGGCTCCCCTTGGCCGCGCTCCCAGAGTATCGAACGACGAGGCGGCTGATTGCCTAGGGTGGAGCCCGGGGGAAGGAGGCGCCGGTGGAATCTTCCAGAACAGTCGCTCTCATCGTGGTCTCGTACGGTTCAGCGGGGCTGGTCGAGGCCAACATCGCGCAGCTCGCAACAGAGTGGCCGGAGCTGCGGGTGATCGTCGTCGACTGCTTTTCGAGCGCAGCTGAGCGCGAACGGGTGCGGGAGGTCTGCGATCGCCTCAGGTGGAGGGCCGTTCTCCTCGATGACAATGCCGGGTTCGGCGGAGGAGTGAACCAGGGAGCCGCGGTCGCCCAGGAGGGTGGGGCATCCGTGCTGCTCGTGCTGAATCCCGACGCGATCCTTCCCGCACCCGACGCGCGGGAGCTGGCGACCGCTGCCGCGATGGAGCCGTTGGCACTCATCGCTCCACTGATCCGCCGGCCGGACGGATCCCTCTGGACCGAAGGCACCGATCTGTACCTCGATAACGGCACGATGGCGGGCGTGCGACACCGAGACCGTCATGCCGGGCGCCCTCGCATGATGTGGGTTTCAGGCGCCTGTTTCGCCGTGTCGAGCTCGCTCTGGAACCGGGTGGGAGGATTCGACGACGAGTACTTCCTCTACTGGGAGGACGTGGACCTCTCCCGTAAGGTCCTGGAGGCGGGAGGGCAAGTCACGGTCCTGCCGACCGCGGTCGCCGTGCACGATGAAGGCGGCACGCATGACGATCACACCACCGGCCGGGCCAAATCCGAGACCTATTACTACTACAACATCCGCAACCGGTTGTTGTTCGCCAGAATGCGCCTCGGCGCGGGCGACGTCCGTCGGTGGCGCCGCTCGGCGCTCGCCGTCTCGTGGGGGATCCTCCTCCAGGGGGGGAGGAGGCAGCTTCTGACCTCCGCCGCACCGTGGCGTGCACTGCATAAAGGGCTCAGGGACGGCCGCCGTGGCGTCACCGGACCGGCCCGGTGACGGATCGTGTTCAGGAGAAGCGCTGCACGATGTCGTAGATGGTTGCCGTCATCTGCTCGGAGGTGAATCGCGTCTCCACCGTGCGGCGGGCGGATCGCCCCATCTCCCTCGCCCGCTCCGGGTCCTCGAGGAGCTCGAGGACATGGGCGGCGAGCGCGTCCGGGTCACCGGGTTCGCTCAGCAGGCCTGTGTCGCCGTGGGCCACGTAATCGTCCATCCCCGGTGTGCGTGTCTCCACGACCGGACGCCCGGTCGCCATCGATTCCAGTGACACAGTCATGCCGGACACATGCAGATTCGGACGTGTGGCAATGGCCACGACGCTCGCCGAGGCGTACAGATCTCGTAGCTCCAGGTGCGGTATGTGACGCACTTTCCGAACGCCCACGGGCGGCGGGATTTCGGAGGTCGTCTGGACGAGGAGCTCCACATCGGGTCGCCGACGCTGGATCTGAGACATCGCCCGGAAAAGGGTATCGGTGTCCCGATCACGATCACCCCCGACGCTGACGACACGAGGTCGCGCGGGATAGGGCTGCTCCGCGAAAAACCGATGATCGATACCGAATCGCACGTATTCGGCCGGAACCCCCTGGGCGAGCAATCCGAGGGGTTGAACTTGCGCCTCGCTCAAGACCCAGAGAGCGCGGCACTTTTCGAGCATCCGGGGGAGTCGGCCGAGATCGCGACCGCGGGCCGCGGCATCCGTCAGCCAGATGACTCCGCTGAAGTGGGGGTTGTGCGGCTTCGCGATCGCCATGCGCAGGGCGGCATTCTCATCCCACGTGATACCGATGGTGCCGCGTTCGACGCGCGGACCGAGCCCCGCGCGGGATCGGAGCCGCTCCACGCGCGTGGGCGCGGGGAGATCGATGGCCCGGGTGTGCGCGAACGCTTGAAGGCCGTCCAACCCGTAGGGCCACACGCCGGGTACCTCTCCCAGGGCGTGGCGACGCTCCCACTCCGCGATCGACCTCTCCGCGGGGACGCCGACGTCGAGCTGAACAGCCTTCGCGACCACGATGATCCCCCCGATCGATGCGTTGCGAGCTTACCGGCGGCGGTCTGTCAGGATGGAACTCCAGGCGCCGGAAGGGAAGTGGTCCGCTCATGCGACTTATCTCACGGCGCGCGCGGTTATATGAGTCCATCCGCACCGCGCACCTGGAGCGGGCGCGCGAGCTCGTCCCCGCCGCCATCGTCTACCGGGTGCGACGGTACGACTTCGACGAGTCGCTCGCAGCCGGGCTCGAGCTCGTCCAGGCGAACCCCCTCGCGGCGGCACTCCTGCTCCGGCGAGCGCGCTTGGACGCCCTGGAGATCAATGAGCCCCTGATGGCGTCCAGCCTGCCGGCATCGGCGCTCGCGGTCTTCGCGGTGCGATTCGCCCGCAGAAGTCGCCCGCGCATCGTGACCTATGTGATCGGCAATGCCAGTCCGTTCTCTGCGCCTTCCCCGTCTCTGAAACGCCGGGCGCGGTGGGCGGTCGAGCGGATGCTCGCGAGCTACGTCTGGAAGCGCACGGATGCTGTCGCCTACGGCACACCGGGTGCCCGTGATGTGTACCGCGATGCGCTTCCCCCCAGACCGGGGGTGCGCGAGACGCTCATCCCGGCCCTGCCCGCGCGATCGGCACCCCCCGAGACGGATCGGGCGCTGCGAGTCGTATTCCTGGGAGCATTCGTGGCCCGGAAGGGTCTTCCGCTTCTGATCGACGCATGGCCGGAGGTTCTCCGCGCGCGACCAGAAGCGACGCTGTCGCTTCTGGGAAAGGGAGTGCTCCTCGATGACGCCCGGCGGTTCGCGCATGCTCACGACTCCGTGGACCTCGTCGAGGATCCGCCACGAGGGGTGATCAGGGAGACCCTCGCGCGGTCGCTCGTGCTTGTGCTTCCCTCGCAGGCTTCACCAACCTGGCGCGAGCAGGTCGGGCTCCCGATCGTCGAGGGCCTCGAGCAGGGTTGTGCCATTGTCACCACCACCGAAACCGGCCTCGCTCCGTGGCTCGCAGATCACGGGCACGGGGTCGTGCCGGTGGCCTCCGATGCCTCGGCTCTGGCGCAGGCTATTATCAATCAGCTCGACGCCGGTGATCGGTCAGAGCTGATTCTGGCGTCGCTGCCTTCTCAGGACGGACGCCTCGCGGCGGACGCCTGGATGTTCGGCGACATCGCGAGTGCTTCGGGGATGGGCGGGTCTGATGGCTGAGAGTTGGGGCGACGCGCTGCGACGACTGGGAGCGGCGCAGAAGGGCCATGCGCGGGGGGCGCCGGCGTATTCGGTGTACGTCAACCGGAAGATCGGCCGCGTCCTGGCCGCAACCGCCTATGTGTGGGGCATGACGCCAAACGGTGTCACGGCCGTGAGCGCACTCTTCACCTTCGCCGGTATCGCGTTGATCGCGACCATTCCGATGACGCCGTTGCTCGGGGTCGCCGTAGCCCTTCTTCTCGCTCTGGGCTACGCATGGGACTCGGCGGACGGCCAGCTCGCTCGTCTTCGCGGCGGCGGGAGCGTTTCCGGAGAATGGCTGGACCATTTCGTCGACGCCTTCAAGATCGCCTCTCTTCACCTCGCCGTACTGATCGGACTCTTCCGATTCACTGACCTGGAACCCGGCTGGCTGCTCGTACCCATCGCCTTCAGCGTCGTCGCGACGGTGACATTCTTCGGGATGCTCTTGAATGACCTCCTCAAAGGCGCGCGAGGTGTCGCATCGACCCACTCGCGCGGGGGCGGAAGCGCGCTGCGCTCGCTCGTCCTGCTGCCCACCGATTACGGTCTGCTCTGCCTCGTCTTCGTCCTGTGGGGATTCCCCGTGATCTTCCTCGCCGTCTACGGTCTCGTGGGCGTGGCCTGCGCAGCATTCCTCGCGCTCGCGGCGGTGAAATGGTTTCGTGAGATGCGAGACGTCGACGCGCAGGCTCAGGTCACTTCGAGTTCGTGACCGCGGCCATCTGGGACGCGATCTCGAGGCGGTAGCGCCGCGGTGAGAAGCGTTCAGCGGCTTGCGTCCGATTCCTGTCGAGGCGAGGGGCGAGTTCGGCCCACCGCGACACAGCGTCCTGGATCGTGCGGGCGATGGCCGACGCATCGTCGGGAACGAAGCGTAGAGCCGTGTCGCAGTCGGCCGTGGCTTCGCGCAATCCGCTCGTATCACTCACCAGGACGACTCGCCCAGCGATCACACCCTCGACGGCGGTGTTCCCGAACGGCTCGTCGAACCGGGACGGAACAACGAGCGCGTCCGCTGCCTCCACCGTCGACCAGATGTCCGGTCGGAAGCCGAGCATCCGCACACGCTCGTTCAGACCGAGGGCGTTGATGCGATCGCGAAGCTGTTCGTCGAACCACTCGTACCCGGGAAACACATTTCCGACGATGTCGAGATGCACTTCAGGAATGTCTCCAGGAAGCTCGGCGAGCGCCTCCACAATCAGGTCGGGTCCCTTCCGCGGGGAGAGCCGGCCTACGTAGACGAGTCGAACGTTCTCGGTGAGGGTGGTGCGAGCGGGTGCGACCGACTCGGGCCCCGCCACTCCGTTGTAGATGACAACAGCTCGATCTGCGACGGAACGGAACGCCTGCCGAAGCACACCACGGCTGAAGTCGCTGTTGACGATGACTATGTCGGCGAGAAGTACAGGAGCGTACATCCCCATCTTCACCAGTCGCGAAGCGCCCTGTTCCCCCTCGTGCAGATGCACGAGGCATCGGAGGCGGTGCAGCTTGGCACTGACCGACCAGAGCGGCAGGGTCACCGTGCTGACATAGACGGCGTCCGGGCGATCCGAGCGGAGCACGCGGTGGGCCGCCCTCAATCCGCGAACGGTTCCGACGACGAGCGCGCCCCAATTCCGCGGTTTGAGCAGGCTCTTCCGCAGAACAAGCGTGGGGACGATCTCAACATCCGCACCCGCACGCCGCAGCTCGTCGACCAATGGTCCGCTCTGCGGCAGCACCACCGTCACCCGAGCGCCGGATTCGACCATGCCGATCACGCTTTCGAGCATCACCCGGTCCGACCCGTACATCTCGGCGCCCGGGTGAGCGACGAGATAATGACGCTCGGACGTAGACGATCGATGCATTGCCCACCCCCCGTGTCGCACCTGCCGCTGTCATCGTAGCCGAGCACCACGGCGGGCCCTTTCCCGTCTTCCGGCGAAATCACAGGGCGCAGCCGGGTGCGAGGGGATAAGCTCTCACTTCGGCGCGCAGCCCGGGGGCGGTATCGCGTCAAGGGGGCATCATGAGCGAGCTGAACGAGCCGGCGACATCGGATGAGCGGGCGTCGACCACGGCGCGCCGGCGCTGGTGGATCATCGTCGGAGCCGTGGCAGTCGTCGCGGTGGTCGCCATCGTGATCGCTGTCGCCGTCAGCACCAGGCCCTCATCGTCCGCCTCGACACCGACGTCGACGTCGGTGTCGGCGTCCCCTGGCGGGAGCGGTGATCCCTCGAGCAGTGCCGGGCCGGCCGAGACGAGCGACCCGACCTCTGAAACCACTACCGCGCCGACCGATCAGCTGCCCGAACTCGCTCCTGTCGCTCCGACCGAGACGGTCAGTAGCGAGGGGATCGAAGTCGCATTGACGAACTTCGAGAGTGTCACGGGCGAGGTGGTCGTACCGGGAGAGGTTGCCGGTGCCGCGGTGCGCGTGACGGTGTCGATCACCAACCAGACGGACGATCCGCTCAACCTCGATCTGATCGTCATGAACGCTTTCACCGGCCCAGAACGGACGCCGGTGGAGACTTACCAGCAGCCAGGGGGCCAGCCGGTGAGCGGGAGCCTCGACGCGGGCGGCACCGCGACCGGCGTCTATCTGTTCCGCATCCCGGAAGATCAGCGTAGTGACGTCACCTTCATCGTCGACTTCAACCCCGGTAAGAGCGCGATCGTCTTCCAGGGTCAGGTGCCGTGACGCGCGTTTGAGGCACGTCGGCTCTGGGAGACCGTAACCCTGAGAGTTTCCTGTACGCGGTTGGTTGGTGCCGACCCGACCCGTATTGTTCAGCTATTGGGGATCGGCGCACGTCGTGCGCGAAATCGTGGTGCTCGCGGGGGCGAGCTGACTGGGGAGTCATTGTGGTATCTGGGGAACGTCGTACGTCCGGCAGCATCGACGCTGTCTCTTTCCGTCGGCGTCTGCTGAGAGCATTCGTCGCATCCACCGCGGCACTGGGCTTGGTCGCCGGGGGTCTCGCGTTCGCAGCGGCACCCGCGACTGCTGACACCAATCCGCCGGCAGGGCTGCCGGAGACGGTCACCAGTGATCCGCTCCCCACCGCGCAGATCAATGGTGTGGTGTGGTCGCAGGCGATCGCCGGCAACACGGTCTACGTCGGCGGCGAGTTCACCAATGCGCGGCCCGCCGGAGCCGCTGCCGGCGTGAACACGTCGCCTCGGCAGAACCTGATGGCGTACAGCCTCAGCACAGGCGTGATGACGTCGTGGAACCCCGGCGCCAACGGTGCGATCAAGACCGTGGTGGCATCCGCCGACGGTTCTCGAATCTACGTCGGCGGTTCGTTCACCACTATTGCCGGTCAGCCTCGCAACCGCATCGCCGCCTTCAACGCCGCAACCGGCGCGCTCCTGGCGTGGAACCCCGGGGCCAACTCCTCGGTCACGGATGTCGCCGCCTTCGGCAACACGGTGTGGATCGCCGGCAACTTCAGCAGCATCGCCGGTGGTGCGCGCACGCGAATCGCGGCCGTCAACGCGACAACAGGTGCCCTACTGCCCTTCACTGCGGCAGTCAGCGGCGGTTACGGCATCAAGGCCGTCGTCGTGAACCCCACCGGCAGCAAGATCGTGATCGCCGGCTCGTTCACGAGTACCAACGGCTCAACCAATCCCGGGCGAGGCATGGCCGCGCTGAACGCCGTGTCCGGAACGTCCGAGACGTGGCTGGTCAACAGCCTGATCCGCAATGGCGGCGAGAACGCCGCAATCAACTCGCTCACGTCCGACGGTGACAGCGTCTACGGCGTCGGCTACGACTATTACGGTACGGACGAGGACGGCTTCGAGGGCACCTTCCGCGCCAACTGGTCGGACGGATCCATGGTCTGGATGGAGGACTGTCACGGCGACAATTACTCGGTTGCCGTCAGCGCAGGAGTGGTCTACACCGCGTCACACGATCACTACTGTGGAAACGTCGGCGGCTTCCCGCAGACGTCCCCGAAGTGGACGTTCCATCACAGCCTCGCCTTCGCGAAGGACTACAAGGGCGCTGTGGTCGGCAACGACCCGCTGGGCTACCGTTCCTTCGGCGGCCAGCCGTCGGGGACGCTTCTGCACTGGTACCCGGACTGGCAGGTCGGCACTTACACCGGCAAGAGCCAGGCAACGTGGGACATCACCACGACAGACGATTACGTGGCGTACGGTGGCGAATTCCTTGCCGTCAACGGTGTCTCGCAGCAGGGTCTGGTGCGGTTCGCGAAGAAGGCCACTGTTCCCGACGCATCCGGCCCTCAAGACAGCGGCGCAGCCTTCCCGGTGAACGGATTGTCGATCCGCGCCGGTGAGGTGCGACTCTCGTGGAGCGCGAATCGAGATCGCGACAATGCCACGCTCACGTACGAGCTGTATCGCCAGGACAAGGGATCGACGCCGATCTACACGACCACGGCCGACTCGAACTTCTGGAACATGCCTTCCTTGAAGTTCACGGACAAGACCGTCAGTGCCGGGCAGACATACCAGTACCGCGTGCGGGCGATCGACCCGAACGGCAACCAGGCCACGGGCGCATGGTCGAGCGTGACCGCGACATCGACACCGGCATCCAGTTACAGCATCGGCGTTCTGGATGACGGAGCCGAGCACTACTGGCCGCTGGGTGAGAACAGCGGCACCTCAGCGATCGATTGGGCCGACGGCAACGATCTGGTGGTGAACTCCGCCACACGTGGCGTCGCCGGCCAGAACCAGGCAACGGCCAGTAAGGCGACGCAGTTCGGGGGTTCTGACTCGTCGTTCGCCGCAAGCAGCACGGCTGAGCCGGCCAAGAACACCCTGTCGATCGAGGCGTGGGTCAAGACCACCAGCACGGCGGGCGGCAAGATCGTAGGTTTCGGCAACGCCACCACCGGCAACTCCGGCAGCTACGACCGTCACGTCTATATGGACGGCTCCGGGCGGATCACTTTCGGTGTCTACCCGAACGACGTACGGGCGATCACCTCCGCCACCGGGTACAACGACGGAGCGTGGCACTACGTCTCGGCGACCCTCGGCGCGGATGGAATGAAGCTGTACATCGATGGCAAGCTCGTGGCGAATCGAGGCGATACGACGTCGGGCCAGGATTACAACGGCGTCTGGCGAATCGGTGGTGACAACATCGGTGGATGGCCCAACGCGGGCAGCAGTAATTACATCGCCGGCGCCATCTCGGACGTCGCAATCTACGACGACGTTCTGACCCGCACGCAGATCAACCAGCACTGGGTCAACTCGGGACGGACGTCCACCGTCAACCCCGCCCCCACGGACGCTTACGGACAAGCGGTGTACAACCTCGCGCCGACACTCTTCTGGCGGCTGGACGAGACGGCCGGTAGTACCGCGGCCGATTCGGGGATGGATTCCAACACCGGGATGTACGTCGGTAATGTTCAGAAGGGGACGGCGGGCGCCGTGAGCTCGTCGCCGTCCGGCGTCTCGCTTTGGCCGAACAACGGCGACCAGACAGGCATCGTCAGCAACGCCGCCTTCAACAATCCGACGTCATTCGCCCTTGAGTCCTGGTTCAAGACCGACTCGACCAGCGGTGGCAAGATCATAGGTTTCGGTGAGGCGCAGACGGGCACGAGCAACAATTACGATCGGCACCTCTATATGTCGGGTGACGGCCGCGTGAAGTTCGGCGTGTGGACCGGCTCGACACAGATCGTCGAGACCGATCCCGGATTCAACGACAACAAGTGGCACCACGTCGTCGCTCAGTTGTCGTCAGCGGGGATGCAGCTCTACGTCGACGGCGCACTCAAAGCGACGAGCGCGAACACGTCTGCTCAGTCGTACAGCGGCTACTGGCGAGTCGGCGGCGACAACGGATGGGAAGGCGACACCTACTGGCGGGGATCCGTCGACGAGGTCGCCATCTACCCGGCGGCCTTGACGACAGCCCAGGTGGACGAGCACTATCAGCTCGGCACGGCGGGATTCGTCAACCAGGCGCCGACGGTCGCGTTCTCTGCGATCGCCACCGACCTGAGCGTCGCATTCGACGGATCCACGACGTCTGACAGTGATGGAAGCGTCGCCTCGTACGCCTGGACGTTCGGAGACGGTCAGACCGGCACAGGCGTCTCGCCGACGCACGTCTACGCGACGGCGGGGACCTACGCGGTGACGCTGACGGCGACCGACAACCTCGGCGCCAGCGCGTCGCTCGAGCAAGAGGTGGTCGTGGTCGCAGCCAACCAGCTGCCGACTGCCGCATTCACCCCCGCGGTTTCCAACCTCTCGCTGACAGCGGACGGCTCTGCGAGCACCGACCCTGATGGAACGATCTCGAACTACTCCTGGGCCTACGGCGACGGCGCAGTGAGCGCCGGAGTGAATGCTGCACACACTTACGCGGCGGCCGGTGACTACGACGTGACGCTCACCGTGACCGACAACCGAGGAGGCTCGGCCTCGACGACCCAGAGAGTCACCGCCGCCCCGCCGGTGAATGCTGCTCCGGTGGCGGCGTTCACGTCGACGCCGTCGGGTTTGACGGTGTCGGTGGACGGTTCGTCGAGTACGGATTCGGATGGTTCGGTGGCGTCGTATGCGTGGGCGTTCCAGGGTGGTGGTACGGCGACGGGTGCGACGGCGTCGTACACGTTCCCGGCAGCGGGCACGTACAACGTGACGTTGACGGTGACGGACGACAAGGGTGCGACCAACGCGAAGACCCAAGCCGTCACCGTCACCGCCGCCCCGCCGGCCGGCGCACGCACTCTTGCCGCCGACACATTCGGGAGGACTGCGGCGGGCGGGTGGGGGACCGCAGACCAAGGCGGGGCATGGACCGTGGTGGGCACTCCCTCGCGCTTCGCCGTCGCAGGTGGCGTCGGTACTGTCTCGGTGTCGACCGGCCAGGCTCAGAACATCAACCTCGCCGGGGTGTCCAGCGCGAACACCCGCGTGACGGCGCAGTTCTCTGTGGACAAACTCGTCGAGGGCCAGTACATCTCGGTGGTCGGCCGGCAGGTCGGCGCCAGCCAGTACATCCTCCGAGCGCGGCCGGAGGCGGGTGGCGGAGTTCGCCTCTATGTGCTGCGCGACACCACGGCGCTCGGGGCATCTTTCCTCGTTCCCGGGATGACATTGGCTGCGGGAGAAAAGTACTCGGTGTCCTTCGAGGTCACCGGCGCGTCTCCTACCAACCTCTCGGCGAAGATCTGGAAGTCCAGCGACGCCGAGCCCGCAACGTGGCAGCTCACGCGCGTTGACGCGGCTGCCGCCGCATCAACGCTTCAGGCTTCCGGTTCGGTGGGACTCTTCACGTGGCTTCCGTCCTCAGCGGCCGCTTCCAATCCGGTGTTGGTCACGTTCGACAACATCAGCGTCATCGACCCCACGATCCCCTGATGTGACGATGACGTCGGCCCGGTTGCAGCGCTCTGGCGCAGCAACCGGGCCGTTTTCGTTCGCAGGTGCACCCTCAGTTTGCGTCGAAGGTATCCCTGCCCTATCATCTGAAGAGTCTGGGGAGACGTACGCATTCATGCGTATCACTGTGCTCGAGGGGTCGAGCTGACTGGGGATCAATCGTGGTTGTCACATTCAACCGTTCATTTGGGGTTCGTTCCGATTCGGAGCGGGGGGCGCGCCGTCTATGGCGCGGTGTCGTCGCTGTTGCGACGTCGGTCGTGGTCACCGTTGGCGGGCTAGCCCTCGTGGCGCCGGCGGCGCAGGCCGATACGACGCCACCCGTGGGTGTGGAGGAGACGGTCACGGCCGACCCGCTCCCCACCGCTCAGATCGACGGCGTCGTCTGGACACAGGCGATCGTCGGAAACACCGTCTTTGTCGGTGGCGAATTCACCACGGCTCGCCCGGCCGGCGCGGCTGAGGGCGTCGACACTCAGCCGCGTGCGAACCTGATGGCGTACAACCTCACTACGGGAGAGATGACCTCCTGGAACCCCGGCGCGAACGCGATCATCAAGTCGATCGTCGCTTCGCCGGACGGTTCCCGCATCTACGTGGGTGGAAGCTTCACGACCATCGGCGGTCAGGCACGTACCCGCGTAGCGGCCTTCGATGCCGCGACCGGCGCGCTGTTGCCGTGGGCGCCGTACTCCAACGCACAGGTGTCGGCCATCGCCACGAGCGGTGATGCCGTCTACCTGGCTGGAAACTTCACAAGCCTCGGGGGTGCTGTGCGCACCCGCCTCGCGGCCGTCACGGCTTCCACCGGGGCGCTGCTGCCTCTGACCGCCTCCATCGACGGCGGATACGGCGTCACCTCGATGGTGGTCAACCCCGAGGGCAACAAGCTCGTCGTGGCCGGCTCGTTCACCAGCGTGAACGGGTCGACCAACCCTGGTCGCGGAATGGCGGCTCTGGACGCATCCACGGGCGCCTCGCTTCCGTGGGCTGTGAATTCGCTCATCCGAGACGCCGGCAACAAGGCTGCGATGACAGCGCTGACCTCGGACGGAGACAGCGTATACGGCACGGGGTACTCCTACACGGGTGCAACGGCGGAAGATGGATTCGAGGGCACCTTCCGCGCGAACTGGTCCGACGGCTCGCTCGTCTGGATGGAAGATTGCCACGGTGACAACTACTCGGTGGCGGTGAGCTCTGGCGTGGTATACACGTCGAGTCACGACCACTATTGCGGCAACATCGGCGGATTCCCGCAGACGAGCCCGAGCTGGACATTCCACCACGCGCTGGCGCTGGCGAAGGACTATCACGGAGCGGTCCTCACTCCCGACATCTACGGCTACAAGTCTTACGCAGGGCAGCCCGCACCTACGCTGTTGCACTGGTTCCCCGACTGGCAGGTCGGAACCTACACCGGCAAGGGGCAGGCGACATGGGACATCGCAGCCAATGACGACTATGTCGTGTACGGCGGTGAGTTCCTCAAAGTCAACAACAAGGGTCAGCAGGGCCTCGTGCGGTTCGCCAAAAAGGGCGTCGCCACGAACAAGTCCGGCCCTGAGCGGAGCGGAACGGCGTTCCCGATCACGGCGGCGTCATTGCGAGCCGGCGAGGTGCGTCTCTCGTGGACCTCGAACACCGATCGCGACAACGCGACGCTCACGTATCAGGTGCTGCGTCAAGACAAGGGATCGACGCCGATCTACACGACCACCGGCGACTCGAACTTCTGGACCCAGCCGCGCATGACCTACGTCGACAAGACGGCGGTACCCGGTCAGGCGTACCAGTACCGCGTGCGCGCGATCGATCCGCAGGGCAACCAGGTGACGGGCTCGTGGACCGCCGTCACCGCTGCGTCGACCAACCTTGCGTCCGACTACAGCCTCAACGTCATCGACGACGGCGCGGTGCACTACTGGCCGCTCAGCGAGACAAGTGGGACGGTGGGGACGGACTGGAGCGGAAGCAGCAACCTCGCGGTCAACAACACCACCCGCGGCGTCGCGGGCCCGAACGCCGCAACTCCGACCACGGCGACGCAGTTCCTCGGCGGATCCACATCCTTTGCCGCCACCACTGCCAGCGAGAGCGGCAGTGACACGTTGACAATCGAGGCCTGGTTCAAGACCAGCAGTACGACGGGCGGCAAGATCGTCGGCTTCGGCAACAAGACCTCGACCAGCTCGACGACCTACGACCGTCACATCTATATCGACGGGGCCGGGCGCGTCACGTTCGGCGTGTTCCCCGGCGTCGCGCGCACGATCAGCACGTCAACAGGATTCAACAACGGTCAATGGCACTACGTGGTGGGCACTCTCAGTTCAGCCGGAATGACGATGTACGTCGACGGGACCCGCGTCGGCACGCGCGCTGACACCACATCCGCGCAGACCTACACCGGGTATTGGCGAGTGGGGGGCGACACCGTGGGCAGCTGGCCCAACCCGTCGAGCACGGCGTATCTGAACGGGTCCATCTCAGATGTCGCGATCTACAACTCCGCCTTGACCCGCGCGCAGGTAGACGCCCACTGGACCTCGTCCGGGCGGACATCCGTTCTGCCTTCCGCTCCTGCGGACGCATACGGGAAGGCGATCTACAATCTCGCGCCCACTCTTTACTGGCGTCTGGGCGAGAGCGCTGGCTCGACTGCGGCGGACTCCGGACTCGATGGACAGACCGGCACTTATTTCGGCAGCGTGACGAAGGGAGCGGCCGGGGCCGTCACCGGAGTGACCAACACTGCCGCGTCGCTGGCACCGACCAAGACGGGAACGACGTGGAACCAAACCGGTGTGACGAGCGACAAGGCCTACACCAACCCGACCACTTTCGCGGTCGAGGGGTGGTTCAAGACGAACACCACCACCGGCGGAAAGCTCATCGGCTTCGGTAATGCTCGTACGGGCACGAGCTCGAGCTATGACCGTCACATCTACATGTCCGCGGACGGGAAGGTGAACTTCGGCGTCTACAACGGCAACAGGGTCGTCATCACGAGCCCGACGGCATACAACAACAACCAGTGGCACTATGTCGTCGGTCAGATGTCGTCCTCCGGGATGCAGCTCTACATCGACGGAGTGCTCGCCGGTTCCAACGCGAACACCACGGTGAATGCCTACAACGGGTACTGGCGTGTCGGCGGCGACAGCGGCTGGGACGGCGACACGTACTGGAAGGGCAGCATCGACGAGGTCGCCGTCTACGCGGCCCCGCTCAGCGCCTCTCAGGTGCTCGCTCACTTCCAGCAGGGAAGCCTGGGATTCGTCAACCAGTCGCCCACGCCGGCCTTCAGCAGCATCGTCAACGACTTGGCTGTGAGCTTCGACGGCACGCCGTCGACGGATCCTGAGGGCGCCATCGCCTCGTTCACCTGGAACTTCGGTGACGGCGCGAGCGCGACCGGAGCGACCCCTTCTCACACGTACGCGACGCCAGGAACGTACGAGGTCACCTTGAAGACCGTCGACCAGCTCGGTGCGAGTGCGAGCCTGACGCAGGAAGTCGTCGTCCTGGCACCGAACACGGCGCCCACCGCAGCATTCACGACCGCCGCCGACAAGTTGAAGCTGTCAGTCGATGGCCGCACGAGCTCCGACGCGGACGGCGCGATCGCGTCGTACTCGTGGGCGTATGGCGATGGAACGACCGGCTCCGGCTCCACCGCGGAGCACACCTACGCCGCGGCAGGGACCTACACGGTGACCCTCACGGTGACTGATGATCGCGGAGGCTCCGCCGTTTCTTCGAAGGATGTGAGCGTCACGCTGCCCGCGAACGTCCTGCCTACCGCGGCGTTCACGTCGCAGGTGACGAACATGAGCGTCGCGCTGGATGCGACGGGTAGTACAGATTCCGACGGCGCCGTCACCGGTTACGCGTGGAACTTCGGCGACGGGACGAATGGCACCGGCGCGCAGCCACTGCACTCCTTCTCGACGGCCGGAACATACACGGTCGTGCTGACCGTCACCGACGACCGAGGCGGCGTCGCGACCGTCTCGAAGAATGTCACGGTGACATTGGCGCCCAACGTGCTGCCGACTGCGGCATTCACGAAGACGGTGTCGAATCTGACGCTTTCCGTGAACGGCGCAGGCAGCGCAGACGCGGACGGGACGATCGCGTCCTATGCGTGGAACTTCGGTGATGGTGCCTCCGCGTCCGGCGCGCTGGCAACCCATGCCTACTCGGCCCCGGGCATCTATACAGTGACCCTCACTGTCACAGACAACCGCGGCGGCGTCGCAACGACGACGTCACAGGTCGATCTGTCGGTGTCGAATGTGTTGGCTCGTGATGTGTTCGATCGGACGGTTGTCAGTGGTTGGGGCACGGCGGATCAGGGTGGTGCGTGGACGATCGCGGGTACTGCTGCGCGGTTCGGTGTGACTGACGGCGCAGGTTCTCTGACGCTGACGACGTCGGCCGGGCAGCAGGCTTCGCTGGGATCGGTGTCGAGTGCGAACACGAAGCTCTCGGCTTCGTTCTCGGTCGACAAGATCGCGAACGCTCAGTACATCAGCTTCATCGGCCGGCAGGTGGGTGCGGATCAGTACCTGCTGCGGGTGCGGGTGGCCGCTGATGGCACGGTGATCCTGCACGTGATGCGCGGTGGTACGGCGATCGGTTCGGGCTACACGGTGCCGGGTCTGACGATCACGCCGGGCGCGGTGTACAACGTCGCGTTCGAGGTGAAGGGCACTGCTCCGACCTCGCTGTCAGGGAAGCTGTGGAAGAGCACGGACACGGAGCCTGCTGCCTGGCAGGTCACGCGGACCGATGCGACGGCTGCTCTGCAGGCGGCAGGATCGGTGGGTGTCTCGTCAACCGTCCCGACGTCGGCTGCGGCGTACCCCGTCAAGGTCACCTTCCCCGAGATCACGATCACCGACCCCACCATCACACCGACCGCGCCGAACCAGCTTCCCGTCGCCGCGGTAGGCGCCACTGCGTCGGGGCTCACGGCTGCACTGGATGCATCGGCGAGCACCGACCCTGACGGGACGATCGCCTCATACTCTTGGGCCTTCGGTGATGGAACGACGGAGACGGCCTCTACGCCGGCGATCAGCCACGCGTACGGGGCGTCCGGAACCTACACGGTCGCCCTCACGGTCACTGACAATCGAGGCGGCCAAGCCACGGTGACACGGGACGTGACCGTGCAGGCGGTCAACCAGATTCCGACGGCAGCGTTCACCTCCTCTGTCGCGGCGCTCAGTGTCGCGGTGGACGGCTCATCGAGCACAGATGCGGACGGGACCATCGCGTCCTACGCGTGGGCATTCGGTGATGGTGGTGTCGCAACGGGTGCGACCGCCACGTACGCCTACGCTGCTTCCGGTACCTACACCGTCACACTCACTGTCACCGATAACTCCGGTGCCACCAGTCTCAAGACGGGCGTCGTCACGGTGACCGCGCCGCCGGTGGTGTCGAATGTGTTGGCTCGTGATGTGTTCGATCGGACGGTTGTCAGTGGTTGGGGCACGGCGGATCAGGGTGGTGCGTGGACGATCGCGGGTACTGCTGCGCGGTTCGGTGTGACTGACGGCGCAGGTTCTCTGACGCTGACGACGTCGGCCGGGCAGCAGGCTTCGCTGGGATCGGTGTCGAGTGCGAACACGAAGCTCTCGGCTTCGTTCTCGGTCGACAAGATCGCGAACGCTCAGTACATCAGCTTCATCGGCCGGCAGGTGGGTGCGGATCAGTACCTGCTGCGGGTGCGGGTGGCCGCTGATGGCACGGTGATCCTGCACGTGATGCGCGGTGGTACGGCGATCGGTTCGGGCTACACGGTGCCGGGTCTGACGATCACGCCGGGCGCGGTGTACAACGTCGCGTTCGAGGTGAAGGGCACTGCTCCGACCTCGCTGTCAGGGAAGCTGTGGAAGAGCACGGACACGGAGCCTGCTGCCTGGCAGGTCACGCGGACCGATGCGACGGCTGCTCTGCAGGCGGCAGGATCGGTGGGTGTCTCGTCAACCGTCCCGACGTCGGCTGCGGCGTACCCCGTCAAGGTCACCTTCCCCGAGATCACGATCACCGACCCCACCAT
>NZ_JBIGIM010000004.1:0-352458 GCF_043556235.1 Microbacterium sp. P03
CCCACCACCGCACCGAGCATCAACTCGACCTGTCGCAGCGTGTCAGCGAGTGCTTCCATACCCCCCATTCTGCCGGCGACCACCGACACCGAACCGCCAAAAACAACCAGATCAGCGGCCGAATCGCCAACCGGTGGATAACCTCGAAAGTACCCTCGTGACGGCGTCATGTGTGGGACCCGATGGCGGCGGGGTGGCACGAGAGCGGATGGATCACGATCTGATGACTAGCCACTCGAAAGGACGCTCTTTCAGTCGCCGTCGTCGCGCGTCGCGGGAACGAGACCGGCGATGACGCGGTCGATTCCCCACAGGAACTGGCCCGTGGCGTTGTATCCGGCCACCACCGCACCCGTCCTCGCCGTGAGCGGAAAAGCCGATACATCCCATGCCGTCAGTGACTCCGCGCGCTCTCGTTCGAGATCGACCTCACTCACCCCCGACGATGTCGTCGCGTCGGCTGCCTGGAGCGCACTGAATCCGAGGACGTAAACCTGGAAGGTGTACGCCGCACGCGCGGCATCCTCGATCGCGAGTCCGGCCCGAGTGAAGTGAGCAAGGAGAACTTCGTTGTAGGCCAGCGCGTGCGGACCATCGAGCGGGCCGCTCATCACCAGCGAGACAGCACCAGATGTCGCGTTCAGTCGTTCACGTGTGCGCAGTGCGAGCGAACGCAAACCTTCCTGCCACGTCGGCTCGTCCAGCGACCGGCGCGGTTCGAGGTCATCCAAGAGCTGCTCGACCATCGCCCGGAGGAGCTGTTGCTTGCCGCCGAAGTATGTGTAGAGGGCACCGGCGCTGATCTGCAGGCGGGCCGTCACCGCACGCACACTCAAGCCATCGAACCCCGATTGTTCGAGCACAGCGAAGGCCTGAGAGATGATCTGTCGCTCGTCGAGCCTTCGTCGTGGTCCGGGCACGGGAACCCCTCTTGTTCGCTATCTATGAACACTGTACATTGTGGTAATACCGAACACCGTTCATGGATAGGTTGCCTCATGGTTCATTTCGACCTTCCCTCGTCTCGCAAGCGCGGAAAAGCCCGCGCTCTCACCTGGATCGCCTCTTTCGTCGCCTTCCCTGTGGCGGGAGTTGCCGCCAGCGCCGCGGTGGGGCGGGTCGACTCGACCGGCGACGCTCTCTTGGGCGGGGCGATTGTGGGGCTCGTCGTCGGCGCGGCGCAAGCCTTTGCCTCGTGGCGCCGCCTGTCACTGGTGCGCTGGACGCTTGCAACGTCCTCCGGAATGGCTCTCGGCCTCGCCGCCGGCACCCTGACTGTCGGGTTCGCAACGACGCTGCCCGCCTTGGCGACGGTCGGAAGCCTCTCGGGCGCCGTCGTGGGTGCCGCGCAGGCGCTGGCGCTTCCGCGGCAACTGGGTTGGGCGCGACTCCTGTGGATTCCTGCCTCGGTGACGATCTGGACATCGGGCTGGACGGTGACGACGCTCGCCGGCGTCCGTGTCGACGAGCAGTTCGCCGTGTTCGGTGCCACGGGCGCCCTGGTGGCGACCCTGCTGAGCGGGGGCTTCCTGATGTTGATCGAACACGTGTCGACGAGGATGTCAGTCGCTCGTGCAACTGTCGGCCCCTCGACCGGCGGAGCGGCGTCCTGACCGTGGCCACCGGAATGCACGTGGTCTTCGGAACCGGTCCGGTCGGCACATCCACCGCCCAAGCCCTTCTCCGCCGCGGTCTGCGGGTGCGCATGGTGAATCGATCGGGCCGGTCGCCACTCGGAGACCTGGTCGAGATCGCGGCCGGTGACGCGCGCGACGCCCGTTTCGCGATCTCCGCCGCCGCAGGTGCAGACGCGGTCTATCAGACGCTCAACCCCGCGTACCACCAGTGGGAGAGGGAGTTTCCGCTTCTTCAAATAGGTGTGCTCGCCGGCGCGATGGCGGCGCGTGCCCGCTACGTCAACATGGACAACGTCTACGCCTATGGAGACCCGCGCGGTGAGGTTTTGACCGAGTCGAGTCCGGAACGTCCGCACACCCGGAAGGGTCGGGTGCGCAAGCGCATGGCGGATGACCTCTGGGCGGCGCATCGAGCGGGTCGAGTCGAAGTCACGAGCGGCCGCGCTTCCGACTACTTCGGCCCGGGAGCAGGAAACGCCTCGCCCATCGGAGACCCCGTCGTGTCCGCAGTGCGAAACGGTAGGCGCGCCGCCCTCTTCGACAGCCCCGACACCGTGCACTCCTATACCTTCATCCCCGACATCGGCGAAGGACTCGCAGTCCTGGGAGTCCACCATCAGTCGGTCGGGCGTGTCTGGCATCTGCCGAATGACCCCGCTCCCCGGACCACCCGCCAGATGGTGGATGCGCTCGCCGCTGTCGCCGGAACTCCGGCCCGAGTGACAGTCATCCCGACGGTGGCGCTCCGAGCCCTGGGCCTGATCAACCGCACTGTGCGCGAAGTGGTGGAAATGGCATACGAGTTCCACGGTGCTTTCGTCGTCGACAGTTCGTCGATCACCCGCGAACTCGGCCTTCAGGCGACGCCGATCGACGACGCGTGGCAGCGGACGCTCGACGACCTTGACGTCCCGCGCTGACCGATGGGCATACTGGACGCGTGACTCCCGAGGACGTGCACGCGTACTGCTCCGCAAAATGGGGTGCGTGGGAAGATCAGCCTTGGGACGGCGATGTGGTCTTCAAGATAGGTCCGGCTGAGCGAGGCAAGATCTTCGCCTTCCTCGGGGACGGGACGTCCGTCGGAGTCAAGTCCGGCACCACCCGTCAAGAGGCTGACGAGTGGCTGATCCGATATCCGAAGGACGCCGACGTCTCGGCGTACATCGGACGTTGGGGGTGGAATCGGCTGAGCACCCGCGGCGGTATCCCGGACGATGAGCTTCGTGAGGCGATCGACCGGTCCTACGAACTCGTCATGGCAGGACTGCCGAAGAAGTTTCGCGGACCGAGCGATGAGTAGCGTGCGTGCGGGGGATCCTCGGGCTACCCGACCTCACATCGTGATCCCCCGCCGCACCATCCACGACTCCGGATCGGTCAGCTGCGTGAAGCCGAACTTCTCGTACAGGGTGTGCGCATCTGCGGTGAACAGGGCCGTTCGCTTGAGCCCTAGCGGTTCCAGGTCGCCGATGACGCCCTGCATGATGCGCTTCCCGACACCTCTGCCGCGCGCCGTGGGGTCGACGAACACGTCTGCGATCCATGCGAACGTCGCGCCGTCGGTGATGGCCCGCGCGTAACCGAGCTGTTCACCGGTCTCCGCATCGAACACGCCGTAATTGCGGGAGCCGGCCATCGCCGCCTCGTGAGTGGTGCGAGTGCGACCCTTCGCCCAGTACGACTCCTCGGAGAGCCAGCGGAGCACGCGATCGACGTCCATCGCCATCGCGTCGGAGGAGAAGACCAGACCATTCGACATACGTCGATGAAAGCATTCGGTGCGCCTTCGCCGGGGTGGCCAACTGCTCGCACGTGGACTGGGCACCGCGGGCGGCGCGGGCGGACGGCCCGCACACCGATGCACGTGCACCTCCGCCGGAGCGCGATGGAACGGGTCCGATCGGGCCACGTGGTTACGCTCGGGACATGAGCTTCCTCCCGACGTCGCGCGACGGTCGCACGGCGCTCTCGATCGCCGTCGGGTCTTTCGTCGGCGCGATCGCGGTGTGGCTCGGCGTCTTCGCCTTCACGAGCTCCCTGATCGACTCCGGCGATCGCGACGTGAGCCGCAGCACCACCGGCCCTCCGACCGCGCGATAGGCCGACCGCCCGATCAGTCGTTCAGAGCCGCTCGATGATGGTCGCGTTCGCCATCCCGCCGCCCTCGCACATCGTCTGCAGCCCGTATCGACCGCCGGTCGCCTCGAGGTGCGCCAACAGCGCGCCGAGCAGACGTGTCCCCGACGAGCCGAGGGCGTGGCCGAGGGCGATCGCGCCACCCCAGGGGTTGAGCCTGGCGGGATCGGCGCCGAGCTCGATCGCCCACGCCAGGGGCACCGAGGCGAAGGCCTCGTTCACCTCGTAGGCGTCGAGGTCGTCGATTCCGAGCCCCGCGCGCTCAAGGACGCGCTTCGTCGCGGGGATCGGCCCGGTCAGCATGAACAGCGGGTCATCGCCCACGACGGCGAAGGAGCGGAAGCGTGCGCGGGGCCGGAGCCCCAGCTCGTCAGCCCTCGCCTCGGTCATGATGAGCGCGGCCGACGCGCCGTCCGTGAGGGGCGAAGAGCTTCCCGCCGTGATGTTCCACTCCAGCTCGGGGAAGCGGGCGGCGAGCGCATCGGTGCGGAAGGCGGGGCGGAGGTCGGCGAGGGTCCCGGTCGTCGTGCTCGCACGCACCGTCTCATCGGCGATCACGTCACCCACGGGCACGAGCTGGGAATCGAAGAGCCCGCGGGCCGCGGCATCCGCTGCTCGTCTGTGCGATTCCGCGGCATACGCGTCCAGCTGCGACCTCGACAGCCCCCACCGGTGGGCGATCAGCTCGGCCGACACGCCCTGGTTCACAAACCCTTCGGGGTAGCGGGCGCGCAGCTTCGGCGACATCGGCGACCCGGCCACGGAGGCCGACGTGCCGAGCGGCACACGGCTCATCGATTCCACTCCCCCGGCGATCACGACGTCGTACGCTCCGGCCATCACGCCCTGCGCGGCGAAGTGCACCGCCTGCTGGCTCGATCCGCACTGACGGTCGATACTCGTCGCCGGAACGGACTCGTCGAAGCCCGCCGCGAGCACAGCCTGTCGCGCGATGTTCGAGCTCTGCTCCCCGACCTGGCTGACGCAGCCCAGCAGCACGTCGTCGATCATGGCTGAATCGAGCCCGTTGCGTTCGAGGAGAGCGGAGAGGACGCCGGCCGCCAGATCGACGGGGTGCACGTCACTCAACGCGCCGCCGGGCTTCCCCCGCCCCGACGGGGTGCGCACCACATCGACGACGACGGCCGTGGCGGACATCAGTCGGCCGCCTCCGCGGGCCGGTCCGAGGTCTCGTTCGCCGCATCATCGGCGTAACCGTCGACGTGCCGCTCGTCGGGACCGTTGTAGGCCGAGAGCGGACGGATCAGCGCGTTGGACGCGGTCTGCTCCATGATGTGCGCGGTCCACCCGACCACGCGCGCGGCCACGAAGAGCGGCGTGAACGTGAGGGTGTCGAACCCCATCAGGTGGTACGCCGGGCCCGACGGATAGTCGAGGTTCGGATAGATGCCCTTCCGCCCGACGAAGTCCGACTCGAGCGTGTCATAGAGCTCGGCGAGGTCCCGCGCCTCGGGACGCTCGGGCGCGTAGTGCTCCACGAGGGTGTCGAGCGCCGCCTTCATCGTCGGCACACGCGAGTCCCCGCGCTTGTACACACGGTGGCCGAAGCCCATGATCTTGCGCTTCTCCGCCAGGGCGGTGTCGAGCCACGGCCCCACATTCGCCGCCGTTCCGATGTCGTCGAAGATATGCATGACGGCCTCGTTCGCCCCGCCGTGCAGGGCGCCCTTGAGCGCGCCGATCGCTCCGACGACCGCCGAGTAGAGGTCTGCGGTGGTCGACGTGATCACGCGGGCGGTGAACGTCGACGCATTGAAGGAGTGCTCGGCGTACAGGATCATCGACACCGTGAACGCGTCGCGGACGACATCGTCGGGTTCTTCTCCGAACGTCATCCAGAGGAAGTTGGCCGAATAGTCCAGATCGTCCCTCGGATCGACGAGGGCCTGCCCCCGACGCCGACGCTGGTCGTAGGCGACGATCGCGGGGATCTTGGCCAGCAGCAGCTCGCTCTTGCCGAGATCGGATGCCGCGGAGTTGTCGCCCGCCGCAGGATCAGAGGCGCCGATCACCGAGACGGCGCTGCGCACGACGTCCATCGGATGGGAGTCCATCGGCAGGAGGTCGATCACCTGCTTGACGTTCTCGTCGAGGGTGCGGTGGGCGCGCTCGAAGCGCTCGAGCTCGGCCAACTGCGCGGCATCCGGCAGTTCGCCGTGCCAGAGGAGGTAGGCGACCGCCTCGAACGACTGCGTCGCGGCGAGCTCCTGCACGGGGTAGCCGCGGTAGAGCAGCGAGTTGGTATCGGGGTTCACCTTCGAGACGGCCGTGTAGTCCACGGTCACTCCGGCGAGGCCCTTCTTGATGTCGGGTTCGGTCATCGTGCTGCCTATCTCTGGATGTCGAAAGTGAAGATGCTGCTGTCGAAGTGGTTGTAGCCCTCGTAGTCGATCAGGTCGTAGAGGTCGGCGCGATGCTGCATCTCGCCGAGCGTCGAGGTGAGGTGCCCCTCGTCGTCAAGAGTGTCGAGCGCGCGACCGGCGGCCCCCATCGCGATGCGCAGCAGCGACACCGGCCAGATGACGATGTTCACGCCCGCACTCCGCAGCTGGTCGGTCGTGAACAGCTCGCTCTTGCCGAACTCGGTCATGTTGGCCAGGATCGGCACGTCCAGCGCCGCACGCATCGCCTCGAACTCGCCGAGGGTGCGCATCGCCTCGGGGAAGATCGCGTCGGCACCCGCATCGACCAGCGCCTTCGCCCGGTCGATGGCTGCGTCCAGGCCCTCGACCGCGGCGATGTCGGTGCGCGCCATGATCAGGAAGTTCGGATCACGTCGGGCATCCACCGCGGCGCGGATCCGCCTGATCGCCGTGCCCTCGTCCACGACGGCCTTCCCGTCGAGGTGGCCGCAGCGCTTCGGATTGATCTGATCCTCGATGTGGGTACCCGCGAGACCCGCGTCCTCCAGGGTCTGGATGGTGCGGGCGACGTTCATCGGCTCGCCGAACCCGGTGTCGGCGTCGATGATGGCCGGCAGATCGGTCATGCGCGCGATCTGCTGGCCGCGACCGGCGACCTCCGTCAGAGTGGTCAGGCCGATGTCGGGCAGCCCCAGGTCGGCGCTGAGCACTGCGCCCGAGATGTAGACGCCGTCGAACCCCTTCTGCGCGATGAGCCGGGCGCTCAGCGGGTTGAACGCTCCTGGAAACCGCAGCAGCTCACCGCTCGCGAGACGCTCGCGGAGCATCCGCCTCTTCTCGGCCGCCGGCGTGGAGGAGTACAACATCAGAACAGGCCCTTCGGGGCCGGCGCCATCGCCAGCACGCCCGCCTTCGCCACGATCGAAAGCTGCAGCACCTCGTCGGCCGTCAGGTCGGGAAGACGCTGCACGAGCTCGAGGAACCGCTCGATCTCTCCCTGCTCCAGCACGGGCTCGGCGAGCAGGCGGAACTTGCGGATGTAGTCCTCCCGCGCGAACGGTCGAGCGCCGAGCGGGTGGGCGTCGGCAACCGCGATCTCGTCGACGAGCTCGCCGCCGTCGGCGAAGCGGACGACGACCCTGCCGCCGAACGCCTTCTCGACGGGATCCTCCGAGTGGTAGCGGCGCGTCCACTCGGCGTCCTCGGCGGTCGTGACCTTCTGCCACAGGGCCACGGTGTCGTCGCGTCCCGCGCGCTCGGGAGCGTAGGAGTCGACGTGGTGCCAGGCTCCGTCCTGGAGGGCGACCGTGAAGATGTACGGGATGGAGTGGTCAAGCGTTTCCCGCGACGCGGCCGGGTCGTACTTCTGCGGGTCGCCCGCACCGGATCCGATCACGTAGTGCGTGTGATGACTCGTGTGCAGCTCGATGGAGGCGACGTTGTCGGGCGTGAACGCGCCGGGGTGCTCGTCGTGGAGCTTCCGTGCGAGGTCGATCCAGGCCTGTGCCTGATACTCGGCGGAGTGCTCCTTCGTATAGGTGTCGAGGATGCCCCGCTTGGACTCGCCCGGAGCGGGAAGCGGCACATCGTACGCGGCGTCGGCGCCGTCGAGCAGCCACGCGATGACTCCGTCCTCGCCCTCGTAGATCGGCGACGGGCTCGTCTCGCCGCGCATTGCTCGATCGACGGCTTCGACCGCCATCTTGCCGGCGAAGGCCGGAGCGTGCGCCTTCCACGTCGAGATCTCGCCCTTGCGCGACTGCCGCGTCGCGGTCGTCGTGTGCAGCGCCTGCCCGACGGCTTGATAGATCGTCTCGGCCGGCAGCCCGAGCAGCGTGCCGATGCCGGCAGCGGCCGAGGGCCCGAGGTGCGCGACGTGGTCGATCTTGTGCCTGTGCAGCGAGATGGCGCGGACCAGGTCGACCTGCACTTCATAGCCCGTCGCGATGCCGCGGATGAGCGCCTCCCCGTCGGCGCCGGTGTGCTGCGCCACGGCGAGGATCGGCGGGATGTTGTCGCCGGGGTGCGAATACTCCGCGGCGAGGAATGTGTCGTGGTAGTCGAGCTCGCGCACGGCCACACCGTTCGCCCACGCCGCCCACTCGGGGCTCGAGCGGCGGGTTAGGGCGCATCCGAAGATCGTTCCGCCCTTGCCGCTGATCGACACGGCATGGTCGAGCGCCTGCTGCCGGGCGGCGCTGACCGGTGCGCGGGTCAGTGACGCCGCGGCCACGGCGGCGTTGTCGATGAGCCGGTTCACGATCATGTCGATGACGTCGTCGTCGACGCCTACGGGGTCGGCCGCGACCTCGGCGATCTTCCAGGCCAGTTGGTCTTCGCGCGCGAGCGGTTCTTCGCTCCGGTACACGCGCACGTGATGAAGGACGGTCATGCTGCTCCTCGGTGGGTGGTCGCTGCCGCATCGAGGGACTCGAGGATGCTGATCAGCGCGTTGTGCAGGTGGATGTGGGTGGCGTGTGCGGCGAGCTCGCCGTCGCGGGCGGCGATCGCGGCGGCGATCAGGCGGTGTTCGGCGACGGATGCCGCGAGCCGGTCGGGATTGTCGCGCGCGAGCCGGCGCACACGCACGAGGTGCGTGCGGATCGTGCGCAGCGCCGACGTCAGGTAGTCGTTGCCGACGGCGGCGTCGAGCTGGGCATCGAAACGGGCGATCAGTGCGTAGTAGTCGTCCCTGCCCGCGTCGCCGTCGAGGCGCGCCTCGCCGAACGCCGCAGCCAGCTCGGCGAACGTGCGGATCGCTACGGCATCGGCCATCTCGGCCGCTCTCCGCGTCGCCATCTCTTCGAGCGCGCGCCGCACGTCGAAGAGTTCGCGGATGTCGTCGGCATCCACGCCGGTGACGACGGTGACCCGCGCGGACTGCTGCGCGACCAGTCCGTCGGCGGCCAGTCGCCCCAGCGCTTCGCGCAACGGGGTGCGGCTCACGCCCAGGCGGGTGGCCTGCTCGACCTCGCCGAGGACGGTGCCGGGCGCCAGCGTTCCGTTCTGGATCTCATCGAGCAGGGTGCGGTACGCACGATCACTGGCTCGCATGGTCCCGATTGTATACATCAGCCCGCTACAGACGCAATGATCGCCATCTTCTCCCGCCTTCGGTATACACAAAGGCGGATCCGGTTCGATCGGAGCCACGGCACCCCTCGGCGTTCTAGCCTTCTACCGTGGGAGATCCGGCGTACGCCTCCGATGAGCGCGGCGAGCTCGCGGCGCTCCGCGAGCGCGCCTACGGTCCGGCCTCCGACATCGTGCGGGATCCCCAAGCCCTCGCCCGGCTCGATGAACTCGAAGACCGCGCGCGCCTTGCCCGTGAGCAGGCGATCACCGGGGCCTCTGCCGCGGCCGCCGTCAGGGGCACCGGGGTCGGAGCGGAAAGCTCCATCGGGGGGTTGCGCCGCTGGCACACGGCGTCGGTCGCGCTCACCGCCGGTGCCGCGCTGGTCCTCGGGTTCGCGGCGTTCGAGCGGGGCGCCGCGTCGAGCGATATCCCGGTCGTGGAGGACCAGGACTGGGCGATGGCCGTCCCGATGTCGCCGTCGGCAGGCTACGCGGAGTACCTCGACCATCTGCGGGGCGAACTCCTCGCCGAGCCCGGCATGTCGGCGATCGCGGTGCGCCTCATCCGCGACGAACTCCGCCCGTACGGCAGCCTCTACGGGCGCAGCGTCTGGAGGGGATCGACCACCGATCGCCAGTACTGCATGATCATCGACGACACGCCCCGGCCCGCGATCGGCTGCATCTGGAGCAACCCGGCGCGCACCGAGTCCGTGTCGATCACGCTGCCGGCGGGATTCACGACGTCGGCGTTCGATGTGGCCGCCGTGCCCGGAACGCCGATCGTCTACACCCTGATGCCGGGCGGACACGTGACGGTCGCCCCCGTGACCGACGCCTCCGCGCCCTGACGCCGCTCGTACGGAGCCGACCGCGCGCAGCCGATGCGTCGGCGCCCGGTCAGGGCTGCGCGGCCTCCGCGAGATGCTTCTCCAGCGCGTCCAGTGCGGGGCGCTGGCCCTTCACGAGCCTCGACCGCGCGGCATCCATCGACGTCCATTCGGCCCGGTCCACCTCCGGGTAGCGGGCACGGCGGCCGGATCGCGGCGGCCACTCCAGCTCGAATTCGCCGAATGCGAAGCCGGATGCCTCGAACCCCGCGCCGTCCGCGATGAAGACGACGACCTTCTTGCCCGACGAGTACACGAAGGTGCCGAGTTCGGCGTACGGGCCGTCGGGCGGCTGTACTCCGAGTTCCTCCACGAACTCACGGTGGGCGGCTTCGAGCGCCGTCTCGCCCTCGGGGTCGAACTCGCCCTTCGGGATCGACCAGGCGGCGTCGTCCTTGGACGCCCAGAACGGACCGCCCATGTGCGCGATCAGCACCTCGGTGCGGGACGCGGTGTCGTTCGCGGCGTCGTCCGCTACGGGGAGGCGATACAGCAGCAGGCCGGCGCTCCAGATGGGCATCCGCCCATGATCCCACCCCGGCACGCAGAAGGCGCCGGAGTCGACGAACGACTCCGGCGCCATGCCCTGCGGTACGCGATCAGGTCAAGCGGGCCTTGGGCGAGGACGTGTAGGTCTGCTCGCCGTCGGTCACCGCGACGCCCGACAGCGTCTCGTCGATCGCCGACATCGTCTCGGCGTCGAGCGTGACCCCCGAGGCCTTGACGGTGTCTTCGAGCTGCTCGGGACGGGATGCCCCGACCAGGGCCGCCGCGATGTTGGGGTTCTGCAGCACCCACGCGATGGCGAGCTGCGGCATCGAGAGACCCGCCGCCTCGGCGATCGGTTTGAGCTTCTGCACCGCGGTCAGCACATCGTCCTCGAGCAGGCGCTTGATGAACTGGGCCCCGCTCTTCTCATCGGTCGCGCGCGAGCCGTCCGGGACCGGCTGCCCCGGGAGGTACTTTCCGCTCAGCACGCCCTGCGCCATCGGCGACCAGACGACCTGCGAAATGCCGAGCTCTTCCGAGGTGGGGACGATCTTGTCCTCGATGACCCGCCAGAGTGCCGAGTACTGCGGCTGGTTCGAGATGAGCTGGATGCCGAGCTCCTTCGCGAGGGCGTGCCCGTCGCGCAGCTGCTCGGCCGTCCACTCCGAGACGCCGATGTAGAGGACCTTGCCCTGCCGCACGGTGTCGGCGAACGCCTGGAACGTCTCCTCGAGCGGCGTCTCGTAGTCGAACCGGTGCGCCTGATAGAGGTCGATGTAGTCGGTGCCGAGGCGGGTGAGCGACCCGTTGACCGAGTCCATGATGTGCTTGCGGCTCAGTCCGGTGTCGTTCGGGCCGCCGGGACCGGTCGGGAAGTAGACCTTGGTGAAGATCTCCAGCGACTCACGGCGCTGACCCTGGAGAGCCTTGCCGAGCACCGTCTCTGCGGCGGTGTTGGCGTAGACGTCGGCGGTGTCGAAGGTCGTGATACCGAGGTCGAGTGCCTTGTGGACCGTGGCGACCGCCGCGTCGTCGCCGACCTGCGAGCCGTGGGTGATCCAGTTTCCGAGCGTGATCTCCGAGACTTTGAAACCACTGTTGCCGAGATATCGATAATTGACCATTGGTCAACGCTAACAACTCGTTCGTGCCGGCGGGCAGTCTCAGGCGACGGGAGTGGCCGCCGCGACGCGCTCGTCGTCCTCGGTCGCGACCAGCTGTCCGCACGCGCCGTCGATCTCCTTGCCGCGGGTGTCGCGCAGCGTGGTGGGGATGCCCGCGTCGTTGAGCCTGCGCACGAACTCGTTCTGCACACTCACGTCGGACGCCGTCCAGATCGAGCCGGGGGTCGGGTTCAGCGGGATCGGATTGACGTGCACCCATCCGCGGCCGCGCTCGTTGAGCTTGACCGCCAGCAGGTCTGCGCGCCACGCGTGGTCGTTCATGTCCTTGATGAGGGCGTACTCGATGGAGACGCGACGCCCGGTGGCGTCGAAGTAGGCACGCGCGGCATCCAGGGCCTCGTCGACCTTCCATTTCGAGTTGACGGGGATCAGCTCGTCGCGCAGGTGATCGTCGGGCGCATGCAGCGACAGCGCGAACGTGACCGGCACGTCCTCGGCGGCGAGCTTGCGGATCGCGGGCACGAGTCCCACCGTCGAGACGGTGATGCCGCGCGCGCTCATGCCGAGCCCGTGCTTCTTGTCGACCATCACGCGGACGGCGTGCATCACGCGCGCGTAGTTGGCGAGGGGCTCGCCCATCCCCATGAAGACGATGTTGCTGACCCGCTCGGCGGAGTGGTCGTCCTTCTTCTTGCCGCCGAGACCGCCATCGGCGATGAGGCGATTCGCGCGCACGATCTGCTCGATGATCTCGGCCGCCGACATGTTGCGCGTGAGGCCTGCCTGTCCGGTCGCGCAGAACGGGCAGTTCATGCCGCATCCCGCCTGGGAGGAGACGCACAGCGTGATCCGGCCGGGGTATCGCATCAGCACCGACTCGACCAGCGCGCCATCGTGCAGCTTCCAGAGGAACTTGATCGTGTCGCCCTTGTCCGTCTCGAGTCGTCGCACCTCGGTCAGCAGCGGCGGCAGCATCCCGTGCACGAGTTCTTCGCGGCCATCGGCCGGCAGGTCGGTCATGCGCTCGGGGTCGCTGGTGAAATGCGTGAAGTAGTGCTTCTCGAGCTGCGTCGCGCGGAAGCCCGGGAAGCCGAGCTCCTTCAGTTTCGCCACGCGCTCGTCGGCGGTCAGGTCGGCCAGATGAACGGGCGGCTTGCCCCGCTTCGGGCTCGCGAACTGCAGGAGCGGGCGGCCGGTCTCGTCGGTCTTCTGCTTCCAGCCCTCGGTGGCCGGGCGCACCTGGCGGGGCTTCGTGGCGCGCACGGGAGAGGGCTCGGTCATGCTCTCAGGGTACCGGCCGCACCTGCGCGTCGGCCGGGCGCGCCCGCGAACTACGCTGAGCGGGTGGTGCCCCTCGACAACCTCCTCGCATTCGCACTCGCGGCACTCGTGCTGATCCTCGTGCCCGGCCCCGCGGTCCTGTTCTCGGTGGGGCGGACGCTGGCGCTCGGCCGCATCGGCGGTCTGCTCAGCGTTCTCGGGGTGACGCTCGCGCTCATCCCGATCGTGGCCCTGGTTGCCCTCGGCGTCGGCGCCGTCGTCGCCCGCTCCGACGTCCTGTTCACCGTGCTCAAGGTCGCCGGTGCGCTGTACCTGATGTTCCTCGGCGTGCAGGCGATCCGCCACCGCAAGGACGCCGCCGCCGCGGTGGACGCGGCATCGCTCCCCCGCTCGCACGGACGCCAGTTGTGGCAGGGGTTCGTCGTGGGCATCACGAACCCGAAGACGATCGCGTTCTTCGTCGCCGTGCTGCCGCAGTTCGTCGATGTGGGCGCCGGAGCCGTGCCGCTGCAGATGATGGAGCTCGGCCTGGTCTTCTCGGTGATCGCCGTCGTCTCCGACAGCGCATGGGTGCTCGCGGCCGCCGCCGCCCGCCAGTGGTTCGCACGTTCCCCGCGCCGCATCGAGACGCTGTCGGCCACCGGCGGCGGGCTGATGATCGGGCTCGGCGGCATCCTGCTCCTGACCGGGAGCAGACACTGACAGCCGCCCGGTCCGATCCTGCATCCCCTCCCCACGAATGGTGCGAGTCTGGTTCCATGAGTTCTCGCCGCATCGCCTTCCTCGACGTCGACGGCACCCTGATCGACCACGACCAACACCTCGCCCCCTCGGCCGTCGCGGCGGTCCGCGGGGCGAGGGCCGCCGGGCATCTGGTCTACATCTGCACGGGCAGGTCGCGCGCCGAGATCTCCCCGGAGGTGCTCGACATCGGCTTCGACGGCGTCATCTCGGCCGGCGGGGGCTTCATCGAGCGCGACGGCGAGCTGCTCGCCGCCCACACCATGCCCGAAGACGCCGTCCGGGAACTCATCGCGTTCTTCGCCCAGAACGACGTCGAGTACACGCTGCAGGGCTATGAGGGGGTCTACCCGAGCGAGGGCGTGCTGTCACGCCTGGCTCCGATGTTCACGGCGCGGGGCTGGGACATCGCGGATGCCTCGAGCGACATGATCCGGCTCGCGGACAAGTTCGCCTATCGCGGTGCCGTCCCCCTCGAGGGCATCGCGAAGGCCACGTTCTTCGGCGATTCCGATCGGACGTTCGCGACGGTCCGTGACGGGCTCGGCGACCGGTTCCACGTGGTCACCGGGACGATTCCGTACCTCGGACACGCGGGGGGCGAAGTGAGCCTGAGGGGTATGAACAAGGGCGCGGCCCTCGTCGAGCTCGTGGGCGTGGTCGGGCTCACCGCCGCGGACGCGATCGCGATCGGCGACGGGTCGAACGACCTCGAGATGCTGCAGGTCGCGGGCGTCGGGATCGCCATGGGCAACGCCGACGATGTCGTCAAGGCGCACGCCGACGAGACCACCACGAGCGTCCATGACGACGGAGTGTGGACCGCGTTCGTCCGCCACGGCCTGGTCCAGAGCGCGTAGCGTTCTGATCACAGGTCGCATCACGCCCTGATTCAGCGATGAGAGGGCTGCTGTGCCCGCGGACGACGGCATCGAAGACGAGCTCGCGCTCCTCCGGCGCCGTGCCTACGCGCCCGACGCCGACATCACCGTGGACGATGCGGCGCTGGCGCGGCTCGCACAGCTGGAGGAGGCGGTGCGCGTCGACCGCCGCGCGCGGATCGCCGCCGAGACCGCCGCAGAGACCGCCGCAGAGGTGGTCGCTGCGGGCGCCATCCCACCGCGCGCGGCCGAGGTCCCACCCGCGGAGCCCGACGCGGCCGAGCCGGGGCCCGACGCGATCGCGCCCGAGACGATGCGCGCAGCACCGCGACGTCGCGCGTGGCACACCGCCGCGGTGATCACCGTGGCGGTGGTGGCGTGCGCGCTGGCGGCGACGGTCGGGGTCGCACGCGATCGCCCGGTGGCCGCCCCGACCCCCTCGCTCGTGGCGGTCGGGCCTCTCGACAGCGATCCGTCTGCACGCACCCTGCTCGAGCTGCCGGTCGACGGCGCGCCCGTCGCCTACTTCGATCAGGGCGGACGCGGAGACCCTCCGGGCTTCCCCATCCCCGAGGGGCTCGCGTGGACCATGTGGTTCGGCGAGTACTACGGACGGGAGCTGTGGCTCGCCCGCGCCCAGGGCGGCGCCCCGTGCGTCGCAGCAGTCCACGAGGACGATGTGGTCTCGCGGTGCGCGGTGGTGGAGCCGTTCGGGCCCGACGGCGTGAATGTCATCGTCGCGTATGCGGACATCGCCCCCGACGACCGACCCGAGGGGATGCAGCCGGGGCAGAGCATCGCCTACTGGTGGCCCTCCGGTGGCCCCTTGCGCATCGAGATGGGCACGCCCGGGCCGGATCCGGGCTAGCGATCAGTCGAGGAAGATGTCGGGATAGAGCGCCTCGTCGGGAGTGCCGGGCACGGCCGCGTACCCCGAGAAGTCGGTGACACCGGCATCTGCCAGAACGTCCTCGACGACCAGCGTCTGCCCGGTGTAGGAGCGTGCGGGCTTGAGCATGACCTCGTACGCCGCGTCGGCGTAGACGGCCGGCGTGCGGCTCGCCTTCATGAGCCGGTCGCCGCCGAGCACGTTCTGCACGGCGGCGGTCGCGATGGTGGTCCGCGGCCACAACGTGTTCGCCGCGATGCCGTCGTCGGCGAATTCCGCCGCGAGACCGAGCGTCGCCATCGTCATCCCGTACTTCGCCAACGTGTAGCCCGTGTGGGCGCCGAGCCATTTCGGACTCAGGTTGAGCGGGGGCGACAGCGACAGGATGTGCGGGTTGACGCTGTCGCGCAGCATCGGAACCGCGGCGCGACTGAGCATGAAGGTGCCGCGCACATTGACGCCCTGCATGAGGTCGTACTTCTTGGCCGACAGCTCGAGCGAGCCCGACAGATCGATGACCGAAGCGTTGTTGACGACGACGTCGATGCCGCCGAATTCGCCCTGGGTCTTCAGGACGGCCTCGGTGATGTCGTCGTCGTTGCGGACATCGCCGACGATCGCGAGCGCCTGACCGCCGGCATCCCGAATCTGCTGCGCCGCGGTGTGGATCGTGCCTTCCAGGCGCGGGTGGGGGGTGTCGGTCTTCGCCAGCAGGGCGATGTTCGCGCCGTCGGCCGCGGCGCGCAGGGCGATGGCGAGCCCGATGCCGCGGCTGCCTCCCGACATGAGGATGGTCTTTCCGGCGAGGGTCGAGGCGGTCATGCGGTCTCCTGAGGGGCGGGCTTTCGAACGGATGCCGCGGCGAAGGCCGCGATGCGGGCATGCGCCTCGTCGGTGTCGAGGGCGGCGCCGATCGCGTGCGCCTCGGCATCGAGCTGGTCGGCGAACGGGGTGAGCGCCGCCGAGCGCACGAGGTGCTTGGCCTGACCGTACGCGGCGGTGGCGTTCTCGAGCCAGAAGCGCGCGATCCTCTCGGCACGGGTGGTGACATCGTCGGGGGCGACGACCTCGGCCACGAGGCCCCATTCGCGGGCTTCGGCGGCGGTCAGCAGACGGTCCTGCAGCACGAGCTGCAGCGCACGACGCTCCCCGACCGCGCGGGCCAGCTGCGCCGACACCGACAGGTCGGGGGTGAGTCCGATGTTCGCGTACAGGCTGCCGATGCGGGAGTTCTCGCCGACCACGGCGTAGTCGCTGCACATCAGGATGCCGAGCCCGCCGCCGGCGGTCGTGCCCTGCGCGGCGGCCACCACGGGCTTGGACGACTCGGTGAGGGCTCGGATGCCGCGGTTGATGACTTTCGCGAGGTCGGTGATCTCGCTGCCGTCGTGCATCTCGGTCGCCATCGCGATGACGTCGCCGCCGGCGCAGAAGTGGGGCCCGGCGGCCCCGATCAGGATCGCGCCCACGTCGTCGCGTGACACGGCGTCGGTCGTGGCATCCGCCCACGCGTGCGCCAGCTCGGCGTTGAACGCGTTGAGACGGGCGGGACGGTTGAGGATGAGCCGTGCCAGGCCGTCCTCGACGGTGTAACGGAGGGCTTCCGCGTGCGCGGCGGGGGGAATCTCGGTCATGCCGATCCTTACTTCGGGGCCATGCGGATGGCACCGTCCAGGCGAATGGTCTCGCCGTTGAGGTAGCCGTTCTCGACGATACTCATCGCCAGCTGTGCGTACTCGTCAGGGCGACCGAGACGAGCGGGGTAGGGCACCTGCTGACCGAGCGAGTCCTGCGCGGCCTGTGGGAGCCCCGCGAGCATCGGCGTCTCCATGATCCCGGGCGCGATCGTGCAGACGCGGATGCCGTAGCGGGCGAGCTCGCGCGCGATCGGGAGCGTCATCGCGTGCACGCCCCCCTTGCTGGCCGCGTACGCCGGCTGACCGATCTGTCCATCGAAGGCCGCGACGCTGGCGGTGTTCACGATCACTCCGCGGTCGCCCGAGTCGGCATCGGGTTCGGTGCGGGCCATGACGGCGGATGCCTGGCCGATGACGTTGAACGTGCCGACGAGGTTGATCGCGATGATGCGTGCGAAGTCGTCGAGCGACGACGGATTGCCCTCGCGGTCGAGCACCTTCGCGGGGGGCGCGATGCCGGCGCAGTTGATCACCACGCGCAGGGGGCCCGCCGTGGATGCGGCGTCGACGGCGACCGCGACCTCTTCGACGCTCGTGACGTCCGCCGGCGCGAAGATGCCCCCGAGTTCGGCGGCGACGTCGGCGCCGGCCGAGCCCGGCAGGTCGACGATCGTGACGACGGCGCCGGCCGCCGCGAGGCGACGCGCGGTCGCGAGACCCAGGCCGCTGGCACCGCCGGTGACGAGAGCGGCGGACCCGTCGAGCGAGCCCGCTCGTCGGGAGGCTCGGGGTGACGCGCCGGCGGCCGGAGGGGGGAGCATGCGTTCTCCTTCGAACGGGGCTGAGGAATTCCGTCTCAGCCTAACCGGAACTCAGTTTCATCCGAAGTCCGCCGCCGCCTCCCCGGCGCCGAGCTCCTCCGGGTGGGTCAGGCGCCACCACTCGGTCGGCGGGTCGATTCCGCCCTCGAGCTCGATGGTCGCCGTGGCCGTGTGGGGTCCGGCCGTCCAGGTGATCAGTCCGACGACCTCGCCGTCCCGGTACTCCACGGGCGTCGTCGTCTGCATCGACACGGTGATGGGCGTATCGGACCACGTGAAGATCGATGCATCCTCCCCCACGACGATGCGCGCCGTGGAACCCCACGGCGTCGAGTACGAGCCCACGTCCTGGCCCGCCGTGGCGAGCGGCACGTCGTGGAAGCCCGCCCGGATGCTGTCGATCAGGGCCACCACGTCCCGGTCGACGGACGCGCGCGACGATCCGCCGAGCACGACGCCCGTGAGGCTGAGCGAGCCGGCGGGTCCGGCGTCGATCGACGCCGTGTACAGCAGGCTGTAGCTCCCCTCGCCCAGATTGCCCGTCTTGAGCCCCGTGACGCCGTTCGTGCCGAGGAGGTCGTTCGTGCTGGACATCGTCCCGGGACCGGGGAGAGTGAGCGACGGCGTCGCGGCGATCTCGGCGATCACCGGGTCGGCGGCGGCCAGCGTGCCGAGGGCGATGAGGTCGGTCGGAGTGCTGGTGTTGCGCGGGCTGTTCCCCGTCGGCTCGACGATCGTCGTGCCGGTCAGCCCGTTCTTCTCCAGCCACGCGGCCGTCGCGTCGAGGTACGCACCCTGAGAGCCGAACGCCCACGTCGACACGGCCTCCGCGTAGTTGCTCGCCGAGGGGATCAGGATGGTGGCCAGGGCGTCGTGCAGCGACATCGTGCTGCCTGTCGGCATCGCCGCGATCGTCGCTCCCCGCAGGTAGTACTCGTCGTACAGGTCGTGGTCGGCTTTCGAGAACGTGATCTCCGGTCCCGGATCGCCCACCCCGAGCGGGTACGCGTCGAGGATGACCATCGCCGTGATCAGCTTGCTGATACTCGCGATCGGACGCGCCTCCTCCGTGCCGCTCGCGAACCGGATTCCCGCATCGCCGAGATACTCCTGCCCGCCGGACACGTGGAGCGCCGACGCACCTTCGGCCGGGAGTGCGATGACGGCCGGCGCGGTGACGGGGACCGCGGGCGTCTGCGACACGACCGTGGGCGCCGCGGTCGGCACCGTCAGGGCCCACGCGACATAGCCGCCCCCGGCGGCGAGGAGCAGCGCCAGCACGAGGACCACGACGATCCAGCCACGGCGTCGACGTGCCCTCCGCGCGGCCCGCTTCGCCTCGTGGTCCGGGTCGAAGAGCTCGCCCTCGGCGCTCATCAGCTCGGTGAGGCCGGCGAGCCCCTCCGTCACTCGTAGCCGATCAGCCAGGTGACGCCGAAGCGATCGACGACCTGGCCGTCGTGTGCCCCCCACGGGCGGGCCTGCAGCGGATCCTTCACCGACCCGCCGTCGGCGAGCGCATCGAACCAGACCGCGAGCGTGTCGGGGTCTGCCGCTCCGAGGAGCGAGAAGAGCACGCCCTGCAGCACGAGCGGGTCGTCGTCCGGACCCGCGTCGGCGCCGAACAGGTCGACGGGCCCGCTGAGGATGCCGTGGGCGATCGCCTCGGGCGGGCCGTCCGTGCGACCGAAGTCGGCGAGCGTGTGCAGTGTCAGGTCACCGCCGAAGATCCCGTGGTACGCCGTCAGCGCCTCCCGCGCGGAGCCGGAGAAGTGCAGGTAGGGGACGAGTCCGCTCATGCCTCGGACGATAGCGCACGCATCCGACGGGCGACACGGGCGCGGCATCCGTCCCCAGATTCCGCGCCCTGCGCGCCGATCTGCGGAGTTCGCGTGCCGGACGCCACCCACCCGCCTCACATCCCGAGCACGAACGTCCAGGTCCCCGCGAGCACGGCGGCGATGACGGATGCCGCGGCGATCGCCACCGAGATCGCCACGACGACTCCGTCCCGGGCGTGCAGGCGAGAGGGTCGCGCCCAGGTGCGCGGCACGTCGGCGCCGAACCCGCGTGCCTCCATGGCGGTGGCGAGTTTGGTGCCGCGCCGGATGGCGAGCACGAACAGAGCGAACGCCTGCCCGGCGAACCGGCGCAGCCGCCCGGTGTCGGCGATCCCTCGTGCGCGGCGGGCGAGCGACAGTTCGCGCCAGTCCTCCACGAGCAGACCGACCAGCCGCAACCCGGCGAGCGCGCCCAGTACGAAGCGCGGCGGCAGCCGCAGCATCTGCCCGAGCCCGTCGGCGAGGTCGGTCGGGTCGGTCGTGGAGAACAGCACGATCCCGGGCACCGCGATCGCGAGGACCCTCAGGAAGATCGCGAGCGCGAGGTCGATCGACCCGTCGCTGACGCGCAGCAGCCCCCACTCCAGGTACACCTCGCCGGCGGGTCGGCCGTAGAGCACGGTCGCACCCGCGGCGATCGCCGCGCCGACGACGATCGGCCAGCTCCGGAGCCACAGTGGCCGCACGGCCACTCCCGTGAACGGCAGCAGCGCGAGGGTGAGGACGAGCGTCACGGCCGCGGACACCGGGTCGATCGAGAGGAGCAGGGTGAGGGTGAGCACGGCCGCGGCCACGAGCTTGGCGATCGGGTTGACGGCCCCGAGCCGGCTGTCCCTCAGCTCGTCCGACAGCAGGCTCACGCGCCACCCTCCCCGGCCGGTCCGAGGACGAGCTCGTCGTCGGCGAGCGCCTCCACGAGCGCGCGGTCGTGCGTCACGATCGCGACGGCCGTCCCGTCGGCGCGGACGTCGTCGATGAGGTCGGCGAGCTCGCGCCACGTGCGCGCGTCCTGGCCGTACGTCGGCTCGTCGAGCACGAGCACGAGCGGCCTCGTGGCCAGCGCCGTCGCGACCGTCAGCCGGCGCTTCTCACCTCCCGACAGGGTGAACGGATTGACGTCCGCGAGGTGCGACAGCCTCAGCCGCTCGAGCAGCGGGTCCACGCGTGCGCGGGTCGCGGCATCCGACAGCCCCAGGGCCCGCGGCCCCACCGCGAGCTCGTCGCGCACCCGCCGGGTGAGCAGCTGATGCTCGGGTTCCTGGAACACCGTGCCGATGCGGGTGAGCAGATCACGGGCCCGCCAACGCTCGGGGTCGGGTCCACGGTCGCCGCGCAGCGCGGGCGCCGCGACCAGCCCGCCCGCGACGCGCGGGAGCAGACCGGCGACCGTCATCGCCAGTGTGGATTTGCCCGCCCCGTTGGGTCCGGTGATCGCGAGCGTGCGACCGCCGGCGAGGGAGAGATCGATTCCGGATGCCGCGACCCCGGACGTCTTCGAACCGAACGGTCGTCGACCCACCGCGAGTCCCGTCGCGGTGAGCAGCGTGGGCGCGTCGTCGGTACGGGGCCGGCGGCGGTGCCCGGGCGGGACGCCCGGCACCCACACGCCGGCGTCCGTCAGCACCGTGGCGAAGGATGCGAAGACCGCGGCAGGAGGGCCGTCCGCGAGCAGCCCCTCGGGGCCGAGGACGACGACCCGGTCGACGTGGGCGGCCCAGAGGTCCACACGATGCTCGACCACGACCAGGGTCGCCCCCGAAGCGGCCGACACCGCGAGCACGGCGTCGCGCACGTCCTCGGCGCCGGCGGGGTCGAGGTTGGCGGTCGGCTCGTCCAGCAGCAGCAGACCCGGGCGCATCGCGACGATGCCCGCGAGTGCGAGCCGCTGCTTCTGCCCGCCCGACAGACGTGACGTGGGGTGGTCCCGCCCGACGTGCAGGCCGACGGCCTGCAGTGCCGCGTCGACGCGGGCCCAGATCTCGTCGCGGGGGACGCCGAGGTTCTCGCACGCGAAGGCGACGTCGTCGCCGACGCGCGCGAGGACCACCTGGGCATCCGGATCCTGCAGCACGAGCCCCGCTCTGCCGCGGGCACTCGCCGCCGGGACGCCGCCGATCGTCAGGTCGCCGGTGCTGTCGCCGTCCTCCTCGTCGCCGAGCACTCCGGCGAGGCCCTGCAGAATGGTGCTCTTCCCCGACCCGCTCGCGCCCAGGAGCAGCACGCGCTCCCCCGGATCGATCCGCAGATCGAGCCCCGAGACCGCCCACCGGCGCCGACCGCCGTGGCGCCACCCCCATCCGCGGGCGACGACGGGCAACCCGCCCGTCACGCCGCGTCGGGGGCAGCCACCTCGCGCGCCCGCACCTCGCGGCCGACCGCGAATCGGTCCAGCGCCCCGGTCGCAGCGAGCGCGCGGACGATCACCCACGACAGCACACCGGCGATCAGGATGCCCGAGACCACCGCCGAGACGAAGTACACCGCGCGTGCCTCGGCCGACAGTGCGGCGACCGACGAGAAGGACGTGTCCATGATGGCGACGGACACACCGGCGAGGAAGCCGGAGGTGAGGGCCCCGAGCAGCCGCCAGTTCGTGTAGAGCAGCAGCGCGAAGCCCAGCTCTGCACCGAGACCCTCGACCACCGCCCACACGAAGGTGAGGAACGCCCACTGCGTGCCGAGGGCCATCGAGACCACTCCCGCCACGATCTCGGTGTACAGCGCCGCGCCCGGCTTGCGGATCACGAGACCGCCGAGCACGCCGGCGAACAGCCACCCGCCCGCGAGCAGACCCGACAGCCCGGGCGTGAACGCGAGCGCCGTGTCGAGCCCCGGCCACGCGAGACCCCACAGCCAGAAGATCACCCCCGCGGCGACACCGATGACGCTGGCCACGACGATGTCGACGACGCGCCAGCGCCAGACGATACGGGACGTGTGAACACCCATGTGAACTCCTCCCTGCGCCGGCATGATCCGGATCAGGTTCGACGGTCGAAGCGTGGATCGCTTCCTCTCAGCCCGGCTCACCGGACTCCCGTGGTTGTGGCGTTGAGTATACCGCGGCGATCGACAAGGTATTTTGGGCTCGTGACCATCGAAGACGCTCCCGCGCCGGCACTCGAGGTCGCCCCCCTCCGTCGCGATCGACGTCGGGAGGACGCGGGGACCGGCCCGGTGGCGCTCGGCTGGGTCGATGACGCATCCGTCGCCCCGACCACCAGCCCCGGCATGCCCGCCGTCCAGCCCGACCTCCTCGCGAACGCGCCTCGCCGGAAGCCCTTCCGTCCCGGCACCGTCATCCCGACCGCGATCATCCTCGCGCTACTCGCGCTGTACGCCGCGACGACCCTGCTCTGGCCGCTGCACGCGGTGGCGCCGACGGTCGCCGCGATCGAAGTGCAGCCCGTCGCCGCGCCCGCTGCGGCGCTGCCCTGGCCGGCCGAGGGCAGCGCCGCCGTTGAGATCTCGGGCATCGGAACGCTCGCCTCGGCGGAGGACGCCGTGCCGATGGCGAGCATCACCAAGGTCGTCACCGCCCTTCTCGTACTCGAGGAGATGCCGCTCGCGCAGGGGGAACAGGGACCGGATTTCGCCTTCACCTCCGCCGACCGCGCCGCCTACTGGAGCTACCTCTCCAACAACGAATCGGCATTGAACGTGCCGGTCGGCGGGACGCTGAGCGAATACCAGATGCTGCAGGGGATGCTGATGGGCTCGGCGGGGAACTACGCCGACCGGCTCGCCGGCAACCTGTGGCCGAGCGACGTCGTGTTCGCCAAGGCGGCGAACACCTGGCTCAGCGCGCACGGCGTGCCGGGCATCACGGTCGTGGAGCCGACCGGCATCGAGTACGACAACCTCGCTTCACCGTCCGCCCTGCTGAAGCTGGGCGAGAAGGCCCTGGCCAATCCCGTCATCGCCGAGATCGTCGCGACCCGTTCCGTCGACCTTCCCGGCGCCGGCATCGTCGAGAACACCAACGGGCTGCTGGCCGACCCCGGGGTGCTGGGCATCAAGACCGGATCCCTCGACGGATTCAACGTCCTGTCCGCGAAGCAGATCACGATCGGAGCCACCCCGGTGCGCCTGTACGTGTCGATGCTGGATCAGCCCGATGACGAGACGCGGGTCGCGGCATCCCGGGCTCTCTACACCGCCCTCGAGCAGGAGCTGCAGCTGCGCCCTTCGGTGACCGCCGGCACGGTCGTGGGGACGGTCACCACGCGATGGGGCGAGAAGGCCGACATCGTCGTGTCGAGCGACGCCGACGTCGTCCTCTGGAACGGCGGCGTCGCCACGGTGCAGACGACGTACGCGCTGGGCGATCACCGCGACGACGGCGACACGGTGGGGTCGCTGGAAGTGGCCGGCCCCGTGGACACCGCTCAGGTCGACATCCAGCTCGCGGGCGACATCGAGCCCCCGTCGGCGTGGTGGCGTCTCACGCACCCGCTCGACCTCTTCGGCCTCAACGGCTGAACAGGGTCAGACGAACCGGACCGTCTGCTGGAGACGGGTGCGCACGTCGAACACCTCGTTGCCGCCGATCGAACGCGCGCCGGTGATGCCGCGCCGCAGGACGGTCGACAGCGCGCCGCGACCGGCGACGACGACCGGGATGCCGCGCACCTTGCCGACCTCCTCGATGGCCATCACGACGTCATCGTCGGGGAGCACGACGATCGCGCCGCTGAAGCGCACCCCCGCCGCTCGGGCGATGACGCGCATCCGCGCGATGAGCTCGGCGATGGGGGTATCGGCGACACCGTCGCCGATGAGCTCGCCGCGTCGCAGTCGCACGGGCGATCCGAAGTCCTCCGAGAGCACGCCGTAGAGACCGCTCGGTCCGAGCACCACATGGTCGAGCTTGTCGTCCGACGTGCCGCGCCGGCCGCTGGCGTCGACATCGTGCCAGACCGTGTAGCCCATCCCGAGGTCGGCGACGATGCGCGCCGTCTCTTCCTCGGCGAGGGCATCGGCCAGGAGTCGTCGCACCGCGTGGGGCGCGGAGCGCACCAGGGCGGGGTCGTACGGGTCGTCGATCTCCACGCCGCGCCCCACCCATTCGCGGATGAGCCCGAGGTAGCGCTCACGCCGCCACCCCCCGGGCTGCCCATGCGTGCGGGCGCGCGGGCGCGTGTCGGCGGGCGCAGGCTGGGCATGCCATCCGGACCACTGGGGCTCCGCCACCTGCGTCCCGAATCCGTGGCCGCGGTCGTAGGCCGCGCGGGCATCGGTCGAGCCCACGAGGTCCCACGCGCGCTGCACCTGCACGAACAGCGCCGCGTCCCCGCCCGTGTCGGGGTGCGACTGACGCAGCCGCAGGCGGTAGGCCTTGCGGAGCGCGTCGTCGTCGACGTCGGGCGCGACACCGAGGATCTCGTACGCCGAAGCGGACAGTGGGCTGTCGAACACGCGCCCTCCCCTCGAATCGGCGGGTTACAGGGTATCTCCCGTTCCGGTGTGCGGCTCTCAGGTTGTGGGGCGCTCAGGGTGCACGGTGCTCGTTCCGGCGGGCGTAGGTCGCCGCGCTGCGGCTCGACAGCGCGAGCAGGATGAGGATGTCGAGCGCCAGGGAGATCAGGGTGCCGGCAAGCGTGATCTCCTGGCCCTCCGACCACCATCCGACGAAGGCCGCCGAGATCGAGACGACGGAGACGCACATGACGAGTACGCGCGCCAGGTTCTGCCCGCGCAGGATCAGCACGCTCAGCGTGAGCTGGACGAGCAGCACCACCGCCGTGACCACCACATAGATCTGCACGCCGGCGCTGAGGTCGTCGGCGCTCACCCGCTCCCCTCCGGACAGCACCGACAGCCACGAGGCCCACGGGGTGCCGTCGAGCATCACGGCACCGAGGACGGCCGCGCCCGACAGCACCCTCAGCAGCACGATCACCGCGCCGGCGACGATGCTCGCGGGTCGCTTCATCGCCGGCGCGACGGGCAGGGGCTTCGCCAGGTCGGCTGCGGGCTCGTAGGCGGCGCGCTTGGACGGCTCGCTCACGACGTCACCTCCCACGCGCGCGCAGCCGGTTCCGACGCCGTCCGCACGGTGACGGCTCGCACGTCGATGATCGGCAGATCACCGTCGGTGCGGATGCTGTCGCCGCCGCCGTTGCGCGCGTGGTAGCCGGTGGAGAAGTCCGCGAGCACCTCCACCGTCACCCTCGGATCGGCCGCCGTCACGGTCTGCACGATGTGGTTGCGCTCGATGTCGGTGTCGGCGTCGATCTTGTGCGTCACCTGAAGCGTGAACAGCGAGAGCCCGACGTTCGTGTCGAACGTCCCGGCGGCGAGCCACTCGACCCGGTGTCCACCCGGCAGGAGCCATCCCTCCGGGCTCTGCCAGAACCGCACGTGGTGACGCTGAGCGGGATTGCCGTCGACCTCCTGCTGATAGGCGAAGTCCTGCTGCCGCCCGAAGAGGAACAGCGGACTGACCGGCGCCTCGTGATAGCTCCGGCGGGTGATCGTCGACGCGATGATCCGCCAGGACGAGCGGAGCGTGACCGGGTCGGCCTTCGTCCAGCCGGCGTCCACGAGCGATTGCTCGATCTGATCGGCCGACCCCATCAGTGCCAGATTGACCGGGTCGCCCAGCAGACCGTCGCTCGTGCGGGTTCGTCCGATGAAGTAGTCCGGCACGTAGATCGTCGTGAGGATGCGGTGCAGTCGCGGCAGCACGAGATACGCCAGCAGCACCCAGAACACGATCGCCGCGATGATCCCCCACCACCCCAGCACGAACGTCTCGCTGAAGCTCAGATAGGCGAGCCAGATCGCGGCGAGCCCGGCGAAGACGAAGAAGAACCAGTCCAGCGCGACGCCACGGGAGTACCGCCGCGCGGCGCGCCGATCGGAGCGGGTCGAAGCGTCCGGTCTGGGGGACATGGCGACAGCCTAGAGGCGCGTCCTCATCAGCCCCAGAGGGCGATCTTCGGCTCGTACGCGAAGGCGTCGGCCGCGGCATCCGGGGCGAGTTCCGCGATCGTCGACGGCTGCCAACGCGGGGAGCGGTCCTTGTCGACGAGCTGCGCGCGGATGCCCTCGACGAGGTCGGGGTGCGTCGTGGCGAACCACAGTACGAGACCGTACTCCTGGGCGAGATCGGCGCGGAGGTCGGGCAGGGCGCGCGCCCTGCGCACGGCCTCCAGCGTCACGGCGAGCGCGGTGGGCGCGAGCTCGCCGAGCAGGTCGGCGGTCGCGGATGCCTCGGGCTCGGCGCGCGCGCGCAGCCGCTGCACGATCTCGCCGACGGTGTCCGCCGCGAACGCGTCGTCGATCCACGCTCGCGCGCCCTCGAGACGCGAGGGAGCCGGGGTCTCGTCGAACAGCAGGACCAGCTCGGTCGGCGTCGCGGGGTCTGCGCGCGAGCTGAGCGCTTCGCGCAGGTCGGTCAGGTTCGCCGACGGCACGAGGTGGTCTGCCACCCCGGCGTAGATCGCGTCCGAGGCATCCATCGTCGATCCCGTGAGCGCGAGGTACTCGCCCACGCGACCCGGCGCGTGGGCGAGCAGCCAGGTGCCGCCGACGTCCGGGGTGAATCCGATGCGGGTCTCGGGCATGGCGAGACGGGAGCGTTCGGTGACGACGCGCACCGAGGCGTGGCCGGCGAGCCCGATCCCGCCGCCCATGGTGATGCCGTCGGCGATCGCGACGATGGGCTTGGGATACTCCGCGATGCGGGCGTTCAGGGCGTACTCGGCGCGGAAGAACACCGACGTCTCCTCGGTGCGGCCCCCGGTGATCTGCTCGTAGAGGCCGCGGACGTCGCCCCCCGCGCACAGGCCGCGATCGCCGGCCCCGTCGAGCACCACGATGTCGATGTCGGGGTCGTGCTCCCACGCATCGAGGGCGGCGGCCATCAGCTCGATCATCCCGAAGTCGAGGGCGTTGATCGCGCGCGGTCGGTTGAGGGTCAGCCGGCCGACGCCCGCGTCTGTGCGGCGCAGGACGCGCGGTTCGGTCGGGTCGAGGGGGTCGCTCACCCTCGACACGTTACCGTCGCACCCTCGAGCAGCCCGGGTCGCGCCGCCGCTCGATTCCGGCTGATCGCCACTTTCCGGGACAATGGGACAAACGCCCCGCAACGAGGAGAGGTCTCAATGCCCGACGGACAGGTGCTCGAATTCTCGAACCTGACGAAACGGTTCGGGTCCGTCGCGGCCGTCGCCGGCTTCTCGGCACGGGTGGAACCCGGAATGGTGACGGGATTCCTCGGCCCCAACGGCGCGGGCAAGACCACGACCCTGCGGACGCTGCTGGGCCTGATCCGCGCTGACGAGGGCACCGCCACGATCGGCGGAAGCGCCTACCGTTCGCTGGCGCACCCCCTGCAGACGGTCGGCGCGGTGCTCGAGGCCTCCAGCTTCCACCCCGGGCGATCGGCGGCGAATCATCTCAAGGTCTACGCGCAGGCGGCCGATCTGCCGACGTCCCGCGTGGACGAGGCGCTCGGCGCGGTCGGCCTCGCCGACGCCGCGGGCCGCAAGGTCGGCGGGTTCTCGCTCGGGATGCGCCAGCGACTGGGGCTGGCCTACGCGCTGCTCGGCGACCCCGGTGTGCTGGTGCTCGACGAGCCGACCAACGGCCTGGACCCCGAGGGCATCAAATGGATCCGTGGCTTCCTCCGCGATCTCGCCCGGCAGGGGCGCACCGTGCTGATCTCGTCTCATCTGCTGTCGGAGGTGCAGCAGACCGTGGATGCCCTGCTGGTCATCGCCCGCGGGCGACTCGTCTTCCAGGGCTCGCTCGATGACCTCATCGATCCGTCGGAGTACTCCACCGTCGTCGACGCCCCCGACCGAGACGCCTTGATCGGCGCCCTCGAACGCGCGGGCCTCGCCTTCGAAGTGCTGCGCTCGGGGCTCACCGTGCGGCACGCCGACACCGTGCGTGTGGGTGAGGTCGCCGCCGGCGCCGGGATCGCGCTGTCGTCGCTGCACCGCCGCGGGCCGGCTCTCGAAGAGGTCTTCCTCGAGCTGGTCGACGGGACGCGGGTGCACGGGAGTGCCGGAACCGGGGCGAGCGCCCAGGCCGGTGCCGGAACGAGTGCCCCGCAGCCGGCTGTCGCGGCACACCAGGACGAAGCGCCGACCGACGACGAGGGGACGGGCCGATGAGCCTCGCCGGCGCGACCCGCGCAGAATCCACGAAGCAGTTCTCGACGTCGATGTGGTGGATCCTCGCCATCGTCCTGTTCGTCTACGTCGCCTTCACCGCATCCGCCCTGGGGTTCGTCCTCTCGGCCTCGGCCACCGGCGCGCTCGGCGGCGAAGGCCCCCAGGCGCCCATCGAGGGGATCTCGGCGACGCTGTACAGCACCGCCGCATCGGTCGGCTACGTGTTCCCGCTCCTGATCGGAACGCTCATGGTCACGGCCGAGTTCCGGCACAAGACCCTCACGCCGACGTTCCTCGCGACACCGCAGCGCACCACGGTCCTGTGGGCGAAGATCCTCATCGGCGTGGTGCTCGGCGTCCTGTACGCCGTCATCGGCATCGTGGCCTCGGTGGCACCCGCCGCCGGCTTCCTCGCCGGATACGGGCTCGACACCGACCTCTCCTCGAGTGACACCTGGGCGCTGCTCGGACGGATGGTCCTTGCCTTCGTCCTGTGGGTGCTCGTGGGCATCGGGGTCGGCGCCCTCGTGCGCAACCAGGTCGGCGCGATCGTCGGCGTGCTGGTGTTCACGCAGTTCATCGAGCCGATCGGCCGGGTCGCCGCATCGTTCGTCGACGGTCTGGCCGACATCACGCGGCTGCTGCCGGGCGCCGCGAGCGACGCCCTCGTGGGGGCCAGTATCTTCGGCGGAACCACCGTGTCGGGCGACGACGGCCTCTCGTGGTGGGGCGGCGGGCTCGTCCTGCTCGCCTACGCCGTCGTGCTGCTGGTGCTGGGCGCCCTGATCAGCTGGCGCCGCGACGTGGCCTGATCCGCCGCCGAGCGCAGCTCGCGTGCGACAGTCGGGATCAGACGGCGGGTGCCGGCCGTGGGGCGCGCCGTCGGCGTTTCGACACCGGCGTCGGGGCGGGCGCATCGGCGGCGATGTCCGCGACGTCGGCGGCCTCGGCGCCGGCGTCCCGTCGGAGCGCCTGCACGAGCGCGAGTCCGTGACGGGTAGACAGCACGATGCGCTGGAACTCGTCGTGACCCCGCAGGTCGATCACGACACCGGGGTTGTGGCGGCGGATGAGGGCGAAGTCCGTGCTGCCCGAGGCCTTCCAGCTGCCCATCGCGATCGTGCCGCGCACGTGCGTGCCGGGGCTGGGCACCCCGCGCAGCCACGTCCACGCGTCGTCGGTGAGCTGCACCTTCTCGATCTGCGCGCGGTCGACCATGACATTCCCCTTGCGGAATGCGAGTGTCCGCTCGATCCGCGACAGCACGACTTCGAGGTGCGCGGAGTCGAGCAGGAGGGTCACCATGCCCCCAGTCTGCCAGCGGCGCCTGCTCTCCACCTGGAGGTTTGCTTACGGACCGGCAACGATCGTGTGCGCCGTCGGCTCGACGACGGTGCAAGACTGGATCGATGACTCTCACCGATCCCGACCGCAGGGCGCCCGTGGCTGACCTGCGTCCGGTCTGGGATCGCCTCGACGCCGGTGTCCCGATCGACGCGGTCGACGCCGAGGCGCTGCTGTCCGCGACCGGCGCGGACTTCGACCGCCTGCTGCGGCGTGCCGGAGCTCTGCGCGATGCGGGGCTCGAGGCATCCGGGCGTTCCGCGGTCATCACCTACTCGCGCAAGGCGTTCCTCCCGCTCACCACCCTGTGCCGCGATCGCTGCCACTACTGCGTGTTCGTGGACACCCCCGGCCAGCTGCTCAAGCTGCACAAGCCGGCGTTCATGTCGCCCGAACAAGTGCTGATGGTCGCGCGCCAGGCGGCCGCGATGGACTGCAAGGAGGCGCTGCTGACGCTCGGCGATCGCCCCGAGGACCGCTGGCCGGAAGCGCGCGCGTGGCTCGACGAGCACGGCTACGCCTCGACACTCGAGTACGTGGCGGCGATGTCGCGCCTCATCACCGCGGAGACCGGGATGCTGGCGCACGCGAATCCCGGCGTGATGACCTTCGACGAGCTCACGGCGATGCGGCACGTCGCTCCGTCGATGGGGATGATGCTCGAGACGACGTCGCGGCGGCTCTTCGAGGAGCCCGGCGAGGTGCACTACGGCTCACCCGACAAGGACCCCGCCCTGCGGCTGGCTGTCATCGACGACGCCGGGCGCGCCCGCGTGCCGTTCACGACGGGCATCCTCGTGGGGATCGGCGAGACGCAGCGCGACCGTGCCGAGTCGCTCGTCGCGATCCGCGACGCGCACGTGCGACACGCTGTCGTGCATGCGGGTCGCACGCAGGGCCACGTGCAGGAGGTGATCGTGCAGAACTTCCGCGCGAAGCCCCGCACGGCGATGCAGTCCGCGCCGGATGCCTCGGTCCTCGAGTACGTCGCAGCCGTCGCCGTCGCCCGGCTCGTGATGGGCCCCCTCATGCGGATCCAGGTGCCGCCCAACCTCTCGGATCCGGCCGAATTCGACCTGCTGGTGCAGGCGGGCGCCGACGACTGGGGCGGGGTGTCGCCGCTGACCGCGGACCATGTGAATCCCGAGCGCCCCTGGCCGCATCTGTCGGAGCTCGCCGAGCGCACCGCGGCGATGGGCTTCACGCTGCACGAGCGACTGACCGCGCAGCCCGAGTACGTGCAGGATGCCGCGACCTGGATCGATCCGGGTCTGCATGACGCCGTGGCCGCTCTGGCCGACCCCTCGACGGGACTCGCGCGCGACGTGCACCCGACCGGTCGCGACACCGCCGCGCGGAACTCCTCGGAAACCGTCGGCGCCCCGACGGATGCGACCGATTCGCGGGGGACGGCGGCGAATGTGAGGAGTTCTGCACGCGACTCCGGAGTCGCCGGTCTCGCGGAGGCCGCTGCCGCCGACCCGGCGGCGCTGGACGACGGCGACTGGGCCGCGCTGCTGCGCGCGACGGGAGACGATCTCGCCGCACTCACCGCGGCCGGGGACGACGTGCGCCGCTACACCGTCGGCGAGGCGGTCAGTCTGGTCGTCAACCGCAATCTCACCTCGTCGGGGTTCCGCACGGTGGGGGCGGGTCTGTCCGAGGGGACGTTCGACCTCGACGATGTGCGTGCGATCGCCGCCGACGCCGCCGAGCTGGGAGCGACCGAGATCTGCGTGCAGGGGCGGGTGGCGGCGTCCGAAGACCCCTCGGCCTACATCGACATCATCCGCGCGATCTCCGAGGCCGCGCCGCGTCTGCACGTGCACGCGTACCGGCCGCAGGACGTGCGCGATCTCGCCGATCGCACCGGCGCCGATCTGGTGGAGACGCTGCACGCGCTCCGGGATGCGGGCGTCGACACGATGCCCGGCACCGGGGTCAAGGTCCTCAGCGAGCGGGTGCGCCGACGGATCGCACCCGACGATCTGGAGATCGACCGCTGGATCGAGGGGATCATCGCCGCGCACCGCGCCGGTCTGCGATCGACGTCGGTGCTCTTCTACGGACACGTGGAGACCGCCGCGGAGCGCATCGCCCATCTGCGCCTGCTGCGGTCGATCCAGGACGAGACGCGAGGCTTCACCGAGTTCGTGCCGATCCCGCTCCCCGGGCCTGCGGGCGGCGTGCCGCTCGTTCCCGGACGCGCCCCGCTCGACGAGCACCGCGCGATGGTCGCGGTCTCGCGCCTCCTGCTGTCCGGGAGCATCCCGCACATTCAGATCCCCTGGACCCGCGTCGGCCGTAGCCAGGCCGCCGAGCTGCTGCGCGCCGGAGGCGACGACCTCGGTGGTGCGCTCCTCGACGGACGCGTGCGACCCGATGCGGGCGTCGAGCACGGACAGGAGCTGCCTGCGTCGGATGCCGCGCGCCTCGCCGCGGGCCTGTTCCGGCCGTTCCGCCTGCGGACGACCGACTACCGGGAGCCGACCCCCGACGCGGAGCACCGCCGATGACCGAACGGGTCGAGGTCGCCGTCATCGGCGCCGGGTTCGCCGGACTCGGGATGGCGATGGCCCTGCGGCGTGCCGGCCGTGACTCCTTCGTGGTGCTCGAGCGCGCGGCATCCGTCGGCGGCACCTGGCGCGACAACACGTATCCCGGTGTCGCGTGCGATGTACCCAGCCACCTGTACGGCTTCGCCGCGCACCCCAACCCCGACTGGTCGGGCGTGTATGCGCGGGGAGACGAGATCCACCGATACCTCGAGGACGTCGCCGACCGCGAGCATCTCGGCGAGCGGCTGCGCCTGCAGACCTCGCTGCGCTCGGCGCGCTGGGAGGACGGCGTCTGGCGGCTCGAGACCGGCGGCGCCGAGCCGGGAGAACTCCACGCGGACGTGCTCGTGCTCGCGTGCGGACGGCTGACCGAACCGGTGGTCCCCGAGATCGACGGGCTCGCAGGCTTCGACGGCCCGCTGTTCCACTCCTCGCGCTGGGACCACTCCGTCGACCTCGAGGGCGCCCGCGTGGCGGTCGTCGGCACCGGCGCGAGCGCGATCCAGCTGGTTCCCGAGCTCGCCCGGACCGCCGCCCACGTCACCCTCTTCCAGCGGACACCCGCCTGGATCGTCCCCCGCGGCGCACGCCCCTACTCGGAGGCGGAGCGCGCGGCATTCACCGCGCACCCGGAGGAGCTCGATCGACTGCGGGCTGAGCTGTACACCGAGGGCGAGGCCCGGTTCGCGTCGCGATCAGGCGATGCCGCGGCATCCGTCATCGCCCGGCGAACGGCCGAACAGCACCTGGCCGGTCAGATCGGCGACCCCGCACTGCGCGCCGCGCTGACTCCGGACTACGCCTTCGGGTGCAAGCGCGTGCTGCTCTCCGACGAGTTCTACCCGGCGGTCGCCTCCGATGCGGTGACACTCGAGCCCTCGGCTCTCGCGGCCGTGGAAGGATCGGCGCTCGTCGCGTCGAGCGGCGCGCGGTACGACGCCGACGTCCTCGTGCTCGCGACCGGGTTCGCCTCGACGCAGCAGCCCTACGCCGCCCTCGTGCACGGCGAGGACGGGCGGACGCTCGACCAGCACTGGGCCGAGGGGATGACGTCGTTCGGGTCGACCGTGGTGACCGGCTTCCCGAATCTGTTCGTCCTGAACGGACCCAATGCGTCGCTCGGACACAATTCGTCCGTGCTCATGGTCGAGGAGCAGGCGGCGTACACGGTGCGGGCGCTGGCTCTCCGCGGCGAGGACCGCGCCGTGCTGCGCGTGCGCCCCGAGGCCGAGGCCGCCTACTCCGCAGAGATCGCGCGTGCCGCGCGCGAGACCCCGTGGATGACCGGCGGATGCCGCAACTGGTACGTCGACGAGCGATCCGGTCGACTCACCCTGCTGTGGCCGGGCACGGTCGATGCCTTCCGTGCGCGGCTGGCGCGCGCGGACGGGTCCGAATTCGCGGCCGCCACCGTCAGCGGCACCCTGCACGACGGAACATCCACACGAACGGGAGAACAGACATGACCGTACCGCTGCGATTCGGCTACAAGGCCTCGGCCGAGCAGTTCGGACCCACCGAGCTGCTGGAGTTCGGCGTACTCGCCGAGGAGATGGGCTTCGACTCGGTGTTCGTCTCCGACCACCTGCAGCCGTGGATGCACGACGGCGGCCACGCCCCGGCGGCCGTGCCGTGGCTCGGCGCGCTCGGTGCCCGCACGTCGAAGATCATCATGGGCACATCGGTGCTGACACCGACCTTCCGCTACCATCCGGGCGTCGTCGCCCAGATGTTCGCGACGCTGGGCGTCCTCTACCCGAACCGCGTCATCCTCGGCGTCGGAACCGGTGAGGCGCTCAACGAGGTGACGCTCGGTCTCGAATGGCCGGACCCGCCCGAGCGCTTCCAGCGTCTCAAAGAGGCGATCACCCTCATCGAGAAGCTGTGGGACGACGAACGCGTCACGTTCGACGGCACGTACTACTCGGTCAAGGATGCGACGATCTACGACCGGCCGCCCGCCGACTCGAAGGTGCCGATCTACATCGGCGCCGCGGGCCCGGCGGCGACCCGTCTGGCCGGTCGCATCGCCGACGGCTTCATCACCACGAGCGGGAAGGACCCTGCGCTCTACACCGACACGCTGCTCCCCGCGCTGGCCGAAGGCCTGTCGAAGGCCGGACGCGCCGAGGGGTCGATCGACACCCTCATGGAAGTGAAGGTCTCGTACCACCCCGACCAGGAGGTCGCCCTCGAGAAGACCCGGTTCTGGGCACCGCTCGCACTGTCAGCCGACGAGAAGATGGGCGTGCACGACCCGATCGAGATGCAGCGACTGGCCGACGAACTGCCGATCGAGCGCGTCGCCAAGCGCTTCATCGTCTCGACCGATCCCGACGAGCACGTGGAGCGCATCGCCCAGTACGTCGACCTCGGTTTCCGCCATCTGGTGTTCCACGACCCCGGCCACGACCAGGAGGAGTTCCTCCGGATGTACGGCGCCGAGATCCTGCCGCGCCTGCGCGCGCGCTTCGGGGAGTGACCGGCGTCAGCTGGGCCGTCGTCATCCCCGTGAAGCCGGCCGACCGCGGCAAGTCGCGGCTGCGCGTGGACGGTCTCGACGAGATCGGCCGCATCACCCTCGCCCGCGCGATCGCCCTCGACACGATCGCGGCGGCGGCCGCATGCGCCGAGGTGGCGCAGGTGCTCGTCGTCACAGAGGACGCCTCGTTGCCCCTGCTCGCCGCCGACATCCCCGGGCTGCGGTTCGTCGCCGAGGGCGATGCTCGCGGGATCGACGAAGCGGTGGCTGCGGGTGCCGCGGCGGCGGGCGAACGGATGCCTCGCGCGGCGCTCCTCGGAGACCTCCCGGCGCTCCGGTCCGAGGACCTCGGCGCCGCGCTGGTGGCGGCCTCCGCGGTCGATCATGGTGTCGTCGCCGACGCGGAGGGCACGGGGTCGACCCTGGTGACCGCCCGTCCGGGTGTGCCGTGGACGTCGGCGTTCGGCCAGGACTCCTTCGCGCGGCACGTCAAGCTCGGGTGCGTCCCGCTGCAGGTGCCGGATGCCTCGACCCTTCGTCGCGACGTCGACACCGCCGATCAGCTCGACGAGGCGGCGCTCACCGGCCTCGGCGAGCGGACGGCCCGCGCACTCGGCGGCGCGCGGAGGGCCGTGTAGGCGATGCGGACCGTACCGTCGACTGCTTCGACCACGCCCGCATTAGGCTGAACGCGATGTTCCTTCTCCAGCCCGGTGCGCGCGCATGACCGACAATCCCCTCGTCGCGGCACCGATCGACACGGCCACCCCGTTCTCGGGTGCCGGCCTGCTCGACTCGGGCACGCAGCTTGCCGCCGCCATCGACTCGGGCAGCTGGGTGGAGGGCGGTGTCGCCGCTCTCGGCGTCGCGCTCGACACGGCGGCGACCGTGATGGATCCCCTCGGCTCGCTCATCGGAGCCGGGCTCGGCTGGCTGATCGACCACTTCGAACCCTTGAAAGGCTGGTTCAACGATCTGACGGGGGACGCCGGCGAGGTGGCCGCCTTCGCGCAGACGTGGGCGAACATCCAGGCGCAGCTGCAGGCGTCCGGCGATGAGCTGACGCGGGTGCTCGCCGATGTCGATGACCTCCACGGCGAGGCGATGGACGCCTACCGCCGATTCCAGCAGGATGCGGCGGGGCACATCACCGGCGCCGCGAGCTGGGCGGGCGCGATGTCGACCGGCCTGAGCATCGCCTCGACGATCGTGCAGGTCGTGCACGATCTCGTCCGCGACGTGATCTCGCAGCTGGTCGGATCGGCGATCTCGTGGGCTGCCGAAGCCGTCTTCTCCCTTGGTCTGGCGACGCCCTGGATCGTGTCGCAGGTCACGACGCGCGTGTCGTCCCTGGCGGCGACCGTCGGTTCGAAGGTCACGACGCTCATCCGATCGGTGAAGTCGCTGTCGAAGCTGCTCGACGAGCTGAAGGTGCTGCTTTCTCAGGCCGACGAGCTGTTCGCGAGCGTGCTGCGCGGTGGACCGCCGTCGGCTCCGCGGACGCCCGGGACGGACGTGGCCGTACCGCACGACGCACCGGGGCCGCCGGCATCGATCGGTCATCCGCTCTCGGACGACGAACTGCAGATCATGATCGACAACGGGTACCACAGCTCGGTCTTCGGCGATCAGATCGCCCCGCTCTACGACCGATCGGGTGCCACATTGGGTGGGCCGAACTCCGACGTCTGGGCGATGCCCACAGAGGATGCCGCGCAGATCGGCTCGGTCGCGCAGGCGGCGCGGGAGACGGGCATGGCGCCCACCGTGCAGAACGCCCACCTCAACGGCGGCGACGTCTATGCCGTGCATTTCCCCGTGGACCCCGCCGTGCTCCGACGGCCGACCCTCGCCGATTCCGGCGGGTGGCCGCACTTCTACGAAGACCCGACCAACCTCGGCTCGACGTATGGTCACACCGCCGTCAACACCGGCAACGGGTCGTACCTTCTCAATCAGACGCGGGAGACGCTGGTGCCGGGTGGCAACGCGGTCCCGGGCGGCGCGGTGCTGACACACCTCGAGGACGGTTCGTGGGTCGTGGTGAGGCGCTACTGATGACCTTCGAACTCGGATGCCCGGTCTGCCACGAGGGCTTCTCCTCCGGCGGGGAGCCGACCTTCGTCATCGCGACGACTCCCACCGATCTGCTCTACCGCTGCCGGGTCTGCGAGACCTGGTGGGTCGGCGACAGCCACTCACTGCATCCCGTCACCCCTGCACAGGCCCACGAACGCTTCCCGGAACAGGTGTCCGCATGACCACGACCGACGTGCCCCTCCTCGACCGAGCGATCGCGAAGGCGCGCGACCGCGCGCTGACCATGCAGTCCGTGCTCTGGACGCTGGCCGCCTCGACGATCTACGTACCCAGCGGAGCCGACCCGGGGCCGGATCGCGCGGGGATGCGCCCGGTGTACTACCAGAACGGCGAGACGCGGATGCTGGCCGCCTTCACGTCGCCGGATGCGGCCTCGACGCTCGGTGAACTCGCACCGTTCGTGGTCGCCTTCTCGGGTGAGGACCTCCTGCGGACGATCCCGGTGAGCGAGGGTCTGGTCGTCAATCCCGGCGCCGCGCTCGGATTCGACATCGCGCCCGAGGGTCTCGCCGCGTTCCGGCAGGAGATCGCGTCCTGAGCGGGCCGCGCACGGATCAGACCAGCAGGTAGACCGCGCCGACGATCGTCAGGATGATCACCAGCCGCTCGAAGAGCTTCTGGTCGATACGACCGGCGAGCCACCGGCCGAGCAGCGCGCCCGCCACCACCGCGGGCACGAGTGCGAGGTCCATGAGCACCTCGGGGACGGTGATCAGGCCGAGGCCGACCGAGAACGGCACCTTCGTGAGGTTGACGAGGGCGAAGAACCACGCGGCGGTGCCGAGGAACTCCTTCACTTCGAATCGCGCCGCGAGGAAGTACATCGACATCACGGGGCCACCGGCGTTGGCGACCATCGTGGTGAAGCCGCCGAGCGTGCCGTACGTGGCCGCGGCGACCCGCTGCCGGCCGCCGATCTGCGCCTGCTCCTGCACGCGCGCCTGCACGCGGCGCCGGAACAGCGTGATCGCGATGAGCACGAGGAGGATCACGCCGATGATGCGCTTCACCCACTGATCGGGCGTGAACGCGAGGAACACGACGCCCAACACCACACCGACCAGCACCGCGGGGGCGAGTCGCAGCAGCACCGGCCAGTTCGCGTGGCGACGATAGGTGAGGACGGCGAACACGTCGGCCACGATCAGCAGCAGCAGCAGTGCACCGGTGGACTGCCGCGCCGGCAGAAGGGCCGCGAAGATCGCCACTGACAGGATCGTCGCGCCCGGCAGTGCGGTCTTGGACACCCCGACGGTGAAGGCTGCGATCGCCAGCAGCAGCCACGCGACCGCGGTCAGCTCGGGCACGTCAGACGCCGACCGCGTCGAGCGCAGCGTCGACGATGTCGGCGGAGGCCGCGGCATCCGTCATCCACAGCGGAGTGACGATCGGCCGGATGCCCCGCCCGGCGACCTCGGGGGCCAGTGCGCCGTCCTCCTCGGCCAGGAGCCACGCGTCCAGCAGGCCGCCGTCGGCGCGCGCGCCGTAGTGCGCCGCCACGGCCGACGCGGAGGTCTCGACGCCGATCGCCGCGAGGCAGACGTCGGCCATGCCGCGGACGACCCGGCCGCCGATGATCGGTGCCACACCGACGACGGGCGCGGAGGTGGAGGCGAGCGCCGCACGCATACCCGGGACCGCGAGGATCGGACCGAGAGAGACGACGGGGTTGGAGGGAGCGAGCAGCACGACGTCGGCGCCGGCGATCGCCTCGGCGACACCCGGGGCGGGTGCGGCGTCGCCGATGCCGGGGTTCTCGAACGCGGCGGGCTCGAGCGCGGCCCGGTGGCGCGTCCACCACTCCTGGAAGTGCATCCGTCTGCCGTCGCGCAGTACGACGATCGTGTCGGCCTCGGTGTCGGTCATGGGGAGGAGATGCACGCCGAGCGGCCATCGCCGCGACATCCGGCCGATGACCTGCGTCGGGGTCAGGCCGTCGCGCAGCCAGCCGGTGCGCGCCAGGTGCGTCCCGAGGTCGAGATCGCCCAGTGTGAACCACGGCCAGCCCGCGCCCCAGGCCTGGAGCTCATGGTTGACGCGTTCGGTGTCGCCCGCCCGTCCCCAGCCGCGCTGTGTGTCGTTCTCCCCGGCGAGGGCGTAGACGATCGAATCGACGTCGGGCTGCAGCCTCACCCCGCTCAGCCAGAGGTCGTCACCGGTGTTGACGACCACCGTGGCCTCGGGGGCGCCGCGCCGGGCGAGGGCCGCGCGCACACCGAGCGTGAACTTGGCACCGCCGACCCCGCCGGCGAGGACGACGACGCGCGGCGAAGAACTCATCCCTCCAGCCTAGGCCGGGCCGACGGGCGCTGCGGTCCGTCGGGAGGGCGCTCCCGGGACGGTCAGGGAGCGACGGCAGCCGCTGCGGCGCGAGCCGCGGCGGGAAGCGCGTCCAGCACCCGAGACAGAGCCCGCTCGTCGTGCGCGGCCGTCAGGAACCACGCCTCGAACACGCTCGGCGGCAGCGAGACCCCCGCGTCGAGCATCGCGTGGAAGAACGGCGGATACCGCCACGACTCCTGCGTCAGGGCCTCAGCGTACGTGCGCGGCGATGACGGCAGGAACGCCACCCCGAACAGCGAGCCGGCACGGGGGACCGAATGCACGACGCCCTCCGCCGACAGCGCGTCCGACAGTGCGGAGGCGACGACGGATGCCGCGGCATCCACTTTCGCGTACACCTCGGGCGTCGCAAGCCGGAGAGTGGCCAGACCGGCCGCGACCGAGAGCGGATTGCCCGACAGCGTGCCGGCCTGATAGACCGGCCCCACCGGGGCGAGGAAGTCCATGACGTCGCCGCGACCACCGAGGGCTGCCAGCGGCATTCCGCCGCCGACGACCTTGCCGAACGTGAACAGGTCGGGGGTGTAGCGCTCCCCCGCCTCGTGCTGGAGGCCCCAGTAGCCGGCCGGGTGCACGCGGAACCCCGTGAGCACCTCATCACTGATCAGGAGGGCACCGTGCTCGTGCGCGATGTCGGCGAGCGCGGCGTTGAAGCCGGGGAGCGGCGCCACGACACCCATGTTCGCGGCGGCGGCCTCGGTGATGACCGCGGCGATGCGGTCGCCGTGCACCGCGAAGACCTCACGGACGGCGTCGAGGTCGTTGTACCCGATGACCAGCGTCTGAGCGGCGACCGGTGCGGGCACACCCGCGGAGTCGGGCAGTGCGAGCGTCGCGACGCCCGAGCCGGCGGCCGCCAGCAGGCCGTCGGAGTGTCCATGGTAGTGCCCGGCGAATTTGACCAGCAGGTCGCGGCCGGTGAAGCCGCGTGCGAGGCGGATCGCGGTCATCGTCGCCTCCGTGCCGGTCGACACCAGCCGGACGCGTTCGATCGGCCGCGCTTCGCCCACGGCCACCCGGCCGGCGATGAGCTCGGCCAGCTGCACTTCACCCTCGGTCGGGGCGCCGAAGGACAGGCCGCGGGATGCCGCGTCCTGCACGGCCGCGACGATCTCGGGGCGCGCGTGCCCGAGCAGCGCAGGGCCCCACGAGGCGACGAGGTCGACGTACTCCCGGCCCGCGACATCGGTCACGTACGGTCCGCGCGCGGAGGCGAGGAACCGCGGCGACCCGCCCACCGACCCGTAGGCGCGCACGGGCGAGTTGACGCCGCCGGGGATCACCCCGCGCGCTTCGGCGAACAGTTCGTCGTTGCGATCGGTCACGTGGCTCGGCTCCTTCGATGTTCGGGATTCAGTCTGCGCCTCTGCCCACCGCGGCAGAAGATCGGCATCGTCCGCGTCTGCTACTCGCGCAGCCAGCCGGCGGCCTCGACCGCCCAGTAGCTCAGCACGGCGTCGGCACCGGCACGGCGGATCGCCAGAAGCGACTCGAGGATCGCGCCGCGGCGATCGATCCATCCGTTCGCCGCAGCCGCTTCCACCATCGCGAACTCTCCCGACACCTGGTAGGCCCAGACCGGGACGTCGACGGCGGCGCGCACATCGGCCAGCACATCGAGGTACGGCAGCGCCGGCTTGACCATGACGACGTCGGCGCCCTCCTCGACATCGAGGAGCGCCTCGCGGAGACCTTCGCGCGCGTTGCCGGGGTCGAGCTGATACGTGCGGCGATCGCCCTGGAGCTGGGAGTCGACGGCTTCGCGGAAGGGGCCGTAGAACGCCCCCGCGTATTTCGCCGAGTAGGCCAGGATCATCGTGTCGCTGAAGCCTTCGGCATCGAGCGCCGCCCGCACGTGCCCGGTCTGGCCGTCCATCATGCCGGAGAGCCCGAGCATCGCCGAGCCCGCCCTGGCCTGCGCGAGCGCCATCGCCGCATAGCGCTCGAGGGTCGCGTCGTTGTCGACCGCGCCGCCGGCCGTGAGCACGCCGCAGTGACCGTGATCGGTGAACTCGTCGAGGCAGAGGTCGGTCTGCACCACGAGCGCGTCGCCGATCTCGTCGGCCACGGCCCGCGTCGCGATGTTCAGGATGCCGCGGGGATCGTCCGCCCCCGATCCCCGGGCGTCGCGCACGGCGGGCACGCCGAACAGCATGACCCCGCAGATTCCGGCGGCCGCGGCGTCCGTCACCGCAGCCTTGAGCGAGTCGACCGTGTGCTGCACGACGCCGGGCATCGACGAGATCGGCGCCGGATCGGAGATCCCCTCGCGGACGAACAGGGGCAGGACGAGCTGGGCGGGGGCGATGCGCGTCTCACGCATGAGCGCGCGCAGCGCAGGGGTCTGCCGAAGCCGACGCGGCCGGTGGACGGGGAAGCTCACCGGGAGAACTCGTCGGACGCGTGGGGCAGCGCGAAGTGCGACACGGCTTCGATGAGCGAGTCGACGGTCTGGCGGTCGGCCACCACATCGACCGGCAGACCCGCGCGCTTGGCGTCTTTCGCGGTGCGCGGGCCGATGGCCGCGATCACGGTCGACTCGGGGATCTCGGGGAACTGCTCCTGCACCTGCTCCGCGACCGATCCGCTCGTCACGAGGATCGCGTTGATGCGGCCGCTGCGCACGTCCTCGGCGATCTTGTCGGTGACCGGCACCCCGACGGTCCGGTACGCCACGACGCTGCGCACGCGGTGCCCCGCCTCGATCAGCATGCGCGTGAGCACCGGCTTGGCGATCTCGCTGCGGAGCGTCAGGATGTCGCGCGGCTCGGGCTCGATGGCGATGAGCTGTTCCGCCATGCCCGCCGCGGAGTTGTCCTGCTCGGGGATCAGATCGACCCGGTAGCCCATCGACTGCAGGGCGGCGGCCGTGGTCTCGCCGACCGCCGCGAGCCGCGTGTGCGGGGGGACGGTCGCCCGGTAGGCGTACAGGACGTCAGCGGTCGTGGCGCTCGTGACGGTGAGCCACTGGAACGCCCCGGCCGCGAGATCGGCCAGCGCCTCGTCGAGGGCGGCCTGGTCGTTCGTGGGGGCGAAGTTGATGAGAGGGGCGACCACCGGGGTGGCGCCCCGGGATCGGAGGGTGGCGGCGACGCTGTCGCCCCATGGACCGCCGCGCGGCACAAGCACCCGCCAGCCGGCGAGCGGCTTGGGTGTCGTGGCGATAGGGGAAGTGTTCATTGGGTCGACTCTCGTGTTACCACGTCGGCCGCCCCGCGTTCGAGCAGCCGACGAGCGACTTCAGACCCGGCGCGCGCAGCACGAGCGATCGGGTTCGCGTCGTCGGCAGCATCCGCACCATTGCCGCTGCCCTTGTCTCGAGCATACCCCGGCGTCAATCGGATCGTTCGGTCCAGCGCGATGCGGTGCGAACCGTCGAGTTCGTAGACGACGGCACGGATGCGCAGGTCGCCGTCGGCGATGTCGGCGTAGACCCCGACCGGCGCGTGGCATCCGGCCTCGAGCGTCGCGAGAACCGCCCGTTCGGCGGTGACCGCGATGCGCGTGGCGTCGTCCTCCAGCAGCGCGATCGCGGCGCGGAGGTCGGCCTCCGCGTCCTCGCGCGTCTCGATCGCGAGCGCGCCCTGGCCGGGGGCCGTCGGCCACTCCGTCAGGCCCAGCGCCTCGCGCTGCAGTCCGCCGTCGTCGGGGTCGAGACGGGCCAGGCCCGCCGCGGCCAGCACCACGGCGTCGAGCTCACCGTCGCGCACGCGCCCCAGGCGGGAATCCACGTTGCCGCGCAGGTCGCGCACGTCCACGCGCGGGTTCCGTCGTCGCACCTGCGCCACACGGCGCGGAGAGCCGGTTCCCACCGTCGCGCCCGACGAGAGCGACTGCAGCGGCGTGCCGTTCTTCGTCACGACGACGTCGCGAGCGTCGGCGCGCACCGGGGTCGCGGCGATCACCAGACCATCGGGCTGTGCGGTCGGCAGGTCTTTGAGCGAGTGCACGAGCAGATCGCACTCCCCCGCCAGCAGTGCTTCGCGGAGTCGAGTGGCGAACACCCCGGTGCCGCCCAGCGACGCGAGCGAGGCACGGGTGACGTCACCCTCCGAGACGATCGGGACCAGGTGCACCGGACGACCGGATGCCGCGGCCAGCGCGTCGGCCACCTGCTGCGACTGCGCCAGGGCGAGGGCGCTGCGCCGGGTGCCGAGCCGGAGCGCGACGCCGGTCATGAGCGCACCGCGCGGGGCGCGTCCGTCCCTGGACGGGGTGCCGCGGCGAGGGATGCGGTGACCCCCGCGTCCATCACTGCAGCACCTCGGCGACCTCGCGGAGCTCCAGGCGGCGGCCGGTGTAGAACGGGACCTCTTCGCGCACATGACGACGCGCGTCGGTGTAGCGCAGGTCGCGCATCATGTCGACGAGGTCGGTGAGGTCCTCGGACTCGAGCGGAAGGATCCATTCGTAGTCGCCGAGCGCGAAACTCGCGACGGTGTTGGCCGTCACCCCGGTGAAGGCCGCACCCTGACGCCCGTGCTCGGCGAGCATGCGGCGACGCTCCTCCTCGGGAAGGAGGTACCACTCGTAGCTGCGCACGAACGGGTACACGCACAGCCACGTCTTGGGTGCGATGCCGCGCAGGAAACCCGGCACGTGGGAGCGGTTGAACTCCGCGTCGCGGTGGACGCCCATCGCGTTCCAGACCGGCAGGAGATGCCGCAGGAGCTCGGTGCGGCGCAGACGCCGAAGGTCGCGCTGCAGATCGTCGGCGTTCGCGCCGTACAGCCAGACCATGAGGTCGGCGTCGGCGCGAAGGCCGCTGACGTCGTAGAACCCGCGTACCGTGACGCCGCCGTCCTCGATCAGCCGGACGATGTCGGCGAGTTCGGTCTCGTCGGATTCGCCGACTGCCCGGGCGGGGTCTCTGCGGAACACCGCCCACAGCGTGTAAGCGGTCGAGGTCATCTCTGCGTCGGAAGCCATGAATACAGTCTCCCCCGCCACGTCGGGCGCGGCTCGCACGCCGTCCTCGGACGACGTGGATTCGTGGATGAACTCGGATTCAGCGCGTGTACGCGCGCACGAGGGCCCAGACGATCGTGCCGACCGCTGCGGCACCGGCGACGACGATCGCGGCCGTGGCCGTGGGGTTCTTGCGGGAGAAGTCGCGGGCCTGGCCGATGCGCAGGTCGGCGACGTCGGCGACGCGCTGCGGCACGTTCGCCTTGACCTCGATCGCGGCCAGCGCCGCCTTCAGCTCGGCACGCGCCTGCTCGACGGGATCTGCGATCCCCAGCGCGACGGCCGTGCGCGGCACGGGCACCGGGGCGTTAGACGAGCTCATTGCGCACCTCTCTGATGTCTTCGCTGATCGATTCGACCGGGTTCTTGTCCTTGCCCACCTTGCGGAACCGCAGAAGGCCGAGCAGGGCGAGCACCGCCACGACGAGGATCATGACGCCGAAGACCACGACCGCCGACAGCCACACCGGCCACCACGATGAGAGCCCGGCGATGATGAACGCCAGCAGCACCGGGATCGACCAGAACAGCACGAACAAGGCGCCGACGAACCACCCGGCACCGATCCCGGCGTCCTTCGCGGTGCGCTTGAGCCACCCTTTCGCCCCGTCGATCTCGGCGACGATCAGGTTGCGGACCAGCTCGGGGATCTCCCCGACCAGGGTCAGCAGGCTGTCGTCGGCGCGATCGCGGAATCCACGAGGCGTCGTCATGTCACTTCCCGTTTCGCCCGGCGGCGTCGGCGATGTCGTCGATGGCGTGGTCCGCGGCATCCTTCACCGCTCCTGCCGACGTGTCGGCGGCCTTCGAGACGCGGTTGACCGAGCTCTTGCCCGTGCGGATCGCCGCATCGAGCTTCTCACCGGCTGTGTCCTTGCCCTTGACGGCGTTGGTCACCTTGACGGCGCTGTCCCAGATCGTGCTCGGGAGGGCCATGACGCTCGACTTCGCGAAGTCCGTCGCCTTGCCGACCTGCTTCTGGACGGGCTCGAGGTTCCAGACCTTCTCCGCCTGGGTCTTGATCTGCTCGTACCGCTCACGACCGGCCCGGGTGCCGAGCACGTAGCCCACACCGATACCGACGACGAGTCCTAGTTTGCCCCTCATGGGGTCTCCTCACGCTGGATGACACTGCTGGTCTGCTCCCCAGGGTAGCCCTGTATGCCGAATCGGGCATCCGCGCTTGACAACCGGGGTGGCAGCGGTCAGTCCTCCGCCGGGACGGCGCCGAACAGCGCTCCGCGGCGCACGCGCTCCGCCTCGCGGACGGCGTCGGGCACGACCTGCGCCAGTCCCGTCCCGGCGAGCCACGCCCCGGTGGCGGCAAGCCCCGGCACCCCGTGGATCGCGGACCGGGCGGCGGCGCTGCGTGCGGCACGTCCGATCACCGACGCCGGCTGCGACTGCGTGTACCGCTCGCGGTGCGCACCGCGCAGCTGCGCCCTGGTGAGGGGGACACCCAGCAGAGCGGATGCCTCGGCCAGCGCGAGAGCCGCGGCATCCGCGTCGTCCATCCCCGAGGTCGCGGGCCGCTCCCCCTGCGTGCCGAAGGAGACGCGCACGATGTGCGCGCCGTGCGCCGCCTCGGCCACCCATGCCCACTTCGCCGTGGAGTGCGTCAGCGCCTTCGCCCGGAACGAGCCGGGCACCGTGAGCACGCCGGTGCCGCGGGGCCGTGCGTCCAGCGCCGGGGCGTCGAGCACGAGCGTGATCAGCTCGATCACCGGGGCGTCGGTGGGTTCGTCGGCTCCGGTCCCGCCGGGCTCGAGCCCGGGCACGAGCGGAGCCAGGAGGTCGCGCGCCACGCGCTCCGGTGCGGCGACCACGACCGCCGTCGCGGTGAGGACGCGGTCGCCCGGCCCTGCGGCTCCGGACTCATCGGCCGGGCCGGACGCGTCGGCCACGTCGGCGGCGGCCGTCCTGACCGTGATCGCCCACCCGCCGTCCGCGCGCGTGATCGCCGAGACCGGGCTGCGGGTCTCGACACGTCCGCCGAGTTCTTCGATGCGCGCGCGGATCGCGGCGGGAAGCCTCGCCATCCCCCCCGCGATGCCCTCGACGGCGCCACCCGGCGCCTTCGCGGCATCCGGGCCGGTGATCACCGCGGGCTGCGCGGCATCGGTCGCCGGCGACACACGGGCTGCCGTGAGCTGGGCGACCGCGCCAGAGAGCGAGCCGGTGCGGGTGAGGGCCGCGCTCAGACCCGGGGCCGCGAGGTCGACGTCGATCTCGTCGGGACGCGACGAGTACACCCCGGCGGTGACGGGGGCCACGAGACGATCGACGACCCGGACGCCCATGCGGGAGCGCACCAGCGCACCCAGACTCTGCTCGCGACCGATCGTCAGGGGCGGTCGCAGACGGTCGACGTAGGCGCGCCACGCGCCGCTCCACCCGATCACGCGACGGACGTCCGGCGCGAACGGATTCTCGGGGATGCCGAGCACACCCCCGGCCGGCAGCGGCGCGGCGCCCACTCCCGGCACACCCGCGACCCAGGCCCGCCCGGCGTTCGGAGCGACGACGGCGTCGGCCATGCCGAGCTCCCCGACCAATGCGCGGACCGTTCCGCCACGGGTGGCGTAGCTCTCGGCGCCGGCGTCGACCAGGATGCCGGCGACCTCAGCCGTGCGCAGCACCCCCCCGACGCGATCAGATGCTTCGAGTACGGTCACCGGAATTCCGACCTTCGCGCACTCCATCGCAACGACGAGGCCCGCCATTCCGCCCCCGACCACGACGACGTGGCTGTCGCGCGCCTGGGCGGCGAGGTCGCTGATCGACCGGGGCTGAGGCGAAGCCCCCGCCGCGCTTTCGGACGTCACGCCACGTCCTCCCCGTGCGCGAGCGCCACGATGCGCGTCAGCACCTCGGGGTCGGTCTCAGGGGGGACCCCGTGGCCGAGGTTGAGGATGTGCGCCCGCGCCGCCCGCCCGCGCTCGATGACGTCGGTCACGTGCGCGGCGAGGACCGGCCACGGCGCCTGCAGCAGAGCAGGATCGATGTTGCCCTGCACGGTCGTGTCGGGGCCGAGGACGGCCGCTGCCTCATCGAGCGGCAGTCGCCAGTCGACGCCGACCGCGTCGGCCAAGCCGTCCAGGCGCATGTCGTCGAGGATCGGACCCGTGCCGATGCCGAAATGGATGCGCGGCACCGTGAGTTCGCTCGACCCGTCGCCGGTGCGTGCGCCGAGCGCCTGCCGGGAGTGCGGCGCGACGAATTCGCGGTAGTCGGCGGGCGAGAGCGACCCAGCCCAGGAATCGAAGAGCTGCACCGCGGATGCTCCGCCCGTCACCTGCGCGTCGAGGAAGACCTCGGCGACCTCGGCCAGCCACGTCGCGAGCAGATGCCAGGACGCCGGATCGGCGTGCATCATCGCTCGGGCGCGGAGGTGCTCCTTGGACGGTCCACCCTCGATGAGGTAGGCCGCGAGGGTGAACGGCGCACCCGCGAAGCCGATGATCGGGGTGTCGCCGAGTTCGGCGGCGACGATGCCGACGGCCTCGCGGATCGGCCCGGACGCGTCGGTGATCGCCGCCGGAGGCGTGCGGATGAGTCGCTTCACGTCGGAGGCCGTGCGGATCGGATCGGCGAACACGGGTCCGCGGCCGGGCTCGATCTCGACCGCGACGCCCGCCAGCTTCAGCGGCACGACGATGTCGCTGAAGAACACCGCGGCGTCGACGTGGTGGCGGCGCACGGGCTGGAGCGTGATCTCGGCCGCAAGCGCGGGGTCCAGGCACGCGTCCAGCATGCGCGTGCCGACGCGCAGCTCGCGGTACTCCGGGAGCGATCGTCCGGCCTGCCTCATGAACCAGACGGGAGGTCGGTCCTGACGCTCGCCGCGCAGCGCGCGGATCAACGGGGAATCGGCGGGACCAGGCATCCGTCCATTCTCCCACCCGCCGCGGCGAACAATCACGACGTGAAGCGACCTCGGGCGGGGCCGCGCCGCAGCGGGATATCCTTGCACAGTGCTGATCTGCGTCACGGCGAGTCACAAGACCGCCTCCTTCGAGCTTCTCGAACGGCTCAGCACCCGCACCGCTTCGATCGCCCCGCTCATCTCCGCGCACGACGACTGCGTGCAGGGTGCCGTCGTCGTGGCGACGTGCAACCGGTTCGAGGCCTACGTCGAGATGGACGAGCCGGTCACCGCTGCGGGCGCGGTCGGCGTCGAGGCGACCCTGCTCGCGATCACGTCGGCCACGGGAGTGAGCGCCACCGACCTCGACGGGTCGTACGAGGTGATCGAGGGTGGCGCGGTGGCCGAGCACCTGTTCGCCGTGGCATCCGGTCTCGAGTCCGTCGTCGTGGGCGAGGGCGAGATCGCCGGTCAAGTTCGCCGGGCGCTGCTCGAGGCCCGCGCCCAGGGCACGACGTCCCGCGAGCTCGAGCGACTGTTCCAGCGCGCCTCCGAGACGCAGCGCGGCGTGAAGAACTCCACGGCGCTCACCCGGGCGGGGCGGTCGCTCGTGCGGCTCGCGCTCGACCTGGCCGACAGCCGCATCACCGACTGGTCGACGCTGAGGGTGCTTCTCGTCGGCACCGGTTCTTACGCCGCCGCCACCGTGGCGGCGCTCCGCGACCACGGCGCCGCCGACATCTCGGTGGCCTCCCCCTCCGGCCGCGAGGCGGCCTTCGCCGCCCGCCACGGACTGCGCCCGGTGGCCGCTGCCGACTACGCCGACGCTGCTTCGCTCGCCGACCTCGTGATCACGTGCACCAGTGTCGAACGGCCCGTGCTCTCGGCCGCGGTCCTCCAGGCCGGCGGCGCACCCGACCCCCCGCTCGCGATCGCCGGAGCCACGCGCGCCGGCCGCCGTCTGGTGATCGACCTCGGACTGCCCCGCAACGTCGACCCCGACGTCGCCGGCCTCCCCGACACAGACCTGCTCGACCTCGAGACGATCCGACTCCACGCGCCCGTCGAGGAGCTACAGGCGACGGATGACGCGCGTCGCGTCGTGGCCGACGCCGCCGCGCGCTTCGCCGTGACCGGCGAGCGGCGCAGCGTCGCCCCCGCGGTGGTGGCCCTGCGCGCTCACGTGTCCACGGTGCTCGAAGCCGAGATCGCCCGCGCCCGCGGGCGGGGCGACGACGGCAGCGTGGAGCAGGCGCTCCGCCATCTCGCGGGCGTGCTCATGCACACCCCGACGGTCCGTGCGCATCAGCTGGCCGAAGAGGGACGCGGCGATGACGTGTTCGCGGCGATCTCGGCGCTGTTCGGGCTCGATGTCGACGCTGACGCCGCGCGTGCGGCGGCGGCTGTCGTGGACCAGCGCGCCGTCTGACCCGGGGCCGGCCGTCGGCCTGCCGTGTCGACGCCGAAGTGCGACGATGGAGCTATGAGCCTGCACATCACCGGCGACGAAGCGGCCGACGAACTGCTCACCGAGGATCCTCTGGCGCTTCTGATCGGCATGCTGCTGGATCAGCAGGTGGCGATGGAGACGGCATTCGCCGGACCTCTGAAGATCCGCGAGCGGGTGGGCGCGATCGACGCCGCCACCCTCGCCGGCTACGATCCCGACGCGCTCTCGACGGTGTTCTCCGAGACGCCGGCGGTGCACCGGTATCCCTCGTCGATGGCCGGGCGCGTCCAGGCGCTGAGCGCCGCGATCGAGAAGGACTGGGGGTCGGATGCCGCGGCCCTGTGGACCTCGGGCGACCCCACCGGCGCGGAGGTGCGCAAGCGTCTCATGGCACTCCCCGGGTTCGGGGAGCAGAAGGCGAAGATCTTCCTCGCGCTTCTCGGCAAGCAGTGCGGATTCACCGGCGAGGGGTGGCGTGAGGCATCCGCCCCCTACGGCGAAGAAGGATCCTTCCGATCCGTCGCCGACATCGTTTCGCCGGATTCGCTGCTCAAGGTGCGCGAGCACAAGCAGGCGATGAAGGCGGCCGCCAAGGCCTCGAAGGCCTAGCTCGGGACCGCGACGCCGTCAGCTCCGCCTGAGCACGCTCTCGAGGTCGGGCACGCTCAGCCCGAACGCGGCGAAGAGGTGCGCGATCCAGGCGATCAGCATGAGGGCGAACGGGAACGCGACCCCCGCGAACGAGCCGAGAATCAGCGCCAGCACGCCGTAGCAGAGCAGCGCGGACACCACGAGCACCAGCGCGATCCACACGCTCGCGCGTCTCTTGCCGAAGCGCCAGACCGGCCGCCGGATGCTCGGATCGGTGAGGGGACCGAGCGTCGTCAGCAGCACGGCCACGTACGCGGCGAGACCGGCACCGCCGCCGAGCCGGGCGGCGGCGGACTGGCCGAGCGCCTCGCCGAAGAAGCCGAGGAACACGATCGCGACCCCGATCGACGTGAGCAGCAGGAACCCCACCGCACGACGGATCAGCAGATAGAGCGAGAACTGCGCGATGACCGGCGGGAGCACGGCGGTCGGGCTCTGGCGCAGGATCGCGAGCGCCGAGGCGAGGGCGTCCGCGCGTTTGCCCGAACCGAACTCGGTCTCGGTGAGCAGCTGCTGGATGCGCGGGTTCGTGGGATCCAGCGCCGCTGCTTCGGTCGCCACGGCGTACGCGCGCGGCTGGCCGCCCGGCGTGGCCGCGAACACACGGGCGAGCCCGACGAGCGCCCCGGCGCGCTCCCCCGGGTCGGCCCCGGCCAGCTGCACGGCCGCTTCGGCCTGCACCCGCGCGTTCTCGTAGTCGCGGGTGTCGGCGAGCGCGCTGGCCAGCGCCACCCGCATCTGCCAGATCTGCGGCTCGAGGTTCACCGCCTCGGTGGCGGCCGCGAGCGCCTCGGGTGCCCGCTCGGGGCCGCGAACACCGACCACGCGGGCGAAGGCGACGAGGCCGTACGCGCGGTGCTCGGGGATCGCGCAGGCCAGGCGCGCCATCTCCTCCGCCCCCGCGAGGTCGCCCGAGAACGTCGCGACCTGCGACAGCATGATCAGCGCATCGCCGTCGTTCGGATCCTGCCGGAGCGCGGCGTTCAGCTCGTCGCGCGCACGATCGAGCTGTCGGGCGGCGATGTACGCCTCCGCCCGCTCGTGCGCCGCGCTGTCGACCACGTCAGATCCGGTGCTTCTTCAGATACGTGCGCAGCTGCGAGAAGGTGCCGTCGTCGACCCCGTACTCCAGCACGGGCTTGATCTGCTCGAACCACGATCGCGTCGAGGGGACGATCCGGGATGCCGCGGCCTCGAGGTCGTACGTGCGGATCATGCGCGGCACCCCCGACTGCAGGGATTCCATGAACGCCTGCTCGATGGCCGTCTCGACGACGTACGACAGATCGGCGCCGGAGAACTCCTCGGTCCGCTGCGCGATGCTCGCGGCGTCGATGGCTGCCGCGGGCTTGTCGCGCAGGCCCGTCTGCACGATCGCTTCGCGCGCGGGCGCGTCCGGCGGAAGGATGAGCACGGTGCGATCGAGCCGCCCGGGGCGGCGGAGCGCCGTGTCGATGTCCCAGGGGCGATTCGTGGCCGCCAGCACGTAGACGCCGTCGTTCGAGGCATCCACACCGTCGAACTCCTCGAGGAGCTGGCTCGTGATCATCCGCAGACCCTGCGCGAAGGAATTGCCCGACGTCCGCCGACCGCCGATCGCGTCGAACTCGTCGAAGAAGATGACGCACGGCCGCGCGGCCCGAGCCGTCGCGAAGAGCTGCTGGATCGCCTTCTCGGCCTGCCCGCGGTACTCGCCCATGATGTCGGCGAGAGTCGCGTGCACGAAGCTCGCGCCGAGCTCACCGGCGATCGCGCGGGCGATGAACGTCTTACCGCAGCCGGGCGGGCCGTACATGAGCAGGCTGCCGCGAGGCTGCTTGCCGAACATGCGCGCGAGCTCGGGATTGCGCATCGGGGCGAGGAACGACGCATCGAGATGCTGCTTCACTTCGGCCATTCCGGCGACGTCCGCGAGCCGGATCGTCGGCCGTTCGACGTCCCAGACCGGCTGCTCCTCCGCGCCGGGAACCGCACCGCCGATGCGGGCGCGCGGATCCTCGGCGGCCGACGGACCGCCGAGCGCGGGCGGGCCGGCGGCCGCGGGCGCGCCGGACGGGGCTTCGGGCGTGGACGACGGCGGCGGAGCCGTGGGAGGCGCGGGGGCGGCGGGCGGGGCATCCGGCGTCGGGACCGCCCCTCCCCCCGCGTCCGCCCCGGGTGAGGCGTTCCGGCGCCGCAGCAGAGCCGCCGCGGCGCGCGCCCGCAGCACCATGACCGTCTGCTGATTGGCGCCGTAATGACTGAGCGTCTCGATCTCGACGGCCGCGACCTCGGGCTGAGACTCGAGGAGCAGCTCGACCAGATCCACGCGCAGCCCGAGGTTCTGCGGATCGGCGGTGACGGCCTCGCGGATGATCGAGACGAAATCGGGGCCGTCGTCCTCGGGGAGCTGGTCGGACATTCGTACCTCCGGGGTCAGTGCGGGATCGGCGCGGCGTAGGCGAGCTGAGCGGCGACGAGGCCGCGCTCACGACTGACGACCTGAGCCCGACCCGGCACCGACGGCACGGGCTTGACCCGCCCGATCAGCGCGCCCTCCTCGGGGTTGCCCCCCAGCAGGATGCCGGTCACGCCCAGGTCGGTGAACCGCTGGATGATCGGGTCGTAGGCGGCACGGCTCGCGCCGCCGGTGCGGCGGGTGAGGATGACGTGCAGCCCCAGGTCGGCGGCCTGCGCCAGCAGCGGCTGGATCACCGCGAGCGGATTGCCCTGGCTGGTGGCGACGAGGTCGTAGTCGTCGACGATGATGAACCCCTCGGCGCCCTTCCACCAACTGCGCTGCCGCAGCTGCTCGGGCGTGACGTCGGGACCGGGGATGCGTCCGGAGAAGAAGGCCGCCAGCTCGGCCAGCCCGTTCGTGGCGGGTTCGTGCGACGTGAGATAGGCCCCCAGGTAGTCGCTCGGGATCTCTCCGAGCAACGACCGGCGGTAGTCGACCACGAAGATCTTCGCTTCGGTCGGGGTGTAGAGCCGTGTGATCTCCTGCACGATCCCGCGCAGGAACGACGACTTGCCCATGCCCGCATCGCCGTACAGGAACAGGTGCGGCTCCTGTCGCGGATGGATGCCGAACGGCGCCAGCTGAGCCTCGTCCACTCCGAGGAGAAGGCGGTCGGATGCCGCGTCCCCGGCCGCTGCCCGCAGGTCTTCGAGCGGCAGCAGCTCGGGCAGCAGGCGCAGCTTGGGTCCTGCAGGCCCCTGCCACGCCTCGCTCACGCGGGCGATCATGGAGTCGACTCCGTCGACGAGACCCGCGGCGTCGCCCGTCCCGTCGATGCGCGGAAGCGCGGAGAGCATCTGCAGACGCTTCGGGCTGAGGCCGCGGCCCGGCGCGTTCGCGGCGACGTTGACGGCCTGCTTGCGGTCGATCTCGGAGTCGCTCGGATCGCCGAGCCGCAGCTCGAGGCGGGTCTGCACGAGGTCCTTCAGGCTCGCCCGGATCTCGAGCCAGCGGTTCGCGGTGATCACGACGTGCACGCCGAAGCTCAGGCCGCGCGCGGCGATCGTCTGCACCCGCGTCTCCAGCGCCTCGTACTCGGCCCGGAGCGTCGCCCAGCCGTCCACGACCAGGAACACGTCGCCGTAGCCGTCGTCGACGAGGCCCTGCGCGCGACGAGCGCGGTACGTGTCGATCGAGTCCACGCCGTTCTGGCGGAAGTACTGCTCGCGGGCGTCCAGGACGGACTCGACCTCGGCGACGGTGCGTCGCACGGACTCGGCTTCGGTGCGCATCGCGATACCGGACAGGTGCGGGTGCTTCTGCATGCCGATGAAGCTGCCGCCGCCGAAGTCGAGCACGAAGAACTGCAGCTCGCGCGGCGTGCCCGTCAGCGCCAGGGCCGACACCAGCGTGCGCGCCATCGTCGACTTGCCGCTCAGCGGTCCGCCCACGATCGCGACGTGTCCTGCCGCACCGCCGAGCGACACGGTGAGCCGCTCGCGTCGCTGCTCGAGTGGGACGTCGACGATGCCGAGCGGCACGGTGAGGGCGCCCGCCGCCCGCCACCCGGGCGAGACCAGCCCCAGCTGTGGGTCGACGACCAGGTCGGGCATGAGCTGATCGAGGGTCGCGGGGTCGGACAGCGGCGGCAGCCACACCTGGTGCGCGGCGGGCCCGCGGCCCATCATCCGCTCGACGGCGATCTCGAAGGTCGAGCGCTCCTCGGCGGCTTCGGAGGGAGCGGCGGTCTCGGGCTCCGCGGCCTCTTCGCGCTCGACGAGCTGCTGACGGGCGGCCGTGAACAGCTCGACGTCCGCGGCCTGGCCGCGCGCGGCATCCGTCGTCCTGCCGACCGCGCGGCGACGGGTCTTGGGCGGACCCGAGACGTACGCGGCCCGGAATTGCGTGAGGTTCTCGGTGTCGGCCTTGAGGAACCCGACACCCGGCTGCTGCGGCAAGGTGTAGGCGTCCGGGACGCCGAGGACGGTGCGCGATTCGGCGGCCGAGAAGGTCCGCAAGCCGACGCGGTACGACAGATAGGTGTCGAGTCCGCGGAGCTTGCCCTCTTCGAGTCGCTGCGAGGCGAGCAGGAGGTGCACCTGGAGCGACCGGCCGACACGGCCTATGTTGACGAAGCTCTCGACGAACTCGGGCTTGGCGGCCAGAAGCTCGGAGAACTCGTCGGCGACGATCAAGAGCGCCGGGAGCGGTTCGAGATCGTCGCGGCCGTTCTTGCGGGCCTTCTCGTAGTCCGACACGTTCGCGAAGTTGCCGGCCGAGCGCAGCAGTTCCTGTCGGCGCACGACTTCGCCCTGCAGGGCGTCCTGGAAGCGGTCGACGAGCGCGATCTCGCTGCCGAGGTTCGTGATGATGGCCGAGACGTGCGGCATTCCCGCCATGCCGGCGAACGTGGCGCCGCCCTTGAAGTCGACGAGGACGAAGTTGAGCTGTTCGGGCGAGTGAGTGAGGGCGAGGGCCAGCACCAGGGTCCGCAGCACCTCGGACTTACCCGACCCGGTCGCGCCGATCATGACGCCGTGCGGGCCCATGCCCTGCTGCGCGGCCTCCTTCAGGTCGAGCACGATCGGCGCACCGGTCGTGTCCTGGCCGATCGGAACGCGCAGGCGGTCTCGTTCGAGACGCCCTGCCCACGACTGGTCGAAGTCGATCTCGCGCACGTCGGGCAGGCCGAGCAGGTCGACCAGCTCCATCTGGGTCTGCGACGCCGAGCCGCTCGTGGTGCCCGCGACCGTCGTGACGGAATGCAGGGGCAGGAGGCGCCGAGCGGTCGCCTCGGCCTCGGCGAGGGAGATCTGATCGGGGACGAACGACTCGGACGCCCGGCTGAGGTCGATGAGCTCGGCGATCTCGGCGCCGCCGCCGACGCCGGAGGGCAGGGCGATGCGCAGCGTCTCACGGTCAGCCAGTTCGCCCCACCGTTCGGGCAGCTCGATGACCGTGACGCCCATCATGCCGTCGCCGCCCACGATCGGGTCGCCCATGGGCAGACGCACGCCGTCGACGACGAGCACGATGTGCGGAGCCGCCTCACCGCCGCGACCGAAGCGGGACCGTTCCCGCAGCCCCGCGGGCAGCAGGTCTTCGAGGTCGCCGAGCGACGAGCCGATGAGGCGCGCCGCGCCCAGGCGGTCCTGCGCCCGGGTGGACTGCGTGTGCGGAAGCCACTTCGCCCACTCCCACTGGGGCAGCTGCGCCTCGCCCGCGAGGATCGCGATCTGCACGCTCTCGGGATCGTGCATCGTCGCAGCGCCCGCCACCATCGCACGGGCGAGCGAGCGGACGGATGCCTCGTCTGAGCCGGTGATCTCGATCCGGGCGTAGTCGTTCAGGCGGATCCCCACCGGCAGCGCCGGCTGGATCTCGTGCGTGAGCATGAAGCGGTGCGCAGCGGAGGCGGCCACCGGGTCGAGCTGGGCGAGCGGCGGCAGCTCGGGCGCCTCGAGTGTCACGCAGAGCGGCTGGTCGGCGAGCCCGACGCGGGTCAGGAGGAAGTTCTCGTCGGTCGCAGAGCGTTCCCAGACCCGGGTGCGCTCTTCGGCGATGAACGGCAGCGCCGCCGGCGCGGGATTGATCCAGTTGTCGTGTCGACGCTGCTGACGGGCAGCGACGCGCACCGTCTCGCGCAGCTCGGAGAGATAGGCGAGGTACTCGCGCCGGTTGCCGAGCACCGCGGAGGTGCGCTGCGCGCGCTGCCGCCAGCCGTTGACGGCGACGAAGCCCAGCGAGGACAGCAGGAACATGCCGCCGGTGATGAAGCCCGTGGGCCCCGCGTTCGTGAAGGAGATCATCACGATCGACCCGATGCTGCCGAGCATCGGCAGCAGCGACGTGAGCATGCCGCCCGAGCCGTCGTTGGGCACGAGCTCCGGTGGCGGCTGCACCATGATCTTGCCGCTCGGCATGCGCGGCGGCGCGAGGCGCGGACCCTGACTCACGAGGCTCCGATCAGCCGGTTGACGGTGAAGACGCGGTTGCCCAGTCGCACCCGCACACCGTCTTCGACGAGCGTACGCACTCCCGACGCGAGTGGCGTGATCCGCCCCTCCTCATCCAGGAGGTCGGTGCCGTTGGTCGACCCGGCGTCCGTCACCCATGTGCCCGAGCGCGAGTGCTCCAGGCGGAGGTGGGTCTTGGAGACCGTGGAGTCGGGGTCGCGCACCGGGATGAGCAGATCCGACGGCTCGGATGCCGCGGGGTTGCGCCCCAGATTCGCCGCGACCGGGATCGGCAGCTGCTCGCGCTGCCCGGTGTCGAACACCAGGAGCAGCAGCCCGTCGTGCGCGCTCGGCTCGAGGGCATCCTCGTTCGGGACGGCGGACGACCGACGCCGCCGCGGCCCGGGGGCGTCCGCCTCGCCGTCGAGCGGGACCGCGGCCGAACGGCGCGGGCCCGGGGCGCCTGTGACCGAGCCGCCGGCGCGATCGACGCGCGGCGGGGTCGAGCGACGCTGCGGCTCGCCGAGCGACAGCGGAGGCGGAGGCGGAGTGAGCGGGGGCGGGGTGAGCGGAGGCGGGGTCGGCGCTGCGTCAGGAGCCGCGGGACGAGAGGAGCGCCGAGGTCCCGGCGCAGGCTGCGCCGCAGCAGGATCGGCGGGCGCAGGACGCCCGGTGCCGATGTCGGTGCCGGTAGCGGGCGCGGTGAGTGCTTCGGGCGGAAGCGGCGGCACCGCGGGGACGTCGAGGGGAGGGATGCCGGGGGCCTCGGTGGGTGGTGCCTCGGCTGCACGCGCGAGAACGGCGTCCTGATGCGTCGGCTCCGGAGCCTCGGCGTCGGACACGGCGGCGGGCTCGCGGCCACCGGGCCCGAGGGCGGACGCCGTCGCCCGGCCGGTGATCGAGTCGGCCGCGCGGCCGAACCCGACACCGGCCGCCACGACGTCGGGTGACGGCGCCGGGACCGGGATCGAGACCTGGGGCGGAGCGATCGACGGAGCGCCGTGCGTGGCGTCCTCAGCGGGCGATGCCCGCCGCGAGGCGACGCGCACGCGCCGGGGCAGGCCGGGCACGCGCGGCGGTAGGGCCACCACCACCGTCCCCGCCGCCCGGTCGGCCCAGGAACGACGGAGCCCGCTGCGGTCCCAGGCGGCGGATGCCTCGACCGCCCAGGCTCCGGCGAGGAGCACCAGCGCCCCGGCCGCAGTGACGGCTCCGCGGACGAATGCGCGGTCCACACCCGGTGAGAACGGCTCCTCGATGCGCGAGACGCGCAGGCGCAGCAGCAGCTTGCCGAGACCGAGGCCGGTGCGCGCCTGCAGAACCCAGAGCCCGATCAGCAGTTCTGCCGCCACGACCACCGCCAAGGCTGCGGATCCCGTCAGGAGACCGACGGCGAGGACGACGACCGACACCGCCAGCACGTCGATGGTGAGAGCGAGAAGCCGCGACCCGGCGCCGGCGGGGGCTCCGGAGAAGGCGGCGCCCAGCGGCGAAGCGTTCCACGGGGTGGTGGTGTCCGCCGCCGACCCGCCGCGCGGCGCGAGGGAGGGCGCCCCCGGAGCAGTGGCCGACGGGGGTGCGAGCAACGGCGGCGGAGCGCCGAGCACACCGTGCGGCGCGACGACCAGACGGGCGCTCTGCGCATCCTGCGGTACGCCGCAGAACAGGCAGCGGGGCGTGCCCGCGGGGATCTCCTGGCCGCAATTGCAGCAGGTCGTCGAGCCCGGTGCCGCCGGTGTCGATGGTGCCGGACTCATGCCCCCATCATCCCACGCAGGAGGTCGATGACATCGGCGGCGAGCAGGCCCGCGGGCAACGCGAGCACGACCGCCAGCCATTCCAGGACGTCGCCGAACCGCGACCAGGCGAGCGAGCGGGCACCGCGACCGACCGGCACGACGAGGAACGCCAACGCCAGGCCGGCGACCAGCAGCCCGCCGGCGGCGACGGTCAGCCAGAGCGGACCGGCCGCACGTATCGCCGCGGCGAGTGCCACGACGATCACGACGAGAGCAGCCAGCCGCGGCATCCAGCGCAGGATCGGCGCGGAGGACCGTCGCGCACCGAGGAGCAGCGCCAGTGCGGCGCAGCAGATCAGCGCGATGCGGCCCGCGAAGACGAGCGGGTCTGCGGCGGTGACGTCGGGCACGGCGAACGGCGCGCTGGCGGCCGCGACGGCGCTGAGCAGGGCCGTCCCGACGAGCAGGCGCGAGGAGGAGCGTCCGACGAGATCGCGGGCCGCGTTCGAGGCGATCGGCCCGCCCTCGGCGGGCACGTGCTGACGCACGGCCCAGCGCGACGTCTGGAAGCGGCCGAAGTCGATGAACATCCCGGGTGGGACATCGAGCAGTGTCGACGGAAGCGCCCGGAGGGCGACGGGGACCGCCCCCAGAGCGACGGCCGCCGGAGCGCTCGCGGGAACGGCCATCGCCACGGCGAGCGCCCACACCGCGACGAGCCCGAGCAGGATGACGGTGGTGGTGCCGAGTTCGGCGCGCATGACACCGGTGCGCGCGAGCAGACCGAGGAGTGCTGCCAGCACGGCCGCCGCGCAGAGCCCGGCCAGGACGGCGAGTGTCGCGGTGCTCGCGGGTAACGGCGGAACCGAGACGACACCGGCCGCGAAGGCGAGCGTGAGAGGACCGGATGCCGCCGCCGCTCCGAGCGGACGATCGGTGCGCGCCCGCAGCACCCAGACCGCGGCGCTCGCCACCGCTCCGGCGGCGGCCGCGACGGCCAGCACGACCCGCGTCCCCTCGCCGATCGAGGTCGGAAGAGCGAGCGCGATGCTCGCCAAGAGCAGTCCGAAGGCGCCGAGCATCCACCAGACCGACGCCGCGGCATCCGTCTGAACCGTTCGCGTCCGCTCAGCGTCGGTGACCGGGGGCGGCTCGGTGAGGTCGACGAGGGCCAGGACGGCGCCGTCGGCCAGGTCCTGTGCGCGCACGTCGGCGCGCACCTCATGGCCGCTGCGTTCGAGGAGCACCCGGTGTCCGGGTTCGAGTTCGATCCCGAAACCGGAGAGCGCTTCGGCGATCAGCACGTCGGGCGCGAGGGCCAGTTCGTAGCGGCTCCCGCCGTCGAGAACGGCGATGCGCCGCCGCTCCGCGATCTCGGCTGCCACCATGACCCCATCCTTCCACGGGCCCTGCCGCGGTCACGGTCAGAGCACTGCGTACCCGTCAGTGCGTGCGGACGCGCGTCGGCGAGACGAGCTCGGGACCGGTGGGCTCGACGAAGCGGACGCTCACCCGGCCTTCGACGTCGACATCCGGGAGCGCGTACGTCATGATGACGCGGTCGCGATTGACCCGGCCGCCGTCGGGAGTGATCGTGATGCGTGCGGGACGCAGAGCCTCCAGGAAGTCGTCCTCCGGTCCGTCTTCGTCGCCCGTGGCCTTCCTCCAGGCGGTGAACAACTGCGCGGCCGAGGTGTCGTCGCGACGTATGCCGCGTGCGATCGTCTGGCGAGCCAGCCCATCGACGAAGTCGAGGCGGTCCAGCACCATGTCGATGTCGCGGACGACCGACTCGTCGAACCGCGCCGGGTAGTCGATCTCCACGCGCACATCGATCTGCGCTCCGAGCGCCCTGACGACCGCCTCGACAGCCCCGCCGCCGAGCCCTCCGTCGAGCACGATCGGTCCCAGATGGCGGCTCTCCATCACGTCACACCCCCAGCTCGGAGCTGAGGGCCTCGTCGGCGCGCAGTGTCTCGACGGTGTGGCGCGCCGCCGCGTCTGCGCTGAAGTAGTCCTCCACGACGGCGTCGAAGAGCGCATGACCGCGCACGTACTCACCCGCCGTCAACTCGAGGCAGCGTGCGGTGACCTCGTAGAGATCGGTGGCGGCGTCGTGTGTGCCGGCGGAGCCGAGGCCGACGTCGGCGCCGCGGGGAGTCGGATTCGCCGTCGGCGGGGCGCCCAGCGTCGTGGACGCGGTCGCGAGCGCCGTCTCGACCCGCCCCATGTTCGTGGAGACGATCGAGGTGTCGGACCGGTCCATCGTCATCGTGTCATCGAGCGGGTAGTCCCCCATCGCGAAGGCGTCGAGGTTGTAGCTCGCCAGGTCGCCCCTCATCGTGCTGCTCGCGCCGTTCAACATCGTCACCAGTGCGTCCTCCTGATCTGTCAGGGTCTCATCGAGCGTCTCGAGCGCACTCGTGAGCGACTCGAGGATCTCGAGGTACGATCCGCCGCTGACCGCCGTCTCGGCGGTGATCGCGGCGACGGCGCTGCTGGCCAGCGTGGCGATGCTTCCCAGGGCGGCAACCGCCGCAACCGTGCCGGCGCCCGCGGTGACGACGCCCGAGACCGCACCGGCGACGGCGGCGACGACCGTCAGCGCGAGCGTGCCGTTCGCGGCGGAGGCATCCTCCGCCTGCTTCGCCCACGCCGCCCGTGCGGCGTCGCAGATGGTCGCGACGTCCGTGCGCGCCGCCGGCCACATCGCCTGCTCGCCGGCGTAATTCGCCTCGAGGATGATGCAGGCGTCCCCGAGGCCGTGGGCGACCTTCGAGAACTGCGTGTAGTACTTGTCCAGAAACGGTGCGCGGAAGCTTCCGCGCAGATTGTTCACGACGACCTCGTGCACCGTGTCGTTCGCGGTGGCGATCTCGCCGCCGCCCTGCACCGTCGGGCTCGTCGCCGATCCGCCCAGCAGGGCCGTCGTCGCATTCGCCGCACCGCGCGGCGCCCCGCACAGGGAGCCGTCCGGCAGGTCGAGCCACGATGAGACCCGCGAGTCGATCACGGCCCGGATCTCGGCGAACTCCTCGGCCACCGAGTCCTCCACGCCGTTGCCGTCGCCTCCGCCGGAACCGTCCTCCGCGGGGCGGTCGTAGAAGTTGAGCATCCAGCCCCATTTGGCGTAGAGCTGGTCGTCGCCCCAGTTCGGGTAGAAGCCCTGGTCGGCCATCCAGCAGTCGATCGCGGCGCGCTTCATCTGCCCGACGATGCCCGACAGGTCTGCGTAGTCAGCCATGAACGTGCTTCTCCCCCTGGGACGCGGTCATCGCGTCCCTGTATCCGTGACGTGCGAGCGCGATCCTCAGCGGGGCCGCGCTCGGTGATGCAAGGTCGCATCGAGGTGCTGCTGTGCGAGCGAACGCACGCCGACCAGCACCAGCCCGGCGATCAGCGCCCCCGCGCCGATCAGCAGCAGGAGCGCGCCGATGCTCGCCTGGGTGGGGGCGTTCTCGAAGAACGAGCGGCTCGAGGTGCCGAGCAGCGTCAAGCCCCCGAGCAGCAGCAGGAGCACCGAAAGCACGAAGAACACGACCGCGACACCCGGCAGGCGCAACCGCTCCGTCGATGCGGGAGAACTCCGGGGGGCGCGGGAATCGGTCATGACAGCAATCCTGAAGGCGACATTCGAATGGCTTCCTTCCCGTCAGACCGCGGTGAAGCGACCCGCCGAGTTCTTGTCCTGGGTGACGTACTCCTCGGCCATGCGGTCTGTTGCGTCCGCGACCCGAGCGAGCAGGGTCTTCATCTCGTCGAAGGTGCGTGACCACGAGCGCTGCGCCTGGTCGTAGGCCTGTTGAGCTCCGCCGTCCCACTGCGCGCGTAAGCGGCCGACCTCCTGCTCGAGGCCGGCGAGAACGCCGGCGATGTGCGCGCTCTCGGACCGCAGCTCGGCGGCACCGGCGTGCAGCGACTCGGGAGTGACCTTGAGGTCCGACATGTCAGCTCGCCCCCATCATCGAACCGAGCCCGCCGATCGTGGCCCGGTGCTCGTCTTCCGTCGCTGCCTGGTCGCGCTCCGTTCCGCGCAGAGCGTCCTCCAGATGCACCAGGATGCGGTTGAGTCGGCCGGCGTCTTCGCGCCAGGTCGTGAGCATGTGGGCGTACGACGTCGCGGCGTCGCCCTCCCACGCGGCCGAGAGCTCCTCGAGCTGCGTGCGCACCCGCCCGAGGCTGGCGGTGATGTCGCCGTGCGCGCCGATGACGGCCTCGGCTCCGCGCCGCAGCGCACCCTCGGTGGCGGAGATCTTCTCGATCATGACTGCTCCCTCTCGATCACGGTCGATCGGTTCCTGGTCGATATGCCGCACGTGGATGCTGCGGCGGGACGCCTACTCACGTTCACCGGCGCCCGCCGCCTCGGACCGGGGCCCGAACTCGGCCTCGTCTTCGAGATGGGGAGCGATCGGACCGCCGAGGCCGCGGCCCCGCGTGCGCGTGCGGTCGTCTTTCGCCCCGCGACCGCCGGCGCCCATGACACTGTTCGTTCCTGCGCCGCTCGTTCCCGAACCGCCGCGCCCGCCCGCGCCCGAACCGCCCGCGGAGCCCGCCGCGGAGCGCCTGCCGGCGGGTGCGCCGTCGCCGTTCGCTCCAGCCGGTCCGCGACCGGGAACCGCGCCCGCCAGGGTGCCGCCGCCCGCATTCCGGCCGCCGGCTGCGCCGATACCGGTCGAGCCCCGTCCACCGGCAGCACCGGTACCGTTCGCTCCGCGTCCGCCCGCGACCGCGCCGGCGCGGCCTGGTGTGCCGGCGCCTACGGCATTCACCCCGCGTCCGCCGGTCGCAGCGTTCACCCCGCGTCCGCCGGCCGCACCGACACCGGACGCACCGCGACCGCCCGCACCCGCGGCACCGCGACCTGCTGTCCCGGAACCCGCTCCTGTACCGGCTCCGCGTCCACCGGCCCCGACGACGCCCGCGCGACCGCCTGCCCCCGCGCTGCCGCCACGTCCGCCCGCGCCGGCGGACCCGCCGCGCGTTCCGGCGGCGCCCGCCACGGGCGAACCGGGTCGACCGACGGCGCCGTTCGGGCTCCCGCCTTTGCCGAGGAGGCCGCCTGTACGCCCCGCCGCGGGACCCTTGGTCGTGCCCGCAGCGCCCATCATGCCGCCGCCCCCGGGACGCCCCGCGGCGGTGTTCGCGCCGGCTGCACCCGCGGCGCCCTTCGGGCCCCCCATCAGGCCGCCCACGCCCTTCGCGCCGGCACCTGAAGAGCCGACGACACCGGGTCGCGTGCCCGCCAGCCCGCCGAGACCGCTTGCCGCGACGCGAGATCCTGCGCCGAGCAGAGCCGCACCGCCGATACCCGCGGCCATGCCTGCATTCGATCCGCCCAGCAGGCCGCCCGAGCCGCCCGGATGTCCGAGACCGGCCGGTCCGTCCGTCCCAGGGAAGCCGGTCGAGCCACCCGCCGTGGGTCCGTCCGGGGTCAGCACTCCGGGGAGCGTGGGATATCCCTCCACGGGGATCTGGATCGCGCCCGATGGGATCGAGGTGTGACCACCCGGCACATACGTGACCCCCGGCAGCGCTCCGACCTGCTCGACGGGTTCGATGTGCGCGTCCGGGTAGGAGGAGAACCCACCGTCGTGGCTTCCCCGGCCGCCGCCCGCACCATCCGAACCCCCCGCACCGCCCGAACCCCCCGAGCCACCGGATCCGTCCGACCCGGGCGGGTCGCCGGGAACGGGGGGCGTCGCGTAGTCGGTCGTCGGTGCGTCGATGTCCTGCGGAAGGGGAATGGCCCCCAGCCGGGCACTCGCGCTCTGAACCGCCTTCTTCGCCTCGCTCTCGCGAACGGCGGCTTTCGCCGACGCCGCATTCGATGCCGCGGCAGCACCGGCCACGATCGCGAACGGACCGAGGAAGATCGTCGCACCGGCGGTGGCGCCCGCGATGAGCGCCTGCTCGCCGAACGAGAGCTCACCGGAGGGCAGTGCGGATTGCGCCGCCTGCGCATCGCTTCGCACGACGTTGGCCTTGTCGGTCGCCCTCTTGACGGCATCGGCCACCGCCACGATCCTCGTGGCGCGGACCGCGGCCGTGTCCAGCACGACGGTGGCCGCATCCCCGGACGACCCCGTGACGCCCGGTTCGGAAGCCGCCGTTCGCAGGACACCGGTGAGCGCGTCCAGCGAGGATGTCAGCTCCTCATGCGACGGGAGCGCCCAGTCGCGCCCTCCGTTGGCGAGGTTGTCGAGTCGCGTCTCCCACGCACCGCTCATCGGTTCTCTCCTTGGGTTGGACCATTTCTGCCTCTGCGCACGCGCACGATCGTGAAGACCAGCGCGGTCACGAGCACCAGCACGCCGATGCCGCCGACGACCAGTGGCATCGCGTCGGGCGCCGACTCTGCCGTCGCCGGCGCGTCGGACGCCGCAGGCGCAGGCGTGGCGCCGTCCTGGGCCCCCGCGTCCGCGACCTGCGCCGCCGTCGGCTGACCGGACGCCTTATCCATCAGCGGATTCTCATCCGGGTACTGTGCCGGGTCCACAGCGAGCATGTGCCGCAGCGACACGGGACCGTACCCTGCCCCGTTCTCCATGTTGCGACTGAGCGGGTGATCGTCCGGTGTGGTGTTGTGGATGAGTGACTGGATGAGTTGATTCGACGTGGCGTCCGGGTATTTCTGCCAGGCGGCCGCGAGGATGCCCGCGACCAGCGGTGCCGCGTTCGACGATCCGGACTCGAGCTTCTCGGCGTCCCAGTTCACGGAGGCGACATCGACACCCGGCGCGATCACCGTGACCTCCGGCCAGATGTTCGGAGCCCCGGTCACTTCATCGGCGTTGAGCATCCCGTTCGCGTCGAACGCGTTCACCGACACCACGCCGTTGAGCTGTGACGGGTAGCTCGAGGTGTCCGTCGTCGAGTTCGGCGTCGCGGCGACGATGATCACCCCCTGGGCGAGGGCCTCGGCGACGGCGGACACTTCGTCGGGACGCGCTTCGTCGAAGGCGACCGACGTGGTGATGATCTCGTTGCCATCCGCGACGGCCGTGCGGATGGCCTCGGAGTATCCGCCGGTGAGGTTCCCGTTGCCGTCGGCCGAGATCACGCAGAGCTCCGATCCGTAGCCGTAGAAGGTGACGTCGGCCCCGGGCGCGATGCCTCTGACGGCGCCGTTGCCCTCACCGTTGCCGATGAGAAGGGCCGTCATACCCGATCCGTGGAGCGATCCCTCCGTGAGATCGGTCGTCACGACGTCATCCGTATCGTCGCCGCAGAGCGGTCGTGGCGACACCGTGAGATTCGTGCCCTCGAACACCGGCAACGTGTCATTGATCTGCTGATCGACGACCGCGACCTTGATCCCCTCGCCGGTCCAGCCTTCGCCGTGCACCTCGTCCGCACCGAACGCGGAGTACCACCAATTGCCGTCGGCGACGGCATCCGCGTGAGCGGCGCCCACGGGTGCTATCAGCGCGGCCACGACCACGGCGAGCACGGCGATGCCGCCGCGTCTGCGACGGCCGTGAGAGGTCTGCATCAGAGCGGACCCGATCCACCGGCTACGGGACCACCGGATGAGGAAGGACCGGATGGCGCCGGGCTGACGGGCTCAGCCGCCTCCTCGGCCGCCTCGGCCTCGAGGAACTCGTTGCTCGCCTGCACGTCGGTGTGCGTCGTGTCGGCGGCGGTCTGATCGATGACCTCGGTCATCGTGCCGAGGTCGGATGCCGAGGCCGCGTCGGTCTCGGCAAGTGCCTCGGCCGCGGCCTTCAGAGCATCGGCGTTCTGCTGGACGGCGGCGCGCACCGCGTCGGTGTGCTGACCGATCAGGGCCGCAGCATCCTTCAGTCTCTGCAGGAACTCGAGAGACGCCGGCTCAGCGCCGTCGCCGTGGACGAGCTCGATGATGTCGCCGGCGGGGACGAGGTTCTGACCTTCGGTCAGCTTGGCGTGCTGCGACTGCGCGACGCCGTCATCGATCGCGATGCGGTAGCCCACGATGGGTGCCTCCTCTGGCAGGGCAGGACGCACCGCGGGCCGACGACGGATGCATCATCCGACAGCCGGCCCGCGGGGCGAGGGTGGATCAGACGAAGCGTCCCGCGGAGGACTTGTCCTGCGAGACGTATCCCTGGGACATGTCCTGCGTCTTGGTCGAGATCTGCTCGAGGAGTGCGTTGAGCGCGTTCAGCGACTGGGTCCACTTGCGCTGGGCCTCGTCGTACGCGGCCTGCGCGGAGCCGTCCCACGAGGCGCGGAGCTTGCCGACCTCGGACTCGAGCGTGTCGAGCTGGCTCTTGATGCCGCTGGCACCCGTCTTGATCTGACCGGCGAGCGCGATGACCTGCTCCGGACGAACGGACATTGACTGCATGTCGAAACCTTTCTCTGGCCTGTGCCCGAAGGCTCAGGCACCCATCATCGAGCCGAGACCACTGATGGTCTGCTGGTGGGAATCTTCGGTGGCGGCCTGGTCGCGCTCGGTGCCCGACAGGGCGTCCTCGAGCGTCACGAGAACCTCGTTGAGCTTGCGGGTCTCGTCGTCCCAACGCGCCATCAGCTGCGTGTACGAGATGGCGGCGGCGCCGGTCCAGAAACCACGCACCTGCTCGATCTCGCCGCGCACGAACTTCACCTGCTGGTCGATCCCGGCCTTCGCCGAGTTCACCGCCTGAGCACCGCGCTTGAGCGCGCCCTCTTCTGCGGAGATCAGATCTGCCACGACATCCTCCATCGGTTTTTTGACATGGAGTCGGGCGCTCAGATCACACCCGTGACGCGAGTCCCCCGACTCCCCCTACGGTAAGCGCTCCCTGCGACAGGAGCAACATAAGAGATTTCCGTGGACAGGTCCCCGCCCGGGGTGGTACCGCGGATCAGCCGAGCGTCGACTCGATCTGTCCGATCGCCGCCACGAGATCGTCTTCGAAGGCCGCCATGTCGGTCGCGACGCCCTTGACCTCGGTGGCGCTGCGGCGCACCATCCCCTCGGCCGAAGAGATCGCTGTCCCCGCCATCGACGCGGCGATCGTGGCGGGAGCGACGAGGAAGGAGCAGAGGATGCCGAAGGCACCCCCTCCCATCGACGTCGAGGTCGCGGCATCCCTCGCCACCTGGATGTCGGAGGCGACCTGCTGCACGCGCGCCGCGTGCGCGATGATCAGGTCCTGGTCCAGGGCGATGCGATCGGCCATGTCGTCTCCTGTCGCTGTCGTTCGATGTCGTGCGGGCTCAGTGGCGCAGCTCGGGTTCCGCCGACGGCGGTTCCTTGTCGAGCTCGGCACGGAGGTGGTCGACCACCGACGAGTCCTCGCCGAAGGCCTCGGCGGCGAGCGCGAGGGCCTGTTCGCCGGCCTTGCGCTGCGCGTCGTTGGACGTCTCGACGATGAGACGGCCCAGCTCGCGTGCCGACAGGTCGTATGCGGAGTCGGCGAGCTCGACACCCGCGAGACGTCCCGAGGCGTCGACCGTGATCGTGACTTCGCGGCGCGGGGACGATGCGACGCCGCGCACCGCCTCGATGTCGCTGCGCATGGCCTGCGCCTTCGCCGCTCGCGCCTGCGCGTCGGCGATCTGCTGCTGCACCCGCTCGATCGCGAGATCGGCGTCGATGTCCGCAGAGAAGAAGTCGCTCATGCCTCGATGCTAATCGGTGCGGCGCAGGGGCATCAGTAGACTTCTGGCTACGCCACATCCGCGCCGGTCCGTCCGACGCCGCACCAGGGGGAATCACCACGTGAGTCAGACCGTCAGCGCATCGCGGGCGCTGCTGCGGATCTCCGTGCAGAGCGAAGGCCGACGGCTCGACATCGGCGTTCCCGCCCAGCTGCCGCTCGTGGAGCTGATGCCGGGCTTCGCCCGCAGCCTCGGCGTGCTCGACCCCACCATGACCCACGCGGGATATGCGCTGCAGCGCGCCGACGGCACGGTCCTGGACGTCAGCCGCGGTGCCGGCGAGCAAGGCGTCCGCGAGGGGGAGCTGTTGACGCTCGCGCGCGGCGGGCTGCTGGCCCAGCCGCGCGTGTACGACGACATCGTCGAGGCGGTGCTCGACGCGACCGCCGAGCAGCACCGCCCGTGGACCGCGAAGGACAATGCGCGCACCGCCCTGGCGGCGAGCCTCACCCTCCTCGGCATCTGCGCCGTGCTGCTGGTCGCGGCCGGTCCGAGCCTGGGCGTCGGAGCGCTCATCGCCGGAGCCGGAGCGGTCGTCCTCATCGCGGTCGCCGCGGTCGTGACCCGGCTCGGCCAGCCCGAAGCGGGCCGCGGGCTCGGGCTCGCATCGGCCGCGTTCGGCGCGGTCGCCGGATACCTCGCCGTTCCTGTGGGAAGCGAGCTGTGGGGGTGGCCGCTCGCCGCTGCGGGGCTGGGCGCACTCGTGTTCGGCGGCGCAGCGTACGCGCTCATCCGGGAGCGTCCTGAGCTGCAGCTCATCCCGATGGCCTTCGGCGCCGCGCTCGGCCTCACGGCATCGATCGCCGCCATCCTGCCGACCGGCCCCCTCCCCGCCTACGCGATCATGGTCGCCGTGGTCGCGACGCTCGGCAACGGACTCCCGTGGATGGTGCTCAGCTCGACGCGCATCCGGGTGATCTCACCCCAGACCGACGCCGAGGTCTTCGCGACCCCCGCACCGATCGACGCCGACGATGTCAAGCGCCGCGCAGCCGCAGGGCACCGCACGCTCGTCGCGCTGCGCGTCGCGATGGGCCTCGCCGTCCTCGCGGGCACTCCGCTCGTCGCGGCCGGCAACGCCGCAGGCGCGGCCCTGTGCGCGCTCGCGTTCCTCGGCATGATGTTCCCCTCGCGGCAGAGCTACGCACGCAGCAACGTGCTCGCCCTCATGGCCCTCGGCACCGCCGGGCTCGCCGTGGCCGGCGTCACGGCGTCGATCGCCCAGCCCGGGCTGCGACTCACGCTGCTGATCATGCTGATCGTCGCGACCGCCATCGTCGTGACCGTGACTCTGCTCGCCCCGAAGGCCCGGATGCGCCTGACCCGCCTGGCCGACCTGGCCGAGGTCGTGATCCTGGCCGTCCTGCTGCCGCTCGGAGTGATCGCGGCAGGACTCGCGTAGCCGTCGATGGCCACCAAAAACGACCTCATCGAGGCGCAGAACTTCTCGCGGCGCCGTCTGCTCACCGCGTTCGTGAGCGGCGCGCCGGGCGGCAAGGAACTCGAGCCCGCAGCGCCGCTGCGCGCGGTGTTCGCCGCGATCGCGCTCACCGCGGCCGTGCTTCTGGTCGGGGTGTTCTGGGGCCTCATCCAGCCGGGGCTGCCGAACGGCTGGCAGAACGGCCGGCTCGTCCTCGCAAAGGACACCGGCGCGCGCTACGTCTCCATCGAGGGGGCGCTGCACCCGGTCATCAACACCGCCAGCGCCCGACTCCTGATCCCCTCGAGCGACTTCGCCGTCATCTCGACCGACCAGAACACCCTCGCCGGCGTGCCCCTGGACTCCACGCTCGGCATCGTCGGGGCCCCCGACTCCCTCCCCTCCCCCTCGAACCTCATCGGGGACGGCTGGACCGCGTGCGTCGCCGACGATGCCGGGACCGACGTGCGGATCGCCACGGATGCCGCGGCTTCCGCCACTCGCGATGCCGCGGTGGTCGAGGCATCCGGCGCTCTGTTCGTCGTCGCGGGCGAGCAGCGGTTCGCGGTCGACCCCACGCAGAGCGACGCGGTGCTGCGCGCGGCCGGGATCACTTCGCTCGACCCCGCCCCGGTGTCGGCGTCGTGGCTCAACCTCTTCACCCCCGGCGCCGACCTCTCGCCGATCGTCGTGACGAACGCCGGACTGCCCCTCGAGGGCAGCGCCCTCTCGATCGGCGACGTCGTGCACATCGGCGGCGATCCCGAAGACGTCCGCTACGTCATCCTCGATGACGGCACGCTCGCCGAGCTGACTCCTCTGGCGTGGCAGCTGTATCAGCTCGGCAGCGGGCAGAACACGGGGACGGTCAGCGAGGTCACGGCGGCCGAGGCCCGCGCGCTGCCGACCGCCCGACAGCCGGCGGGCGGCGCCGATTGGCCTCGTGCCGGTTTCACCTCGATCGACACGACGACGCGGGCGTGCGCGCTGCTCACGCATGACGCCCAGGGCGCGCACACGGTGCTCGCCACGCAGCCGACGACGGATGCCGCGACCGCCGGCGTGCGCGTGCAGGCCGGTCACGGGGCCCTGGTGGCCGCGGGCGGTCGCGGCGACCAATCGACGGCGATGCTGACCTTGGTCGATGCGACGGGCACCGCGTACGCCTTGCCCGGCGCCACAGAGGAGACGATCAAGCGCCTCGGATACGACCCGGATGCGGACGTCGGGTCTGCCGGTCAGGACTGGATCGCCCTGCTCGCCACCGGCCCCGCGCTGACCGAGGCGGCCGCGGGCACGACGCCCGGCACTGCGGCGCAGTGATGACCCGCCCCTCTGCCCGCGCACGACGCTCCCCGGCCGCGAGCCGGCGCGCAGACATCCTCCGCACTGTGGCCGGCGGAGCGGCCGGGGGGGCTCTCCTCCTCGGGCTGAGTGCGACATCCGCGACCGCCGCAGAGTCCGATGTCCCGATCTCGGCGAGGTCGTCGATCGCGGCGCCGTCGGCGAACACGGCGGTCGACGGCGAGTGCACGGCCTCGACGCGCATCACCGACCCCCCTCCCGCCCTGGACAGCCTGCAGAGCCGGCTCGCATGGGGGGTGACGCGCGGTGCCGGCGTCGCGGTCGCGATCGTCGACTCGGGCGTCATGGCTGATGGTCCCCACTTCTCGGGAGCCATCGCCGGGGGCACCGATCTCGTCGGAGACGGCGGCGGTGCTTTCACCGATACATTCGGGCACGGGACCGCGATCGCGGGGCAGATCGCCGCGCGCGAGATCGACGGATCGGGCATCATCGGCCTCGCGCCCGAAGCGCGCATCCTGTCGGTGCGGGTGTACGCCGGGATCGACGACAGTCAGATCGACGCCGGGTCCGGTCCGACCGTCGCACGGCTGGCAGCCGGCATCCGCTACGCCGCCGATGAGCGCGCGCAGGTCATCACCGTGTCGATGAGCACCGCGGCGCCCTCTCCCGAACTCGCGGATGCCGTCGCCTATGCCCGGGATCGCGGCAGCCTCGTGATCGCGAGCGGCGGCAACCGCGACTCCACCCTCAGTTTCGAGGAGGCGGCCGACGACGGCATCCGCTACCCGGCGGGCGACGACGGAGCGCTGGGGGTCGCCGCGACGGACGCGACCGGTGTCGTCACGGAAGCCAGCATCCACGGTCCGCACATCGCGCTGAGCGCGCCGGGAGCTCAGATCCTGACGACGTCGGCGACGGGCGGCGACTGCGCCCTCGCGGGCGATGTACCCGCGACGAGCTACGCGGCCGCCTACGTCGCCGCGGCGGCCGCCCTCGTGGCCGCCGCGCACCCCGACGAGACTCCTGCGCAGTGGGCGTATCGGCTCGAGGCGACGGCCGTGCGCGCCGACCCCGACGCGCGCGACGACGTCAGCGGCTGGGGCATCGTGCAGCCGTACGACGCGATCGTCATGGTTCCGGGGCCGGGTATCCGCGGGCCGGTCAGCCCGTTCCCGGGTGCGGGGGCGACCCCCGCACCGGATGCCTCCGAGTCCGCGGTGACGATCACCAGTCAGCCGCCGCCGAACGGCCGGGCCCTGCAGCTGGGCGTGTTGGGCGCGGTGGTCGCAGCGATGCTGCTGGGTGTCATCGGTGCCCTCGTCGTCATGCGCAGCCGCCGACGTGCGCTGGCCGCGGCGGTCGATGCGCCTCCGCAGCGCCGCGGTGCGGGTCTGTACCGCGACGAGGAGCCCGGAGCGCCGTAAGGGCCAGGGCCGGGGTTCAGCCGCCGAACACGCTGACGGCGATCCACGCCAGGCCCGCCACCGACACGACGCACGCTCCGGCGACGCTGGCAAGGGCGATCGCGCTCCCGCGGGCACTGGCCCGCCGCACCGAGGGCATCTGCGGAGCATCCGCGCGGCTCGCCTCCGGCCCCTCCGCGAGCTCCATCGCAGCCACCGGCGGCGGGGGCACGTCGCGCGGGGCGTACGGCTCGACGGCACCGGGGCCGACACCCACCACCGCCCGCGTCGAGGCCTCGGTGGAGGGCGGAAGGATGATGCGCGTCCGCTTCGCGCGATGGGACCGGGGCCGATGCGGAGCGATCGGACGGTGCGGCGCCTCGAACGGCTGCACACCGTCGGCGAGGAGGAGGGCGGCGGATGCCTCGCCTGCTCGTCCGTCCGACCGCGCGTGTCCGGACTCCGCCTCAGAGGCACCCGCCGGCTCGGGCTGCGGCGCCTCGACGGCGGACTCGGCGTTCGCCCGCCGCGTCCGACGTGGACCGAGGATCGTCGCCTCCTCCGTCGGCGCCGGGTGGGGCGCCCGAGAGCCGGCGCGATCGACGACGATCGTGCTCCCGGGGTCGTCATCGCTGTCAGGCCCGGTGTCGTCGTGGCTGTCGGGACCGGGGCTGTCGAGGTCGTCGGGCCCAGGAGTGTCGAGGTCGTCGTCGTCGCCCGGGTCGGACACCCGGTGGGCACGTTCCGCGCGATCGACCACGATCGTGCTCTCCGACCCGTCGTCACCGCGCGCCCCGCCCGTGCGGTCCACCAGGACGGTGCTGTCGAGGTCATCCTCGTCCAGGTCGTCCGCGTCCAGGTCGAGGTCGAGGTCGCGCTCATCCGTGGTCATCGGGGCACCGCGCTCATCGGGGCACCGTGCCGGCGCGGTCGACCGTCGTATCAGCCCCGGTGTCCTCGCGTCGCGAGCCGATGAGCGAGCTCGACATCGACGAATCACCGGCCGGATCGGTGCCGCCGGAGCGCACGTCGACCACGATCGCGGTGATGTTGTCCCGCCCGCCGGTGCGCTTGGCGGCATCCACGAGTGCTGACGCCGCTGCCGCGGGTCGACCGCTCATCGTCAGGATCGCGCGGATCTGCTCGTCCATCAGTTCACCGTGCAGCCCGTCGGAGCACACCAGCAGACGTTCGCCGTTCGTCACCGGCATGAGCCAGCTGTCGGCGCGGGCGTCGGGGGCGCCGATCGCCCGCGTGATGACGTTGCGCTCGTCGAAGGTACGCCGTTCCTGCTCGGTGAGCTGCCCGGCGTCCATGAGCTCCTGCGCGAGCGAGTGATCGATCGTCAGCTGCTCGAGCTCGGCTCCGAAGTGACGGTAGACGCGCGAGTCGCCCACGTTGACGACGAGCCAGTGCGGTCGGCCCTCGTACTCCAGGAGAACGACCCCCGTGAGCGTGCTTCCGGCCCCCCGGCGCGTGGCCGCGGCGATGGTCGTCACGCGCCGTTCCGCCTCGGCCAGCGCATCGCTCACGTCGACCAGGCGCACCGGCTCCCCGGTGCAGACATGATCGCGGAAGGCGTCCACCACCGCGCGGCTGGCGAGGTCGCCCGCCTCGTAACCGCCCATGCCGTCGGCCACGACGAAGGCGGGGCGCACGACCAGCGCGGAGTCCTCGTTCACCTTGCGGCGCAGCCCGACGTCGGTGGTCACCCCGAAGGCCAGATCGACCGCGTCGACGCCGCCCATCAGGCCACTTCCCGTCGGCGCAGCCGGAAGCCGACGTCGCCGAGCGACGCGCGCTCGGCGACCGCGACCTTCTCGTGCGCCGTGAGCTCGCGTTCGGCGCCGCTGTCGTCGAGCACGAAGACGCCGTTGGTCGAGCCGAGGTCGGTGATCGCCCACCGCTCCCCCTCGAGGGTGAGTCGCGCGTGCTCCTTCGACACCGACCGGGAGGTGTCGGCGACGGCGAGGTACTGCACGCCGGGCTCCGCACCGACCGGACGGCGGCCGAGCACCACGACGGGTGCGGAGAGTTCATAGCTGCGGCCGTCGTCGATCACGAGCTCCCAGCGCACGCGCGGACGGCGGTCGACCACCGCGGTCGCGGTGTCGTGGTCGGGGTCGTGCTCGCCGGGCTGCTCCTGCGCGTGGGTCTCCTGCGCATGGGTCTCGGGCAGGAGATCGGATGCTGCGCCCGGCCGGTGCACCAGGATCGGCGCGTCTCCGGTCGGCGGGACGAGCGCGTTCTGCGCCGATGCGGCGGCCGTGGGCGCGAACGCGGGGTGGGACACCGCCGACACGGAAGGCGCGGCCGGCGCGACCACCGGCGCCGGCGGGCGAACCGACGGCGCCGCAGCCCGTGGATCGACCACGAAGGCCGGGACGGCCGGGGCGGGCGGGGCGGGCGGCGGTGCCGACACCGGGCGAACGGCGCCCAGCGGCGCGGGCCTCCCCGGTACGGGCAGCGGCGGTGCCGGCCGCCAGGAGGGCAGCGCGGGCGCGGGCTGCACGGGCACGGACATCGCGGGCGCGGATATCACCGGCGCGGGAACCGCCGGGGTGACCGGCGCCGCGTCCGGCCGTTCTCCCGCCAGGCCCTGAAGAGCCGCCAGCGGGCCCGTCACCGGTGCGGTGCTCGGCCCGGCGGCCATGCGGCGACCGGGTTCGCTGTCGGTCGCCTCCGACCTGACCGCCAGGATCGTGGCCCACACCGGGGGGAGCAGCATCCCGAGCACGGTCGTCCCGACACCGCGGCCGAAACCTTCGTCGATACGATGCACCGACCGCACGCGCAGATAGATCGCGTAGACGTTCGCGATCGGCACCAGGTAGAGGAGCACGAGCCAGGGAGAGTGACCACCGAGACGCAGGATCTCGGCCTCGTTGAGGAACGGCACCCATGCGCGCCACGTCGGCACTCCGAGACGCGCGAAGACCCCCGAGAGGGCCACCGCGTACCAGGCCCACAGCAGCACGCCGACGAGCACCCAGAGCAGCGAGCCGATGATCACGAACACCGTCACGGCCTGTGTCGAAGCATCCATCACGCGGCCTTCTTCCGACGGGGCGCCCGAGGCGCGAACCGGCGGGCATCCGGCAGTCGCAGCGAGCGGAGGAACGAGCGGGGGGTGATCGCGATCAGCAGACGCCGCCACACCCCGCGCTCGGAGGTTACCCGATGGCGCTCGTCGTCGCAGATCCGCCAGGCATCGGCGACCGCATCACGCGTCGGCGGATGCTGCGCGAAGACGGCGTGATCGACGACCCGCGCCAGGTGCTCGGCGGGAGCCGACTGCGCAGACCGCGCGCGCTCCAGCCGTGTGCCACCCACCGCTTCGATGCCGGCGTCGGCCCACGTGTCGGAGAGTTCCTCCCACGCACCCACCAGGGCGACCTCGGGCACGCGGGCGTCCCGGCGCGCGCGCCGCCGGAGCACCTTCGCGATCACGATCACGAGGAACGGCAGCGCCAGCAGCAGCAGAGTGCCGAGCGTCAGAGCACCGATGCGGAGGTACGGCAGCACGGCATCCCACCACGTGGGCGCCGGCGCATCCGTCGTGGTGGTCGTCGTGCCGTCGTCGCGCTGCACGGCCGGCGGCTGCGATATGTCGACGTCGGCCTGCTCGGGCACGGTCGGATTCTCGGGCAGCTGCTGGCCGATGTTCACCAGCACGGGCTGCTGGCGGAACTGCGGAGCGACGTCGACGGTCGTCCACTCGCCGGCACCGGGCGAGCGCACTTCGATCCACGCCGACAGGTTCGACCCCCGGCATTCCCCGTCGCACGCGAGCACTCCGTCCGCAGGGTCGTCGACGAGCTTCACCCCGACCACGACGCGGGAGTCGTAGCCCATCGCGCGCGCGAGCAGCGCGCCGGCCGCCGCGAACTGCTCGTCGTCACCGACCGCGGCGATCAGGAGCGACTCCGCGGCGTTCGGGCCGACGCGGTTCTGCTGGTCGACCAGTCGCTGGAACATCTCCTCCACGCGCGCGGTGGAGTGCCCGGCATAGCTGGACTGGAAGGTGTACGGCGCGTCGCCCTGCAGATCGGAGATCCACTGCGCGGATGCCTCATCCGCCGCCAGCGAATGGCTCAGGTAGCCGCGCTCGCGGAGCCGGGAGATCAGCTCGGTGAAGCCGTCCGCCGACCGAGGCTGCTCCTGCGCCTGCATCCATGCGTCGAGCTGCGGGTAGGACTGAAGGTCGATGGAGCTCGTCGCGCTGGGCGCGCCGAGGGCGACCGCGGTCGTCGGCGGCGCGTCGACACGGTATCCGTCCCCCTCGCGGAGGCCCCGCGCCGACCCCGAGCCCGCGATGTCTATGCCCGCACCGCTGGAGCGGTCTATGTAGAAGGAGTCGGTGAGCGCCCCCGCGCGCTCGCCCTCGAACACCGGGGTGGACTGCACGCCCGCGGGAAGAGGCATCCAGATGCCCGAGTATCCGCTCCCGATCGTGACGCTGACCGTCTGCGCCCCGGGGGCGGGGTCGCCTCCCGGCAGACGGGTGAAGCGCGTCGCGTCGCGACCGTCGGACGACACCGAGAACCGCTGGCCGTCCCAGCGGTCGAGCGTGGCCATGGCCAGGCGGTCGATGCCGTCGAGGTCGCCGGAGATGGTGAACATCGCGGCTTCGTAACGATCGCCGGCAAAGGCTCCACGGTAGTCCGCGAGCGGGCTGCTGACGTTGCGGATGACGAGCAGGGGCTCGACCCCCGTCCGAAGGGTGGTCCGCGGCGAGACGTCGGCGAACGCGGGGACGGCGACGAGGCCGATGACGAGGGCGGCGACCACCATGGCCCCGGCCAGCACACGCCGGCGCGCGGCCGCGGCGACCGATGCCACGGTGTCGGTGCGCAGGGTCGCCGTCGTCGACGTCGCCTTGGCCAGGGCGGCGCTGCGCTCGAGGCGCGTGCGCCAGGTCAGCCAGATGAGGGACGCGGCGACGAGGAGGGTGCTGAGCAGCACCTCGCGCGGCGCATCGATCGTGAGGCCGAGCACCGTCGCCGACGGCCCGGGGTCGGTCAGGCCGAATGCGACGCCGAACGCCCCACTCACCAGCACGAGCGGCACGGCGAACCCCGCCCGGCGGGTCGGGATGAGGGCGACACCGGTCGCCAGCGCCGTGCCGAGCAGGGCGATCGCGAAGAACGGCACGAGCACGGCCTGATAGTCGCCGAGAGGAGGCTCGAGGGTGAGCAGCTGCTTCCAGCCGATGATGATGCCGATCAGTCCGTCACGCAACGCTCCGAAGAACGCGGGGAACGACGCGAGTCCCGACGGTACGGCGAGCGGAACGACCTCGACGACGTACACGCCCGCGAGGAGCGCGGCACGCTTCCACAGGGGCCAGCGGCGGCGCTGCCCGGTCACCGCGACCCCCGCCCCGCTGAGTCCGGCGACGACGGCGATCACGATCAACCGCGGCGTCTGGAAGAGCGGCCAGGCGAGAGCCGTGGTCAGCGCGAGCCCGACCAGGACGTATGCGACGGCGAGCAGACGCTGCCGCCAGCCGGCATCCGCTCTCGGACGCTGTCGGGGACGCGCTGCGCGACCTCCCGCGCTCATTGCAGCGCTCCCCGGGCGATCAGCTGTCCGAGGTCGCTCAGCGCGCCGACCGTCATGACACGGAGGGGGCCCGCCTGCCTCATGACGGGATCGGCGTCGAGCTCGCAGCGCACGACGACGCCGGCGGTGTCTGGGCCGAACGCGAAGACGGCAGCGCGCAGCCGGTCGAGCGGCATCTGCGAACCGGTCACGAGGAAGACCACCGAGAGGCGCGCGTTGGCCTGCGCGGTGAGCCGGGCGACATCCTCGAGACGGCTGACCCGCTCCCCCTGTTCGATCTCGGCGAAGCCGTCGAGCATCGACCGCATGCTGCGGGTCGGGATGTCGCGGACGGCGACCACCTCGCCACGGGCGACTTCGGGTCGCTCCGCCCCGGTGGTCACCACGAGTTCGCGCCCGTCGCGCACGGCCTGCGCTCCCAGCGAGGCCGCGACGCCGACGGCGAGTTCGAACTCGTCGTCCGACGCGTACTCCCCGACGGCGTCCGTGCCGATCAGCACCGCGATCCGCGACTGGCGCGTCTCTTCGTACTGGCGCACCATGAGCTTGCCGGTCTTGGCCGTCGACTTCCAGTGCACCTGTCGGTAGGAGTCGCCGGGAAGGTACTGCCGGATCGCGTGGAACGCGAGATCGGAATCGACGATGCTGCTCGTGGGCAGCCCCTCGAGATCGCGGATCAGGCCGGCGCTGGTCGAGGGGATGGGGGTGGTCGCCGGGTGCACGTGGATCGTCTGCACCGCCGGCCACACCACTTCACGCCGCAGGATGCCGATCGGGTCTGCACGGGCGACCGACAGGGGTCCGATGTCGATCACGCCGCGGCGGCGCGCGGCGATCGAGATCTGCTCGACGTGCGTGTGATCGGCGAACAGGAAGGGGACGTGTGCTTCCACGAGTCCGTCGCCGACCGGCACATCCACGACACCCGGCAGCGCGGGACGGCTGGCGGCGTTGCGCACCTCCAGGCGGCCCTGCACGTCCGTGCCCGCAACCACCCTGTCGTGCTCCAGCTCGAGGTGCACGCGGTAATCGTGGCCACCCAGCAGGAAGGGGACGCAGAACACCAGCACGGCGAACGCCGCGACGCCCAGCATCCATCCGAGGCTCCACCCGGCGACGATGCCCATCGCGAGTCCGACCACGAGCACTCCGACCACCAGCCACCCGGCGGGGGTGACCGTCTCGGCCAGCCAGCGGGCGGCCGTGCGCACGGCCGACATGACGGCGGCGAACGCGCTGCGGCTGCGGAACACCCCCTCGCTGACGACACCCGTGTTGGCGCGCGTCACACTCGTCACCGTCGACGCGCGGGTGCGCGTGCTGGTGACCGATGCCGTGCGCCCGAGGCGGGAGCCGGTGGTCTCGAAATCGCTCATCCGATGCTCAGGCCGCCCCGTTCTCGGTGGGCGCGGCGACGTCGAGCAGGATCTGGCCGATGACCGACTCGGCCGTGACGCCGTCGAACTCCGCGTCGGGCCGGAGGACGAGTCGGTGCGACAGCGTCGGCACGGCCAGGTCGCGCACGTCGTCGGGAGTGACGTAGCTGCGGCCGTGCGCCGCCGCCCACGTCATCGCCAAGCGGGCCAGCGACAGCGCCCCGCGGACGCTGACGCCCAGGCGCACCTCTTCGGCGCGACGCGTCGCGCTGACGAGCCGCATGATGTAGTCCAGGACGAGCGGGTTCGTGTACACCTCGCGGACCAGCTCGCTCATCGTCGCGAGCATGGTGGTGTCGATGATGCCCGACACCTCGCGCCGGGGATGCTGCGCCCCCTGCAGGATGCGGAGCGCCGACGCGTCATCGGGATAGCCGATGGACGTCTTGATCATGAAGCGATCCAGCTGGGCCTCGGGCAGGCGATAGGTACCCGCCTGCTCCACGGGGTTCTGCGTCGCGAGCACGACGAACGGCACGCCCACCGAGCGGGTGACGCCGTCGATCGTGACCTGCCCCTCCTCCATGACCTCCAGGAGTGCGGACTGGGTCTTGGGGCTCGCCCGGTTGATCTCGTCGGCGAGCACCACGTTGGCGAACACCGGACCGGCGTGGAATTCGAATTGGCCGCGCTTCTGGTCGTAGACCGTGATGCCGGTGACGTCGCCGGGGAGGAGGTCGGGGGTGAACTGGATTCGGGTGCTCGTGCCCTTGATGGTCTGGCCGAGTGCGCGCGCCAAGGCCGTCTTGCCTGTTCCGGGCACGTCCTCCAACAGCACGTGTCCCTCGCTGACCATCGCGGCCAGCACGAGCTCGATGACGTGGCGCTTTCCGAGGATCGCCTGTTCGACGTTGTCGGCGAGCAGGCCGAAGGTGTCGGTGAACCACGCGTTCTGCTCGGGTGTCATTGTCATGGGGAGGGGCTCCTGGTGCCGGTGTGGGGCGTGCGTTGGGAAGGGATCGTCAGGGGTCGGTGGGGTCGGCGGGGGAATCGGGTACCGTCGGCTCGGGTGGCGGCGGCGTGAAGCAGCGCGTCAGCTCGACCGCGGGGAGCGACGCGAATTCGCCCCGGAACACGACGCGATACGTCACGACCTCCGTCTCGGCATCCGGCGTCACGGTGACCGTGCGATACGAATCGAAGTCCACGGCCTTGCTGAAGCGCAGATCGGTGTCCTTCGGCTCAGCGGTGCACGCCGACGTCACGGCGACCGTGACGGTCGTCGGGGCGGTCTTCGGGGCGATCGTCGACGGCGTGCCGCACGCGTCGGTGAGCAGCCAGCAGTAGCGGGCGGTGACGGTGCCCGGCAGCTGGTCGGCCGAGAGCTGCAGCCGGTCGCCGGTGCCGTAGTTCGACGAGATTCGCGTCGAGAACCCGGTCCCCGCCGACGGCACGTCTGCGACCGTGTAATCGGTGAAGTTCGCCTCCACGACGTAGGAGCGGTCGCGGACGAGGTCGGGCGTGGTGTCGACCGTGTACGTCAGTCCGCCGGGCGCCGCGGGCGACGTCGCGAACGTGTAGTTGCTGACCGGTGCCGAGCCGGCCGCACCGAAGCCGTTCGACACGCACGCCTTCGCGAAGAATCGGGTGTAGCTCGGCAGGCCGGTGAAGGTGGTCCCCGCCTGTCCGCCGGGCATGACCGCCGCTCCGGACGCGTCGGCGCTGCACGCCGGCTCGCTCTGCCCCTCGGCCCACGCCGCGTACAGCACGGAGAGCGGTTGCGCGCTGAAGTTGCCGTTGGGCTGCACCCCCGAGATCTCCAGGGAGGTGTTGGAGGTGGGCGAGAGGGCACCGTTCGCATCGATGTACGGGCTGCCGGCGACCTGCACTGCGGCGGCGGCCTGCGAGCCGCTGCTGCCGGTGCCGAGCGGTGGCTGGAACTGGCTGACCGGGACGACCGTCAGCTGCCGGGCGCCGACGGGGAGGGTCAGCGTGTAGAGCGTCGCGGGCCCGGTGCGCGGGATCTCGACGGTCTCGCCGCTGTCGGCGGCGATCTGCAGCGTCGCGACGTCGTCGCCGGTCTCGATGCTGAGCTCGGCCCCGCCGCGCGAGGTCGAGGTCTGCCCGTCGACGAAGACGGGCGCGGCGGTGAAGGCCAGCACGGCGGGCGGGTTGTAAGCCCAGGTCACCACGGGTGTGGTGTCGAGCGACTCCCCCACCGGGTTGACGGCACGCGCCGTGTACGTGTGACGCTGGCCGTTCACGAGGTCGGGCACCGTGCACGAGAAGGTGCCGCCGGCGCCGGGGACGCAGGATGCCGGAACCTGGACCCCGTTCTCGTAGATGGCCGCGCCCGTCACACCGGGGATCGCATTCGCGGCCTCGCCGAGGGTGACCAGCATCGTCACCGACGAGCCCGTGAAGGCGGTCGTGGTGATCGAGCTGGGCGGCGCGGGGTAGCCCTGCACGTCGATCGTGAGCGTGCCCACGCCGGTGCGACCCTGGGCGTCCACCACGGTGAAGGGCACGATGCAGGTGCCGCCGGAGGGTTTGGCGCTCGTCGGCCACGTCGCCGTCACCGACGTCGTCCCGGAGGCCGAGATGCCCGCGACCGCGCAACCCGGCACGGAGATGCCGGCGAGCGTCAGTCCCGCGCCGGGCGTCCCGGCGAACGGGTCGTATTCGCCGGCGATCCCGACGACGGGGATCGTGCAGCTCGCGCCGGCGCTCACCGCGCAGGCGGCGGTGAACGTCGCGCCGCGCGGGGCGTCGGTCGGCGCCGCCCCGACGATGAGCGACAGTGTGGCCGACAGGCCACCGAACGACGTCACGGTGACCGTGGCGTTCTGGCGGGCGCCGGGGCGAGCGTCGGCACGGGCGGTGACGGTGAGCGCCGAGCCGTTCTGCTCGACGACGAAATCGCCGCCGGTGAAGGCCACTCGGTAGTCGAGCGACGATCGATCGCCGACGCGTCCGCCCTCCCAGGTCGTGAGGTCGGCGTAGAGGTCGATGCTCTGGCTGGCGCCGGGGGCGACGGTCCGGCTGATCGAGCTCAGGATCGCCTGGGGGCTCTTGGGCTGGATGACGACCGGGATCGGCAGCTGCGTCCAGGTGTCCTGACCGGCGATGCGCACCTCCACCGTGCAGCTGTCGGTCCAGGGGGCGTTGCGACCGGCGGTGTAGGTGACGGAAGCCGCGCCCGAGGCCGTGCACGACGCGTTGCCGCGCTGCACCGGGAAAGATCCGCCCTCGCGCACTTCGAGCCGGTCGCCGTCGCCGAGCTGGATGGAATCTCCGAGCGCGATGCGCACGGACTCGTCCTCGTTCACCTGGGCGGCGGTGATGCCGCCCCTGAGCTGCACGCGCATGGCGTCGAGCGCCGGGATGCGGAGGAACCCGTACGCCGCGACCGGTTTTCCGGCGGAGTCCTCCCCCGTGAGCGAGAACGGAACGAGAGCCCCCTCGACGGGAGCGCGGCCCGAGATCTTGTTGCCGGTCGCGACGTAGCCGGATGCGGCATCGCCCCACACGGCGAGCGTCAGCGCGCTGATGTCGCCGGAAGCCCACACGGTCTTGCCGGTGATGACGTCGACGCCGGACGCGAGGGTCGACCGGTCGGCGATCGTCAGCACGGTGTCGGAGATCACCGGATTGTCGGGCGCAGGCTCTCCGGCCACGGTGACCACGATCAGACCTTGTGCCGTGCTCGAGGTCGCCGAGGAACGCACCGTGTAGACGTAGGACTGGACGCCCTGCACGGTGCCCGCGCGGAGCGACACGATCCCCTTCTCGAGATCTGTGGCGTCGTCGATCAGCGCGTCGAGGCGCGCGTACTCGGTGTTGCCCTCGACGTCCGGGGCGTTGGGCACGAGCGACACGAGCTGCAGGGCGCCGCCCGCGGGATCGCGGTCGTTGAGGAGAGGCTGAACGGTGAGGGGAGCCGACGTTCCGGTGACCGCGCGCACCCCGTCGGTGTACGTGACCGGGGTGACGTCGGCGAGCTCTCCGCCGAGGACGGCGATGCGGACGGTCCCGGTCCCCTCCGCGCCCTGATCGTCCCGGAGCGTGTATGAGAACTGCAGCTGCCCGTCGGGCACACCTCCGGCGGGGGCGGTGTACCGGATGGCGGACCCGTCGGCGTTGATGACGACGGAGCCGAGGCCCGGCGCAGGCTGCGTGATCGCGACGAGCGACGTGGGGTCGCCGTCGGGGTCCATGCCGCTGGCGGGCACCGGGATGCGGACCGTCTGGCCGGCCGCCACCCGGGCGGACAGGACCGTCGGCTCGGGGGTGTGGTTCTCGCCCGCGGGAAGCACGGTGACCGTGATGGCGGCGGAGTCCAGCCGTGCGGGGTCGCCGTCGAGGTAGTCCGAATAGCGCAGCGTGTACACGCCCGGAGTCGGCGGTGCGAGGTACCGGACGACCGTTCCGGCGACGAACGCCAGTTCGCCGTCTGCCCCGGACGGCTCGATGTCGGGATGCACGAGCACCTGCTCGCCGCGCGGGGCGATGTCGTTCTCCGTGACCGGGATGTTCACCTGCGCGCCGGCGCGCACCGAGATCGCATCGGGCACCGCGATGGGTCCCACGCCGAATGCCGGGGCGGTCTGGAACACGGTGACGGTGGAGCTCACGCTCGAACCCGCGCCGTCGGTCACGGTGATGGACGCGGTCCCCACCCGGCCGGGCTGGCCGTCCGGCGTCGTCCCCGACACGCGCAGCTTCGCGCCGTCGACGATGCCGACCGAGAGCTGGGCGTCGGAAGAGGTCGCCGACGCCAGCGCGAGCACGTGGCCGGTGGTGTTCTGCACGGCGTCGAGCACTTCGAGCGTCGTGTCCTCGTCGGAGCGGACGAAGGCGGTGAGCGGCGGCATGCTGAGGGCTCCCGACCCCCCGACCACGCTGAAGCGCAGGATGCCGTTCTGCTGCGCCTCCGTCTGCGCATCCTGGACGGTGTAGCCGATGATGTACTCGCCCGCGGAGGACGCGCTGAGCTGCACCGTGCCCGCTGCCACGTTCGGCACGACGTTGACCTGGTCCTGACCGGACGAGGCGACCGCATCGACGAGACGGTAGGACCCCGAACCTCCGCTGACGACCGGACTGATCGCCACCGTGCGCTCCTGGTCGACGCCCGCGACCGCCACGACCGGGTCGGCGACGAGCGCGGGGTTGGCGGTGACCGCGACCTTGAGGATCTTGGTGGCGGATGCTCCGTGGTCATCGGTCACCGTGACGACGACCGACAGCGTGGCCCCGGCCGCATTCGGGTCGGTGTGACGGATGGCGACGCGGCCGTCGGCGGTGGGGACGACGGTGAGCGGAGCGTTCGGGTCGTCTTTGACGGCGGACGCGAGGATCATCGGGTCGCCCTCCGGATCGACCCAGCCGGTGAGCACAGGCACGCTGACGGTGCCGCCGGGGGCGATCTCGACGGTCGGCCAGTCCTGCAGGCACCCCTCGACGCCGCACCACACCGGCGCCGTGTCGGCGTCGTCCGCGGCGACGGTGAGCGTCACGGTCGTGGGCGGCGACTGCTGCTGACCGTCCGTCACCGCGTAGGAGAACGTCGCCGATCCGCTCTCGGCACGCACGCGCACGAGGATCTGCTGGTTGTCGTTGGAGAGCGTCAGCTCGCCGAAGGCGGGATCGCTGAGACCACCGGAGATCGAGGACGCCTCGACGGTCAGCACGTCCTTCTTGTTGGGGTCGTGGTCGTTGAGCAGCACCGGAAGCACCGCGACACCGCCCGAGCGCACGCCGAAGGCGTCGGACTCTGCCACGGGAGGCTCCTCCTGCGCGACATCCGTCACCTCGACCGTGCCGGTCTCCTGCGTCTCCTGCTCGTCGGCCTGCCACTGCGAGAGTGGGATGGGCTCTCCGTCGGGCATCGACCACAGCAGTCCGGTCGTGGTCTCGTTCAGCACGGCGCGCCGCCCGTTCGAGGCGATCACCAGCTCGGGCTGCTGCACCTGGTCGAGCGCGCCCCCCGGCACCTCCAGCGTGACCTGGTCGCCGCCCTCGGTCCACAGCGTGCCGGCGGTCGTGTCGAGCCACGCCGCATAGAGCTTCCCGTCGACACGGGTGGGTGCCGCCGGTGTGCCGGTCCCGGCCTGCACCCGCTCCGCCGTGCCGCGCTCGATGTCGACCGAGACCAGACCCGTCTCGTCGGCGAAGTACGCTCGGCCGCTGTCGGACGACCCGCGCTGGGCGACCGCGCCGGCCGCCAGACCGACGTCGACCGGGCCCTCATGTCCGTCGATCCACACGCGATCCCCGCCCGTCTCGCCCAGCACCCAGCGGCCGCCGACGACGGTGAGCACGAGCGTGGCGTCCTCGGCGGGGGGCGAGGCGAGGACCGTGCGCTCATCCGCGAAGGTCGACGTGCGGGCGTTGTAGCGGCGGACCGCCTGCTCGGCCGCGGAGTACATCACGATCGTGCCGTCGTCGGCGACCGCGACCGCCGTCGCGTCGTAGGGCGTGTCCCCCTCCTTCGCCGTTTCACGCAGGGGGTCGATCTGCACGGGCCTGGCGCTGGCGCCCACCGCCGAGACCTGCGACACGAACACCTTGCCGGTGTCGGTCAGGTACACGGTCCAGTCGCCGGATGCCACGACGTCGCGGGTTCCGGCGGGGGTCGTGGTGCCTTCGGCGACGGATGCCCCACCGGACTCGGACGCCGCATCCGACGACCCGATCATGGCCTTCGGGTCTGCGGGGTCGACGTTCCAGATCTTCTGCAGCCCGTCGGTGAACACGACCGCCGCCGACCCGGACTGGGCGACCCAGGACGGATCCTCGGCGTCGCGCACCGTGTCGATCTGCCGCAGATTGGTGTCGACGCGGGCGTATTGTCCCGCCGACCGCGTCACCCAGACCGAGGTCTCGAGCTTGTCGACCTCCTGCGCGTCGTAGCCGTTGGCGACGACGGCCACCGTGACGACCGCCGCGGCCGCGGCGATGATCGCCGTGACTTTCAGCGCGACCCGGCGGCGGGCGGTGATGGCCATCAGAGCACTCCCGAGGTGAGGAGGGCGATCCCGATGCCGACCATCGCGACGATCGCGACACCCGCTCCGATGAGCGCGGCGACCAGCGGACTCGGTCCACGTCGGCGCTCTCGGATGACGAGGCCGTCGCGGTCGCGCTGGGCTTCGGCGGCGGCCTTCTCGGCCCGCACCGCACGACGGGAGTGGGCGTTGACGACCGTCACGGCGGGTCCACGACGCTCGACGTCGTCGAGCGCCAGCGGTCCCGCGGCGCGCACCCATTCGGTGGCGGCGACGTCGAGGTTGGTGGGCGGCACTCCGAGCTCGTACTGCACCCAGCGCAGTTCTTCGGCGAAGGAATGGACTGTCGGGAAACGACGGTCCGGATCCTTCGACATCGCGATCGCCAGGGCCTGCTCGAGGCGGTCGGGGACATCGGCACGTCCGGTGGGCGTGTACTTCGCCTTGATGATGCGCGCCGTGATCTGATCGCGGGAATTGAGATCGCGGCGGTCGGCCTCGAAGGGGCTGCGTCCGGCGAGGAGCGTGTACAGGGTCGCGGCGAGGCTCCACACCTCGCTGGGGACCGAACCGCTGATGCGCTCCTCGAGCACTTCGGGTGCCGACCAGGGCACCGACATCGCGATCAGGTCGTCACCGTCGGCCGCGAGTGCGGCGGCGATGCCGAAGTCGGCGAGCACGGGTGAGCCGAGGCTCGTGACGAGGATGTTCGACGGCTTGATGTCGCGGTGCAGGAGTCCCGCGCGGTGCGCGGTCTCGAGCGCCCCGCCGATGCGGACACCGATGTCGAGCACGTCGGCGATGGCGAGCGGGCCGCGGCGGTAGCGGGCGCTCATCGTGTCGGGGCAGTACTCCATGATGAAATACGGTCGGCCGTCGGCCGCGATGCTGGCCTGATAGATCGTGACGACGGCGGGGTGCGAGCTCAGCCGCGCGAGGACGTCGGCTTCGGCGTTGAACGTGCGCAGCACGTCCGGAGTGGCCACATCGCTCGTGAGCACCTTCGCGGCGACGACACGGCGCGGCAGATCCTGGTCGAAGAGGTACACGTCGGCGAAGCCGCCCGACCCGAGCGGTCGCACGTAGCTGTAGCCCGGCAGCGTCGGCGGCGGCGCGATGAGACGTTTGGCCACGCGGCAGTGCTCCGTTCGCAGATCAGCTCGGGGCGCCCGCGGCATCAGCACGCGCGAACGCCGGTCGTCGTGCGCCTACCGTGACGCAGAAACCTTCCCCGAGGTCAAGGATATCGCCGCGGCTGAGAGGAACCTCGACGCCCGCGTGCACGAGGCGGGGGGCGCCGTCGCCGGAGAAGAGCAGGGTGCCGTTCGTCGAGCCCAGATCGCGGGCGGTGGCCGAGGATCCGCTGATCCTGATCTCGAGGTGCTCGCCCGAGATCTCACGCCGGGGCGACGGGACCACGACGTGGACGGCGTCGTCCAGACGGCCACGTCGGTGCCACGGCTTCCGGCCGAACACGATGGGCGCCCGATCGTCGAGCTCGCTGCCGTCGGGCAGGCCGAAGATCCAACCGGCAGGACCGGATGCCGCGGGGGCGAGCGTGTCGGAGACGAGTGCGTGATCGCCGCCGCGGTCGCCGGTTCCGTGGTCGCCTGCCCCGCGGTCGCTTGTTCCGTGGCCACCCGTTCCGCGGCCACCCGTTCCGGTGTCGGCCGCGCCATGACCGCCTACTCCGCCGTCATCGTCGCGGCCGCGCGCGGCACCGAGTATGTCTGCGGCAGCGTGCGCCGAGGCGCGAATCGGGAGCGGTGCGGGGAACGGTGCCGTCGGGCGACCCGCTGGGGACTGCTCCGGAGTGGGCGCGGCGGGGTCAGTCGCTGCCGGTGCGGACTCGCCCGTCACGGGCACGTCCGTCACCGGTACGTCCGTCGCCGGTTCGGCCGGGACCGGTTCGGCCGGGAGGAGCCGTGAGACGCGCTCCTGCGTCGGCTGCGGGTCCGGGCGACGGGCGGATTCGCGCCGCAGGATCGGCATCTGCCGTGTGGTCTCGTCCTCGGGGAGAAGTCCCGGCCGCGGGGGCACGCCGTCATCGATCGCGAAGTCGACGCGCGTTGCACGCACGACCCCGCTGCGCAGCGGCAGTGCGTCGAGGTCGGGGGCATCGGGGGCACGCAGGGTGAAGCGGTGCACGCCGCTCGCCTCGGTCATGCTCCAGTCGGGTCTGCTCGGACCGCCGAGCCTCGTCGACCCGCCGCCGCCCATCTCCACGGAGAACGCGCCGCGCACGGCGGCGCGGAGCGTGCGCTCGCGCGCCTGCCGGAGCTCGACGACCGCGACGGCCGCGCCGACATCGGCACCCGCGATCGCGTCGAGCGCAGCATCCAGCCCGCCGTCCTCGTCCTGCAGCTGCCGGTACAGGGCCGTCACGAAGTCCACGCCCGCGGACCGGTCGATCAGGACGACGACATGATCGGCGATCAACGCGAATCCGGCGTCCTCCCCGCCGGCCGTGTACGTGAACACGGCTCAGGCGCCCTTCAACCGCTCCGCGAGGTAGGCGCGCAGACCCTCGAGCGGTACGCGCTCCTGGCCCATGGTGTCGCGGTCGCGGACGGTCACCGCGCGGTCTTCGAGGGAGTCGAAGTCGATCGTCACGCAGAACGGGGTGCCCACTTCGTCCTGTCGGCGGTAGCGTCGGCCGATGGCGCCGGCGTCGTCGAAGTCGATGTTCCAGTGCCCGCGCAGGTCGGCGGCCAGTTCGCGGGCGATCGGCGAGAGCTGCTCGTTGCGCGAGAGCGGCAGCACCGCGACCTTCACCGGGGCCAGTCGCGGATCGAGCTTGAGGACGGTGCGGACGTCGGTGCCGCCCTTCGCGTTGGGCGCCTCCTCCTCGTGGTAGGCGTCGACGAGGAACGCCATCATGGCGCGCGTCAGGCCGAACGACGGTTCGATCACGTAGGGCGTGTAGCGCTCGCCGCTGGCCTGATCGAAGTAGGTGAGGTTCGTGCCGGATGCCTCGGAGTGGTTGGTGAGGTCGAAGTCGGTACGGTTGGCGACGCCCATGAGCTCGCCCCACTGCTTGCCCGCGAACCCGAATTCGTACTCGACGTCGATCGTGCCAGCGGAGTAGTGGGCGCGGTCCTCTTCGGGCACGTCGATGCGCCGGAGGTGCGCGGGGTCGATGCCGAGGTCGATGAACCAGTCCCAGCAGGCCTCCACCCAGTGCTCGAACCACTGCTGCGCCTCGGCGGGCGGCGCGAAGAACTCGATCTCCATCTGCTCGAATTCTCGTGTGCGGAAGATGAAGTTTCCGGGCGTGATCTCATTGCGGAACGCTTTGCCGACCTGGCCGACCCCGAACGGCGGCTTCTTCCGCGAGGAGGTGAGCACGTTGCCGAAGTTCACGAAGATGCCTTGGGCGGTCTCCGGTCGCAGGAAGTTGACCGCGGATTCGTCGTCGACGACGCCGAGATAGGTCTTCATGAGGCCCGAGAACGCCTTGGGCTCGGTGTAGTCGCCCTTGACCCCGCAGTTCGGGCAGGGGATGTCGGCGAGGCCGTTCTCCGCGACGCGACCCTTGCGGGCTTCGAAGTCCTCGATGAGGTTGTCGGCGCGGAACCGCTTGTGGCAGTTGAGGCATTCCACGAGCGGATCGGTGAAGGTGGCGACGTGGCCCGACGCCTCCCACACCCGCTTGGGGAGGATGACCGAGGAATCCAGTCCCACCATGTCGCCGCGGCCGCGGACGAAGGTCTGCCACCACTGCCGGCGGATGTTCTCCTTCAGCTCCGTGCCGAGCGGGCCGTAGTCCCACGCGGACCGGGATCCACCGTAGATCTCACCCGCTTGGAACACGAACCCCCGGTGTCGGGCGAGGGCGATGACCTTATCGAGGCGGGACTGTTCGGCCATGGTGGCTCCAATGGTCGGGTTGCGTGCGTGGAGGGGGTGTGCGCGCGTTCACCCGACAACGGACGGATGCCGCGGCATCCGTCGATTCTAGTTGAGAAGGGGCTCTTCCCCGGGTCCGGTCGGTGTCGCAATGAACCCCACGCCGCCCGCGGAATGACACGAACGAACGCGCGTCGAACCGGCATCGCCCTTCCGTGGGCGAGCGCACGGTCACTGCGCGTCGGCGGCGGAGTTCTCCTTGTCGCTCGCGGGCGCGTCGTCCCGCGTGTCGGCCGCGCGCGGAGCACGGTCGATGGGCGGCTCGTCCGCCATTCGCGAGAGTGTGCGAGGTCTTCCGTCTTTACGTCGGGACATACCCCAAGTCTCGTCTCCACCGAGGCGGCCCGGGTCGATCGACGGGGAGCAGACGGGGAGCGGCCGGGAGCACGTCCGACGCGCTTCAGGTGGACGAGCGGCGCCTGCGGGGCGCGGCCGAGCGTGGAGGGGCCGCTCGCATGTGATCGCGTGCTCGACCGAGCACCTCGGCGAGCCGCTCGACATCGCCGCGCGCGAGAGGTGCGAAGAGCATCTCATCGAGAAGGGCGATGTGTCCCGGGAACACCTGCGCCAGGATCCTCCGGCCGGAGTCGGTGATGGTGACGGTGGTGCTGCGTTCGTCGTCCGACGACGGAGTCCGCGTGACCAGCCCTCGTTGTTCCAGCGTCTGAGCCTGATAGGTGAGGCCGCTTCGGCTGTAGACGACCCCGTCGGCCAGGTCCGTCATGCGGTGACTGCCGTCCGCCGAGTCACCCAGCCGGGCCAGCAGCTGGAACTGCACATAGCTGAGATCGCCGGCGTCCCGCAGCTGCTGCTCGACCGCGTGCCTGAGCAGGCTGCTCACCTCGATGAGCGAGAAGTACGCGCCCAACTCCGTGGGATCGAGGGAACGGGACTCTTCGGGCATGCCGACAGCCTACGGCGTGTTACGAACTCAAAGCACTTGCTTCGAATCTGAAGCAGTGATACATTCCTCCTTGTTGCTTCACATTCGAAGCACTTCTGGAACGAAAAGAGAACATCATGATGAAGGCAGTGCGTTTCCACGAATTCGGGGGCCCCGAGGTTCTCCGCTACGAAGACGCCGACCGACCTGTCGCGGGCGCAGGGCAGGTGCTGATCCGCGTCGCCGGGTCGGCGTTCAACCCGGCCGATTCCGGTATCCGCAGCGGTACGCTGCCCTTCCCGGTGGCGCTGCCCCACGTGCCCGGCTACGACGTCTCGGGAACCATCGAGGCTCTCGGTGAGGGCGTGAACGACCTCGCGGTCGGAGACGCCGTGGTGGGCTTCCTTCCGATGGGAGCGGACGGGTCCGCCGCCGAGTACGTCGTCGCCCCGGCCGACGTCCTCGTGAAGGCCCCCACCAGCATCGACCTCGCTGACGCCGCGGCATTCCCGTCGGTCGCACTCACGGCTTGGCAGGCGCTGTTCGATCTGGGCGGCCTCACGAGCGGTCAGCGGGTGCTGATCGCCGGCGCCGGCGGATCGGTCGGCGGATATGCCGTCCAACTCGCTGCGCACGCCGGGGCGTACGTCATCGCCACCGCGAGCCCGCGCAGCCGCGATGCCGTGACGGCAGCCGGCGCGGCCGAGATCATCGATCACACGCGAAGCACCATTCCCGAGTCGGTCAGTGAACCCGTGGATCTGCTGCTCAACCTCGCGCCCCTCAGCCCCGGGGAGTTCGAGGCGTTGGTTCCGCTCGTTCGCGACGGCGGGATCGTCGTGGCCACCACGGCCTGGATGGACACCCCCGGCGACGCCGCACGGGGAGTCCGGACGGCGAGCGTGTTCGTACAACCGGACGTCGACGAACTGGCACGACTGGTCGGCCTGATCGACAGCGGCGAGCTCGTCGTCGACGTGGCTCAGCGCGTCCCCCTGAGCGAGCTTCCGAAGATCCATGTGGAAGCGGCGACGGGGAACCTCCACGGCAAGGTCGTCGTGATGCCCGCCGCCCACTGAGCCACCCACAGACCGGGCCGGGCGTACACTCGGGCGCGTGAACACTCGTGTGCGGCCTTCGGGCGTGGGGAGGTCGTCGACGCGCACCGCGTCGACAGGCGAGCGAGCCTGAGGCTCATCCGCCACGACGCCCGCCGAGCGTGTCCGCGCTCCGGCCGGCACCCGCCTTCGGGCACCCCTCCCTCACGAACGTCGCCACGCGGCGACCGCACAGAAAGCACGCGCATGCGTATCTTCACCGAGGCCCAGGTCCGGGCATCCTTCCTCAACGCGTCCCGCAGCGAACGCAAGAACATCGCGCTGCCCGCAGACTTCGACGAGCTCGACTTCGGCACGCGAGACTATCTCGGCTGGCGGGACCCCAAGCTCCCGAACGTCAGCTACATCGTGGCCGATATCGACGATGAGCCTGTCGGGCTGCTCCTGCGTCAGACCGATTCGCGCGCCCGCAGCCGGCCGCAGTGCTCCTGGTGCGCCGACGTCCAGCTGCCCAACGACGTGGTGTTCTACACGACGAAACGGGCAGGTGACGCCGGCCGGCGCGGCGACACGGTGGGCACGCTGATCTGCGAGAACTTCGAATGCTCGCGGAACGTGCGCATTCTGCCCCCGAGCGCCTACCTCGGCTTCGACCGCGAAGCGGCCCGCGATCGGCGCATCGACGCACTGCGGAAGCACGTCGAGGGATTCGTCCGAGACGTCCGCGGCGACTTCTGAGCCTCGCGCCGCTCCGGGTCCTCTAGCCCCGCAGCCTCATCGCCTCGGCGAGCGGTCCCCGGAGCCACTCCTCGATCTCGCGCTGCGAGCGGAGCCGCACGACGGTGAGGTGCGGATGCTCGGCCTCCAGCTGCGGCACCTGCCGGGCGTACTTCTTCCTCGTGGCGAACGCCCAGCGCACGATGTGCTCGGGGTCGGTGAAGAAGGTCCACAGCGGCGGTTCGATGTTGCCGTTCCAGAGCACCTCCCGGCGGACGCGCCGCCGGAGGGTGCGCCGGACGACACGCGGCAGCGTGACCGTGAGGAACGGCGGGTCGAGCCAGACGATCAGGTCGGCGCGCTCCGAGAGCAGCGGCCGCGCGGTGGAGTACTGCCACTCCGTCGTCCACGCCTCCCCCGCGACCAGGGCGCGCACGTCGCTCTGGAACTCCTCCCGAGGAGTCCAGCCCGGACCGTGGAACAGCGCGTCGATCTCGGTGTGGGGAGCGTCGAGCGCGACGGCGATCCGCGCGGCGAGCGTCGTCTTGCCCGTACCGGACACACCGGCGACCACGACCCTCCGAGGGCGGAATCCGAGTGGTTCGTCGAAGCTCCGCACGATCAGCATCGTATCCGGCCGTCAGCGCCGGGTACGCGGCGCCCCCGCGGCATCCCCCCGCCTCCGCCGCAGCACGCGCCCCGCCTAACGTCTCGCCGCGGCCCTGTAAACCCCCGCGCCGGTGTCGCACCCCGCGTCTAGCGTCGAGGACATGACTTCCACGTCCTCTGTATTCGCACCGCACCGCGCCATCGTCACCGCCTCCGATTCCGGCATCGGCCGTGCCACCGCCCTGGCCCTGGCGGACGCCGGAATGGACGTCGGTGTCACGTGGCACAGCGACAAGGAGGGCGCCGAGGAGACGGCGGAGGGGGTGCGCTCCCGCGGCCGGAAGGCGTTCGTCGTGCAGTTCGACGCGACCGACCTCGACGGGGCGGCGGCCGTCATCGACGGGCTCATCGACGACCTGGGCGGCCTCGACGTGTTCGTCAACAACGCCGGCGGCGGCTCGGGCGGCGCGTTCCTCGACCTCTCGGTGGAGGATTGGCGGGCGGATGTCGCGCTCAACCTCGACGGCGCCTTCGTGGGGCTGCAGGCCGCCGCACGGCACATGTCGAAGGCCGACGCAGGCGGGCGACTGATCGCCGTGAGCAGCGTGCACGAGCACGCCCCGCGGGCGGGATCCGCGGCCTACGTCGCCGCCAAGCACGGCCTGGGCGGGCTCATCAAGACGATGGCGCTCGAGCTGGGTGCGCAGGGCATCACGGTCAACGCGGTCGCTCCCGGTGAGATCGCCACACCGCTCAACGACATGACCTCGGAAGAGGCCGAACAGACGCGGCGCCCCGGCATCCCGCTGGCCCGCCCCGGCCGCGCCGAAGAGATCGCCGGAGTCGTCGCCTTCCTCGCCTCCCCGGCCGCGAGCTACGTCAGCGGCGCCAGCTGGGTCGTCGACGGCGGAATGCTGCTGATGGGACCGCAGGCGGGATCGCACCTCGAGAGCGACGACTGGCGTCGCGGCTGACGGCGCGGCGCGAGTGCGACATCGCCCTCAGTTCGCGGGGCCGTCGCCCGACGCGTCGTCGAACTGGCGCTCCCAGTCGCGCAGCTCTTTCCGTCCGCCGATAAGCCCGTCCAGAGAAACCTGGAACTGCAGGCCGCGGCGGGCGTTGACCTGCTTGATGTTCTCGACCAGTTCCTCTGAGACCGCGGTGACGGCGCCGCGGACCTCGTCGATGCGGCCTCCGGGATCGTCCCAGAGGTTCGGGTGGGTCAGGATGTCGAGGAGGTAATCCCGGTCGAGCGCAGCCGTGAGTTTGCGGAGCTTGTCGTCGTATTCGGTGGCGGCGATGCCGCTCTGTTCGTCGTTCCGCCTGCCGAGCCGGGCGAAGAGTTCGGTCACGTTCGCCGCGATCACGGCGATCTCAGCGCCGGTCTGCGCAGCGATCCCATTGCCGCGCGCGCCGACGGCGTCGTATTCGCCGCTGAGCGCCCGAAGCGCCGCGACGTGAGCGCGCATCTCGTCAGGCAGGCCGCGCCCGGCCCCATCGGCCCGCGATCGTCGGCCGCGCACGACGCCCCACGTCACCCCGACCACCGCGACGAGGGCGACGACCACGAGCACGACCCCGATGAGGGGTCCGCCGTCCGACCCAGCCGCCGGCGATGGCTGATCGGAGGCCGCGACCACGCTCTGGATCGTCTCGGTCAGCGCTTGGCCGACGGAAGTGGCAGACCCTTCGGCCTGATTGGCCATGCGCATGGCCTCACCGGCCGGCTCGATCACGCGCGAACCCGCGGACAGGTCGCCACCCACCGCGACGATGATGGTGTCGTACCCGGTGCGTTCGGCGAGCTGCGACACGATCTCGGGTCCGGATGCCTCGAGCGCGGCGTTGTCCGAGAAGACGGCGACGCCGATCGAGGCATCCGAGATCTGCTGCTGCAGGGACGAGGTCAGCGCAGCGGCGCCGTCGACCTCGGAAGAGACGAAGACGTGCCCCTGCGCGAGCCCATCGACCGCATCATCGACATAGCCGCCGGCGTCGGTGAACACGAATCCCATGCTGCGCTCGTCAGAAGTTGTTGATGACGGACGCGAAGACGAGATCGATCTTCTTCGCGTCGGACGCGTCGAACCATTGGCCGCCGGTCGCTTCGGCGATGCGCTGCAGCGCTCCGGTGTCGGCGCCTTCGCCGTACGCGATCGGGAAGATGCGCACCGGTGCGTCGTCGCCGCCTTCGCGCGACGCGGTGCCGATCTTGGCGACCAGCGAATCAAGCGAGATCGCCGAGTCGGTGTCCTGGCCGTCCGACAGCACCACGATCGCGTTGATGCGGCCGGGCTCGGCCCGCGCGGTCATCTCGTCGTAGGCGGCCGAGATCGCGTCGTACAGCGGGGTGCCCTGCCGGTCGGCGAAGCGCAGATCATCGAGCGACGAGCTCAGGGACTCGAGATCGGATGCCAGCGGCGTGACGTCGCGGATGACACCGATTCCGTTGCCCGCCGCCGAGGAGATACCCGTCGTGAACGCCCACACGCCGACGTCGTCGCTTGGGCGGAAGTGGTCGAGGGTGGACTGCGCGCCCTCGATCGCGCCGTCGAGCTTGGAGCGGCCATCGCCGATCGAGTCGTCCATCGACCCCGAGATGTCGATCACTTCGAGTACGGACGAGGGCTTGCGGATCTGCGTCCACTGGTCGATCGCGGCAGACACCACGTCGACGCCGGGACGCGGCAGGGTGATCGCGGGCTGCGCCGGGTCGACGCCGTAATCGGTGGTGAACAGCTCGCCGAGCGGCACCGATTCGTCCAGCGGGCGGAAGCCGAAGCCGGGCAGGATCTTCTGCGCGTCCGCGGTTTGGACGAACGCCGCGAAGGCGGCCCCTGCGGTGCGCTGCTCGTCGGTGACCCACGACGCACCGAGCACGGTGATCGGGTTGTCCGACCACATCGAGCCACCCTTCGGGTAGACCGCGACGAGCTTCTCCTTCGGCGGGGTCAGGGTCTCACCCGGCTGCACGGTGTGCGAGTCGGGGTTGCCCTGGTTGTAGTTCAGCAGCGACGTCTCCTCGAGCGCCACAGCCGAGACGTAGCCCGATCCGCCGGCGCCGTTCTGCGACTCCTCGGCCAGGGTCGTCAGCACCTTGCCCGTGGTGTCGCCGTAGTGGATGACGCATTCCTCGAACACCCGCGAGAACTCGGCCGCCGCCGCGACATCGGCCGTCGTCAGGTCCGATGTCTTTCCGGATGCTTCGTACGACTGCATCAGGATGGCCGAGAGTCCCGTGGTGGAGGTGTTCGGGTTCGTCTTGGAGATCTTGAACGATCCCCAAATGGACTTTCCGACACTGCCCCAACCCTCGGGGTCGGAACAGAGTCGCTCGAGATCGGCGATCCCGATCGGTGTGCCGGGCCAACCGAGGGCCCGCGCCATGGTCTCGGGCACGCCGAACACGACGGGCGTGTGAGTGAAGGACGCGGGCTCGCCGACGAGTGCAGGCGACGCGGCGGCGGCCACACGCTCGGTCCACACGGTCGAGGCCGGCGACCACATCGTGGGCCACCGACGGTTGTCGGCGTCGGGCCAGTCGCCGCCGGCGGTCAGGTTGCGGGTGGCATCGCCGGACGACACGTTGATGGGGCGGACGGTCGCACAGGTGTCGAGCGCCTTCGCCTCGGGTGACTCCTTGAAGGCCGCCGCGAGCGCGTCGAGCATGTTGACCTTCTCCGATGACGTCGCGACGACCACGCTCGTGCAGCCGTCGTCGGCGAAGTCGCCTCGATCGCTTCCGCCGTTGTCGTCGGTTCCGGCGGTGCAGGCACTCAGCGCGAGCGCCATCGTCATCCCCGCGGTGAGCAGGGCAAGACCTCGACGGGGGCGGGACGTGGGTGTCGCCGTGGTGCTGCGGCGCGGCCGGGCTGACATGTGCTCAGCCTATGCGTCGGCTGGGATTCGGGCGATGACTCCGGGCGCTCGAGGCGGCGATGCCGGTATGCTCGTCTGCGTGTTGACCTGTCGTTGTTGTCGCTGAGTGCCTCCGGCACCCCTCCCGCGACCCCGACACCTTCCGCCCCTGCGCGGCAACACCCAAGGATTCCTCTCGTGCGTTACGCCTCCAGCGTGGCCGACCTCGTCGGCAACACTCCTCTCGTCCGGCTCGATCGCGTCACCGACGGCATCGCAGCGACGGTCCTCGCCAAAGTCGAGTACTTCAACCCCGGCGGCTCGTCGAAGGATCGCATCGCCCGCACCATCATCGACGCCGCCGAACGCGACGGCCTCCTGAAGCCCGGCGGCACGATCGTCGAGCCGACGAGCGGCAACACCGGTGTCGGCCTCGCGCTGATCGCCCTGCAGCGCGGCTACCGCATGGTCTTCGTCGTCCCCGACAAGTTCGCGGGCGAGAAGGTCGCGGTACTGCGGGCCTACGGCGCCGAGGTGGTCGTCACCGACACCCGGGTGCCGCCCGAAGACCCCCGTTCCTACTACAGCGTGTCCGACCGCCTGGCCCGCGAGATCCCGGGGGCGTTCAAACCAGACCAGTTCGCGAACCAGAACGGCCCCCGCGGCCATTACGACAGCACCGGGCCCGAGATCTGGCGCGACACCGACGGCCGGGTGACGCACTTCGTGGCGGGCGTCGGCACCGGGGGCACCATCACCGGTACCGGACGTTACTTGCGGGATGCCTCGGCGCAGACGGTGCGGATCGTCGGGGTCGAGCCGGAGGGCTCGCTGTATTCCGGTGGCCCCGTGCACGGGTACGACGTCGAGGGTGTCGGAGAGGACTTCTGGCCCGCGACCTTCGACCCGACCGTGGTGGACGAGTTCCACCGCGTCTCGGATGCGGAGTCGTTCGCGATGACGCGACGCCTGGCGCGTGAGGAGGGACTCCTCGTGGGCGGGTCCAGCGGCATGGCCGTGGTGGGCGCCCTCCGCGCCGCCCGCGACCTGCCCGGCGATGCCGTCGTGGTCGTCCTCCTCCCCGACCACGGACGCAGCTACCTCACCAAGATCTTCGACGACGACTGGATGCGTGACCACGGCTACGACGTCGCCGCCCACGGAGACCGCCACCCCGCGGCATCCGTCCCCCACATCTCTCACGAAGGAGAACACGCATGAGCCAGTCCTCGTCCGCCACCCCCCGCGGCTTCGACACCCGGGCGGTGCACGCGGGTCAGGAGTTCGACCCCACGACCGGGGCCGTCATCCCGCCGGTGCACTTCTCGACGACGTATGCCCAGGACGGCATCGGCGGCCTGCACGCCGGGTACGAGTACGGCCGAAGCGGCAACCCGACGCGCACGGCGCTCGAGGAGCAGCTCGCGGCGATCGAAGGCGGCGCCCACGGGCTGTCGTTCGCGTCTGGCCTCGCCGCGGAGGACGCACTGCTGCGCGCGGTGCTCACGCCGGGTGATGAGGTGCTGCTCAGCAACGACGTCTACGGCGGCACGTACCGCCTGCTCGCCCGCGTGCTCGCCCCCTGGGGCGTGGGGCTGCGGATCGTCGACATGAGCGACCTGAGCGCCGTCGCGGCCGCGCTCGAGGAGCGGCCGGCGCGCATCGTCTGGGTCGAGACGCCGAGCAACCCGCTGCTGCGGATCACCGACATCGCCGGACTCGCCCGGCTCGGCCATCAGGCGGGCGCCCTCGTCGTCGTGGACAACACCTTCGCCTCCCCGGCTCTGCAGAACCCGCTCGCCCTGGGGGCCGACGTCGTCGTGCATTCCACCACCAAGTACCTCGGCGGCCACTCCGACGTGGTCGGTGGCGCCCTCGTGACCAACGATGACGCCCTCGCCGAGCAGGCGAAGTTCCTGCAGTTCGCGGCGGGCGCCGTCTCGGGCCCGCTCGACGCCTGGCTCACCACGCGCGGCATCAAGACCCTCGGCGTGCGCATGCAGCGTCACAGCGAGAACGCGCAGGCGATCGCGGAGTTCCTCTCGGGGCACGACCGCGTCGCGCGGGTGCATTACCCCGGCCTGACGTCCCACCCCGGCCACGATCTGGCGGCGGCGCAGATGTCCCGCTTCGGCGGAATCGTGTCGGTGGAGCTCGCCGACGGCGCCACCGCCCGGCGCTTCGCGGAGTCCACCCGGCTCTTCCAGCTGGCCGAGTCGCTCGGTGGCGTGGAATCGCTCATGAACTACCCCGACGCGATGACGCACGCATCGGTGCGGGGCACCGAACTCGCCGTCCCCGAGGAGCTCGCGCGCCTGTCGGTCGGGATCGAGAGCGTCGACGACCTCATCACCGACCTCGACGAGGCGCTCGCAGGGCTCTGACCAAACCCCGTCGGGCGCGCCTGCTCAGCGCCGGACGGTCTCGCGGGCCACGGTGAAGTCCTCCAGGGCGATCTCGTCGATCTGGACCCCGATCCCGTGCCCGGTCGGCACGCGGACGTGTCCGTCTTCGAGCACCGCCGGTTCGGTGACGATGTCGCGGGCGTAGAAGCGACTCGAGGCCGACACGTCCCCCGGCAGCGTGAAGCCGGGAAGTGCGGCGAGGGCGGCGTTGGCCGCGCGGCCGATACCGGTCTCGAGCATGCCTCCGCACCACACCGGGATCGCGGCATCCCGACACAGATCGTGGATCGCGACCGCCTCGAGATAGCCGCCGACCCGTCCGGCCTTGATGTTGACGACGGATGCCGCCGCCAGGGCCAGCGCGTCGGCAGCGGCCTTGCGCGACACGATCGATTCGTCCAGGCACACCGGGGTGCGCAGCGCCCGGGCGAGGGTGGCGTGGTCGACGATGTCGTCCTCCTGCAGCGGCTGCTCGATCAGGAGGAGATCGAATCGGTCGAGCTCGGCCAGGGTGTCGATGTCGGCGAGCGTGTAGGCCGAGTTCGCGTCGACCTGCAGCGGGATGCCGCCGAATGCCTCGCGCAGCGCGGCCGTCTCGGCGATGTCGCGGCCCGGCTTGATCTTGATCTTGATGCGCACGTAGCCTTCGTCCAGATATCCGCCGACGACGTCGACGAGCGCCGCCGGATCGCGCTGGATGCCGACGCTCACCCCGCTCGGGACCCGGTCGTGCACCGCACCCAGGTATTCGCCGAGCACCCGGCCTTCGGCGCGGAGTCCCGCGTCGAGCACGGCGAGTTCGATCCCCGCCTTCGCCATGCGGTGTCCCACGAACGGCGCGAGTACTCCGGACACCTCCTCCGGCGCGACCGTGCCCTGCGCGAGCAGTGCGGGCACGAGGAATCGACGCGCAACATCCCATGCTCCCTGCGTGTACTCGCTCGAATAGAGCGGCGCCGCCGCGGTGACGATCTCGCCCCATCCCTCGCCGTCGGTCGTCAGCGCGCGCACGACGATCGCTTCGCGCACCTCTTCGGTGCCGAAGCTCGTGGTGAAGGGTGCGACGAGGGGGATCCGGAGCACGCGCAGCTCGAATCCTTCGAGGGAGACGGATGCGGCAGGCCGGGCGATGGGCATGGGCTCAGGCTAGTGGGGCCGGGGACCGGGCGTCGGAGATGCGCCGGAAGCCGGGCCGATCCGCCGAATCCCCCCGGACTTCGGCAGATGCCCGGCTTCCGGCGAGTCCCGTGACCCGGAGGAAGCAGCGATGTGCGCCCGGAGGCCGGGCTGGTCCGTCGATTCCTCCCCAGGTGTCGACGGATGCCCGGCCTCGGGCGGCTCCCTCAGCGCCTCAGAAGGCGGCCAGGTCGCGGACCGGCACGAAGGTGGTGCGCGCGGCGCGCGGCTGGAGGGCCTTCGCGCTGCGACTCACCGACTGCCGTGGAACAGCGGAACCCGGGTTCGACGGATGCATGCGGCGCGTGGCCCGCTCCAGGTATGCCCGCATGTCCATCTCCCGTGTCCGTGACGGCGACCCTGCGGCCGCTCGCGCTTGTTCTTCGGAGACGAGGAGCGATCGGATGGCTCCGTGATACATCGGTGTTCAGATCGATCATCACGGCCGGATGAACAGGTACCCGCGCTCATCGTCGAAGCCGCCGATGACGAGCCCGTCCGCGAGATGACCGAGCACGGCCTCGCGGACGCGGATGCGCCAGGCCGCGGCATCCGATGGCGACTCGTCGCGGAGAGCGGCGATGTCGTGCGGCACCTCGACGGTGGCGACGACCCGGTCACCCGTGGGAGTGGGCACCGGCGGGGCGGCGAGCGCCCACGACACCATGATGCGATCGGACTCGTCGCCGCGGTTCACTCCGTCGTCCATCGGGCCGTACTGGTTGACGAGGTACTCGGTCGCGCGCACCCCCAGCACCCGGAAGTTGAAGTGCGCATTGCGGGAGACGAGCGGATCGAACGTCCAGGTGATGTGTCCGACGTCTCGCGCGAACGCCCATTCCCGCTGATGCTGCTTGATCAGGCGCCCGAGTCCCTGGCTCTGCAGACCCGGCAGCACTCCGGTGATGTGCGAGTGCATCGAGCGGGCTGCGGGTGCGGCGAAGAAGGCGACGGATGCCCCGACCATCGTGTCGCCGTCGTAGAGCCCGACCGCGTAGTTGCCGGCATGGGCGAGCGCGCGCAGCAGGTTCGGCGGCATTCCCGAGCGGTCTCCGCCCCAGACCTCGCCGAGGACCGCGGATGCCTCGAAGACCTGCGCGACGGTGGCGAGCTCGCGGATCTCGAGGGCGGAGGAGGGTTCGTGGTCTGCCATCCCGTCAGTCTGGCACCCGGTCGCGGCCGTCGCCCTCCCCCGGCGTCGCGTTCCCGCCCCGTTCCCTCGTTCGCCTCCCGTTCACCGCGAACCCCTCCCGTTCGCCGCGAACGGTCGCGACATGCCGTCACGACGACGGCGCATACGCTGCATACGGCGCGTCGCGAACGTTCGCGCGGAGGGGCAGCGGAGATCAGGGCGGCGCGCGGGGTTCAGCGCGTCGTCGTGACATGCTCGGCGAACAGCCCGGGCCAGGCCATGATGCCGTACGGGCTGCGGGCCACGACGAGGCGGCTCGAGTCGATCGTCTCGTGCAGCCTGTTGGCGGTCTTCATCGGGTGGGCCTGGTCTCGCGTCCACGCGAGGATGAGCGTCGGCGCCTGGATGCGCGCGATCTGCTTGCGCGGGGGCAGATCTGTCGAGGCGGCGCCGCGCATCACGGTCGGCAGCAGCGCCTCGTCCACCCGCGGACGCGTCTCCGGCGCGTAGGCCAGGGCCGGCGGAACGGGTGCGGTGCTCCCCTGCTCCACGAACGCGCTCAGCCCGAGGCGCTCGACGAGCCGCGCGTTGTCGAGGTAGCGCGCGGCCTGGGCGCGGCGCGTCTTCCAGGCCGTCGGCGGGGTCACGAAGGTGAGGCTCGCGAACCTCTTGGGACGCCGCACCGCTGCGTGCAGCAGCGTGCCGGTGCCCATCGACGGCCCGACGCCGTGCACGCGCTCGTCAGGGGCGACGTGCTCGAGCAGAGCGAGCAGGTCACCCGCCAGGCGATCCCAGCGGTAGTCCGCGGCATCCCTCGTCCCCGTCGAGTTGCCGTGCCCACGGGCGTCGTACCGCAGCACGCGATGGCCGCGCAACGCACGCGACAGGTCGAGTCCGAGCTGCGCGTCGCGGTCGCGCGAGGACGTGAGGCCGTGCAGCTGCACCACCAGCGGACCGGTCTCGCCGGCGATGTCGTAGTCCAGCACGGCGCCGCGGACCTCGAGAGTGGGCAACGGTCCTCCGGGGATGCGGAACGGGCGGGATGTCGCAGAGTCGAAACGTCGTCCATTTAGACTACGGCGCCATGCGCCTCACCAACGTCGCCCTCATCTCCCTGCCTCCGGGCCGGGTGATGAGCTACGGCTTCGATGAGGCGGGGGCGGATGCGGCATCCGTGCCCGTCTCGTTCGATCAGGGGCGTCACGTGGGTGAGGGCGATCGACCCGGATCCTGGATGGCGATCGCCTTCCGTGTGCCGGAGGCGGCCGCGACCCCCCGCGGGCCGGTGACGGATCCGAGCGCCCGCCTACGCGCCGAGCTCGCGACGGCGTGGGACGCCGTCGTCGCCCGGCACGGAACGCTGCGCACGGCCTTCTCGCCCGGCGGAGGTGACGAGGCCGGAGCCGGCGGCGACGCCGTGCGCCTGCATGAGATCCCCCTCGGCCCCGGGCGGTGGCAGGAGCATTCCGCCGCCGACGACGGCGAGGAGGCACGCCGGATCGTCCGGCGGGTGTTCGATGCCCACTGCCGGCCGTTCGCGCGTCCGTCGCACCGGCTGATCGTCGTCGAGCCCCCGCCCGGGGCCGAGAACGGGGGTAACGCCGAGTCCGCCATCGATCCCCGACCCGTCGTATTGATCGGCTCCGACCACTCCCACGTCGACATGTGGTCGCTGCAGGTACTCGTCCGCGACCTCGTCACGTGCCTGGATGACGTGCGCGGGGGGCGGGATCCGGGCGCGGCGCTCGAGCCGGCGACCCCCTTCGCCGTCCACACCGCGCAGCTGGCCGCCGCCGGGCCGGCGCCCGCCGAGGTTCAGCAGCAGTGGGCGGGGGTGCTCGCCCGCGGCGACGGATCGATGCCGGTGTTCCCGATGCCGCTGGGCGACCTGTCGCAACGGCGACCCGAAGTCGTGGAGGTGCACGATCTGCTCGACGCGGCCGAGCTCGACGCCTTCGAGGCACGGGCGGCCGCGGCGGGGGTGCGCCTCATCTCGCTGTCGGTGTCGCTGCTGACGACGGTGACGGCCGAGGTCGCGGCGTCCGCTCTGCGCGCGGTTTTCCCGGTGCACAGCCGGCACGACGAGAGCTGGCACGGGGCGGTCGGCTGGTTCATCACGAACGCGGTGCTGGAGTGCGACGACCCCGACCCCGCCGCGTGCGCGGCGGCCGTGAAGCAGTCCCTCGCGCTCGGGTCCTACCCGCTGGCGCCGATCTTCGGTCCGAGCGGCATGCCCGCGGGGCCGGGGATGTTCGCGCTCTCCTGGCTCGACGCGCGACGGCTGCCGGTGCAGCTGGATGACGCGCTCCGCGTGCAGCACGTGTCAGCGGTGATCCCGACCGACGGGGTGATGGTGTGGTTCATCGTGAACGGGAGCGGGCTGCATCTGCGGGTTCGCTACCCTGACACACCCGAAGCCCGGGCGAGTCTGCGCCGGTGGATCGAGGCGGTCGACGGGGCCTTCCGCGCCTCGGCCCGGGAGGCATCACTCCGCCGATAGCCTGAAGTGATGGGCTCCGGGCGTGACGATCGTAGAAATCTGACCCGGATGCCCCGCCAGGGCGCGGTGATCGCCGTGCTCGCGATCGCGGGGCTCGCGTCGTCGTTCATGTTCACGCTCATGGTGCCGATCCAGTCGAAGCTGCCCGAGTTGCTGCACGCGAGCCGCGAGGACACGGCCTGGGTCGTGACCGCGACGCTGCTCGCGGCCGCGGTCGTGACACCGATCTCGGGGCGCCTCGGCGACATGTACGGCAAGCGGCGGATCGTGCTGGTGCTCGTGGCGGTGATGGTGCTCGGATCGGTCATCGCCGCCCTGTCGCCGGGCATCATCGGAGTGATCGTCGGCCGCGCGCTGCAGGGGGCGATCACCGGCGTGATCCCGCTCGGCATCGCCATCCTGCGCGATGTGCTGCACGAGGAGCGCGTCGACTCCGCGATCGCGCTGATCAGCGCGACGCTGGGCGTGGGAGGCGCGCTCGGCCTGCCGATCAGCGCCGTCATCACCGAATACAGCGACTGGCACGTGCTGTTCTGGATGGCGGCGGGCCTCGGGGCGGTGGTCTTCGTGCTCGTGCTGTGGATCGTCCCGGTGAGCGTGCTGCGCACCGCCGGCCGGTTCGACTTCGTCGGCGCCGCCGGGCTCACCGTCGGACTCGTCGGTCTGCTGCTCGCGATCTCGCGAGGCAACGAGTGGGGCTGGACCTCGCCTGCGGTGCTGGTGTGCGGGGTCGGCGGCGTGGTCGTGCTGCTGGCGTGGGGCTGGTTCGAGCTGCGGATCGCCGAGCCGCTGCTCGATCTCCGCGTCGCCGCGCGCCGACCGGTGCTGCTGACGAACATCGCGTCGATCGCCATGGGCTTCTCGCTGTTCGCCTCGAACGTCGCGTACCCGCAGATGCTCGAGCTGCCCGTCTCGACCGGCGCGGGCTTCGGGCTGTCGCTGGTCGCGGCCAGCCTGATCATCATGCCGTCGGGCCTCGTGATGATGGTGCTCTCGCCCTTTTCGGGCCGCATGGCGCGCACGGTCGGACCCAGACTCCTCCTGGTGCTGGGTGCCATCTCGCTCGTCGCGGCGTACGCGTTCACCCTGGCGTTCTCGTCGGAGGTGTGGCACATCCTGGTCGCGAACATCATCATCGGCGTGGGCATCGGGTTCGGCTATGCCGCGATGCCCATGCTCATCATGCGCTCGGTGCCGCCGTCCGAGACCGGTGCGTCCAACGGCCTCAACGCGCTCTTCCGGTCGTTGGGCACCTCGACCGCGGCGGCGGTCATCGGCGCGGTGCTCGCGTCGTACTCGACCACCCTCGACGGCGTCCAGGTTCCGACGACCACCGCCTTCACGATGTCGTTCGTGCTCGGTCTCGGCGCCGCGGCGATCGCGTTCGTCGTGGCCCTGTTCATCCCCCGCGCCCGTGATCCGCACGAGCGGCACCCGTCCCTGCCCGAAGACAGCAGGCGGGATCCGCCGACGCGCTGAGACACCGGATGCCGCGGCATCCGGCGTCTCGTGTCACCCCACCCGGTGGGCGCGGAGCGCTACTCTGACGCCATGAGCCACGACGACCCACGCGACGTGTCGGCAGCGAGCGGGAAGGATGCCGCGGCCGTGAGCACCGATTCGGCCACGCTCTACGCCGAGAACAAGGGCGACTCCGACACGCGGTTCTTCGGTCAGCCGTTCGCGCTCGCCCATGTGTTCGGCGTGGAGATGTGGGAGCGATTCAGCTTCTACGGCATGCAGGGCATCCTGCTCATCTACCTCTACTACTCCGCCGCCGAGGGCGGTCTCGGCATCGACGAAGGGGTCGCCACCGGGATCGTCGGCGCATACGGCGGAGCGGTCTACCTCGCCACAATCCTCGGAGCGTGGCTGGCCGACCGGCTGCTCGGGTCGGAGCGCGTGCTGTTCTTCAGCGCGATCGTGATCATGGCAGGGCACCTCGCGCTCGCCCTCATTCCCGGGGTCGGCGGCGTGGGGGTCGGGCTCGTGCTGATCGCGATCGGCTCGGGGGGACTCAAGGCCAACGCGACCTCGGTGGTCGGCACGCTCTATTCGCCCGAGGACCCCCGCCGTGATGCGGGCTTCTCGCTCTTCTACCTGGGCATCAACCTCGGGGCGTTCTTCGGGCCGCTGCTGACCGGGCTGCTGCAGACCACCGTCGGCTTCCACTGGGGCTTCGGCCTGGCCGCCGTGGGCATGGCGATCGGACTGGTGCAGTACTCGTTCGGGCGGCGGTCGCTGCCTTCGACGTCGCGCATCATCCCGAACCCGTTGCCGCGGAGCCGCTATCCGCTCATGATCGGGATCGGGCTCGCCGGTATCGCCTTGATCGTGGTGCTGGTCCTCGTCGGCGTGATCCGAGCCGACAACCTGGCGGGCGTCGTCATCCTCTTCACGCTCGGTGCGGCGATCGCCTACTTCATCGTGATCATCGCGTCGCGGCAGATCACCGGTACCGAGCGCTCGCGGGTGCTGGGATTCATCCCGCTGTTCATCGTGAGCGTCGGCTTCTGGTCGCTGTACCAGCAGCAGTTCACGGTGCTGACGATCTACTCCGACAAGAAGCTGGACCGCTCGCTGTTCGGGTGGGAGATGCCGGTCTCCTGGGTGCAGTCGATCAACCCCGTCTTCATCATCATCCTGTCGGGGGTGTTCGCCGCCGTCTGGACCAAGATGAGCTCGCGTCAGCCCTCGACGCCCGTCAAGTTCGGCGTCGGGACGATCATCATGGGTCTCGCGTTCCTGCTGTTCCTGCCCTGGGCGGGCGGCGGACCCAACTCGACTCCGCTGCTGGCGATCGTCGGCATCCTGTTCGTCTTCACGATCGCCGAACTGCTCGTCTCGCCGGTCGGTCTGTCGGTGACGACGAAGCTCGCCCCGGCGCACTTCCACACGCAGATGGTGGCGCTGTTCTTCCTGTCCGTGGCCCTCGGCACGAGCATCGCGGGCTGGCTCGCGCAGTTCTACGACACCGAGAACGAGGTGCCCTACTTCACGGTGCTCGGGTTCATCGCCATCGGGATCGGCATCGCGCTGCTGCTGGCGACGAAGCCGGTGCTGGCCCTGATGCGTGGGGTGCGGTAGCACCCCAGGGGGTCTGGGGCGGAGCCCCGGTGAGTGGGGTGCGGTAGCACCCCAGGGGGTCTGGGGCGGAGCCCCGGTGAGTGGGGTGCGGTAGCACCCCAGGGGGTCTGGGGCGGAGCCCCGGTGAGTGGGGTGCGGTAGCACCCCAGGTGCTCAGCTGAGATCCACCTCGTGCGTGGAGCGCCCGGGAGCGAGGTCCACGGTCCCGAATGCCGTGACGAGTGATGCCGCAACACCGAAAGGCACGGCGACGACGACCGATGCCGCATCCGCCGTCCGATGCCAGTGCACGGCCAGTTCGCCGTACGGTGTGCCGACGTGCGCGCGCACGTCGTCGACCCCGCACGCGAAGTCGGGCTCGATGACGGCGGAGCGGAATCCCGGCGAGGTCGAGCGGATGCCGGCGACCCGACGGTAGAGCCAGTCGTCGACGCTGCCCGGCGCGTAGTGGTTGAAGGACATCGCCCGGATCTCGCCGTCCGGGCCGATCGCATCCCATGCCTCCCAGATGGTCGTCGCACCGTGGTCCACTTCGTAGAGCCAGGACGGCATCTCGCGCTGCCACAGTATCGAGCGGGCGAGGTCTGCGTATCCGGCCTCCCAGAGCACGTCCAGCAGGTACGGGGTGGAGAGGAACCCCGTGTCCAGGCGGTGGCCGTTCTCGCGGACGAGCTGCGCGAGACGCGCCGCCGTGCGGGGGCGCAGGGCCGGCGGCACCATGTCGAACGCCAGCGCCAGCACGTACACGCCCTGCAGTCGCACGGGCAGATCGCCCTCCGCGTCGACGTATTCGGCGGCGAAGGCCGCGCGCACGGCCGCCGCATCGTCGCGCAGCTCCGCGGCATGCGCGTGGCGATCGAGGACGGTCGCCACAGACGCGGCGACCGTGAGGGTCTGCGCCTGGAACATCGGGGCCACGTACTCGCTCGTCAGGGCCGGGGCGATGCCGATGGCCTCGTGGATCGGGCGCCCTGCCATCGTGGACGGGGTGAGCCAGTCGCCGAAGTGGTCGCCGGTGTTGAAGAGCAGGGCCTGTGCACGGCGTCGGTCGTCCTCGAGTTCTTCGTCGGCGAGCCGTGCGGGAAGCTCCGCCGCGGCCACCGCACGCTGGAATCCGATCCACCGCAGCATCGCGTCGACGTTCTCCTCGAGCACCCGCCGGTCGCCGTACCGCTCGTAGAGCGTCCACGGCACGAAGGCGATCGCGTCGCTCCAGCCCGCGGCGGCCACGATCGCGCCGATCCCCTGCGCGTTCGCGGCCGCCTCGGCATCGAAGGGCGACCGGGGGGAGAAGATCGGCACCCGGCCGTCGTCCAGCTGGTCGGCGCGCAGGTTCTCGAGCCAGCGCGAGAGGAAAGGAGCGATCTGCGCGTTGTTGGTCGCGGCTCCGGCGAACGCCTGGATGTCCCCCGTCCAGCCGGCGCGTTCACGTTGCGGGCAGTCCATCGGCACGGAGAGGAAGTTGCCGCGCTGGCTCCACACCACGTTCTGATGCAGTCGGTCGAGGCGGGCATCGGATGCCGCGAACGACCCGGTCTGCGCAAGATCGCTCGCGATCACCACCGCCACGATGTCTGCGAGCACGAGAGGCCCCCGCAGACCGCTCACCCGGGCGTAGCGGAATCCGTGGAACGTGAACTCCGGCTCCCACTGCTCGTCCCCACCGGCCGCGATGAACACGTCCGTCTGCTCTTTGTTGATGCCCGCGATGTTCGTGAACCACGTCCCTTCGGCGGCGAGCGTCTCGGTGTGCTCGATCGTGATCTGCTGCCCCGGCTCGGCGCCCTGCACGCGCAGTCGTACCCGGCCGGCGATCACCTGGCCGAAGTCGACGATCGTCCCGTCCGCCGTGTCGTCGGCGCTCACGGCGGGGAGTTCGAGCACGCGCCTCATCGGTTCGCCCGCGAAGGGACGGAGGACGTCATGATCGCCGTCGAGCGCGGCCACCGGCATCCATCCCCCATCGTCGAAACCCGCGAGATCCCACCCCGCCGGCACCCGTCGGCGGTCGTAGCGCTCGCCGACGAAGAGGTCGGCGTACGCCCACGGGCCGGGTGCGCTGCGGACGTCGGGTCCCGATGCCACGACCTCGGTGGTGCCGTCGACGTATTCGAGATGCAGCTGCCAGATCGCCGAGACCCGGGTGCCGAACTGGGCGCTCGATCCGGTGAGGCCGAGGCGTCCGGCCCACCAGCCGTCGGCCAACGCGATGCCGAGGACGTTCTCGCCTTCGACGAGGGCGGCGGAGATGTCGTACGCCTGCACGGAGATGCGACGCTCGTACGCGTCGGCCCCGGGCGCGAGCACCTGGTCGTCGGCGCGGCGGCCGTTCACGGAAGCCGAGTAGACACCCCGTGCCGTCGCGTAGAGGCGCGCGCGCACCAGCTCTTCCCGCACGACGAAGGGCTGTCGCAGCAGCTGTGGCGGGCGAAGTCGGTCCTCAGGCGGCGACTCCGGACCACCTCCGCGGATCCAGTCGACGATGCTCCATCGCTCGACCACCGCATCCTGCTGGACCGGTTCGACCCAGGAGGCGACCCAGTCCGCGGCATCCCACAGTCCCGTGCCGAAGGAGGACGACGCCCACGGCGTCCACGCGCCCTCGGCGCAGCTGCGCACACGCCAGGTGTAGTCGGTGTCGGAACGCAGCGGTTCGCCGCCGTACTCGAGGAGCGACGTCTCGGCGCTGTACCGATGGCCGGAGGCCCAGACGATACGGCCGGTGACGGTCGCCACCTCGAGTTCGAACGCTTCTTGCGCGTGATCGACGATCCACGAGAACCGCGGCACACGCGTCGCCACGGCGATCGGCCGGCTCAGGTACTCGACGCGCAGATCGCGCGCAGTGCGCGGGTTCATCATGGTGCGACCGTCTCAGCGCGCGGCGGTGAACCGGGTCGTGAGGGTGCCGAGACCCTCGATCTCGCTGACGAGCACGTCGTCGGGGCCGATGAACCGCTGCGGGGTGCGCCGGTTGCCGATGCCCGACGGTGTCCCCGAGAAGATCATGTCGCCCGGCAGCAGAGTGCAGACGGCCGAGAGGCGCACCAGCAGCTCCGGCACGTCGTAGAGCATCATCGACGTGCGCGAGGACTGCATCCCCTCGTCCGACAGGCTGCAGGCGATCGAAAGGTCGTCTTTTCCGTGCACCTCGTCGGGCGTCACCAGCCACGGGCCGGTCGGGCCGAAGCCGGGGAACGACTTGGCCAGGCTGAACTGCGGAGCCGCGCCCTGCATCTGCGTGATGCGCTCCGAGAGGTCCTGACCGATCGTGAGACCCGCGACGTGTTCCCACGCGCTCTCGCGATCGAGGTGGAACGCTTCGCGGCCGATGACCACGACGAGCTCGACCTCCCAGTCGACGTGACCCTCCGGCAGTTCGACGACCGCGCGGGGGCCGACGATCGACGACGGGAACTTGGTGAAGGTCACGGGCATGCCGTCCGGCGGATAGCCCGCCTCCGCCGCATGCTCGGCGTAGTTGAGGCCGATCGCGAACACCTGGCGCGGGCGCGGGACGGGCGCGTCGAGCGCCTCGACGTCAAACGGCACCCGGGCGACGGATGCTGCGGCATCCGTCGCCTCGAATTCCTGCGCCCACCGTGAGAACGCGGGCCAGTCATCGAAGAGCGTCTGCGGATCGGGACCGAAGCGCCCGTCGGAGGCCTGCTGCACGTCGACGGCACCGGTATGCGTCGCCGCGCCCTTCGGGATCAGGAGGGCCCGACCATCCAGATTCGCGATCTTCACGATGTCGTCCTACCAGTCCACGCGCTGCGGGGCGGGCTCGCCGTAGCGCTCCTCCCAGCCGATGACCTTGTTGCGCAGCGTGCCGATGCCCGTGATCTCGGCCTCGATCTGATCGCCGGGTTTCAGGTAGAACTCGAACGGGTCGGGCTGAACGGCGGCCACGCCGGAGATCGTTCCGGTGGTGATGATGTCGCCTGCGCTGTAGATCTGCGGCGAGTGATACGCGACCAGGTGGGGGAATCTGATGCGCGTCTGATTCGTGTTGCCCTGCTGACGGACTTCGCCGTTCACGCGCAGCTGCATCGGAAGCTCGTGCATGTCGGGAACTTCGTCGCGTGTGACGATCCACGGACCGATCGGGTTGAAGGTGTCGATGCCCTTGCTGAAGGAGAACACCCCCGACTCCATCTCCTTGCGCTGGATGTCGCGGGCGGTGATGTCGTTGAACACCGTGAATCCGGCGATGTAGTCATCGGCTTCGTCGGGTCCGAGAACTTGCCCGACTTTCCGATGATGATCGCGAGCTCCAGCTCGTAGTCGAGCTCCTTCGTCAGCCCCTCGGGGTAGACGATCTCGTCTTCGGGGCCGATGATCGCGTCGACGTTCTGGAAGAACACGATGCCTTTGTGCACCGGGTGCGACCAGTCGACCGCCGTGAGCTCCTTGTGGTGGTCGGCGAAGTTGCCCGCCGTGTGGAAGAACTTCTTGGGGCGGATGGGCGCCTCGAGAGTGACGTCCGCGTACCGCAGACGCTCGCCCGTCTCCCGCACGTCGCCTCCACGCTCGAAGTACTCGCGAGTAGAGGGCACGTCGAGTTCGATGACGGTGTTCTCTTCGAGTTCCAGGCGGCCCACGCGGCCGCCGTCGAAGGTGATGAGTTTCATGATTCTCCTTGGTTCGGGGGTGTGATGAGCGCTTAAGCGCCGACCATGTTGAAGCCGCCATCGGCCAGCATGTATCCGCCCGTCAGATGTGCGGCCTCGTCGGTGGCGAGCCACAGGCAGGCGCCGGCGACGAACTCGGGGGGCGGGATGACGCCCATCGGCGTCTGTGAGAGCAGCACTTCGCGGCGGCCGCCCTTCCAGTCCTCGCGGTTCAGCAGCCGCTCGGTCTCCATGAAGCCGGGGGCGAAGGTGTTGACCCGCACGGCCGGTGCGAAGGCCTTGGCGTAGGACTTCGTTATCCCGAGGATCGCGTACTTGGCGGCGGCGTACTGCGGAGCGCGGGCAGACCCTCGGACGATGACGGTCGAGCCCACCTGGACGATGTTGCCGTGCCCCTGAGCGAGCATCCGCTCGCCGAACTCGTGCGTCATGAGCAGGGTGCCCTTCACGTCGATGTCGATCACCGCATCGAGCGCCTCCTGGGTCAGCTGGTCCCAGGCCATCTGCTCGCTCGAGACGTCGCCGACGTTATTGACCAGCACGTCGAGCGTCCCGAAAGCCGCGAAAACCTCGTCGGCCATTCTCTTTATCGCCTCCCACGAACCGATGTCGGCCTGCACGAGGATGCCGTCGCTGCCCGCCTCGCGGATGCGCTCGAGCGTGGCCTCGGCGCCGGCCTTCGACGAGCGGTAGTGCACCGCCACGGTGGCACCCTCCTGCGCGGCGCGGACCGCGATCTCGGCGCCGAACCCGGTGCCGGCACCGGTGACGAGGACGGTCTTGCCGGCGAACCGGGGAAAGATCTGAGTCATGCGTGCTCTCCTTCTGTGGTGCGTGGTTTCAGACCAGCGTGCGTCCGCCGTCGATGTACATCACGTGGCCGGTGATGAAGCCGGCGTGACGTGACGACAGGAACAGCGCCGGTCCGGTCAGTTCGTCGGGGGTGCCGAGTCGTCCGGCCGGCACGAGACTCTCGAGGTTCTCGCGCTTACCCGGCTTGGCGAGCTCGCCGGCGGTGAGCGGTGTCTCGATGTAACCGGGGGCCAGAGCATTGACGGTCACTCCCGACGCCGCCCATTCCCGGGCCATCACGCGCAGCAGCTGATTGATGCCGCCCTTGGACGCCGCGTACGGACCATGGGAATGATGTGCGAGCAGGCCTGACACGCTGGAGAGCGCGAGCACTCGGCCCGACCCCTGCGCGACCATGTGACGACCCGCCGCCTGGGCGAGACCGAAGAGCGTCGAGAGGTTCACCCGCAGGATGTGGTCCCACTCCTCCTCGGTGAATTCGAGGATGGGGCGCCGGTCGTTGATGCCCACCGCGTGCAGCAGCACATCGAGGCCCCCGAGCTGGGCGACCGCTTCGGCGACGACGCGCGGGCCCGAGCCGTGCTCGGTGAGGTCGGCCGGTATCAGCGCGTGGCGCGTGCCGAGCGCCTCGAACTGTGCACCGAGGGCGTCCAGGGCCCGCTGGTCGCGATCGACGACGGCGACGGATGCCCCGGCTCCGGCATACGCGAGAGCGCAGGCGCCACCGATGCCGCCGGCGCCGGCGATCAGCACACGCGCGCCGCGCAGCCCGAGCCAGTCGTCCGACACGAGCGCAGCGGAGCCGGTCTCGGGAGTGCCCGAGGTCACAGGCGTGATCGACATCGACGCCTCCTTGCCATTCGCTTGGTCTTCATCCAGCAAAAGTTGCTTTCGCTGTATGAATCTATCGGCAGCGGATCGGGGATGTCAATCCGAGAGGCCGGCTGCCATCAGAGCAAGTGTGTGCTCCGCGGCGGGGTCGCCGATCTCGTTAAGATATCCGTGCAGCGCCCCGCGCTCCTTCACGAGGGTGACGTCGACCCCGGCGAGCGCGAGATCGGCGGCGAACGCTTCTCCCGACGTGCGCAGCCGGTCGCGTTCGGCGGTGACGATGAGCGTGCGGGGCATCCCTCGCATGTCGTGTCCGCCGGGAAACGCGTACACCTCGTCGGCGGAGGCGCCGCCGAGGTAGCCCGAGTTGATCGCGCGGGTCGCTTCGGGCGGGAAGGTGAGCGCGGCCGGCAGCCCCTCCATGAGGGAGAGCAGCTCGACGTCGGCCTCCGGTAGCGGAGAGTGCAGCACCGGGTAGACGAGCATCAGCGCGGCGGGCGCCGGTCCCGCAGCATCCCGCAACCTGACGGCGGCGCCCGCCGAGAGGTTTCCTCCCGCACTGGCACCCCCCAGCGACACCCGATCCGGGTCGCCTCCCCATTGCGTCGCGTGGTCGCGGGCCCAGGTGAACGCGGCGGCCGTCTGCAGCGACGCCGTCGGGTAGGGCGAGCGCAGACCCGCCGCCGCGATCTCGGCGGCGAATTCCTCCGAGCTCGGGCCGGGTGTGTTCTCGCCGGGCGCAGGCAGCCCCGCGAGGCCATCGAGGGGAGCGAGCGTGTAGTCGACCGAGACCACGGTCGTCCCCTCCGCACTCAACCGGCGGCCCACTTCGTCGGCTTCAGGCATGTCGATCGTGCCGAACATGAAGGCTCCGCCGTGCAGCCAGACCAGCACCGAGCCGTTCGGCTCGGTGGCCGGGTAGACCCGCACCCCGAAGTCGAAACCATGGGCGTGCAGTGTGTGGTCGGTCGTCTTCGACATGAGATCTCCTTCGAACTCCGCATGTACGGATCATTGTGGCGTGGTTTACTGAAAGAAAGCTACTTTTGCCAGCTGAACTCGAGCCACACCGCCGGCGAGCGCAGGACTCACGACGACGAAGGAGACGGGATCGATGGCGCCCCGCATCAGACCACTCACACCCGCCGAGCTCGACGCCGACCAGGCCCTGCTCTACGCCGCGATCGTGGGTGGGCCCCGGGCGCAGGGGCCGCAGCATTTCGCGCTCACCGCAGCAGATGGGTCGCTCCGGGGACCGTTCGACATCATGCTGCGCTCGCCTGCCCTCGGAACGGCGCAGCAGGAGCTCGGTGCATCCATTCGCTACCGGACGAAGCTCGCCGACCGTGAGCGGGAACTCGCGATCCTGCTGGTCGCCGCCCACGAGGACAGCGACTTCGAACGGGAGTCGCACGAAGCGGTCGCGCGGGCTCTCGGGTTCGAGGACGACGAGCTCTCCGCTATCCGGTCGTTCGATGTCTCGGCGTTCGCCGGTCGTGAGGCGGTGGTCGGGAGAGCCGTCGTCGCATTGCTGGACGGAGACCTCTCCGACGACGAGTGGGATGCGGCATCCGCTCTTCTCGGCGTCGACGGGGTGTTCGAGCTGACGGCCCTCGTGGGCTACTACGCGACACTGGCGCTGCAGCTGCGGGTGTTCCGTGTCCGGTGAGATTGCACCTGTTGTCGTCAGGAGATACGGTTTCACTCCATGAAAGCTGACGAAGAGGCTGCGCCCGCCGATTCCGCGAAGACCGGCAGCCGGTACCGCATCGAGGCGCTCGCCAAGGGGCTCGACGTCCTGCGCCTGTTCGACGAATCGGTCACGTCGCTGAAGCTCCGGGAGATCTGCGACCGCACGGGCATCCCGATGCCGACCGCGTTCCGCGTCGTCGCCACCCTCGAGGAGGGGGGCTATCTCGAGCGCCTGCCCGATGGGAGCATCCGTCCCGGTGTCGCCGTGCTGCTTCTCGGTTCGGCGGCACTGCGCGGATCGAGCATCGTGCAGCTGAGCGAGCAGCCCCTGCGCCATCTCGCGGAGGAGTCGGGCGAAACCGTCAACCTCGGTGTGCTGGTGGGCGATCAGGTGCTCTATCTCGCGCGCCTGCGCAACTCCGACCTCGTGACCGCGAACATCCAGGTGGGCTCGACGCTGCCGGCCGCCTACACGTCGATGGGCAAGCTGCTGCTGGCCTACCTGCCCGACGCGGGACTCGCCGCGGCCCTGGCAGGTCATGACTTCGCGACGGATGCCGGACCCAACGCGGCCCGTTCGCTCGACGAACTGCGCGAGAGACTGGCGCTGATCCGCGAACAGGGGTACTCGCTGCAGGACCAGGAGGTCGCGGCGGGGCTGCGGTCGGTGTCGGTGCCCGTCTTCGGACGCGATCCGTACCGGCCCGCGGCGGCGATCAACATCGCCGTCGCCTCGTCCCGTCACGACGTCGCCGCCCTGCGCGGGCCGCTCTTGACGCGGCTGCAGAAGACGGCGGACGACATCTCCCGGCTGCTGCGCGCGACCTGATCCCTGTGTGGGGCTCGCGTCATCGGACGTGCGTGCCCTCACCGACCGTCTCCTCCTCGCGGCCGGGGAGCCGCAGCACGGCTTCGGTCCCGGCGGGCACGGTGACCTCGACACGAAGATCGGTGCCCTCGAGGTCCCACCGGACCGACGCCCGTCCTTGCGGCGTCTCGAGCGAGGCCCGCGCCCACGTCAGCCCTCCGCCGGGCTGCGGGGCGATGAGGATGCGGCGATACCCTGCCGCGAGCGGCGCCAGGCCCGCGACCGTGCGGTGCATCCAGTCGGCGACCGCACCGAGCGCATAGTGATTGAACGACGTCATCTCACCGGGATTGATGGATCCGTCCGGGAGCATCGAATCCCAGCGCTCCCACACGGTGGTCGCGCCCATCGTGACCGCGTACAGCCATGAGGGCGCTTCTCGCCGCAGGAGCAGGGCGTACGCGTCGTCGATGTGACCGGTCGCGGTGAGCGCATCGGTCACGAACGGTGTGCCGGCGAAGCCCGTGCTGATCCGGTACTCGGCCTCGCGCACCACCTCGGCGAGCCGGTCTCCCGCGCGCTGCCGATCGTCGCCGCCGAGCACGTCGAAGGCGATCGCGAGGGCGTAGACGGTGGCGCTGTCGCTGAGGATACGTCCGCCCTCGACGTACCGCGCGCGGAAACCCTCGCCGATGGCGTCGCGGAGATGCGCGAACTCCTCCGCGTCGTCCCGCTCCCCCAGCACCCGCGCGGCCTCGGTTGCGAGCGCGGCCGTGCGGTAGGCGGATGCCGTCGCCACGACGGCCGCCGGGGCCTTGGACTTGCCGGGATCGTCGGCCGGGGCATCCGGATCGAGCCAGTCCCCGAACTGGAACCCGCTGTCCCACAGCCCGTCGGGCGAGAGGAGCGCCGCGACCGATCGGGTGTGCGCCGTCATCAGGGGATACGCGTCGCGCAGCGTCTGCTCGTTCCCGTACGCGGTCCACAGCGCCCAGGGCACCCACACAGCCGCGTCACCCCAGATCGCTGTCGCCCCAGGCTCGGGGAACCCGGTGTCGAGGTACTTCATGACGTTGGGGACGACGACCGGGACGGAGCCGTGCGGGGTGCCCTGCCGCTCGAGCTCGACATCGGTCAGCCAATCGGCCAGGAACGGCTCGACATCGCCCAGGAAGGCCGCAGTGGGTGCGAAGACCGCGAGGTCGCCGGTCCAGCCGAGGCGTTCGTCCCGTTGCGGACAGTCGGTCGGCACACTGAGGAAGTTCCCGCGCATCCCCCACACCACGTTGCTGTGCAGCCGGTTCAGCAGCGGATCGGAACAGGCGAACGAACCGATGGGGCGGATGTCGGAACCCACGACGACCGCGGTCAGCGCGGCAGGATCCAGTTCCCCCGGCCAGCCACTGACTTCGGCGTAACGGAACCCGTGGAAGGTCAGCGTCGGCTCGAACACGTCATCGCCGCCGCTCAGGATGAACCGGTCGGTCGCCTCGGCACGCCGGAGAGGCCGCACCCCCAGCTCCGCATGCTCGAGCACTTCGGCGTGCCGGAGGACGATCTCGGTGCCCGCGGGGCCGCTGACCTGTACACGCACGAAACCGACGAGGTTCTGCCCGAAGTCCACGAGGGTCTTACCCGACGGTGAGCTCCACACATGCTCGACGGCTCGCTCGGACAGCCGGCGTACCGGCGGCGACACTCGGGGCACGAGCAGGTCGAGATCGAACTCGACGACCCGCACGTCGCCCCACCCGGATTCGTCGAACCCCGGGCGAAGCCATGAGTCGTCGCGGAGGCGGGCATCGATCGTCTCGCCGTTGTAGAGGTCATCGGCGAGCACTGCTCCGGATGCTGCGCGCCACGACCCGTCGGAGACCGCACGCTGGACGTGTCCGTCGGCGAAGTGGATGTCCAACTCCGCGTAGCCGGCACGCTCGTCTCCGTAGACCGCGCGCGCACCCGTGAACCCGAGGTGGCCGCGGTACCACCCGTTCCCGAGACGGAGCCCGATCACTGCCGTCGAGGACGGAGCCACCGCATCGGTGACGTCGTGCTCGATGAGGCGCACGCGACACTCATAGGTGGTCCATCCCGGTGCCAGCAGCTCGTCGGAGCTCGGAACGCCGTTGATCCACGCTTCGACGACGCCCAATGCGCTCGTGCGCAGGATCGCTCGGGTCACCATCCCGTGCCCCTCGTCGAGCGCGAACTCGTGGCGTAGGAGCGGGGCCGCCTCGGTGGGGTGGACGGGCGCGATCATCTTCGCCGGTGGGGTGTTCATTGCGCGGCGACATCGATGTGGAGCGACAGTCCTGCGAGACCATCCGCGGACACTGCCACCGTGATCGCACCGACGCCGGTCGGACGCACGACCGCGAGCGCGCGGCCGTCGAAAGTGCGCCAGGTCGACGAGTCGAAACGCTCCTCGGTTCGGGGATTCGCGCTGCACATGCCCACGAGCTGTCCCGCGCCGCTCACCTCGACGGTCACGGCTCGGTCGGCGGAGGTGACGAGTCGGTCCGCGGGATCGTGCAGCTCGATTTCGACATAGGCGAGATCGGCGTCCGTGTCGCGGATCACCGATCGATCGACGCGGGCGCTGAGCGCGACACCCTCAGCCGGAGTGGCCAACGTCGTGCGGGCGGTTTCGACACCATCCGTGAAGGCGACGGCCTCGAGCACACCCGGTCGATACTCCGTTTCGAGCACGGCGATCATCGGCCGATCCGTTCCGATCTGAGCCCGGGCGATCTCGTCCCCGTCGAGCAGCAGCGCGACCAGGTCGGCGTCCGCGTAGACCTCCACGGTGACGGGACGCCCCTCGTAGCCGGGCCACGCCCACGACGAAATGCTGTCGCTCCACCCCCACGGCGCGCGGCCCGCGATCGTGTGGTCATGATGCTCCGGACGCTGCACCGCGATGTACGGCTCGGCGCGCAATCCGAACACGATCTCGCGATAGAAGGACAGCGGCCGGCGCCAGCCTGTGATGTCGAGGTCACCGCACCATGCCGTGAGATACGGGTACTCGCGCTCGAGCCCGGGCACCGCGTCCGGGTCTTCTGCGTACGCCGTCGCGCCGATCCCGACCTCGCCCAGGTAATCCCAGCCGGTCCAGGTGAAGTCCCCGATGACGTGGGGGTTCTCGATGACCATGGGCCAGAGCCGGCCGATGGCCGACGGCATCGTCTCCGACCCGACGATGATCCGATGCGGGAGCTGCTCACGGTCGACCGCATAGCGCGCATCCGCGTAGTTCAGGCCGAGGACGTCCAGCGTGGCACTGGACTCCTCGATGCGGGTGGTCACGGCATCGCTGACGGAGATCGCGTTGAAGCCCTCCTCGGGGTTCGCCATCGCCTCATTCAGCGCGCCACCTCCCGCCTCGAGGATCGACGGGAGCTCATCGACGACGGCCAGGAACGTGTTGATTCCGTTCGTGATCAAGCGGGTCGGGTCGAGGTCGCGCACATGCTCGGCCATCCGGCGGGCCCAACCAGCTCCGTGCCCGCTGCCCACCTCGACGATCTCGTTGCCGAGGGAGTACATGATGACGCTGGGGTGATTGCGGTCCTTCGTCACCATGGATGCGAGATCAGCTGCCCACCACTGCGGGAAGTCCGCCGCGTAATCGTTCGCAGTCTTGAAACGGGTCCACATATCGAACGCCTCGTCCATCACCAGCATCCCGTGCTTGTCGCATGCATCCAGGAGGGCGATGGAGGCGGGGTTGTGGGCAGCGCGAATCGCGTTGAACCCGGCAGCCTTGAGCAACTCGATGCGTCGCTCGTCCGCGCGGCCGATGGCCGCGGCGCCGAGCGGACCGTTGTCGGAGTGGATGCACGCGCCTCGAAGCAGAACGGCTTCGCCATTGATACGCAGTCCCTTGCGCGGATCGACGGTGACGGTGCGGATGCCGAAGGTGACGGTCACGTCATCCGAACCCGCGAGCGAGACGTCGGCCGTGTGCAGCGCGGGCGAGCTCGGCGACCACAGCGCGGGTTGCGGGATGTAAAGCCGCTGGCGGACGAGGATGACGTCGCCGGGCGGCACCGTCGCGGGGCTCTCATCGCCTTCGACCTGTGCTCCGTGCTCATCCGAGATTCGCGTGGCCACCCTCACCGTCCGCGTGATCAGCCCGCGGTTCGCTATCTTCGTCACGACATCCACGACAGCTTGATCGTGCTCGATCCGCACCGTGGTGACGGTGACCCCGTCCGGCGCGATGTGTACGGGTTCGTCGACGTGCAGAAGGACGGGGCGGTGGATGCCGGCGCCCGCGTACCAGCGGGAGTCCTCGCCGGCGCGTACCTCGATGCGCACTTCGTTCGGCTGGCCGAAGCGCAGGAACGGCGTCATGTCGACGAAGAACCGCGCGTAACCGTCGGCACGATTGCCCGCGAATTCGTTGTTCACGAAGACCTGGGCGCGACGGTAGGCGCCCTGCACCTCGAGCCGGACGATGCGCCCCTCCCACCCCGCGGGCACGTCGAACGTCTTCGAGTACGTTCGTGCGATCGGTGGGTAGTAGGCGCCGGCCCCTCTCCCTGGAACGTCCGGTCGGCGAGACTCGTCCCGCAGCGCATCATGAGGCAGGCGCACGACGACGGGGGGAACCTGCTCGCGGTCGGCGCTCGCGAAGGGCCCCGTAGGGGCGCGGTGCGTCCAACCCGCGGTGAAGGATGTGACTGTCACGATGTCGGTCCGTTCGTTCTGTGTGTCGTCGAGCCGGTGACGCGCCCAGCCATGGAGCCGGAGACGCGCTGCAGGAAATCGATCGCCCGGTCGAACACCGTCGCGGTGTCCTCGAGCCCTCGCCAGAAATGCTCGCCGCCCGGAACCCGGTGGAACTCGACCTCGCCGCCGGCGGCACGGAGCGCATCGGCGAGCGCCTCGCTCTGGGTGATCGGCACGTGGGAGTCGGCTGTACCGTGCGAGATGTGGAACGGAGGAGCACCCGGGTGCACCTGATGGACCGGACTGGCGGCGCGTGCGCTGTCCGGCCGCTCGGCTGCGGGCGCGCCGATCCACCGGGCCTCCCGGGTCTCTTCGGGCGGCTCTCCCGTCTCGTGCGCGGCCATCGCGAAGAGGTCGGCAGGGCCGAACCAGTCGACGACTCCGCGCACGTCGCGGCGCTGCAGTCCCGTCAGCGCCGCGAGTGTCGCTCCGGCCGAAACCCCCCAGAGTGCGATCCGCGAGGCATCCACCCCGTACTCGTGACCGTGTTCATGCAGCCAGTCGATGGACGCGTCCACATCGCTGAGTTGCGCGGGGAAAGTGGCCTCGCCGCTCAGCCGATACTCGCAGGAGGCCACGGCGAAGCCGGCCGCCACGATCCGGTCGAAGGATCTCTCGTCACTGATGCCGGGCGTGAAGACCCGGCGGCTGCCGCGCATCCATCCCCCGCCGTGCAGGAACACCACGACGGGCGGGTGATCGTGGGTCGCGGCATCCGGGACCCGAAGATCCATCGACAACGGGCGGAATCCGATCGGCTGCGCGACGTCGATCTCGAGGATCGCTGACATGGCGTGGCCGTGTCAGTCGCGGAACGTGAACTGGGGCATGAACACCGTGGCGTACTTCTCGCCGGCGGCGCGCATGACCGAGAAGTCGGGCACGTAGACGCCCTGCGGCTCGGTGGCCTCCGTCTTCTCGCCGATCGCATGGAAGAACCGCTCGAATCCCGCCGTACCGGTGCCGAACACCTTGGTCGAGTTGTGGATCTGGAAGGCGTGAACGATGCCCGCCGGAACAAACGCGAAGTCTCCCGTCACGAGGGTCGTCTTGCTGTGATAGTCGGCCTCGTCATCCATCCACACCGAGATCTCGCCGTCCACGACGTAGAAGATCTCATGGGTCTTCAGGTGCTTGTGGCCGGGGATGCGGTCGCCTGCTCTCCCCTGCATCGTGAACGCGCCGTACTGGTCGTCGGTTTCATCCGCTGAGAGCAGCACCGTGAAGAGCTGGTCGAACACGAGCGACTTCTCGCCCTCGCCGTTGCCCAGCACGAACGGCTTCGGAGCACCGGGGAGGATGCCGGTGAACGCGACCTTGTCAGCGTCGTCTACGGGAAAAGTGGTCATGCTTACCTCCTTGTAAGTGCGCGGCGGCGGAGCACTGAAGAACGGTCGGCTCATTCCGACCGCTCGCTCCGGCTGTGTCCAGTCTCATGACAAGTCGCCGGCGAAGGAAGTTCGAGCTCCCTACGCGGCGTTAGCCTCAGGCTAAGATCGGCGCATGGATGTGCCGATCCACGTCATTCGCTATTTCTGCGTTCTCGCCGAAGAGCTGCACTTCGGTCGCGCCGCCCAGCGGCTGAGCATCACGCCCCCCTCGCTCAGCCAGCAGATCAGTCGGCTCGAGCAGCAGCTCGACCTGAAGCTCTTCGACCGGAGCCCTCGCAAAGTCGAACTCACCGTCTACGGACGCGAACTGCTCCCCCTGGCCCGCCGCGTGCAGGACGACCACGATCAGCTTCTGAGCTGGGGACGGTCCATGCAGCGGGACCGCGACGCGCCGGTGCTCCGGGTCGGCGTGGTCGCGGCCGGGGCGGGGGCTCTGACGACGGCGGCGATCGCCTCGACGATGCAGGCGATGCCCGACGCGCGGATCGAGATGCGCCGTCTCGGATTCTTCGACGTCGCTGCTGAACTCGAGTCCGGTCGTGTCGACGTGGTCTTCGCCCCCGCGCCGATGCCTCTCCCGGCGCGCGTACGCCTCGAACCGCTCTGGCGCGAACCGCGCGTGCTCGTCGTTCCGGCCGGCCACCCGCTCGCCGACCGAGAGTCGGTGTCGATCGTCGAGACCAACGACGAGGTGTTCGTCGCGGTCGCAGGCGGCGTGCCCGAAGTCGTCGACTGGTGGATCGTCGACCCCCGCCCCGACGGTACGCGGCCGAAGCGCGGACCGACGGCTGACAGCGTCGACGGACTCTTCGAACTCGTGGCCGCGGGTGCGGGCGTCAACATCGCGGGCCAGTCGGCCTCCCGTCAGTACCGTCGCGACGAGCTCGCGTTCATCCCCGTGTTCGACATCGAGCCCGCGACGATCCTCCTGTGCAGCCTGAGCGATGCCCGCAACCCGATGGTCCACGCGTTCCGCGAGACGGCGCAGGCGCTGTCCCCGCTCGTGGACGCCACCTTCCACTGAGCACCCGGGACGATAGGAACCGACTAAGGCCGATGCTCCTCGCGCGCGTGCGCCGGGAGGAGCCTTCACGCCGTGGGGGCAGCCGCCTTCAGCGCCTTCCATGCTTCGCGCCGTGCCGCCTGCTCATCAGGATCGGGTACCGGCGACGCGGCCATCAGCACCTGCGTGTAGTGCGCCTGCGGGTTGCGCATCACCTCGGCGGTCTCGCCGACCTCGACGATCTTGCCACGGTTGAGGACGACCACACGTTGCGCGAGGAACTCCACGACAGCCATGTCGTGGGCGATGAAGAGGTACCCGAGATCCTTGCCCACCCGAAGGTCGGCGAGGAGGTTCAGCACCTGCGCCTGCGTCGAGAGGTCCAGCGCGCTCACCGCTTCGTCGCAGACCACCAGACGCGGGTCGGTGACCAGGGCGCGGGCGATGGCGATGCGCTGGCGCTGGCCGCCGGAGAACTGCCGCGGGAAGCGGTTCTCGGAACCGGGGGCGAGGCCCACGGCAGCGAGCACCTCCTGCGCGCGCCGATCGCGGTCGGAGCGGGAGACTCCGGCCACCCGCAGCGGCTCGGTGATCGCGTCGCCGATCGGGCGGCGGGGGTTGAGCGACGAGAAGGGGTCCTGGAACACCGCGCGCAGATCGCCCTGGAGGGAGCGGCGCGCGCGGGGACCGGCCTTCGTGATGTCGCGCCCTTCGAACAGGATCTGACCGCTCGTGACCGGCTGCAGGCCGAGGATCGCCCGGCCGATGGTCGTCTTGCCCGAACCGGACTCTCCGACCAGGCCCAGAGTCTCCCCGCGGCCGATCGTGAAGGACACATCATCGACCGCGGCCTTCTTTCCGAAGCGAACGACGAGGTTGCGCACCTCCAGCAGCGGGGTGGAGGCATCCGGCTCCCGGCTCGTGGGCTGGCTCATCACAGGTCTCCTCCGACGGCGACGGGCTGCCGCCACTCCTCTTGCCGCCCGCGCACCTCGTCGCGGCGGACGCATCGCACTCCCCCGACGCCCTCGGCGCGGGGATCGAGGGGGATCGTGGTCAGGCACGCCTGCGTCGCGAACCGGCATCGCTGCGCGAACCGGCATCCGCTCGTCCACGAACCAGGCAGCGGCACCTGGCCGGGGATCGAGGCCAGACGGCTCGTCCCCTCGAAATCGATGATCGCGTGCGGGTCTGCCGCCAGGAGGGCCATCGTGTACGGATGCTCCGGCCGCACGAGCACGTCGCGCACCGTGCCCGTCTCGACGATCTGCCCCGCGTACATCACCGACACGTCATCGCACAGATCGGCGACGACACCGAGGTCATGGGTCACGAGGATGATCGACATGCCCCGCTCCGCGATCAATCCGCGCAGCAGACCCAGGATCTCGGCCTGGATCGTGACGTCCAGCGCGGTCGTCGGTTCATCGGCGACGAGGAGGCGCGGCGACCCCGCGAGGGCGAGGGCGATCGCGACGCGCTGCGCCATACCCCCCGAGATCTGGTGCGGATAGCTCTTCAGCACACGCGGAGCGTCGACGATGCCGACGTCGACGAGCAGCTGCCGGGAGATGCGCTTGGCCTCCCCCGCGCCGACACGGCGGAGGCGCTTGACGGTCGCCGCCAACTGCCAGCCGATCGTGAACATCGGATCGAGCGCACGACTCGGCTCCTGGGAGATGAAGGCGATGTCGTGGCCACGCACCTTCGCGAGTATTTGCTCGTCGGCCTGCGCCAAGTCCACGTCGCCCCACTGGATGCGACCCGATCGCACCGACAGTCCGGGCGAGAGAAGGCCCAGGAACGCGTACGACGTCACACTCTTGCCGCAGCCGGACTCGCCCACGAGTCCCATCACCCGCCCCGGCCGCACGCGCATCGACACTCCGGTGACCAGCGCCGGCCCCCCGTCGACGCCCAGCACCAGATCTTCGACGATGAGCTCGCCGTCGGCTGCCGACGCGCCACGGGCGGCCAGGCCGGTGCGGTCGGCGCCGAAGGTCGTCGGTGAATCGCCCGGGATCGCGACGAGCTCTCCGGCCTCCTCGACCGGCTCCGCGGGGATCAGGGCGGTCGCCTCGAGCGGAACGGATGCGGCAGCGCGCGCCTGCTCCGCGACCGGCGCGGTCGTCGAGACGCGCAGGGTCGCAGCATCCGGAGCCTGCTTCTTCTTCGCGCGCGTCCGCCTCAGGGCGACGAGCGGCGGAGGAGTGGCGGCTCCGCCGGCGAGCACGTCGGCGATGGAGTTCGCCGCGATGATCGTGAGCGCGAGGACGACGCCGGTGGGCACCATCATCCAGGGCTGTTGGAAGATGAAGCGCGAGGCGGTCTGGATCATGCCACCCCACGTCGGCTCGGGGGGCTGCGGGCCGAGGCCGATGAACGCGAGACCGGCCTGCAGCATGATCCCGACCCCGAAGAACAGGACGAACTGAACGATCACGGTGGTGGACATGTTCGGAAGCACGTGGCGGAAGCTGGTGACGAACGGGCGCACGCCGTCCACCGTGGCCGCTTCGACGAAGAGCTGCTTCTGGAGCGACTTCGCCTGGCCGAACAGGATGCGGTAGAGCGCACCGAAGAGCAGCACGCCGAAGAGCACCATGACGAGTGGCATGTTGGTGCCGACCGCGGCGATGAAGGCGAGGATGATCACCGTTCCAGGCAGCGACATCACGATCTCGCTCACGCGGTTCATGACCGCCTCTCCGCGCGACGAGCGCACGGCCCACAGGGTGACCGGCACAGTGATCGCCACGGCGACGATGGGCGTGACGCAGGCCAGTGCGAGTGTCGACGCGGCGGCCGCCACGATGCGGGAGAGCAGATCGCGACCGAGCTCGTCGGTGCCGAGGAGGTGCGCGGTGGTCGGGCCCTGGAGGACCGCGGTGAGGTCCTGCTCGAGAGGCCCGTAGCGCAGCCACAGCGGTGACGTGACGGATGCCACGATCAGGCCGATCAGCCAGATCAGGGAGATGACTGCGAGAGGTGAACGGAGGATCCGGAAGCTGCGCTTGCGTTCGGCGCGGCGGATCGTGAGGATCGCGGTGGTGGAGACCGTCATGATGTGCGCAGTTTCGGGTCGAGGGTGCGGTTGAGGGTTTCCAGCAGGAGATTGACGATGACCACCACGAGCGTGGCGACGAGGACGAGCGCCTGCACGAACGGGAGATCGGCGGATCCGACCGCCGCCTGCATGGCCTGACCGATGCCCGGCAGGGCGAAAAGGAGCTCGATCATCACGGATCCGCCGAAGAGCACGATGAACTGCACGGCGACGCTCGCAAGGATCGGAAGGCTGGCGCTGCGCAGGGCGTGCACGTAGACGATGCGCCAGGTCGGGGTGCCGACGGCGCGGAGGGTGCGGATGTGCTCCTGTGCGAGCGCTTCGGCCATCGACGCGCGCGTCTGCCGCGCGATGAAGCCGGCCGACGTGATCGCGATCGTGAGGACGGGCAGGACGAGCGATCGGAACCACTTGTCGGGACTCACCTCGAACGGAACGAAACCGGTTGCCGGAAGGAGCCGTAGCTGCACCGCGAGGAAGTAGACGAGGAGCACGCCGACCCAGAAGGCGGGGAGGGAGAGCAGAATGCCGGTGACGGCGGTGATCACCCGGTCCACTGTTCCGCCGCGGACCGCGGCCGCGACGCCGAGGGCGATGCCGATCACGGCGCTCAGGACGGTGCCGCCGAGTGCCAGGGCCGCGGTGACGGGCAGTCGCTTGGCGATGTCCGGTCCGATCTCTCGGCCGTCGATGAGGGAGACCCCGAGGTTGCCCTGCAGCACCTGGCCCACCCAGTTTGCGAACTGGGCGACCCAGGGGTCGTACCAGCCGATCTCCGTGTTGTAGGCGGTGACCTGCTCCGGCGTGGCGGACTGGCCGAGGGCCACTCCGCCGGGGGTGGAACCCGAGAGGTGCACGAGCATGAAGGCGATCCACGACGCGACGAGCAGGGTGAGGACCGCGAAAGCGACCCGCTTGAGTATGAAGATGAGCATCGTCACTCCCGGTGGCACCGGCAAGGTGTTCAGGACGCGGGCGTGACCGACGCGAGGAGGGGGAACGGCTCGGCACCCGGGAAAGTGGGCGTGGCCACCTTCGCCGTGTTGTACGCCCACGGCGCCAGCTGCTCGAACAGCGGGATGAGCCATCCCGCGTCCACGATCGAGCGGTTGAGGTCCTGGAGCGCCGTGGCCTGCGCTTCCTCGTCGCCCTGAGCGGCCCCGATCGCGCCGGCTGCGGCCTGGATGTCTGCGTTCTCGGCCTTGTGGAAGTTCGCGAAACCGAAGAGGACGCCGAACACGTTGCCGAGCGGGTTCGTCCAGGTGAGCGCGATCGGTCCGCCGAGCGGCTCGGTCTGCACCACCGCGAAGGCCTCCTCCGTCGAGGACGCGTTCTTCAGGTTGACCGTGACGCCGATCGCCGCCCAGTACGGCTGCAGCGCCTCGAGGTCGCGCTGGCTCTGCGCCGTGATGGTGAAGTCGAACGAGAATCCGTCGGGGTAGCCGGCCTCGGCTAGGAGCGCCTTCGCCGCATCCGGGTCATAGGCGTACTGCGTCTCGAGCTCGGGCAGGTATCCCGGGCTGTCGGCGGGGAGGGCGTTGGCGGTCGGCACCTCACCTGCGTGCACGGCGCTCACGAAGGTCTTGCGGTCGATTGCCATCGACAGCGCCTGGAAGACACGGGGGTCGCTCCACTGCGGCGCCGTCGCGCCCGCCTTGTCGAACGCGATGATGTTCTGGATCGTGCCGCCGTTCGCCACGAGACCCGTGCCGGAGGATTCGACCTGCGCCTGCGTGTCCGCGGTGATGATCGCCATGTCGACCTCGCCCGAGATCGCCGCGTTCACGCGTGCCTGCGGATCGAGGATCGGCTTGAACTCGTACGAGTCGAAGGGATAGTCCTTCGCGGCGGCGGCATCGGCCTTCTTCACCAGAAGGTAGGAGTTGCCCTTCACCGTCGCCGACTCGTCGACCTCAAGGGGACCGGAGCCGTCGGCAGCCGAGTCGAGGCTCGAGCGGTCTGCGATCCCCGTCGGGCCCACGATCGCGCCGGCGGGGAACACCAGGTTGGCTTCGAACCCCGGTTTGGCCGCAGCGAATGTCAGCGTCACCGTGTCCTCGTCGACGACCGTCACGTCGGTGATCTCGTTCTCGCCACCGGTGGCGAAGCCGCTGTAGGCGGACAGGTCGGCGTCCTGCCGATCGTCGAGGTTCTCCTTGACGAGCGCGGCGCTCACCGTCGAGCCGTCCGCGAACGTCTTACTGGTGTCGAGGTCGAGGGTCAGCTGGGTCTGGTCGGCACTGTACGTCGCCGTGGTCGCGAGGTCGGGAGCGACGTTGCCATCCTTGTCCAGGACGAACAGCGCGTCGTAGATGCCCTCGAAGAACATCCGCTGACCGGAGGAGTATCGGAGCGGGTCGTACCCGAGCGGGGCCTGGTCGGCATCGAGTCCGATGACCAGCTTCGAGGTGTCGGCGCCACCTCCGCTGCTGGAGCCTCCTCCCGAACCGGTGCAGGCGGTGAGGGCGAGGGCGGATGCGGCGATCGCCGCAATGACGGCGGCTCCGCGTGCTGTGGTGAGGCGAGACATCAGATCTCCTGTGATCGGTGTACTGCGGACTTCGGTGTCGGCGGTCGCATCGGGGGCGACCTTTGGTACAGAGTGACCCGCCCCGGCCGGGTTTGGCCATTCGGATTCGCTCGGTCCTTTGTTAGCGAGCGCCTAACGATGGTCATTCGCCTCACTGCTCACAGTGAAACACGCTTTCATAGAATGAACAAGTATGCGAGGATGAAGGAGAGTTCAGAGAGGACCACTCATGCCCGCAGCATCCTTCCCCGCCGACTTCCTCTGGGGGGTCGCCACCGCCGGACACCAGAACGAGGGAGACAATGTCGACAGCGACACCTGGTTCCTCGAGAACGTGACGCCGACGATCTTCCAAGACCGCTCGGGCAAGGCCGCCAACGGATGGGAGCTGTGGGAGTCCGACCTGGATCTGGTCGCAGGAATGGACCTCAACGCCTATCGCTTCTCGGTCGAATGGGCGCGCATCGAGCCCGTCGAGGGCCAGTTCTCGGAGGAGGCCCTCGCGCACTACGAGGCGCTGGTGGACGGATGCCTCGCCCGCGGTCTCGCGCCGATCGTGACGTTCAACCACTTCACGTCGCCGCACTGGTTCGCCGCGCGAGGCGCCTGGCTGAACCCCGAGTCCGCGTCGCTGTTCGCGCGATACTGCGGAGTGGTGATGGATCGCTTCGGCGATCGGATCGCCCTCGCCGTGACATTCAATGAACCCGATCTGCCCGAGATGCTGACGTGGGCGGAGCTGCCCGACTTCATCGCCGACCTCGAGCGTCAGACCCTCGAGGCGGCCGAGCTCGCGACGGGTGCCGAGCGCTATCGCGCGGGCAACGTGATGCTGCACGAAGACTTCGCCGGGATGCGCGCGGGAATGACGGCTGCTCACACCGCCGGGAAGGCCGCGATCAAGGACCGCCGCGCGGACCTTCGCGTGGGCCTGTCCCTCGCGATGTGCGACGACGTCGCGGCGCCCGGTGGCGAGGAGGTGCGGGACCGCAAGCGCGCGGAGGTCTACGACTACTGGCTGCGGCTGGCTCGCGAGGACGACTTCGTCGGCGTGCAGAACTACGAGCGGCTTTACTACGGTCCGGACGGTCTGCTGCCCGCGGAGCCGGGCGCGGTGGTGAACGGCATGGGTACCGCCGTCGATCCGGCGTCCCTGCGCGGTGCGGTCGAGTACGCATACGAGATCAGCGGAGTGCCGATCCTGGTCAGCGAGCACGGGGTGAGCACGCCGGATGACAGCATTCGCGCGGACTTCCTGTCACCGTCGCTCGACGGCCTCGCGCAGGCGATCGCCGGTGGGGTTCCGGTGCTCGGCTACTGCCACTGGACGCTGATGGACAACTTCGAGTGGATCTTCGGCTACACGCCGAAGCTGGGACTGCACGAGGTGGATCGCGAGACCTTCGAGCGCACGGCGAAGCCCAGCGCGGGCGTGTACGCCGGACTGGTGCGCGACGCGCGCGGACTCTGAGTCGTGAGGCGGCGCCACACGCCGCCCCGGGGCGACCATCATCCCCTCCTCTTTGCGGCGTGGCATAGACGGCATCAGGTCCGCGAAGAAGCCAGTCGCTCGCGCATGCGCACCGGCGATTTCGTGACGGGTCGCCAGGTGGGGTGAGGGTTCCACCAGTGGGGGCCGCGCACCTCGGGTACTCCGCGCTCCACGCGGAGTACCCGAGGGGTGACCCCCGACATTGCCGCGAGCGGAAACATCCCAGGTCAGTCGCTTTTTAATCTCTGTCGGATCCACCCCCATCCGCCCGCCTGTGGAGGAGCGGAGCGCTACAGCCGGAAACACAGACCGAGCCAGACAGCCCCACAGCCAGGCCGCCCGACAGCCCACCCCCGGCAGCCCACCCGCACGATGACCTCAGTCCGAGATCATCGTCCCGCCGTCGATCACGATGTTCTGGCCGCTGACGAACGCGCCGGCACGCGACGCGAGCCACACCACCGCCCCGGCGACCTCCTCCGGTCGTCCGAAGCGTCCGAGGGGAGTCCGGGCCAGACGCGCGGCGGCGGTTTCGGGATCGGCCGTGATCGGCGCGGCGAAATCAGTCGCGATCACACCCGGCGAGATCGCGTTCGCCCGCACCCCGCGACCGCCCCACTGCACCGCGATGTTTCGAGCGATCTGAGCGTTCGCCGCCTTCGTGACGCCGTATCCCGAGATCACCCGATTGCCACGCAGCCCGGCGATGCTCGACATCACGATGAACGAACCGCCTCCCGCCGACGCCATCACGGGCAGCGCGAGCTCGGCGAGCCGCGAGACGGAGCGCACGTGCAGCGACAGCATCCGATCCAGGGCCTCATCCTCATCCCCCGAAAAGCCGTCCAGCGCCGCTCCCGCATTCGCGACGACCGTGTCCATGCGCCCCCACCGCTGCACGGTGGTGTCGACGAGGTCGCGGAGGTCCGCGGCATCCGTCACATCGCAGTCGACGCCGATGGCCTCGAGACCCCGCCCGACCAACTCGGCCGCGGCGACCGCGGGCTGCGAAGCGGGCAGCCCCGCGAGTACCACTCGCGATCCCGCCCACGCGAGCGCCTCGGCGCACGCGCGGCCGATTCCGGTGCCCGCCCCGGTGACGATGGCGACCTGTCCCGCACACGAGAAGAGAGCCGAGGGCGCGAGATCCATGGCTCCATCCTCCCGCGCGACCACGTCGATCGCCCTCGGCAGACGTGATGCCCGTCATCACCGAACCGGAGTTCCCCCGAGCGGCTGCCGCGGCTAGCGTCGAAGCGTGCGCGAAGACGTCGCCGCCGATGCAGGGAGTCGTCATGACGAACGAAGGACTCGACGGCCGCACGATCGTCGTCACCGGCGCCGCCGGAGGTCAGGGACTGGCTGCCGCGCTCCTGCTGGATGAGGCGGGTGCGCGGGTGATCGCCACCGACATCGTCGACGCTGCTCCGGCGCTGGCGGACACGCGCGTCGTGTACCGGCAGCTGGACGTCTCCGACGAGGCGGGGTGGGAGGCGCTGGCCGAGTTCCTCGCGACCGATCTGGCGGGTACGCCTCTGCGCGGCCTGGTCAACAACGCCGGGATCACTCACCGCACACGGCTCGGTCAGACCGCGCGCACCGACTGGGATCGCGTCCTCGCGGTCAACCTGACCGGCCCGATGCTCGGCATCCAGGCTCTCGCCCCACTGATGGCCAGGGACTCGTCGATCGTGAACGTCGGCTCGTCGGCGGCGCTCACCGCGCACTACCCGGTCGCGTACACGTCGAGCAAGTGGGGGCTTCGCGGGCTGACGCACGTCGCCGCGACGGAATACGGACCGCGCGGCATCCGGGTCAACATCGTCCACCCCGGTTTCATCGAGACCCCGATGACCGCGAACGCACCTGCCGCGATGCGTGAGGCGCAGCTCGACCTGACCCCCCTCGAGCGTTTCGGGAACGCCGATGAGGTCGCCCGGGTGGTCGTCTTCCTGCTCTCGGATGCTGCGGCCTACGTCTCGGGCGCCGAGATCCCCGTCGACGGAGGATCGACATCCTCGGCCGGCGTCAAGGTGATGTCGGACCGCATCGCCCGCGGGTAACGGCACCGGACCCCCGCACCTCCCGCGATCAGCGCTCCGCGCGGAGCCTCTCGGCCGCCTTGCGGGCGCCGCGTACCGCGATCGCCACGCTCGTGAGCGTCGGGTTCATCGTGTTCGCCGTCGGGATGGTCCCGTTGCCGCCGATGAGCAGCCCATCGACTCCCCACACGCGCGACCAGGGGTCGGCGACCGAGGTGCCGTCGTCGGTCTCGCCGATGCGGGTCGTGCCCATGTAGTGCAGGCTCGATCCGTTCGGCATGAGCCGCGGTTCGGCGACGAACACTCCCAGCGCCTCGCCGACCTGGCGCAGATCGGCGGTGGCCGCCTCGATCTCGCCGAGCTCGGCATCGGTCAGCTCGTAGTCGACCGTGAAGTTCGGGAATCCCCGGTAGTCCAGCTCGTCGTCGGTGAACGTCAAGCCGTCCTCGACGCGCGGGCGCTTGCGCAGCCCGTTGCCCATGTTGACGAATCCCCACCGGTTTCCGAGGAACGGGCTGTCTTCGGGCAGCGGGAACGGCGTGCTCTCGGAATACATCACCTGCAGCGAGAACGGGTGGCCCGGCTCGGAGAACGGGATGCGGTTGACCGCGGCAACCGGATCGGCGGCGTGCTTCGCGCGCTGGGCGAGTTCGGCGTCCAGCTGCTCCTCGGTGGCGAAGCGGCTCATCTTGTCGGCCTCGAGGGCGACCGTCGTGATGACGACCGGATGCTCCGTGAGGTAACGGCCGAGCGCCGCGGGACGGATGCCCGACGCCCACAGCAGTTGCGGAGACCGGAACGCGTCCGCGGCGACCACCACGAGGTCGGCCGCCACGAAGGACGTCCGGCGCGTGCGCAGGTCTTCGACCGTGACGCCGGTCACCCGATCGCCGTCGCGCTCCACGCGACGCACGAGCGACAGATCGCGGAGTTCGAACCGCTCCGCCAGCGGATCGCCGTCGTCGATGAGCGGGCCGAGCACGAGGTCGGTGCCGCCCCAGCGCATCGAGCCGTCCGGCTGCGGCTCCCCCGAGACGGGCAGCGTGCTGACGCCGTAGCCGTCCGGGAGCTGACCGGCGAACTTCTCCGCCAGCAGCGACCGGATCGCGCCGCCGACGGCGGAGTCCGCGAAGGCCGCGTCCTGCACGTGCAGCAGATCCTTCGCCGTGGCCAGGAGCTCGTCCCACTCGGCGTCGCCGATGAAGGGCAGCCGCTCGCTGAACGAGGGCGACGGCGTCGCGGCCGTCCAATGCGACCCCTGCCCCCCGACGTTGGTGGCGCCGGCGGCCGCGGCGAACGTCGGCGCGTGCGCGGACCCTTCGCCGCCGAAGTCGAACAGATGCGTGCCCTGCCGGGCGGTGAACATGCCTTCCACGACCGTCGCCGACGGGATGCCGAGCGACTCGCGCAGGTCGCCGGCCTGCGGACCCTGCGACATCTCCCGCGCGCGGGCCTTCTCGTCGGGGTCTTCGATGTTGCGGACGCTCTGTCCCGGCCGCTCCGTGATCTGCGGACCTGCCTCGAACATGATCACCCGGACGTCGGGGAGCTCCTCGAGCAGCGTGCGCGCATACGTCGCGCCGATCGGCCCGCTGCCGACGACCGCGATCGTGGGGCCGGCGTGGGCGGAGGATTCGGTGGTCATGAGACTCTCCTTCGAGTGCGAGTGCAGGTGCGGGTCGGACGGGTACGGGTACGGGCGTGACGGTCGCGGCGCCGGGGGACGGACAACGGACGGATGCTGCGCCCTGAGCCCGCGCTCATGCCGTCGCCGCCTCGCTGACGGCCGCGGCGGCCGTCGCGCGCTCGTCCGACAGTCGTCCGTTCGGCAGCAGGATCGCCGCTACGATCCCGATCGCGTAGACGATCGCCAGCCCGACGAAGATCGGCGCCATGATGCCGGAGTAGAGCGCCGCGACCTGGGCCTGGACGGCGGCGGACGCGCCGTGCACGATCTGCGGCGTCAGAGTGGCGGCATCCAGCGTCGACGGCAGTCCCGCCGCGACCCCCGCGCCGATCAGTCCGCCCACGATCGCCGTGGCCGTGGTCGACCCGACCTGACGGACGAGGCTCACCGTGGCGGTGACGCTGCCGGTGTCGGCCCGGGTCGCGGCGCTCTGCGCGATCGCGACGATGATGTTCATGAAAGAGCCGGTGCCGATCCCGACCAGGCCCATCGCCAGCATCGGCACCCAGAGGGGCATCCCCGCCGGCAGCAGCGCCATCACCAGCAGTCCGACGGCGGCGGTCGCGGTGCCGAAGATCGGGAAGACGCGGTACCGCCCGGTGCGGCTCGCGAGGGATCCGGTGACCAGCGTGCTGACCAGCATCCCGAACACGGTCGCGATGGGCACGAGCCCCGAGACGGTCGCCGATGTGCGGTAGGCCATCTGGATGTAGGTCGGCACGTAGGACACGACCGAGAAGAGGCCCATGCCGATGACCGCCGAGAGCACGATGCTGATGAGGATCGTGCGGTTGCCGAGCAGGCGCAGCGGCACGAGGGGTTCGGGGGCGCGCAGCTCGATCACCACGAACGACACGAGTCCGACGACGGCCACGAGCGCCGCGATGAGGAGCGGGATGCCGCTTCCCGGTTCGTGCGTGCTGGCCCAGCTCGCGGCCAGGACGAGAGCCGTGACCGTGATGCCCAGCACCACCGCACCGGCGATGTCGAACCGTCGTGCGGCCCGCCCGGCGATGTGCGGTACTGCGATCGCGGCGAGCGCGAGTGCCACGAGGCCCACGGGGATGTTGATCCAGAACACCCACCGCCATCCCCAGGCGTCGGTGATGAGTCCACCGGCCAGCGGGCCGACGAGGATCGCGATGGGGAACGCCGCGCCGATGAGCGAGAGCACCCGGGGACGTTCGCGGGGTGAGGTGACCTCGCCGACGATCGTCTGCGGCATGAGGTGGAGGCCCGCCGACGCCATGCCCTGCGCAACACGGGCGATCGCGAGCTGCCCGATGTCCTGTGCCACCCCGCAGAAGAGCGAGGCGACGATGAACAGCGCCATGCTCGCGAGGAACACGAAGCGCGCTCCGATGAGATCGGCGAGTTTTCCGAGCACGGGCAGCAGCACGGTGCTGGCGAGCGTGTACGACACGATGACCCAGCTCATCTGCTCGACGGCGCCGAGCTCTCCCGTGATGGTCGCCAGCGATGTGGCCACGATCGTGTGGTCGAGGGCTCCGAGGAAGGAGACGGTCAGCAGCGAGATGATGAGGAGACGGAGTCTCCAAGGAGTGAGCGGCATGGTGGCGGTCCACCCGAAAGATCGGGCCGTCGACGCGACGGTGTGTGCCCTGTGCGCAACATCACGCGCAGGAACGGATCCGGGGATCCCGGCGTCAGGTCTATTCTAGTCGGTCTTTAGTATCAAAGCAACATAAGTGCGACGGCTCAACCGTTCACGCCCGCGCGCGCGCCCGGGACCGCGTGCGCGCCGCCGGCAGGGCGGGAGCCGGCACGATCGCACCGACGCTGCCCACGAGCTCGCCGATGCCCTCGACGACCATGCGCACCTCGTCGCCCTCAGCCAGCGGCGGCGGGGTCAGTCCGCCGTTGCGGCCCCACAGCTCGCCGAGGCATCCGCCGTTGCCGACTGTGCCCGATCCGAGGACGTCGCCCGGCACGACCCGGGAATTGCGGGACGCGTAGGCGACGAGCTCGCCGAAGGGCCAGCCCATGTTCGAGACCAGGTCGTGCCCGATCAGCTCGCCGTTCACGAAGACCTCGGCGCGCACGGCCAGGAACCCGTCGTCATCGAGAAAGGGCTCGAGCTCGTCGGCGGTGACGATCCACGGTCCCAACGACATGCCGAAGTCCTTGCCCTTCGCCGGCCCCAACCGCACCTTCATCTCGCGCGCCTGCAGGTCGCGGGCCGACCAGTCGTTCATCACGGTGTAGCCGAAGATGTGGGATGCCGCGGCATCGGCCGGGAGGTTCGTTCCGTCCGATCCCGCCACCGCTCCGATGACCACGGCGACCTCGAGTTCGAAGTCGAGCCGAGCGGTCTCGGGGGGCGCGACCGGATCACCGGGACCGAGGATCGTGTGCGGATTCGTGAAGTAGAACGTCGGAGCCTGGTACCACTCCGGCACCACCTCGCTCTTGCCCTCCACTCCCGCCGAAACACCCTCGACGTGCTCCTCGAAAGCCACGAAGTCGCGCACCGATGCCGGCACGACGGGCGTCAGGAGGCGCACGTCGGACAGGGCGACACCCGTGTCGCCGTCCGTCCGGGCATAGAGGGCGTGCGCGGCATCCAGTCCCTGATGCAGAACCTGCGCGACCGTCAGCCCGTCGGGGAACGGCACGACGAGATCGTCGACGACGAAGCCTTCACCGACGTCGGCGCCGTCCGCCCACCGCGCGATCCTCACGTGCGCACCCGGGTGCGCAGCAGCTCCGCGGCGTTGCCGCCGAGGATGACGTCGGTGATGTCTTCGGAGAGACCGGCCGCGCGGATCTCGCCGACCGGATCGTCCAGCCCCATGTCGAACGGGAAGTCGCTGCCCAGCAGCACCCGCTCCGGCCCTGCCACCGCGACGAGGTGGCGCACCGCCGCCTCGTCGTGCACGACCGTGTCGAACCACAGCTTGCGCAGATAGCTCGACGGCTCGTGGGCGCATCCGTGCGCCTCGGGGCGCACGCGCCACGCGCGGTCGGAGCGCCCGATCGCGAACGGCAGGTAGCCCCCACCGTGCGCGGCGAGCAGCTTCAGCCCCGGATGCCGGTCCAGGACACCGGCGAAGATCACGTGCGACAGCGCGACGGCGTTCTCCGCGGGCTGACCCACCGTGTTCGAGAGGTAGAACCGGTCGAGCCGCTCGTCGAGGCTGCACCCGAACGGGTGCAGGAACACGACGCAGCCCAATTCCGCCGCGCGCGCCCAGAAGGGTTCGAGGCGGGGATCGGACAGCTCGACGTCCCCGGCGAAGGAGGAGATCTCGACGCCGGCGAGTCCGCGACCGAGGACGGCGTCGTCGAGGTACTCGACGATGCGCTCCGGATGCTGCAGCGGAACGACTCCGAGCCCGGTCAGACGATCAGGAGCCTGCGCGACGTGCTCGGCGACGAGGCGGTTCGTCTCGCCGGCGACCCAGACGGCGAGTCCCTCCGGCGCCCACGGGTAGAAGTGGTTGGGCGAGACGCTGACCCACTGGCGATCCACACCCTGCGCGTCCATCGCGGCCAGGCGCACCGAGACGTCGGTGAGCTTCGGGATGCGGGCACCGACCATCGCCCCCGAGGCCTGGAGGCTCGGAACGCCGTTGCGGCGTCGCTCCAGGTCGGCGGCCTCGGCGACGAGCTCGGGCGCGCGGCGCTCGACCTCGGCGTGCATCGCGGGCAGCAGCAGATGGGCGTGGACGTCGGTCACCGGCATCCGCTCGTCGTTCCCACTCATGCCGGCTGCGCCATCTTCTGTGCGATGCCGAAGATGAGCCCGCCGGCGTCGGCCTCGCGGTTGCCGTCGATCTGCCACTGCGCCAGCTGGCTGGATGCCTCGACCACCGCCTGCGCTCGGGGCAGCCGACGCGCGTGGAACTCCTCCCACAGACTCTCATCGACGTGGTCGCGCGTGGTGAGGAGCTCGGTCAGCACGAAAGCGTCCTCCAGCCCCTGGGCGGCGCCCTGGGCGATCGTCGGAGGGCAGGAGTGCGCGGCGTCGCCGATGATGACGACCCGGCCGCGGTTCCAGGGCGCCGGAACGACGTGCTTCGTGAACCACGTGTAGTTCGCGTGCGCGCCCGCTTCGAGGTCGGCGCGGATGTCGTTCCACGGTCCGCCGTACGCGCGCGACTCGTCGAGCATGATGCGGGTGGCCTCTTCGTCGCTGATGCCGATGCGGTCCTCGGCCTTCTCGACGAGGAACGCGTACATCGAGTCCTCACCGGTCGGCGTGTAGCCGGCGATGTAGACGGGACCGCCGTAGTAGAGCTCGCTGCGCACGACATCGGCGGGGCGGGAGACGAACGTGCGCCAGATGCCCATGCCGTTCCGCTCGGGCTTGGTGTCGATGCCGATGAGGTCGCGCACACCCGAGTTGAGGCCGTCCGCGCCGATCAGCAGGTCGTACACACCTGCGCTGTCACCGTTCACGAAGACCTCGACGCCGTCGTCCGCGCGGGCATCGATGCTCGTCACCTTCGAGTCGAAGTGCACGCGGGCTCCCGCCGCGCGGGCATGCTCCAGCAGGATGGTGGCGAGTTCGACACGCGGCATCCCCATCGCGGCGGGGTAGTCCGGACCGCCGGTCTTGACGTCGGGCAGCTCGGCGACGATCGGCGCATCGGGCCCCGGTGCGCGCAGGTTCAGTCCCTCGAACGGGTAGCCGGCGGCGCGGATGTCGTCCCACGCGCCGAGCGCGTCGAACACCCGCAGCGCGTTGCCCTGCAGCGAGATGCCGGAGCCACGCGTGCTCAGCGCGGGCTTGAGCTCGAAGACGTCGACGGCGACGCCCGCCTTGGCGAGCTGGATGGCGGACGCGAGACCCGCGACCCCGCTGCCGGCGATGGCGACCTTGTTCACTGCGGTCATGTCAGAACCTCTCTGTTCCAGGGGATGCGCGTCAGAAGATCGCGACGGGGTTGATGGGCGAGCCGACGGCTCCGGTGATCGGAAGCGGCGGAGCCGAGAGCAGGAAGTCCCAGCGTCCGCGGGTCGCACACGCCTCGGCGAGTGCGTCCAGGTTCCACATCTCACCGATCGTGAGGCCCATGTTGGGGATGACGACCTGATGCAGCGGCTGGAAGGCGGCCGCATCGAATTCGTTAGGCCGCACCTCGAAGCCCCAGGTGTCGGTGGCGATCGCGGCGATCTCGGTGCGATGCAGCCACGCCGCCGTGGTGAGCGAGAGGCCGGGGGCGGGCCCGCCGGCGTAGTCGCCCCACCCGTTGCGGCGTGTGCGGGCGTACTGTCCCGTGCGCACCAGAACGATGTCGCCCCGACCGACCGTGACGTCCTGCGCCGCGGCGCAGGACTCGAGGTCGGCCGTCGTGATCGCGTAGCCGTCGGCGAGCTCGCCGGTGTCGGGCTGCCGGTGGCGGCCGATGTCGAGCAGCACTCCGCGGGAGACGACGACGGATGCCGCGTGCTCGATGCCCGTCACGAGATCGCCCTCGCTCGTCACGACGTCTCCGGCGCGTCTGCCGTTCCAGGCGAAGCCGTGGTCGAAGATGTGGCCCAGGCCGTCCCACTGCGTGGAGCACTGGAGCGGCATGGCGATGACGTCATCGGCGCCGCCGATCCCGTGGGGGAAGCCCTGGTTGCCCCGCTCGGCGTCGACGCCGGTGTCGGTCATGGTGTGCACGGGGTTCGTGCGTCGACGCCAGCCCTTCTGGGGCCCGTCGGTGTCGAACGCCTGGGCGAGCGAGATGACCGTGCCGTCATGGACGAGGGACGCCGCTTCGACACGTTTGGCCGCATCGATGAAGTTGAGCGTGCCCAGCACGTCGTCCTCACCCCAGCGGCCCCAGTTGCGGAACGCCTCCGCGCGGGCGCCGATCTCCGCTTCGGGGTTCGCCCGGTCGAGGTCGGCCGGGTTCTCCGAGGGCCCGCTCAACGCACGGCCTCCGGCGCGACGCAGCGCACCACCTGGGTGCCGAGTCCCTCGATCGTTCCCGTCATGACGTCGCCGTCGCGCAGAAGCCGGCCCCAATGGGCACCGTTCCCGGCGGGGCTGCCGGTGAGGAGCAGGTCCCCGGGCAGGAGGGGCATGTTCTGGGACGCCGTGGAGACCAGTGCGGGGATGTCGAACAGCAGGTCGTCCGTCGAGGCGTCCTGCATGACCTGGTCGCCGAGCTCGAGGCGCACCTCGAGTCGATGCGGGTCGACGAACGATGCCGGCACGAGGAAGGGCCCGGTGGGGAGGAAGCCCGGCGCGTTCTTGCCCCGGTACCAGTCGGTGCCGATCTCCTTCATGTCCTGACGGAAGACGAGGTCGCGCGTCGTGATGTCGTTCACGATCGTGTACCCCGCCACGTGGTCCATGGCCTCGTCGCGACCGACCTGGAAGGCTTCGCGACCGATCACGACGGCCAGCTCGAGCTCCCAATCGTGCTGGTCGCTGTACGACGGCAGCACGAGTTCGACGTCATCGCCGACGACGGCCGCCGGCAGCCCGATGAAGAAGTACGGCTCGCCGTTCGCCTGGCGCTCGTCCATCATCTTGCCCGCCCACTCGCGCAGCTCCTCGACGGGGCGGGGATCGGTCTTCTGCCGGCCGGCCACGACGAGGTCGATGACGTGGGTGCGGTAGTTCGCGCCCGCCTGGAGCACCTGCCGCGGCTGCACCGGAGCCGTCAGCACGACGTCGGCCAGCGGCATCCATTCGTCGTCGCCGGCGTCCGCGAGCTCGCCCAGACGATCCCAGTCGGGTGCGGCGAGGAATGCGTTGAGGTCCGCGGCGCCGAGGTCGTCGGCACCGAGCGGGCGGATGCGGTCGCCGGCGACCAGGCCGAGGCGCACGTCGGCGCCCTCCCGGAATCGGGCGAGCGCGAAGGGGGCGGTCAGTCCGGTCGAAGTCATGGGGGTGCGATCTCCTCGCGTCGTTGCGGTGGTGGATTCAGGATGCCTCGTCCGGGGGCCGCGTAGGCGACCCCCGTAAGGCTGTCAGCCCTATCCGTGCTTGGTGTAGGGGTTGAAGAGCGCTTCCTTAATCTCGTCGGGAACACCCTCTTCGGTCGCGCTCGGGCCGTCGGCCGCAGGGAACGACTCCGTCATCGACATCGGCATGGCGCCGTTGCGGTAGAAGTTGCTCGAGCCGAGCGACGGCTTCCAGGTGTTGGGTTCCCAGTCAGGCACGTAGTTGCGGTACCCGCCGGTGTTCAGCTCGATGCGCATGCTCGAGGGCTCGCGGTAGTAGAGGAACGTCTGCTCGCCGATGCCGTGGATCGACGGGCCGTACTCGATCGGGTAGCCCTGCTCCATGAGCACGTCGGCCGCGATCAGCAGCTCTTCGCGGGTGTCGACCCAGAAGGCGTAATGGTTCACGCGCCCGGCGCGGGTCGAGCCGTCGAGCACGACACCGAGGTCGTGCGACTTCTCGTTCGTGGTGAGGACGGAGAACACCGAGATGGGCGCCTCGTCGAGCACCGTCTTGGCCATGATGCGGAAGCCGAGCACCTCGTTGTACCAGGCGGCGAACGCGTCGACATCGCTGGTGGCGATCGTGACGTGGTCGAGCTGGCGCGGAGCTCCGGCGACCGTGCTGCGCTTCTCGGGGCGATCGGGATAGATCGACGCGACGTGTCCGGCGGCCTGATGGCGGGTGACGTCCCAGTGCAGCGTCATGCTGTGGCCCCACGGGCCGATGAAGCGGTAGGCGCGGCCGATATGCGGCACATCGTCGAGCCACTCGCCCTCGATGCCCGCGTCCTGCACGGCCTTCGCCGCGGCCTCGAGCGCCTCGGCGCTGGAGGTGCGCCACGCCATGGTGGCGAGCGTCGGCTCGTCTCCGGGCAGGACGACCAGCGAATACGCGTAGTAGTCGCCCCAGCAGCGCAGGTAGACGGCCCCGTCGACGCGATCGACGACGGTGAGGCCGACCTTGTCCTCATAGAACTTCACGGATGCCTCGACGTCGGGAGACGTGATGGCAACGTAGGACAGGTGGGAGAGCAGTTTGATCATCTTCGATCCTTTCGGTGGAGCGTGCGGGTGGTCCCAAGACCACTTTCGCCTGCCATCGACATATCAGGCAACGGCATATCGCCTATCCCCGTCATCGGGTTCATTTATGCGCAGGCACTGCCTGCAGAACAGCGTCCGCAACGCGGGCGTCCGCTGCGAGGTCGGCCAGATCAGTGGCGGAGCTGTCGCCGGCGAGCACATCCAGCGCCCGCCGCAGTGCCCCGCGCGCCGTCTCCTCGAACCTGTCGGGTGCGCGCAGCGAGCCGCGCTCGTCGAGCGTGTCGACCGTGCGGATGCGCGCCTCGGAATCGATGAGCACCTCCGTGCGCACCGCCCCGAGCCCCGACACCCGCAGGAGCGATCCCCGCCAGCCGCCGGCCGCCACGGCGAGCGAGAGACTGCACGGGAGGGCCCGGCCCGACGGGGGGACCGATTCGAGATGGGCGAGCACGCTGCCGCGCTGGACGGCCGAAGAGAGCATCCGGACGCCGCCTCCGCCGACGGCGCGCATCCATCCGATCGCGTCGCGCACGACGTCGGGCCGCGTGGTCACCGTGCACATCGCATCGACGAGGAGGATGTCGAGCGCGCCGGCGTCGCGGCGGCCGCGCAGGGCGTCCTCGATGACATCGGGGCGGAGGGCGCTGCGGCTCACGATCACCGGGAGCCCACCGACCTGCGCTCGGAGATCGTCGAGCGCCGCGGCCGGCACGGGAGCGGGCTCCGCGACGACCAGCGCGGCCGCGCCGGACGTCGCCGCACTGAGCGCGCGTTCGGTCCATCGCCCCGTCCCGTCGACCACCACGATCGCCCCCGACGGGGAATCCGTGCGGACAGCGGCGTTCGTGAGCTCTGCCAGCGCAGCGCGGTAGTCGCCGCGGTCGGTGCGGACGGCGGCCGGAGTGCGTCCCGGGGTCACGACCCCTCCCCCGTCCGGATCAGTGCCGCCGCGGCATCCGCGATATCGATCGCATAGTGCGCATCGGCGAGCAGCTCGTCGTACTCCGTGGGTACGCCGTCGTCGAGGATCGCGGCCAGTGATCGCCACTCGTCCTCGTAACCATCCGATGCCTCGCCCGCGTGGGTGGTCCATCGTCCTTCGTCGGCGCGGACGCGCACCGAGGCGCTGCCGGCATGCACGAAAGGCGGGGGGAAGTCGACGTCGACCCGGTCGTTGTCCGTCGAGATCGAGAGGCGCCACAGGGTGTCGGCTCCCCCGCCGTGCATGACCGCGGCGAGGCGCACGAGCACGTCGCCCGCGCTGTAGCCGACGAGGTATCCGATCGGCGGGATGGCGCGGGCGAACTCGACACGGTCGAATCTCGGGGCCACGTCGCGCAGGAGCGGGATGTCGTGGATCGCGAGTCCGGTCAGCAGCTGACGCACGACGGATGCCGCGACCTCGGGGTTGCCGAAGTCGGGTCCCGGCCCCGGCGGCCGGGCCGCGCCCGTCGTCGCCGCATCCGTCACCAGTTCGTGGTAGCGACCATTCGGCGGAAGGGAGACCGTCACCGATACGGTGTGCACCCGCCCGCCCATCGCGGTCAGGTAGTGCTTCGCACGGCCCCACGCAGCGTCGTAGAGGTGATTGGTGCCGACCACGAGGGTCGTGCCGGCGGCGCGGCAGGCCTCGATCACGGCGTCGGCGTCAGGGCGGGTGGTGGCGATCGGCTTCTCGCAGAGGATCGCGCGCTTGCCGGCGGCCACCGCTGCCCGAATGATCTCCGCGTGCCCGGCCGGAGGGCTGCAAAGGGCGACGACCTCGACCTCGGGGTCTGCCAGCAGCTCGGCGGTGTGCGACGAGGACCGCGCCGCCGTCCGCGCCGCGAGGTCGGCCGCCCGCCCGCTGCCGCCGTCCGAGACGTGCACCACGCGGAAGTGATCGGGGAGCCGCGCGAGGGTGGGCAGGTGCAGAGCGGACACCCCCGGTCCTGCGCCGATGACGCCTACGCCTCGTGGCATCCGATCACTCCCTCGTGTCACTTACGTCGAAAGCATACTGAAGTGAGTGACGGGAGGGCGATACTCCGCGATGAATTCATCGTTCGTGCGGCACCTTGTGTCAAAATCAACCATGGCAACCGAATCAACGCTTCGCTTCGGCGCGCAGACCGACGAGGTCACAAGTCTCCTGCGCATCGTGAACATGGTGCGTACCGGCGAAGCGGTGACGCGGCCCGAGATCGGCCGGGTCACCGGACTCGGGCGCGGCGTCGTGACCCAGCGCGTCGACCAGGCGATCGCGATGGGGTACCTCGATGACGCCGACTACGGCCCCTCATCCGGCGGCCGGGCCCCGCGCACACTCCGCTTCCGGTCGGAGCGCGGGCACATCATCGTGTGCGCGCTGGGCGCGCTGCACATCCATGTGGGTGTCGCGGCCCTCGAGGGCGACATCCTCGATCAGACCCATCGCGCGTGGGAGATCTCGCGCGGACCCGCGGAGACGATCGACGCCGTCATGGAGATGATCGACGAGGTCCTCGGCCGCCGAGAAGACGTGCCCATCTGGGCGATCGTCGTCGGCGTGCCCGGCCCCGTCGACTTCGCCTCGGGTCGACCCGTCGCGCCGCCGATCATGCCGGGATGGAACGGCTTCGACGTCCGCCGACGCTTCGAACAGCGGTTCCAGGCGCCGGTCTGGGTCGACAACGACGTGAACCTCCTCGCTCTCGGGGAACGTGCTCGTCGCGCTGACGCCCACACGGATCTCATCTACTGCAAGATCGGGTCGGGGATCGGTGCCGGCCTGCTCTCGCAGGGTCGCATCCACCGTGGAGCCAACGGGTCGGCCGGAGACATCGGGCACGTTCGCGTCGGCGATTCCACCGCGCAGTGCCGCTGCGGCAAGACCGGATGCCTCGAAGCAGTCGCCGGCGGGTGGGCGCTGGTACGCGATGCGGAAGCCGCGATCGCCGAGGGCGCACAGGGCTATCTGGCCGCCGAAGCCGCTGAGGGCATCGCACCCACCCCCGAGAGCATCGCGCGCTCCGCGGAGGACGGCGATGCGCTGGCCATCACCCTCATCCAGCGATCGGCACGACTCGTCGGTGAGGCGATCTCGGCGTTGGTCAACATGTTCAACCCCGGCGTCATCGTCCTCGGCGGTGCCGTCGTCTCCGCCGGCGAAGTGTTCCTCGCCGAGGTGCGTCAGCGCGTCTACGAGCTCTCGCTCCCGCTCGCCACCCGTGATCTCCGCATCGTGCAGTCCGTCGACGATCCTCGCGAGCCGCTGCGCGGCGGAGCCGAGCTCGCCCGCGAGCAGCTGTTCGAGGCGACCTTCCCGAGGTGGTTCGCCGAGGGGCACCCCCGGCTCATGGAGGCCGGTGTGACGGCGCCGTAGCGTCTGTCCGACGGATACTTCTTCCTGATTCCTACTTAAGCGTGTAGGTTCTCCTCGTAAGCCGGAACCGACCGGTGATCGAGACACGAGGATGTGCCATGACACTGACGGCGTTGCGCGACGACGCGCTCGCGGCGACAGCCGACGGATTCGCACTGCGTCTGGGTCTCCCGTGGATCCGCTCCCTCCCGATCGCATCACTGGCGGGCCTCCACGTCGAGATCGACGGCGATACCGTGACGCCACTGCAGGTGGACGTCGACGGGCGGCAGGTCGAGGCATCCGCTCTCGCCGACGAGGCCGCATGGTGGTTCCTGCAGGATCGCCTGATCGTCCGCGGCGACCGGGGGGTCGGCGCGGGCGCGCACCGGGTCATCGTGTCGTTCGACCTCGTCATCCCCTACCTGCAGATCCGCCCGGACGGCCCGCTGACACTGCCCTTCCGCGTCGAGCGGACGCTGGTGACGGATGCTGCGCCCGCTGCGCCGCTCTCCCCCGTCGTCGACCGGCACATCGGCCCGCCGGTGCTCGCTCCGCGGGGGTCTGCGCGAGACGACACGACCCCTCCGGACCTGCCCGCTGCGTGGTCCTTGACGGCGAGCGCCTTCAACTGGACGCCCGAGGTGATCCTCGCCGAACGCGCCGCCACGGACATCGCGGCGGGGATCGTCGCGGACGGCATCGCCGAGGCCATCGAGGTCGAACCGGGCCAGCTGTGGCGGTCGTTCCCCGAGCCCGACGCCGCCGAGGTGGAGGCGCTGCGCGAAACCCTCGAAGCCCTCGGCGGGCGGGTGAGCATCGTCGGGGCGAGCCTGGACGACTGGCTGCCCGGTGGCCGGAGGCGCGATGAGGAGGAGCGGCTGGCGTTCCTCGTTCCGCAGCTGAAGGACGCCAGACGCATGGGAGCCCTCGGAGTGCGCCTGCCGATCGGGCAGGCCGGCGAACCTCTCCTGCGGAAGGTGCGGCCCCTGCTGCACGATCTCGACCTGGTGCTCTTCGAGGAGATCCAGGGTCAGCAGACGCCGGGGAGCGCGTCCGCGGGCATGGCCATCGACACGATCGGACTCATCGACGACCCGCACATCAGGCTCCTCGTCGACGTCAGCATGCTCATGCCGTCCGTGCCCGAGAGCTACCTGGAGCAGCTGCAGCGTGGTGGCGTGGCCCTCGAGCTGATCACCCGGCTGCGGAACGAGTGGCGCGACCCCGCGACGGTCGAGGCGATCGTCGACCTCCTCCGCTCCGGCGGCGTTCCTCCGCAGATCCACACGCTCTACATGGACATGCTGGTGCGGTTCGGACGATCCGACGCCACGGTGCTGCGCAGCATCCTGCCGCTCGTGGGGGCATTCCATCTGAAGTTCTGGGATCTCGACGACGCGGACGGCCGCGTTTCCGAGCCCATCCGCGATCTGGGCGCGCTGCTCGCTCCGACCGCGTTCGCCGGAACCCTCACGAGCGAGTGGGGCGGCCACGAATGGCTCGATGCCGACCCCTCGGAGATGACGCGGGCACATCTCGCCCTCGCTCGCGGAGCACTCGCCGCGGGCTCACGCCCTCTCGCATGACCCCCCTCACACAGACAGGAAGACCATGACCGACGTCCTGAACGTGCTCATCCTCTCGGGCCACATGACCCGGGAGCACGACAACGAGCACCGCAGCTTCCGCCAGCACAACCAGTGGCTCACAACGCTTCTGGAAGACACCGGGCGGTTCCGCGTGCGCGTCACCGAGGATCCCCGCGGACTCACCGCCGACATCATCGACAAGTACGACGCGATCGTCGTGGTCTTCGAAGGCCGCGACGGCTACCACGAGAAGGGCACCGGGTTCGGAGCCGAGACCGACGCCGCGCTGCTGCGCTTCGTGCACGACGAGGGCAAGGGCATCGTCTGGTTCCACGGGTCGGCCGTTCAGGAGGACGACTGGGGCTACCCCGAGGAGTACAACATCATGCGTGGCGCGAAGTTGAGCGTGCCCACGGGACTGCGTCCCCGGCCGTGGGGTGAAGCGCTGCTGAGCATCGCGGCGCCCGGCCATCCGATCACCGACGGCATCGCCAAGCCGTGGACGGTGACGGGCGACGACATCCTGGTCGGCGTCGAGCTGTACCCCGGTGCACAGTTGCTGCTGACGACGTTCGACGATCTCGAGTCCTACGAGACGGCACCCGTGTGGCCGATGTCGCACTACCCGGTGATGATCCCCGACGAGGGCAAGGCGGGGATGCCCGGCGTGAACACCGACCAGCCGATCGCCTGGGTCAACGAGTACGGGGCCGGCAGATCGTTCACCATCACGATCGGTCATGACATCGACACGTTCCGCCGCATCGAGTTCATCCGGATGTTCCCCCGCGGTGTCGAGTGGGCTGCGACCGGGGAGGTCTCGCTCGGGGGTCCCGACCGCCGCGGCGAGCGTCGCTTCCTCCCGTGGCCGTACTACAACCACGAGGGCTGAGACGCCTCACTTGCTGCTGAAAGCCGCGTCGAATGCTGCCGCCGGCGGCGTGATCTCGTTCAGGCGGCGTACGAAGGCGAGCGCCTCCGGTGCGCCCACGAGGCGATCCATGCCCGCGTCTTCCCATTCGACGCTGGTGGGACCCTCGTAGCCGATCGAATTGAGCGCACGGAACAGCGGTTCCCAGCGGACCGCACCATGCCCGGTCGAGACGAACGTCCACCCGCGGCGCGGGTCCGCCCACGGTCGATGCGATCCCAGGACGCCGTTGCGTCCGTCGAGGTTGGTGATCGATTCCTTCACGTGCACGTGGAAGATGTGGTCGGCGAAGTCCAGCACGAATGCGACGTAGTCGAGCTGCTGCCAGACGAAGTGCGATGGGTCGAAGTTGAATCCGAAGCTCTTGCGGTGCCCGATCGCGGCGAGCGTGTCCTTCGCCGTCCAGTAGTCGTAGGCGATCTCGCTGGGGTGCACCTCGAGCGCGAAGCGTACGCCGACCTCTTCGAAGACGTCGAGGATCGGGTTGAAGCGATCGGCGAAGTCCTGGTAGCCACGGGCGATGAACTCGTCGGAAGCCGGCGGGAACATCGCGACGGCCTTCCAGATCGATGACCCGCTGAAACCGTTCACGGTGGTGACTCCGAGCTTCGCCGCGAAACGGGCCGTGTCCTTGAGGTCCTGCGCAGCGCGCTGACGCACACCTTCGGGGTCGCCGTCGCCCCACACACGGTCGGACAGGATGTCGCGGTGACGCTCGTCGATCGGGTCGTCGCAGACCGCCTGCCCCGTGAGGTGGTTCGAGATCGCATAGACCTTCAGCCCGTTGCGCTCGAGGATGTCGAGCCTGCTCTGAACGTAGTCGGCGTCATCCCAGCGGGAGACGTCGATGTGGTCGCCCCAGCAGGCGATCTCGAGACCGTCGTAGCCCCACTCGCCGGCGAGCCGTGCGACTTCTTCGAACGGGAGGTCGGCCCATTGACCGGTGAACAGAGTGATCGGACGCGCCATGGTCGTTTCTCCTAACGGACTTTCGCGGGGGCTTCGGTGCGCACCCACGTGGAATCATTCTCGGACGACTCTTCCACCGCGGCCAGCACACGCTGCACCGACAGGCCATCTTCGAAGGAAGGATGTGGCGACGTCCCGTCGACGATCGCGGTCACCAGGTCGACGACCTGGTGCGTGAACCCGTGCTCGTACCCGAGCATGTGACCCGCCGGCCACCATGCCGAGACGTACGGGTGCACGGGCTCCGTGACGAGGATCTTCGTGAAGCCCTGCCGGTCCTCGGGCGTCGTCCGGTCGTAGAACTGCAGACTGTTGAGGTCTTCGAGGTCGAACGCCAGTGCACCCGCGGAGCCCGAGACCTCGATGGTGAGAGCGTTCTTCCTGCCGGTCGCGAATCGTGTCGCCTCGAACGAGGCCAGCGCACCGCCCGCCAGGCGACCGGTGAAGATCGCCACATCGTCGACCGTCACGTCGCCGACACCCTCCCCGGCAGTGCCGGAGAGACCGGATCCCGCCCCCTGCAGCGGACGCTGCGTCACGATCGTGTCGAGCACGCCGGTGACGGCCTCGACCTTCTGGCCCGTGACGAACTGGGTCATGTCGATGATGTGCGCGCCGATGTCGCCCAGGGCACCTGAACCCGCGTGCTCCTTCTGCAGGCGCCAGGCGAGCGGCATGCCGGGGTCGACCAGCCAGTCCTGCCGGTACGCCGCGCGCACCTGCTGGACGGTGCCGACGACGCCCTCGGCGATCAGGTCGCGCAAAAGTGTCACGGCGGGAACGCGGCGGTAGGTGAAGCCCACCATCGACCGCACACCCTTCGCCTCCGCCCTCGCGGCGGCGTCCGCCATGGCCTCCGCCTCGGCGACCGTGTTCGCCAGGGGCTTCTCGCACAGGACGTGCTTGCCGGCGGCGAGCGCCGCGATCGCGATCTCGGCGTGCGAATCGCCGGGCGTCACGATGTCGACGACGTCGATGTCGTCGCGCGCGATCACTTCACGCCAGTCGGTTGACGATTCCGCCCAGCCCCACGTGGCTGCGGCATCCGCCACCGCATCGGCGTTGCGCCCGACCACGACCGCCATCTCGACCTCGGCGGGCAGCACGAACATCCGCGGCGCCTGACGCCACCCCACGGAGTGGGTGGCACCCATGAATCCGTAGCCGATCATGGCCACCCGCAGCGGGCGGCGGTCCTGCGTCATGCCAGGACGACTTCGCGCTCGACGGGAACGCGGTTCGTCACATATCGCCCGGGTCCGCCATCGGTGCCGGGCATGATCTGCATGTAGAGCAGCCGCATCGTCAGCACCACCTCGACGGTGAACTTCTCCCCGGGCGCCGGTGGATTCTCGAGGGAGATCACCACATCGGGACGTTCCGCGACGAACCAGAGCGTGTCGGACTGCTCGGGGAGCTCGCTGATCTCGTACGAGTGGCCCTCGAGCACGAAGCGGAGGTTCTCCTCCGGCACCGGGATGCCGTTGACGGATGCCGCGACCCCGTCGACCGCGGACAGCCAGAGGCTGCGGTACCAGGGGATCTGCAGGGAGACGGCGAGTCCGTCATCCGTCCGGCGGACGTCCTTCTCGGCGAAGAGTGAATTGTGTGTGGCCATTGCGGGCTCCTTGGTCAGGCGATGATCGTGAAAAGGTTCGCGGCCCTCAGGCCGACTGGCGCTGCGCGACGGTGTCTTCGATCGCACGACGCATCAGCGTGTGCTGCTTCTTGACGAGGTCGATCGGGTCGGACTCGCCGAGGTCGGAGAACGCGTGACCCTCCCACTCGCTCGAGAGGTAGCCCTGGTATCCGCCCTTGACGAACTGCTCGACGATCCGCGGGATGTCCATCGCGGGTTCTTCGCCGTCGGCGCCGATGTCGTAGAACTTCGCGTGCACGTGGAAGATCTGCGGCATGATATCCAGCCACTCCTCCGGCGGCACCAATCCGTGCATGTTGAATGCCAGGCGGGTGAACGGTCCGAAGCGGAGGAAGTCGACACCCTCGCCGGACAGGTAGTCCTCGAACTTCTGGTTGCGCACGTACATCGGTGTCGGCTCGTGCCAGATCTCGTCCATGACGGGGAAGTGCTTCTCGTCCATGCCCATCTGCCCGAGGGTGCGCATGAGAGTGGGCGACAGGCTGTGCATCGTCGAGGAGAAGTCCGCGGTGAAGCCGAGCCGATCGGACTGCAGCTCGTCGTACATCTCCCGCATCTGCAGCACCTGGGGGTCATTCGGGCCCGACGGCGCGTGGATCTCGTAGCCCAGCTTCTGGTCGTACTTCTCCGCGAGCGGGAGGAGGCTGCGCAGCAGCTCCTTGCCGTGCGAGCGGATGACGACCCTCTTGAAGCCGAGCGTGTGAGCGGTCTTCAGCTGGCGGGCGAGGAAGTCGTGCTCCTCGTCGGGCGTCATGTCACGGTCCTTGCGGCGCCCCATGTCGAGGTTCGTGCCGACCGCGCTGGCTTCCAGCCCGTACTTCTCCAGGCTGTCGAACCAGAGCTTGACGAAGTCGGAATCGACATCGGGATAGGTCCGCAGCAGCTGCGCGATGTTGAACTCGACGCCGGGACCGATGCCCTCGTCGGCGACGGCCTTGATGAGCGTCTCGGGCGTGTAGAGCCCCGCGGCGAACTCGCTCGTCATGGAGTAGAGGGTGGTCCCGAGCTTGATGCCGGTGCCGGCGATGCCGTTGTCTTCAGTCATGTCGATCCTTCCGAGTCAGCCGTGGACGGGCTGTGCGAGGTGGGTGGAGAAGATGCTTCGCGCCTCCGCGGCATCCGTGATCATGCGTGATCCGGCATCCTGCGCGGCGGAGCGCTGGACGGCCTGCTCACCGGCGATGATCTCGAACGGGCTCTGCCAGTGGTTCCAGTGCCAACCCTCGTACTCGCTCGAGACCGCTCCGGAGTAGCCGTTCTCGACGAGGAGACGGATGAGATCGCGGACGGGCACGGACGGCTCTTCGCCGTTCTCGTCGATGCCGAAGAACTTGCCGTGCACGTGGCGCACCCACGGCATGATCTCGAGCCAGTCATCGACCCGGGCGGGACCGAACAGTCCCGTGCCGTTGATGCCGAAGTCGATGCCCAGGTCGGGGCGGCCGTTCTGCGCAGCCAGGCCGATGAACGAACCGAAGCGCCGACCATGGACGGCCTGATCGGCGGGAGGGCCTTCCTGGTAGTACGTGTTCCAGAGGTCGACCACCTTGGCGAGCAGCTCCTCCGACGCACCGCGGCGGCGATAGGCCTCGATGAGCGACGGTGCGAAGCCGCTCACGGTCGCGCCCCAGTCCATCGTGAAGCCGAGGTAAGGGGACGCGACCTTCTCATACCGGTCGCGGAGCGCGAGGATCCGCGGGTGCGACGCGTACTGGTCGGCGTGCACTTCGAGCGCAAGGGTCACGCCGTGGTCTTCGGCGATCGGAGCGAGCCGCTCCATCGAGTCGGGCTCGATCGAGATCTGCACGCGGGCGATGGGGAAGCCGAGCTTCGCCGCCGCCTTGATCTGCAACGTCATGTAGTCGACGAGCTCGTCCTGCGTGAGAAGGCGATCGCGATGGATGCCTATGTCAGCGTTCACGGCGAGGGATGTCGTGACCAGACCGACCTCGTCGACGAGATCGCGGAACCAGCCGGCGAACGAATCCTCGATCGCCGGGAACCCGCGGAAGCTCGAGAACCCGATGATCTCCAGGCCCGGACCGTAGCCCTCGGCGGCGACCTTGCGGATGAGCTGCTCGAGGTCGTACTCGCGGCCGTGGAACGCCCGCGTGAAGCTGTAGAGCGTGACGCCCTGGATCGGCGTGCCGAGACCACTCATGCCGCTACCGCCTTCATCTTCTTGGTGTCGTGTTCTTCGATGTGCAGCGTCTCGGAGTCCGAGATGATGATGTACGGGATGTACAGCGTGAGGTCGACACGCACGTCGTGTTCACCGTCCGCGTCGACCGGCAGCTCGCCCGAGAGCACAGCGGAGTCGACCGGGAACCACCACTCGCTCGTCTCGTCGACGAGCTCGTCGAAGCGGAACTCGCGGCCGTTCATCCCCCAGCGCAGCGACTCGGCCGGCGCCTCTACGCCGTCGATGCTCAGCTTCGCTCCGGCGATGCACGACCCGGGCAGGGCGCGGTACCACGGCAGTCGGACTTCGACCGAGGCGCGAGGGCCGTGGGTCGTGAGCGTTCCCTGCTCGATGATGCGATCGGGGATCACGAGAACCTCCAGGTTCGTGGCCGACGGTGTCGGCCGGACGTCTTTGTCATTCTTTCTACAGTCTAATGTCTGATTTCGACATAAGCAAGCGGGATGGGCTACCCGGCAAGCTGCTCGGCGATGTGGCGCGCGCCTTTCACCGCGAGCGCCACGCTCGTGAGCGTGGGGTTGCAGGCCGTCGAGGCCGGGATGACGCCGTTGCCTGCGACGTACACGCCCGGCGCCGACCACACCTCGCTCTCGGGCGAGCACACGCTGGCGCCGTCGTCGACCTGACCCATGCGAGTGCTCCCCTGGTAATGAAGGGAAGCGCCGAGCGGCATCATGAACGGACGGTCGTCGAGGGGTTCCCCGATCGCCGCGCCGAGGCGCACGATCTCCGCCTTCGCCCGGTCGATCACCTCGTGGTCGAGCGGGCTCAGAGTGTAATGGAGCGTCATCGCGGGCATCCCGTATCCGTCGACCTCGTCGTCGGAGAACGCCACCCGATCCGAACCCTGCAAGTCCTTCGCGCAGAAGAGCCCCAGCCCCACGATCGACCCCGGCGCCGCCGGATCGTCCTCGGCGAGCTTCACGGGTGACGCATCCAGCTGCATGACCTGCCCGTGGAACGGCATCTCGTCGACGTAGGGCACCCAGGTGACCCCGCTGTATTCGCTCAGTCCGGTCTTGGCCGCACCCTCCGCCCCCTCGCTGGGGACGAAATCCCGGATGCGGACCGCGAACACGATCTGCGCCTGGTCGTTGAGGTACCGGCCCAGGGCGTCGGGACGAATGCCGGAGGCCCAGAGCACCTGCGGTGTCCGCAGCGCGTCGGCAGCCACCACGACGAAACGAGCTCTCACTTCGTGGCGCTCGCCCGTCCGGACGTCGGTGACCACGACGCCGGCGGCACGCCCGTCTTCGACCAGCACGCGTGTGACGAGCGACTCGTCGTACAGCGCGAAGTTCTCGTTGCCGCGCGTCTCGTCACCGAGCACCACGTCCGACCCCGACCACACCAGGCGTCCGTCGTCACGGCGGTGCACGGCCAGCGGCATCCGCTGGACCCGGGCGTGCTCGGCGCGTCCGGCGTCGACGGCCGCGGCCAGGCGCCCCCGCACGAGTGGCGCGTGGGGTGAGGCGTCGAAGGCATCGCTCGTGACACCGAGCAGGCGCTCCCCTTCCGTCAGCAGCTCGTCGAGCTCGCCGCTGTCGTCGAGGAACCCGATGCGTTCACCGTCGTTCGGGCGCGGACAGGCACCCGTCCAGTGCGCCGCCATCCCGCCGACGTTGCTCGACATCGCGGCGACAGGCAGTCCGTCCTCCCCCTCGACCCGGTAGCCCGCCTCCAGGAGGAACGTGCCGGGCCGTGACCGCCGCTCGGCCGTCTTGACGATGCCTCCGACCCGGTCGCCCGCCTCTCGGGGAGTCGGCCCCTCCGACTGCATCTGCGCGCGGGCGCGCTCATCAGCATCGGCGATGTTCTTCACGTGCGCGCCGGGCGGCTGCGACACCGTCGGCCCGACCTCGAACATGGCGATCGTGGCATCCGGTGCCCGTTCGCTCAGTACGCGCGCGTACGCGGCCCCCGCCGGGCCGCTGCCGACGATCGCGACATCGACGGATGCCGGGTAGGAACGGGCGTTCATGCGTCTGCGGCGACCTTGCGGATGAACTCGACGGACTGCGCCGACTCGACCGTCGGGTAGTACTCGAGGCCGATCGGGCCGTCGTAGCCGGACGCGCGCAGCCATCCGAGGCGTTCGGGCCAGTCGAGCTCGCCGGCGCCGGGTTCACCGCGACCGGGCGCATCCGCGAGCTGCACGTAGCGGATGAGGTCACCGCCGTTCGCGAGCTCGGCCTGCATGTCCTCGCCTTCCACGGCTGAGTGGTAGATGTCGTAGAGGACACCGAAGTACGGGGAGTCCACGCCGCGTGCGACGTAGACGCCTTCGCTCGTGCGATCCAGGAGCGAGCCCGGGTGGTCGACGCGCACGTTGACCGGCTCGAGCACCAGCGTGATGCCGGAGCCGTCGATCTGCGCGATGGCCTTCTGGTAGATCTCGACGAGCTTGTCGAGCTGCACTTGGCGCTTCCAGCCGCCGAAGCCGGTACCGCTGCCCACGACGATCCGGGGCGTCCCCAGCATCTGAGCGATCTCCACGCCCTCATCGAGCTTGCGGAAGAACTCGGAGTGATCCCACGGCGGGATCATGAACTGCGTGCGGGGCTCGCCGAGCTGCGCGGTCATCTGCGTGCCGGTCTCATCGAGCGCGGCCTTCAGCGCCGGCAGGTCCTTCGGGGTGGCGGGTGCGTCGACTCCGGTCGGGCCCCACATCTCGACGGCCGTGAACCCGGCCGCCGCGGCCGCGCGCACGCGGTCGTGGTAGTCGCCGGCTTCGGTGAAGAGGAGTTCGATATTGGGTGCGAGCTGGTACATGGATCGTCTTTCGTGTTCAGAACATCGGATGGTCGTGGGCGGCATGCGCGGGGACCTGCTGAAGCACGTCCCAGTGCTCGACGATCCGGCCGTCCTCGAATCGGTAGATGTCCGCGACGGCGGCATCGGGTGCGCCGGGTCGCGAGGCTTTCACGTGCACCATCGCCAGGTCGCCGTCGACGATCATGCGCTGGATCTCGAAGCGCGCATCCGGGGATCCGTCGAACTTCGGGGTGAGCATCTCGACCGCGGCGTCGGGCCCATCGGGCACGTTCGGGTTGTGCTGGCGATAGTCGTCCGAGACCAGCGAGGCGAACGCATCCGCCACGCGCTTCTGCGTGTAGAACAGGTCGCAGAAATGCTCGAATGCCGCACGATTGTCTGTCATCGCTCAGCCCTTCAGTCCGCCGGCGAAGCCCTGGATGAAGCGCTTCTGCGCGAACAGGTAGAAGGCCAGGATCGGAATCATCGAGATGATGACGATCGCGAAGATCTGATTCCACGCCGACACGAGGGAGCCGATGTAGTAGTACATCGCGACCGGCAGCGTCTGCGAGGTCGAGCCGCCGAGGAAGATCAGCGACGTGAAGAAGTCGTTCCAGACGATCAGCCCGGCGAGGATCGCGACGGTGCCCGTGGCCGGCGCCATGAGGGGGAAGACGATGCGGAAGAAGATCTGCGTGCGCGTGGCGCCGTCGATCGCGGCGGCCTCTTCGTACTCGGTGCCGAGCCCACGGAAGAATCCGGCGTAGAGGAAGATCGCCAACGGCATGAGCATGCCGCTGAAGAGGATGATCATGCCCCAGACCGAACCGGTGAGGCCCGTGGCGCGCGCACCGATGTAGAGGGGGACGGTGCCGAGCTGTGTCGGCAGCACGATCGCGACGAGGAAGAGGTAGTACACGACGGTGCTCCACCGCCGTGTGCTGCGGGCCAGGACGTACCCGGTGAGCGAGCCGAGCAGCACCATCATGACGATGCTGCCGCCGGTGATCAGCACGCTGTTGAGCAGCCCCAGCAGCACGTTGGACTGGCCGGTGGCTGTGAGCACCTTGGCGAAGTTGTCGAGCGTCGGCGTCGTGGGCAGCGCCAGCTTCGATGTCGAGAAGACCTCGGTGTCGTCCTTGAGGGCGATGGTGATGAGGAAGTAGAACGGCGCCAGGTATACGAGCGCCACGATCCAGAAGATGACCTCGCGGAGAGCGCTGAGTTTCGTGTAGCGGAACATGTCAGTCTCCCGTGGTCCGACCCTGGGTGACGCGCTGCTGCACGAGCGCGAAGACCAGGATGATGAGGGTCAGCACCAGCGCCAGGGCGGCGCCGAATCCGAAGTTGCCGAGTGAGAAGGCCTGCTTGTAGACCTCGGTGGCGAGGGTGGCCGTCGCATTCGCGGGGCCGCCGCCGGTGAGCGCCATGATCTGGTCGAAGATGCGCAGACCCTGCACGAGTCCGAGAGTGGTCGCGATCGCGACGGCGGGCCGGATGGAAGGCAGCGTGACGTGCCAGAAGCGCTGCCACAGGTTGGAGCCGTCGATCGCTGCCGCCTCTTCGATCTCGACCGGCACGCCGGCGAGCCCGGCCATGTAGATCACCATGGCGAAGCCGGTGGACTGCCAGACCACGACGATGAGCACGGTCCAGATCGCCCAGGTGGGGTCCGCCAGCCAGGGGCGGGCGAGACCGCCGAGGCCGACGGCTCCGAGGATCGTGTTGAGGGGACCGTCGAACTGGAAGATGAACTTCCAGATGTACGACGTGGCGAGCGGACTGAGCACGACCGGCATGAAGAAGAGCGTCCGCAGGATGTAGCGGGTCTTGAGGATGCGGTTGAGTCCCACCGCGAGCGCGAGGCCCGCGATGTTCGAGAGGATGACTGATCCGAACGCCAGGAAGAGCGTGTTGGCCAGGGCCGCGATCTTCGTCGGGTCGGCGAAGATCCGGCGGAAGTTGTCGAAGCCGACCCAGTCGAACGACCCGATGCCGCTCCAGTTCGTGAAGGCGAACATGCCGCCCGCCGCCGTGGCGACGTAGTGGATCGCGATGACGAAGACGATGCCGGGGAGCGCCCACCACCAGTGGCCGAACTTCAGAACTCCGGGGCGACGTCCCGCGCGCTGCCGGGGACCCCGCTTCTTGGGGACGACCACCAGCTCGGTCTCGGATTGATGCATCGTTGCAGTCATCGTGTTGCGATCCTTCGATAGGGTTCGGCGGCCACCGGAGCCAGGGGCATCCGGTGGCCGCCGAACGGACTCACTGATCCCAGGCGGTGTCCATCGCGGTCAGGACGCTGTCGACGGTCGACTGACCGGTCAGCAGACCCTGCACGCCGGTCGCGAGCGCGTCGTAGACCGAGGCGTTCGGCCAGGTCGAGTTCGCGAGCGGCACGTAGTCTCCACTGTTGAGCTGATCCGCGACGGCCGAGTAGATCGTGTCGGACAGGTCGAGGTCGGCCAGTCCCGCGATCGGCAGGCTGCCGGCGGCGTCGGCGAAGATACTGGCCTGCGCAGGCTCGGCGATCCAGTCGAGGAACGCCTTCGCTGCGGCACTGTTCTTCGAGGCCTTGTTGATCGACAGCGAATACGTCGGGCTGGCGACGCCGAACGGCTTGTCGCTCGAGGTCGCCGGCGGGAACGCCTGTGCCACGAACTTCTGGTCGGGCGCGGCCTTCTGCAGCTCGGCTGCCGATCCCAGCGGACCGAAGAAGCCCACGGTCGAGCCCGAGCTCATCCCGGTGGTGATGGCATCGAAGCCTGCGCCCTCGGCACCGGCCTGGAAGCAGCCCTCGTCGTAGAGGTCCTTGACGGTCTGCAGGGTGTCCTTCCACCCGTCGCTGTCCGCGAAGGTCACCTTCTTGTCGAGGCGCTGCTGGTTCCAGTCCGGCGTCTCTGCGTAGACACGCGTCGCGGCGATGACCGAGGCGGTGATCCCGGCGTTCGGCACCGTCGAGCCCGCCAGGACGAAGAGGGTCTTGCCCTTGTCGGCCGCTGCCTTGCACTGCTCGGCCAGCGTCTTCGCGTCGGTGGCGAACTCCGTGATGCCTGCCGCCTCGGCGGCGGTCTCGTTGTAGACGATGCCGGCGTACGAGATCGTCAGGGGCAGGCCGTAGGCCTTGCCGTCGACCTCGAAGAGCGCCTCGCTGCCGGCGGGGATACCCGCGGCCACGGAATCGTCGAGCGCCGTGAGGAAGCCTGCTTCAGCGAGGGGGATGATGCTGCGCGTCTGGCCGCTGCCCGCCTCGGTCTCGATGACGTCGGACGCGTTGCCGGCCTGCAGCTGCGTGCGTACGGTGTCGCCGTAGGTGTCGTTGGGCTGCGGGTTGAGGGTGACCTTGATGTCGGGGTTCGCCTCCATGTACTTCTTCGCGAGCACCTCGAACGGGCTCTCGATGTTGTTGGAGGTGGCGAAGGTGAGCGAGAACTCTTTGGTGTCGGCGCTCGACGAGCTGTCGCCCGACGAGCTGCCGCTGCAACCGGCGAGGATGAGAACGCCCGCGATGGGGACGGCGATGAGGCCGATCCGCGCTGCGCGAGAGCCACGGTGCTGTGTCATGTCCAGCCTTTCTGACTTCGTTGTCGGCCACTCGTTCCTCGAGCGGCCTGCTGTGTTCTCAGTATCCCCGGGATGTGCCGGAAACGCACATAAGTAGTTTCGATATACGGCATAAGCCACCCCGCGGCGACGTCCCCGCCCACCAACACCCCGTGGAACGTCATCGCGCCAACCTATGAAGTTCTGCAATTGCATAGATTGCGCTGATAGAGTCGGCACCACCCGCCGCTCGTCCGAAGGATCACATCGTCGTGACCGATCACGCCCTGCTCTCGCGCCTCGATCTCAATCTGCTCGTCGCGCTCGACGCCCTCCTCACGGAGCGCAGCGTCACCCGAGCGGCCGAGCGGCTGCACTTGAGCCAGCCGGCGCTCAGCGCCTCGCTCGCCCGTCTGCGGACGCATTTCAACGATCAGATCCTCGCCCGTCGTGGCAACACCTACGAGCTGACGCCCTTCGCCCTCCGCTTGGCCGAGCACACCACGACCGCACTGGAGGCCACCCGGCGGGTGTTCGAGAGCCAGGCCACGTGGGCGCCCACGGAGTCCGTCCGCGAGTTCGCGATCTACGGCAGCGACTACGGGTTCGTCACCGTCGGCAAGATCGTCTCGGAGATCGCCGCCGAGAGGGCGCCGGGTGTCCGCTTCCGTTTCATGCTGCACAACCCGGGGATCGTGGAGGATGCCGCGAATCGGCTGCGTTCAGCCGACGGCATGGTGATTCCGCACGGTCCGATGTCGGACCTGCCGTACGTCGATCTCTGGCACGACAGCTGGGTCGCGGTCGTGTCGGAGTCCAACGACGCGGTGGGAGACGACCTGACCATGGAGGACGTTGCCGAGCTGCCGTGGGTGATGACGTACCAGTCGCGATCGGCGTACACCTCGGCGGCTCGTCAGATCCAGCAGCTCGGCGTCGAGCCGCACGTCGAAGTCGTCGTGGAGAGCTTCCTCTCCATCCCGCACTTCGTCGCCGGCTCCAACCGCATCGGTCTCATCCAGGAGGCTCTGGCCCCCGCCGCGCTGCGCCTCGGCGGGATCCGTGTCGTACAGCTGCCGTTCGACGCCACCCCCCTCAGCAACGCGCTGTGGTGGCATCCGGTGCACAATCGCGATCCCGAGCACGCGTGGATGCGCGCACTCTTCGAGGAAGCAGGCCGGCTCGTCGACGCCGGCGCCCACGTCGCCGTCTGAGCGGTCAGGCGGGCTGCAGCGCCCGCATGCTGCGACGGATGAGGTCGTGCTGCTTGCGCACGAGCAGCAGCGGGTCGACCTCGCCGAGCTCGGCGAAGGCGTGACCCTCCCATTCGCTCGACCAGTAGCCCCGGTAGCCGCCCTCGACGAAGACGCGCACGAGCTCGGGGTAGTCGATGGCCGGCTCCTGGCCGTTCTCGTCGATGTCGTAGAACTTCGCATGCACGTGCAGGATTTGCGGCATGATGTCGGCCCACTCCTGCGGGGCGACATGCCCGTGCATGTTGAAGGCGAGGTGCGCGAACGAGCCGAGCCGACCAGGATCGAAGTCCCGGCCCTTCAGGTAGCCGATGAACTCCTGCTGTCGCTCCTGCATCGTCGCGTCGGTGGCCCAGATCGCCTGCAGACGCTCGACGGACTCGGTGTCGAGGCCCGCCCGCGACACCGCGCGCAGCAGCGTCGGCGACATGGCGTGCATCGTCGAGGAGAAGTCCGCGACGAAGCCCAGGAGCGGCGAGTCCAGCTCGGCGTAGGTGTCGCGCACCATGAGGATGGGCTCGGCGTTGGGGCCCATCGGCGCATGGATCTCGTAGGCGAGCTTCAGCTCGAGGTCTTCGGCGATCGGCAGCAGACGGCGCAGCAGCTCGGGCTTGGCCGACTGGATGCGCACGAGCGGGAAGCCGAGCTTCTTCGCACCCCGGAACATCAGCTCGCTGAACTCGAACTCCTCGTCGGGCGTCATGTCGCGATCGCGGCGCCGACCCATGTCGAGGTTGGCGCCGAACGAGCTCGCGTCGAAGCCGTGCGTGTCGAACGCGTCGCGCCACGTGCGTGCGAATTCGTCCGAGACGACGGGGTAGGTCGGCACCATCTGGGAGGCGACGATCTCGATTCCCGGGCCGATTCCGAGCTCGGCGACCCGATCGAGCAGTCCGTCGAAGTCGAACCATCCGGCGCGGAACTCCGCGCTGGCCGAATAGAGGGTGAGACCGAGCTGGAAGGGATCGGCGTCCGTCGCGACGGGGGGCGGAGGCACATCCGAGACGAGGGCGGGGGCCGCGGCATCCCGATCCGTCACCGTCAGTGTCTGAGCGTCGCGCACGAAGTTGGGCACGTACATGCCCGGTCCTCCGTCGGCGCCGGGCGCGATCTGCATGTAGGGCAGACGGAGCTGCCCCACCAGTAGGACGTCATGGGTCTCGCCCAGCGGCCCGGGCTCGTCACGTCGGATGATCAGTGAGGGGTGCTGCTGCAGGAACCACAGCGTCTCGCTCTGCTCGGGCAGCGCATCGAGCGCATAGGCGGTGCCGTCGAGCTCGAACCGCAGATCGGCCTGGTCGACCGCGTGTCCGTCGATCGTGAGCTCGAGCGAGGTCACCGACGAGAGCCAGAGGCTGCGGTACCACGGGATCGTGAGGACGAGCGCAAGTCCGTCCGGGTGGCTGCGGAGACTGTCTCGGTGAATCAGGCCGTTGGGCATTTCGTGTCCTTCTCGGTGACGTGTGCGTCGATGGGGGGCGGATGCGGCGGCTCAGGCGAGCTCGCCGACGACCCGTCTCATGAGGGAGTGCTGGCGGCGCACCTGCTCGATCGAGCGCCAGGGTGTGCGTTCACCCTCGTACTCGCTGGAGAGGTACCCGGTGTATCCGGAGTCCTTAAGTGCGCGCAGCACGGGAACCCAGGGGATCTGCTGGTCTTCGAGGTTCTCGTCGATGTCATGGAACTTCGCCTGGATGAAGACGACGTATTCCGCGATGCCGGCGATGTCGGCCGGGTCGACGCCGATGCCGTCGAGGAACGCGGGCCGACGACCGGGCAGCTCACCCGGTCGCAGCGGGATGGGGCGGTCCTGGAAGATGCCGGTGTCCAGCAGCAGGCCGAAGTGCTTCGTGCCCGTGCGCTGGATGAGCCCGATGTAGTCGTCGACGACCTCGTGCTTGATCGGCGTCGGCGAGTGAATCTCGGGGCAGATGATGACATCGAGGTCGGCGGCGAGGTCGAGACTGCGTTCGACGGCCTCGGTCCACGTGGGGTGCGGCACGAGGTCGCTCGTGACCACCCCGATCTTCGGGCGCACGAAGCGGAAGCCGAGCGTCGCTGCCAGCCGGAGGTCGCGCTGCAGCATCGCCGCTCCTTCGAGGGCGGTCAGATCGCGGGCGTTCACCCCGCTGGAGTGCAGGCGCGTGTCGATCCACGATCCGTAGTTGGTCGGCTCGAGCGAGTACTTCTCCAGAAGAGCGAACCACCGGTCGATCCAGGCGGTCGAAGGCGAAGGGTAGTTCTCGACGTGACCTTCGCCGAGGATCTCGACGCCCGTCGCTCCGACGTCGGCGACGGCCGCCAGCGCGGTCTCGAGATCGAGCACCGTGCCGTAGTCGGTCATGAAGCTGTAGAGCGAGACGCCGTACTGGAAGGGGCCGCCGTCCACTCCGGAAGAGAGGGTGATGTGCCGGGTCTCGGAGTAGGTCGAGGGCTGGTGCTCGACCGGCACATACGACATGCGCAGCCGCAGCTCGATCGAGACCTCGTGCACGCCTTCCGGCAGTCCGCCGGGGTAGGGCACCGTGATGACCGCGGCATCCTCGAGCTGCCAGCGCACGCCGTCGCTGTCCCACAGCTGCGCCAGCGTGTAGGTGCGGCCCGAGAACGTCCAGAGCGGAACGTCGTGCCCGACATCGACGAGGTCGTCGACACGCACGGCGATCCCGTCGATGAGGGATGCCGCCATCCCCCGATACGACGGCATGCGCACGCGCAGCTGGAAGCCGGTGACGTCATCGCCGTCTCCCACGTTGCGAAAACCCACGGCCTGGATCAGATCTCTCTCGAGAAGCATCGTTGCTCACCCTCTGTCAGGGCCCCCGCCGCCCATGTGCACGAGCGTCGTGTGCAGCGGCGGTGGCCATCTTCAGGCTATCAGCCTTAGGTCTTGTTTATTCATAAGTAAGACTGATCTGCGCATAAGTGCGACGGACCCGTACGGGTGCGGTGACACGACGATGGCCGGGGCCCGATCGGGCCCCGGCCATCGTCGTCGTGATTCAGCGCGAGTACGCCGCCGGCGACGCGCTCTCACGAGCAGCCGACCGTCGCAGCGCGACGCCGACCAGCACGGCGACCACCGCGGAGGCGATACCCACGATGCCGACAGCGGTCGCCAGCCCTCCGGCTGCCGCTCCGATGATCCCCATCAGGATCGGCGTGAGGAACTGCCCGAGGAAGAACGCGGCCGTCCACCAGCCGGTGACGCGTCCGCGCTCCTCGAACTGCGTGGACGCGACGACCCACGTGACCAGCGAGGGCAGCAGCAGGCCCGAGCCGAACGAGGCGATGACCGCGCCCGCGATGACGCCGGGGAGACCCGGAACCACCCAGATGACCAGCATCCCGACGGCCTGCAGCCCGAAGGCGATCGGCAGCAGACGGCCCGCGCGGCCCTTGGCGAGCCGGGCGAAGGTGAAGCCGGCGATCGCGGTGGCCAGGGAGGCGACCGCGGCGACGAGTCCGATGGTGGCCGTGTCGGTGGCGGCGATGCCGGTGCCCACCACGAGATAGCTCGCCTCGATGATGATCACGTAGAACGTGAAGCCGCCGAACAGGCTGACCAGCAGTCGCACCCCGATGCGCCGCCACGGGATGGGCACCTTCGCCGCCGAAGCATCCCGTCGACCGCCGGACTCGGCGGCCGAGGGCTCCCACAGCGAGAAGATCATCGGCACTGCGACGACGATGCTGACGGCGTAGACCCAGAACGGCACGTGCCAGCCCCCGACCCCGAGTGCGCCGCCCAGGATGATGAACACCGTGGCGGCGAGGGTCGTGGCCACGGTCTGCAGACCGAGGTACTTGTTCCGCCGGTGCTCTTCGTGGAAGTAGTCGATGATCAGCGTCGTGCAGACCGTCATGATGGCGGCTTCGCAGATGCCGACGAGCACCCGGCTGACCAGGATCTCGGTCAGTCCCTCGAGCCATGCGGGGGCCGTGCCGACGACGGCGTACGCGAACATGGCGATGATGAGCAGCCGCTTGCGTCCCAGGCGGTCGACGATCTGTCCCGCGAAAGGCGCGAAGATCGCGATCATCAGGGCCGGTATCGCCACGATCATCGGCACCAGCACCTCGGAGCCCGCCACGTCGGCGAAATGCTCGGAGAGCTGAGGGAGGACCGGGGTGATCAGGACGGAACCGAGCACAGGCAGACAGCTGCCCGCGAGCAGCAGCGCCGCCTGCCATGCGCCGGCTCTGCGCATGGATGTCTGGTCGTGGTGAGTGGTGACGTTCGTCATCGAACCTCCTCAGGGCATCGTCGCCCTCGAGATCGCCTGAGCGTGTCGCGTTCCTCGGGAAGCGCGCACGACCCCGTCGTCGACGGGACACTTCCAGTAGAGACCCCTCGCGCGCATCAGTACAGCGGCGATCGGTGATGCCGCCCATCGAGCGCATCTATGCGCGGACACCGTCCCTCGCGCGAGAGTGACCGGCGGCCGCCCCGCCGCATCACAGCAGGCGCAGCTCGCGGTCGATGGCGTCGGCGATGCTCAGCAGCGCGGGGAGGTACGCCTTCTCCACATGCTCGGCGGAGTCGCGCGTGGCGCTCGTCGACACATTCACCGCGGCGATGACCCCGCCGTCGCGGCCATGGACGGGCGCGGCCACGGAACGCAGCCCCGGCTCGAGCTCCCCGTCCACGAGCGCCCAGCCCTGCGCGCGCACCCGAGCGAGTTCGGCGGCGAGGTCGTCGAGGTCGGTCAGGGTGCGCTCGGTCAAGGATGCGGGGGCGGATGCTGCGAGCACGGCCTGCGCCGCGGCATCCGTCATCCCCGCCAGCAGCACGCGGCCCATGCTGGTCGCGTAGGCCGGGAACCGCGTGCCGATCGTGATGCGCACGCTCATGATGCGGCGCGTGGGGACGCGGGCCACGTAGACGATATCGGGCCCGTCGAGGATGGCCGCCGACACCGACTCGCCGATCTCGTGGGAGAGGCGTTCCAGGTGCGGCTGCGCGATCTCGGGGAGCGAGAGCGCGGAGAGGTAGGAGAAGCCGAGTTCGAGCACGCGCGGCGTGAGGCGGAACGATCTGCCGTCGGAGCGCACGTAGCCCAGGTGCTCCAGCGTGAGGAGGAACCGGCGGGCGGCGGCGCGCGTCATGTCGGCCCGACGGGCGACCTCGCTGAGGGTGAGTTCCGGGTGCTGGGCATCGAAGCAGCGGATCACCGCGAGGCCGCGGGCGAAGGACTGCACGAACTCGCCGGCGTCGGGGGTGCTCACTCCCTCATCCTGGCGCATCGCCCCGACCTGCGGGAGAATCGAGAGAGCATAACCGCAGCGCGAATACAATCGGGCCAGCACTCCACAGTATACGTATTCATGTTGCGCGTGTGTAACAATATTGGTCGGTTTCTTAGGCTTTCCTAAGTGACATGCATACGTATACTCTCTGACCATGTCAACCACCAAGAAGCGTGCCTTTGCCCTTGCGGCTGCCGTTGTCGTCGGTGTACTCGCTCTCTCCGGTTGCGGCGCAGGAAGCCGCACCGGCAACGCGAATGCCACCGACGTCACCTGCGATTACACCGCCCCCGACTCCGCGACCACAGTGAACGTGCTCGCCTACAACTCCTCCGCGATCGACCCCTTCACCGACACGATGGTGAAGAGCTGCACGAAGGATGATGTCACCGTCAAGCACGACCCGATCGACTTCGGCGGCCAGGTCACCAAGACCACCGCGACCCTCGCAGGCGATTCGGGCAGCTACGACATCGTCGAGACGTACGGCTACATCATCCCGAGCCTGGCCAGCGACGAGAAGCTCATGCCGCTGGACGACCTGTTCGCGAAGTACGCCGACGACTACGACCTGAACGCGATCAGCGAATCGATGCGCCAGGGCATGTCGTACGACGGCAAGCTCTACGCGCTGCCGATGCAGGCGCAGATGTTCGTCATGGCCTACCGCACCGACATCTTCGACGAGCTGGGCCTCGAGGTGCCGAAGACGTTCGACGACATGATCACCGCCGCCGAGGCCATCAAAGCGGCCGGCAAGATGGACTACCCGATCGCGCTCCCGTGGCTCGCGACGTCGGACGTCACGACGAGCTTCCAGGCGGTCATGAACTCGTTCGGCGCGGACTTCACGACCGACGACGGAACGGTCACGATCGACACCCCGGAGGGTAAGAAGGCTCTCGAGGCCATGCAGAAGCTCCAGCCGTATATGGACCCGCAGGTCACGACGTTCGATCAGCCCAAGGTGCAGCAGCAGATGTACAACAACACTGCCGCGATGTCGATCATGTTCTCCGGCCGGATGAGCGACCTCACCGACGCAGCCAACAGCAAGCTCTCGGATTCGTTCGGGTTCGCCGCACCTCCGAAGGCCTCCGCCGATGCCGAGTACCTCTACGACCGGCTCTCGATCGACGGTTGGTCCATTCCGTTCAACACCAAGCTCGACCCGGACATGCTCTTCGTGATGATGGCATCGGCTGTCAGCGAGGACGCCTCGAAGGCATCCGTGCCGGCGGCGTACCCGGCCCGCGAGGGAATGATGACGGCGGAGAACTCGCCCTACGGACAGGCGGCGAACGACTCGATCGCCGGCGCCATGCCGCCCGTCGTCTCTCCGGTACTCGCCCCCGTGAGCAACGAGATCACGCCGATCCTCGCGCAGGTGCTCGCGGGCAACGTCTCGATCGACGACGGTCTCGCTCAGATGCAGGCGGCCGCGGAGAAGATCGCGGGCTGACGCCCGCCACAACCCCATCACACCGTGAACCGATCGACTGTGGCCTGTGCCCCGGTGGTGCAGGCCACAGTCGATCAGAGGGAGTCGCCACGATGAAGGCACGCGAATTCTGGTTGCTTTTCGCACCGAGTCTGCTCGTCATGAGCGCACTGCTCGTCCTCCCGCTGGCGAGGACCGTGCAGTGGAGCTTTGAGAACGTCCGCTACGGAAGCCCCGGCACCTTCGTCGGGTTGGCGAACTTCGCCGATGCTCTGAGCGACCCCCGGTTCCACAGAGCCGTCATGTTCACGGTCATCGTGACGGTGGTCACGACCGCGATCCTGATCGTCTTCGGCTATCTGATCGCCACCGCCGTCAACACGTTGCGCTTGTCGCGACCCTTGGTCCTGGGCATCATGCTCATTTCCTACGTGCTGCCGAGCCTGGTCGGCGCAGTGGCGTTCTCCTGGCTCTTCGACGACAACTTCGGCGGCGTCGTCAACCGCCTGATCGGCCTCCTGGGAGGAACCCAGGTCTTGTGGTTCACCGACCAGGTGCCCAACGCGATCCTCGTGATCGCCAACACCGTCTGGCAGATGCTGCCGTTCGCGATGCTGATCATCCTCGCCGGCCTGCAAGGCGTGCCCGTCGAGTTGAGGGAAGCGTCCCGCATCGATGGCGCGAACGCTTGGCAGACCCACATCAGCGTGATCATTCCGACCATCCGGGGCGTCCTCGGGTTCGTCACCCTGATCTCGATCATGGACGTGCTCCGGATCTTCGACGCCCTCATCCCGTTGTCACCGCAGGCCGAGTCCATCGGCAACGAGTCGATCATGCTGTACGTCTACTCGGTCGCCTTCGCCAACGGGGCCCAGGAGCTGGGGCTCGGCAGCGCCATCAACGTCCTCACGATCATCCTCATCCTCATCATGCTCATTCCCTTCATCCGAGGGATCTTCAAGGAAGCGAAGGCCTTGCGATGACCCTCACCAGCGGCGAGCTCTCCACCCGCGCCATCACCACGGGTGACATCGAGGGGAAGAACCCCCGCACGCGCAGCCGGCGCCGCGCGCCTCTCGTCATCGGGATCCTGCTGACGCTCCTGTGCCTGCTGATGCTCAGCCCGTTCATCTGGATGACGCTGTCCGTCACGAAGCCGACGGATGTCGCGTTCGCCAACCCCCCGGTGCTCTGGGGCTATGAGCCGACGTTCCAGGCGTTCGTCGATCTGTGGCAGACCACCTACTTCTCGGATTACGTCGTCAACACGCTTGCTGTCGCGGTGATCTCGACGATCCTCGCGCTCATCATCGGGATCCCCGCGGCGTATGCACTGTCCCGCTTCCCGAGCTATATCTCCGCACTCCTGCTCGTCCTCGCACTCGTCTTCCGCGCCCTCCCCCGATTCGCGGTCGTGCTGCCCATGTACGACATCAGTCGCGCTCTGGGGATCTACGACACCACTTTCGCCCTCGCGATCGCGCTCGTCGCAATCAATCAGCCGTTCACGATCTGGCTGCTGCGCAATTTCTTCGCCGAGATCCCACGGGAGCTCGACGAAGCAGCGATGATCGACGGCTGCACCCGCATCGGGATGCTGCGCCGGGTCATGATCCCCTTGATGGGGCCGGGCATCCTGACCGCGGGAATCTTCGTCTTCCTCTTCGCCTTCCAGGAGTACCTGACCGCCCTGGTGCTGACGGACACCTCGTCCAAAACCGTGCCGGTGTTCATCGCCACCCAGCTGGGCCAGACTCTGCCTATGCTGCAGCAGGCGGGCGCCGCATCGATGCTGCTGACGATCCCCGTGGTGGTGATCGCGTTCATCGCGCAGAAGTACTTGGTGGCGGGACTCAGCGACGGAGCCGTGAAGGGCTGAGGTGCAGCCGCTCGTCCTCCTCGCCGGGATGAACTGCACGGCGGATCTCTGGGCGGGCTGCGGGGTGGACGATGCGATCACCCCGCAGCTCACCGCAAGATCCGTCGACGCGCAGGTCGACCTTCTGCTGTCCGAGCTGCCGCCGACCTTCGTCCTCGGTGGCCTTTCCCTCGGCGCCATCGTCGCCATGGCCATCATCGCCCGGGCGCCGGAGCGGGTCTCGGGCCTCTGCGTCGTCTCGACGAATGCGAAGGCGCCCACCGCCCTGCAGCAGGAATCGTGGCACGGGTGGCTCGATCAGCTCGACGGCGGCGCCGCACCGCGCGACCTCCAGAAGCAGATCATCGGCTCGCTCCTGACGCCCGCCGTCGCGGCCTCCCGGCCGGACCTCGTGGAGCGCACGCTGAGGATGGGCGACGAAACCGGCGCCTCAGCGCTGCGCGCACAGCTGCAGATGCAGACCACCCGGGTCGACCTCCGACCCGGCCTCGCGCGCGTCGCCGCGCCGACGCTGGTCGTATCGGGCGCGGACGACGCGATCTGCCCTCCCTCCTTCCACACCGAGATCGCCGCCGCCGTGCCCGGGGCGAGGATGGTCACGCTCGAAGGCGGGCACCTTCTCCCTCTCGAACGCCCGGACGCGTTCGGTGCGCTCGTCCGGTCCTGGCGTCCCCGCTGACGGGAGATCAGGACGGGGATAAGCTCCTGTGTCGAGTGTGGGCGAGGGGGTTGCAGATGAGGCGGCGTGCGTCGGCCGGTCTGCTCGTCGTCGCGGCAGCTGTGACGCTCACGGGGTGTGCCACGGTTCCTGATGCGCCCGACGCGGTAGGGCAGGACTACCCCGGCACGTGCATGCCGGCGGAACTCTCCTGGCCTACGGACTTTCTCGAATCTCTTCCGGGAGAATCTCCTGTCCTGGGTGGCAGTGTCGTCGGCCTCCGTCTGGAATACATCGACTCCTCATGGATCTGGAGGATCCGAAGCGTCGACAACGCGCGGGACGCTTTCGGCGAACAAGCGGAAGACCCGAGCCATGGGAAGGAATCGATCGTCGACGTCCGGACGCTGGAACCCCTGGCCAGCCACGAGGTGGAGCTGACGGAAGCGGAGCGACAGACGAGTGGGGCCGGTGCTTACGAGGCGGCGCAACTCTCCGGAGAGGTGTGGCCGAGCCCCCTCATCATCGAGATGGTTCGCGTCATGAACGGTGGAGCACCGGCGTGGCGCATCACGACGTGCGACACGGAGACAAACGAACAGTCCGTGATGACGATCACCTGACTGCCGCGTCCGTCAGCCGATCCTCAGCCGGGGCTTCGGGCGCGTAGTGCCCGGCTCAGGCGGGTGGGTGATGTGGTGACGGGTCTCCACTGTCTTCCGGGGTCCCATGCGGATGGGCCGCGTATTTCGGGGATGCCGCCCCGCATGCGCACTTTCCACCCGTTCGAATCGAGGGTGCGGTGGTGCCACCAGCAGAGCAGGACACCGTTGTCGGTGTGGGTGGGTCCGCCCCGGGAGTGTTCGGTGACGTGGTGGATTTCGCACCATGCGGGAGGGACGTGGCAGCCGGGGATGAGGCATCCCCCGTCGCGGAGGGTGATCGCCCGGCGCTGATGGGCGTCGAACACCCGGTCGATGATGCCGATCCCCACGATCCGGCCGCCCGCATCGGATGTCACCCGTTGCACTCCGCCCGTGCACGCGACCTGCCGGGCCACAGCGAGGGAGACCGGTTCGTCGCACCCGTCGAGGTGAGCGTGACCCCGACCCGACACGAGATCCTCGGCAGTCACGGACACGACGAGGGTCGGGGCCGCACCCCCGATCGACGGCACCGCGCCCGACCGCGCCGCGACCGTGAGGACCATCGCGAGCGCGTCATGCTGCCGCATCACCCGCGTACGCGGATCAGTCGCGTCTCCGAAGGCCGGGTCTTCCAGAGCCGCGTCCTTGGAAATCGTGTCCGCACCCGGGTCTCCACGGTCGGTGAACCAGGGACCCGCAGGGACATCGGGTCCGCCGGTCTTGGGGTTGAGGATGCTGTCGAACAAGCGTTGTAGCTGCGACGCGACCTCCGGCAGCAGGGTCCCCCGGCACGGCACCATCCCCTCGGGGCAGACACCCATCGTGAACGCCCTCTTCCGCAGTGCACGGGACTCGCGCGGCTCCGCACCGTCCTGGTCCAGATACGCCGCCCACACCTGCGCCTGCAACCGCAGATCATCAGCACCGGCACGCGGGCCACCGTCCACCCCGACCCCGCGAGCCGATGCCGCGAGCTCCGCATCCGCGACAAACCGTGCCCCCCGGTCGCACTGCGCCGCAGTCAGCGCGCCGACGACCGCGGCCAGGGCCTCCAGCCCCACGACCCCATCCGCCGCCGCCTCACGCAGCGCCGGATACGCGGCCGGGAGAACCTCACCCGTCGACACCGCCACCGGCTGCTGCAGGGCTCGCGCTGCCTTCACGATGTCACCTGCCGTCCGACCGGAGGCGAGCGTGGTGCGCTGGACCAGCTCCTTCACCGACCGGCACCCGAACCGGGTCGTGGGCCGCTCCGGATACGGCGCGACCTCCCCCCGCTCCTCCAACTCCGCAACCACGCCCACCAGGAGCGCCTCAGCCTGCCGGGCGATCACCGACGCCCCCCGCACAAGCGCCAGCACTGCGTCATCCCCCAGGCCCCGCAGCTCGCCCGACCGATACGCCCGACCGACCGCCGCACCGAGCGTCAGCTCGACCTGTCGCAGCGTGTCAGCGAGTACTTCCATACCCCTATTCTGCCGGCGGCCACCGACATCGAAGCGAAGAAAACTACGAGATCACGTGCTGATTCCAAGCTCTGTGGATAACTTCGGAAATGACCTCGCGGCAGTGTGGTGTGGGGCGCTGGAATCAACTCGACAGGAACCCTTGGCCACTGCCTTGCGGCGACCTGACAGTCTGCACTCGGTCCGGTCTTCGAGCGCTGCGTTGTGCCACGATGGGCTGTGCGTATCAGCGACTTTCCGCGACCTGACAGCCTGGCAGCCCGTGGCGCGCTCGCCCTGGCGACGGAGTACCAGTCCACGGCGCTCACTGCGCACGCGGTCCGCTCGTGGTTGTGGGCCGAGGCGTTCGCCGTGGTCGAGGGACGTCCGGACGTCGATCACGAGCTCCTGTACGTGGCCGCGATCCTCCACGACATCGGTACCGTGCCCGAGTACGACAATCACGCGATCTCGTACGAGCACGCTGGAGGGCACGTGGGTGTCGCATTGACCGCCGGCGCGGGATGGTCCGCCGACCGGCGCGGACGGGTGCTCGAGGTGATCGTGCGCCACAATTGGCCGAGCGTCGACCCGGAACTCGATGTCGAAGGATATCTGCTGGAGATCGCCACCGGCCTGGACATCTCCGGCCTCAGGTCGGATGTGCTTCCGGACGAGTTCCTGCGCGAAGTGCTCGAAGCATATCCCCGCGGAACCCTCGCGCACGAGTTCGGCGCGTGCGTGATCGATCAGGCCGAGCGGAAGCCCACAACAGCCGCCCGACGTCTCGTGGACGGCGGCGTCGTGAGGAAGCTCGCAGAGAATCCGCTCGAAGAGCTTCGGTGAATGAGACGTGCGCCCGATGAGGGACCGTCCCGCGGCCAGGCGGGCGGTGGTGTCGGGCTCAGCTCGTCGAATCGACGATCCGGACGATGACTCTCTGGCCTGACTTCCGCTGCACGCGGCGGATGAACCGCTCGAGCCCGAGGATGATCTTGAAGGGGAGGCCGTATTTGGTTGCAAGCGCCGCGTTGCCTGCCGTCAGATCGTCGTCCAATCGTGCGGTGGCGGTGACGGTGATCGCACCGGCGGGGACCTGTCCCATGCGGCTGCAGGGACGCATGGTGACAGCCGGATTCCGGCGAAGTCGCTTGACCTTGCCCGTCTCGCGTTCGGTGGTCACCACAAGATCTTCGCCGTCCAACGCGATCCAGACCGGCGTGGCGACCAATTCTCCGTTCTTGCGGTACGTGCCCAGCGAGACGAACTGGCTGTTCGCGATCTCAGACCACTCGTCGACACTCTGCATGAATCGAACGTAACCCCGCCGCAGCGGATGGAGGCGCGTCGACGCGATCGCCTGATCGCCCGTCGCATCGAAGCGCCTCGCACGGCTCACGCTCGCTTCGCCCGAATCCCGGTCCTCGGGCGCGGCAGTTCCCGGCGGCCGCCCGGAGACCGGTCGGGTCATGCCTGACGGCCCCGCCGCCGCACCCCGGCGGTAATTTTAAGTGTGTGACGGTCCGATCAGATACCACGGTGGCGCTCGACAGCCGCTTCGCGCGCGAATTGCCCGAGATGGCCGTCCCGTGGCAGGCGACCACATTCGACGCCGCGCACGTGCTGGTCCTGAACGAGCCGCTGGCGGCGGAGCTCGGTCTCGACTCGGCGTTCCTGCGCAGCGCAGACGGCGCGAGACTGCTCGTCGGCGATCTGCTGCCCGACGGGGCGTACCCGGTCGCACAGGCCTACGCCGGGCATCAGTTCGGCGGCTACTCGCCTCGACTGGGCGACGGGCGCGCCCTGCTGCTCGGCGAGATCGTCGACGTCCGCGGCGACCTCCGCGACCTGCATCTCAAGGGATCGGGCCCGACACCGTTCTCCCGCGGCGGCGACGGCTTCGCCGCCGTGGCGCCCATGCTCCGCGAGTACCTCATCAGCGAAGCCATGCACGCGCTGGGCGTGCCGACCACGCGTGCTCTGGCGGTCGTCGCGACCGGGCAGGCCGTGCGGCGCGAGACGATGCTGCCGGGGGCGGTCCTCGCGCGCGTGGCCGGCAGCCATCTGCGTGTGGGCAGTTTCCAGTACGCCGCGGCGACCGGCGACGTCGATCTCGTCCGACGTCTGACAGCGCACGCGATCGAGCGTCACCACCCCGAACTCGTCGGCGCGCACAACCCCGGTCTCGCCCTGCTGAACGCGGTCATCGCAGCACAGGCGGAGCTCGTCGCCCGGTGGATGCTCGTCGGCTTTGTCCACGGCGTGATGAACACCGACAACATGACCATCTCGGGCGAGACCATCGACTACGGGCCCTGCGCGTTCATGGACGCGTTCGACGCGGCATCCGTCTACAGCTCCATCGACAGCGGCGGGCGCTACGCCTTCGGCAACCAGCCGCTCGTCGCCGAGTGGAATCTCGCCCGCTTCGCGGAAACACTGCTGCCCACGCTCGATGACGATCCCGACGCCGCGATCACCCTGGCCCAGGCATCGCTGGAGACCTTCCGAACGCGGTACAACGCGCATTGGTCCGCCGGGATGCTCGCAAAACTCGGTCTGCGTCCGGACCTGGATCCTGCCGCCGTCCCGCCGCTCCTCGCCGACCTGCTCGACGTGCTGCAGGCCGGCGGCGTGGACCACACCGCGTTCTTCCGCGCGCTCGGTGCGGCCGCGCGGGGAAACGCCGACAGCGTACGCGCGATGTTCTCCGACCCGACCGCGTTCGATGCCTGGATGCTGCGATGGGCGTCGTCCGGCCCTGATGCCTCTGCCATGGACGACGTGAACCCGGTCTACATCCCCCGCAACCACCTCGTGGAGGAGGCGCTGGACGCCGCCGTCGCCGGCGACCTCGCTCCGTTCGAAACGCTGCTCGACGTCGTCGCGTCGCCCTACCGCGAGCGGCCAGGACGGGAGCGCTACGCGGCGCCCGCACCGCCGGACTTCGGCGCGTACCAGACGTTCTGCGGCACCTGAACCGCTCGCGGGCGACGCCGTCCTGACGGAGGGCGACGCATCAGCCGCGCGGTTCGATCAGACCGCGGAGGTGCCCCATCAGCGATGCCGCGAGGTTGTAGACGACGAGCTGCGCGCCGTCGTCGAAGGCGGCCGTCGCGGCGGCGGCGGTGCCCACGATGTCCATCCGCAGCACCCCGGCCGCGGCGATCGCCGCGTTCACCTGCGCGGTGGCGGCGGCGAGTGGCTGATCACCGGGACCGGATGTCGCGGCGAGGTCGGCCGGTCCGATCATGATGCCGTCGAGCCCGCTCGTCGCGACGATGTCCGTCGCGGCCGCGACGCCGACGGGCGACTCGATCATCCCGAGCACGAGGGTGTTCGCGAGGAACCAGTCGCGATGGGTCGCGGCATCCGTCTCGCCGAATCGTCCCGCTCGACTGTATGTCGCGAAGCCCCGGCGACCCGCGGGCGGATAGTGCGCGGCCGCCACCGCTGCAGCGGCATCCGCGGCGGAGTCGATGTGCGGCACCAGGATGCCCTGCGCGCCCTGGTCGAGCACGCGGAGGATCATCCCCGCGTCATCCTCGCCGACCCGCACGATCACCGGCACGTCGTGGATCGCGGCGACGGCGATGTGCTGCCGCAACGCGATGACGTCGGCGGGGCCGTGCTCGCAGTCGATCAGCACGTAGTCGAAACCGGCGACGGCCGCCATCTCGACGAGCTCTTCCGACGGCATCCGCAGCAGCACACCGAGGAGGCGATCACCCGCCTCGGCGCGGGCCCGCAGACTGAGCGACATCAGGCCACCATCCCGGCGGAGAGGTCGACGTCTGCACCGCACATACCGGGCATCGCGAGCATCGCCACCACGGCTCGTCCGACCTCCTCCTCGGTGATCATCCGCCCGAGCGCCGACCGGGAGACGAACGCCTGCTCCGCATCCTGTACCGAGCTGCCGGACCGCTCGGCCTCGAGGCGGAAGTTGCGCTCCATACGGGGTCCGGCGACGGGGCCCGGTGACAGCGTGTTGACGGTGACGCCGGCCGGACCGACCTCGTAGGCGAGCGTCGTGGTCAGCCCGATCACCGCCATCTTCGACGCGCAGTAGGGGATCCGGTGCGCGAGGGGGCGCTTGCCCGACACCGACGCGACGTTGATCACGTCGCCGGTGCCGCGCTGCACCATCCCCGGCAGGAACGCCCGGCACATCAGGAACGTGCCCCGCACGTTGACGTCGAAGACCGCGTCCCAGTCCTCCACCGAGATGTCGGTGAGCGCGGCCACCGGCCCGGGAACGCCTGCGTTGTTGATGAGGATCGACACGTCCACGCCCTCGAGCGCCTCGGCCAGGCGATCTACGGCCGCGGGGTCGGCCACATCGCAGATCGCCGCGCGCGCCCGGTCGCCGAGGCTGCCCACCACGGCGTCGAGCTTCGCGGTGTCGCGTCCGACCACCACGACGTCCGCCCCCTCGCCGTGCAGGGCCCGCGCGATGGCGGCGCCCAATCCGCTGCCCCCGCCCGTGATGAGCGCCGTGCGTCCCGCGAGGTCGGTCATCGCGTGCCGACCCCCGCTGCGAGGTTCTCCTCGATCCAGGGGAAGGATGCTCCGCCGTGACGCCAGGCGCGCGCGTCACCCGATCGGGCGTGACCCTCGAACAACTCCACACGCGCCGCGCGGCCGCAGACTTCGCCGAGCTTCGCGGAGGACGCGGGATCGAGGATCTGCTGGTAGGTGACCGTGCGCAGGTACTTGCCGACCCACAGGCCGCCCGTGTAGCGGGCTGCTCCCAGGGTGGGCAGCACGTGGTTGGTGCCGATCACCTTGTCGCCGTACGAGACGCAGGTGTTCTCGCCGAGGAACAGGGCCCCGTAGTCGTGCATCTTCTCGAGCGCAGCCCGAGGTTCTTCGGTGAAGATCTGGACGTGCTCGAAGGCGAACGAATCGGCCAGGGTGTACGCCTCGTCGAGATCGTCGACGACGATGACCTGCCCCCAGTCGCGCCAGGCCGGCTCGGCGTAGTCCTTCGTCGACATACCGGGCAGCAGCTGCTCGATCTGCGCCATGACCTGCTCTCCGAGCTCTTTCGACGTCGTGATGAGTACCGCCGGCGATTCGGGACCGTGCTCGGCCTGCGAGAGCAGATCGACCGCGGTGAGGAACGGGTCGGCGTGCTCGTCGGCGACGATGAGGATCTCGGTGGGGCCGGCGAACAGGTCGATGCCCACTTCGCCGAACAGCTGGCGCTTCGCCTCGGCGACGTACGCGTTGCCCGGACCGGCGATGAGATTGACCGGAGCGATCGTCTCGGTCCCCACGGCCATCGCCGCCACCGCCTGGACACCGCCGAGAACGTAGATCTCGTCGGCGCCGGCGAGTTTCATCGCCGCGACCGTGGCCGCGGGGATCTCGCCGCGGATGGGCGGGGTGCACGCGACGACACGGGGCACGCCGGCGACCTTCGCAGTGATGATCGTCATGTGCGCTGATGCCGTCAGGGGGTACTTGCCACCGGGGATGTACGCTCCGGCCGATTGCACGGGCACGTGCTTCTGACCGAGGAAGACACCGGGCAGGGTCTCGACCTCGATGTCGGTCAGCGTGTCGCGCTGCGCCTGGGCGAAAGTGCGCACCTGCTGCTGCACGAAGACGATGTCCTCGATCACCTGCGGGTCGAGCGTCGCCATGATCTCCTCCACCCGCGCGTCGTCGAGGCGGAACGCCTCGGGCGACCAGCGGTCGAAGGTCTCGGAGTACTTCCGCACGGCGGCGTCGCCGTGCGAGCGGATATCGGCGATGATCGACGTCACGCGCTCGGCGACGTCGCTCTGGGCCGTGTCCGTGAACGACTTCGTGGGCGCGCTCTTCAGGTACAGGGGCATCAGTGCTTCCTTTCGGCACACGAGTGTGCATACGTATGTTCACATTATGCTTGCGTATGCAACCTCCGGTCAAGTCCCGCTAGACTGCGGCCAAACCACCATCGGGGTGAGGGGGTGGACATGGCCGTGACGAGCCGAGATGTCGCGCGACTGGCGGGCGTGTCGCAGCCGACCGTGTCGCGGGCGCTGCGCGACGACCCCCGCGTCTCCGAGGGGACGAAGCAACGGGTGCGCGAGGCCGCCGCTCTGCTGGGCTACGTGCCGAGCGAAGCCGGCCGCGCTCTGTCCTCGGGACGCACACGGCGCATCGGTCTGCTCGTGACCGATCTCGCGAATCAGTTCTACGCGCAGATCATCGCACCGGTGCACTACGAGCTCGAACGCACGGGCTACCAGCTCATGCTCCACACCGAGACGGACGACAACGAGGCGGTGGCGGAACGTCTCATCGCCAACGGGCTCGACGGCGTCATCCTCGCTACCACCACCGTCGACTCCGTGGCCCCCCTGCGCCTCCGCGACCGCGGCCTTCCCTTCGTGTACTTCAATCGCACGGCTTCGTTCGTCGACGCCGACGCCACGGTCGTCTCCCCCGCCGCCGGGTTCGCGGCCGCCGCCTCGCGGGCCGTCGAGCTGGGGCACACGCGCATCGGCGCGGTCCTCGGACCGAGCAACACCAGCACCGCCCAATCCCGCGAGATCGCCCTGCGCGCCGCCCTCGCCGAGCACGGACTCGCACTGGAACCGCAGTACATGCGCAGGAGCCCCTTCGACACCGTGGCGGGAGACCAGGCGACGGCCTCACTGCTCGCCCTCCCCGTCCCGCCCACTGTCGTCTTCTGCGGAAACGACGTCGTCGCCTACGGCGCCCTCAACGCCGCACGCCGGGCCGGGGCATCCGTTCCCGGCGACGTCTCGATCGTCGGCTTCGACGATCTGCCGGCCGCATCCTGGCCCATCATCGAACTCACGACCATCGCGTACGACTTCGTCGCGATGGCGCGGGAGGCTGCCCGCCTGATGACGCGGCGTATCGAGCAGCCCGACGCGACCGTGGCCCACGTCGAGTTCCCCACGTCGTTCATCGAGCGCAGCACGCTCGCCGCTCCCCGTCGCGGCTGACCGCTCTTCGACCCCTGTCGAGCGCCGGCGCCCTGCCTTGCGTTCAGTTGTGCATACGCATACACTGCCAATCACACCTCCAGAGCCCGCGGCATACCGTCGCATGCGGGCCACGAACAGAAGGAGTGCACGCGTGCCTCTCGATCCGGTCGCCTACCAGCCGTACGCCGACCCCGACGACTTCATCCGCGAGGTCACCGACCTCATCTGGGTGGACCGCTCGATCAGCTACATCCGCGAGAACTACGAGCCCGACTCGATCGTGCACGGCGCGTACGGCACGTCGACCACTCGGGACGAGGTGATCGAGGGGACGCTGATGCGCATCTCCTCCACTCCCGACCGCACCGGCCAGGCAGAAGACGTCATCTGGGAAGCGCGCGGCGATGACGCGTTCCTCAGCTCGCACCTGGTCCTCTCGGGGCAGCTGCAGACGTCGGAGTACAGCAGGACGATCGCGAACTGCCTCTACCGGCGCGGCCGGATGGTGGAGGAGTGGGTCGTGCGCGACTCGCTCGCCGGCGCCCTTCTCCGTGGCGACGACCTCGATGAGCTCGCCCGCGCCCAGGCGTTCCGCGGCTATACGGGGTCGTGGACCGAGCCGGCGCCCCGTGATCCGATCGCCCTCGGCGACTCCGGCGCCCGCCCTGACGACCACCGCCCCGAGGTCGAGACCGTGCTCGACATGATCCAGACGGTGTGGAACGACCGGGACCTGCAGAAGGTCGACAAGTTCTTCCACCGCGACCTGGTGCTGCTCACCGTCGGCAACCGCCTGGTGATCCGCCCCGAGGGCTACCGACGCGCGCTCCTGCGCTTCCTGGAGGCCTTCCCCGCCGGACAGTTCGAGATCCGCGACATCCAGACCAACTACGACGTGCGGTACGCGGGTCTCCGCGTAGCCGTCACCTGGAAGTTCGTCGGCGCATACAACGGCAAGCCCGACTACGGCCCGCTCACCGGCGCGCCCGTCGACGTGCTGGGCATCTCCCAGTTCACCTTCCACAACGGCGCGCTCGTCAAGGAAGTGCGCCTGTGGGATGACATCGCCCTCCGGGCGCAGATCGCCGGCATGCGCGGCGACGAGCCTGTCGGCCCCACGAACATCTACTGACACCTCCTGAAGAGAAAGAAGAGAACATGAGCACCGGTCACCTGAGCCACGACGTCATCGTCGATGGGCACGAGATCGAGCGTCGCACGATCCGCAAGACCGATTGGGTGCCGCACAACGCGGCCTTCATCGACTGCCGCACGCCGGGGTCCGACCGCAAGGAGAACTACGCGTTCATCGGCGGCGGCGTCTCGCAGAACGCCGGCCAGGTCATCAACCTCACCGAGGAGCACGGATTCAACACCGGCGCCGCCGGAATGCCGGCAGGGATCTCGAACAACCTCCACCTGCACTTCACCGCCGAGGTCTTCGTCAACCTGGGCGGCCAGTTCCGGCTCCGATGGGGCATCGACGGGAAGCAGGGCGAGTACGTCAGCACCGACGGCGACATCATCTCGATCCCGACCTGGATCTTCCGCGGCTTCACGAACGAGGGCCCGGACGACGGCATCCTCTGGACCGTCCTCGGCCGCGACGTCACCGGCGGCATCATCTGGGGTCCGTCGGTGCTGAAGGAGGCCGAGTCGTACGGCCTGCACCTCACCGCCGACAACCAGCTCATCGACACCGTCGCGGGCGACGTCCTCCCCGAGGGCGCCACGCTGATCAAGCCGATCCAGCAGAAGTACATCGACGAGCTGACCACCTACTCGGTCGACGAGATGCGGGGCCGGGTCATCCAGCCGGGCGACCGCGTCTACAGCCGCAACGCGCTCTTGTGCGCGAGCCTCCCCGGAGGTGCCGCCGAGCTCAGCCTCGCGATCGGGTACGGCATGAGCGAAGACCGCCGTCAGATACCCAACATCCACGAGCCGCACTCCTTCAACATGGCATGGGTGCGCGCCGCGGCGGACGAGGGGCTGCTGCGTCACCGTCACGACAAGACGCAGGCGCTACTGGTGAAGTCGGGGCGCTGGGCGATCACGCTCAACGGCGACCCGGCGACGACGATCGAGATCGGCCCCTCGGACTCGTTCTCCGTACCCGCAGGCGCCTGGCGGGCGTTCCGCTGCATCGAGGCCGGCGAATCGGGTGCGGGCGAACTGCTCGTCGTCAACTCGGGCGACGACCGCGTCTACCTGGAGTGGGCCCCCGAGGTCGTCGATGCGGCGCGCGACGCCGACTGGATGATCGATCCGAACGGCTACCTCGCCCCCGTCGGCGTCATGGTCACCGCCACGGAAGACGACTGAGCGGTCGTACGACCGTCACTGCATGACTCGAGAACTGCGCGTCGCCGCGACCTCGCCCGAGATCCATCTGGGCGAGGTCGTCGGCAACTTCGCACGCATCCGGACCGCCGTGGAGCGGGCCGTCCAGGAGGGCGCGCAGCTCATCGTGCTCCCCGAGCTCGCAACCAGCGGTTACGTGTTCGCCGATCGGGACGAAGCGGCTGCGGCCGCGGTCCCGCGCGATCACGCCGGATGGGCGGATCTCGCGTCGGCGTTGCCCGCGGGGACCGTGGCCGTGGTCGGATACGCGGAGCGCGACGAGGCCGGGCTGTTCAACTCCGCCGCGGTGCTCACGAACGACCGGAGGATCGGCGACTACCGGAAGTCCCACCTGTGGGGGGCTGAGGCGGTCCTCTTCGAGCGAGGACCGAGCGCGGGCGCGATCTTCGACACCCCGCTGGGCCGCCTCGCGGTCGCCATCTGCTACGACAACGAGTTCCCCGAAGTGCCGCGCCGTCTCGCCCTCGGCGGCGCCGATCTCCTCGCGCTGCCGGTCAACTGGCCCCTCGTACCGAGGCCCGAGGGCGAACGGGCCCCCGAGACCATCCAGGCGATGGCGGCTGCCCGATCTTCTCGACTGGCCACGGTGATCTCCGACCGCCGGGGCGCCGAACGCGGTGTCGAGTGGACGGGCGGCACAGCCGTCATCGACGAAGACGGGTGGGTCGCCGCGAGCGCCGACGATCGCGGCTCCGCGGTCGCGACGCTGAGGCTGCGGGCACCGGGCGACAAGACCCTCCCCCCGCACAACGACCTCTTCGCCGACCGCAGACCCGACCTGTATTGAGAGACGGATGCCGCGGCATCCGTCTTCACCTCACCCCGCGCGGGACCGCCCCTCGTGCTCGCCGACCTTGGCCAGCAGTGTGCGCTCGGCCAGCTCGGCGAGGCGTCGCGTCGCGGGCGAGAGGTAGGCGCCCTCGCGTTGGACGAGCGCGATCGTGTCGAAGAGGGGCTCCGCGAAAGGCGTGACCTCGACGCCCGGAGGGAAGGACGCGGACTCGGCGATCGTGCGCGACACGATCGTGTCGGCGGCGCCCGTGGCGACGAGGCTCAGCGCGGTCTCGACGTGCTCGACCTCGATGGCGGGGTCGATCGTCAGCCCCTCGAGGCGCGCACGCTCGAGCAGCTGACGCCGCGTGGGATCGTTCCAGCCCGCGTAGGCGTCGTACAGCACGAGCTTCGCGCGGGCGACCTCGTCGATGCGCACGGCGCCGTCACGGGCGTTCCGACGTGTTGACGCGTAGAGCACCTCGTCGCGGAACAGCGGGGTGATGCGGAGGCCCCGCTCGTCGATCGGCAGCACGAGCAGGCCGGCCTCGATCTCGCCGGCGGCGATCGACTCGGCCACGAGCGCCGAGTTGAGGCCCACCAAGCGCACCTTGACATTCGGATGCTGCTGATGGAAACGCTGTACGAGGTCGGACAGGTCGTAGTACGCGGCGTTGCGCAGCACCCCGAAGGTGCAGGTGCCACCCTCGAGCGCATGCAGCGCGGCGATGGTCTCGACGCCGTTGGCGATCGCGCTGACGGCGAGTTCGGCGTGCTCCCGCAGCGCGATCCCCGCGTCGGTCGGCGTGAGGCGGCGCGGACCGCGGGTGAAGAGGCGGACGCCCAGCTCGCGCTCGAGGCGCGCCACCAGTTCCGAGATCGACGCCTGCGTCGCACCGAGTTCGACCGCCGCCGCCGTGAAGGACCCGAACTGCAGCGCGGCCAGAAAGGCCTTGAGCTGAGCGAGGGTCACGTGCCAATGGTAAACCCTGTGGTTCGCATCGCATGTACGGCTCTTGTGGGGGATCAGGCGAGGATCTACCGTCGTCGTATGCAATACAGCCCCCCTCTTCTGCAGAGCCTCGACGGCTCGTTCCACCACCTCAAGACCCCGCTCGTGGATGCGCCCGCCGCCCAGCGCGACCCCGCGGTCATCGCGACCGTCTCCGAGATGCTCGCCGACATCCAGCGCCGCGGCCTGGACGCCGTTCTGGACTACGCGCGTTCGCTCGACAACTACCAGGGCGGCGACATCGAACTCACCGCCGAGCAGATCGCCACCAGCGGCGACCGACTGCCCGCCGACCTCCGCGAGGCGATCGAACTCGGATCGGCTCGCACGAAGGCGTTCGCCGCCGAGCAGCGCGCGCATCTGGTCGACTTCGAAACCGAGCTGGTCCCCGGCCTCGTCACGGGCGCCCGGTACATCCCGGTCTCACGCGTGGGCGCGTACCTGCCCGCCGGACGCTTCCCGCTGACCGCGAGCGCCTTCATGACGGTCGGCGTCGCGAAGGCCGCCGGCGTGCCGACCGTGATCGCCTGCACCCCGCCGCAGCCGGACGGCGGCGCCAACGACGCGGTCGTCTACGCCGCACACCTCTCAGGCGTCGACCGCGTGTTCGTGCTCGGCGGCGTGCAGGCGCTCGCCGCGATGGCCTACGGGCTGCTCGGGGAGCCCCCGATCGACATGCTGGTGGGCGCCGGCAACGCCTTCGTGGCCGAGGCCAAGCGTCAGCTGTTCGGCACCGTCACGATCGACCTCCTGGCCGGTCCCTCCGAGGTCGCGGTCATCTCGGACGAGACGGCCGACCCTGAGATCGTCGCCGCTGATCTGCTCGGCCAGGCCGAGCACGGACCCAACTCCCCCGCCGCGCTCGTCACCACCTCGGAGGAGCACGGCCGGGCGGTGATCGCAGCCGTCGAGCGCCAGCTGACGACGCTGGCGACCGAGCCGATCGCGGGGCCCGCATGGCGGGACTACGGGGTCGTGACGGTCGCGAAGGACCGCGAGACCGCCGCGCTGCTGATGGATGATCTGGCCCCGGAGCACCTCGAGGTCATCACCGCCGACGACGACTGGTACCACGATCGCCTCCGCAACTACGGGTCGATCTTCCTCGGCGCCTGGAGCACCGTGGCCTACTCCGACAAGGGCATGGCCGGGACGAACCACGTGCTCCCCACCGCGGGCGGTGCCAAGCACAGCGCCGGGCTGTCCGTGTCGAGATTCCTCAAGCCGCTGACCTACCAGCGCATCGCCCGGTCGGCGACGCCCGAGCTCGCTCATGCCGTGCAGGTCATCTCCGACTCCGAGGGCATGGCTGCGCACAGCGCGACCGCAACGATGAGGCTCGCCGAGTTCGACGAGCAGGCGTAGCCGGGGCCGGGGCGGGGTGCGGTCTCGCCCCGGGTACCGCTCCGGCGCTCAGGCGCTCGCGCCGAGCGAGAACCCTTTCACGCCGAGCATCCCCTCCAGGGCACGGTGGAGGAGTGAGCCACGGACGCCCGCGTCGTTCCAGCGGACGAGAGCCTGGGCGTTGAGACCGTCGATCATGCCGAGCACCTGCCAGGCGGTGGCCGCGGCATCCGTCACGTCGAACTCGCCCGCCGCGACTCCGTCGGCGATGACGGTCTCGAGGGCCGCCTGCCAGGCGTCCATCTGCGTGCGGACCTGGGCGGCCAGCTTCTCGTTGCGGCGACCGAGCGCCCAGGCCTCGACCCAGACGACCGTGACGTCATCCCTCGTGCCGTCCAGCAGCGTGTCGACCATGGCCATCATGCGGGCCGTCGCGGTCTCCAGCGATGCGATCTCGGCCTGGACCTCGTCGATCTCGGTCGCGACGATCGACCCGAAGGCGTCGGCCACCACGACGTCCATGCTGGGTTCGTAGTGCGCGACGAGCGCGGGGGTCACATCGATCCGCGCGGCGAGGGCGCGGAGCGTGACGCCCGCGAGCCCCTGCTCGAGTGCGAGATCGCGGGCGGCCTGCGCGATCTCCGCCGACCTCTCGGCCGGCGACTTGCGAGCCGCCTTCTTGCGCGGAGCTGGTGACACCGGGTGCACTTCCCCTCGAACCTCTGCTCCCAGTCTATTGATCCGTTGATCAATGCGAGAGAGGGCGCGTCAGTGGCTCGACCGCGTGAGGAGCAGGTCGATCGTCCCCCGCGCAGGAACATGCACGGGCGATGCCGCATCCGCCTCCCACCCGTCGGGGAAAACATCCACCCGTGCATCGACCCCCTCGTCGGCGATGTTGTGCAACCGGAGGCGGACGCGTTCCTCGGCGAGGGGTCTCAGCTCCACCAGGATCTGCGCCGCCGGCTCCACCCTTAGGGGTGCGAGTGCCTGCAGCGGGGCCGGCCCGCGGTAGTGACGCGCCTGCAGCGGTTCTCGCAGGTCACGGCCGTACCGCCGCACGTCGGCTCGAGTCACAGCTGCCGGTCGGAAGCGGTAGCGGAACGTGCGGGCGATGTCCTGCCGCGCGGGGAAGTTCGTGAAATGGAGATTGTTCATCAGCCAGCTCATCACGTGACCGCGCTCGGTATCCAGCGTTCGGGCCCACTGACCCGTGTGGAACCCGCCGAGCTGCACCAGCGGAGCGTCACGCGTGCCCCAGAGGATGCCCTGACCATTCCCGCGAACGCCGATCGCCTGCTGGATGCTGTACCAGTCCTTGCTCGTATCCGGCAGTTGTTCCGACTCCGCCTGGAAGACGGCACCGGCCGTCTCGAGGAGGAACTCGGGCTCCTCGACGTCGAAGGGGAATGCGACGAAGATGCTCTCCGGACCGAAATGCTCGGGCTTGCGGACCTCGACGTCGACGTCGACGTCCGGCACGTCGTCCGAGATGGTGACCACCGTCTCGGCCTGCAGGATGCCCGGAAGTGCGGACCCCCACGAGATTCGTGTCAGGCGCCCCCCACGGGTCACGCGGACCGGGCCCGATCCATCGGCCACGACCGCCTCGAAAAGTGGCCCCGGATGCTCGGGATGGAAGAGTTTGGGCGACGTCGTCAGCATCGGATGATCGGATCCCTCGGCGACGACCTCGGCGACGACGGCGCCGAGGCCGCTCAGCCCGTCGGGGTCGATCAGCTCTCGACCTGTTCCACGATCGACCATCGAGATCACGCCGCCGCGGGAGGGGTCCACGATGAGCCGGTAGAGGTCGGTCTTCACGATGCCGTTGCCGGCCTCGTCTTCCTGCGGGACGGCGGGCACGTCGAAGGATGCCGTCGCGAAAGCAGGGACCGCGGCGGCGAGGCGCACGTGGCGCGCGCCGTCGACCTCGACGTCGACCACCTCGACGCGATCGGACTCCGAGTGATTGGCGACGACGACGCGCGCGACATCGCGGTCGGACGATGCGGGTGCACCCGCGTGGACGGAGCGGTACCACCCCTCGATGGCCAGGTCCCGGGCGTGGTCCCATGCGTCGTAGGCGAAGGCGGACTTCGCGTTGTGGTGGGAGTGCGTGAAGGTGGAGTGCGGTTTGGAGTACGTCTCCCAGCTCCCCCAGGTGTGCTCGCCGTACAGGAGCAGCTGCTCGTCGACGTGGGTCATCGCCTCGTGGATCTCGTCCGCCGTGCGGAGCCGCACCGGGCCGCGCCGGTATCCGAGGACCTCGGCCAGGGGCGTCGCCCGCTCGCCCCGTAGGCCTGCGAGGGCGAGCGAACTCTGCGCCGACCGGGCGAACGTCCCCGCCTCCCGGTAGACGGCGACCTCGCGGGCGGTGGAACCGTGTCCATGGGACCACCAGTCCGCCCACTCGCCCCGCACGAGGGGGATCTCGAAGCCCTGCGCCTCCCTCTCGAGCACGTCGACGGCCTCGTCGATCGTCGCCGTGCGCATGGGGAGGTCGGGGTGCCGGACGTTCCATGCGCGCACGACGTCGAGGAAGCGGTCGGTCGGCCAGCGATTGTCGTTGGCCGCATGGACCACCGCTGTCTGCCAGCCGTAATCACTCCGCCCTTCGAGGGCGGAGACGAACTCGGATATGCATCGATCCGCGAGTGCGACGTCCCCGTCGATGATTCCCCACTCCTCGCCGAACCCGTAGTGCGTCGACAGCCAGACGAAGATGCGGCGCCCTGTCGGAGCGACCCAGTGGAACCCCGACGGCTGGACGAACGGTGGCCGACCGTGGTCGGGGTTCAGCGCCATGACCAGGCGGTCGATACCGGCGTCCAGCATCTGATCGACGATCCCCCAGGACAGTCCGTTCACGTCACCGTGCTGCTGAGTCCGCGGGACGAGTCCCGCGTCGCGCATCGCGGAGAGCTCTTCGTAACCGGCTGCGGTCTCTGCGGCGCTCGACAGCTGCGTCATGTTGAGATACCCGCCCGTCACGCTGACGCGTCCTGCCGCGGCCAGATCGCGGAGCGCGGCGCGGCGATCAGGAGCAGCCCTCCGAAGGAAGTTCAGCACGGGGCGCGCGACCTCGAACGTCCAGCGGAACTCATCGTCCCTTCCGGTGGCCGGACCAGCGAGGTCCAGCACGCGGTCGACGATCCGCGCATGCATGTCGTCGATGATGCGGGGACTGTTCGTGTAGCCCACGTCATGGTGGGTATGGGGGACGAGGAGGATCTGGCGAATCGTCATGAGCTTCCGGGCGTGTCGGGGTCGGGGCGCGGAGGGGATGACGAAGGGCGAGCGGCTGTCAGCACGCCCGCCCTTCGACAGAGGTGATCAGCCTTCGGCGATGGCGTTCTCGTAGTCGCGAATCGCTGCCGATTGCGCGTCCTGTAGAGCCTGCTCCGGCGACTTCTCCCCGAGCAGTGCCGATGTGACGGCGTTGTTCAGCTCGGTGTTGATGGTCTGCCCGGCCGGTGACGAACCATAGCTCGTGCCGTAGCCCACCACGTCGTAGTAGGTCGAGATGACCTGGTCGAAGTTCTCGTTGCCGGACGGCTTGACGGACTTGTCGCGGATCTGCTGATCAGCCTCCGGCGAGCCGGTGAACAGCCCGGTGTTGATTCCCCCGTCCGCGGCGCGCGTCTCGTCACGGGCAGTACCCGCGGCGAGCCACGAGTCGAGCGCGGTGAGCTCGTTCATCCAGGCGCAGGCGGCGGCGGGATTCTTCGCGCCGACCGGGATGACGAACGACGATCCGCCGGCGACGGCGAACGGGTTGCCGTCGGAGTCCAGGAAAGGCACGGCGCGGATGTCGATCTCCTCGACGTAGGGGGCGAGCACGTTGGGATACCACTGCGCGTTGATCTGCGCACCGACCTGATTGGCCACGTACTGGTTGTTGTCTCCGAACGTGTCGAAGGAGTCGGTGAAGCTCTTCACCTTCGCGAACCCGCCCTGCGCGTCGTTGATCTCCTTGAGGAGTTCGATACCGGCCAGGTTGCGGGGGTCATCCAGTGTCGGCTTTCCGTCGGCGTCATTGAGCTGGCCGCCGAGGCCGAGGATCCACAGTCCGGAGGAGCCGGTCGACACCGGGTCGAATCCGAGACGCGTGGGCACGCCGCCCGACTCCTGGTACATCTTCTTGACGGCGGCGAGTAGGACGTCGGGCTGGGACGTGTCGATCTCCTCGGGAGTGACACCCGCCTCGTTCAGCACGTTCATGTTCACCAGGATGGCCGGGGGCTGGTAGAACTGCGGCACCGCCCAGACCTCGTCCTTGTAGGTGACATCGTCCACCACCGAGGGGTACCACAGTGTCGACGGGTCGACGTCCTGAGCCTCGAAGCACGCATCGAGGGGCTGGATGAGCCCCTGCGCCGCGTACTGGGTGACGTAGCGACGATCCATCTGCACGACGTCGGGAACGTCGCCGCTCGCCACGCGTGTGGTGAACTTCTGGGCATCGAACGCCGTCGCGTCCAGGTCGACGGTGACGTCGCCGAGCTGCGCTGCGGCGTAGTCGAGCCTCGCCTGACCCACGTCATCCGCGTTCTCGAACCCCCACGCGGACAGGTCGCCGGTCGGCGCGGCGGTGAAGTCGACGTCCGAGCCGGACGCGGTCTCGTCGCCACCGCCGGAGCAGGCGGCGAGCATCAGCGCAGATGCCGCCCCCAGCGCCACGATGGCAGTCATGCGCTTACGCATTTCGATCCTTTCGATTGGAGCGGTTCATTCCGCCCATCGCTGTGCTGGAGGTTCGCAATGTGGGAACCTTCCCACATCAAGCTAGCCACATGTCACAGTGATGACAAGAAAAAACCGCGTGTTTATGTGTTCGTGATGGTCACGATCTGGCATCGATGCCAGACCGTTGAAATCGAGCGCCACGAGGACGCTCGAAACTTCAGCCCTTGCGGCCCGTCGTTGCGATTCCTTCGACGAAATACCGCTGACCGAAGGCGAAGAGGATGAGCATCGGGATCGTCACGATCAGCGCCGCGACCATGACGTACTGGTAGTCACCTTGACCGCCGTTCGTGGGGCTGTACTTCGTCATCGCGTAGGCGATCCCGAGCGGTGCGGTGAATCCCTCGGGAGATCCCGCGTTGAGGTAGATCAGCGCCGACTGCAGGTTGTTCCAGCTCGCTTGGAATTCGAAGAGGAAGACGATGATGAACGACGGGATCGACAGCGGCATCGCGATGCGCCAGAACATTCCCCAATAGCTCGTGCCGTCCAACCTGGCTGCTTCGAAGAGCTCTTTCGGCAACCCCAGGAAGAACTGCCTCTGCAGGAAGATGTAGAAAGCCGAACCGAAGAGATTCATGCCGAAGAGGGGCACCCACGTGCCCAGCAATCCCGTCTCCTTCCAGATGAGGTAGATCGGGATCATCGTCACGGCGCCCGGCAGCATCATCGTCGCCAGGACGAGGCCGAACAGCAGGCTCCTTCCGGGGAACTTGAAGTATGCGAATCCGAACGCCACGATCGAGCTGGACACCGCTACCGCGGTCGCCGCCAGCAGCGCGATCGCGAGACTGTTGAACATCCAGTTCAGCAGCGGCAGCTGGTTCCACACGTCGACGTAGTTCTGCGGGAGGAACGTCTCGGGAATCAGCTTGTTGTCGAACACCTCGCCTCGGGGCTTGAAGCTCGCCGCGAGCAGCCAGGCGAACGGGTAGATGAACAGCAGGGCGAACGCGATGGCGACCACCCACAGCAGGAATCTGCCGATGAAGGTCTGCGGAGTCCAGATCTTGCGGCGCGGCTTCGGCTTGAGCGTCGGATCCACGGAGAGCGCCATCTCCGGCATCGGCTCCGCTACGCCGGGGGTCTCCTGAAACACCGACATCAGCGGTCTCCCTCGTAATAGACGAATCGGTTGCCGACCTTCATCTGGATGAAGGTGATCAGCAGGATGATGACGAACAACAGCCAGGCGAGCGCGGCCGCGAAGCCGAAGTTGAACTGACGGAAGGCCTGCTGGAACAGGTAGATCGCATAGAACAACGAAGCATCGGGAGCGGTGTTGGCCGTGTCTCGCCAGAACAGGATGTACGCCTGATCGAAGACCTGGAATGCGGCGATCGACAACACGATGACGTTGAAGAACATTGCACCCGAGATCATCGGAAGGGTGATCGAGAAGAACTTCCGGATCGGCCCCGCGCCATCGATCGAGGCGACCTCGTAGAGCTCCACCGGCACGTTCTTCAGCGCGGCGAGGAAGATGACCATCGTCCCGCCGACGGTCCACAGCGCCATGATCACGATGCTGGGCTTGACCCATGCCGGGTCGATCAGCCACTGCGGGCCCTCGATCCCGAAGACGCGCAGGAACTGGTTGACGGCTCCCGTGTTGCCGTTGAGCAGGAGGAAGAACACGGATGCCGTGGCCACCGCCGGGGTCATTTTGGGCAGGTAGTACAGCGTGCGGAAAACCCCGGCGCCCCGGGTGATCTTGTCCAGCACGAGTGCCAGCACGACAGCGAAGATGATTTCGGCCGGAACGGCGAGTACTGCGTAGAACAGCGTGTTGCCGAGAGCGAGCGAGACTTTCGGGTCCTCGAACAGCTGCGCGTAGTTCTCGAGTCCCACGGGACGAGAACGGTTGGTCGCCAGGTTGTAGCTGCTGAACGAGATGTACAGGCTGTAGATCATCGCGCCGGCGGTGAAGATCAGGAATCCCACGATCCACGGGGCGATGAACAGGTAGCCGGCGATGGCCTCGCGTTTGTTGTAGCGCACCTTGACCTTCGGCACCTTCGGCGCCTTCGCTCCACGGCGCCGCTTGATCGGCTCCCCGGAGGTGATCGCTTCCGCAGCGATTCCGATGTTGACGCTCATGGCGTCCGCGTCCTCGGGACGGGGGCAGAGACCATCAGTGGTTCCTCCAGCGATCATCGGTGGTTTGTGGCATCGTTACCACATCACTTCAGACTATAAGTCCCATCGCGCGTCTTGGCAACCAGGTGGCGCGGCCGGATCCGGTGGTTCTACGTCACTCGGAGGAGCCCCATGCGCTCGCCGGGTCGAGGGTCCGTGCACGTCTACCGGCCAGCGCGAGAGCGAGGTCGGCGGCCGATTCGAGCTCCTCGCAGAGGTCGACGGCGGTCGCGGCATCTTCCGCGCGGACGAGGCTGCCGTGGTTGGCCAGCAGGAGCACGTGGGCATGTGCGATACGTTCTGCGACACCCATAGTCAGTGCGACACTGCCGGGGGGCGCGTACGGCACGACGGCGACACGACCCAGCAGCCTGATCCGGTAGGGCGTGTATGCCGGGATCGGATCAGCGTCGCCGGAGTCGAGGCAGGAGACCGCGGTGGCCGCGCAGGAATGCAGATGAACGACGGCGCCGGTGTCCGGTCGGGCCCGGTACGCCGCGAGATGCATCCCGATCTCCTTCGTGACCGGCGGCCCGGAGATGTGTGCGCCATCCAGCCCGATGACCGCCAGGTCGTCGCTCGTCACGCGTCGCAGGGATGAACCCGACCGTGTGGCGTACACGATGTCGCCGTCTCGCACGCTCGCGTTGCCGGAGCTTCCCGGCGAGAGGCCCGCGTCCGCGAGTGCACGGCACGCGGCGATCAGATCGTCGATCAGGGTCATTCCCGGCCTTCCGCCCACGCCGACTCGAACAGGTCCTTCTCGCCGAAGTTGCCTGACTTGAAACACAGGTCCAACCGCCTGCCGCCGGAGTCCACGGCCGACATCCACGGCACGCCCGTCGAAACGACGCGCCGCACGCGGAGGCGACGCACTCCGAGGGCGTGGGCCACCGCGCCCGACGTCTCGCCTCCTGCCACCAGGATTCGTCTGATGCCGAGATTCTCGACGGCCAGTGCCGCCACCCGCCCCAGCACGGTTTCCAGAGCGGAAGCGGCCCGCGCGGAGCCCCAGCGTCGCTGCGCCGCGGCGACGGCCTCCGGCGCGGCGGTGACACTCACCAGCGCACGCGGCTCGCGCGCCACGAACGCCATCGCCGCACCGATGACGCTCTCGGGCGTGGCGACGGCCTCATCCGGATCGACATGCATCACGGGTCCGCGGAACGCAGCCACCTGCTCGCGCGTGCGCTCGGATCCACTCCCCGAGAGGATGAGTTCGCCTCCTGCGCTCGGCGACTCTGCCGGCGACGCGGGCGCGCGCGCGACCGTACGCGCGATGGCGACGGCGAGGCCGGCCGCCCCGCCCACGATGAGGTCACGCGAGCCGATGAGCGCGTCGGCGATCACGTCCAGGTCGCTCTCCTGGGTGGCGTCCACCAGCAGATGACGAACGCCGACCTCACGGCGCTCGGCGATCCTGGACCGCACAGCCGATGCTCCCGCACGTACATCCTCGAGAGCGACGCCGCCGACAGGGCGGCTCGTCTGTCGGGCGAGCACGCGGATGAGGTCGGGGTCCTTCATCGGAGTGAGCGGATGCTGCGCGACCGATGATTCCGACAGCAGTCGATCGCCGACGAACAGGTGACCGAGGTACAGCGTCCGGTGCGCGGCCGGGGTCGCCGGGGTGCCCACGGATGCTGCGTCCGACCCCCAGTCATCGATGAGCGCGTCGGCCACCGGCCCGATGTTGCCCGTATCCGTGGAATCGAACGTGGAGCAGTACTTCTGGTAGATCACCGTCGCTCCCCACGCGCGCAGGATGCGAGCCGACGCGACGCTCTCGGCGACCGCTGCGTCAGGGATCGCCGCGCGGGACTTGAGCGCGACGACCACGCAGGACGTGGCGGGCTCATCGTCGACGTCGGGCACTCCGAGTCTCACCTCGGCCGGCATGCCCGTCTGCGACACACCTCCCGCGACATCGCACGCGCCGGTGATGTCGTCGGCGATGACGCCCAGATGCACGCTCATCCGACGATTCGCACGATCAGTCCGCGCCCGCGGAGCGCTGCGACGACACCCTCGTCGGCGCGCGCGTCCGTCACGAGCACGTCGACGAGGGAGGAATCGGCGACGCGCAGCGGCGCCCATGCTCCCAGTTTCGAGCCGTCAGCCACCAGTACCACGCGCGCAGCCTGCGCCGCCAGGACGCGCTTCACCGCCGCGTCGAGCGCGTTGGCCCCCCACAAGGCGTCTGCGGTGACCGCGGTCGCGGACAGGACCGCGACGTCCGTCCGCACATTCGCGAGTGTCGCCTCGGCGAGAGGGCCGGCGAACGAGCGGGTGTCTGCCTGGTAGTGGCCGCCGGCGACGACGAGGGCGTCGGGACGTCGGCCGGCGACCGCCGAGATCACCGGAAGGGAGTGGGTGAGGACCATGTCGGCGCGGACGAAGGGGGCCATCGCCGCGACGGTCGTGCCGGCATCGAGTGCGACGCTGCTCGCCCCGGCGATCTCGCCGATCGCCGCCTCGGCGATCAAGTTCTTGTAGGCGGCGTCGATGACGTCGCGGCGCTCGAACGGGAGCCCGCTCGAGGGCGCCGCGGCTCCCCCGGCGACGCGACGCGCTCGTCCCTCGGACTCGAGCTGGTGAAGGTCTCGACGGATCGTCATCTCGGACACGCCCACACGCTCCGCGACATCGCCCGACGAGACGTACCCCTCCGTCGCCAGGATGCGGGCGATCTCATCCCTGCGCGCGGGGGCTCCGGTGTAGCGCATGACGACATCCAATCGAGCACGTCCCCCATTGTCAATCTGCTCACACAATTGCGAGAATGTTCATTTCATAACAGAATTGCCCGGGTGACGATCGTCGTGGGCGTGGACGTCGGCAGCACGAACACGAAGGTCGTGCTGATCGACGCGGTCGACAGCGGGCGCGCCGTCTGGACCGGACGGGCGGCGACGCCCGCTGACCCGTCGTCGTTGAAAGCGGTGATCTCGCGCCTGCTGAAGGCGGCGACGGCGACGACGCGCCTTCCCGTCGCCGCGATCGGCATCAGCTCGATGGCAGAGACCGGGGTGCCCGTCGACGGGCACGGCGTCGCCCTGAGCGCTTTCCTGCGGTGGGACCGCGTGCAGAACCGCGACGTCCTCGGCCGCGTGCTCGAGCGACATCCCGACCTCCCGCTGCGCAGTGGCATACCGGCGACGCCCAAACCGGCGCTGATGACGCTCCTCGGACTTCGTGAACACGCGCCGGAGATCCACGCGCGACTCGCGCAGTGGCGGGGCGTCGCCGATGTCGTCGTGGAGGCGCTCACCGGCCGGCACGCCACCGACCACACACTCGCGGCCCGCACCATGATGCTCGACACGAGGGCGCAGCACGAGCACCGGTGGGACACCGCATTGCTCGATGAGGCAGGTATCAGCGAGCAGGTCCTACCGCGCATCGTGCACGCCGGCGAGCCGGCAGGGATGACCGGACACGCCGCCGCCGGCTTCGGGCTGGGGCGTGACATTCCCGTGTACATCGCCGGGCACGACCATGCGGTCGGGGCCTGGGCCGCAGGCGCGCGCGGGGTCGGTGACATGGCGGACTCCCTCGGCACCGCCGAGGCGCTCCTGGCCGTGACCGATCGACCGGACCCACGAGCCGTGGCAGACGGTCTCTCCATCGGGCGCACGGTCGATGATCGTCACTTCACGGTGATGGCGGGCAATCCCGCGTGCGGCGGCCTGCTCGCGGCGTGGCCGGACGACGTTCTCGGACACCTCAGCCGCCTGAGCGCCGAGGCGTGGGACACGACACCCGCGGTGATCCTCCCCTATCCGCGCGGACGACAGTGTCCTGCGCCCGATCCGACGGCGCGCCTGCGTGTCCTCGGCGAGGACGAGGCGGATGTGCCGCGCGCGCTCCTGCAGTCCCTCGTCCTGCACTCCGCGTGGATGCGCCGCACGGTCGAGCGGGTGACCGGCGCGCGCGCCGACCGTGTCGTCCTGCTGGGCTCTCTCACCGATCGCATACCGGTCTGGGCGTCGCTCAGCGCGGCCATGGGCACGACGCCGGTCCGGCGATGCACATCGTCGGAGCCGGTCGCCGCCGGCGCGGCCCTGCTCGCCGCGGTACGCGCCGGATTGGCCCCGGAACCAGCGGTGCTCGAGACCGAGCCGGTCGTCCCTTGCCGCGCAGAGGGGCTGGACGCGGCCTACGACAGGTTCGTCGTCCACGCCCTCTCCGATCCCACCCACCCTCTCGAAGGAGATTCATGACCACCCTCGATGCCATCGCCCGTACCACCGGGACCTTCGCCATGGTGGCGATGGACCAGCGCGAGAGCCTGCGTCACATGTTCGATGCCGCCGGACGCGGCCGCCCGGACGACGACGTGCTGATCGGCTTCAAGACCGACGTCGCCACCGAACTCGGTCCTTCCGCGTCCGGCTTCTTGATCGATCGTCACTACGGATTCGACTCGATCCGCGAGATCGTGCCGACCACGACGGGTCTGATCCTCGCCGCCGACGCGCTCACGCAGGACGCCGGCGGTCCGGTCGAGGAGACGACCATCGACGATGTCGTCGCCCGGCATCCGCTCGACGGAGTGTCTGCGGTGAAGCTGCTGATCATCTGGCGGCGCGACGAACACCGGGAAGAACGGGTCGCGCTGGCGGAGCGCTTCATCGCCCTCGCCCGCGACCGCGGTGTGCTGTCCGTGCTCGAGCCCGTCGTCCGCGCCGCCCCCGGAGAAGGGGAGTGGGACATGGATGCTGCGATCCGCGAAGCCGCGCGCGAGCTCGCGTCCCTGCACCCTGATCTGTACAAGGCGCAGGTGCCGCTCGCGGGCACCGGCGACGAGCGTGCGCAGCGGGAGGCGAGCGCCGCACTGAACGACTGCATGACCGGGCCGTGGGTGGTCCTCTCCCAGGGTGTCGCGCAGAGCCGGTTCGAAGACGCCGTACGGGCTGCATGCATGGAGGGTGCCAGCGGCTTCCTCGCCGGCCGCGCTCTGTGGAGCGACCTCGTGGGCACTGAGAATGTCCGCGCAGGCCTCAGAGAGCGGGCACTACCCCGGCTCGAATCACTCATCCGGACCGTGGACGCCGTCGCACGGCCCTGGAGGGATGCATGAGAGTGGGTCTGCTCCACACGGTGCCGGCCCTGGCGCCGCTGTTCCACGATCTGCTGCGCGCACGACGCGGTGATCTGGACATCGTCCACGTGGTCGACCCCGCGCTCCTGGCCGACACCATCGCCGCGGGCGGGGTCACCGACGAGGTGGCCGCTCGCGTGCGCGGTCACGTGGAGTCGCTCGCCCGCGCAGGCGCATCGAAGGTCCTGGTGACGTGCTCCTCCATCGGCGAGGCGGCCGAGCGGGCCTCAGCCGACACCGGCGTGTCCGTCGTGCGCGTCGACGCGGCCATGGCGGGCACGGCCGTCGACCGCGCGAGCTCTGCGGGCGCGGAAACCGGGCGCGTCGGCACGATCGCGGTGCTCGCCACCCTCGAGGCCACGCTGGGCCCGACGGTCCGGCTCGTAGAGCGTGCGCTGACGTCGGCTGATGTGCGTGTGACCGCGACACTCGTGCCGCAGGCAGCCGAGGCGCGCGCGGACGGTGACGGCGCCACCCATGACAGGCTGATCGCCGCCGCCGTGGGCGCGACGGACGCGGACGTCGTCGTCCTCGCGCAGGCATCCATGGCCGCCGCTGCCGGCGGGGACACCCGCGTGCTGACGTCGCCCGAGAGCGGCGCGACCGCGTTCGTCGACGAGCTCGGTGCCGTCGTGTGAGCGGAGTCACCCTCCTCACCTACGTCGACCGCCTGGCTGCTGACCTCGCGGGGCTGTCGCGCGTGCTCGCGGAAAGTCTTCCGCAGTTCACCGGGGTGCACATCCTCCCCTTCTTCACCCCGTTCGACGGTGATGACGCCGGGTTCGACCCGGTCGACCATTCACGGGTCGACCCGCGTCTGGGCGGATGGAACGACGTCCGCCGCATCTCCCGGGACAGGGATGTCACCGTCGATCTGATCGTCAACCACGTCTCGGCCCATTCCGCCGAATTCGTCGACTGGCTCGACCGCGGCGACGCTTCCCCGTCCGCCGGGATGTTCCTCACGTTCGACGCGGTGTTCCCCGACGGCGCGGGGGAATCCGAGATCGCCGCCTTCTACCGGCCGCGTCCCGGGGTGCCGTTCACCCCGTACCGCTCGGGCGACGGACGGCGGCGGCTCGTGTGGACGACGTTCATGCCGTCGCAGATCGATATCGACGTGCGACATCCCGCCGGCATCGCCTACCTCGAACGACTCGCCGACGCGCTGTCAGCGGCCGGCGTGTCGACCGTGCGACTGGACGCCGTCGGCTATGCGGTGAAGACCCCGGGAACCGACTCGTTCATGACCGAGGACACGCTCGTCTTCGTGCGGCAGGCCGCGAGTCTCATCCGCGACCGCGGCATGCGCGTCCTGGTCGAAGTGCACGCGCACTACTCGCAGCAGCTCGCGATCGCGCCGCTCGTCGACCTGGTCTACGACTTCGCGACACCGCCCCTGCTTCTGCACGCCCTCGGTACGGGGCGCGTCGATCGACTGGCCGAGTGGATCGGAATGCGGCCCGACAATGCCGTCACAGTCCTCGACACGCACGACGGCATCGGCATCATCGACGCCGGACCGGGGGCCGGCCAGCGGGGCCTCCTTTCGGAGGAGGAGATGGCGGACGTGTTCGCGCGCGCCGCCGTCGCCACGAACGGCCACTCGACGCTCGCTTCGGTGACCCCGACCTGGGCCGGCATGCCTCACCAGATCAACGCCACGTTCCTCAGCGTCCTCGGAGGCGACACCCGCCGGATGCTCCTGGCGCGCGCCGTGCAGATCTTCCTGCCGGGCGAGCCGCAGTTCTACTACGTCGGGCTGCTCGGTGGCGAGGACGATCGCGAGCGGTTCGGCGCCACCGGTCAGGGACGCGACGTCAACCGCCACCGCTACAGTCCGCAGGAGCTCTCCGCGGCACTGCGGACACCCGTCACACGGGGTCAGCTCGCTCTCGCCGAGCTGCGCAGGCACCCCGCATTCGACGGCCGGTTCGTGTGGACCTCGCCCGACGCGGGGTCGTTGCAGCTGAGCTGGACCAACGGCTCGCGCCATGCGCGCCTGGACGCACGATTCGACAGGCCGGGCTTCGAGATCCACGTCGACGGCGCCCCTTACCCGATCGTCGAGTGAAGGGCGCGCTGACGTCATGGCGGCAGGCCGGGGCGCGTCCGAGACCTCCGAACCTGGGAACGCTGCCACATAGGATGACGCACATGACTCGCCCGTCGATGACCGAGACCGTGGACCGCATCACCATCCGCGGGGACGACTACGCGCTGTCGTGGTCGACCGGCGCACGCGGCGTGGCCCGGTCGCCCTATCTGGAGCTGGGTGACGCGGCCGGGTCTCGCTGGTCGCGGCTGTGCGTGCTCTCCAGCGTCCACACCCAGCAGGGCCAGGACGAAGCACTGTCCATCGACGAGCCGACGGTCTCCGCCGACGGCGACGCCCTCCTCGTCTCGATCGCCACGCGATCCAGCCACTGGTCGGCGCGGCGCTTCGTCGTCCGGTGCACGGCGTCGGCAGTGGAGTTGCGGGTCGAAGCCGAGGGTTTCGGCGACATCACCGACGTCACCCTCGCCGGGGGCGACGGCATCCTGCCGACGGGGGCATCCGGTACGTTCCGTTCGTCGATCGACGCGGCGTCCCTCTATGTGCCTTCGCCGACGGAGCCCGTCGCGTTCGTCCGCCCCGCCTCCGCCGCAGCCCTCCTCGGGATCGTCGGGGATGCCGACCCCGGACGCCTGCACGGCATCTTCTCTCCCCCACCGCTCGCGTTGGCGTGGGGTCGATCCGCGCCCACCGGCCCCACCGTGCCTCCCGCCGGAGACTGGCTCGCGATGTCGGTCCGAGCGCCCGTCGAAGACCTTCGGTTCACGACCCTCGCGTACGAGCCCCTCGACGGTGGATTCCTCCTGCGGCTCAGCTATGAAGGACACACGCCGGTGAAGGGTGTCTGGCGGTCGCCGATCGTCGTGCTCGCACCGGTGTCGACCCCGCTGGACGCGCTCCTGCACCACCGCGCCGATCTCGTGGCCCACGGGTTCGCCGAGGACGCCGGATCCGTCGTCATCCCCTGGTGGCGAGAGCCGATCTTCTGCGGGTGGGGTGCACAGGTCGCCCGGGGTGGTGCACCGGCGCCCGATCTGTGCCGCCAGGACATCTACGACGAATTCCTCGCGATCATGCGTGCCGCCGACCTGAGACCCGGCACCGTCGTGGTCGACGACCGCTGGCAGGAGTCGTACGGCACGGCGCAGCCCGATGTCGACGCGTGGCCCGACCTCCGGGGATGGATCCGTGCCCGTCACGCCGAGGGCAGCAGAGTCCTGCTGTGGTGGAAGGCGTGGGATCCCACCGGATTGCCCGTGGAGGAATGCATCACGGACGCGGCGGGCCGAGCGATCTCGGCCGATCCGGGCAGTGGGGCCTATCTGGCGCGGCTGCGCGCGATCGTCGCTCGTCTGCTCGCTCACGACGGCCTCGACGCCGACGGTTTCAAGGTGGACTTCACGCAGCGGGCGCCGAGCGGGCGCTCCCTCATGCCTGCAGTCGGCAGTGACGGCGTGTGGGGAATCGCAGCGCTTCATCGCCTGATGGCCGAGATCCACGGCGCCGCCCACGCGGTGAAGTCCGACGCGCTCGTCATCACTCACACCGTTCATCCGTCCTTCGGTGACGTCACCGACATGGTCCGCACCAACGACGTGCTCGAGCTCGACGTGGCAGGTGATCCCGTGCCCGTCGCAGATCAGCTCCGCGCCCGGCATGCGATCGCGACACGCACACTGCCGCGGCATCCGATCGACACCGACCAATGGCCCATGCCCGGCCGCGCGGAGTGGCTCGACTATGCGAGGGTGCAAGCCACCCTGGGGGTGCCGGCGCTCTACTACCTGGAACGGGTCGCCGAGGGAGAGACCATCGGCGCCGAGGACCTCGCCGTCATCCGAGCCACATGGGATGAGTACCGGAGGACCCTCCGGTGAGTCCCGTCGAGATCGCACCGGGCGTCTGGCGCATCGCCGACACGTGCGCCGTGTATCTCATCGTCGACGTCGACGCCCGCCCGGGCGAGCGCGACGCCGTCGCGATCGACTTCGGATCCGGGACGGCTCTCGACGAGATCGCCGGCCTCGGCATCCGGTCGATCACCGATGTGCTGATGACGCACCATCACCGAGACCAGGGGCAGGGGCTGCCCCGCGCCGTGGCACACGGAGCACGCATCCATGTCCCGCCGGTGGAAGTGGAGTTGTTCGACCGCGTGGAGGAGATGTGGCAGACGCGTCAGCTGGACAACGACTACAACCTGCGTCAGGACCGGTTCTCGCTCCTCGAGTCGGTGCCGGTGCACGCCACCGTTCCGGTCTACCGCGAACTGCATCTGCCCGGCGTCACCGTCCGCGTCCTCCCCACCCCCGGTCACACACTGGGCTCGGTCACCTACCTCCTCGATCGTGGCGCTGCCCGCGTCGCCTTCACCGGAGACCTCATCTACGCGCCGGGGAAGGTGTGGTCGCTGGCGGCGACGCAATGGTCCTACACCCAGAACGAGGGCCCCGCCATGACGGTACTCAGCAGCATCCTGCTCGGCCGTGAGGATCCCACACTGCTCGCACCCTCGCACGGTGCAGTGATGACCGACCCTCACACGGCGCTGGCGCAGCTCGCCGACACGATGCAGGAGTACGTCGACAGCAGACGTTCCTCCCCCTGGGATCTGGCGGACCGCCTCGACCATCCCTTCACCGCCCTGACGCCGCACCTGCTCCTGAACCGCACCTCCCTGTCGTGTTCGTACGTCCTGCTCTCCGCCGGCGGCGAGGCCCTTGTGATCGACTACGGCTATGACATGACGACCGGCATCGTGCTCGGCCAGGAGCGCGCCGCCCGACTGCCCTGGCTCGCGTCCCTCCCCGCTCTCCGCCGCGATCACGGCGTGGAGCGGATCACGGTCGCGCTTCCCACTCACTACCACGATGACCACGTCGCGGGCCTGCCGCTCCTCAGGGAGGTCGAGGGCACGCAGCTGTGGATCCCGGAGAACGTCGCGCCGACCATGGCCGATCCGTGGCGGGAGGACCTTCCCTGCCAGTGGTACGACTCCATTCCCGCCGACCGCGTGCTCCCTCTCGAGGAGCCGTTCTGCTGGAACGAGTACGTGATCACGGCGCATGCGCAGCCGGGGCACACGCTCTACGCCGTCGCGTACAGCCTCGAGGTCGACGGGGTGACGGTGGCGTTCACCGGCGACCAGCAGGAGGGCCTCGGCGGACGCGACGGCCGTCGGGACGTCATGAACTACCAGTACCGCAATCTGTTCCGACTCGGCGACTATCCGCAGAGCGCCGCGCTGTACCGCCGCATCGCGCCGGGCCTGATGGCGTCTGGTCACTGGGAACCGCGGTGGACGGATGCCGCGTACCTCGACGACCTCGTAGAGTCCGGTGCGCTCGTCGACGATGTTCACGAACGACTGCTGCCTCTCGACGAAGTCGGAATCCCCGCGGACGGTCAGCTCGCGCGCATCTCCCCGTACCGTGCCCGCGTGGGATGCGGTGACACGGTCGCCTACACGGTCAGGGTGCGCAATCCGTTCGACCGGGAGGCGGACGCGTGGCTGCGCGTGGTGCTGCCGCTAGGCTGGCGGTCATCCGAGGCGGAGATGGCCGCGCGGCTGGGCCCTCATGAGGAAGTGACCATGCAGTTCACCGTCGTCGCCGACACTGCCGGCCGCCGCCATCGACTCGCGATCGACGTCACCATCGGCGATCGGCGGCTCGGACAACACGCCGAAGCCATCCTGGACGTGCGCCCGGTGGGCGGATGAGTCGCGAGTTCCCGATCGCTCGTGCGACCATCAAAGACGTCGCCGCTGCCGCCGGAGTCTCTCGATCTACGGCGTCCCGAGCTCTGTCCGGGCACGGATACGCGGCGCCCGATGTGCGCGATCGGGTCCGCGCCGTCGCCCTCGAACTCGGCTACGTGGTGGACGCCACCGCGCGGAGTCTGAAACAGCGCACCAGCCGATCGATCGGCGTGCTGGTCTCTGACCTGCGGAACACCTTCTACGCCGAACTGGCGTCGGGCGTCGGCGCCGAGGCCCGCAGCGCCGGTCGTTCCATCGTCCTGGTCGATCTGCACGGGGTGGGCGAAGACGAACTCGAATCGGTGGAGACACTCGTGTCGTCGCGCGTCTCCGGTGTGATCGCCACACCGGTGTCCGCCGCGCTCGCACCCTTCCTCGCCCGCCGGGGGGTTCCGCTCGTCGAGGTGGACCGTCGCTTCGATCCGGCCGGCACGGACGCGGTCGTCGTCGACAACCGCTCCGCCGCGCGCGAGACCACTGCCCGGTTGCTGGCCCTCGGCCATGAGCGGATCGCCCTGCTGATCGACGAGACCGAGTGGACCACCGGAGACGAGCGGCAGCGCGGATACCTGGACGCACTGGCGGCACGGCGCATCCGCGTCGACGAGAGCCTCATCGTGCCCGCGGGGTGGGATGCCGCTCAGGCACAGGAGGCGGCCACCGCCCTCCTCTCGCGCCCGCAGGCGCCCACCGCGGTGTTCGCGGCCAACAACGTCCTCACGGAGGGCGTCTGGCGCGCGACGCAGGCCCTCGACCTGTCCGTGCCCGACGACCTCAGCATCGTCGGCTTCGATGATGCCCCGTGGATGAGCATGGTGGAACCAGGGATCTCGGTGCGGCGCCAGGACACCCTCGGACTCGGTGCGGCCGCCGTGCGCACCCTGCTCGGTCGCATCGAGTCACCGGATGCCCCGGTGCAGACGATCGTGCTGCCGACCGTATTCGTCGACCGCGGCTCGACGTCCGCACGGCGCTGACGCTCCGCATCGCTCCGCGCCCTGTCCCACTCCGGAGCCCCCCCCCCCCCGGCCGGGGTGTTGCTGATCCGGGATCTAACCTTGTACGATGTGGGAACGATGTCACATTAACTCGTCGACAATGACCGTCGTACGGATGCCGGAGGAAACATGGCCGTCAGGTTGCCGGTGCTCGCGCTCGACATCGGCGGGACGAAGCTCGCCACCGCCGTGGTGACCCCCGACGGGCGCACCCATGGATTCCTGTCGGAGCCGACGCGCAAGGAGCGCGGCCCGGACGAAGTCATCGCGCATCTCTTCGACCTCGGCCGCCGGAGCATGGCGGCGGCGGAGATCGACGACGTGGCCGCGGTCGGCATCAGCTGCGGCGGACCGCTGGACGCCGCCGCCGGTGTGCTCACCGGCCCCCTTCATCTTCCCGGGTGGATCGACATCCCCATCGTCGCGCTCGCCGAGTCCGCGTTCGGAGTTCCCGCCGTCCTGGAGAACGACGCCACGGCCGCCGTGCTGGGCGAATTCCGCTACGGCGCCGCCCGCGGTGCGGGGACGGCGCTCTACCTGACCATCTCCACCGGCATCGGCGGTGGAGCGATCATCGGCGGCCGCCTGCACCGGGGGGCGGCGGGGAACGGCGGGGAATTCGGGCATGTGATGGTGAGACCGGGCGGCCGCCTGTGCCAGTGCGGGCGACTCGGATGCCTCGAGGCCTACGCCTCGGGCACGTCCATCGCCGATCGGGCCCGCGATCTGCTCTCAGACGATGCTCGCCCTTCGATGCTGCGTCACGAGGAGCCGGTGCGCGCGGAGCACGTGTCGCGGGGCGCCGCGGCCGGCGATGAACTCGCTCGAGAGCTGTGGGATGACACGACCGAACTGCTCGCACAGGCGATCACAGACCTCGTGAACGCGTTCGAACCGCACGTCGTCGTGCTCGGCGGCGGTGTCACCCGGTCGGGTGCGATGCTGCTCGAACCGATCAGCGCGGCGGTGCGCCGCGACGCGATGCCGCCGGCCGGCGCCGCCGCCCGCATCGCGCTGGCAGAGCTCGGCGACGAGGTGTGCGTCGTCGGCGCCGCCGCGCTCGCCATGGATCTCGCGGAGGTGCACCGTGCCTGATTGGCTGGACGAACAGCTTCGCTCCTACTCCCGCGTCGCCGAAGACGCGTCCGCGCTGCTGGAGACCGTGCGCGCCGTCGGAGCGATGCTCATCACGTCGTTCGAGTCCGGCGGAACGCTGTACACGCTCGGCAACGGCGGCAGCGCCGCCGACGCCCAGCATCTGACCGGTGAGCTGATCGGCCACTACCGTCGCGACCGGCGGCCGCTCCGAGCGATCACCCTGACGACGGACGCAACCGTGTCGACATGCATCGCCAACGACTACTCCTTCGAGGACGTGTTCTCGCGACAGATAGAGGCCCTCGCCCGGCCGGGTGACGTCGTCGCCGCCTTCACGACGAGCGGTCGCTCGGCGAACGTCCTGCGAGCCCTCGACGTCGCGCGGGCGAAGGGTGCCGTCGCTGTCCTCTTCGGCGGCGGCGACGGCGGTCCCGCCGTCGCTCTCGCCGATCACGTGCTGCTCGTACCGTCCGACGACACCCCCCGCATCCAGGAGATGCACACCTTCCTCCTGCATGCCCTGTCCGAAATACTGGACGCCTGGGCGGCAGGAGAGGAGCCCTCATGAGACCTCGGCCCCCGGCATCCGCTCCTGTCTCCAACGCGCCCTCCGGCGCCCAGCCGGCCGACCTGGCACGCGCGCCCCGGCCCGCGGCGACACCCGATCGCAGTCTGCACATGATCGGCAATGCGCACCTCGATCCCGTCTGGCTGTGGCCGTGGCAAGAGGGATACCAGGAGGCCAGGGCCACCTTCACGAGTGCTCTGGACCGCATGGACGAATACCCCGACTTCGTCTTCACGTGTGATCAGATCGTGCTGCTGGCCTGGGTGGAAGAGCAGGATCCCGCCCTGTTCGAGCGCATCCGCGAGCGGGTCGCGGAGGGGCGGTGGGTCAACGTCGGCGGCTGGTGGGTCGAGCCCGACTGCAACATGCCGATGGGCGAGTCGTTCGCCCGGCAGGGCCTGTACGGGCAGCGGTACCTGCGATCGCGCTTCGGTCGGATCTCCAGCGTGGGCATGAACGTGGACCCGTTCGGCCACAGCGTCACGCTTCCGCAGGTACTCCGCGGCCAGCGGATGGACTCCTACTGCTTCCTGCGCCCGGGACCTCATGAGAGCGACCTCGACGCCACGCTCTTCCACTGGGAAGCGCCCGACGGCTCGCGTGTCCTGGCCTACCGCATCCCGTTCGAGTACGGCAGTGGTCCTGCCGATCTCGCTTTCCAGACGGAGAAGGCGCTCGGGCAGCTGGATCGCTCGCTCGGCGAGATGATGGTGTTCTACGGAGTGGGCAATCACGGCGGCGGCCCCACGAAGCTCAATATCGAGTCGATCCACCGATACGACCGCATGGGCACATTCGGAAGGATGACGATGTCCTCTCCCCGCGCCTACTTCGATGAGATGCTCTCTCGCGGCGACGCCTTCCTGGACCGGCTCGAGGTACGGCGTGACGACCTCCAGCATCATGCTCCCGGCTGCTACTCGGCACACTCGGGCATCAAAGCGTGGCAGCGGCGCGCGCAGTTCGCGGTGCTGTCGGCCGAACGATGGGCGGCTGTCGATCTCGCACTGACCGGTGCGGTCTACCCGCGCGACGACCTCGAACGCGCGTGGAAGCAGATCCTGTTCAACCAGTTCCACGACATCCTCCCCGGCTCGGCCATCGAGCCGTCCTACGACGACGCGCGCGACCAGCTCGGCGAGTCCGTGGCGATCGCCAAGCGCATCATCACGCGCGCTCACAACCGCATCGCCCGTCGCATCGATATTCCGGTGGATGTCTCGACGCAACCCGTCGTGGTCTTCAACCCTCATCCCTGGGCCGTGTCCACCGATGTCGACATGCAGTACGGCGGCCAGCCGCACGGTGTGCACGTCGTCGACCACGAGGGTGCGGCCGTCCGCACGCAGGCGACGCAGTCCACGGCGACGACCGGGGACATGAGCCGCGGCGCCCTGACGTTCCGGGCGGTGGTGCCCGCGCTCGGATACGCCGTCTATCGGATCCTCCCCGGCACATACCGCGAAACGGACGCGGACATCAGGGTGAGCGACAACGGCACCGTCTTCGAGAATGCGCACCTTCGCATCGAGCTCGATCCCGCGACCGGCGACGTCGTCTCGATGCTCGACAAGGCGTCGGGAACGGACGTGCTCGCCGGCACCCTCGGCGAGTCCCGCACCGTCGTCTGCGAGGACCCCACCGACACGTGGGGCCATCGCGTGATCTCCTACGCATGGCCGGGCGCGCCCATGATGCTCGATCGCATCGTCGTCCGTGAGACCGGCCCGCTTCGAGTGCGCGTGCGTGTCGAGCGTTCGTGGGGCTCGAGCACGCTCACCGAGGAGCTCTACCTCGCATACGACAGTCGGAGCCTCCAGGTCGATGTCACGATCGACTGGCACGAAAAGGCGCACCTGCTGAAGCTGCGTTACCCCGTCGGGCTGGACTCCCCCGTCGCGACGTACGAGGTCCCGTTCGGGGTGATCGAACGGCCGGTGGACGGCGCCGAGGAACCCGCCCAATCGTGGGTCGACCTGACCGGAACGATCGAGGGATCACCCGCGGGCTTCACCGTGATCTGCACGACCAAGCACGGGTGGGACGTCTCCCCGGCGGGCTCCCCCGGCATGAACACCCCGAGCATCGGGATCACCGCGGTGCGCAGCCCGGTCTACTCGTGGCACGACCCCCGGCTGTTGGATCCCGAGGGCGTGTACTCCTTCCAGGACCAGGGCGTCCAGCACTTCCGCGTCGAGCTCATCCCCCACCTGGGTGACCGGCGCACCTCGCAGCCGACCCGTCGCGCCGCGCTGTTGAGCCAGCCCGTCCGCGCTCAGCTCGAGTCCTTTCACGAGGGAGACCTGCCCCCGCGGCACAGCTTCGCCGACGACGGCGGCGAAGCTGTCATGGTCACCGCCTTGAAGGGCAGCGAGGACGATGCCCCGGACGGCGGGGCCGATGTCATCGTCCGTGCCATCGAGACACGGGGGGCGGCGGCGTCGGTGTCGATGGATCTGCCGCTCGTCGGACGCACCCTCGACGCCGACTTCGGACCGTATCAGCTGCGGACGTTCCGTGTTCCGCGAGATCAGACCGCCGAGATCGTCGAGGTCGATCTTCTGGAGTGGCCGCTCGGCCACCCCGTCGACTGAAGCGAGTCGATCGACGGGGTGGCTGCGGCCGCGGGCTCAGACGGCCGATGTGGTCGCGCGCACGCGGGGAACGGGCGCGAACGAACGAGAACGGTCCGACTCGTACGCCGCGAGGATCACGCCGAGCACATCGATCCCTTCCACGTGGGTGTGGATCGGCCGACGGCCGGAGAGGAGGGATTCGGCGAAATGTGCGACCTCGGCCGCGATGTCGTGGACCGGCTCGAAGTCGAGGACGACCGGATCCTGTCCGCGAAGTCGGTAGGTCAACGTCACGCCGTCGGACGACAGCGATCCGCGCTCCGCGACGAGCGAGAACTTCTCGGTACCCGGCGCGGCGTCGTACGCCCAGCCGGTGGTGACGACGCCGACGGCGCCGTTGTCGTAGCGCACCAGCACCTGCGCGGAATCCTCGCCCTCCATGAAGTCGAGGCGGTGTCGCGAGAGCATGGCGGTCACTTCGACGGGAATCGCTCCTGCCAGGTGCTGCAGCAGGTAGACCGGGTGGTAACCCGTATCGATGAGCTCTCCCCCGCCGGCTGTCGCGGCGCTGGCGCGCCACCCCATGCTCTCAGGCGTGAAGTCGTTGTAGAAGCTGTCGGTCGTGCGCACCTCGTAGACGCGGCCGAAGACCCCGTCGTCGATGAGTCGCTTGGCCTCCGAGACCGCCGGCAGGAACAGCTGATTGTGCGCGCACATGATGGTGACGCCGGAGCGCTCCGCAGCGTCCGCGATGGCGGCTGCCTCGGTCATCGTCATGCACAGCGGCTTCTCGACGAGCACGTGGAGTCCTGCCTCCGCGGCAGCGATGATCGCCTCCGCGTGCAGATGGTGCGGCAGGCAGATGTCGACCGCGTCCAGATCGGCCTCCGCGATCATGGTGCGGTAATCCTCGAAGATGACCACGCCGCCGTCGTCTCCGCGGCGCCTCTCCGCGTTCGCCCGCACGGGATCGGCGATGGCGGCGAAGATCACCGACTCGGGGTTGCGCCGATAGCCGGCGACGTGCGCTCCGGCGATGCCGCCGGCTCCGATGAGTCCGATCCTGATCTTGTCTGACATGTTCTTCTCCAGTCGTGTGCTCATGATGGCGGTGCGTCGTAGCTCCGAGCGGAGCCCGATGAGGCGTTGGCGGCGACGACGAGGCGGGTCAGCTCGACGGCGGCCTCGTGGTTCGTCGTGAGATCGGCCCCGTCGCGGATCGCCTCGATCCACAGCTGGAACGGCGTCGGCTCCGCCTCGGGGAGCGCCAGCTCCGTCCATGCGTCGCCGAACCGGCCGCCCTTGCCGATCAGAGCTTCCCGCCCGAAGCCGAACAGCACGGATGCGTCGGTGCCGCGCACCTCGAGGGCGAAGGCGCCGGGTGTCGTGACGAAGCTCGCTTCGGCCACGCCGACGGCCCCGTTCGCGTACCCGAGGACGACCACGGCATTGTCCTCCACCGCATGCCGGGTGAAGGCCCCGTATGTCGCCGCGACGGTCTGCGGACGGGCTCCGAGGAAGTGCTGCACGAGATAGGCCGGGTGGCAGCCGAGGTCGGCGAACGCTCCTCCGATCGCGAGAGCGGCGTCGGCGAACCGCTCCGGCAACCACCCGTCGAGCCAGCCGTCGTGCGCGACACGGACTCGGGCGTAGGTGACGGTGCCGAGGGCCCCCTCGTCGATCAGCGAGCGCACGGCGACGGTGGGCGGCGCGCCGAGCTGCGGAAGCGAAACCACCAGCTGCACACCGGCCGCCTCGGCTTCGTCGATGAGCTCGATGCATTCCTCGACCGTGGGCGCCAGGAGCTTCTCCGTGAAGACGTGCTTGCCGGCGCGGATCGCGCGGCGGATGACGTCGGTGTGATCGGCCGTCGCCGTGGTGATCGTCACGGCGTCCACGTGAGCATGGCCGAGCAGCGCGTCGAGCGAAGGGACGAGGTCGATCCCCAGCTCTGCGGCCCCCTCGTCGGCGATGTGCGCGTCGCGATCCCACCCGACGACCAGATCCGTACCTGGATGCTCCCGTACCTCACGTGCGTAGTCGTTGGCGTGCACGTGCCAGAAGCCCACGACGCCGATCCCGATCGTCTTCACGACACCCCCATGTGTGCGAACCCGCGCCGAGAGCGCCGGTCTCTGCTGGAATGTGGCAACGTTACCACATTCGCACGGAGCGCTCCGGGTCACGCACTCTTGACACGAGCTGGATGCCACGGCTAGCGTCGTGCATAGCTGTTGATCATGCGATCAACAGGATCTGTCCGGCTCCGCCCGAAGAGACGACGTCGACGGAAGCCGCGGCGTCCGTCCCACAGGAAGCAGAGGTGTCCCATGGCCTGGCGCATGCCCGCAGAGACCGCCCCCCACGATCGCACCTGGATGGCATTCCCCCGCCCCGGCCTCACCCTGGGCGATGACACCGCGTCGGCCGAGGAGGCGTACGCGGCGTGGACGGCCGTCGCCCACGCCGTCGCCGAATTCGAGCCCGTGACGATGGTGGTCGACCCGGTCGAGCGAGACCGCGCCCGACGGATGCTGTCCGCCGACATCGCGCAGGTCGAGGCGCCGCTGGACGATTACTGGATGCGCGACATGGGCGCCACGTTCGTGCTCGACGACGAACGGCCCGGCATCCTGGGCGGCGTGGATTGGATCTTCAACGGCTGGGGCGCACCCGCGTGGTCGACCTGGGAGAAGGACCGCGAGATCGGACGTTTCACCGCCGCCGGCGCGGAGGCCGAGTTGATCTCGTCGTTGCTCGTGAACGAGGGCGGAGCCATCCATGTCGACGGCGAGGGCACCGTGCTCGTCACCGAGACCGTTCAGCTGGACCCCGGCCGCAACCCCTACGCCGACAAGGCGCGCGTCGAGGCCGAACTCCGCCGCACGATCGGCGCGACGAAGGTCATCTGGCTGCCGCGCGGGCTGACCCGCGACTACGAAGACCTCGGTACCCGCGGCCACGTCGACATGTTCGCCACGATCCCGTCCCCCGGCACACTCCTGCTGCACGAGCAGCCGAACCCCGAGCATCCTGATCACGACGTCATGCGCGGGCTGCGGGAATACATCGCCGGCACGACCGATGCCGCGGGAAGAAGCTGGGACATCGTCGACATCCCCGCGCCCGCGCAGCTGCGCGACGACGAGGGATTCGTCGACTGGAACTACGTCAACCACCTCGTCGTCAACGGAGGGGTCATCGCGTGCGGCTACGGGGAGGAGCGGGCGGATGCTGCGGCCCGTGAGATCCTGGCGTCGGTGTACCCCGGCCGTCGTGTCGTCACCATCGACGCCCGCCCGATCCTGGCGCGCGGCGGTGGAATCCACTGCATCACGCAGCAGCAGCCGGCGGTGACGCGATGACCGGCGGATTCGACGTGGTCGAGGCATCCATCGCCGACCTCCGGGCGGCGCTCGAGGACGGGCGCGTGACGAGCGTCGGCCTCGTGCAGGCGTACCTCGCCCGCGTCGAGGCCTACGACGCTCCCGGCACCACGACCGCGCTCAACGCCCTCGTCGTGCCGAACCCCGAGGCACTGGACGACGCGCGCGCGTCGGATGAGCGGCGTGCCGCCGGCGCGCTCCTCGGGCCGCTCGACGGCATCCCCTATACGGCGAAGGACAGCTATCTCGCCCGCGGTCTGACCGCAGCCGCCGGATCCCCCGCCTTCGCCGATCTGGTGGCTCAGCACGACGCCTTCGCGATCGAGCGCCTGCGCGCCGGCGGCGCGGTGCTGCTCGGGCTCACGAACATGCCGCCGATGGCGAACGGCGGCATGCAGCGGGGCGTCTACGGTCGTGCCGAGAGCCCGTACAACGCCGCCTACCTCACCGCCGCGTTCGGGTCGGGGTCGTCCAACGGCTCCGGAACGGCGACCGCCGCATCCTTCGCCGCCTTCGGGCTCGGGGAGGAGACCTGGTCGTCGGGACGCGCTCCGGCTTCGAACAACGCGCTGTGCGCGTACACGCCGTCGCGCGGTGTGATCTCGGTGCGCGGCAACTGGCCGCTGGTGCCGACGATGGACGTCGTCGTGCCGCACACCCGTACCATGGACGACCTGCTCGAAGTGCTCGACGTGATCGTCGCCGACGACGACCAGACCCGCGGAGACTTCTGGCGCGCCCAGCCGTGGGTGCCGATCCCCGCCGCGTCGGAAGTGCGGCCCGCCACGTATGCCGCTCTCGGAATGCCGCAGCCGGATGCCGCGGCCGGCGTCCTCCGCGGGCGCCGCATCGGCGTGCCCCGGATGTACATCAACGCCGATGACCGCGCGGGAAGCGGTGCACGGGTCGGTATCGGCGGGCCGACGGGCCGGCGCATCGAGACGCGCGACAGCGTCATGGCGCTCTGGGAGGCGGCGCGGCGCGACCTCGAAGGTGCCGGCGCTGAGGTCGTCGAGGTCGACTTCCCCGCGGTGTCGAACTACGAAGGCGACCGACCAGGCGCCCCGACGATCGCGACCCGCGGCCTCGTGCCGCCCGAGTACCTGCGGCGCGAGATCATCGATCTGTCGGCATGGGCGTGGGACGACTTCCTCGCGGCGAACGGCGATCCGACGCTGTCGAGCCTGCGCGACGTGGACGGCGCGACGATCTTCCCCGCCCCGGACGGCGCGCTCCCCGACCGCTACACCGGGTTCGACGATGACATCGCCGAGTACCCCGCGTTCGTGCGCGCGCACCCCGTGCACTCCTTCACCGACATCCCCCTGCTCGAGGACGGCCTGCGCGGACTCGAGGAGACGAGGCGTGTCGACCTCGAGGAGTGGATGGACGCGCAGCGACTGGATGCCGTCGTCTTCCCCGCGGTCGCGGACGTGGGTCCGGCGGACATGGACGTGAACGAGGCATCCGCTGATCTGGGGTGGCGCAACGGGGTCTGGGTCGCCAACGGCAACCTCGTGCCGCGACACCTCGGCATCCCGACGGTCACGGTTCCGATGGGGACGATGACCGACATCGGGATGCCGGTGGGTTTGACGTTCGCCGGACGCGCCTACGACGACACTGCGCTGCTTCGCCTGGCCGCGGCCTTCGAGGCAACCGGACGCCGCCGGACGTCGCCGCCGCGGACACCGCCACTGGAGTGAGGCGCACGCCGTCGCTGACGGTTCGGCTAGCGTGACGGGCATGCAGAAGTATCTCGACACCAACCGCGCCAACTGGGATGAGAGGGCGGCGCTCCACGCCGCTCGCAACGGGTTCGGCTACGGAGTGCAGAGGTACATCGAGGACCGTGCGCTGCTCTCGGACGTCGTGCGTTTCGATCGCGAACGCCTGGGCGACGTCGCCGGCCTCCGCACCGTGCACCTGCAGTGCCACATCGGCACCGACACCCTGTCGCTCGCCCGCCTCGGTGCGCACGTGACCGGCCTGGACTTCTCCCCCGTCGCCATCGCGGAAGCGCGCCGGCTCGTGGCCGAGACCGGTGATGCCGTCGACTTCGTCGAGTCGGATGTCGCGGGTGCCTCCGCCGTGCTCGAGCCCGGCTCGTTCGATCTCGTCTACACGGGGATCGGGGCGCTGTGCTGGCTGCCCCGCATCACCGAATGGGCGGAAGTCGTCGCCCGCCTGCTCGCCCCGGGCGGGCGACTCTTCCTCCGCGAGGGCCATCCCATCCTCTGGGCCATGGACGAGCGGCTCGACGACGACCTGCACCTGCGCTTCTCGTACTTCGAGCTCGCCGACCCGATGGAGTGGGACGACGACAGCACCTACGTGCCGACCGACCGGCCGATCGTCGCTTCGAAGACCTACGAGTGGAACCACGGTCTCGGCGAGGTCGTGACCGCGCTTCTCGGAGCGGGGCTCCAGATCACCGGGCTCGTCGAGCACGACAGCGTGCCGTGGGAGGCCCTACCCGGACAGATGCAGGAGCGCGCCGACGGTGAATACGCGCTGGCCGAGCACCCGGGCGTCGCTCCGCTCAGCTATACGCTGCAGGCCCGCAAGCCAGGCTGACGCGGTCGTACTCGGCGCGATCGGTCGGGGAGACAGGGCGCGGAACGCGGGTCAGCGCTCGAGCACCACCGCGAGGCCCTGGCCGACGCCGATGCAGATCGCCGCGACGGCGACGCCGCCGCCGCGCCTCGCGAGCTCATGCGCCGCGTGGCCGATGATGCGTCCACCGGACGCCCCGAGCGGGTGCCCGATCGCGATCGCTCCGCCGTGGATGTTCACGATCCCGGGGTCGAGGTCGGGCCATCCCTGCAGGCACGCGAGGCTCTGCGAGGCGAACGCCTCGTTCAGCTCGACGACGTCCACATCGGCCCAGGTCCGGCCCGCCCGCGCGAGTGCGCGGTTGGCGGCCTCGACCGGCGCGACCCCGAACACGTCGGGGTCGTTGCCGAACACACCGCGCCCGGCGATGCGGGCGAGAGGTTCGGCGTCGAGCGCGCCTTCGGCGCCGAGCAGCACGGCGGACGCGCCGTCGTTGATCGACGACGAGTTACCGGCGGTCACGGTGCCGTCCGCGGCGAAGAGCGCCTTGAGCGCCCCGAGCGATGCCGGCGTGCCGCCGTCGCGGATGCCCTCGTCGCGCTCGAGCTCGGCCCCGGGCACCTGCACGATCTCGCCGTCGTAGACACCTGCGGCCCACGCTTCGGCGGCGAGCCGGTGGCTGCGCAGGGCGAACTCGTCCTGCGCCTCCCGCGAGATGCCGTAGATCGTGGCGAGCTTCTCCGCTGATTCGCCGTTGCTGATCGTCCACTCCTTCGGAAGCGCCTTGTTCGTCATGCGCCAGCCGACCGAGGTGTTCCACATCGTCTGGTTGCCGACGGCGGGCCAGGCCTTCGGCGACTTCTCCACCACGAACGGGGCGCGGCTCATCGACTCGACACCACCCGCGAGGATCACCGACGCATCGCCGACCTCGATCGCGCGGGACCCCTGGATCACGGCCTCCACGGCCGATCCGCAGAGCCGGTTGACCGTCACGCCCGACACCGTCGTCGGGAAGCCTGCCAGCAGCGCCCCGAATCGTGCGACGTCCCGGTTGTCCTCGCCCGCCTGATTGGCATCGCCGAAGATGACGTCCTCGATGCGGGCGGGGTCCAGGCCCGTGCGCTCGACGGCGGCGCGCATCACGACGGCGGCGAGGTCGTCGGGGCGCACCCCCGACAGCGCACCGGCGGCCCGACCGAACGGCGTGCGGACGGCGTCGTAGATGAAGGAGCCGGTCATCTCAGGATTCCTTTCCGGCGGATGCCGCGGCATCCGCTTCTCGCAGGGTGAGTCCGGTGAGCGCCGAGAGCGATGCGGCTGTGTTGTCGCCGAACGCCTCGCGCACCGTGAAGCCGTCGGGGGTGACGTCGAAGATCGCATGGTCGGTGTAGACGCGCGTGACGCAGCCGACGCCCGTGAGCGGGTACGTGCACGCGGCGACGAGCTTGGACGAGCCGTCCTTGGCGAGGAGGTCGGTCATGACGTAGACGTCTTTCGCGCCGATGGCGAGGTCCATCGCACCTCCCACGGCCGGGATGGCGCCCGGCGCGCCGGTCGACCAGTTGGCGAGGTCGCCGTGCTCCGACACCTGGAACGCGCCGAGCACGCACACGTCGAGGTGTCCACCGCGCATCATCGCGAACGAGTCCGCGTGATGGAAGAACGCGCTTCCGGCGAGCTCCGTCACCGGCTGCTTGCCGGCGTTGATCAGGTCAGGGTCGATCCGCCCTGCCGCCGGCTTCGGGCCCATGCCCAGCATCCCGTTCTCGGTGTGCAGGATGATCTCGAGGCCATCGGGGAGGAAGTCCGCGACGAGGGTGGGCGCCCCGATGCCCAGGTTGACGATCGCCCCTTCGGGGATGTCGGCTGCGATCTTCGCGGCCAGCTGGTCGCGCGGGATGCGGGTGGGCGCGGATGCGCCGGATGCCTCGGACGCCGGTGTCATGGTCATGAGGATGCCTCCCGCAGATCGCCTTCGATGGATACGCCGCCGACGAACTCGCCGTCGGCGAGCCAGCGTCGCTCCCCCACCGCGACGACTCGGTCGACGAAGATGCCGGGGGTGATGACGGTCTCGGGGTCGATCGCGCCGAGCGGCACGACCTCGTCGACCTGCGCGATCGTGGTCGTCGCGGCGGACGCCATGATCGGGCCGAAGTTGCGGGCCGTCTTGCGGTACACGAGGTTTCCCCAGCGGTCGGCTCTCAGCGCGCTGATGAGGGCGAAGTCGGCGCGGATCGGGTATTCGAGCACGTACCGGCGGCCGTCGATCGTGCGCTCCTCTTTGCCTTCGGCGAGTTCGGTGCCGACGCCCGTCGGGCTGAAGAAGGCACCGATGCCCGCTCCCGCGGCGCGGATGCGCTCGGCGAGGTTCCCCTGGGGAACGATCTCGAGCTCGATCTCGCCCGCCCGGTACAGCCGGTCGAACACCCACGAGTCGGACTGCCGCGGGAACGAGCAGATGATCCGGCGGACGCCGCCGGTGGCCAGCAGGGCAGCGAGACCGGTGTCGCCGTTACCGGCGTTGTTGTTGATGATCGTCAGGTCGCGCGCTCCGCGGGCGATCAGCGCGTCGATGAGTTCGACGGGCTGGCCCGCGCGGCCGAAGCCGCCGATCATGACCGTGGCGCCGTCGGGGATGTCGGCGACGGCGGTCGCGGCATCCGTCACTGTCTTGTCGATCATGCAGCCTCCGTCAGCTTGTGTTCGCTGTGCGAACGACTGTGCGCTATGCGTCCATCATAGAGCATGGCGCGGTGATGCGACAGGGTGCTCGGCCGCGTTCCAGGGCTCGAGCGAGAGGGTCGGTGAGATCGGCACGATGTCCTCGCGCAGCCGGATGATCTCGAGGGCGTGGTCGCGCAGACGCACGTCTTCGGCGGTCTGCGGTTGCCACGTCGGCACCGGCAGCGCGACACCGCCCGCACCGGGGACGACGAACACGCTCATGCAGACGGTCGTCAGCGTCCACTCGTGCGGGCGGCGCGGATCGGCCGTCGACACCCTGATGCTGAGGTGCATACTGTGCGGTCCGGTGTAGATCAGCCGTGCGTCCACCTCGACCAGATCGCCGATGCGCACCGGGGCGAAGAAGTGGATGCCGCCCGAGTACACCGCGATCGCATGGTCGGCGTCGGGACTCCCGCCCATCCAGCCGACGGCACAGGCGAAGGCGGCCTCGTCGATCCAGCGCATCACCGTGCCGCCGTGGGCCTTGCCTCCCCAGTTGACGACGCCGGGCGGCACGAGGAAGCGCAGCACCGTGCGCGGTGCGCGCCCGGAGTCGGTGTAGTCCTCCGCGAGCATGCGGCGTTTGATCTCGGTGCGTGCAGGGATGCGCTCGATCGCCCCCGCGGCGAGCTTGCGATCGGACCGGCTCGCGGGGGTCCACGCGGGAACCGACGCCGGATGCCCCCCCGCGTCCTTCGCGACGAAGACGAGGATGCACGTGGTCGCCGGCGTGTATGTGCGGGAACTCGGGTCGGCGGACGAGACCGTCACCACGACGTGCATGCTCGACCGACCGGTATGGATCAGGCGCGCCTGCACCTCGATCAACGTGCCCGGCATGATGGGCCGGCGATGGCGCACATTGCCGACGTAGGCCGTCACGCAGTATGCGCCCGACCATCCGACCGCGCAGGCGTACCCCGCCTTGTCGATCCACTCCATCACGCTGCCCGCGGCGATCGCTCGACCTCCGACCGCCGTGTCGGCCGGAGTGGACATGAACCGCAGCGTGATGCGGTCGTCACCCCCCGCCGTCGCCGAAACGGGCGGGGGCGTCGACGCCGTCGAAGGTGCGCTCACGGCGCCAGCATAGAGCCCGGCGGTCCTTCGGGCCTGCGGGCGATGTGCCACCCTGATGCCATGGCGAATTCGGCGTCGGGCGACTCCGCGGTGGAGCGTCTGGTGCGCATCCTCGAGACGTTCGACGCGGAGCGCACCGTCCAGACGTCCGCGCAGATCGGCCGCCGCGCCGGGCTGCCGTCCTCGACGGCTCACCGCCAGGTCGACGCGCTCGTCGTGGCCGGGCTGCTCGAGCGCGACGACGAGCACCGCGTACGCCTGGGAATGCGCCTGTGGGAGCTCGCCCTGCGCGGGTCGGCGGCGCTGCGACTCCGCCAGGCCGCTCTTCCTCATATGGAGCGCGTGCAGTCCGTGGTGCGCGAACACACCCAGCTCGCCGTGCTCGAGCAGGACGAGGCTCTCTTCCTGGAGCGGCTGTCGCATCCCGAGGCGGGGGCGAACATCACGCGGGTCGCGGGCCGGCTCCCCCTGCACGCCTCCTCCTCCGGCCTCGTCCTGCTGGCGTTCGGGCCGCCCGACCTCGTCGAGCGCGTGCTCTCCGCACCGCTCGTACGGCTGGCGCCCGACACGATCACGGATGCCGCAACCCTTCGTCGCGCGCTGGCCGACGCGCGACGGCTCGGCCACGTCGTCGCGCCGGGCTCGATCGAGGCGGTCTCGACCGGCGTCGCCGTCCCGGTCCGGGATGAGACCGGGGAGGTCGTGGCGGCTTTGTCCGTCGTGCTCCCTCGCGAGATGCCGACCGCTGCAGCGCTCGAGCAGTTGACGGCGGCGGCCGCGGGCATCCGCACCGGCCTCGCTTCGGATCGACGCTGAGCGCCTCCGGGCGCGGCCGCGCTCGATCGATGATCGGGAAGGGCGGCCACGAATCTTTCCCATTGAATGGGAACCTTCACAGCGAATGCCGTCGCTCGACGGCACACTGAAGCTGAGGCATCTGCTCGTCCGTCGAAGGAGACGATCATGAACGACATCACGCGCACCCGCGTCGCGATCATCGGCGCCGGCCCCGCGGGGCTGCTGCTCTCGCATCTGCTGGCCAACGCCGGCATCGACTCGGTCGTGATCGACCAGCGCACCCGCGCCGAGATCGAGAGCACGATCCGTGCGGGCATCCTCGAGCAGGGCACCGTCGAGGTGCTCAGCCAGTCAGGAGCGTCCGAGCGGGTGCTCGTCGACGGTCAGCGCCACGACGGCATCGAGCTGCGCTTCTCCGGCGAGGGCCACCGCATCGATTTCGCTGAGACCGTCGGTCGCGGCGTCTGGCTCTACCCGCAGCACGAGGCGCTGAAGGATCTCATCGCGACCCGTCTCGCCGCCGGCCAGGACCTGCGCTTCGGGGTCACCGCCGACCGGGTCGAGGGTGCGGAGACCGACCGACCGACGGTGCACGCGACAGATGCCGAAGGCCGGCCGTTCGCGATCGAGGCCGAGTTCGTCGTCGGCGCCGACGGCTCGCGCAGCGTGGCCCGCGCGGTGGTGACGGGGTCCTCCACCGGCGGATACTTCCGCGAGTACCCGTTCGCGTGGTTCGGCATCCTCTGCGAGGCGCCGCCGAGCGCGCGCGAGCTGATCTACAGCAATTCCCCGAACGGCTTCGCGCTGATCAGCCAGCGGAGCGCGACCGTGCAGCGCATGTATCTGCAGTGCGATCCGAACCTCGACCCGAACTCGATGAGCGAGCGCGAGATCTGGGATGCTCTGCAGGCGAGCGTCGACGGACACGAGCTGATCGAGGGGCCGATCTTCCAGCGCGACGTGCTCCGGTTCCGGAGCTTCGTCGCCCACCAGCTGCTGCGCGGACGGGTGGCCCTCATCGGCGACGCCGCCCATACCGTGCCTCCCACGGGCGCCAAGGGGATGAACCTCGCGGTCGCGGATGTCGTCCTGCTCGACCAGGCCCTGCGCGCACTCCTGCTCGAGGGGGATTCGCGCGCGATCGACGCCTTCCCCGAGGTGGCCCTGCGCCGCATCTGGAAGGCGCAGCACTTCTCGTGGTGGATGACGAGCATGCTGCACGTCGGGCCGGATGCCTCGGACTTCGACCGGCTCCGCCAGGTGGGCGAGCTGCGATCCGTGGTGGAGTCCGAAGCCGGACGCACCTATCTGGCCGAGGCGTACACGGGCTGGCCGCTGGCGAGCCTGTAGCGGCGGCATCCGGGACGGGCCTCCGACCGAGATCAGAGCTCGTCGGCGAAGACCTCGGACGCGATGCGGTAGGCGGTGTTGGCCGCCGGCACGCCGGAGTAGACCGCGCTCTGCAGGATCACCTCGCGGATCTCATCGAGCGAGAGCCCGTTGCGGCGCGCCGCCTTGAGGTGCATCGCCAGCTCCTCGTGGTGCCCGTGGGCGATGAGGGACGACAGCACTGCGACCGAGCGCGATCGCCGATCGAGGCCCGGCCGCGACCAGACGTCGCCCCACGCGACCCGCGTGATGAAGTCCTGCCAGTCGCTCGTCAGCGCGTTCGCCGCCGCGGTCGATCGCTCGACGTGGGCGTCCGAGAGCACCTCGCGACGCACCGCCATGCCCTGGTCGTATCGCTCCTCGTCGCTGAGCCCTTCGCCTGCGGGTCGCATCACGCCTCTTCCTTCGTCAAGAACGCGAGCAGAGCGGATGCCACGGCCTCGGGCTGCTCGGCGGGTGGCAGGTGCGCCGCACCGGCGATGCGCGTGACACTCCCGCGCTGCACACCGTCGGCGATCTCGACGGCCTTCTCCTCGGGCGCGACCTTGTCGAACTCGCCCCACACGGCGTCGATCGGCGGAGCGATGTCGCTGAGCTCATCGCGCACGTCGTAGGCGGCCAGCGCGCCGCAGCACAGCGCGTAGCTCTCGTCGTCGGCGTCCTGCAGAGCGTGCAGCAGTCGGCCGGACAGCTCGGGCCGGTTCGCGACGGAGTCGGGTGCGAACCAGCGCTCGGCCGACGAGATGATGAGCGATGACGTCGACTGCGCGCGCACCTGGTTCGCCCGCTCGAACCAGCCGAGCGGCTCGCCGAGCTTCGCACCCGACGCCACGATCGCGGCGCGCTCCACCAGTGACGAGTGCCGGAGCGCGAGCATGAGTCCGGTCGCACCGCCGAGGGAGACGCCGGCGTACAGCACCGAGGTCTCTCCGAGATCGCGCACGCCGCCCGCGACCGCGTCGGCGAGCTCTTGAACGCTGAAGGGCTCGACCGTTCCCGGCGACGCGCCGTGGCCGGGCAGGTCCCATGCCGTCACGCGCAGGCGTCCCGACAGCAGCGGGATCACGTCTTCCCAGAGGATGGTCGACGTGCCGAGCGACGGGCCCAGCACGACGAGCGGCGCGTCGCCCGGACCCACGACGGGAGTGAAGGCGAGCTCGGGAACGGTCATGGCGTCTCCTGGTCGGGCGCGGAGTGGGGGGCGGCCTCGGGCACGCCATCGGCTGCGGCACCCGTCTCCGGGTCCGTCTCCGGAACGGGGTCGCGGGATGCCGCGAGTCCCAGGTAGTGCGAAGGGTCGAGCAGCTCATCGACGTCGATTCCATCGGACTCGGGCAACGCGCGCACGAGCTCGCCCAGGTCGGTACCGCGGGATGCCTCCGCGACGATCTCGGCGAGACGCCCGGCCCCGATCAGCGGCGTCAGGACGATCGACAGTCGCTCGGCGACGATCAGTCCGCGCGTGAGCCGCAGGTTGCGGGCGACGGCGTCATGGTCGACGCGGAGTTCCGAGAGAAGCGCTGCCGCATGCGACGACGCACCGAGCGTCAGGCGCAGCAGCTCGCGGAGCGTGGGCCACTCGGCGTGCCACGCACCGTCGGGGCGCTCGTCGACGGCGAGTGCCGATGCGAGGTGCAGGGTCGCCCCCAACTGAGGGGCGCGGATCGCCGCAGAACGCAGGAGCACGGACACCGTCGGGTTCTGCTTCTGCGGCATGGCGGACGAGCCCCCACCGACGCCCTCGGACACCTCGGCGATCTCGGTGCGCGACAGGGTCGCGACATCCGCGGCCATCTTGCCGATCGCGTCCAGGACCTGCACGAGGGCGTCGCCGAGTTCTGTCACCGGCCAGCGGGACGTGTGCCACGGGGCGTCGGGAGCTGCGAGGCCGAGCTGACGGGCGAACGCCGCCGGCAGCTGTTCGGCGCGCTCCCGGCCGGCGATCTCGACGAACGACGCGAGGGTGCCGCCCGCTCCTCCGAGCTGAGCGGGAAGCGCTGCGCGGGCTGCTTCGAGCCGGTCGTACGCCCGCGTCAGCGCGCGCCCCCACCCGAGCGCGCGCCACCCGATGGTCGTCGGGACGGCGTGCTGCGTGAGGGTGCGCGCGGCGGCGGGCTCGTCGGGGTTCGCCTCGAGGAAACCCGCGATCCAGCCCTGGGCGTGCTGCAGGTGCACGAGGATCGCGGTCGCTGCGCGCTCGGCGACGTGCATGAGGGCGGAATCGAGGACATCCTGGCTGGTCGCGCCCCGGTGGATCCACCCGCGCGATTCTGCGGGGACGTGCTCCTTCAGGAGGCCGACGAGGGGGATGACAGGATTGCCGCCGGCCACCGACGCGCGAGCCAGATCGGCCGCGTCCAGCCCGTGCTCGCGACAGGTGCGCCCGACACCGCGCCAGCCCAGCGCCGTCGAGAGGTCGTCGGCCACCGCCGACGGGGCGACCTCGAGCGCGGCGTAGGCCCGGACGAGGGCGACCTCGGCCGTGACGAGCGCGTCCAAGATCGCAGCATCCGCCACCATGTCATCGATGCCCACCGTGACGGGCGAGATCAGTCCGACATCGAAGGGTTCCGGCGTCGAAGCCGTCCGCGGGGGCGTCGGCGCCGATCCGTCGTCAGAACTCAAGGAACACGGTCTCCTTATCGCCCTGCAGCCGGATGTCGTGCCGCAGGTTCCCGTCAGGGGTGCGGGTTGCGATGAGCGTAGCGCGCTCGTCCGCGCCGAGCGATGACAGCAGCGCGTCGGCACTGCGGAGTTCCTCGTGCTCGGGCAGATAGATGCGCGTGATCAGCTTGTCGGGGAGGCCGCGGGCGAAGACGATCACCGAGAAGAACGGCGCCTTCCCGTCGGTGGGCCCGGGGTTGCGGGTGAAGAACTCGTAGTGGCCGTCGTCGGTGGTCGCAGCGCGGCCGAACCCCGTGAACGTGTGGTCGTCGCGACGGAACGCGCCGCGCTCGCGCGACACGTCGCCGTTCTCGTCGGCACCCCAGATCTCGATCACCGCGTCGGGGATCGGGTTGCCGGCGCCGTCGTAAACTGTGCCGCCGAGCACGACGGAGCCGGGGCTGTGCGGAAACACGACCTGGTGCTTCTTGTCGTAGTCGAGACCGAACGCGAAGAACGGACCGACGGTCTGACCGCCCGTTGCGGCCAGCGGCGACGCGCCGAGGGAGGGGTGGGGCTGGCGGGTCATGCGTGGTCCTCCTCGGGCTCGAACCAGGTCGCGTCGGGACCGTCGACGACGATGTCGAAGCGGTAGCCCATCGAGAACTCCGGCACCGACAGGTCGTGGTCGTACAGTCCGATGAGCGCGTCACGGTCCTTCTGGCGCCAGATGGTGTTGTAGATCGGGTCGAGCGGGAACAGCGGGTCGCCCGGGAAGTACATCTGCGTCACGAGCCGCTGGGTGAACCCGCTGCCGAAGACCGAGAAGTGGATGTGCGCGGGACGCCACGCGTTGACGTGGTTCTTCCAGGGGTACGCGCCCGGCTTGATCGTCGTGAACTTGTACTCACCGTCGTCGTTCGTCACGACGCGTCCGGCACCGGTGAAGTTCGGGTCGAGCGGAGCGGGATGCTGGTCGCGCTGGTGGATGTAGCGTCCGGCGGCATTGGCCTGCCAGATCTCCACGAGCTGATTGGCGAGCGGGCGACCCCAGGAATCGAGCAGTCGGCCCTGCACGGTCATGCGCTCACCCTGCGGCTCGCCCATGTGCTGCAGCGTCAAGTCGGCCTCGATGGCCGCGACGTCGCGCTGACCGAACGCCGGCGAGAACAGCTCGATCGTCTCGGGATCGACCAGGCGCGGGTTCTTCGTCGGGTGCCGCAGGATGCTCGAGCGGTAGGGCGGGAAGTCGTGCAGGGAGGTGCGGACGTATTCGCCGGAATCCTCGCGCGCTTGTGCGGCCGCGTGCGTGTCGACGATCTCCTGCGTGATCTCGCCCTGCGAGACCTGCACGGGCGTCGCGAGCAAGGACTCGGGAGCGGCGGCCTGCGCGGGCTGCTCGAGCACGACGGAGGACGAGAACGCCTCCTCGGTGCGCGAAGTGAATGCCGGCGGATCGGATTCAGGGGAAGTCATGGGTCTCCTTCGACGGATGCTACGACCCAGCGTCACACGTCGAGCCCCGGCATCCCAGGCCTGTGTCCCACTGGATGGGATCGAGAGGCGTCGAGGCCGGGTGCCGCGGCCGCGTCAGTCTCGCGCGAGGTCGCGCGCGATGTCACGGGCGGCGGCGACCACCAGCGGGCCGAGCCGGCGCTCGTCGGCGCGGGCGAGATGCGTCACCACTCCGACGGCGGCGAGTGGCAGCCCGTCGATCGCAGGGAGCGCCGCGGCGATCGAGACGTTGCCGAGCGTCATCTCCTGCCGCGTCGTCGCGAAGCCCCGGGCCCGGGCATGCGCGATCTCATCGCGGAGCGGCACGACGTCGACGATCGAGTAGACGGTCTCGCGTTCGAACGTGCGCTGGAAGAACGCATCGAGCCAGTCGTCCTCCTGCTGGGCGAGAAGCGCTTTGCCGACGCCCGTGGTGTGCAGCGGATGGCGACCGCCCATGCGACTGAGGGTGGGGATGGAGTTCGGCCCGGTCACGCGTGCGACATACAGAGCCTCTGCCGTCGCCGGGTCGGGCGAGCTGAGCACGGCGATGTGCACGTTCTCTCCGCTCGCCTCGTAGAGACGCAGCACGTGCGGCAGGGCGTGCTCGCGCAGACGCATCGACACGGGCGCGAGCTCGCCCATCTCCCAGAGGCCCGTTCCGATCGTGAAGCCGCCGTCGGCGGTGCGGTCCAGCAGCCCGAGCCCGGCGAGCTCGGCGGCGAGGCGATGGGCCGTCGACCGCGGCAGGCCGGTGCGGTGACCGAGGTCGGCGGCGCTCAGTGAATCGTCGTCGGCGCCGAAGGCACGGAGCATCCGCGCGGCTCGGGAGAGCACGCCCTCCGCTCCCGCGGCGTCGTCCGTCATGGCGAGCTCCTCACCAGCCGAGGCTATCGAACCACCGCGGGAAACCTCGGGGCTGGACCCGCGCATCCCGGGGCACGAGAGTCCACTCCTGCCCCGCGGCTCCTGCAGTCGGCGAGCGGGGACGGGTGGATCTGGGGCGGGCGGATGACGACCGCCCGCCTGACACGGACGACGAAGGGCCGGAGCATCATGCGCCCCGGCCCTCCGACCGCGTTTCAGCGGGAGACGATCAGCCGAACGTCTCGGCCGTCGCGTACCCCTTGCCGTTGTACTTCTGCACCTGCACCTGCGACACGGCGGGCTTGCCGTCCTGCGTCGTGTCGATGACCGAGCCCTCGAGCATGAAGGGCGCGGAGTAGTCCGTGATGCCCTCGAGCGCCGTCATGAAGCTCTCGCGGGTGGGCTCCTCCATCTTCTGGAAGGCCTGATCAAGCGTGGCCGCACCGATCCAGCTCCACACGCAGTGCGGGAACGCGGGTACGCCGTCCTGCGTGGTGTATTCCGCGATCGCGTCGAGGAAGGCCTTGCCCTCGTCGCTCTCCTGGAAGGCCGGGCTCTGCGGCGACTGCGCGAACGCGACCGAGTAGATGCCGGGGAAGGCCGCGCCACCGCCGGGCTCGAGGATTGCGGTGGGGCTCGACGTGTTCGACGGCAGGAACCAGCTCGGCAACCAGCTCAGAGCCTGCGCCTTCTGCAGCGACGAGATCACGAGCGGTGTGATCGACATCGCGTTGAAGAAGACGTCGGCTCCGCTCGACGCGAGCTCGGTGATCTGCGCGTCGACGGACGCGTCGGTCGCCTCGTAGGTCAGCTCCTTGACGATGGTGATGTTGGAGGCACCGGAGATCGCCTCTTTGAAGCCCTCGACGTAGCCCTTGCCGTAGTCGTCGTTCTGCGACAGGATCGCGACCTTGTGCTCGGTGGAGTCGCTCGCCAGCAGTTCGCCGAACGCGCCGCCCTCCTGCTGGTAGATCGGAACGAGTCCGAGCTGCTCGGGGCTCTCGGCGCGGTCGCTGAAGAGCGGGTCGCCGGTCATCACGAGCACCTGCGGCACGCCTTCGTCGATCGCGGCCTCGCGCCAGGCGCGGTTCGTCGGTGTTCCGAGGCCCAGCCCGGCCGCGAAGACGCCGTCCGACACCATCTGCTGGAAGTTCGCGAGCGCCTTCTGCGGGTCGTAGCCGTCGTCGTAGGTCTTGAGCTCGACCGTGCGGGTCTTGCCGTCGCCGAACTCGATGCCGCCCTCGGCGTTCTTCACGCCGAAGTACGCCTTCGCGCCGTCGACGGTGCAGTTGCCCGGGCCGGCCGTGGCGCCGGTGAGCGGCGTCGTGATGCCCAGGGTGATGCTCGTGTCGGTGATGCCGGGGCTCGTCGCCGCCGCGCCGCCGCTCGCGTCGCCACCGCTTCCGCCGCCGCCCTCGCGGGAGCAGCCCGCAAGGGCGAGGGCGACGATCGAGGTCATCGCGACGATGCTGACGACCCCCTTTGCTGTCTTTCGCATTCTCATGCTGAGCCTTGCCTCTCTGTGTTCTCGGGTCCCTCCGCGGACGAGCCCGTCTTCGGACCCTGCGGCGGAGCGGTCTGTGCGGCGTCGGCGGTGGTTCGCGAAGAGCCGCCGGTCGAACGTCGGGTGAGTCGTCGGATGACGCGCGGAAGGCTCACAAGCCCTCCGGGCAGCACGAACAGGACTACCAGGAGGATGATCCCCTGGCTGATCATCGTCAGGTTCGGGTCGACGAGATTCGTTGCCTGCGGCACCAGGACGTAGTACGCCCCGCCGATGAGCGACCCGACGATGCTGCCGGCACCGCCGATCACCATGGCGGCCAGCAGGCTGATCGAATGGCCGAAGCTGAGCGTCTCGGGCGACGTGTACTGAACGGCCACCATGTAGAGGAAGCCGCTGACACCGCCGAAGAGCGAAGCGATCGTGAAGGCCAGCACCTTGTACCGGTAGGGCGAGACGCCCATCGACGAGGCGACCGACTCGTTCTCCTTGACGATCGCGAGCGCGCGGCCGTACTTGCCGTTGACGAAGTTGCGCGCCAGCAGGAACGACACGGCGCCGATCGCCAGCACGATGTAGAACTGCCATTGGTCGTCGTAGAGGCCGGTCCATTCCGGGGCGTCCGAGAATCTCGCCGACGTGCCCTGCGAGCCGCCGGTGACATCGGACAGTCGCTTCGCGAGCGGGACGCCCACGATCGGCAGCGCGATCGTGACCATCGCGATCGCGAGACCGCCCAGACGGGCGGCGGCCAGAGCGATCAGAAGCCCCGCCACGGCCGGGATGAGGCACGCCGCGATCAGCACGAGTGCGATGTTCCACCCCTCGTTCACGCCGTACGCGGTGACGTACGCGCCGAGGCCGAGGAAGAAGATCTGGCCGAGGTTCACCTGGCCGCCGTAGCCCATCACGATGTTCAGGCCCAGCACGGCGACCGCGTAGACCCCGATGCGGATGAGCGTCTGGTTCGCGAACTGCGGCAGCACGAGGGGCGCGATGATGAGCGCGATGACCACGAGGGCGGTGATCGTCCACCGCACCCACGGCCGCCGGAGGGGGGCGGATGCCGCGGGTCGAGGCATCCGCGATGTCGTTGTCGTCGTCGAGTCGGCCATCAGACGCGCACCACCGTTTTGCGGCCGAAGAGGCCCTGGGGTCGGAAGATCAGGACCACGAAGATGAGGATGAAGGGCACCGCGATCTTGAGGTCGTAGCCGATGAACGGGACGTACACGGCGGCGAGATTCTCGAGCACGCCGATCGACCAGGCGGCGACCACCGCTCCGAGCGGCGAGGACAGCCCGCCGAGGATCACGGCCGCGAGCGCGTAGACGAGGGCGGTGTCGAGCATTCCGGGCGTCAGCGTGAGCTGGGGGGCGACGAGCGTCCCGGCGACCGCGCCGAGCGACGCCGCCAGGCCCCAGCCGACCATCAGCAGGCGACCGACCGGCAGGCCGGAGAAGGCTGCCGACTCGGGGTTGATGGCGACGGCCCGCAGCGCCAGGCCGAGCTTCGTCTTCTGGAAGAGCAGCTGGAGCACCAGCATGATCGCGACGATCGTGAGGATGGTTCCGAGTGAGCGCCAGCTGATGACGGCGCCGAGCACGTTGATGCTGTCGAGGGGGAAGAGCGAGGGGAACTGGCGGTTGTTGTAGCCCCAGATCCAGGCGCAGATACCCGTGATGAGGGTCAGGATGCCGATCGTGACCACGACCGCCGTGTCGGGGTCGCCGCGCTCGAACCGGCGCACGAGCGTGCGCTCGATGAGTCCGCCGAGGAAGAACGACACGATGACGGTGAGGAGGATCGCGAGGACGACCGGAAGGCCGAACTGCACGAACACGTAGGCGATGTACGCCGACAGCACCGCGATGCCGCCCTGCGCGAAGTTGATGAGCCCGGTGGCCTGGTTGACGAGCACGATCGCGAGGGCCAGGGCCGCGTAGATCGAACCGGTCGACAGTCCGTCGATGATGAGCTGGATGAAGGTGCCCACGCGTCAGCCTCCCAGGTAGGCGCGGCGGATCTCGTCCATGCCCTTGAGTTCGGCCGAGGTGCCGGTCAGCGCGTTGCGACCGGTCTCGAGTACGGTGGCGGTGTCGACGAGCGTGAAGGCGAGGTTGGCGTTCTGCTCGACGATCAGCATCGCGATGCCCGACTCCCGGCGCAGACGGCCGATCGCCTGGTAGACGGACTGGGCGGTGCTCGGAGCGAGTCCCAAGGACGCCTCGTCCAGCAGCATCAGCCGGGGCCGCGCCATGATCGCCCGTCCGACCGCGAGCATCTGCTGCTCGCCCCCGGAGAGCGCCGCGGCACTCGAGGTGATGCGGTCCTGCAGCTGCGGGAAGAGGTCGAGACAGTAGTCGATGTCGGTCGCGATCGCCTTGCGGTCCTTGCGCAGGTAGGCCCCGACGCGGAGGTTCTCGCGCACGGTGAGCTGGGTCAGGGTCCCCCGGCCCTCGGGAACGTGGGCGATCCCGAGCGCGGCGACGCGGTCGGGACCCAGTCCGCGGATGTCGCGTCCGTCGAAGCGCACGGTTCCCCCCGCGCGCACGGTGCCGCTGATCGCGCGCAGGGTCGTCGTCTTGCCGGCGCCGTTGGCGCCCAGGATGCCGACGGCCCCGCCGTCGGGGACCTCGAGTGAGACGCTCTCCAGCACCTGGACCGGACCGTAGAACGCGGTGACGTCGACCAGTTCAAGCAGCGTCATCGGTCGCGTCCTTCCCGATGTAGGCCTCGATCACGCGCGGGTCGGCCTGGGCCTGGGCGGCGGTCCCCTCCATGAGGGTGCGACCGTGGTCGAGCACGAGCACGCGGTCGGTGAGGGCGGCGATCAGCCCCATGTGGTGCTCCACGATGATGACCGTGATGTCGTCTTCGACGCGCAGGCGCTTGATCGTGACGATGAAGCTCTCGACCTCGCCGTGCGAGAGCCCGGCGGCGGGCTCGTCGAGCAGCAGCAGCGACGGCTTCAGCAGCAGTGCCCGGCACAGCTCGATGCCTTTGTGCAGCCCGTGGCTGAGCTCGTCGGCCGGCAGGTCGGCGGCCCACGCGAGGTTCGTGCGCTCGAGGAGCGTCATCGCCTCGGCGCGCAGTTCGCGCTCGGACCTCGTCGTGCGGGGCAGCCGCACCGACCAGGCGAGCGGACCGCCGGGCAGACGCGTGTGGGCTCCGAGCAGGACGTTCTCGAGCACGGTGGCCTTCAGCTGCAGCGCGGGATGCTGGAACGTGCGCGCCAGCCCGTGGTGTGCGAGCTTGGCGGGGGCCAGTCCCATCACCTCGGTGTCGTCGATCGTGATCGATCCACTCGTCGGCTTGTAGTGACCACTGATGCAGTTGAACAGCGACGTCTTGCCGGCGCCGTTGGGGCCGACGAGCCCGAAGACCTCGCCGGGCTCGACCTGGAACGACACCTCTTGCAGCACTTTGATCCCCCCGAAGCGGAGGTTCACATCGTGCAGTGTCAGGCGGGCGGCCATGCCTCACCTCTCCTCATGGCGTCATTGCGGGGGGCGACGGTGCGGGACGGCGGACAGGTCCACGTCCGCTTCTGCACGACGCTAGAGATCGCAGACGAGATTGTCAACGATTTTGCACCGAGTTCTGGCAATGGTTCCCTCTTCGTGATCTGACGGCTTTGTCGGATGCCTCGACCGTAGACGCCCGTCATCGGCCGGGTGCCGGGACTTCTGTTCAACGGAAGTCGCCACGCTTAGGATCGGGAGCGACGGGCCGATCCCGTCGCAGATGACGACGAGGTCAGCGGGAGGAACACTCATGGCACGGGCATCCGACGGGCAGACCGTGCTGAGCAAGCACCTCCGAGTGCTCGGCGCATTCGAAGCCGCCGTCCCCTTCCTGACGCTGACCGAGATCGCCGATCGCGCCGACCTGGCGCCGTCCAGCGCCCACCGGATCGTGGGCGAACTCGAGCACGAGGGACTGCTGGAGCGCCTGCCCGATCGCACGTACCGGCTCGGCGTGCGCCTGTGGGAGCTCGCGTGCCGCACTCCCGGCGCGCTCGGGCTGCGGGAACTCGCCCGCCCCTTCCTGCAGGCCGTGCACGCGCGCGTGCGGCAGCACGCCCAGCTGGGGGTGCTCAGCGGTACCGGGGTGCTCTTCCTCGATCGACTCTCTGCGCGCGACGCCGTCGTGAACGCGACGCTCATCGGCGGACGCATCCCCCTGCACGCCTCCTCGAGCGGACTCGTGCTGCTCGCGCATGCCGGCCCGGAGGTGCTGGCCGCGATCCTGGCCGAACCGCGCGAGCGCTACACGTCTCACACCCTGACCACCGAACGCGATCTGCTCGCCGCGTTGCGGACCGTGCGCGCGCGCGGGTGGGCTGTCTGCGACGGCCACATCCACGAGGAGTCCCGCGGCATCGCCGTGCCGATTCGCGGCGCTCATCACGATGTCATCGCCGCGCTCAGCGTCGTGGTGGCCAACGACGGGACCGACCCGCTCCCCCACATCGAGCTCCTCACGCGTGCCGCGCGTGACGTCGGCGCCGCGATGCGCGCTGCCTATCTTCCCGAGGGACACCCCGAGGCGCTTCCCGGCGGCCGCTTCCGGCCACTGGTCACATCGTCGACGCGCTCGATGGAGTACTTCGAGTCGCGGGGTGGCGCCGCCTGACGCGGGGCGCCCGCCTGCGCATCAGATGCGCGCGCGATCCCAGGTGTCGCCCGAGTAGCTCAGGACGAAATAGCCGATGAGCGAGAACAGCCACAGGAGGAACACCGAGAACAGCGCCCCGTGGCCGAAGGCCCGCCCGAGTCGCAGCGCCACCACGATCGCGAACACGATGTTGACGATCGGGACCAGGTAGAGCAGCGCCCACCACGCGGACAGGCCCGCGGCGCGGACGATGAAGAACGCCGCGACGATGGGGATGAGTGCCGTCCATCCGGGCTGCCCGGCCTTCTTCAGGAAGGGCCACACGGCGGCGACGAACAGGATGTAGCCGATGACCCCACCCACCGTCCCGCCGACGGAGGCGCCGGTGTTGTCGGTGGACTGGACATCGGCGAGGAGCGGCAGGATGTGCGAGAGGCTGTGCATGCCGCGAGTCTAGGGGCAGGCCGAACCGATCCAGGAGCATCTCCCGGCGTAACGCGGAGACTCCGGCGCAGAGCGCTCAAGTAGGGTGATCCGCATGTCCGTGAACCCCCCTTTCCGCGCCGATATCGTCGGCAGCTTCCTCCGTCCTGCCGCGGTCAAAACCGCACGCGCACGTCACGCGGCCGGTGAGATCGACGACGCGGAGCTGCGATCCGTCGAGGACGACGCGATCACCGCACTCGTCGCGCGTGAGGCGCAGTCGGGCCTCAAGGTCGCGACCGACGGCGAGTTCCGCCGCTCCTGGTGGCACTTCGATTTCTTCGGCACGCTGGACGGCGTCGATGTCGTGGAGCTCGACCACGGCATCCAGTTCCAGGGCGTCCAGACGCGCCCGCTCGGGCTCAAGATCGGGGGTCCCGTCGGCTTCTCCGCCGACAATCCGATGCTCGAGCACTTCCGCTTCCTGACATCGGTCGCCGAAGCCGCCGGGGTCACCCCGAAGGTCAGCATCCCGGCCCCCACCGTGCTCGACTTCCGGCTCGAGGCCGACGCTCTCGAGGGCTCACCGTATGCCGACCGCGACGACATCTTCGACGACCTGGCGGCGACCTACCGCGGCGCCGTGCAGGCCTTCTACGACGAGGGATGCCGCTACCTCCAGTTCGACGACACGGCCTGGGCGTACCTCTGCTCCGAGACGGAACTCGCGAAGGCCGCCGAGCGCGGCATCGATCCCGATCACCTGGCCGAGCGTTACGCGCGGCTGATCAACGCGTCGCTGCGGGACAAGCCCGACGACATGGTGATCACCACGCACGTGTGTCGCGGCAACTTCCGCTCCACGTGGATCTCGTCCGGCGGCTACGAGCCGGTCGCCGAACAGCTGCTCGGCGAGACCACGTTCGACGGGTACTTCCTCGAGTACGACAGCGAGCGCGCGGGTGGCTTCGAGCCCCTGCGGTTCCTGCCGAAGGGCGCCAAGGTGGTCGAACTCGGCCTGGTGACCACGAAGTCCGGCGAGCTGGAAAGCCCCGACGACCTCAAGCGCCGCATCGACGAAGCAGCCTCGATCGCCCCGCTCGACCAGCTGGCGCTGAGCCCGCAGTGCGGTTTCGCGTCCACCGAGGAGGGCAACGTGCTCTCCGAGGACGAGCAGTGGGCGAAGATCGAGGCGACCGTGGCGCTGGCGGCCGAGGTCTGGGCGGACGCCTGACCTTCAGGGCGCGATCCGTCAGGCCGAACGCGGGTCGGATGCCGCGGCGTCCGACCGCTCTTCCTCCGCGGCGATGCGGCGCAGCCATTCGATCGTCCCGTCCGTCATGGCGTGGGTCGCATCGAGGCTCTGCAGGTAGGCGCGCACGTCGCGCATCTCGTCCTCTCGTCGCACCGCGTGCAGCCGCGTGCCCTCGATCATCCGCTCGACGAGCTCACGTCCCGAAGGGCCGAGCTCAGAGGCCATCTGGTCGATCACCCAGTCGCGCGCACCCACGACCTCGGCCGCCACCGCGCTTTCGAACACGACGGCGGCCAGGCCCTTCATGAAGACGCTGCGCAGCAGTTTGAGTCCGGCGGCGGTGCCGGGCTCGGGTCCGGCATCCTCCGCGGGCAGGCCGAGCCCGCGCAGGGTCGGCAGCAGCGCTCCCGCTCCCGGCCCGCTCAGCAACAGCGCCGTGCCGATGCGCGCGCGGGGCACCGGAGCGAGGATCGCGATATCGACGAACGCGACACCCCGAGCGGATGCTGCATCCGCGAGCGCCCGCTTCGTGTCGGGGTGGCTCGTGTTCATGTCGGCGTAGATCGCCTCGGGGCTCATCGCGGGCAGCGCCTCGGCGAGGGCACCACGCGACGAGGTTCCGCCGACGAGACTGAGCACGATGTCTGCGGCCTGCACCGCGGTGGCGATGTCCGCGGCGCGCGTGACTCCCACCGGTGTGGCCACCGCTCGCGGATCCACCCCGGCGACGGATGCCCCGCGGGCGGCGAGATCGGCCGAATAGATGCTGCCGGCCTCACCGAGGCCGAGCACGGCGACGCGCATGCGAACTCCTTCGTCCGCGGCATCCGCCCCGGTATCGTCGACAATAGTGGCTCGAATCTCGACGGAATCGGTCGGACGGGCCCGAGGAGCGCCATGTCCGAGTCCGCCACCGCCGAGTACACGGCGACCGCCGCCGAAGAGAGGACGGCCGATCTGATCCGCGCGGCGATCGTGCGCGGCGAGTACGTGCCGAATCAGCGGCTCATCGAGGCCGACCTCAGCGCGACGTTCACTGCGAGTCGCGCGACGGTGCGCACCGCCCTCCTCGAGCTCACCGGAGAGGGACTCGTCGAGCGCCTGCCGAACAAGGGATCGAGGGTGCGCGCCATCTCGCTCGACGAGGCGATCGAGATCCTCGAGGTGCGCATGGGGGTCGAGGGCCTGTGCGCGGCCAAGGCCGCCGGCGCGGTCACCGACGAGCAGGTGCGGGAGCTCATCGAGCTGCGCGCCGCCATGACGGCAGCCGTCGCAGACGGCGATCTCCCCGAGTACTCGCGCCTCAACCAGCTGCTCGATCAGCGCACGCGCGAATGGAGCGGGCACGCCACCGCCGCCGAGGTCCTCGCGCGACTCCACGCGCAGAGCGTCCGGCACCAGTTCAAGCTGTCGGGGCGCCCCGCCCGGGCGAAGATCTCCGTGCTCGAGCACGCGGCGATCATCGATGCGATCGTGGCGCGGGATCCGGATGCCGCTGAGCACGCCGTCCGGGTGCACTTGCGGAGCGTCATCGAGGCGCTGCGCGAACTGCCCTGAACGGCGCCCGCTCCCCTCAGCTCTTGCGGTAGTTCTCCCGGGCGAACGCGGAGTACGGGGCCGGCTGAACGGTCGCACGGACGCGCACCTGGCGGTGCGGCTCGACGGCGGGCTTCCGAGAGTTCGGCTCCTCGCCCCACACGACCTCGACCTCGGTGCCGGGCTCGGCGTGGGCGGTGTCGATGCTCGCGAGGGAAACGAAGGCATGCTCGTTCGTGATGTACCCCGCGTCGTGCGAGATGCCGACGTCAACGCCGTCGAGAAGGACGCGGTCCACCTGGTAGAGCCCGTAGCGCGCCTTCGGCAGATCGATGTACTTGGCAGGGGTGCCGGGCTCGAAGAGGGTGCGCATGGTGGCTGCGACGTCGTCCTCGTTCCAGACGAGCGTGACCTTCGTCCGCAACGGGGTCGCGGCATGACGCTCGAGCGCCGCGCGCCCGATGAAGTCGTGGTCGAATGCCACGCTCCGGCCGTACCCGAGGTCGTACGGGGTGACGTAGTAGTCCTCGATGTCGTCGGACGCGAGCGAGCCGGCGAGCGACCCGGCGCGCGCGGCCGGCAGCCATTCCCGATACGCCGCGGTGCCCTCGCCGGTGAAGATCGCCGGGAGCGGCGACGGCACCCATGCCGATTCGAGGTTCGCCGAGGAATACGCCTTCGACCCCACGAGCACGAGGTCGAACTCCGCGCCGGCGTCGAGGATCGCCTCGCGGACGCGCTCCCCCTCCGCCCACGGTCCGAAGAGCTCGAACCCGGGCTGGCCGGCCATCCCGTGTCGGAGGGAACGCACCATGAGGCCGGCGATCGTGAACGTCGCCATGTGGAAGAACTTCGTCGGCGGCACGGGCTCGCCGGTGAGCTTCTCCATCAGGGCGAGTGCCTGCGGTCCCTGCAGTTCATAGCGGAACAGCGCGGGATCACCCGCGCGCACGAGCGAGTTGCCGTCACGTTCGGCCCGCGCGTCGTAGTCACCGGTCTCGAGGTGGTACTGCACCCAGTCGATCACCATGGGGTGGCCCACGAGATCGAAGGACTCGTCGGCGAGGTAGAAGAGGATCGCGTCGCCGATCAGGTATCCCTCGTGGTTCACGGCGATGAACTGCTTCGCATTGTCGACGCGGAAGTTCGCGAAGCTGTTGACGCCCACGTCGCTCAGCAGCCGGAGGGCGTCGGGGCCGGTCAGGAACAGATCGGTCATGTGGTGGGACTGGTCGAGCAGCGCCACGGAGGTGCGCCACGCCTGCTGCTCGGAGCGCCAGTTGCTGAACTCCGGCGTCACGGGGAAGACGGTCGGGCGTGCTTGCGCATTCCGCAGCAGCGACACGGCGCTTCCTGCGCGGGTGATCGCCTCGGCGAGCGACTCGGTCATGTGAACTCCTTCGTTCCGGTGAGAGCAATGCTAGTTACCAGGGGATACCGCGGGTACGCTCGCCGATAAGCATTGCTAATGAGAGCGAAAGGATGCCGCATCCGGCGCTCGTGGACCTCAACCTCATCCGCGTCTTCGTCGCGGTCTTCGAAGCACGGAGCCTGACGGTCGCGGCGGACCGCCTGCACGTCACCCAGCCCGCGGTCAGCCAGGCACTGGGGCGCCTGCGCCGCGACCTGGACGACCCGCTCTTCGCGCGTGAGGGCCGGACGATGCAGCCCACGGCTCTCGCGACCTCGGTCTACCCGGGCTTCCGCGACGCGATGACGGGCATCGACCGCACGGTCGATGCGATCACGGGGTTCGACCCCGGGACGACCCGGCGCAGATTCCGACTCGCCCTCTCCGAGCTGGGCGAGATCGGGTACCTCCCGTCGATCCTTCGGGCCGTGCGCCGCGCCGCCCCGCACGTCGGCATCGACGCGGTGCCCCTCGACGTGCAGGCACTCCCCGATTGGCTCGCGCGCGGCGACGTCGACCTGGCGATCACCTCGTCGCCGGTGCCCGGTGGCTTCGAGCCGACGGTGCTCAAGTCGCAGGGATACGCCGTCCTGATGGCGGCGGCGCATCCCCTCGCCGCATCTGCGCTCACGCTCGAGGACTATGTCGCCGCCGACCACGTGGTGGTCGCCGGGGACTCCGGGCTCCCGCACCTGCGCGCGACGCTGCGCCGCGAGGGCGCCGCCGTGCACACGGAGGTGACGCTCACCCATTTCGCGTCGCTGCCCGGCCTGCTCGCGGCCAGCCCCGACCTCATCGCCACGGCACCCGACACGATCGCGGACGGCTGGGCCGAGGCGTGGCCGCTCGTGGTGCGCCCGCTGCCGCTCGCCATGCCGACGGTCGAGGTGTGCCTGTACCGTCGCACGACCACGTCGCAGCTGGCGGGCCTCGACTGGCTGCACGACATGGTGACCCGCACCGTGCGCGGTACGCACGGCGAGTTCTTCTCGATCCACGGTCGGGTGCGGTCGTAGCCCTGTTTCCGTTGAACGGAAAGCGCGACCACACCGCGACGGCGGCCGCAATAGCGTTCCAGAAGACGGCACGGTCGCCGTCACGGCGAGGAGGCCGATGTGAGCACCGAGGTCGTCGGGGAGGCCCGTCGAAACGTGGCGCACGGGGCGGCGCTGGTCGTCCGTCGGCGCCGCGAGGCCGCCGAGGACGTCATCGAGCTGACGCTCGCACGCCCCGACGGCGGACGCCTGCCCGACTGGGCGCCGGGTGCTCACCTCGACGTGGTGCTGCCCGACGGCACGACCCGCCAGTACAGCCTCCTCGGCGATCGCTGGGATGCTCACACGTTCACGATCGCGGTACTCCGAGAGCGCGCGGGCCGCGGCGGCTCGGAGCTGATCCACACCCGCCTCGACGTCGGTGACATCGTCGGCTTCGGCGGACCGCGCAACAACTTCCGTCTGGGACCGGCCGGGGACTACTTCTTCCTCGCCGGCGGCATCGGCATCACGCCGATCCTGCCCATGATCCAGCAGGCGGAGCTTCTCGGGACACCGTGGCGGTTGCTCTACCTCGGCCGCTCACGGGCGCGGATGGCCTACCTGGAGCAACTCGGGCGCTACGGCGACCGCGTGACGGTGCGGGCGGCGGACGAGGGCGCCCGTGTGCGACTCGACGACTGGATGCCGGAAGCCCAGGGCTTGACGCGCGTGTTCGCCTGCGGGCCCGAACGGCTCCTCGACGCGGTCGACGCGTGGACTCCGGTGCTCGGCCGCCCACGCGTGCGTCTCGAGCGCTTCACCGCGCGGGCCGATGACGGGCGCCCGCGGGCCGCGTTCGAGGTGGAGGTCGCGAGCTCGGGTGCCGTCGTCACCGTCGCAGCCCACGAGAGCATCGTCGACGCGCTCCGGCGGGTCGACGTCTCGATCCTCACGTCGTGCGCGCAGGGGGTCTGCGGCACGTGCGAGACCACCGTGCTGCGCGGCGTCCCCGACCACCGCGATTCCCTGCTCGACGAAGACGAGCGCGCCACCTCGGCGTGCCTGTTCCCCTGCATCTCGCGGGCCGCCTCGTCACGGCTCGTCCTCGACCTGTGAACCGACCTGCGACCTCGATCCTCGAACCGGAGAAGAAATGACCCTCATCGACACGGCGACCACGGACGCGGCATCCATCGACCCGTTCGACCCGGAGTTCCTGCAGAACCCGCTCCCCTACCAGGCGATCCTGCGGGATGCGGCGGCCGTGGTCCGGCTCGAGAAGTACGGCGTCTACGCCATGGCCCGCTACGACGAAGTGCACGCGGCCCTCGTGAATTGGCAGGAGTTCCAGTCCGCGGCGGGCGTGGGTCTCTCGAACTTCCGCACCGAGACGCCGTGGCGTCCGCCGTCGGTCCTGCTGGAGGCCGACCCGCCCCGCCACGATGCGCCGCGCGCGGTGGTCGAGGCGCTCATCTCGGCCCGACGGCTGCGCGGGCTGGAAGCGCAGTGGCGCGCCGACGCGGCCGAGGTGGTCGACGCGCTGATCGCCCGTGGCGACGAGTTCGACGCCGTCGGCGACCTCGCGGAGGTGTTCCCGTTGCGCGTCTTCCCCGACGCGGTCGGCATCGGCAAGACGGGCCGCGAGCATCTGCTGCCCTACGGCGATTTCGCTTTCAACGCCTTCGGACCCGCGAACGCCCTGGTGACGGATGCCGCACCCCACATGCCCCGCACCACCGAGTGGATCGCCCGGCAGTGCCGGCGCGAGAATCTGACGCCAGACGGTTTCGGCGCGCAGATCTGGGCGGCGGCCGACCGGGGGGAGATCACACACGAGCACGCGCCGATGATCGTGCGCTCGCTGCTCACCGCCGGTGTCGACACGACCGTCACCGGGATCGCGGCCGTCGTGCACGCCCTCGCCCACAACCCGGGCTCGGTGGAGCGACTGCGGCGCGACCGCCACCTCGTGCGCGTCGCGTTCGAGGAGGCCGTGCGGATGGAGTCCCCCGTGCAGACCTTCTTCCGCACCGCGACCCGCGACCTGCGCGTCGGCGACGTCGACATCGCCGACGGGGAGAAGATCATGATGTTCCTCGGGTCGGCCAACCGCGACCCCCGGCGCTGGTCCGATCCCGATCGATTCGATCTCGACCGCGACCCGTCGGGCCATGTCGCCTTCGGTATGGGCATCCACCAGTGCGTGGGCCAGCACATCGCGCGACTCGAGGCGATCTGCGCCGTCGACGCCCTCCTGGACCGCATCGTCGAGATCGAGCCGGCGGGGCCCGAGCGCCGTCACCTGAACAACACGCTGCGCGGCTGGGAGTCGATGCCCGTGCGCGTGCGCCTCGGCTGACGCCCGCACGCGGAAGGAGAGCGGATGCCGCGGCATCCGCTCTCCTCCTGTCGTGCCGTTCGCGGCCGAAAGCTGGTCAGACCGATGCGGCCGCCGTGCGCCACCCGCCGTGGTACTCGGTGCGGGCCGTGGCGGCGTAGGGCACCGGGCTGACGACGGCACGCACCGCGAGCTGCTCGTGCGGCTGCACCGTGGTCTTGCGCGACCCTCCGTCGGGCTCGCCCCAGACCACGCGCACCTCGGCGCCGATCGGCACTCCGGCATCGACCGTCGCGAGCGACAGGCCACGCTTCTCGTTGGCCGTGACGCCGGTGAACAGCGAGAGGCCGACCGTGTCGCCGTTCGCGTCGATCACGGCGTCGTAGTTCGACGAGCCGTAGTTCGCGTTCGGCAGGTCGAACACCTGGTAGCCCGTCCCGTCGCGATCGATCGGGGTGGTGAGCAGCTTCGCGAGGTCTTCGTCGTTCCACGCCAGCGTCACCTTCTTGCGCTGTGCCGCCGGATCGATCCTCTCGAGCGCGTCGCGGCCGATGAAGTCGTGGTCGAACTTGACGAACGACCCGTATCCGAGCTCCCAGGGGTTGAGGTAGTAGTCCTCGATGTCGTCCGAGACGAATGACCCCGCGAGCGCGTTGATCGCCTCGTAGCTGTCGGCCGGCAGCCACTCGCGGTACGCGCGCTCGTCCTCGCTCGAGTAGATCGCCGGGAGCGGCGACGGGATCCAGCCCGACTCGAGGGTGTTCGAGGAGTAGGCGCGAGAGCCGCACGGCTCGATGCCGAACTCCTGTCCCGCCTCCAGGATGGCGTCGCGGATCTTGCCGTGCTGCTCGTAGGGGCCCCAGAGCTCGAGACCCGGCGCGCCGGCCATGCCGTGACGCAGCGTCCGGACGTGCTCGCCGGCGACGGTCATCTCGCCCATGTGGAAGAAGCGGACCTTCTCGAGTTCTCCGCCGTTGAGCTTCTCGATCACCTGCCAGGCGTTCGGGCCCTGGATCTGGAAGCGGTAGTACTCGCGGCTCACCGCGGCGCCGTAGGGGCGCGAGGGCGACCGGTCGTCGTATCGCGTCTCGACGTCGTACCCGCCGGTCTCGGCGTGGAACTGGAGCCAGTTCGCACCGGGCGCGCGGCCGACGTACACGTAGTCGTCCTCCCCCTCGCGGAAGAGGATGCCGTCGCCGATCACGCCGCCGTTGGAGGCGGTGGGCACGAACTGCTTGGCCGTGTTGAGCGGGAAGTTCGCGAAGCTGTTGATGCCGGTGTCGCTGAGCAGCTTGAGGGCGTCCGGGCCCGACATGAAGAAGTTGACCATGTGGTGGGACTGGTCGAACAGCACCGCGGTCTCGCGCCATGAGATCTGCTCGCGCCGCCAGTTGGTGAACTCCGCGGGGACCACGGGGTAGATGTAGGTGCCCAGCGGCGAGTTGCGCAGGTGCTCGACCGTGTTCCCCGCCTGGTCCAGCACTTCCTGGAGGTTGCGTGCCATGAGTGTCTCCTCGACTTCCTTGTCCGATGATGGGGACGGCCGAGCGCATTTCCCTCTGCACGTAGGTATTCCGTCGCCGAAATTGTAGACACAATCGCGAGCATTCCGCTAGGCCTAGAACGGTTGCGACAAAATTGTCGCCAATATCTTGACCAGCGTCCGCGGATGTGGTTGCGTCGGGGATGGCATCCGCTGCCGCGCCGTGCCGTCACCGCCGCCGGCACCACCGTCCCGCGGAGTCGAGGGAGAGATCCGATGGTCGATGTGGCACCCGCCCTGCTCGTGGTCAGCGCCCACGCCGGCGACTTCGTCTGGCGCGCAGGCGGCGCGATCGCGGCCGCCACCATGCGCGGCGAGCGCGCCACGGTCGTCTGCCTCTCCTACGGCGAACGCGGCGAGTCGGCGAGCCAGTGGCTGCAGGGCAAGTCGCTCGACGAGATCAAGGCCATCCGGCGCGACGAGGCCGAGGCCGCGGCATCCGCCCTCGGGGCAGCGATCGAGTTCCTCGACCTCGGCGACTATCCGCTGATCGAGTCGCCCGACGCGGTCTCCCTGCTGGTCGACGCGTTCCGACGCGCGCAGCCCACGGTCGTGCTGACGCACCCGCTCACCGATCCGTACAACGGCGACCACCCGGTCGCCGCGCGCATGGCGCTGCAGGCCCGCGTGCTGGCGCAGGCGATCGGCGTCGCGAACTCCGACGGCTCGTTCCCCACGACCGACGAGATCATCGGCGCTCCGCCCGTGTTCTTCTTCGAGCCGCACCAGCCGGAACAGAGCGATTTCAAGCCCAATGTGCTGCTCGACATCACCGACGCCTTCCCCCTCAAGCAGAAGGCGATGGAGTGCCTTCCCGCCCAGAAGCACATGTGGGAGTACTACACGTCACTGGCCATTCGCCGCGGCGTGCAGGTCAAGCGCAACGCCGGTCCCAACCTCGGGCTGCCCGTCGACACGAAGGGCGAGGCGTACATGCGCTACTACCCCCAGGTGACGGACGTGCTCGCGTGAGCGACGCCGTCGGCAGGACGGGCTTCGTCGTCACCGACATCGAGCGGGCGGATGCCGCGACCATCGACGCCCTCGGCGTGCACGGTGTCGCGACGGTGCACGAGGCGATGGGCCGCCGCGGCCTTGTCGGCGCATCGGTTCGCCCGATCCAGGAGGGCACCCGCCTGGCGGGTTCGGCCGTGACGGTCCTGGCCTGGCCCGGCGACAACCTCATGATCCACGCCGCCGTCGAGCAGTGCCGGCCGGGAGACATCCTGGTCGTGACGTCTGTCTCCCCCTCGCTCGACGGCTCGTTCGGCGAGCTGTTCGCCACGGCTCTGCACCACCGCGGCGTGCGCGGGCTCGTGACGACCGGCGGCGTGCGCGACGTGGTCGACCTCCGCGCCATGGGCTTCGCGGTGTGGTCGGGCGCGATCAACGCGCAGGGCACGGTCAAGGCCACCGCCGGCAGCGTCAACGTTCCGATCACGGTCGGGGGCACGGTCGTGCGCGCGGGGGACGTGATCGTGGCCGACGACGACGGCGTGCTGTGCGTGCCCCGCGGCGAGGCGGCATCCGTCCTGTCCGCGTCCGATGCGCGTGTCGCGAAGGAAGCGGCATCCCGCGAGGCCTATCGGTCGGGCGAACTCAGCCTCGACCGCAACGACCTCCGCGGGGTGCTCGCCGACCTCGGCGTGCGGTACGTGTCCGAGCGGGACTTCACCGCGCACGACGCCCGCCAGGACTGAGCGGGACGACACCATGGCCGCCACCGGGATCCCGTGCATGCTCATGCGGGGCGGAACCTCGAAGGGGGCGTATTTCGTCGCCTCCGATCTGCCCGCGGAACCGGCCTCGCGCGACGACCTGGTGCTCCGCATCATGGGCAGCCCCGATCCGGCGCAGATCGACGGCCTCGGCGGAGCGCACCCTCTGACCAGCAAGGTCGCGATCGTCTCGCGCTCCGCGGAGTCCGGCATCGACATCGACTACCTGTTCCTGCAGGTGGTGGTGGGCGAAGCCGTCGTCTCGGACGCGCAGACGTGCGGGAACCTCCTCGCCGGGGTCGGGCCGTTCGCTCTCGAACGCGGCCTGGTCGCGGCATCCGGCGACACCGCATCGGTGCGCATCCGCCTCGTGAACACGGGAGACGTCGCGACGGCGACGTTCGCACTCACGGACGGGGAGCCCGAGTACGACGGCGGTGCGGCGATCGACGGGGTGCCGGGCACGGCGGGCGGGATCGAGCTGGAGATGACGTCGGGCGATCGGCCACTGCTTCCGACGGGGCGACTCACCGACGACCTCGACGGCCATCGCGCGACGCTGATCGACAACGGAATGCCGGTCGTGCTGCTGCGCGCGGACGAGTTCGGTGTCGACGGCACCGAGAGCCCCGCCGATCTCGAGGCGCGCTCCGACCTCGCGGCAGCCGTCGAGCGCATCCGACTGCTCGCCGGACCGTTGATGGGTCTCGGGGACGTCGCCGACTCGACGGTCCCGAAAGTGATCCTCCTCTCTCCTCCCCGGGCCGGCGGCGTGGTCGGGACGCGGTCGTTCATCCCCACGCGGGTGCACACGTCGATCGGTGTGCTGATGGCCGCATCCGTGGCTGCGGGGGTGGCGATCGACGGCGCAGTGGGATCGGATCTCGCCGGACGCGCGGAGGGCGAGGTCTTCGGGATCGAGCACCCCGGAGGAAGTTTCCCGGCCCGGGTGCGCGTCGCGGAGACCGACGGCACGTGGCACGCGTCGTCCACCTCGCTCCGGACGGCACGAAAGATCTTCGACGGCGCGGTCTTCCCGCGACCGCGCTTGTGAGAACCCCGCTGTGAACACCCACCCGAAAGCTTTCCTGAGAGGACCGAGATGACTGACTTCACCTCGTTCGACGTCGCCCACATCGGCAGTGTCGAGCTGCTGACCCCCGAGTTCGACAAGAGCCTGTGGTTCTTCCGCGACCTGCTCGCGATGCGGGTGGTGGCCGAGCAGGGCGACTCCGTGTACCTGCGCACGTGGGACGACTACGAGCTGTACACGATCAAGCTCACGGCGTCGGATGCCGCGGGTGTCGGCCGGACGACATTCCGCGCCTCCAGTCAGGACGCCCTGGAGCGCCGGGTGGCCGCGATCGAGGCGACGGGGCTCGGCGATGGCTGGGCGGACGGCGAGGTCGGCACCGGACCGACCTTCACGTTCCGCGACCCGGACGGCCATGCGATGGGGATCTACTACGAGACCGAGCGGTACGTGGCCACCGACGACAAGCCGGCGCTCAAGAACCAGGCATCCGCGTTCCCCGGTCGCGGCGTCAACGCGCGTCGACTCGACCACATCAACTTCCTCGCGAAGGACGTCGTCGCCAACGGCGAGTTCATCGCGCAGGCGCTCGGCGGTCGCGAATCGGAGCGCATCAAGCTCGACGACGTCGACGGCAAGCCCGCCGGCTATGCGGCGTGGTGGTTCCACTTCAACAACAAGTCCTACGACGTCGTCTACTCCGACGACTGGACGCGTCATGGCAACCGCCTGCACCACATCGCGTTCGCCCCCGACACGCGCGAAGACATCCTCAAGGCCGCCGACATCTTCCTGGAGAACGGCATCTACATCGAGTCAGGACCGCACAAGCACGCCATCAACCAGACCTTCTTCCTGTACGTCTGGGAGCCCGGCGGCAATCGCATCGAATTCGCGAACGCCGGCGCCCGGCTGCTGCTCGACCCCGACCAGCCCGTCGTCGAGTGGACGTCGGAAGAACGCAAGAAGGGCCAGGCGTGGGGCATGAAGACGATCGAGAGCTTCCACACGCACGGCACACCGGTGGTCGCACCTCCGGCCGCCTCGGAGCACTGAGCCGAAGCCGTCGACGGCCCCTATCCATCCATCTGAATCGATGATGGAATGAGCACGATCCCCCGGCCCCCCGGCCTTTGCAACACCACCATCCACCCGAGAAACATCGCACAGAGAGGTGTGACACATGAGTGACACTGTGAGCACGGAAGTACGAACCGGCCTGTACATCGGCGGCGAGGAGCGTCACACCGACGCGACGCTCGACATCGCCGACCCGGCCAAGGCCGGCGTCATCGTCGGTCGCGCCGCCGCCGCCAGCACCGCTGACGTCGACGATGCCATCGCGGCCGCGAAGGGGGCGTTCCCCGCGTGGTCGGCGCTGAGCGCCACCGAGCGCGCCGCCATCATGGCCGACGCGATCGCCGGGATCGCCGACGACCGCGACGAGGACGCCGCGATCCTCTCCCAGGAGAACGGCAAGATCCGATTCGAGAGCTGGATCGACGCACTCGTGTTCGAGATCCGCTGGGGCCTCGCGCTCTCGCTCGCCGAGGAAGTCGATTCCGGCAAGGTCCTCCCCGTGGTGCCCGGCATCCCGGTCGAGACGACGATCTCGTACCAGGCACTCGGCGTCGTCACCGTCATCGTGCCGTTCAACTGGCCGATCGCGATCCTCGGGGCCGCGCTCCCCCACGCTCTACTCGCGGGCAACACGGCGATCGTCAAGCCGCCGCCCTCGGCACCGCTGGCCACCACGCGCGTCGTGCAGCGCATCGCTGAGAAGCTCCCCGCCGGTGTGCTGAACGTCGTCACCGGCAAGGACGCCGACATGGCGGCGCTGATCTCGAGCGATGACATCGCGAAGGTCTGCTTCACGGGGTCGGTGAACGGCGGCAAGCGCATCATGGAGATGGCCTCGAAGTCGCTCACCCGCGTGACCCTCGAGCTCGGCGGAAACGACGCGGCGATCTTCCTGGAGGACGCCATCCTCGATGACACCCACCTCGACCGGATCTACGCCGCCGTGTTCGACACGACCGGTCAGATCTGCATGAACGCCAAGCGCCTGTACGTGCACAACTCGCGCCTCGACGAGCTGGTCGCGGGTCTCTCGGCCCGCCTCGACAAGGCGGTCATCGGGTACGGCCTCGATGAGGGCACCACGATGGGCCCCTTGCACTCGCCGGTGCAGAAGGCGTTCGTCGCCGAGATCATCGAAGAGGCGAAGGATGCCGGAGCCGACGTCCGCGAATTCGGTCAGCTGCCCGGTGGCGAGCTGGCGGGCGGCAACTTCCTGCGTCCCGCGATCGTGGTCAACCCCGACCCCTCGCTCCGCGTCGTCACGCAGGAGCAGTTCGGGCCGGTCATCCCGATCATCGGGTTCGACTCCGAGGACGAGGCGATCGCTGCGGCCAACGACAGCTGGGGCGGACTCTGCGGGTCGGTCTGGACCGCCGATGTCGACTCGGCGAACCGCGTGGGCAGCCAGCTCGTGTGCGGTTACGTCTGGGTCAACGACCACGGCGCCACGCGGCTCGACCTGCGTGCGCCGTTCGGCGGCATGAAGCAGTCCGGCATGGGCCGCGAGCAGGGCATCGAGGGCGTGCGGGCGTTCCAGGACACGCGCTCGATCGCCCACATCGACGTCGCGGCCCTCGCCGCGCAGGCGCACTGATCGCAGACTCGCCCCTCGACGACGCAGGCGCGACGACCACCAGGTCGTCGCGCCTGCTTCTGCTGGCCGCGGTGCTGCTCATCGCGCTCAACCTCCGGCCGACGATCACGGGGATCGGGCCGCTGCTCGCCCAGATCTCGGACGACCTCGGCACGACCGAGGCGGCGCTCGGCGCCCTCGCTGCGGTGCCGCTGATCGCCTTCGCGGTCGTCTCGCCGCTCGCACACGTCCTGAGCGCGCGGTTCGGGATGTCGCGCACCGTGATGTTCTCGCTGCTGCTGCTCGGTGCCGGTACGGTCTGGCGGTCGCTCCCGGGTCTCGCCGCGAACCTGTGGCTCGGCACCGCGCTGATCGGAGCCTCGATCGCGGTCGTGAACGTGCTGATGCCGGCGGTCATCAAGCGGGACTTCGCCGATCGCGTGCCCTCCATGACCGCCGCCTTCACCGCGTGCCTGTCGGGCATGGGCGCGGTGGCGTCGGGGGTCGTCGTCCCGATCTCGCACATCGAGGCCGGCGGGTCGACACTCGGCTGGCGTGCGGCCCTGCTGTGGACGGGCGCGCTGCTCCCTTTCGCCGTCGTGGCGTGGATCGCGTCGCTGCGATCGCAGCCTCGGCATCAGAAGCCGCTCGAGCGTCGGGCGGCCAGCGGCATCTGGCGCGACCCGCTCGCGTGGCAGGTGCTGCTGTACATGGGGCTCCAGTCGATGACGTTCTACATGCTCGTCACCTGGTTCGCTCCGATCGCGCAATCGCTCGGGCGCTCCGAAGTGGTGGCCGGGCTCGACGTGATGATCTACCAGCTGTTCTGCTTCGGTGGCTCGCTCATCGTCCCGCTGCTGCTGCGCGGGAGCTTCGGTCGATTCGCCGCCGCCGCGATCCCCACGCTCACGCTCGTCGGCATCCTCGGCCTGATCGCCCTGCCCGAGCTCTTCCTCCTCTGGGCGGTCATCTGCGGCGTCGGCTGCGGAGCCGCGCTGGGGATGTCTCTGAGCCTGTTCAGCCTGCGCGCACGCACCCACCAGTCGGCGAGCGCCCTGTCGGGCATGGCGCAGTCCGGCGGCTACCTGATCGCCGCCGTCGGCCCGATCGCCTTCGGCGCCCTCGTGACGGTCAGCGGCGGCTGGCTCGCTTCGCTCGTGCTCGTGGGCCTCGTGCTCGCCGGCCAGGTGGTGACCGGGCTGTTCGTCGGCCGCGACCGCTTCGTGCTCGAGCGGTGAGCGGCGGCCCCGGTGGAAGGCTCCGGCGCTAGCGTGACGGCATGACACCGTTCGCGATCGACATCCCCCGCAGCGACGTCGACGATCTGAGGACGCGGATCGCCCGCACGCGATGGCCGGACGATGCCACGGCGGAGGTCGACGACTGGGGGTGGGGCACGCCCTCGTCGGTTCTCCGCCCACTCATGGACCACTGGACCGAGGGGTACAGCTGGACCGCCACCCAGGAGCGGTGGAACGCGCTCGACCAGCGCATCGTCGAGGTGGACGGGCAACGCATCCACGTCGTCCGCGGCGGCACTCCCGGCGCCACCCCCCTGATGCTCGTGCACGGGTGGCCCGACGGGTTCTGGAGGTTCATGAAGGCGATGCCGTTCCTGGCCGATCGCTTCGACATCGTCGTGCCGAGCATCCCCGGCTTTGGCTTCTCCGACCGGCTCCGCAACGGGCCGACCGGCCCGGCCCGGGTCGGCGACCTGTTCGCCGGGGTGATGGACCAGCTCGGTCACACACGGTTCGGCGTGCACGGGGGCGACCTCGGCAGCACGATCGCCGAGGTCATCGCGCAGCGTCATCCGGATCGTGTCATCGGTCTGCACCTGGGCGACGTGCCCGCATGGCACCGCTACACGCTCGATCCCTGGGAGGCGAGCGACGACGAGCGCGCCTTCCTCGCCGGCATGACCAGCTGGTTCGTCGACGAGGGCGCCTACGCCGCCCTGCAGCGCACCAAGCCGCAGACGCTCGGCTACGGTCTCACCGATTCGCCGGTCGCGCTCGCGGCGTGGTTCCTCGAGAAGTTCCGGGCGTGGAGCGACGGCGACGGCGATGTCTGGAGGCGCTTCACGCCGGACGAGATCCTCGACGACGTGTCGCTGTACTGGTTCACCCGCACCTCCGCGTCGTCCGCGCGCTACTACCGCGAATCGGCGCTGACTCCGCCCGATCCCGCGCTGCGCGCGACCACCCCCGCGGGATTCACGCTGTTCCCCCATGACATCGCGGTCCCGCCCCGCGCGTACGCCGACCGGTTCTTCGACGTGCGGCGGTTCACCCTCGCCCCGCGCGGCGGTCACTTCGGCCCGTGGGAGGAGCCTGCGTTCTTCGCCGAGGACGTGCGCGCCTTCTTCGACGGCGTCGAGGCTTAGCCCCGCCGCCTGCGAACCGCCCCCCACGAGCTGTTTGCTAAACTGAGAGCCTGTCCCGCTGCGATCCGGCGGGAGAAGGCTGTGCCGCGTGAGCGAGCACGGTCCGAGGCTCGAAACCTCCGGCACCCCTTCCAATGAAGCCCCGGAGGTTTCTTCTATGTCCACTGGCACCATCCCCCTCCCCCGCGTATCCGCCGCGAACGGCGGTGGCCGCGTCGCTCCGCACCGCTGGGGTGCGCTCATCGTCCTCGCACTCGCTCAGCTGGTCGTGGTCCTCGACGGAACCATCGTCAACATCGCCCTTCCGCAGGCGCAGATCGACCTGGGTCTCTCCGACGGTCAGCGCCAGTGGGTCGTCACCGCGTACGCGCTCGCGTTCGGTGCCCTCCTGCTGCTCGGCGGCCGGGTCGCCGACTACTGGGGTCGCAAGCGCACGTACATGGTCGGGATGCTGGGGTTCGGGGCCGCGTCCGTGTTCGGCGGTCTCGCCCAGAACTCGACCGAGCTCATCGCGGCCCGCGGCCTCCAGGGTGCGTTCGCCGCACTGCTCGCCCCCGCGGCGCTCGCACTCCTGACGGTGTCGTTCCCCGGCGGTAAGGAGCGCAATACCGCGTTCGCCGTGTTCGGGACCGTGGCCGGCACCGGGGCCGCCGTGGGCCTTCTGCTCGGCGGCGTCCTCACCGAGTTCGCCGACTGGCGCTGGTGCCTGCTCGTCAACGTGTTCTTCGTGCTCGTCGGGGTGGTCGGCGGATTCCTGTTCCTCCGGGAATCGAAGGCCGAGGGCGACAACCGGTACGACGTCGGCGGGGCGCTCACGGTCACCCTCGGCCTCGGCTCGCTGGTCTACGGATTCAGCCTCGCCGAGTTCGGGTGGGCCCGATGGGACACCATCGGGTTCCTCGTCCTGGGCGTCCTGCTGCTCGCCGCCTTCGTCTTCATCGAGTCGAGGGTCGCGCAGCCGCTGCTGCCCCTGCGCGTCGTGACCGACCGCGTCCGCGGCGGTGCGTTCCTGCTCCAGGCGATCTCGGGCAGCGCCATGATCGGCGGCACCGTCTACCTGGCGTTCCATCTTCAGATCGTCCTCGGCTTCACCCCGCTCATCGCGGGCCTCGCCTCGCTGCCGATGACCGTGGTCATCATGGTGTGCGCCCCCGTCCTGACGCGTCTGCTCCCCGTCATCGGTCCGCGTCCGATGATGATCGCCGGACCGCTGATCGCGGCGGCCGGCCTGCTCTACCTCAGTCGCATCACGCCCGACGGGAACTACTTCGTCGAGGTGCTGCCCGGGCTCGTGATCCTCGGCCTCGGGATGGCGAACCTGTTCATCCCCATGCAGAACCTCGCGCTCGCCCGGGTCGCCCCGCACGATGCCGGTGCGGCATCCGCCACGGCCAACTCGGCGATGCAGATCGGCGGATCGATCGGCCTGTCGATCTTCACCGCGTTCTACGCCGCCGCGGTCTCGTCGAGGACCGTCACGGACGGTCCGTCGCAGCTGGCCGCATTCACTGCCGGCTACTCCGCGACGTTCCTGGCCGCGGCGATCGTCATGGCGGCCGGCTCGGTGGTCGCGTTCTTCATGATCCGCGGCACGAAGGAGGAGCTCCTGCCCGACGCCGACGCCCCGATCGCGCACGTGGGGTGAAACGACCGCGTCGGCGTCAGACCGGTGAGATGCGCAGGATGGGCTTGATCACCTCACCCGACGCACTGTCGGCCATCGCCTGCTCGACGTCGGCGAGCTCGTAGAAGCGCACGAGCTCGTCGAACGGGAAGCGTCCCTGCGCGTGGAGGGCGATGAGCGCGGGAATGAGCCGGGCGCTCGTCCCGCTGCCGCCGAGCGTCCCGACGATGCGCGTGCCCCAGAGCGCGGGCTGATGCGCCACCTCGAAGCTCGCGCCGGCGGGAGCCCCTCCGACCAGGATGCAGGTGCCCAGCATCCCGATGAGGCCCACAGCCTGCTCGACGACGGAGATCACGCCGGTGCACTCGATGACGTAGTCGGGATCGCCCCCGCAGGCCTCCCGCACGGAGTCCGCCACGTCATCGGCCGTCGCCAGGACGGTGTGCGTGGCCCCGTATCGCCGTGCGAGATCGAGGCGGGACTCGTTGAGATCGATCGCGACGATGGTCGTCGCGGGCGTGTTGCGGGCCGCCATGACGGCGGCGAGCCCGACGGCGCCCGCCCCGAAGACCACGATGCTCTCGCCCGGCTCGGGCCGTGCGGTGTTCAAGACCGCACCCGCCCCGGTGGAGATTCCGCATGCCAGCGGGCCCAGCAGCTCCAGAGGCAGATCGCGGTCCACGCGGACCAGCGAGGACGCCAGCGCGATCGAGTACGTCGCGAACGACGACTGTCCGAAGAAGTGACCCGAAATGTGCGACCCGTCGGCGCGGTGATACGCCCCCGTCCCCGCGAGGGGGCCGGTGAAGCGCACCCCCGCGGCCACCGCGGGGCCGAGCTGGTCGCAGTAGCGGGGCTCGCCCCGCAGACAGTTGCGGCATTCTCCGCAGAACGGCCAGCCCATCACGACATGGTCGCCCTCCTCGACCGATGTGACACCGTCGCCGACCGCGTCGACGACGCCCGCACCCTCGTGCCCGAGGACTCCAGGGAGCGGGAGGGGCAGGTGCCCGTCCCGGGTGATGGCATCCGTGTGGCAGACACCGGTCGCGACGAGGCGCACGCGCACCTCGCCGGGGCCGGGTTCGTCCAGGTCGACGGTCTCGATCGAAAGGGGCGCGCCGATCTCTTCGGCGACGGCGGCGGTGATCTCCATGGTGCTCTCCTCATCGATGGCAGGTGCGCGGGGTGTCCTGGGCGGTCACAGCGGGTACTGCCCGGGCTCGCGTCGCATCGTGATCCAGCGCGTCTCGGTGAAGGCGTCGATGTTGGCCTGGGCTCCGCCGTGGCGTGAACCCGTGCCCGACGACCCGACACCGCCGAACGGCGAGTTCGCCTCATCGTTCACCGTCTGGTCGTTGATGTGCACGATGCCCGTCGGGATGCGCTGCGCCATCTCCAGCCCTGCGAAGACATCCGCTGTGACGATGCCGAGCGACAGCCCGTAGTCGGTCTCCGAGGCGAGCGCGACGGCCTCGTCGTCGGTCGAGAACGACACGACGGATGCCACGGGCCCGAAGACCTCGTCGCAGTAGGCCGCGGCGTCCCTCGGCGTGTGGGCCAGCACGGTCGGCCGGTAGAAGAGAGCCTCGTAGGTGCCGCCGGCGCGGAGCTGCGCGCCCTGGGCCACAGCATCCTGCACCAGCGTGTGCACCCGGTCACGCTGCACCTCGTCGATGAGGGGGCCGAGATGCACCTGACCGGCTGCCGGATCGCCGACGTGCATCGAGTCGGCCTTGGCGGCGAGCTTCGTGACGTACTCCTCGAACACCGACTCGTGCACGATGTGCCGCCCGACCGTCATGCAGATCTGGCCCTGGTGGAGGAAGGAACCCCAGGTCGCGAGGTTCACGGCCTTGTCGACGTCGGCGTCCGCGCGGATGATGTAGGCCGAGTTGCCACCCAGTTCGAGGTGGGCGCGCGTGAGGTGGCGACCCGCGATCTCACCGACGGCGCGGCCGGCCTTGGTCGAGCCCGTGAAGGCGATCACGCGAACGCGCGGGTCGGCGACCATCGCCTCGCCGACGTCGGCGCCGCCCGGGATCAGCTGCAGCAGCCCTGCCGGCAGACCGGCCTTTTCGAAGATGCGCACCATCGAGACGCCTCCGGTGACGACCGTCCGCGGGTCGGGCTTCAGCAGGACGGCGTTGCCGAGCGCGAGCGCCGGGGCGACGGCGCGGATGCCGAGGATGAGCGGCACGTTGAACGGCGAGATGACGCCCACGACGCCCACGGGGACCTGCTGCGCGAGCGAGAGCCTCGGCTCTTCGCTGGACAGGATCGAGCCCTGGGGAGCAGACGGCAGAGCGGATGCCTCGTAGCATTCGGCCGCGGTGACGTGCAGGGCGAAGCCCGCGAGCGGCGGGATGGCCCCGACCTCACGGGTGTTCCAGCCGCCGATCTCCTCGGCGTGCTGCTCCCAGAGCTGTCCTGCCTTGCGCAGGACCGCAGCCCGGGCGGGGTGCGGGAGAGCGGCCCAGGCCTTCTGGGCGCGGGCCGCACCCTCGGCCGCGCGGGCCACGTCGCCGGCGTCCGCGATGCCCACCATCGCGAGCGTCTCGCCGGTCGCGGGTTCGATCGAGGGGATCGCGCCCCCACCACCGACGACCCATTCGCCGTCGATGAAGATCTTGCCGGAGAAGACCGCTGCGTCGATCAGTGCATCGGCGGTCGGGAGGACAGTGGTCATGATGACTCCTTCGTCTGTTTCGGGGGGTTCACGCAGGGGCGTTCCGGGAGAGTCGTTGCGCGCGGCGTCCGACGGTGCTCGCGGACCAGCCTCGCTGGATGACCTGTAGAGCATCCTCCGCCAGCACTCTTGCATCGTCATACGGTTCGCGCCAGATCGCCAGCATGTCGGCCACGGGTTCGGAGAGGGTGCTGCGTGAAAAGGCCTCGACCCCCCACCGCCCCCGATAGCCGTCATCCACCGCGCATCGGACGATGTCTGCGACGTCGACGACACCGGCGCTCAGCGCGCCCCGGCCGGACTGACCGAGCTCGAGATAGGCGAGTTTCGGAAGCGCGAGGCGGATCGCCCCGGAGATATCCGCCTCCTCGATGGCCATGTGGAACGTATCGAGGTGGATGCGCAGGTGCTCGGAGCCACTCGCCTCGACGAACGCCATGGCTTGGGCCGCGGTGTTCATGAGCGAGGTCTCGTAGCGGTTGAGCACTTCGAAGGTCATGGCGACCCCGCGCTCGTGCGCGTCGTCGGCGACCGCCCCGACCTCGCGGGCGGCTCGTTCCACGGCCGCGGGAGGGGTGGGGCCGGTGGGGGGCCCGAAAGGTCCGTACGGCACGCCGTTCATCTGGTCGCCGCCCAGTGCGACGGTCAGGTCGACGACGGAGCGCAGCATCGCCGCGCCGGCCGCGCGCTCCTCGGCGTCGGCCGACGAGACATCCGCCCCCGCCGATTGCCCGCCTGCGATCGTGATCGGCGTCAGGCCTCGATCGCTCAGAAGACGGGCCAGTGCGGTCGCGTCCGTGGTCGCCGGGCCGAGCGGGGGGAGCACCACCCGGGAGTACCCGGCTTCCGCGATGGCATCCAGAGCGGCGGGCAGGAGTTCGGCGGAGGCATCCCGTGCGAACACGTTGATGTGGCACGCCACATCAAGAGCCATGCGGACCTGCGAGTCGACGGTCATGAGCGTCTCCACGTCTCTCGAGCGATCAGAAGGTGGGCAGATCGAGCCGCTGCTTGTAGACCGAGTAGCCGTCGTCGACGTGCACGACGGTGCCGTTGATCACGTTGGACTCGTCGGAGGCGAGGAAGGCCACGACGTCGGCGATCTCCTCCGGCGCGGTCATGGTGCCCCGCAGCTGCTCGGAGGCGAACAGCTCGCGCAGCTCCGGGCTGAACTGATTGATGATCGGGGTCGACACCCGGCCGGGGGTGATCGCGACGGCACGGACGCCGAACTCCGCCAGCTCGTAGGCGGCAGAACGCGTGAACGAGATGACGGCGGCTTTCGCCGCACTGTAGGTGAACGACAGCTCCGCGGCCTGCTCGCCGTAGATCGACGACGTGCTGATGATGACGCCGCCGGTGCCCTGGTCTCGGAACTGGCGGCCGGCGGCGAGGATGCCGTAGTACACGCCATCCTGATCGATGCTGATCATGGGCGCGTAGTCGACCTCGGGGTCGTGATCGAGCAGAGGCTTGCCGCCCGCGATCCCCGCGTTGTTGAAGATGACATCGAGCCTGCCGAAGACCTCTACGGCCCGGGCGACGGCGGCCTCGACCTCGGAGAAGACGGACACGTCGACGCCGACCGCCGCCACCGTGCCCTCGAACCCCTCACCCGAGATCGCGTCGGCGGCGGCCTGCGCCTGCTCGAGATTGATGTCGGCGATCATGACTCGCGCGCCCTCGCGCACGAACTTGCGCACGGTCGCGAGTCCGATACCGCTCGCTCCGCCGGTGATGAGCGCGACTTTTCCGTCGAGACGCATGGATTTCCTCTTCTTCGAGTGTCTGGGTGGGTGAAACGACAGGGGTGCGGGGGCGGATGCCACGGCAGCCGCCCCCGCGGTGGGTGAGGTGAGGCGTCAGAGCTTGTCGGACGGCGTGGTGTCGGCCGCGTTGTCCTTCGTGACGAGCGTGACGTCGACCGCGACAAAGTTCTCCGCCGGCATCGTGCCGTCCGCCTGGTAGGCCTCCACGTCGGTGATCAGCATGTCGAGCACCTGCGGCCAGGGCTGGTCGACGGTCGCGAGCATGTTGCCGCCCGCCTCGATCGACGCGAGGGTCTCCGCGAGCGCGTCGACCCCGGTGACGGGCGCCGTGGACCCGGCTTCCGACAGGCCCTGCGCGGCGCCGAGCGCGGCGTCGTCCCAGCCGGCCCACACCGCGTCGAGTCCATCGGGGTTCGCCGAGAGGTAGTCCGACACGAAGTTGAGCGCCTCGGTGCGCCCGGTGGCCGGGTTGGTCACCTGCTGAGGCTCACCACCGACGACCGTTGCGCCGGCAGCCTCGAGCGCCGTGACGGCGAGCGCCGAACGCAGACGGATGCCGGCGTGCGGGTCGTGTCCGATGACCATGACGGTCTTGCCGTCGAGTCCGCCGATCGCCGCGTCGATCCCCTCGACCGTCTTGTCGACGATCTGCTGCTGGTTGGTGGTGATGTTGGTGGCGAAGGCGTCGGTGGCCTCGGTGCCGGCATCCATGGAGAAGATCGGAATCTCGGCATCCTTCGCCGCCGTCACGATCGAGCCGATCGAAGACACATCCGTGTAGCCGTCCAGGATCACGTCGGCGCCCTGGCCGATCGCACTCTCCACCGCCGGGTTCATCTTCTGGAAGTCGAAGTCTCCCTGGATCATCGTGAGGTCCCAGCCGAGCTCATCCGCTTTCGCGGTGACCGCTTTGACCCACCACGCGCCGACCGGGGTCTGGTTGCCGGACGTGAAGGCGATCACCTTGAACATCCCGTCGCCCCCACCACCACCACTGGCGTCGCCGCCCGAACTCGAGCCCGAACATCCTGTCAGTGCCAGGACCGCCGCAGTCGCCAGCGCGGCTGCCACCTTGAACTTTGTACGCACGTATCTACTCCTTCGTGTGATTTGCGCTTCGTGGGGGATGTGCGGCCCCGCGGGATACCTCGCGGCGGGGCCCGTGGGAGAGGTGCTACCGCTCCCGCGTCTTGAGGCCGGACAGGACGACGGCGGCGATGATTATGAGCCCGGTCACCACCTGCTGGATGTAGGCGTTGACGCCCAGGATGTTCAAACCGTTGCTCATGACGCCGATGATGGCCACGCCGATCATCGTGCCCCCGAGGTTGGCGGCGCCCGAGCGGATGACCGTCATGCCCAGGAAGACGGCGGCGACGGAGAACAGCGTGTTGTCGCCTCCCTGCTCGGCGGCGGCGCTGCCCAGGCGGGCGGCGAGCAGGATGCCGCCGATGGCGGACACGAACCCCGCCATCGTGAAGGCGAGCAATCGAGCCCAGCGCACGTTGACGCCCGACAGCCGAGCGACCTCCTCGTTGCCGCCGATCGCGTGGAGGCGCCGGCCCAGTGTCGTGAACCGCAGCAGCGCCCAGATGAGCACGGCGATCACGGCGGCGAAATAGACGGGCAGCGGGACATTGAGGAACCGCCCCTGGCCCAGCTCGTTGAACGCCGCCGGCATGCCGAACACCGTGGTGCCGCCGGTGACGAGATACGCGAGACCGATGACGGACGTCATCGTGGCCAACGTCGCGATGAACGCCGACAGGTGGAGGTAGGCGATCAGCACGCCGTTGACGAGCCCGACCAGCAGCCCCACGGCGAGACCGGCGAGAACGGACACGCCCATCGAGTTCTCGCCCAGCAGGAGCGCGGCCGTCACCGAGCCCGCGAGGCTCGACGTCGCTCCCACCGAGAGGTCGAAGTCGCCGACGACCATCACGATGGTCTGCGCGCCGGCGATGATCGCCAGGATCGAGATCTGATACAGGATGTTGCGGACGTTGACGAACGACAGGAACGTGTCGGGTCGCATCGCGAAGAAGAAGATGATGAGCAGGATGAGCGCCACGATCGTGCCGCTCTGCACGAGCACGCGGCCGACCGTCCGCGACTGCTGCGCCATGATGGCGCCCGTGCGCGTCGGCTCCTTCTGGATCGTCATGATGTGGACCTTCCGTAGGCGTAAGAGAGGAGGAGTTCGTCGTCGGCGCCCTCCGCGGGCACGTCGCCCGCGATCGAGCCCTCGTGCATGATGAGGATGCGATCGCACATCCCGATGAGTTCCGGAAGCTCGGAGCTCACGGCGATCACCGTCGTGCCCGTCGCCGCGAGTTCCCGGATCAGCCGATAGATCTCGGCCTTCGTTCCGACATCGATGCCCCGGGTGGGCTCGTCCATGAGCAGCACCTTCGGTCGGCGTGCCAGCATCTTGGCCAGGACGACTTTCTGCTGGTTGCCTCCGGAGAGCTCGCCGACGGTCTGCCGGGGGCTGCGCGCCTTGATCTGCAGGTCGGACATCCCGCGCTCGGCGATCTGTGCGATCCGACTGCCCGAGACCCACCCCCCGCGACTCACCGCGGAGATGTTCGCGAGGGCGATGTTGTCCTGGATCGACGATCCGAGCAGGACCCCCTGGCTTCGACGCTCTTCCGGCACGAGGGCCACCCCTGCCGCCAGCACACGGCCGACGCCCGAGCGGCGGGGGATATCCACTCCGCCCACGGTGATCGTCCCGGTCTTCGACCGCTGCGCGCCGGCGAGGATGCGCAGCAGCTCACTGCGTCCCGAGCCGGCGAGTCCCCCGATGCCGAGCACTTCGCCCACGTGGGCCGTGAAGGAGACGTCCGTGACCCGCCGGCCGTTCAGACCGTCCACGACGAGCGCGACCTCCTTCGAGATGACTCCCCGCTCGGGGTAGAGCGAGTCGGCGTTGCGCCCGACCATCGTCGAGATGACTTCGCTGATGCTCGTGTCGGCGACGTTCTTGGTCGTGATCGTTTCGCCGTTCCGCATGATCGTGAGGCGGTCGCACAGCTCGAAGACCTCCTCCAGCCGGTGCGACACGTACACGATGGCCACCCCCTCGTCGCGGAGTGAACGGAGGATGGCGAACACCTCGCGGATCTCCGTGTCGGTGAGCGAAGCCGTCGGCTCGTCGAGGATGAGGACGCGGGCATCCGTGGCGAGAGCGCGGGCGACCGCGACCATCGTCTGCTGCACCGGCGACAGGTCGCCCGCGAGTTTGCGCATCGAGATCTTCTGATTGAGGCGTTCGAGCTGCTCGCGGGCTCGGCGGCGCAGCGCGCGGGTGTCGACGATGCCCGCCCGGCTGGGCAGCTGCTCGCCGAGCAGCACGTTCTCGGCCACGGACGTCGTCGGCACGATCGAGAGCTCCTGGTAGAGCGCCACGATGCCCGCTTTGTGCGCCGCGCGCACGTTGGCGAACTCCACCTCTTCGCCGGACCGTCGAATGGTCCCCGAGTCGGGGACGTAGAGGCCGGTGACGACCTTGATCAGCGTGGACTTGCCGGCACCGTTCTCACCGAGCAGAGCGTGGATCTCTCCGGGGTTCACCGAGAGCGTGACGCCCTTCAGCGCGTGGACGCCGTCGAAGCTCTTGGAGATGTCGGTCGCCTCCAGCGCCGGAGCGAGGGTGGAGGTCACCGCTTCGTCGCCGGCGGTCACGACGCCACCGCCCGATCCTCGATGTCGTTGCACCGCAGGACGACTTTGGGATAGCGCCCGCTGACATGGACCGCGAAGGCCTCCGCCGCGTCCTCGAGGTCGAAGACCGCCTGAGTCAGTTCGTCGAGGTCGAGGTGGGGCAGCACGTCGAGCGCCCGCGGGAACGCGTACGGCGAGACGAACACCCCCGTGAGCGTCAGCTCCTTCAGGTAGAGGTAGTCCGAAAGGTTGAGCGGCATCTCGAAGTCGTGCGGATACATCGCACCGTAGATCACCGTGGCGCCCTTCGCGGCGAGGTCGAGCAGCCCGCGCACTGCCCGCGGCGACCCGGAGGCGTCGATCACGACGTCGTAGCCTCGCCCCCCGGTGATGTCGTCCGCGCGGGCGTACTGGTCTTCGGAGGTCGGGTCGATCGTGTGCTCGGCCCCGTGCCGGCGGGCCATCTCCCGGCGCTCGGCGATCGGCTCGATCATCGTCAGCGACGTCGCCCCGCTCATCTTCAGCACCTGCAGCGCCAGCTGACCGATCGGCCCGCCGCCGCAGATCGCGACACGGTCGCCCACTCGGATGTTCGTCTTGTCGGCGATGCGCACAGCCACCGATGTGGGCTCGAGCAGGCATCCGTGTAGGAGGGACACGCTGTCGGGCAGAGGGTAGACCTGGGATTCATGCCACGTGATCGTCTCGGCCATGCCGGGTCGGTTGTAGTCCTGGATGTGCTCGCAGAACTGCTGCCTGCCCTCCTGACAGGGACGGCAGGTGCCGCAGAAGCGGAGGAAATTGCCCGCCACGCGGTCGCCGACCTGGAGGCCGTTTCGATGCGCCTTCTCGCCGAGGGCTTCGATCACACCCGAGAGCTCGTGGCCGAGGCCGATGGGCACATCCGTGCCGAAGAACCCCTCGGCCAGATGGGGGTCGGATCCGCAGATGGCGGAGTAGGCGACCCTGATGCGGACGTCCTCGGGTCCGAGGTCGGGCTGGGGAAGATCCACCAGTCCGATCCGGCCGCGAGTGGCCTCGTCGGGATCGCGCAGACTGCCGATCTTGGTGACGGCGACGGTTCTCATATGACTCTCCATCGAGTGCGGCAAAAGGGGGTGGCGCGGAGCGCGGCCGTCAGTCCGCGGCGGCGATCACGCGACGGGTGGCCGCGACCGTGGCCGACAAGCCGTAGCCGTGCTTGTCGCGCAGTTCCTCGTCGTCCCCGAACCCCGCGTACACCTGGGGGATGCCGAGACGTTCGAAGGCGGTGAGACGGATGCCTCGGTCAGCGACGACGTCGGCGATACGTGAGGCCAACCCGCCGTAGGCCAGGTGGTCCTCGAGGATCACGAACCGTCCGCCGGTCTCGGCGGCACACTGAGCGATCAGGTCCTCGTCGATCGGCTTGAGGGTGAACATGTCCACGACGCGTACCGAGCGACCGTCCTTGGCGAGCTCGTCCGCGGCGTCCAGCGCTTGGGAGACCACGGTGCCGTGGGTGAAGATCGTGGCGTCCGTGCCCTGCCGGGCGATGATGCCCTTCCCGATCCGGATGTCGTGCTGGCCCGGTTCGTAGAGCACCTTGTCCTTCTTGCCGACGGCGAGGCGGATGTAGATCGGGCCCTCCATCGTCATCGACTGGCGCAGGATCTCGCCGACCATGAGCGGGTCTCCGATGGAGGTGACGGTCATGTTGGTGAGGGCGCACATGAGCGCGAGATCCTCGACCGCGTAGTGGGTCGAGCCGCCGTTGCCGACCAGGCCACCGTGCGTGCCGATGATCTTCACGGGCAGGTTCGGGTAGCAGACGTCGGAGCGCACCTGTTCCAGCGCCCGCATCGAAAGGAACGGCAGCATGCCCGAAACGACGGGGATGTTGCCGTCGTAGGCGAGTCCGGCAGCGATGCCGACGCAGACCTGCTCGGCGAGCCCCACATCGAGGAATCGCTCGGGGAACTTGTCGCGGAACTCCACGAGCGTCGCCCCGATGTCGGGCGTCAGCACCCACAGGTTGGCATACTCGTCGCCGAGCTCGGCGAGCGTGGTGCCGATGACGGACCGGGCACCCAGGAACTCGCCGAACGTGAAGGTCACAGGCATCAGACGCTCTCCTTCGTGCGGGATGCCTCGAGCGCGGCCAGTGCGCGATCGAGGTCGGCGGCGCCGAGCGATCCGGCGTGCCATGCGAGGTTGTGCTCCATGAAGTCGACGCCCTTGCCCTTCACGGTTTCGCAGATCACAACGGTGGGACGGTCACTGTCGGTGGCCGGCAGGGCATCGATCGTGTCGACGAGCTGAGTCATGTCGTGGCCGTCGATGTGGACGACGTTCCAGCCGAACGCCGCCCATTTGTCGGGATACGGCTCGAAGACGACCCGCTCCTCCGCGAAGCTCGTCATCAGCTGACGGTTGCGGTCCACGAAGGCGACGAGGTTGCCGAGCTCGTTGCTGCGTGCGGCCATCGCGGCCTCCCAGACCGACCCCTCGCCGGTCTCACCGTCGCCGAGCAGGCACACCACACGGTGCGACTCACCTCGACCGCGTGCGCTGAGCGCCATGCCCACCGCCAACGGAAGTCCGTGACCGAGCGAGCCGGTCGAGCACTCGACACCCGGCAGCTGCACTTTGCACGGATGCATGCCGTACGCACTGTCGAGCTGGCCGTAGGTGTCGACGATCCCCTCGTAGGAGAAGAAGCCGCGCATCGCCATCGCGATGTACATGCACACGGCCGCATGGCCCTTGCTGAGCACGAAACGGTCCCGCTGGGGGTTCCGCAGGTCGGTCGGGTCCACGCGGAGCCCGTATTGGTAGAGCGCGGTGAAGATGTCGGCCGCCGACAGGTCGCCGCCGATGTGGACGGCTCCTTCATACGTGCCGCAGAGCTGCAGCAGCTTGGCGCGCAGCTCGAACGCCAGCTCTTCGAGCTCTTCGACGGTGTGCGGATCCGCATCCGTCGGCAGGGTCATCTGGCCCATCTCATGTCTCCTCATCGATGACACGGACGTCGCTGAACAGCCCCGCAAGGCGTCTTCATCGACTCTCGTTCTGCGATCGGGTCCGGGCTCCGGACCTCGATGTGGCGACAGTAACACGATGTGGTTTACCTGTAAACAGGATCATCGATAAACTCGGAGACGACGCGTCGGCCGCCGGAAGTCGGGTGAACGCCTCGATGATTAGACTCGCGGCACGGATCGCGGTCGATTCGACGCGGGGAGGGAGCAGGGGTGACGCGCGACGCGGATGCCACTGTCGGGCCGGTGTTCGTGGGCTCCGTCGAGATCGAGACCGAGCCGCTTCCCGGCGTGATCGACACCGAGAGGTTCACGCCCCGTCTGCTCCACCTGCTGTCGAACGCCCTCGTGTGGAGAGAGTCCCGACTGCTGCGGGCCGCCTTCAACCTGGGTACGAACGACTGGCGCGTGATCTCCGCGATCGCGATCCGTCCCGGCGCGACCTCGACCGACATCTCCGAGTTCGTCGCGATGAACAAGGCGATCGTGTCCAAGAGCGTGAATACGCTGATCGCCCGCGAGCTGATCGTGCCCGCCGATGGCAGACGCGGGTCGCGCCATCTGTATCTGACCCGGGCCGGGGCAGACATGCACCACCGCATGAAGCCGATCTCGCTGGAGGGGCAGCAGATCGTGCTGGCCGATCTGAGCGACGCCGAGGTCGACCAGCTCAACGATCTGCTGACCCGACTGCTGCTGAAGACACCCGAACTGTCGGTGAACGCCGACGATCATGTCGCGGGTGAGGACTGACCGGGCGATCCGCATTCCGGCAATGTACCTATAGACATTCCCTATGTCGATAGGTATCGTGAGGGACGCAGGGTGCGACGCCGCCCCCGCACTGGGAGTGGAAAGGACCTCGATCAGTGGCACACACGACACCGGCCCCGAACCGGCAGGCTGCGCTCGACCTCATCGGTGATTTCTCCCTCGAGATGACCGGCAAGGACATCCCCGGCCTCGAAGAGGCCAAGCACGCCATCCCCCCGGGAACCAAGATCAACGTGACGTTCCTCGGCAATGAGGACATCGACATGCGCGTCGCCGCGTCGAAGGCCGTGCGCGACCTGGGGTTCATCCCGGTGCCGCACATCTCGGCGCGCCGCATCCAGTCGCAGGATCAGCTCGAGGAGTTCCTGGGGCGCCTGCAGGAGGTCGGCGCCACCGAGCAGGTGTTCTCGGTGGGCGGCGACCCGTCCGAGCCCGAGGGCCCGTACCCGGATTCGCTCAGCGTCATCCAGACCGGGCTGCTGCAGAAGTACGGGGTGCGCGAGGTCTCGATCGCCGGGTACCCCGAGGGTCACCCCGACATCAAGAGCGACGTGCTCTGGCGCCACCTCGAAGACAAGTCCGCCGCGCTCACGGAGCAGGGACTGGATGCCGTCATCCTGACCCAGTTCGCATTCGACACCGATCCCGTGATCGCGTGGATCGACGAAGTGCGGGCCCGCGGCATCGCCACGCAGATCCGGATCGGCACCCCCGGCCCGGCCGGCATCAAGCGCCTCCTCGGGTTCGCCCGGCGGTTCGGCATCGGCGCGAACGCCATGATCGTGAAGAAGTACGGCTTCTCGCTCACCAACCTGATGGGAACGGCGGGGCCCGACCGCTTCGTATCCGACCTGTCGGCGCTGCTGGCCGAGCGCAACCCCCAGTCGCCCGCCGACGGCGCTCCCGGCGACGCGGGTGTGAAGCTGCACTTCTACACCTTCGGAGGACTCAAGGCCACGGCGGAATGGGCCGACGCCTACACCGCCGCACAGTCCTGACAGGGTGGAACCATGACTGTGCACACGGACGCCTTCAAAGACCACGCCTGCCTCATCGTCCACGGGCCCGACAAGGCCGGCCTGGTGGCCGCGGTCACCGCGCTGATCACCCGCAACAAGGGCAACATCATCTCGCTCGACCAGTACTCCGACAACCCGGAGGGCGGGGCGTTCTTCCAGCGTGTCGTGTTCCACCGCCCCGACCTGACGTCGTACTTCCCCGACATCGAGGCCGACCTCGAGGCGACGCTGCAGCCGTACGAGATGTCCTGGACCCTGACCGATCAGTCGGTGCCCAAGCGCATGGCGATCCTCGCCTCGAAATCGGACCACTGCCTGCTCGAGCTGCTCTGGCGTCAGCGGAGAGGTGAGCTGCGCGTCGTCATCCCTATGGTCATCTCCAACCACACCGACGTCGCCGAGGACGTGCGCTCCTTCGGTGTGCCGTTCTTCCACATCCCCTCGCAGGGCCCCGACAAGTCCGAGGCCGAGGGCCGCATCCTCGAACTCCTCCGCGGCAACGTCGACATGGTGGTCCTCGCCCGGTACATGCAGATCATCTCCGAAGACTTCCTCGATGATGTCGCCGTACCGGTCATCAACATCCACCACTCGTTCCTCCCCGCATTCATCGGCGCGGCGCCGTATCGCAAGGCGAAAGAGCGCGGCGTGAAGCTGATCGGCGCGACATCGCACTACGTCACGAAAGATCTCGACGAGGGCCCGATCATCGAGCAGGACGTCGCCCGCGTCGATCACTCCATGTCGGCCGCCGACCTCCAGGCCCGCGGCGCCTACGTGGAACGCGCCGTGCTCTCCCGCGCGGTGCAATGGCACGCCGAAGACCGCGTCATCCGACACGGCAACCAAACCATCGTGTTCGCCTGACGGCGCGCACGCGAACACCCGGATGGATGCCTCGGCCGAGGCATCCGCCCACGAACAGAGAGGTTCACCATGGCACCGAAGAATCTGCAAGAGGTCATCGACGCCGCAGGCAGCCCTGTCGAGCTCCTGCGCAATTCGCAGATCGGCTCGTACATCTACCCGGTCGTCCCCGCCGACTTCCAGAACTGGATCAAGGAGCAGAAGGCGTGGCGTGATTCCGCGGTGCTCTACGACCAGTCGCACCACATGGACAACCTGTTCCTCAAGGGCTCCGACGCGATCAAGCTGATCTCCGACACGGCGATCAACTCGACGGCCGTGTTCCCGGTCGACAAGGCGAAGCAGTACGTTCCGACCACCGCGGGCGGTCATGTCATCGGTGACGGCATCCTGTTCCGCGAAGCGGAAGACGAGTACACCTACGTCGGCCGCGCGCCCGCGTCGAACTGGCTGCTGTTCCACGGCGAGACCGGTCGCTACGCGAACCTCGACATCGAGATCGACCGCCGCTCGCCCTCGCGCCCGTACGGTCACGAGGTCACGCGCCGCTACTACCGCTTCCAGATCCAGGGTCCGAGCGCATGGCAGGTCATCGAGAAGCTCAACGGCGGATCGCTCCAGCAGCTGAAGTTCTTCAACATGTCGACGATGACGATCGACGGTACGACGGTGCGCACCCTGCGTCACGGCATGGCGGGTGCTCCCGGTCTCGAGATCTGGGGCCCGTACGCCGACCACGACCGCATCTGGTCGGCCATCGTCGAGGCCGGCGCCGAGTTCGGGCTCGTGCCCGTGGGCTCGCGCGCCTACCCGTCGAACACGCTCGAGTCCGGCTGGATCCCCTCGCCGCTGCCCGCGATCTACACGGGGGCCGAAGAGCAGGCGTACCGCGAGTGGCTGCCGGCAGACGGCTACGAGGCCACCGGGACGCTCGCCGGCTCATTCGTCTCGGACGACATCGCCGACTACTACCTCACCCCGTGGGAGCTCGGCTACGGCAACTTCGTCAAGTTCGATCACGACTTCATCGGCCGCGACGCTCTCGAGAAGGTCGACCCGGCCTCGCAGCGCAAGAAGGTCACGCTCGCGTGGGACGCCGAGGATCTCGGCAAGGTCTGGACATCGCTGCTGAACGTCGACGGGCCCAGCTACAAGTTCTTCGACCTCCCGCTCGCGAACTACGGCTCGGCGAACTACGACTCGGTGATCGACGAGGACGGCACGGTCGTCGGATACTCCATGTTCACGGGGTACAGCGCCAACGAGCGACGCGGTCTCTCCCTCGCGACGGTCGACCCGAACGTGCCCGAGGGCACCGAGCTCAAGGTCGTCTGGGGCGAGCCGAACGGGGGCACCACGAAGGCCAGCGTCGAGCCGCACGAGCAGACCGAAGTGCGCGCCGTCGTCAGCCCCGTCCCGTACTCGACGGTCGCCCGCGCCACCTACCAGGGTGGCTGGCGCACGCAGTACCAGTCGGCATGACCCGTCGGTGACGATGGCAGGGGGCCCGAGCGCACGCTCGGGCCCCCTGGTCTTTCCGCGGCGCGGTCCGGGCGGACGCGGACGCGTGGCCGCGGCCTCCGCTCGCCGCCCGATAATCTCGATCACGGCACACCACGCCGAGATCCCCGACTTCGACCGCCGAAGGAGCCTCATGAGCCTGCGCTACGCGCTCCTCGCGCTCCTGCGCGTCGGCCCGCTCTCGGGCTACGACCTGCAGAAGCAGTTCTCGCTGTCGGTCGGACACGTCTGGCATGCCCCCGACTCGCAGATCTACCCCGAGCTCCGCAAGATGGAGACCGAAGGCCTGGTCGAGGGCGAGGAGCAGGCCCGCGGTGAGCGCGGGACGCGTCGCGTCTATCACGTGACGGATGCCGGCGAGCAGGCGTACCTCGCATGGATGCGGTCATCGCTGGACTATCAGCGGGTGCGCGACCCCGCGCACCTCCGCGCCGCGTACCTCGAGAGCACGACGCCGGACGCCGCCCGCGCCTTCCTGCGCGGTCACATCGCGCAGTGGGAATCCGAGCTCGACCAGTGGGAGACGGAGTTGCGCCGGATCGACGCGGCCGACAACCCGATGCTCGTGCGCCGATTGGCCGTCACCGCCCCCGAGAACCGCGAACGCACGATCGCCTACAAGCGGTTCGCGTACGAAGGCCTGGTCGATCGCGCGCACGTCGAGATCGAGTGGGCCAGGCGCGGGCTCGAACTGGTCGACCGGCTCGAATAGCGCGGACCGCGGGGTGCCGCACGCCTCTCGACGGCTCGACCTAGAACACGTACTCCATCAGGTCCAGGCCCAGCACTCGGAAGGCCTCGTGGGCGCGCAGCCGGTGCGCGATCGACAGGTCGTCGAAGCACACGATCAGGGCGTACGAGACCCCGGCCCGAGGACCCGCGAGGACTCCGGCCTCCGCCCTGACACCGGCGTCCCGGCCCGTCTTGTTGATGAAGAGCAGCCCGTACTCGTCGTTCTCGTGCGCGAAGGGATCGAGACCGGTCGCGGATGCCACGAGACTGAGGTCATGGTTCAGGCTGAGCCACTCCGCCACCTGCGCACTCACGCCGGCCGAGACCGCGGTGGCGTTCACGAGCGCGCCGAAGAGGGCGGAGAACTCGCGGGCCGTGCCGAGCGCGAGGTGCGGAGCGTCATCAGGACCGCGGTGATCGCGGAAGCGGTCGAGCACCGCAGAGCGCTCGAACCCGAGTGCACCGAGCCGCGAACGCACGGCGTCGAAGCCGACGCGCTCGAGGAGGGCGTTGACTGCCAGTGCATCGCCGGTCGCCGCGGCGAGCACCGCGAGGTCGACGATCGGCAGCGCCGGCGCCTTGAGATGCTGCCACACTCCGGAGACCGACACCGCGTCGAGGGCGTCGCGGTCGATGATCTCCAGCGCATCCAGCGTCCCCGCCTCGAATCGCGCGGCGACCTCGACCAGCAGGGGGACGACCCCGAGCCCGGCGACCGGGAGCGTCAGGTGGTCATCGCCCGCCAGCACCGCGGCGCCACGATCGAGGTCGTCGACGCGCAGAGACACGCGCGCCCCCGACACCGCCAGGCCGTCGAGCGCTGCGAGCGTCGAAGCGAAGGAACGGCGACCGTCCGCGGAGCGCCGCATCGGCCGTTTGCCGCCTCGCCGCAGCCCCCGCTGCACGTCGGCACTTCTCAGGTGTGGTCCTTGGGCAGGCGACGAAGCCGCGGTGTCGAAGGGCTCAGAGGGCGCACCCACGAGCAGGGGTCCTTCCGGTGTGATGGCGAGGGGGAGGACGAACGGGTCACCAGATGGTGACGCGTTCATCATTGTCGAGCCAGAGCGCATCCGTCTCCGTGACGCCGAACGCGTCGTAGAACGCGTCGACGTTGCGGACGATCTGGTTGCAGCGGAACTCGTTCGGGGAGTGCGGGTCGATCGTCAGCAGACGGATGGTCTCGGCATCCCGGCCCTTCTGCTGCCAGATCTGACCCCACGACAGCAGCAGACGCTGCACGCCGGTGTATCCCTCGATCTCGGGCGCACCCGTGGGTACGCCGTCGGGATCTTCGCCGAGCGAGAGGGCGTAGGCCTTCAGGGCGATGCTCAGCCCGCCCAGGTCGCCGATGTTCTCGCCGATCGTCAGGGCGCCGTTCACGGTGTTCTCCGCCGGCAGTCCCCGCGGGACGAGGGTGTTGTACTGCGCGATGAGCGACGCCGTACGCTCCTCGAACGCGCTGCGGTCGGCGTCGGTCCACCAGTCGCGCAGCGATCCGTCGCCGTCGAAGCGGCTGCCCTGGTCGTCGAACCCGTGGCCGACCTCGTGCCCGATGACCGCGCCGATGCCGCCGTAATTGGCCGCGGCATCCCGCTCCGCATCGAAGAAGGGGTATTGCAGGATGGCCGCGGGGAACACGATCTCGTTCATCAGCGGGTTGTAGTACGCGTTGACGGTCTGCGGCGTCATGAACCACTCGTCCCGGTCGATCGGCTGCCCCACCTTGCCGAGCTGGCGGTCGTGCTCGAGCACGTGCGCGCGGCGGACATTGCCGACCAGGTCGTCGGCGTCGATCTCGAGCCCCGAGTAGTCCTTCCACTTCACCGGGTACCCGATCTTGGGGGTGAACGTGTCCAGCTTCGCGAGGGCACGATCGCGCGTTTCGGGGGTCATCCAGTCGAGCGAGCGGATGCTGCGCCGGTAGGCCTCGAGCAGGTTCGCGACGAGCTCGTCCATGGCCTCCTTCGCGGCCGGCGGGAAGTGGCGCTCGACGTACACCTTGCCGACCGATTCGCCCATCGCGGCCTCGACCAGGCTGACTCCGCGCTTCCACCGCTCGCGGTTGACGGGGACGCCCGTCAGCTGCGTGCCATAGAACGCGAAGTTCTCCTCGACGAACGGGTCAGACAGGAAAGCGGCCGCGCCGTGCACGATCTTGAAGCGCAGCCACGCCTTCCAGTCCTCGAGGCGCTCGTCGCTCAGCAGTGCGCCGAGCCCTTCGAGGAAGCTCGGCTGGTAGACGACCACCTCGTCGAAGGCGCCGGCGTGATCGGCGGCGATGCCCTCGAGCCACGGCGCCAGATCGACGCCGACGAGCTCCACCACGTCCTCCCACGTCTTCAGGTTGTAGGTGGCGACCGCGTCACGGCTGCGCACGTTGTCCCAGTGGTGCGAGGCCAGCTCGGTCTCGAGCGCCATGATCCGGTCGGCGGCATCCGCCGCCCCCTCGACACCGGCGAGCGCCAGGATCTTCTCGATGTGCGCGCGGTAGGCGGTGCGGGTGGCCTCGAAGCTCTCGAGCCGGTAGTAGCTCTCGTCGGGCATGCTGATGCCGCTCTGGATGAGGAACGGCACGTACCGTGTGGGGTTGCCGGGATCGGGCTCGACGTAGAGGTCGATCATGCCGCCCACACCGTCGCGCTCGAGGCGGCCGACGGTGCGCAGCAGCGTGGGGACGCTGTCGATCGCATCGACGAGCGCGAGGTTCTCGGCCAGCGGTGCCGCGCCGAGGCGGTCGATCGTCTCGGTGTCGAGGAAGCTCGCGTAGAGGTCGCCGATCTTCCTCGTCTCGGTACCGGGCTCGGCATCGCGCGACTCGTCGATGATGGCGCGGACGTCTTTCTCGGCCTGCTCGGCGATGAGGTGGAACGAGCCCCACCGAGCCTTGTCCTCGGGGATCTCCGTGCGGTCCAGCCACTGTCCGTTGACGTGGCGGAAGAGGTCGTCCTGGGGGCGGATCTCGGGGCTCAGGTCATCGAGCGCGAGACCGGATCGGAGGGAGTCGGTCATGCGCTAAAGCGTACGCTTCCGCGTGACGGCCCCCAACACGACGGCCCGCGGCGCCGCGGTGCAGCGAGCGGGTGCCGCAGCCCTCGTAGGCTCGCAGGGTGAGCGCTCCCGACACCCTGAACCGCGACATCCTGCGGCTCGCGGTGCCCGCGCTCGGAGCTCTGATCGCCGAGCCGGCGTTCCTCATCGTCGATTCCGCCCTCATCGGACATCTGGGCGTGGCGCCGCTCGCGGGTCTCGGCATCGCCGCGGCGGTGCTGCAGACGATCGTCGGGTTGATGGTGTTCCTCGCCTATTCGACGACCCCCGCCGTCGCCCGGCGGTTCGGCGCCGGAGACCCCTCACGCGCCGTCTCTGTGGGCATCGACGGCATGTGGCTCGCGGTGGGGCTGGGCGCGGTGCTGGCCCTCGTCGGGTCGCTCTCGACCGGATGGCTCGTGTCGCTGTTCGGCGCCGCCCCCGACGTCACCGAACAGGCCGAGGTGTACCTCCGCATCTCGATGTGGGGGCTCCCGGCGATGCTGGTCGTGTTCGCCGCGACCGGACTGCTGCGCGGCATGCAGAACACGCTCACCCCGCTGTGGATCGCGGGGCTCGGCTTCGCCGCGAACGCGCTGCTCAACTGGTTCCTCATCTACGGGCTCGGCTGGGGCATCGCCGGGTCGGCGGCCGGCACCGTGCTCGCCCAGTGGTCGATGGTCGCCGCCTACGTGGTCGTCGTCGGCCGGATGGCACGCCGGCATGCGGCATCCGTCCTCCCCCAGCGCGACGGTGTGACCGGATCGGCGCGGTCGGGCGGATGGCTGTTCCTGCGCACCCTGTCGCTGCGGGTGGCCCTGCTGGCGACGGTCGGCATCGCGACCGGTCTCGGCACCGACGAGCTGGCCGGGTGGCAGGTGGTGTTCACGATCTTCTCCACCGCGGCCTTCGCCCTCGACGCGCTCGCGATCGCGGCGCAGGCGCTGATCGGCAAGGGGCTCGGCGCCGAGGACGAGCGCACCGTCGTGCGGGTGCTGCGCCGCACGGTGGCCTGGGGTGCGTGGTTCGGGGTGGTCGTCGGCGCCGTCATCGCCGCCCTGTCGGGCGTGATCGGGCTCATCTTCACCGGGGATGCCGCGCTCGCCGCCCTCATCCGGCCGGCACTGCTCGTTCTCGCGGTGGCCCAGCCCGTCGCCGGGGTCGTGTTCGTCCTCGACGGCGTGCTGATGGGAGCGGGCGACGCGAGATACCTCGCGCTCGCCGGCGGCCTCACCCTGGTCGCCTTCGTGCCCGTGCTGGTCGTCCTCGACGCGGTGGGCGCGGGTGGGGCGGACGGCCTCGCGTGGCTCGCGGTCGCGTTCTTCGGCGTGTACCTCCTCGCGCGGCTGGCCACCCTCGGGTGGCGGGTGCGGGGCACGCGCTGGATGACGACCGGCGCGTGACCGCCGGCGCGCTCAGCCCTGCGCCCACCGCCGGCACCACTCGTACATCACGACGGCGGCCGCAGCGCTGGCGTTGATCGAGCGGGTCGATCCGTACTGCGTGATCTCGACGACTCCGGATGCCGCGTCCAGCGCCTCGGCGCTGAGCCCCGGCCCTTCCTGTCCGAACAGCAGGACGCAGCGCTCCGGCAGGTCCGCCCGGTCGACCGCGACGGAACCGTCGACGTTGTCGACCGCCACGATGGGGAGCGATGCCTCGGCCGCCCATGATGCGAAAGCCGCGACATCCGCGTGGTGAACGACGTGCTGGTATCGGTCGGTGACCATCGCCCCGCGGCGGTTCCAGCGCCGCCGGCCGATGATGTGGACGGTGTCGGCGAGGAACGCGTTCGCGCTCCGCACGATCGACCCGATGTTCATGTCGTGCTGCCAGTTCTCGATCGCGACGTGGAAGGGGTGGCGGTGCTCGTCGAGGTCGGCGACGATCGCGTCCATCCGCCAATAGCGGTAACGGTCGATGACGTTGCGGGCGTCGCCGCCGGCGAGCAGCTCGGGATCGAGGTGCGGGTCGTCCGGCCACGCGTCCGGTCCGCCCGGCCACGGGCCCACGCCGACCGCGAGCAAGGGCTCGACGGGCTCGGCCGCGGCGTCGGCCCTGGGTGGCTCGGGTTCGGCGTTCACCGGGCAAGGCTACCGACTTGCCCGGGCCTGTAACTCCCCAAGAATCTCCCTGCCGCGCTCCGATCGGGCCCGAATTCCACCCACGGCGTCCGATGGTGAGGAGTTGCGCGCACGCCGGCCCCGAGAGCGCCACCCGGACCCGCTTTCGGCATACCGAAAAATGGTCTAGCTTTTCGGTATGCCGAAATCACTGGGGATCACGGCCGAACCCGTCACCGCCCCCGCAGCCGCCCGACGCCGTTCGCCGTTCCGCGGCGCCTGGCTGCTCGGCCCGGCGATGGTCGCGGGAGTGGCCTATCTCGACCCGGGCAACGTCGCCAGCAACATGACCGCCGGTGCCCGCTTCGGCTACCTGCTGGTCTGGGTCGTCGTCCTCGGCAACATCGTCGCGTGGCTGGTGCAATACCTCTCGGCCAAGCTGGGCATCGTCACCGGGCAGAGCCTCCCCGAGACGCTGGGACGACGCATCCGCAACCCGTGGGCCCGACGTGCGTACTGGCTGCAGGCCGAACTCGTGGCGATGGCCACCGACATCGCCGAGGTGATCGGCGGCGCGATCGCGCTCCACCTGCTCTTCGGCGTGCCGCTGCTCTGGGGCGGCGTGATCACGGGTGTGATCTCGATGGGCCTCCTCGTCCTGCAGTCCCGGCGCGGAGCGCGCACGTTCGAGATCGTGATGATCGGACTGATCCTCGTCATCGGCGTCGGCTTCACCGTCGGCGTCTTCATCGGCCCACCCGATCCGGCCGGGATCGTCGCCGGGCTCGTCCCCCGATTCGAGGGCACCGACTCCGTCCTCCTCGCCGCGTCGATCCTCGGGGCGACGATCATGCCGCACGCGATCTACGCGCACTCCGCCCTCGCGCGCGACCGCTTCGCTCCGGTAGAGGGCGCCGGCGACGACACAGGACCGGATGCCTCGCTCGCCGTCCGCCGCGGCATCCCGACGCCGACGCTGCTGAAGGCGACGCGCTGGGACGTCTCGATCGCGCTGCTCATCGCGGGCACGGTCAACCTCTGCATCCTGCTGCTGGCCGCCGCGAACCTCACGGGCGTGGCCGGCACGGACACCCTCGAGGGCGCCTACGCCGCCCTCGAGAACGGGATCGGCCCCCTCGTCGCGACGCTCTTCGCCGTCGGGCTGCTCGCGAGCGGTCTCGCCTCGACGTCGGTGGGCGCCTACGCCGGCGCCGAGATCATGCGCGGGCTCCTCCGCGTGCGCGTCCCGCTGCTCGCGCGCCGACTGATCACCCTGATCCCCGCCCTCGTCATCCTCGGCGTCGGGTTCGACCCCACACTCGCCCTCGTCCTCAGCCAGGTGGTGCTCTCCTTCGGCATCCCCTTCGCGCTCGTCCCGCTCGTCGTACTCACATCGCGACGCGCGGTGCTCGGCGCGCACCGCAACCGGGGGATCACGACGATCGCCGGGATCGCGGCATCCGTCTTCCTCATCGCCCTCAACGGCGTGCTGCTCTGGCTCGTGGCCACCGGCTGAGCGATGCTCGGCCGGTACCCTGGGCGCGTGGCCTCCCCCGCGATCGACGACTACCTCAAGACGATCTACCACCACACCGAGTGGCAGGACGATCGCATCACCCCGTCTCAGCTCGCGCTCGAGCTCGGGCTCGCCCCCTCGAGCGTGACCGAGATGGTGCAGAAGCTGGCGGCGCAGGGTCTCGTGTCGCACCGCCCGTACGGCCCGGTGTCGCTGACCCCCGCGGGCGAGCAGCGGGCGGCCGCGGTGATCCGTCGGCATCGGTTGATCGAGACCTGGCTGGTGGGCGAGTTCGGCTACTCCTGGGACGAGGTGCACGATGAGGCCGAGGTTCTCGAGCACGCCGTCAGCGATCGGCTGCTCGACGGCATCGACCACCGGCTCGGCAATCCTCGGTTCGACCCGCACGGCGACGCGATTCCGGATGCCGCGGGCCGCGTGCACCGCGAACCCTTCACCCTGCTCGGCACGGCGAAGCCGGGCCACCGCGGGCGCGTGCTGCGGGTGAGCGACCGCGACCCCGATCTGCTGCGCGTGCTGGATGACGCCGGTGTGCGCCCCGGCGCCGACGTGCAGGTGACGGATGCCTCGACCCTGACGCTCGACGGCGACACCCTGCATCTTCCGGCCGGGGCGGCGGACGCCGTCTGGCTCACCGCGTAGAACGGCGCGCAGAGCTCACTTCGACGCGGCGGCCGCCCGGCCGAACGGCCACCGCATGCCGGCGGCGTCTTCGCAGACGCCCCAGAGCCGCGCGCCGATCTCGAGGTCGCGCGTGATCTTGGCCGGGGTCGCGCGTCTCGGCGCGCCGCGGGCGACGAACCGCGGGCCGACGAGCTCTCCGCCCTCGACCGCGGGGTCGACGAGTGCCCGCACGAGCGACCACGCGCCGCGGTCCTTGGACTGCGTGAACGCGACCTGCAGGTTGTCGGTGAAGCGGGTCAGTCGAGAGGGCTCGTTGACCCCGTGGATGCCGATCGTGCGGCCGCTGGTGGAATATCCCGGATGCGCGACGATGCTGCGCACCGCGACCTTCGTCTCACGCAGCCGCCGGTCGGCTTCGAGGCCGAGGGCCGTCGTGGCGACCTTGGACTGCACGTAGGCGCGCCACGGGCTGTAGTCGCTCTCCATCTGCGGGTCGACCGGGTCGTAGGCCCACATCGACGTCGACATGCTGCCGAGCCAGACGATGCGTCCGCGCGCTTTCGCGAGGGTTGCCAGCATCGCCCCGGCGAGCGCGAAGTGACCCAGCACGTTGGTCGCGAAGACGACCTCGTTGCCGTCCATGGTCAGCTCGCGTTCTTTCGGCGGGTGCACGATGCCGGCGTTCAGGAGCAGCCCGTCGAGTCCCCCGCGGGTGCGGGCGGTCGCGGCCGCCGCGCGCACCGAGCCGAGGTTGCTCGTGTCGAGGAGAAGCGTCTGCACCGAGGCATCCGGAACCCGGCGCAGCACCGCCGCACGAGCCGACGCGAGCCGGTTCGGGTTGCGGCCCGTCATGATGACGTGGGCGCCGGCGCCGGCGAGCTGTTCGGTCGCGAAGTATCCGAGACCCGCGTTGGAGCCCGTGATCAGATAGGTGCGCCCTGAGAGGTCGGGGAGGTCCTCGGGATCCCAATCGGCGCGCGCCACGAGATGAGACTATGCCCCCGCGCGTATGTCTTCGCGCGCGTCCACGGAATAGGCTGACACCATGCGGACCCGCGCCGATATCGAATGCTGGCTGACCGACATGGACGGTGTCCTCGTCCACGAGAACCGGCCGATCCCCGGTGCGTCCGACCTGCTCGCCCAGTGGCGCGATGAGGGCACCCCGTTCCTGGTGCTCACCAACAACCCGATCTTCACGCCGCGGGATCTCAGCGCGCGGCTGCGACGGTCCGGTCTCGACGTCCCCGAAGACCGCATCTGGACCTCGGCGCTCGCGACGGCCGACTTCCTGCGCTCGCAGCTGCCGGGCGGCACCGCATTCGTCATCGGCGAGGCGGGCCTGACCACAGCGCTCCACGAAGCGGACTTCGTCATGACCGAGTCGCTGCCCGACTACGTCGTGGTCGGCGAGACGCGGCAGTACTCGTTCGAGGCGATCACGCAGGCGATCCGCTTCATCAACGCCGGCGCGCGCTTCATCGTGACGAACCCTGACGCGACCGGGCCGACCGCGCACGGCGTCGTGCCGGCGACGGGCTCGTTCGCCGCCCTCATCACCAAGGCGACCGGCAAGGAGCCTTACGTCGTCGGCAAGCCGAACCCCATGATGTTCCGGTCGGCGCTGAACCGCATCGGCGCGCACTCCGAGACGACCGGCATGATCGGCGACCGGATGGACACCGACGTCGTCGCCGGCATCGAGGCGGGGCTGCACACGATCCTCGTGCTCACCGGTATCAGCGATCGCACCGAGATGGAGCGCTACCCGTTCCGCCCCGACGAGGTGCTCGACTCCGTCGCCGACCTCGTGCGCGACGAGCCGCTCGAGGTGGAGGAGACGGACATCCTCTGATGGGAGCGCTCGACGACGGCGAGAAGGTGGTGGCCGCGGATGCCGCGACCTGGCGCGCCTGGCTGGCCGGGAACCACGCCTCGGCGACCGGAGTGTGGCTCGTGCGCGGACGGGCCGGGTACACCCACCTCCACATCCCTTACGAGGAGGCGATCCGCACCGCACTGTGCTTCGGCTGGATCGACGGTCCGGTGCGGACCTTCGACGAGGAGACGTCGGGTCTCTGGTTCGCGCCGCGGCGCCCGTCGAGCGGATGGGCCGCGACCAACAAGGCCCGTCTGATCGACCTCGAGGCCGCGGGTCTCCTGGAGGCGGCGGGCGTCCGCGCGATCGAGGTCGCGAAGGCCAACGGGTCGTGGACCATGCTCGACGGGCCCGAGGCCGGCATCGAACCTCCTGAGCTCACGGCCGCCCTCGACGCGGCGCCTGCGGCCCGGGCGAACTGGGACGCCTTCCCCGCGTCCGCGCGGAAGCAGGGACTGACCCTGATCGCCATGGCGAAGCGGCCCGAGACGCGCGCGGCGCGGGTGCAGAAGATCGTGACGGATGCCTCGGCCGGGAAGCGGCCCGCATGACACCGCTTGCGCAGGCACTGCTGTACGGCGTGAGCGTCATCATCCTGCTGGGGACGCTGATCGTGTTCGTGATGCAGCTCGTGCGCAGCCACCGCGACGAGCGGAACGATCCGCCCGCAGGCGACGATCGGAGTGATCCGCCGGTCGGCTCCTGACCTCCCCGCCGCTCCCTTCCGGCGCGGGACGAGCGAGGCGCTGCTTTCGGCGCGGAGCTACTGGGGTGCGAGGCCGAGATCGTCGAGGTCGATCGCGGCGAGCCACTCCAGCCCTTCCGCTTCGACGGCTGCCTGTGCCCCGGTTCTGCGGTCCACGATCACGGCGACGGCGACGACCTCGGCGCCCTCGCGGCGCAGCGCGTCGACGGCCTTGAGCGCGGACTGGCCGGTGGTCGAGGTGTCTTCGACGACGACGACGCGCTTGCCGGCGACATCCGCCCCCTCCACCTGACGTCCGCGGCCGTGGTCCTTCGGCTCCTTCCGCACGACGAACGCGTCGAGCGGGCTGTCGGTGCGCGCCGACTCGTGCATCACCGAGTTGGCGATCGGATCGGCACCCAGCGTGAGGCCCCCCACCGCGATGACGCCGTCGACGTCCTTGATGAGGTCGAGCATGATGCGACCGATCGAAGGCGCGGCCCGGTGATCCAGAGTCAGCTTGCGCATGTCGACGTAGTACGTCGCCTTCTTGCCGCTGGAGAGCGTGAAGTCGCCGTGGAAGACGGCCTCATCTTTGATGAGGGCGATGAGCGCCTGGCGGTCGGCTTCGAGCTCGGGCGTGGAGGCAGCGGTCATGCCGTCGATTCTACGGACCGGCCACCGGCGGCGAAGGAGACGGTGCCGCCGGTCGCCGGCGCTGGGTATCGTCGGGGCATGAACGCACGCGCCGACGCCGCAGCGCCGTCCGCCTCCACCTGGGCGCATCGGGCCGATATCGCGCAGCAGAGCATCGACGAGTTCTTCGGCGCCGATGACCGTCGGATCGCACATATGACGTTCCCGCGGCGGCTGCACGAGCCGTTCCACTACTGGTGGCTCGCACATCTGGTCGACGTCCGGCTCGATGCGTTCGAGCGCACCCGGCGCGTGGCATGGGCGGAGGATGCCGCGCGCGTGGCACGCGGCATCCGTCGTCGTAACCGGGGGTCGCTGTACAACGACTACTTCGACGACATGCTCTGGTTCGCGCTCGCCCTGCAGCGCCTGCGCACCGCCGCGGGCGACGTCGCGGCCGGCGAGGATGCGCGCGCGCTGTGGGAGTACTCGTTCCGGCGCGGCTGGAACGACGCGTTCGGGCAGAGTCTGGCCTGGCGGACGCAGCAGCTCGCGTACAAGAACACGCCGGCGAACGGCCCGTTCGCGATCCTCGCGGCCCGCCTCGCCGCAGCCGACGGCGACCCGCGAGCCCTCGAGTATGCGCGGCGCGGATTCGACTGGCTCACGACCCGCATGCGCGGGGCCGACGGGATCGTCGACGACGGGGTCAACCGCACCGGCGACGGCACGGTCGACCACTGGCGCTTCACCTACAACCAGGGCCTCTACATCGGGGCGGCCGTCGAGATCGGGCGGGCGACCGGCGATCGCACACCCCTACGGGCCGCGGAGGAGACCGCGCTCGCGACCATCCGGCAGCTCACCGGTGGCGGTGTCTTCGTGAGCGAGGACGACGGCGGCGACTCCGGGCTGTTCCGCGGCATCTTCTACCGCTACCTCGGGCTGCTGCTGCCGCACCTCGACCCCGGTGCGGCCGGGCGCCTCGAGCTGGTCGCGTTCGTGCGCGGGAGCACCGACTCCCTCTGGGAGAGCGCGCAGCGCGACGGCCTCATGCTCGCCGGCGACGACTGGCGCAGCACCCCGACCGGCCGGGTGAGCCTGGCCACGCAGCTGAGCGCCGTCATGGCCGTCGAGATGCGTGCGGCCCTCGAGCGCTCGGAGGCGATCGGCGTCGGCACCCCGGCCTAGGCTGGCTCCATGCGTCTTGCGACCTGGAATGTGAACTCCGTCCGTGCCCGCGTCGACCGCATCGTCGACTTCGCCGTGCGCGAGAGCGTCGACGTGCTCACGATGCAGGAGATCAAGTGCAAGACCGAGCAGTTTCCCTACGAGGCCTTCGAGGACGCGGGTTTCCACGTCGAGGCGTACGGCTTCTCGCAGTGGAACGGGGTCGCCATCGCAAGCCGCTCGGCGATGACCGACGTCGCCACGTCCTTCCCCGGCATGCCGGGATTCGCGAAAGGCCACGAGGGGCCGGATGCTCCACAGGAGGCCCGCGCGATGGGGGCGACCATCGACGGGGTGCGGGTGTGGAGCCTGTACGTGCCCAACGGGCGCTCGCTGGGCGATCCGCACTACTACTACAAGCTCGACTGGCTGAGCGCCCTCACCGCGCACGTGCGGGACGAGCTGGCAGCCGACCCCGACGCGGCGCTCGCGCTGACCGGTGATTTCAACATCGCTCCGACGAACGCCGACAACGGCGACCCCGCCGTGGTCGAGGGGTTCGCGACGCACGTGTCGCCCCCGGAGCGCGAGGCGTTCGCCGCCCTGGAGGCGGCCGGGCTGACAGACGTCGTGCGTCCGCTGGTGCCGACCGGCTTCACGTACTGGGACTACAAGCAGCTGCGCTTCCCCCGCAACGAGGGCATGCGCATCGACTTCGTGCTGGGTTCGCACGCGTTCGCCGACGCCGTGGCGGGCGCGGCCATCCACCGCAACGAGCGCAAGGGCGAGGCACCGAGCGACCACGTTCCGGTCGTCGTCGACCTCGATCTGAACGGCCCCGACGACGACGACGATCGACCGATGATCTTCTGAGGCCGCTTCGCGTGACGCCGGCGGCTACATCTGACCCGTCGTGGGCTTCCCGTCCGGGGCGTAGCGCAGCTGGACGGCGGTGTTCCCCGCGACCGGCGGTTCGAGCAGCCGGAGCCGCGCAGGCACCGCGCCGTCCGGGAACACTTTGCGTCCCTGCCCGAGGACGATGGGGTGCACCCAGAGTTTCAGTTCGTCGTACGCCTCGACGGCGAGCAGCGACTGCACGAAGTCGATGCTGCCGATCACATGGATGTTCTCGTGGACGTCGCGGAGTGCGGTGACGGCGGCCACCGCATCCTCTCCCAGATGGGTTGTTCCTGCCCATTCGGGGACGAACGGATGCCGTGAGGCGACGTACTTCGGAATCTCCGCGAAACGACGTCCGACCGGGGTGCCGGTGTGCTGCGGCCAGTATGCCGCGAAGATGTCGTAGGTGCGGCGTCCGAGCACGAGCGCATCCATCGCTTCGATGCCGGCGCCGACGAGCTCGGCGATCCTCTCGTCCTCGACGGGCGCCTGCCAGCCGCCGAACTCGAAGCCACCGGAAGTGTCCTCGTCGGGTCCGCCCGGGGCCTGCGCGACGCCGTCGAGCGTGGTGAACAGATCTATCGTGATCCGACCGGTCATGGACCCTTTCTACCCGTTCGTCACCTCCCCCGCACGGGGGATGCCTCACCGCCGGGCTGCCCGTAGCGTGGGGGCGTGGCATCCGCTCCTCCCACCCCACGCCCGCAGCGGCTGGCGCCGACCCGGCAGCAGCTGCGCAACGACGTCGTCCTGGCCGCCGTCATCTTCGTCGGCGCGCTCCTGAGCTCGGTGCTCAGTGCGATCGCCGGCGTCTACGGCGACGAGCAGGGTCCGATGCAGTACGCGATCGTCTACGCCTTCGTGCTGGCGGCGCCCCTGGCCGCGCGACGGCGATGGCCGGCCATCGTCGCGGTGATCATCGCGGTCGCCTACTTCGCGGCCGTCAGCCTGCGCGTGCCCGAGATCTACGTCGGCAACATCGCCATGTTCATCTCGTTCTACACGGTCGGCGCGTGGTCGCCCCGCCGTCGGCGCGCCGCGATCGTCCGCGGCGGCATCATCGTCGGCATGTTCGTGTGGCTGCTCGCCACGATGTACGGCGAGGCCCTCACCCACGCCGAAGACGCCGGAGTGGTCGCCGGGGCGTTCAGCCCCTTCATCGCCAGCGCGATGCTCAACATCCTCGTGAACGCGCTGTACTTCGGCGGCGCCTACTACTTCGGCGAGCGCGCCTGGACGGCCGCCGCCGAACGCGACGTGCTCGTGCAGCGCACCGCCGAGCTCGAGCGCGAACGCGAGGTCACCGCGGCGCAGGCGGTGGCCCTCGATCGCGTGGGCATCGCCCGAGAGCTGCACGACGTCGTCGCCCACCACGTGTCGGTGATGGGTGTGCAGGCGGCCGCGGCCGGTGCCGTGCTGCCGACGGATCCAGATGCCTCGGCCCGCCTGATCACGGGCATCGAGGCATCCGCTCGCGAAGCCGTCGACGAACTGCACCGGCTGCTCGACACCCTGCGTACACCCGGCGCGACCGACGACGCCCCCGCCTCGACGATCGGCCTCGAGTCGCTCCCCGTGCTGGTGGCCGCCTCGGATGCCGCCGGACTGCCCACATCGTTCACCATCGTCGGCGAGCCGGCGCCGGTGCCGGCCGTGACTCAGGTCAACATCTATCGCATCGCCCAGGAGGCCCTCACGAATGCGCGGCGTCATGCCGGGCCGGATGCCGCAGCCGACGTGCGCCTGCGCTACGGGCCGGACTCGCTCGAACTGGAAGTCGTCAACACCGGACGCGCCGCCGTGACGGTGCGGCCGGGGCTCGGCCAGCTCGGGATGCGCGAGCGCGCCGTCGCCTCGGGGGGCACGATCGAGATCGGTCCGCGCCCGCGCGGCGGTTTCCGCGTGCGGCTCGCCGTCCCGTTGGGCGCGTCGTGATCCGCGTGCTCCTGGCGGACGACCACGCCGTGATGCGCGCGGGGTTCCGGACGATCCTCGAGTCGGCCGGCGACATCACCGTGGTCGGCGAGGCCGGCACCGGAGCGCAGGCGGTGGCTGCAGCATCCGAGCTCGCACCCGACGTGATCTGCATGGACGTGCAGATGCCCGACATGGACGGACTCGAGGCGACGAGGCGCATCGTCGCCGATGCGACGTCGAGCGCGCGGGTCGTGATCGTCACGACGTTCGACCGCGACGACTATCTCTTCGAGGCGCTGGATGCCGGGGCCAGCGGCTTCCTTCTGAAGAACGCCGGCGCGAGCGAGCTCGTCGCGGCCGTGCGCGTGGTGGCGGGCGGCGACGCGCTGCTGGCCCCGGCGGTCACCCGTCGAGTGATCGAGCGCTTCGGGTCGGTGCGGGCCGTGACGGCACCGGCCGCGGACGAGAGGCCCGGTCCCTCACCGCTGACCGAGCCGCTGACCGAGCGTGAGGCCGAGGTGCTGCGACTGCTCGCCGACGCCCGCAGCAACGCCGAGATCGCCGCCGAGCTGTACATCGGTGAGGCGACCGTCAAGACGCACGTCTCGAACGTGCTGCAGAAGCTGGGCGCGCGCGACCGCGTGCACGCGGCCGTGCTGGCGCTCCGCCACCACCTGGTCTGAGCGACCGCTCGACGCCCGCGCGCCGCGACCTCGGCGCCAAGGCCTCGTCGCCCGGCCCTCCCCGGCCGCGCCGCACCCTCGGCGCCGCGAACGGTCGCGACATGCCGTACGTTCCGCGCCACCGCGTGTCCCAGCGGCGTGTCGCGACCGTTCGCGCGGCTTCCGCGACGCCGCACGACCCCGGACGCCGCCTCATCCGCACGGCGCGGGCCACCTCCCCCTCACGCTCGCGAGATCTCCGCCCCACGGGGGATCCGGCCGGGACGCGGCATCCGTAGCGTGATTCGCATGCTGCAACTCACAGATCTCGACAAGAGCTACGGCACGCATCGCGTGCTCGACCACGTCGGCTTCGAAGTGCGCCCGGGACGCCTGACAGGCTTCGTCGGAGGCAACGGCGCCGGCAAGACCACCACGATGCGGATCGTGCTGGGCGTGCTCGGCGCCGACGGAGGCACCGTCACGCTCGACGGCACCCCGGTATCGACCGACGACCGCCGACGCTTCGGGTACATGCCCGAGGAACGCGGCCTTTATCCGAAGATGAAGGTGCTCGAGCAGATCACCTATCTGGCGCGCCTGCACGGGTATTCGAAGACGGATGCCGCGGCATCCGCCACTGCTCTGCTCGAGCGCCTCGGTCTGGGCGAACGCCTGAACGACAACGTCGAGACGCTCTCGCTGGGTAACCAGCAGCGGGCGCAGATCGCCGCGGCGCTCGTGCACGACCCGGAGGTGCTGATCCTGGACGAGCCCTTCTCCGGGCTGGACCCGATCGCCGTCGACGTGGTCGCCGCGGTGCTGCAGGAGCGCGCCGCGTCGGGTGTCGCGGTGCTGTTCTCCTCCCATCAGCTCGACCTGGTCGAGCGGCTCTGCGACGACCTCGTCATCATCGCCGGCGGCACCATCCGCGCGACCGGCGAGCGCGAAGCACTGCGCGCCGCGCACTCCCGCCATCGCTACGAGCTGGTCACCGTCGGGGATGCCGGGTGGCTTCGAGGTGAGCCCGGAGTGGACATCGTCGATTTCGACGGCGGATACGCCCTGTTCGAGGTCGATTCCGAGGACACCGCGCAGCGCGTCCTGCGCGAAGCCGTCACCCGCGGAGCCGTCGGCAGCTTCGCCCCGCAACGTCCGAGTCTGGCCCAGATCTTCCGGGAGGTCGTGAAATGAGCACTGCAACACGAGGCACCGCCGACAACGGCACCGCTCAGAAGGGCGCCGGCACCACGAGCGCCGGCGGGAGGAGCTCCGGCACGCGCCCGAGCGCCCCGAGCGAGGCGGCCGCAGTCTGGCTCGTCGCCGAACGCGAGATCGGCACCAAGCTCCGCAGCAAGGCGTTCCTGATCTCCTCGGCGATCCTCTTCATCGCCGCGCTGGCCGGGATCGTGTTCGGGGGGCTGAGCGCGCAGAACCAGGGCGGGACGCCGGTGGCGATCACCGCGGACGCCGCGTCGCTGCTCACCTCGACGGAGGGACTGGAGGTCACCGAAGTGGCCGACCGCGCCGCCGCCGAGAAGCTCGTGACCGACGGCACGGTCGACGCCGCCATCGTCGCCGACCCCTCGGCCACACCGTTCGGCTACGTGCTGATCGCGAACTCATCCGCCCCGAGCGGCTTGACGATGCAGCTGTCGGAGGTGCCGAGGGTGGAGCTGCTGGATCCGTCGCAGACCGATGACATCGTGCGCTACTTCGTCGCGATCAGCTTCGGCGTGGTCTTCCTGATGGCGGCGAGCCTGTTCGGGTCCACCATCGCCGCGAGCGTCGTCGAAGAGAAGCAGACGCGCGTGGTCGAGATCCTCATCTCGGCGATCCGGGCACGCACGCTCCTCGCCGGCAAGGTGATCGGCAACACGATCCTGGCCATGGCGCAGATCCTCGTGCTGGCGGCGATATCCATCGTCGGGCTCACGATCATCGGTCAGAGCGAGCTGCTCGAACTGCTCGGAGCGCCCATCCTCTGGTTCGCGGTGTTCTTCCTGTTCGGGTTCGTGCTGCTGGCCGCCCTGTTCGCCGCGGCCGGCGCGATGGTCTCCCGTCAGGAGGACATCGGCTCGACGACGTTCCCGATCACGATCCTCATCATGGCGCCGTACTTCCTGGTCATCTTCTTCAACGACAACCCCACGGTGCTGGCGATCATGTCCTACGTGCCGTTCTCCGCCCCGGTGGGCATGCCGATGCGCCTGTTCCTCGGCGAGGCGCAGTGGTGGGAGCCGTTGGTGTCGATCGTCATCCTCATCGCGACATGCGTCGCGGCGATCCTGCTCGGCGCGAAGATCTACCAGAACTCCCTGCTGCGCATGGGCAGTCGCGTCAAGCTGGTCGAGGCGCTCCGCGGCTGAGCCGACGACGACGAGGAGCGGATGCCGCGGCCACTGGTCGCGGCATCCGCTCCTCGCGTGCCAACCGGGCGCGCTCAGCGCTCCGAGCGGGCCACCAGCGCGTCCGCGGCGCGCACCAGCGCCAGGTGCGACAACGCCTGCGGGGTGTTGCCGACGTGCCGCCGCAGCGTGACGTCGTACTCCTCCGACAGCAGCCCCACGTCATTGGCCAGCCCGCAGACACGGTCCATCAGCTCGTGCGCGTCAGCGAGGCGCCCGCTGCCCGCGTACTGCTCGACGAGCCAGAACGAGCAGGCGAGGAACGGATGCTCGGTCCCGGGCAGTCCGTCGACATCGGACGCCGTGCGGTACCTGTGCAGGAGACCCGCGTGCATCAGCCGGCGCTCCAGCTCGGCGACGGTGCCCAGCATGCGCGGATCATCCGGGGCGCAGTAACCCACCTGCGGCAGCAGCAGGAGCGCGGCGTCGACCTCGGTCGAGCCGTAGCTCTGCACGAAGTGCCCGCGCGCCTCGTCGTAGCCGCTCGTGTCGATCTCGGCGCGCATGCGGTCGCACAGCGCCTCCCAGCGCTCGAGCTCGCCCGGCATCCCGTGCTCGCGGACAGCCCGGACGCCACGATCGAACGCCGCCCAGATCATGACGCGGGAGTGCGTGAACATGCGCGGTTCGCCGCGGATCTCCCAGATGCCGTTGTCGGCGCGGCCGATGTTCTCCTCGACGTAGCCCAGGAGCGCGCGCTGGAGCGGCCACGAGTACTCGCCCTCGTCGACGCCCGCCACACGCGCGGCCTCGAGCGCGACCATGACCTCGCCGATCACGTCGGCCTGGTACTGCTCCACGGCCCCGTTGCCGATGCGCACCGGTGCCGCGCCGTCGTATCCGGGGAAGTTGTCGAGCTCGCGTTCGGTCAGCCGACGTTCGCCGGCGATGCCGTACATGATCTGCACGTCTGCGGGTGAGCCGGCGATCGCCCGCACGAGCCACCGTCGCCACTGCACGGCCTCTTCCGTGAAGCCGTGGCTGATGAGCGCCTCCAGGGTCAGCGACGCATCACGGAGCCACACGTAGCGGTAGTCCCAGTTGCGCGAGCCGCCGAAATCCTCGGGGAGCGATGTCGTGGCGGCCGCGACGATACCGCCGGTGTCTTCGTGCGTGAGCGCGCGCAGCACGAGGAGCGACCGCACGACCGCTTCGTGATGCGGCCCGTCGTGTTCGATGCCGTCCGCCCACTGCCGCCACCACGCGGCCGTTGTCTCGAAGGCGGCGTCGACGTCGACGGGATCGGGGATGAGCCGGTGCGACGGGAACCAGGTGAGGGTGAGGTCGGCGACCTCCCCCGCCGACACCGTCACCGTTCCCGTGTGAGCGTGGTCGGTCGCGCGGAGCGCGGCGCCGCGCAGGACGAGTGCGTCGGGCCCTGCCGTCGCGACGAGGGCGGGCGCGGCATCCGTCCCCGCCTGACGCATCCAGGGCATCGAGCGCGCGTAGTCGAAGCGGACGCGCAGCTCCTGCGTGAACTCGACCGTTCCCTCGAGCCCCCGGATGCGGCGGATCACGTCGGGACGACGGTCGCCGTAGGGCATCACGTCCGCGACCTCGGCGACACCGGCCGCCGTCTCCCAGCGGGTGAGCAGCACGAACCCGTCGCCGTCATAGCGGCGCGATGTCTGCGCGTGCGGGTCGGTGGGACGCAGCATCCATCGCCCGTGATCCTCGGTGCCCAGAAGCGCCCCGAACGTCGACGGAGAGTCGTAGCGGGGAAGGCACAGCCAGTCGATACTGCCCTCCCGCGACACGAGCGCCGCCGTGTGGCAGTCGCTCAGAATCGCATAGTCCTCGATGGGTGCAGCCATGCGTCGAGTCTTACAGTGTTGCGCGGTCTAGGGTGGCGCCATGGCCACCGACACGACCCTGATCATCCTCGGCGCTTCCGGCGACCTCACCTCGCGGCTGCTGCTGCCTGCGCTCGGGCAGCTGCTCACGCGCGAGCGCGAACGGCGCATCCGCCTGATCGGCGCCGGGATCGACGACTGGGACGACGAGCGGTGGCGCAAGACGGTCGCCACCTCGTTCGCGAAGGTGAACGCTGCGGGCGCGGGCGTGAACCGTCTGCTGAAGGAGACCGACTACCGGCAGGTCGACATCACGTCCGCGGAGGACATGGCGGGACTGCTGGCCGGGATAGACGGCAAGGTCGCGCTGTACTTCGCCGTGCCGCCCGCCGTCGCCGCCGCATCGTGCGAGGCCCTCGCGAGGATCGACGTGCCGGCGGGACTGATGCTGGCGCTGGAGAAGCCGTTCGGCACGGACCAGGCCAGCGCACACGTCCTGAACGAGCAGCTCGCCAAGATCGTCCCCGAGAACCAGGTCTACCGGATCGACCACTTCCTGGGCCGCTCCACGGTGCTGAACGTCCTCGGCGCGAGGTTCTCGAACCGCATCTTCGAGCCGGTGTGGTCGTCGGCGCACATCGACTCCGTCGTGATCCGCTTCGACGAGGCGCTGGGGCTCGAGGGCCGCGCCGGCTACTACGACAAGGCCGGCGCGCTGATCGACATGATCCAGAGCCACCTGCTGCAGATCCTCGCCGTCGTGGCGATGGATCCGCCCGCGACCCTCGACGCCGTCGACCTCCGCGACGCGAAGGGCGCCGTGCTGAGGGCGACCAGCGTGTGGCAGGACGACCCGATCGACAACTCGCATCGCGCCCGGTACACGGCCGGCAAAGTCGGTCGCCGGTCGCTGCCCGCCTACGCGGACGAACCCGGGGTCGATCCGAATCGCGAGACCGAGACCCTCGCCGAGATGACCGTCGGCATCGCCAACTCGCGCTGGGAGGGCGTGCCCTTCACGCTCCGCTCCGGCAAGGCGCTCGGCGGCCTGCGGCGCGAGATCGTCATCACCTTCAAACCGGTGACGCACCTGCCGACCGGATTCACCGGCTCGACCGCACCGTCGGTGCTCCGCCTCTCGCTCGACCCCGCCGTCATGTCGCTCGAGATCAACTTCAACGGCCCGGGCGACGCGTTCGCCCTCGACCGGGCGGCGCTGGACACCGACCTCGCGCAGGGCGGGATGCTGGCCTATGCCGAAGTGCTCTCGGGCATCCTCGACCAGGACCCGACGCTCGCCGTCCGCGGCGACACCGCCGAGGAGTGCTGGCGGATCGTGCAGCCGGTGCTCGACGCGTGGCGTGACGGCGCGGTGCCCCTCGACGAGTACGCCGCGGGCACGACCGGGCCGGCGTCCTGGCCGGCGCTCTGACGCGTCAGTCGTCCTGGAGCACGGCCAGAACGTTGCCGGCGGGGTCGCGGAACCACGCGATGTCGGGTCCTCGACCGTCGCCCCGCACGATCCCGCGCTCGTCCGAGGGGAAGTCCTCGTCGGCGTAGATCTTGGTCTCGACCCCGCGGGAGTTCAGGTCGATCACCGCCTCGTCGATGTTCGCGACGGGGAAGTTCAGAATCGTGAAACCCGCCGGTTCATGGTTGGGCTTCGAGTAGATCAGGATGCCGGCGCCCGACGCGAGATGGAGCTCGAGGAATCCCATCGCATTGTCGGAGACCTCGAGCCCGAGCGTCTCGCCGTAGAACGTGCGTGCCGCGTCGATGTCGTCGACGCTGAATCCGCTGAATGCCTTGTCGGTCGTGAACATGTCTCCACGATGCACCCGGTGGACCGGCGTGTCCAGGGGCCGCTGCATCCGCTCTTCCCGTCGTTGGTCAGAACCGCCGGGAATGTATTCGAGCGCATGGTGTTGGACCTCCGTGGGTCGATGGCGCCCCCGACAATTCCGCACTCGTCCGAAGGAACAGCCATGAACACCTCCCTGCAGACCGCCCGCTCCGCCCAGACCGACAGCCCCGTGCTCGACGTCCTCGCCGATCGCTGGAGCCCCCGCGCCTACGACACCTCGGCGCCCGTCGACGAGGAGAAGCTGGCGAGCGCGCTCGAGGCGGCTCGCTGGTCGCCGTCCGCCAACAACACCCAGCCGTGGCGCTTCATCGTCGCCCGCCGTGGAACCGACGCGCACGCGACTGTCGTCGACGCGCTGATGGGATTCAACAAGGTGTGGGCCGGCGATGCCGGCGCGATCATCATCGGTGTCGCCGAGACCACGGCCGAAGACGGCACGCCCATGCATTTCGCGACCTACGACCTCGGCCAGGCGGTCGCGCACCTGAGCGTGCAGGCCCACCACGACGGCCTGTACGTCCACCAGATGGGCGGCTTCGACCGCGCAGCCGTCAGCGCGGCTTTCGGTCTGGACGAGCGTTTCACCCCCACGGTCGCGATCGCCATCGGTGCGCTCGGCGACCCGGCCGCCCTCCCCGAGGCCCTTCAGGAGCGCGAGGCGGCCCCCCGCGTGCGTCGTCCCCTGGCGGAATCGCTCATCGCCGCCGCGTGAGGGCCTGACGGCTGCACCGGCCGGGCAGCAGCCGGCGGGCAGCCGCCGTCACGCCGCAGTCATCGCTCGTCGAGCCGCAGTTCGAAGCAGAGCGAATTCGGCATCGTCTCCCGGTAGGGCTCGTAGACCGGGATCGGTGTGAAGCCGGCCTTGGTGTAGAGGGCGAGCGACTCCTGCTGGGGATGCCCCGTCTGCAGGACGACCCGGCGCGCACCGCCGGCGCGGGCCCGGTCGATGACGGTCGCGGTCAGGGCGGAACCGACACCGCGTCGTCGTGCCCACGCGGGGACGACGAGACGCTTGAGCTCCCATTCGTCGCTGCGTCGACGCAGCATGACGTGCCCGAGCGGGGTGCCGTCGTCGTCGAGCGCGAGCCAGGTGGCGACGACCTCTTCGGGGTGCACGCGAAGGGCTTCGGTGCGGGCCGCGGTCAGCTCCGGGGACTCCCCCGCGTTCTGCGTCCCATAGCGCTCTGTCAGGTCTTCGTCGAGCACGCGCCGGAGTGCCACCGCGCGGGGGTCGTCGACGCCGACGTCTTCGATGCGGATGGTCACGATCTCCAGTCTGACCCACCGCACGCGGCGCGACTACGATCACATCGTGCAGGCACTCCGCTATGACGCCTACGGCGTCATCCCCTCCCTGGTCGAGATCGACAGCCCGCCGTTGCCCGACGACGGCGTGCTCATCGCGGTGCGCGCAACGGGCGTATGCCGATCGGACTGGCACGCCTGGCAGGGACACGACCCCGTGGATCTTCCTCAGGTCCCCGGCCACGAGTTCGCGGGAGTCGTCGCGGCCGTCGGACCCGAGGTGACGACCCTCGAAGTGGGCGATCGGGTCACCGCGCCGTTCGTCTGCGGCTGCGGCCGATGCGAGTGGTGTCTGGCCGGCGAGGCGCAGATCTGTCCCCACCAGTCGCAGCCCGGCTTCACGATGCCCGGGACCTTCGCCGACCTGGTGGCCATACCCGCTGCCGACTTCAACGTCGTGCACCTGCCCGACGCCGTGGACTTCGTCGCCGCAGCCTCCCTGGGCTGCCGCTTCGCGACCGCCTACCGGGCGGTCACCGTCCACGGTCGCCCGAAGCCCGATGAATGGGTGGCCGTCCACGGGTGCGGCGGCGTCGGTCTGTCGGCGGTCATGATCGCGACTGCTCTCGGGGCCCGGGTGATCGCCGTCGACCGGTCCCTGGACGCTCTGCGCGCAGCGAGGGACTTCGGTGCCGAAGTCGTCCTCGAGGCGGGCGACGACACCGTCACCGCGATCCATGAGGTGACCGGCGGGGGCGCGCGCGTCTCACTCGACGCCGTGGGCACGAGCGCGACCGCCATCGCGTCGATCGCGTCCCTGCGTCCGCGCGGACGCCACATCCAGGTCGGCCTGTTACTGGGGGGCGACGCCGCGCCCGCGATACCGATGGGACAGGTCATCACGAAAGAGCTGGAGCTCTACGGTTCGCACGGCATGGCCGCCCGCGACTACCCCGGCATGCTGGAGCTCGTGGCTTCCGGCGCCCTCCGCCCCGACCGCCTGGTCGGGGAGGTGATCGAGCTGGCGGATGCCGGAGCCGCTCTCGCCGCGATGAGCGGGCCTCCGACGACACACGGGGTGACCGTCGTGCGGATGCCGGAGCCCGCGCTCGAGTGATGCGTCGGCGCTTCCCCCCAAAAGATGGCCGGCCCGACGAATGTCCGCCGGCCCGACCACCTTCGGAACAAGGGCTCAGCCCCGCCCGTGCGCTCGCCGGGATCGCCGAGCGAGGGCGTCGAGCGAGACGGCGATCAGCACGACCGCGCCCGTCACCATGTACCGGATCGACGGATCCATGTTCAGCAGCGTGAGTCCGCTCGTGATCGACTGGATCACGATGATCCCGAGCAGCGCTGCGAAGGCAGAACCGCGCCCGCCGAAGAGGCTCGTGCCGCCGATCACCGCGGCCGCGATCGCGTTGAGGTTCGTGTCCCCCGCGCCGCTCGATTGGGAGGCCGCGGCAAGTCGGCCGGCCGCGAGGATGCCCCCGACCACGGCTAAGGTCGACGCGATGACGAAGACGGACGTGTATACGCGGACGACGTTGATCCCCGCCCGTCGCGCCGCTTCCCGGTTGCCACCGACGGCGAACACCGATCGACCCCAGGACGTGCGCGTCAGCGCATAGTTCGCGATGAGCACGAGGGCGACGAAGAGGACGACCATCCAGCCGATCCCCCGAGCGCCGTCGTAGAGGTAGAACACCACGAACACCAGGACGGCCGCCAGAACCGCGGCTCCGATGAGGATTCCGGTGAGGGACGGCGCTGAGAGACCGGCCTTGGCGCGTCCGCGAGAACGGGCGATCTGCGTGATGGCGAGTGCCGCCGCGGTGGCGACAGCGAGAACATACGCGATGGGCTGTGGAACGAAGGCGAGCTGACCGAACACCACGATCGGTGAATCGAACGGCAGATTGATGGTGCCGCTGGGGCCGAGGACGAACAATTGCAGCCCGAGGAACCCGAGCAGACCCGCCAAGGTGATCACGAACGACGGCACTCCGACGATGTTGTAGATGGCGGCGTAGAAGAAGCCGATCAGCACTCCGACGGCGATGGCCGCCCCGATGGCGGCCCAGAGCGGCCATCCGTTGTTCACGCTGTAGACGGCCATGATCGCGGCGGCCAGACCGCTCACCGACCCGACCGACAGATCGATCTCGCCGAGGAGAAGGACGAAGACGATTCCGAGAGCGAGCACTCCGACGGCGACCGACTGCATGAGCAGATTGCTGAGGTTGCGGCTGGAGAGGAACGTCGGGTTCAGGGCCTGGAAGACCGACCAGATGATGACGAGACCCACGATGACGGGCAGGAAGCCGAGGTCTCCCCCACGAAGCTTGTCGACGAGGGACTTCAGTTGGCCGCGCGCGCCCGCACCCGCTGGCCGCAGGCGCTCGTCCTGAAGGTCGGTGGGGGGTTGGATGGCGGTCATGATTCGATCCCTTCACTCGCCTCGCGCGTTGCTTGGCGTCGACTGACTGCGTTGTCCTGGGAGCCGGTGATAGCGGCGATGATGTCGTTCTGATTGGCGTCCTTCACGGCGAACTCGCCGTTGTTCTTCCCGAGACGCAGAACGACGACCCGGTCGGCGACCATCCGGACATCGTCCATGTTGTGGCTGATGAGGATGACCCCGTGCCCGCGTTCGCGGAGCCGCTCGACGAGGTTCAGGACCTCGGCGGTCTGCGCGACACCGAGTGCGGCGGTCGGCTCGTCGAGCATGACGAGCTTCGGCTCGCCCAGCAACGACCGGGCGATGGCCACCGTCTGGCGCTGACCGCCTGAGAGGGCCGCGATCGGAATCCTCACGGAGGGGATCTTGGCGGACAGCTGCCGCAGGAGGCTCCAGGCACGAACCTCCATCTCGATCTCGTTCAATCGCACCGGGGAGAGCTCGCGACCGAGGAAGAGGTTCTGGACGACGTCGAGGTTGTCGCAGAGCGCGAGATCCTGGAAGACGGTCGCGATTCCATGCTCGATGGCGGCGGTGGGGCTCTGCAGGCGGATCTCCTCCCCTGCGAAGGTGATGGTCCCGGAGTCGGGCTGGTGCACTCCGGCGAGCACCTTGATGAGCGTGGACTTGCCGGCTCCGTTGTCGCCGACGAGGGCGACGACTTCACTGGAGTGCACATCGAGGTCGATGTCCGTCAGGGCAGCGACGGCCCCGAAGCTCTTGCTGACTCCCCGCAGAGACAAGACGAGGTGGGGGTTGGGTGTGGTTTCCGTTTCGGTGGGCATCGTGACTCCTCTCAAGGAAGGGGTGCGATCATGCGTATCGCCTGATCGCACCCCTTCGGCTTGGTTCTACTGGATACCCAGTTCCGTGCACGCCGCCGCGTACTCGGCGGTGCAGATCTGGTCCGCGGTGTAGATGCCACCGTCGAAGATGACCTCCTTGACGTTCTCCTTCGTGACGACGGTCGGCTCGAAGAGCTGAGCCGGCGTGTCGAAGAGCGTCGTGTCGGCCGTCGGGGTCTCGCCGTTCAGCAGCTGCACAGCGACATCAGCAGCCGCACCGGCCACCGTTGCGATGGGCTTCGAGATGGTGTTGAACTGGCTTCCCGAAACGATGCGCTGGATCGCGGCCACCTCCGCGTCGTTACCCGAAACCAGCGGCAGCGGGGTGACTCCGTCAGCCGTGAGTGCGGCGATCGAGCCGCCCGCCGTTCCATCGTTCGCGGCGATGACGCCCACGATCTGGTTGGAGAATTCCGCGATCTGGCCGCTCACCCAGTCCTGTGCCTTCTGCGGATCCCACGCCGGCGTGTCGTAGGCGGCCAGGAGCTCACGGCCGTTCTCCTGGATCGCCTTGTCCACGCCATCGCGGATGAGGCCGGCGGCGTTGTCCGTGGGCGAACCGTTGACCTGGAGCACTCCCCCGGTCGCACCGTCCGCGTCCAGCTGCGTGAGCACCGACTCGGCGATCGCGTATCCGATGGCCTCGTTGTCGAACGACACGTAGAAGTCCGCGGCGATGTCCACGATGGGGCGGTCGTACGTGACCACCTTGATGCCCTGTGACTGAGCATTCTGGACGATGGCGGCTGCGGCCTTGGTGTCGACGGCGTCCAGGACGATCACCTGGGCTCCGTCGGCGATGGCCGCCTCGGCCTGCTCCTGCTGCGTGGAGGGATCTCCTGCCGCGTTCTGATAGTTGACGGTGCAGTCCGGGCACAGCTCCGCAACCTTTTCTTTGAAGAGCGGAGCATCCTGCTGCTCGTATCGGGTGGAAGCGAGGTCGGGCATCAAGAAGGCGATCGTGCCGGACGACGCCGCCTCGCCCCCACCCGTGGACCCCCCGCCCGCTGTTCCCCCGGAGCAAGCAGTGAGGGAGATGATCATCGCGGTGGCGCCGAGCGCGGCCGCGACCAAGGTCTTTGACTTCATTGTGTGTACCTCTCGACTTCGAGAACCCCGGGGTGACGATCACCGAGGGTGGGGCGACTGGCCTGGTCTGCCTACTGTGAAGACCGGGCACGGTAATCATAGCAATCCGAGCGGTAATTCTGTCAATCAAAATGGTAATTCTCACATCGGCGTTGATGGCCACTGCGGGAGCGCTCATGCGGGCGACTACTGTGTGAGGAAGCGCGAATGATCACGCCACCCAGCACATGTCGACTGTCACACATCCACGAGCCACCCTGTGAGCGCGATCCTCTGCGTGGACGCGGGTACCTCTGTGATCAAGTCGGTCGTCTTCTCCGCCGACGGGCGGGAGCTCACCGTGTCACGACGCCCCACGCGGGTGTCGAGGCCGGAGTCGGGCCGGGTCGAGCAAGATATGGCGGACGTCCTCGGCGCCGTGCTCACCACCATGAGGGAGGCCGTCGCCGCCTCATCGGAGCCGGTGACGTCGATCGCGATCACGGCACAGGGCGACGGCTTCTGGCCCGTGGGCGCGGATGAACGTCCTGCCGGCGACGCGATCCTCTGGAACGATGGGCGGGCCGACGGGGTCCTCGCCGCCTGGGAGGCCGACGGCACTTTGGAGCGGGTATTCCGTATCAACGGATCCCTCGGCAACAAGGGGCTGCCCAACGCGATCATGCGTCATCAGCTCGACCGCGGCCCGGGACTGGACGGCGTCGATTGCGTCCTGACCTGCGGAAGCTGGATCTTCCTCGCGCTCACGGGCGTGCGGGGGTTGCATTTCTCCGAGGCGTCCGCTCCGTGGCTGGACGTCCACACCGGCGGCGGATCAGGAATGCTGCTCGAGCTCTACGGGCTGCAGGACCACGCCACGCTCGTGCCCCGCGTGCTGGAGGGCGACGAGCTCGTGCAACCACTGCGACGCGACATCGCCCTGTCTGCCGGACTCGAACCGAATACGCCCGTGGTCCTCGCCCCGTACGACGTGGTGGCCACCGCTCTGGGCAGCGGCGCAGTGGACGTCGCAGACGCCTTCTGCATTCTGGGCACCACCCTCTGCGCGGGGGTGATCGAGGCGCACGCCGACACCACAGGCGAGCCGGGCGGGCTGACGCTGCTCACCGGGCACGGCCCCTCCGTCGTACGCGCCTTCCCCACGCTGGCGGGCACGGGCGTCGTGGATTGGACCGCTCAGCTGCTGGGATTGCCGGATGCGGCGGCACTCACCGAGCTCGCGAGCCAGTCACCCCCCGGGGCTAACGGAGTGATCATCTGGCCCTACCTTTCGGGCGTGGGCGAGCGCGCGCCTTTTCTGGATCGGTCCGCGAGAGGCACGATCGGAGGCCTCCATTTCGCGCACTCCCGCGCTGACATCGCCCGGGCATGCCTGGAGGGACTCGCCTATGTGATCAAGGAATGCGCGTCGGCAGCGAGTACGAGTTCGACCGCGCTGGCGATGTCGGGCGGGGGCTCGGGCAACTCGTTCTGGTGCCAGATCGTGGCGGACGTGACAGGGGTCCCCGCACTGCGGCCGGCCGACAGCCAGGTGGGCGCGAAGGGCGCGATGATCGCCGCGGCCGTGAGCAGAGGTCTTTACGCCGACGCCGACGAGGCGGCACGTCACCTCGTGCGGCATACTCGTGTGTTCGAACCCGATGCCTCTGTCGCTCCGCTCTACGCGGATCGTTTCGAGACCTTCACACGGACCAGGACGTCGATGTCGCTGTACGCGAAGGACCCGGAACAGCCATCGCGCTGAATCGCTCTCACATGGCGATCTCAGCGACGCGCTCGATCGCGAGGCCGGCCCGATACCGTTCGAGGAACTTCAGGTAGCCGGCGATGTCCGACTCGTGAGGAACCACGGCCTGCGCGATCGCTCCCGCGAAGACCCGGGTCTCCAGGTAGTCCGCGAGCGAGGAACCATCGCCGGCGCGTACCGCGCTCCGATAAGCGGCCAGCACGGCGATGCCCCAGGATCCGCCTTCCGACGCCGTTTCGACCACCGCCACCGGATGCCCGATCGCCGCTGCCAGCATCTTCTGACCCACCCCGGCCGTCGTGAACAGACCGCCGTGCGCGTGCATGGTGTCGACGGCTACGCCCTCCTCCTCGAGGGCTCTCAGACCGATGCTGAGCGCACCGAAGGAGCTGAAGATCTGCGCCCGGATGAGATTGGCGAGTGTGAGCCTGCTGCCGGGCGTGCGCACGAGCATGGGTCGCCCCGCGGAGACACCCACGATGGGCTCGCCTGCCAGGAAGTTGTATGCGAGGAGCCCGCCGCAGTCGTCGTCCCCGTCCAGAGCCTCGGAGAGCAGGGTCCGGAAGACGGTGTTGCGGTCGACGGGGTTGCCGATCGCCGCGCTGAAACTCTCGAACACGGAGGCCCATTCCGCCAGCTCGCCGGTTCCGTTGATGCAGTGGATCATGGCGACGCGCTCACCGGAGGGTGTGGTCACGAGATCCACATCCGAGGCGACATCGGGAAGAGACGCCTCCAACACGATCATTGCGAACACCGACGTGCCGACGCTGATGTTCCCCGTCCTGACAGCCACGGAGTTCGTCGCGACCATCCCCGTGCCCGCATCCCCCTCCGGCGGGCATAACGCACTCCCGGCCTCCAGACCACCGCTCGGATCCAGCAGCAGCGCGCCGCGCGCGGTCAGGCTGCCGCCGTCGGCCCCCGCGTTCAGCGGGATCGGCAGAAGGTCGCTCAGTCGGGTCCCCGGCTGCCGCGCATGCGCGAGGCGGTCGAATGCCTCGAGCCTGCGGGCATCCCACTGGTGGGAGTGGGAGTCGATGGGGAACATGCCGGAGGCATCCCCCAGCCCCAGGACCCGCTGATCGGTGAGTTGCCAATGGACGTATCCGGCAAGCGTCGTCAAGAACCGGATGTCGGCGACATGCGGCTCGGCGTCGAGCATGGCCTGGTAAAGGTGTGCGACCGACCAGCGGCGGGGAATGCGGCACCCCAACGCGGCGGTCAGCTGCCGCGCCGCTTCGTCGGCCGTGGTGTTCCGCCAGGTGCGGAATGGCACGAGGAGCCCGCCGTCGCCGTCGAACGCGAGGTATCCGTGCATCATCGCGGAGATCCCGATCGCTGCGAATCTGCTCGGCCGGACGCCGAGACTCCGTTCGCAGTCATCCAGAAGGGCTCGGACGGCCGCCTGCAGTCCGGTCCAGACCTCGCCCAGCGGGTAGGTCCATGATCCATCGATCAGGCGGCTGCTCCACTCGAAGGAACCGGTCGCCAGCACGGAGTGGTCAGAACCGATGAGGCTCGCTTTGATGCGGGTCGACCCCAGCTCCACGCCCAGCGTCCCACGACCGTGGCGGACCTGGTCTGCTCCGCTCACGCCGGGAACAGTGCTGTCGCCGTGCATGAGATCCGCGTACTCAGAGATCTACGGCGTTGGGCAGGATCACCAGATCGCGGACGACCACATGCGGGGGGCGGGTGAGCATGAACAGCACGGCGGCGGCGACTTCTTCGGGCTGCATCAAGCTGCCCGACGCAAGCGCCTCATCCATCTTGGCCTTCGGCCAATCATCCAGCAGCGCAGTCACCACCGGTCCGGGAAGGACGGCGCCGACGCGGACCCCGTGCTCGGAGACCTGCCGACGGGTGGTGTGCACGAAAGCCTGGACGGCGAACTTGGACGCGGTGTAGATGGGTTCCCACACCACGGGAACGACTCCTGCGATGGAGCTCGTGAAGAGGACATCGCCGGACTTCTGCGCGATGAAGTGCGGCAGCACGGAACGGACGCTTCGGAATGCGGCTTTGACGTTGAGATCCAGCACACGGTCCCACTCGTCAGGATCGCCATCGGCTACCGGGCCGCCGACGTAGGCTCCCGCATTCGCGTGGAAGATGTCGAGCCGCCCGGTGATGCCGAGGACACCATCGAGGATGCCGTCCGTCTGCGCCGGATCCAGCAGGTCGACGACGAGCGCTTCCGCCCGCGACCCCAGCTTCTCCGTCAGTTCGCCGAGCTTCTTCCGGTCTCGATCCACGAGCACCACGGTGGCACCCGCGTCGATCATCGCCGTGGCGCAGGCCAGCCCGATCCCCGAAGCGGCTCCTGTCACGGCGGCGACCTTGCCTGCCAATGCATCACTCATCGATGAGTCCTTTCCCGGGCACAGCCTTCGGCCGCAGGCGCCGACGAGAGCAGATCGGAGCGCACGCGAGACCGCTGCACACCACGTGCGGTTCGTCAGTACGCCCTCACAGTACCACCCTGAGTGGTAATCCTGTCAAAGTGTTTGGTAATTCGCGTGGGCTCGACGATCGATTCAGGAAGGATGCTCGATGCGCGCGATGTGCACGGCCGTGACCTCGGCGATGGCATCGACGGTCGCCGACGGGACGTCGTCAGTCAAAATGACGTCCGTGAAGTCCGCAATGGATGCGTAGCGGAAGAGCGAGGTGTGGCCCACCTTCGACCCGTCCATCATCAGCACGCGACGGCGACCCGTGTGCAACTGCACCCGCTTCATGCTCACCACGTCCTGCTCCTGGTGATAGGTCATCCGCGTATCCATGGTCGACGTCGACTGGAACGCGATGTCCACCGCATAGGCCTCGATGTTCGTCTGGTCCGGAGGCCCGATGAAGGAATCGTGCGTCAGCGAGTAGCGGCCGCCGATGATGATGACGTTCAGATCGGGGTTCTCACGCGTCAACTCAAGAACCTGCCGGTAATTCGTGACGATCGTCAGAGCCCCTCTCGGGGCCAGGAGACGGGCGAGTGCCAGCACCGTCGTCGAGTCGTCGAGCATGACGGAGCTGCCGGGCTCGACGAACTCCGCGGCCACACGCGCCAATGCTTCCTTCGCCTCGGTGCGTCGGTTCATGCGGAAGTCCGAACTGGATTCGAAGACACTTGTGGGCAGAGCCGAGACACCGCCGTGGAACTTGCGCACGAGGCCGCGCGTGGAGAGGTCGTCGATGTCGCGATGGACGGTCATGAGACTGCGTCCGGTGACCTCTGTGAGTTCGGCTGCGGTCGCCTGGCCGGCCGCCATCACGAAATCGAGGATCTTCCGCTGGCGCTCGGAAGGCGACAGGGAACCACGGCGGTCGTTGGGCATGATCGGAACCTCCGATAGCACTGTATCCGTAGCGCCCCGCGCGCCATCTGACAAGCCGTGACCCCACGTCGCCGGATCCGTGATTGAGTCAGTCCATGGCTTCCCGCATCCTGTCGATCGGCACAGCCGTCCCGCCGACGAGAGTGCCCCAGGAGCGCATCCGCGACTTCTTCGCGGCCCAGCCCGGAACCGATCGCCTCACCGGTCGCCTCATCCACGCGGCGTTCGACGCTGCGTCGATCGAGCACCGGCACACGGTGCTGACCCAGCTCGGCGACCCCGACGCGTCACCCGCCGGAGGCACGGCGGACTCGCCCGGCCCCTCCTTCATCGACGGGCTCGCACTCCAGTCGCCGTCCACCCGCGCGCGCAACGACGTCTACACGGCGGTCGCTCCGCGGCTCTCCGCAGATGCCGCACGCTCTGCATTGCAGGATGCCCGGATGCCGGCATCCGCCATCACGCACGTCGTCACCGTCTCGTGCACCGGGTTCTTCGCACCCGGACCGGACTACCGCCTCGTGCGCGACCTCGGGCTCTCGCCCGACGTCGAGCGCTACCACCTCGGATTCATCGGGTGCGCCGCGGCACTGCCGGCTCTGCGGCTCGCCACCCGTATCACGACCGCGCAGCCGGAGGCGGTCGTGCTGGTGGTCTGCACCGAGCTCTGCAGCCTGCACGTGCGGTCATCGAGCGACCCGCAGCAGATCGTCGCGGCGTCGGTGTTCGCCGACGGCGCGGCGGCCGCCGTCATCTCGGCCGATCCGGCGTGGGAGCACCTCGGCGGACTCGAGCTGCACCGCTTCGCCACGACGCTCACGAGCGAGGGCGAGAAGGACATGGTCTGGACCATCGGCGATCACGGCTTCGAGATGATCCTCTCGGCCGAGGTGCCACGGATCATCGGCCGGGAGATCCGCGGCGCGGTCGGCGCCTTCCTCGCCGGCGACCCCGCGCCCGACGTCTGGGCGGTGCACCCGGGCGGACGCAGCGTTCTGGACCGGGTGGAGTCCGGCCTCGAGCTCCCCCCGCACGCGATCGATGCGTCGCGAAAGGTTCTGCGCGACCATGGGAACATGTCCAGCGCCACGATCCTCTTCATCCTGCGCGCGCTGCTGGGCGACCGCGAGGTCGCGGCCGACAGTCGCATCTCCGCGCTCGCCTTCGGCCCGGGGCTGACGGTGGAGTCGGCCCTCCTCACGAAACGCGCACCGGCGCCGGCATGAGGTCGTCGACGGGATGAGCGCGACCACGTACTCGGGACTGCACCGGCGCGATGTCGATCTGCGCGAGCTGATGGACGACCCCGCGTGCGATCCCGACCGCCTCGCGGCGACGCTGCGCAGGTTCGGAACCGTCAACCGCCTCGTGTCCGGGTGGGGACACGTATACCGCGATCGCCTCGGACCATACCTCAGGACGCTCGGCCGTCCCGCTCGGGTGCTGGATCTCGGGTCGGGTGGCGGCGACGTGCTCGCCCGCCTGAGCGCTCTCGCCGGTCGCGAGGGGCTCAGCGTCGACTGGGTGGGAGTCGACCCCGACCCGCGTGCGCACGCCGTTGCCACCGCCCGCGCAGGGGCGCGCACCACTTTCCTGTGCGACGACTCCTCGTCGCTGCTCGCGCGGGGCGAGCAGTTCGATGCCGTGCTCTCCAACCACGTGCTGCACCACCTCGAGCCCGACGAGCTCACCGCCTTCGCCGAGGCATCCGCTGCTCTGTCGACCGGGATCGTGCTGCACTCCGACATCGCGAGGAGCCGCCCCGCGTACATGCTGTACGCCCTCGGGATCACCCCGCTCGCGCCGGGCACGTTCCTGCGCACCGACGGTCTGCGCTCGATCCGGCGCAGTTACCGTGCCGACGAGCTCGCCGCCGCGCTCGGCGCGGGGTGGCGCATCGAGCGTCCCGCGCCGTTCCGCCTTCTCGCGTCGAGGTCAGACGATGCCTGACGTCATCGTCATCGGAGCGGGCCCCGTGGGTCTGCTGCTCGCGGGCGAGCTGCGCCGGCGCGACATCGACGTCGAGGTCCTCGAGCGGAGGGCCGCGGCGGGCGACGGTACCCGCGCGATCGGCATCCACGCGCCCGTCCTGGCTGCGCTCGAACAGTCCGGGATCACCGACGAGCTGCTCGCTCGGGCGGTTCGCGTGCCCCGCGGGCTGGCCCGCGCCCGAGGGAAGACGCTCGGCATCGTGCGCTTCGATCTGCTGTCGACCCGCTTCCCCTTCGTCGCGACCCTCCCGCAGGCACGCACCGAGCGGATCCTCACCGACCGGGCACCGGTTCCCCGGCGCGACACCACGGTCACATCGGTCGTCCCGTCCCGCGATGCGGTGCGGGTGAGCGCGCACGACGGCGAGCGCACGAGCCCGATCGTGGTCGTGGCCTCGGGCAGTGGCGGTCGGGACCTCGTCTTCCGGCCCGGCGCCGTACCGCTGACGACGTACCCCGACCGCTATCTGATGACGGATGCCGCGGCCGGCGTCGATGCCGACCCCGACGTCGCCGTGGTGAACCTCGATCCGACCGGCGTGATGGAGTCCTTCCCGCTTCCCGACGGCCAGCGACGCTACGTCGCCTGGGACGCCCCGGGCGGCGACGACGACCCCGCTCGACGGCTCGAACGGCTCCGCGCCGCGGTCGCGGTGCGGGGCGAGCCCGACGCCGCCGAGGGGATCACGTGGGCCTCGTCGTTCGGCGTGCGGCGCTATGTCGCCCCTCGGATGCGGCGCGGGCGCCTGTTCGTGATCGGCGACGCCGCGCACGAAGTCAGCCCGATCGGTGGGCAGGGCATGAACCTCGGTCTGCTCGACGCGGCGGGGCTCGCACCTCTGCTGGCTCGGTGGGTGCGCACCGGAGTGGCCCCCGATGACGATCTCGGGCGCTGGGAGACCCGCCGGGTGCGGTCGGCTCTGCGTGCGGCGCGCCTCGCGGCGCTCAACACCGATCTCGGCCGTGCCATGCCCGGCGTCGCCGACACCCTGCGCCGCACCGGGGTGCGCGCGATGCTCGCGCCGCCGGCGGGCCGCTTGTTCGCCCACGCCTACGCGATGGGCCTCGACGCCGGCGCGTGATTCTTCGGTGACGGCGGCACGTCGACGTGCGAGCTGCGCCGACCGAGTGCCATCGGCTCACGCCGCGATCGATTGGCCCGTCGCGGCGAGCTGCACGCACAGCATGAGTGCAGCGAGCATGACGAGGCGGAACACCCCTCGCCCGGGCGGCCGCACCAGCGCGAGGGTGAGCCCCGCGGCGGCGAGCCCGACGGCGAGCGCGAAGACGACCCCGGCGAACACGGTGGGCGACGCGGTCCCACCGCCGCCGGCCGGTGCGCCGAGCGTCGAACCGATCAGCACGACGAGTGCTCCGAGCGCGAGCGCGATGGCGGCGATCACGGCAGAGGCTCGACGGCCGATCCGGTGGGGCAGGCCGCGCACACCGGTGCGTGCGTCATCCTCGAAGTCGGGGAGCACGTTGGTCAGATGGATCGCGATGCCAATCACACCCCCCGCCGCCCCCGCCCAGAGCGCGGCCGGCCGGGGGTCGACCGCCGACAGCGTCGCGAGAGAGGGCAGCAGCCCGAAGCTGACGATGAACGGCACCACCGAGATGGGCGTCGACTTGAGCCCCACGTTGTACGACCACGCCGATGCCAGAAGGATCGCGTGGGCCACCAGCATCCACCCCCCCAGCGCTGCGGAGAGCGCGAGGGCGACCGCAACGGTCACAGCCGAAGCGATCCACGCCGAGCGGACGGATGCCTCGCCCCGCGCCAACGGCTTGTCGGTGCGCCCCGCCTCACGGTCGCGGCGGGCGTCGATGGCGTCATTGGACAGCCCGACCGACAGCTGACCCAGCAGCACAGCGACGCCCAAGACGATCAGTCGCCAGGGCGGCAGACCGACGGCCACCCCGAGCAGGGTCGCGACCGCCGTCACGACGACGCTCGGACCGGGGTGGGTGGAGCGCCAGAGTGCGCCGACCAGGCTCATGGCGCGGTCACGGGGTGATGTCGCACACGTCGATGGTCGCACACTGCCCGAGCCCCGTCGCCGCGGCGGGGGCCCGGCGACATCGGGCAGCAGCTCGCCCGGCCCGGCGTATGGCGAACGGCGAACGATCGCCCGGCGAACGGTCGCGACACGCCGCCGACCCGGGAGCGCCGCGGCACGCAGCGGCATGTCGCGACCGCTCGCGCCACGGCAGGCTGCTCGGGGTGGGTACCACCTGCATCGGCGGCTCGGGGTCGGCGCGCCCGGAGCCTGGCGAGCGGTCGCGATACGCCGCCTGACCCGGGAGCGCCGCGGCACGCAGCGGCATGTCGCGACCGCTCGCGCCACGGCAGGCCGGGGGGCACCACCGTCGGGCCGCTCGGGGTTCGTCGCCCGCGCGCCCGGCCACGACGCGCCCGGTGCCCGGCGCCTCAGCTCTCGCCGGTGGATCGCCAGCGGGCGATGCCGGCGACGGCGAAGCCGAAGGCCACGAGGTACGCCAGGCCGATGGCCACCGACAGGACGGCGAAGATCGTCCCCGCCGACTCCTGACTGACGGCGCCGCCGGTCCAGACGGTGAGCGCCGAGTCCAGCGGCGGACCGTCCCCGGCGTCGGGGACGACGAGCGCCGCGAGGGCGAGGGCGACCCAGAGCACGATCGTGCTGAAGCCGTATCCCCACCGGGTGCGCTTCTGCTGGCGCACCGTGCGGTCGAAGAGCGTCATGACCGGCGGGGCGAGCAGCACGACGACGACGAAGAACCCGTAGACGATGCCGAAGACGGTCAGCCATCCGAGCTCGGCACCCACGAACCCGCGCCCGAGGAAGAAGAACACCGGCAGCAGCACCGCGAGGATCCACTGGGCGACGAAGACGAAACGGCCGGAGCGCGCAGCGAGGTGCATGCTCCGACCGTACCGTCACGGCTCTCGCGCGGAGGTCAGTCCGCGCCCGGCCCCGCGCTCGTGAGGGCCAGCGCAGAACCGTCGGCCGCGACATCCACCCGCACGACGTCACCGTCGCGCACGCCGCCGCCCAGGATGCCCATCGCGAGGCGGTCCTGGATCTCGGACTGGATCAGCCGACGCAACGGCCGCGCACCGAACAGCGGGTCGTACCCGCGCTCGGCGAGCCACGCACGCGCGTCGGGCGTGACCGCCAGCGTGAGCCGACGCTCCCGCAGGCGGCGCTGCAGTGCGAACACGGCGAGCTCCACGATCTGAGCGAGATCGTCCTGCGTGAGCGCCTGGAAGATCACGATGTCGTCCAGCCGGTTGATGAACTCCGGCTTGAACGCCTGCCGCACGAGGGCCTGCACCTGCTCGCGCTTCTGGTCGATCGTCAGCATCGGGTCGATGAGGATGGGCGACCCCAGGTTGGACGTGAGGATGAGGATGACGTTCTTGAAGTCGACCGTGCGCCCCTGTCCGTCGGTCAGCCGGCCGTCGTCCATCACCTGCAGCAGTACGTCGAAGACCTCCGGATGCGCCTTCTCGACCTCGTCGAGAAGCACGACCGAGTACGGCCGCCGACGGACGGCTTCGGTGAGCTGTCCGCCCTGCTCGTACCCGATGTAGCCCGGAGGGGCCCCGACCAGGCGCGAGACGGAGTGCTTCTCGCCGTACTCCGACATGTCGATGCGCACCATCGCGTGCTCATCGTCGAACAGGAACTCGGCGAGCGCCTTGGCCAGTTCGGTCTTGCCGACGCCCGTCGGGCCCAGGAACATGAACGACCCGGTGGGGCGATCGGGGTCGCTGATGCCCGCACGCGAGCGGCGCACGGCATCCGCGACCGCCTTCACGGCGTCTTTCTGACCGATCAGACGCTTGCCCAGCTCGGCTTCGAGATGGAGCAACTTCTCCGTCTCGCCCTGCAGCAGGCGACCCACCGGGATGCCGGTCCATGCCGCGATCACGGAGGCGATGTCCTCGTCCGTCACCTGGTCGTTCACCATACGATCGCCCGCGGGCTCCGCGCGCTCGGCGTCGGTGAGCTGTCGCTCCAGCGCGGGGATCTCGGCGTAGAGCATGCGCGATGCCTTCTCGAGGTTGCCCTCGCGCTGGGCGCGCTCGGCCTCCATGCGCGCGGCATCGAGCTTCGTCTTGAGGTCGCCCACCCGGTTCAGCGACGCACGCTCGCGCTCCCACCGCTCCTGCAGCTCGTCCAGGCGTGCCTGCTCACCGCGGAGCGTCTCGCGCAGGACGCCGAGGCGCTCCTTCGACGCGGCATCCTTCTCCTTCTTCAGGGCGAGCTCCTCCAGCTTCAGCCGGTCGACGTGACGTCGCAGCTCGTCGATCGCGAGCGGTGCGGAGTCGATCTCCATCCGCAGGCGGGACGCGGCTTCGTCGATGAGGTCGATCGCCTTGTCGGGCAGCTGGCGGCTGGGGATGTAGCGGTGCGAGAGCGCGGCCGCCGCCACGAGCGCGGCATCCGCGATCGCGACCTTGTGGTGCGCTTCGTAGCGCTCCTTGAGCCCGCGCAGGATCGCGACGGTGTCTTCGACGCTCGGCTCGCCGACGTAGACCTGCTGGAAGCGACGCTCGAGCGCAGCATCCTTCTCGATGAACTCGCGGTATTCGTTGAGCGTCGTGGCGCCGATCAGGCGCAGCTCTCCGCGCGCCAGCATCGGCTTCAGCATGTTGGAGGCGGCGACCGAACCCTCGCCGCCGCCGGCGCCCATCAGCACGTGCAGCTCGTCGATGAACGTGATGACCTTGCCGTCGGACTCGGTGATCTCCTTGAGCACGCTCTTGAGCCGCTCCTCGAACTGTCCGCGGTACATCGCGCCGGCGACCAGCGCGGAGATGTCGAGGGTGATCAGCTCTTTGCCCTTGAGCGATTCGGCGACGTCGCCCGCGACGATGCGCTGTGCGAGACCTTCGACGACGGCCGTCTTGCCGACACCGGGTTCGCCGATCAGTACGGGATTGTTCTTCGTCCTCCGCGTGAGCACCTGGCTGACCCGGCGGATCTCGCTGTCGCGACCGATCACCGGGTCGAGCTTGCCCTGGCGGGCACGGTCGGTGAGGTTGATCCCGAACTGTTCGAGGGCGCTCTGCGCTTCCTCCTGCCCGGGTTGTGGTGCAGCATTCATGTGTTCTCCTGAAGTCTGGGCGGCTCATAAAGTTGAGCCTGATTGACTCAAGTTTAGCAGCGCCGCCCGACGCGCGCTACAGGACGAGCGAGATCAGGAACGTCCACACGCAGATGAAGGCGAGCATCCCGAGGCTGTACTTGATCGATGCCCGGAGGATCTCGCTCTCCCTGCCGACCAATCCCACGGCCCCGGCGGCGATCGCGATCGACTGCGGCGAGACCACTTTGGCCATCGTGCCACCGGCGGTGTTGGCGGCGACCAGCAGGGTGGGGTCGACGCCGATCTGGTTCGCTGTCACCGCCTGGAGGTGCGCGAACAGTGTGTTGTTGTTCACGACCGAGCCCGTGATGAAGACGCCGAACCATCCGATGATCGGCGCGAACAGCGGGAAGATCACGCCGGCGCCCGCAAGCGCATTGCCGATGCTCGCCGATCCCCCCGAGTAGTTCGCGATGTTCGCGACCACCAGGATGAGCAGGATCAGCACGATCGGCTTCCACAGTTCGCGGACGGTCGCTGCCAGCTGCCCCCACAGATCATGGGCGCGCAGGTTCGGGGTGGTGAAGAAGGTCAGCAGCACGGCCAGGAGGATGGCGGTGCCGGTGGCGTTCAGCGGGGTGAACTGCCACATCGACTGGATCGTGGTGGGTGGGTCGCCGGCGATCTGGATCGCGCCCGTGACGCCCGGGATGGGCACGTTGAAGACGAGGCCGTTCAGGGGGCCCGCGGGCGTGGACCCGTCGACGGATGCTGCGGCGAACAGCCCCTTGAACCATGGGATGCTCCACACGAACACGAACGCGGTGAGGATGTAGAACGGGCTCCACGCGACGACCACGTCGCCGAACGACTGCTTCTCGGGAACCGGAACCGCCCCGCCGTCCTCGCGGTAGATGCGCGGGGGCTGCCAGACACGGCCCATCGCGAAGATCACGACCATGCCGAACAGGCCGGGGAGCACGTCGGCCAGCTCCGGACCGAGCAACAGCAGGATCGTGGCCTGCGCGCCGCTGTAGGCCACGCTCAGGACGAGGACGATCGGCCATGTCTCACGCAGCCCCTTGAGCCCGTCGAGGATGAGCACGAGCAGGAACGGCACCGCGAGCGTCATGAGCTGCAGCACCACGACCATCATCACCGACAGGTCGCCGAGCTCGACCCCGCCGATCTGCGCACCCACGATGACGGGGATGCCGATCGCACCGTAGGCTCCCGCGGCCGCGTTGGCGACGAGGCTCAGCATGGCCGCCTTGATCGGCCGGAAGCCGAGCTGCACGAGCAGCGCAGCACAGATCGCGATCGGCACTCCGAAGCCGGCGGCGCCCTCCAGGAACGCGCCGAAGCTGAAGCTGATGAGCAGCACCTGGATGCGCTGGTCGGGCGAGACCGAGGCGATCGACGATCGGATGGTGTCGAACCGGCCGCTCACGACCGCGATCTTGTACAGCCACACCGCCATGATGATGATGTAGGCGATCGGCCAGAGTCCGGTGAGGATGCCGAGAAGACCCGCCCCGGCGACCGAGGCGATGGGCATGCCGAACGGCCAGACCGCGACGACCACGGCCAGAGCGACCGCGATGATGCCCGCCGTGATGCCCTTGAGCTTGAACACCACCAGGCAGAGCAGGAACGCCAGGATCGGGATCGCGGCGACGATCGCGGAGAGCCACAGCGTGCCGAGCGGGTCGAAGTCCTGGGTCCACACGACGGGCCGCCTTCCGGGGGCGCTGGTGCGACGCCTCCTCGCGCCAACCTATCGACTCCCTGGGAGCGCTTTCTACCCTTTCAGGCGACGAGTTGGGGAACGGTCGACGCGAGCGGTACGACATCGGATGCCGCGGCATCCGATCGGCACGTGAATGTCGCCCGATACGCCGTGGGCGTCGTTCCGAGGGTGCGCGCGAAGTTCTGACGGAGGACGGCTGCCGACCCGAACCCGCTCTCCCACGCGATGCGATCCAGGCCCAGGTCGGTCTTCTCGAGCAGGCGCTGCGCGTGGATCAGACGTTGGCGCGCGAGCCAGGCTGCCGGCGTCGTGCCATGATCCGCCTTGAACCGACGGGCGAACGTGCGCGGCGACATGTGCGCCTTCGCGGCGAGCTGATCGACGGTCAGGTCGAGGCGCAGGTTCTGGACCATCCAGTCCGTGACCGGAGCGAGCGAGAGCGAGGTCGCCTGCGGAAGCGGACGGTCGATGAACTGCGCCTGGCCGCCGTCCCGCTGCGGAGGGACGACCATGCGCCGGGCGATGCGGTTGGTCATCTCGGCGCCCAGCTCCTGCCGCAGGAGGTGAAGGCAGGCGTCGATCCCGGCGGCAGTGCCCGCGCTCGTGATGATGCGCCCCTCCTGCACGTACAGGACGTCGGGATCGACGTCGATCTCGGGGTACATCTCGGCCATCTGCGCGGCATACATCCAGTGCGTGGTCGCGCGCTTGCCGTTCAGCACTCCGGCCGCCGCCACGGCGAAGGCCCCGCTGCAGACGGTCAGCACCCAGGCGCCGCGGGCCACCGCCCGCCGGATCGCGTCGCTCACGCGGTCGTCCACCGCGCCCCACGTCGAGCGCGGAATCGGAGTGACGACCACCAGATCGGCCTCGTCGGCGAAGGCCAGGTCGCGCTCGACGTTGACCGAGAAGGCCATGTTGCTGCTCACCGCGCCCGGGTCGGGAGTGACGATGCGGAAGTCGAACGGGGGGATCCCGTCGGCGGAGCGATCGAGGCCGAACGCCTCGCACGCGAGGCCGAATTCGAACGGGGCGAAGCCGTGCTGCACGATGACCGCGACGCTTTTCATGTCATTTCCTCCGACTCCGAACCGTGGCAGTAATCCGGTGGTTCATGGCTATCCTGCCACTCGTGGCAGGATGAATGCAACCGTAGCGTTTCTGCCATGATCCTTCTCGTTGTTCTTGCTGCCCTGTCCCTCGTCGCGATCGGCTCGACGATCGTCTCCGTCCACTCCGACGGCTACCGTGCGACCCGCACCGACTGGACACGCCTGCCGTGACAGGGGTCGCCGTCTCCGGGCCTCAGCCGATCGCGCGGCGATACACCTCGAGCATCGCGTCGGTGCGCGACGACTGCCGGAACCGCTCGCGGATCGACACATCCGGCACCGGGGCGGCGCCGCCGGAGATGTCCTCCGCCGCCCGCCGCAGGGCCGCGGCGAGCGCAGCCACCGAGGGATCACCGGCCCGCTCGCCGACGGCCCAGAATCCCGAACGGAGCTCCGCGCCGATGTCCGGGTCGCTGACGACCGACGGGGTGCCGAGCGACGCGGCCTCGAACACCGTCATGCCCTGCGTCTCGAATCCGATCGAGGTCTGCACGACGGCATCCGCCTCCTGGATGCGGCGCAGGGTCTCTGCGTACGGCAACCGACCGGCGAAAGTGACGGATGCCGCGGGCTGAAGCCGCTGCACGAGACTGCGCGCCGCCGCCAGCTGCGCGCCGCCGCCGATCACCTCGACGTCGGCCCGCACCCCGGACGCGGCGACGGCCTCGAGGAACGGCATCAGGCGCTTCTCGGGGCTCATGCGTCCGAGCCACACGAAGCGTGGTCTCCCGCTCGTCCGTGGTGCACCGGCGACCGCGAGCGCCGCGTCGAGGACGTCGTCGTCGATCCCGTTCCAGACGACATCGACCGAGGGGAACACCCTGTGATCTTCGAGCCGCCGCGCGAAGTGCGCCGAGGGCGCGGTCACGGCGAGCGCGCCGGCCGCGAGACCGCGCAGGTAGGCCCAGCCGTCGGATCCGACCGGAACCCCCGACAGGCGAGGAAGCGATCGTCGCTGCCAGAGGTTGAGCGCGGCCAGCACCGTGCCGGGGAACGGTGCGACCGCTTCGATGCCCACATCGACCCGGTTGTGCATCGTGTGCACGGCGGGGATGCCGGTTCGCCGCGAGAAGCGGTGACCGAGGAAGGCGCCCCAGAAGTCGGCCTGCACGTGGACGACGTCGACCGGCGGCCGGTGCGTCAGAGCCCGGTCGATGGCGGCGTCGGCACGTCGGCCCGGGACGGTCAGCGCGTACTCGCGGTCGAGCGTGATCGGCACGGACGGCAGATCGAGGAAGGCGGCATCCGGCGTCGCCGTCGTTGCGCGCGGCCAGTGCCTCGCGGGGGCCACAATCGTGACCGTGTGCCCCGCGCGCTCGAGGAATCGCCGCTGCAGGCGCATCGACACCTGCGCACCGCCCAGCGTCTCGATGTGCTGGTCGGCGAACATCAGGATGTGCATGGCGTCTGAGGGTGTGCGGGAGCGGCGCGTCAGGCCGGGAGCGGCTCGTCGCGATACAGCGCCTCGAACGTGTCGAGGGTGCGATTGATGTCGTGGATGATCACGCCGTCGAGCGACGCCTGCTGCATGCGCCGGCGCTCCTCGGTGCTCGCGGTGAGCACGTCCGTGATGCGCGCGGCGAGCGCAGGGATGTCGCCCGGTTCGAACAGGTAGCCGTTCTCGCCGTCGTGCACGAGGTGCGGAAGCGCCACGGCGTTCGCCGCCACGATCGGCAGACCGGACGCCATCGCCTCCATCGTCGCGATCGACTGCAGCTCGGCGATCGAGGCGATCACGAACACGCTCGCCCGCGAGTACATCGCGCGCAGGTCCTCCTCGGACGCGTGTCCGTGGAACGTCACACGGCCGTCGAGTCCCAACTGATGCGTGAGCTGCTCGAGATTCTTGCGCTGATCGCCGTTGCCCACGATGTCGAAGGTGACATCCAGTGCGGGATCGAGCGTCTGCAGCGCGCGAAGCACCTGGTCGATGTTCTTCTCGGTCGTCAGTCGGCCGACGAACAGCAGTCGGTTGGCGTCGCGGGGGGAGAGATCCGGCGCGTAGTTCGACTTGTCGATCCCGCAACTGATCGGGATGACGTCGTGGATCTTGATCGTCGACTCGAGGAAGTCGGCGGCCCTACGGGTGGGTGTCGTCACGGCGCGGGTGAGGTCGAAGGTGCGCTTCGCGTCGTCCCAGGCGAGCTTGACGACGATCTTGTCGAGCACCGGAGGAAGAGTGGTGAAGTCCAGGATGTTCTCGGCCATCACATGGTTGGTGGCGATGACGGGGATGCCGCGCTTGTGGGCGATCCTCGCCAGGCCGCGCCCGACGACGATGTGGGACTGGATGTGCACGACGTCCGGCTTCACCTCGTCGAGGATCTTCCGCGAGTGGTGCTTCACCATCCACGGGAAGACGAAGGTGAGCCAGTCGTGCGGCAGATACCGGTGCGACCGCATGCGGTGCATCGTCATCGGCTCGCCCTCGATCACCTCGGTGAACGTCCCGTGCTGCCGGTGGCTCTTGCTCGGGGCCATCACGTGCACGTTGTGGCCGCGCGTCACGAGGCCCGCGGCGAGGCGCTCGGCGAAACGCGCGGCCCCGTTCACGTGGGGGCTGAAGGTGTCGGCTCCGATGAGGATGGTGAGGGGGGCCGGCGAGGGCGGGGTCGTCTCATCCGGGCCGGGGGCGTCGGGTGCGGCGGGGGAAGTCACGGGGTTCTGCTGCCTATCTCTGCGGCGGGTGGGGTCGCACGAGGTGGTGCATTCGGCTCCGACTCTACCCGAGCGGCCCACAGGACCCCGGGGCGCGCGCCGCACGCGGGGTCGCGGCGCCACCCGTACTCTGGGGGGATGCCGCGACTACAGGCCGATGCCGATGCGACCCGGTGGGTGCCGGTCACCGATTCGCTCGGGCTGCGGGGGCGTCGACACCGCAAGGCGGCGATCCGGATGCTGCTGACCCAGGTGAACCGCGCCACCGGTGCGACCGACCGCCAGGGCAACGGCGTGGCGGCGTGGGCGATGAGTCAGGTCGCGCCGTTCCTGATGCGCAAAGCCGCTGGCCGCGTGCTCGTGTGGGTGTGGAAGTCCGATCCCGACATGCTCGTCGTGATGGCGCAGGTCCAGGAGGCGACCTCGCAGCTGCGCGCAGCGCGCGCGTCGATGCCGATGGAGTACGACGACACCGAGTCGTTCCGCAACCCCTACCTCGGTGTCGGGGAGAAGCTGGCGATGGCGCTCCCCTCCGACCCGCGCACTCCTCCGTTCGCCACCTACACCTGGGACACGGGCACGCACTTCGTGACGGTCACCGCGGTGTGCGCCGAACGGACGACCTTCGGCACGGTCATCGCCGCCGTCGACGACCTGGCACGCACCGTGCGGGTCGTGGACGAAGTCACGCTCGGCGAGTCGCCGACCGTTTTGCGCATCGACCCCACGCCCTGAGGGGTCTACGGTGGAGGCGTCCAGCGAGAGGAACGACGTGGCAGCCTTCGAGTACGGTCCGGTAGAACTCCATCTGGTCGGCTTCGAGGGCGACCGCCCCGACCCCGGCGTCATCGCCTCCATCGTCGAATTGATCGAGAGCGGCCTGGTCCGACTGCTCGACATGATCATCGTCTCGAAGGGCGAGGACGGCGACGTCACCGCCGTCGAGATCGATGACGACGCAGATCGCTTCGGGTTCGGTGACCTGGAACTGGCCGAACTCGGCATCGCCGGCGACGACGACATCGATGAGCTGGCCGATCTGATCCCTCCGGGTGCTTCGGCGGCGATCATGGCCTACGAGCTCGTCTTCGCCAAGCGGCTTGCCGAGAGCCTCGCGGCGTCCGGCGGCGTGGTGCTCCGCAGCGAGCGCATCCCCGCACCCATCGTCAATGCGCTCGTCCAGGCGGCGCAGGAGGAAGAAGAATCATGATCCGACGCATGGGGCGCCCCGGCCTCCTCGGGCTCGCGGCGCGCACCGCCGTCGTCGCCGGCACGGCGAACGCCGTCAACGGTTCGATGCAGCGCGCCCAGGCGCAGCGGGATGCCCAGCAGCAACAGGCGGCCCTGTACCAGGCCGACCAGCAGGCTGCAGCGATGCAGGCTGCCGCCGCCCACGCGGCCGCGCAGGCGCAGTACGCCGCGCCCGCCGCGCCGGCACCCACCGCCGCTGCGCCCGCGCTCGACATCGTCGGCGAGCTCCAGAAGCTCGCGGCGCTCCGCGACGCGGGCGTGCTCGACGCCGCCGAGTTCTCGGCCGCGAAAGCAAAGCTGCTGGGCTGAGGGCCGCGAGATGCCCGACTCCGGGTGGTGGTGGGCGCTCGGCGCCGCCGTGACCCTCGCCATCAACATCACCGCCCTGATCGTCATCCCCCGTGGTCGCAAGCCCACCGCCGCGATGGCGTGGTTGCTGCTGATCCTCCTCCTGCCGGTGGTCGGCATCCTGTTCTTCCTGTTGATCGGCACGTACCGCCTCCCCCAGAAGAGGCGCGACGAGCAGTCGCGCATCGACGCGCTCATCCGTGCGATGGTCGGGAGCGCGCGGATCACGACGACGGATGCTGCATGGCCGCGCTGGTTCCAACGCGTCGTCCAGCAGAACGAGACGCTCACCGGACTGCCCGCCGTCGGCGGTAACGACGCGGAGCTCATCGGCGACTACCAGGCCTCCATCGATGCGATGGCCGCGGCCATCGATCGAGCGACGGCTTTCGTGCACGTCGAGTTCTACATCGTCGCCTTCGACGCGACGACGAAGGGCTTCTTCGGGGCGATGGAGCGCGCGGTCGGACGCGGGGTCACGGTGCGGCTCCTCACCGACTACGTGGCGACCCGGCGAGTCTCGGTCTGCGCTGAGACGCTGGCCGAACTCGACCGGATCGGGGTCCAGTGGGAGTGGATGCTGCCGGTACAGCCCCTGAAGGGGAAGTACCAGCGCCCCGACCTGCGCAACCACCGCAAGCTCGTCGTCGTCGACGGGCTCATCGCCTTCATGGGATCGCAGAACCTCATCGACCGCTCGTACGATTCCCCGAAGAACATCGCACGGGGGCTGATGTGGCAAGAGCTCATGACGCGGCTGACCGGGCCGGTCGTGGCATCCGTCAACACCATCTTCCTGTCGGACTGGCTCATCGAGACCGGCGAGACATTGCTGCAGGAGCACCTCGCCGCGGAATCCGTGCCCGCTTCGACATCACCCGGCGCGCTGCTCTGCCAGGTCGTCCCGAGCGGTCCGGGGTACGAGTCCGAGAACAACCTGCGCCTCTTCCTGTCCCTGATCTACGGAGCCACGGAGCGGGTCATCCTGACGAGTCCGTACTTCGTGCCCGATGAGGCGATGGTGTACGCGATCACCACCGCGTGCCAGCGCGGTCTCGAGGTGCAGCTGTTCGTCTCGGAGATCGGCGACCAGGGGCTGGTGTACCACGCCCAGCGCTCGTATTACGAGACGCTCCTCGAGGCGGGCGTGCGGATCTTCCTCTACCCGGCGCCGTACATCCTGCACTCGAAGCACTTCTCGATCGATGACGACCTGGCGGTGATCGGGTCGAGCAACATGGACATCCGCTCGTTCAGCCTGAACATGGAATCGTCGCTGCTCGTCCGCGGGTCGTCATTCGTGGCGGCGATGCGTGAGGTCGAGCAGGGATATCGGGATGCCGGGCGCGAACTCACGCTGGACGAATGGCGTCGCGAGCCCCGCAAGGCTACGTTCCTGGACGGCCTCGCGCGTCTGACCTCAGCCGTCAACTGACCCGGTCGACGGTGGCGGTCTCTTGAAGAGGATCGCCGTTCCGCTGACGACCGTTCAGCCTTCGGCGCGGCTCCCCGTCTGGACGTTCTCGGCGGACCCGGAGTCCTCTGCCCCGAAGTCGGCCGACGCGTGTTCGAACTGCGACTGGTACAGGCGCCAATAGGCACCCTTCGCCGCGATGAGCTCATCGTGCGACCCCTTCTCGACGATGTCGCCGTGCTCCATCACGAGAATGAGATCGGCGTCGCGGATCGTCGACAGACGATGCGCGATCACGAAGGACGTGCGGCCTTCACGCAGGGCGTTCATCGCCTGCTGCAGAAGCAGCTCGGTGCGGGTGTCGACCGATGACGTCGCCTCGTCGAGGATGAGGACGGACGGTTGGGCGAGGAAGGCGCGGGCGATCGTGATCAGCTGCTTCTCACCCGCCGACACGTTCGAGGCGTCCTCGTCGAGCACCGTGTCGTAGCCCTCGGGCAGCGAGTGGACGAACCGATCGACCCGGGTCGCCTTGGCCGCCTCGAAGATCTCCTCGTCGGTCGCGGACTCCCGGCCGTACCGGATGTTCTCCTTGATCGAGCCGGCGAACAGCCACGGGTCCTGCAGCACCATGCCGGTGCGCGACCGCACGTCGTCGCGCCGGAACGCGGCGATGTCCTGTCCGTCGAGCAGGATGCGGCCGCCGTCCAGCTCGTAGAAGCGCATGATGAGGTTGACGAGCGTCGTCTTGCCGGCTCCGGTCGGGCCGACGATCGCGACGGTCTGTCCGGGCTCGACCCGGAACGACAGGTCGGTGATGAGCGGCCGCTCGGGGGTGTACGAGAACCGGACGTTCTCGAACTCGATGACGCCTTCGCCGTCGACGGGCACGGGGGCGTCGTCGGCATCTGGCGTCTGCTCCTCGGCATCGAGCAGCTCGAACACCCGCTCGGCCGACGCGGTGCCCGACTGCACGACCGCCGCCATTCCCCCGAGCTGCGACAGCGGCTGCGTGAACTGCTGCGAGTACTGGATGAAGGCCTGCACGTCACCCAGCCGGAGCTGGCCGCCGGCGACCATGAGTCCGCCGAGCACCGCGATGCCGACGTACGTCAGGTTTCCGATGAACGTCATACCCGGCATGATCACGCCGGAGAGGAACTGCGCCCGGAAGCTCGCCTGGTACAGCTCTTCGTTCTCGGCGCGGAACTTCTCGCGAGAATCGGCCTCGCGACCGTACACCTTGACGAGGGCGTGGCCCGAGAACGATTCTTCGACGCGGGCGTTCAGCAGCCCGACCTTGCGCCACTGGATGCCGAAGGCCTTCTGCGACTTCGGGCCGATGACGCCGAAGATGACCGCCATGAGCGGTAGCGAGATGAGCGCGACGAGAGCCAGCTGCCAGGAGATGGAGAACATCATGACCATCACGCCGACGACGGTCAGTACGGAGGTGAGCGCCGACGACAGCGACTGCTGCATCGTCTGGGTGATGTTGTCGATGTCGTTCGTGACGCGCGAGATGAGGTCGCCGCGCTTCACCCTGTCGAAGTACGACAGCGGCAGGCGGTTGATCTTCGCCTCGACGGACTCGCGGAGACGCCACATCGTCCGCACCATGATGATATTGATGACATAGCCCTGGATCCAGCCCAGGAACGCGGATGCGACGTAGATCGCCAGCACTCCGACGACGACCATGCGCAGGGCGTCGAAGTCGACGCCCGCGCCGACGGTGAAGTTGCTGAAGCCGCCGATGATGTTGGCGAAATCGGTCTGGCCCGCGCTCCGCAGCGCATCGACGACGTCGGCCTGCGACGTGCCGGCGGGGAACTGCTCGGCGAGCGCGCGCGAGACGGAGCCCTCGAAGATGAGGTTGGTCGCCTCGCCCAGGATCTTCGGGGCGATGACCGACAGGACGACGCCGATCGCGCCGAGGATCGAGACGAAGGTGAAGGCGACGGCGTGCGGTCGGAGCAGGCCGATCATGCGGCTGAAGCTCTGGCCGAAGTTGTCGGCCTTGCCGGGCTTGACCGAATCCCAGTCGCCGGAGTTCTGTCGTGCCTGCTCGGCGAGCTCGAGTTCGGCCCGCTCTTCTTCCGTCATGACGTCGGGAGTGCTCATGCCTGCACCGCCAGCTGGGAGTCGACGATCTCTCGGTAGGTGCTGCTGGTCTCCAGCAGCTCCTGGTGCGTTCCGACACCGACCATGCGTCCGTCTTCCAGCACGACGATCCGATCTGCTTCGGTGATCGTCGACACCCGCTGGGCGACGACGATCTTGGTGACGTGCGGCAGCTCGCGCCACAGCGCCTGCCGCAGGCGGGCGTCGGTGGTCAGGTCGAGCGCCGAGAACGAGTCGTCGAACACGAGGATGTCGGGCTGATGCACGATGGCGCGTGCGATCGCGAGCCGCTGCCGCTGTCCGCCCGAGACGTTCGTGCCCCCCTGCGCGATGCGGGCCTCGAGCTTGCCTTCCATCTCTTCGACGAAGTCACGGCCCTGTGCGATCTCCAGCGCCGCCCAGAGCTCGTCGTCGGTCGCATCCTCGCGTCCGAATCGGAGGTTCGAGGCGATCGTACCGGAGAAGAGGAATGGACGCTGCGGCACGAGACCGATGCCCCGCCACAGGAGATCGAGGTCGGCCTCGCGCACGTCGACGCCGCCCACGCGCGCAGACCCGCCGGTGACGTCGAAGAGCCGCGGGATCAGCGACACGAGCGTCGTCTTGCCCGCGCCGGTGGAGCCGACGATCGCGAGCGTCTCTCCCGGTTGGGCCTCGAAGGTGATGCCGTGCAGCACGGGCGACTCCGCGCCCGGGTAGGTGAACTCCACGGCGTCGAAGCGCACCGCGCCCCGGTCGGGGAAGTCCCGCACGGGATTCTCGGCACGGACCAGGGTGGACTCGCTCGCGAGCACTTCTGCGATGCGCTCCGCCGAGACGGCGGCGCGCGGGATCATGATCGTCATGAAGCTCGCCATCAGCACACCCATCAGGATCTGCGCGATGTACTGCATGAACGCGAACAGCGTGCCGATCTGGATGCTGCCGTCATCGACCTCGATGCCGCCGAACCAGATCACTCCGACGATCGTCACGTTGAGGACCAGCATCGCGAGCGGGAACAGCAGGACGAAGAGCGACCCGACCTTGCGCCCGACCACCATGATGTCGGTGTTGGCGACGCCGAACCGCTCTTCTTCGATGTCTTCGCGAACGAAGGCGCGCACGACGCGCACGCCTGTGAGCTGCTCGCGCATGATGCGGTTGACGGCGTCGAGCTTCTTCTGGAACTGACGGAAGAGCGGCACCATGCGGCTGACGATCAGGACGACCATGACCAGGAGCAGCGGCACCGCGACGGCGATGAGCCAGCTGAGCCCGACGTCCTGCCGGAGCGCCATGATGATGCCGCCGATCGCCAGCAGCGGTGCCGTGACCAGCATCGTCGCGCCCATCATCGCGAGCATCTGCACCTGCTGGACGTCGTTCGTGTTGCGGGTGATGAGCGAGCCCGGACCGAATGCCGAGACCTCGCGCTCGGAGAACCCGCTCACCTTCTCGTAGATGTCGTTGCGCATGTCTCGCCCCGCGGCCATGGAGGCGCGCGCCGCGAAGTACGTGGCGACGATCGCGGCCACGATCTGCCCGAGGGAGATGACGAGCATGAACGAGCCCGTGGACCAGATGTAGGCGGTGTCGCCCTTCGACACGCCCTGATCGATGATGTCGGCATTCAGACGCGGCAGATACAGCGTCGCGATCGCGGAGATGAGCTGGAACACGAGGAGCACCGCCAAGAGCCAGCGGTAGGGCATCAGATAGCGGACGAGGAGTTTTCCGAGCACGCTTTCAGCGTACGACCAACCTCCGACACCCACCAGCGGGCTCCTACGCCCTGAGCGGAAGGGCTCTACGCGCCGCGTGACCGGCGCTCGGCCGCCACGCGGTCGCTCGCCTCCTGCAGAGCCTTCGTCAGCTCCTGCACGTCGGCGCGGCTCGCCGGCCGCACCTCATCGTGCCCGCGCGAGGCACGCTCGCCCACCCATGACGCGAACGTCGCCACGATCATGCCGACCAGCACCACGCCTCCGACCATCAGGAACACGGCCGCGACGCGGCCCACGACCGTCACCGGCACGTAGTCGCCGTAGCCGACGGTCGTGACGGTGCAGAACGCCCACCACACCGCGTCGCCGAACGTGCGGATGGTCGCTCCCGGCGCTCCGCGCTCGGCCTCCAGGACGACGAGCGAGATGTACCAGATGAGCAGCAGCGCCGTACCCGACCCGTAGATGAGCAGCCGCGCCCTGATCGATGTGCCGGCCGTCCCACGCATCGACGCGATCCTGGTCAGCGCGCCGAGCAGCCGGATCGGTCGGAGCGCCGGCACCAGGACGACGGCGAGATCGAACAGATGCGTGCGGAACCACCGTCGACGAGGGTGCGACAGGATCAGCGTGATGACGTAGTCCGCCGCGAAGACGATGTAGATCACGCCGATCGTGCTCAGGGTGAAGCCGCGGGTGATGCCGCTGACGTCGCCGATGACGTGCACGGTGTACGTGATCAGGAACAGCAGCGCCGCCAGGGTCAGCGGCCAGTACATGAGCTCGCCCCAGCGACGGGTGCGATCGTTCTCGCCCCTGCTCCTCGCGCGATCCGCCTCGGCTGTCACACCTGCACTATATAGACGCACCCCTCACCGGCCCGCGGGTCGGTGCCATGATCAGCACATGACCTCGCCCAAACCCCTGGATGCGACGTGGGTGTCGCCGCCGACACTCAGCGCGCAGTTCGACATCGGCCGCAGCATCCGCTCGAAAGTCCCCCGCAGCACGCTGTCGCGGCGCGACACCGCCGGCCGCGACCCGCTCGGCATCCTGGACGCGCAGAACGCGACGCGGGTGCAGGACCTGCTCCCGATGCGTGCGGAGCGGATGTCGGCCAGCCCGTTCGCCTTCTACCGCGGTACGGCCGCGATCATGGCGGCCGATCTCGCGCGCGATCCGCACAGCGGAATCCAGGTGGCGTCGTGCGGCGACGCGCACGTGGCCAACTTCGGCTTCTACGCCTCGCCGCAGCGCACGCTCGTGTTCGACCTCAACGACTTCGACGAGGCGGGCTGGGCCCCGTGGGAGTGGGACCTCAAGCGGCTCGTCACGAGTATCGTGATCGCCGGGCAGTCGACGTCGCGCGATGAACGGGTCGTGCGCAATGCGGCACTCAGCGCGGTCCGCACCTACGCCCGGGCCATGGCGGCGGGCGTCCGCCTGAGTCCTCTCGAGCGCTACTACGAGCATTTCGACGCCCACTCGCGGCTGAGCGGCACGGATCCCGCGTCGCGGCGGACGATGCGAGCCGCGATGCGCGATGCGCAGAAGCGGACGGGTGAACGCGCCACCCGCCGGATCACCGAGCGGGCGGAGAACGGCCGTCTGCGCTTCATCGAGTCGCCCCCGACGATGACGCACACCGCGCCCGAGCTGGAAGAGCGACTGCACGCGTTCACCCTGGACTACGTCGCGAGCACGAAGGTCGACATCCGGATGCTCTTCCAGCACTACGTGGTCAGCGACGTCGCGCGCCGCGTGGTGGGTGTGGGCAGCGTGGGGACGCGCTGCTTCCTCGTGCTGATGCAGGACGGCTCCGGTCATGCCCTTCTGCTGCAGGCGAAGCAGGCAGGGCGCAGCGTGCTCGAGGAGTTCGGCGGGATCGTCCAGCCGCAGGCCGTCCGTGACCACGTCGAACAGTTCGGCGAGGGCGGCAGGGTCGTGGCGATGCAGCGCATCCTGCAGGCCGTGTCCGACCCGTTCCTCGGGCACCTGCGGGTGGAGGAGAACGGAAACGACTTCTACGTGCGCCAGTTCCACGACATGAAGGGGGGCATCGAGATGGAGACGCTGGAGGACGCCCCGTTCCGCCGGTACGCCGACACGTGCGCGACGACGCTCGCGCGCGCCCACGTGCAGTCCAGCACCGCCGCGCTCATCGCCGGCTACATCGGCAACGGTCGAGTCGTCGCGGAATCCATTCTCGAATGGGCATACGACTACGCGGACATCTCCCGAGCCGACTACGAGTCCTATCTCGAGGCCCAGCCCGGCGCGCGGTAGGCGGACGGCCCCGCGTCACCGCAGGTGGCGTTCCGCCGCCCACCCCCCGAGGTAGGCCTCGACATCGGGCTGTGCGCGCAGCACGATCGCGCCGTCCAGCCGCACGTCCTCGATGGCGACGACCTCGTCCACGTCCCACCGCTCTCGTCGCTGCGCGGCTCGTCCGCTCACCGCCCGCCCGACGAGGGTCCCGTCGCGGTCGCGCAGACGCAGGTCGCCGTGCTCGGCGCTGGAGAGAAGCCCGATCGCCGTCGACAGCTCGCCGGCCGCAGCATCGCCGTGGAACGCCACGGGACGAGGGAGGTCGAAGTGCACCCTCGCCCGATGAGGCGATGCATCCTCCGGCCGGGCGATGCCGACGCGGGGGTCGGAGGCGAACAGCGCCAGGGAACGCCCCTCGTCGAGAAGGACGCGGGCATGCGGCAGGGCGCTCAGCACCGTGTCGACGCAGACGAAGGTCGCGGCATCCGTCGCTTCCCCGCCGGCGGGATCATGCAGCCGGACGACCACGTCGGGGACGCGGGCACGCACGGCATGCCCGCGCGACCCCGCCACCGGGATGCGGGTGGTCATGCGCAGCACCTCGTCGTTGTGCCGCTCGGCGGCCGCCGTATCGTCGCGCCCGGCCCAGTCCGGGCCGTCGTGCCACACGATCGCCGTCGGCTCGTGCGCGAGCAGCGCACCGGCGGAGTACGCGCGATGCACCCACTCCCAATCCTCGCCGCCGTAGTCGGTGAAGGTCTCGTCGAAACCGCCGACCTCGTCGAAGAGCCACCGGGTGCACGCGAGAGTCGCCCCGATCACATGCCGGTAGGACCGCTCGTCGGCGTCGCGCAGATCGCGGGACCACCGGTACGCGTCGGCGAGCCAGGCCGGGTCCTCCAGTGCGCGTGAGGGCGCCACCTCCTCCACGGGCACGTCGATCGGCACGTCCGCGAGGTCGGCGTGCCGGCGGCGCCCGACGGTCACGGTCTCGGGCAGCAGGGCGGGCAGTCGGGTCAACCGTCGGAGGTAGTCCGGTTCGGGGGCGGTGTCGGCGTCGAGGAAGCACAGGATGTCGCCCGACGCTTCCTGCACGCCGATATTGCGCACGGCCGAGAGCCGGAAGCCCCGATCCTCCTGCCGGACGAGCCGCACGTCGGGCCCGACGGCGGGCTCGAGAGCGGAGCCGTCGTCGGCGACGATCACCTCGACGAGGGCGCCCGGGTACGTCTGCCGGTCGAGAGCGCGCAGAGTGCGCGCGAGCTCGCGAGGCTGCTCGAAATGCGCGATCACCACCGACACGGTGGGCAGCGGATCGGGATGCACACCGTCGAGCAGGTCCCACCGGTTGCCCGGCACCCACCCGCCGAACGGGGGCCGTGTCACCACTGCACCCCCTCCCACGCGGCGACATAGGCGGCGGCCACCTCGGCGCGCCCGAGCGGGACGTCGAGGTCGCTCGGAAGCCATGTCGTGGCGGGGTCGGCGAAGGCGGCGGCGATCGCGGCGCCCAGCTCGTCCGGGTCGGCGATCGTCAGGGTACGCGGTCGCAGCGCCGCCATCTCGGTCGTGTAGCGGTTGGCCGTCGCGATCGGCCGGCGGCCGGCGGAGATCCAACTGCCCAGCGAACCCGAAGCCGACACATGCCGGTGGGCGACGACCGGAACCGAGACACGGCGACTGCGCCGCACGAGTTCGGCGTCGTCCACGTGCCCACTCACCTCGACGTGCACCCCGACCGTCGCTGCGCGCGCCACGAAGGCGTCGAGCTCCTGCTCATGCCCGGGCGACGCCCGGCCGAGGATGCTCATGGTCGTCGCACCGGCATCGGCCATCGCGGCGAGGGCCTCGTCGTGACCCTTGCCCGGGTAGAAGAAGCCGAGCACGCCGACGCTGCCGTCCGGCGCCTCGATCGCGCCGGAGGGCTGCCGCTGCACGGGGAGAGGGATCACGACGGCATCCACTCCCGAGTCGGTGTACTCCCGCAGCAGGGCAGCCTCGTGGGCACTGTTGCAGACGACGCGGCCGGCAGCGCGCGCGACGGCGCGGTAGCAGGCGGACCGCCGCGGCAGGTTGCGCTCACCGTCCGAAGGCTGCGGCAGATCGTGCAGCGTGACGGTGAACGGATGCCGCCCCGCGAGTCCGACGATCCGTTCGGCCGCCGCCTCCGGCGAGTCCGCCCACAGGCGGTCGGTGAAGTGCAGGTGCAGAGGCGTCCCCGCGGGTAGGTCGCCGAGCCTGTCGAGCAGGATCCCGAGTCCGGGAAGTCCGATCGCGCCGGTGAGCTGGTCGGCGTACAGCGCGACCCCGTGCTGCGGGTCATCGTGCAGCACCATCCGCGGGTGGCTCACGCCGCCCACGCCTGCACCGCGTCGGCTTCGACGGTCAGTGCCTCCCGAACGAACTCCGGCCGTTCTTCGTACCACCGGGCGTGCGCCTCGGCGACGACCTCGGCCCCGACGGCCGCACCGTCGACGATCCACCCCTCCCGCGTCGCATCCGTCAGCCCCCACGCCTCCGCGACCCACTCCTCGCGCGGAGCCTGGACGCTCGCGAGGAGCGGGCGACCCGGGTCCACCGGCGGGTGCGGGGCGCCGAGCGCTTCGAGCACCCGCGCGCCGAGCGCCAGGAAGACGGGGTTGCCCGGGTGGTTGATCGTGCGCATCATGTCGAACTCGGGCGCCGCGAAGACATCCGAGATGGGCAGGGCGCCGCTCCTCTGCTCTCGACGCGCCAGTTCGGCGACGGAAGCCGCGGCGGTGGCCCGCACCGAATCGGCGCTGAGTCCCTGCCGTGGTGTCAGCCCCGCCGCACGCATCAGTGCGCGCACGTCGTGGTACGGCACCAGCGGGGGATCCTCCACACGCCCGCCCATGCGGATGATCAGCTGGAAGGGATGCAGCCCGGTGAACCGCAGGACGGGGACGACAGCGAACCGGGCGTGGTCCTTCAGGAGCGCGCGCACCTGAGACATCCCCACGGGCAGTCCCCGGTAGTCGTCACGGATGGGCTGGGTCACGACGAACGAGGCGCCTCGCAGCAGCCGCTCGAAGTGCGGCATGTCCGAGGGCTCCAGCTCGTGCACCGGCGGAACGCGCACGGTGGGGGTGTCGGCGGCGTCGATGACGAGTCGCAGCGATTCGGCCTGGCAGTTGCCGATCACGAGGCCCGCCTCGGGCGCATGCTCCGAGAGACCGTAGAACTCGCGGTAGTGCCATGTGCGGGGATCGACGTCTTCGGTCGCTATCATCACTTCTCCTCGCCCGCAAGGGCCCCATCAGAAGACCGTCGCGATCGCATAGTGAGAACTGTACGTCCGTGTCCAGGACATCTTGCCCGACTTCCCCTCCCGCGCTCTGTGCGCTACGTCGACCCCTTCAGGACCCCCTGACACGCTGATTCCCCTCTCCTCCTCACCTCGAAGGGTGGCGCCGTTACCGTCATTGCCCCGCCGCGACTCAGAGTCGCCGCCATCCCCTCTCAGCACCCCTACGTGCGTGCGGTCAGCGACCCCCGGTTCATCGAGCTCCTCCCCGATCCGCTGCCGCCCGGAGCACCGGAGGGTCGATGGTGGCCGCCCCAGATGCTGGACGCCGCGTGGCTCGACCGGAACGCGCAGCGGTTCGATGTGCTGCACGTGCACTTCGGCGCCGAGTCGTACGCAGCCGCCCATGTAGCCGCCGCGATCGCCACGGCGAAGCGGCACGGACGCCCGGTCGTGTACACCGTGCACGACCTGGAGAACCCCCAGCTCAGCGACCAGTCCGGCCACCTGCGCATTCTCGACGAGCTGATCCCCGCGGCGAGCGCACTGGTGACGCTCACCCCCGGTGCCGCGCGCGAGATCACACGGCGTTGGGGAAGAGACGTCGAGGTGATCCCGCATCCGCCTCTGCTGCCGATCGACGTGGCACAGGCCGGGCTCCCCCGTGGCCCCGTCACCGCGGGGATGCACCTGCGCGACCTCCGCCCGAACATCGACGCCGTGGGCGCCGTCGGGACCCTCGCACGCGCGCTCGCGGTCGAACGGGAACGCCGACACGATGTCGCGGGCGTCGTCTATCTGAACGAGGTCGTGCGCGACGAGGCCGTCGTGGCCGATCTCGCCGCCATCGTCGACGCGACCCCCCGACTCAGTCTCGAGCGCCGGCCGCGCGCCTCCGATCCGCAGCTCTGGGCCGAGATCGCGGGCCTCGATGTGTGCGTGCTGCCCTATCGTCATGGAACCCACTCCGGGTGGGTCGAGCTCTGCCACGACCTGGGCGTGCCGGTCGCGGGACCGCATGTCGGATACCTCGGTCAGCAGCATCCGCGGTCGTACGAGTACTTCGACATCGGCGATCCCGCCGCCCTGGCCACGGCGATCAACCGCAGCGCCGCCGCCGGTTCGCGCCCGGGGAGCGATGAACGCACGCACGTCATGGCCGAGCGCCGGATGTCGCGGCTGACGGATCTGGCCGAGATCCGTCGCAGGCACACCGACCTGTACGCACGAGTGACCGAACGAGGGGACATCGGATGAATCCGTTCACGAGGGCCCTGAAGATCGCGGTCATCGCCCCCTCGCGTCACGCGCTCCACGAGCCGCACGCGGGCGGCCTCGAGAGCGCCGTGTGGGAGCGCGTCCGCGGACTTCGCGAGCACGGCCACGAGGTCGTGCTCTGCGGTCCTGCGGGCTCGGACTTCCTCGGCGACGCCCCCGAACTGACTCTCCCCCGGCTGCGGTGGCCCGACGGCGCTCCGGTGTCGGACGTCGCGTATCCGCGCGGGCACCGACGCGAAGTCGCCCTCGCGATGCACCGGGCCATGGCGTACATCGCCCACGGGCCCAAGCGCTTCGACGTGGTGGACAACCACAGCCTGCACGGCGTGCCGATCGCCTGGACGGATCGGCTGCCCATGCCGATGATCACCACGCTGCACACGCCTCCCCTGCCTGAGATCCTCGCCGCGCACCGCAGCGTCGAGGGCGCTCAGCACCGCTACCTCGCCGTGAGCACGCACACGATGCGGGAGTGGCTCCACGCCGGTGTCGAGTCGACGGTCTTCCCGAATGCGGTCGACACCCGTCGCTGGTCGGCCGGGACCGGGGGGAGGGGCCTCGTCTGGTTCGGACGGATCGTGCCCGAGAAGGCGCCCCACCTGGCGATCGACGCCGCCCGTCTCGTCGGTCGCCGGCTCGTGCTGGCCGGTCGCGTGGGTGATCCGCTGTACTTCGAGCGCGAGATCCTCCCCCGTCTCGGCCCCGACGTCAGGTACGTCGGGCCGCTGCGCCAGCAGGCCCTCGCCCGCGTCGTCGGCCGTAGCGCCGTAGCACTGGTCACACCGATGTGGGACGAGCCGTTCGGCCTCGTGATCGCCGAGGCGATGTCGACCGGAACGCCCGTCGCCGCCTTCGACGCGGGGGGCGTGACCGAGGTGACCGGCGGATCCGAGGGCGCCCTCGCGGTACCCCGCGGAGACGTCGAGGCCCTCGCCGGCGCGGTCGAGCTGCTGATCCAGCGGAGCGTCGAGGACCAGGGCTTCCGTCAGCGCGTGCGCGCGGACGCCGTCGTCCGTCATTCGCTGGAGCGCCGACACGACGAGCTCGAAGACATCCTCCTCGCGCTGACCTCCACCCTCGACGAGCGTTCGGCGGTCGCGTGACACGTGCCGGGTGGTACGTGCACCACCACGGGCACGGTCATCTCACGCGCTTCCTGGCGGTGCGACCGCACCTCGACGCCCATGTGACCGTGTTCTCCAGCCTCGAGCAGCCCGCCGATCTGCCCGACGGGACCGAGTGGGTGGTGCTCCCCCGCGACGACGATCCGCGATTCGACGCCGCGGGCATCCCGCACGATCCGCTCGCCGACGACCCGACCGCGGGCGGTGCACTGCACTGGGCCCCCCGCGGCCATCCGGGCCATCGACGCCGGCTGACGACGATCGCCGACGAGTGCGAGCGCGATCCGTTCGACGTCTTCGTGGTCGACGTCTCGGTCGAGGTGACGGTCTGGGTGCGCCTGCTCGGCGTGCCGACGGTCGTCTTCACCCAGCCGGGCGAGCGCACCGACGCACCCCACCGGCTGGCGTACAGCGTGGCGGATCGCATCATCGCGCCGTGGGCGCGCGGCACGACCCCGTCTGCGGCGCTCGAGGTCGTGGGCGAGAAGGTGTCCTGGGTCGGCGGGATCTCGCGGTTCGACGGGCGCGCGCGGTCGCAGCATCCGCTCGCCCGGCACGTGCTGGTGCTGGGACAGGTCGCCGGCACCGACGTGCTGCACCGAGCAGCGACGGATGCTGCAGCCCACGGCTGGACCATGACGGTCGCGGGAGCCTCCTCGAGCTCATGGCAGGCCGATCCCTGGGATGCCCTGTGCGCGAGCGAGGTGGTCATCAGCGCCGCGGGCCAGAACAGCGTGGCCGACCTCGCGGCCGCGGAGGCACGTGCGCTCGTCATCGCCTCACCACGCCCGTTCGACGAGCAGGGGGCCACCGCGCGGGTGCTCGACGACGCCGGACTCGCGGTCGTGGCGGACTCCTGGCCGTCGGCCGACGGGTTGCCCGCCCTCCTCGACAGGGCTCGCTCGCTGTCTCCGGCGTGGGACCGGTGGGGCGTCGGCGGAGCCGCCGCCCGTGCCGCCGGGGAGATCCTCGGAGCTGCGCGATGACGGCCCGCGTGGCCGTGATCACGGTCGCCTCGCAGTCCCGTGCAGCCCATCTCCAGCGTCAGCAGGAGTTCCTGGACCGGCTGGATCGCACCGACCCGCTCATCCGCGTGGTCGGCTGGCTCGACGAGGAGGCGCCCGCCTCCCCGACCGGGGGCGTCGAAGCGATCGCCGTGCACGTCCCACCCGGCGTGCAGGGGCTGCGCGTGGCCGCCGGACGCAACGCGGCAGCGCGGGCCGCGATCGACGCGGGTGCAGAGGTGCTCGTGTTCCTCGATGCCGACTGCCTCGCGGGCCCCGAGCTGCTCGGGCGTTACGAGCACGCGGCGGCGCAGCATCCGGACTCCCTCCTCTGCGGGCCGGTGACCTACCTGGCTGAGGGCGTGCGGCCGTCGACGTTCGCCGACATGCTCGAGCTGACCCGCCCCCATCCCGCCCGTCCGATGCCCGACGACGGCGAGGTGCGGCGTGCCGACCCGCGCGAGTACGACCTGTTCTGGTCGCTGTCCTTCGCTCTCACGTCGGCGACCTGGCAGGCGATCGGAGAGTTCTCGCCGGTATTCGAGGGCTATGGCGCCGAGGACACCGACTTCGCCTGGCGGTCCCGTGAGCGCGGTGTCGCCCTCCGCTGGGTCGGGGGTGCGCACGCGTACCACCAGTGGCACCCGACGTCGTCGCCGCCGTGGCAGCACCTCGACGACATCCTGCGCAACGGTGCGACCTTCGCCGGGATCTGGGGGCGATGGCCGATGTCGGGCTGGCTCGACAGCTTCGCCGCCGCGGGCGCGATCCGCTGGAACGGCGCCACGTGGGTGCGCACGAGCTGACGGGTCACCGAGCCGGATGACCGGACTCTGCCACCGAGCCGACGGACCGGACTCTCCCGAACGGTCGCGACACGCCGCGCGCGGACGCGCTGCGCGCCGTACGGACGGCGTGTCGCGACCGTTCGCGGTGCTCGGCCGGACACCGAGGTCGGGCGTCCGCGCCGCCCGACCCCGAGCCCGGGAACCCCGGCTAAAATCGCGAGTACGTATCACCGGACGCGCCGCTGACCGACAGCTCGAGGAGTACTGCCATCGACGATCACAGCGCGCCGGTAGGGCGTTCGACCGGTGGGAGTCACCGTCGCTGACCGGCCCGGGGTGGCACCCCGGACCCGATCGTCCGGGGCATGGTCGAACGTCACGCGGCTGATTCACATCTCGCGCCCGGTCCTGTGGATCAACGCCATCGGCACCGGTGTCGTCGGCATGTGGCTGACCGGCCAGCTCTTCGACCTGCAGGCTCTCCCGATCATCCTGTGGTTGACGCTGCCCTTCAATCTTCTGATCTACGGCGTCAACGACATCTTCGACCAGGACACCGATGCGCTCAACGCGCGCAAGGGCTCCATCGAGGGTGCGCGCATCGAGCCGCGGGAGGTACGGCTGATCGCGTGGGCGGTCGCGGCCCTGAACCTCCCCTTCCTCGTCTACTTCGTCCTCGCGCTCCCGCTCGCGGCGGTCGCCCTGATCCTGCTCTACACGGGCGTGTTCGTCTTCTATTCCGCGCCACCCCTGCGCTTCAAGACACGCCCGTTCCTGGACTCCCTGAGCAACGCCGCGTACGCGCTGCCCCTGCTGATCGTTCCCGTCGCGCTGGGTGCGCCGCCGGTGTGGCCGGCGGTGGCCGGTCTGCTCGCGTGGAGCGTGGCAAAGCATGCCTTCGACGCCGTGCAGGACATCGAAGAGGATCGCACGTCGGGCATCACGACGACGGCCGTCCGGCTCGGACCGCGCGGGACCGCCGTCTGGAGTGCGGCGTGGTGGGTGGTGGCCACGGCACTCTTCGCCGTCGTCAGCCTGCCCGTGGCGGCTGTCAACATCGTGATCGCGGGCATCCTGATCGTCCGCCTGATGCGGCGCCCCACGCCGGCGACCGGTCGACTCCTCTATCCCCTGTCCGTGGCGTTCCCGTACATCGCCGGCTCCGTGGCGAGTGCGCTGCTCCTCGCCGCCATCTTCTTCGGGACCTACCCGTGACCGTGCTGATCAGCGCGCAAGGCGTGCCGTCATGAGTCGCATCGTGGTCGTCGGAGGCGGGCTGGGCGGCCTCGCGGCATCCGCGCTGCTCGCCCGGTCGGGTCACCGCGTCACCCTGCTGGAATCCTCGACGACCGTGGGCGGCAAGAGCCGACGGTTCGAACTCGACGGAGAACGGGTGGACACGGGGCCGTCCCTCGTCACCTTCCCCGGCGTATGGGACGAGCTGCTGCGCCGGCTGGATGCGGGACGCCGGCCGATCGCGGACGTCGGCGCGCTCGAACTGGTGCGCCTGCCCGAGGTCGGCCGCTACTACTACGATGGGGAGGTCGTCTCGCTGCCCGTGCCGCCGGGCCACCCCTGGTACCCGGCCTGGCAGCGGTTCAGCGCTCTGCACGCACCTCTGGCCGATGACGTGACCGCGCTGCTGCTCGCCGATCCGCTCGACCGCGCGTCGTTGCCTGCGCTGCGGCGACTGCTCGGTGTCTACGGCTCCCGACTCACGACGCGCGCCTATCTGGACGGCCTCACGTGGCTGCCGGACGGCCTCCGCGAGATCATCGCCATCCATACCCTCAACGCCGGTGTTTCGCCGGCGCGCACACCGGCGCTCTATGCGAGCATGCCCGCGATCATGGGTGAGACCGGGGTGTGGGTGCCGCGCGGAGGCGTCTACGAGATCGTGCTCGCTCTGCAGAGACTGGCGGATGCCGCAGGCGTCGAGGTGCGCACGGGCGAAACGGTGACACGTGTCGAACGCGGTCGGGTCACGACCACCCGCACGGCGTATCCCGCCGATCTGGTCGTCAGCGCGCTCGACGCCGACCGCCTGGACGCGCTGCGGGGCCGATCCGGCTCGCGCCGACCCCGTACGCTCTCCTGCTCGGCGATCGCGATCTACGGAGTGCTGGACCACGCCCTGCCCGACGAGATCGCCGCCCACAGCGTCATCCTTCCGACCAGGCCTGCCGCGCTGCATCGCAGCCTCGCTGCGGGCGACGAGCCCGCCGACACGATGGTGTTCGTCAACCACTACCGGGCCGGTGAGATCTATCCGAACGACCGGAGCACCCTGGGCATCCTGCTGACCGGGCCGGCCGACGGCGGGAAGTACACGCTCGAGCACCCCTTCGTGCGCCGTGAGGTCGAGCGCATCTCGACGATCATGGGTCTCGATGCTCCGCTGACCGCCGGCCTGGGCGCGAAGGTGGTGCTCGATCCGCAGTACTACGGGTCATTCGGCGAACCGCACGGCGCCCTGTACGGCGCCGCGCGGCCGCTGTGGATGAGCGGTCCGCTCCACCGACCGGCATATCGAGACCCGGGGACGCCGTGGCTCTGGCGTGTGGGGGCGTCCGTTCATCCCGGTGGCGGGATACCCGCCGTGCTCGGGGGTGCCATGATCGCCGTGTCGAAACTGCTCGCGAAGCATCCGTCCTGATCCGCCGCGCACCGCCGCCCGCGTCCGTACGACGAGTCTGCCAGGCACTCCACGCGAGAGGATAAGGGCGCGCCCCGGCGACGGGGGTCGCCGGGGCGCGGACGCCGGGTGGATGAGGGTCAGCCTGACGGGTTCTCGACCGGCGTGTCCTTCTCGTCCGTGGTGTCGGGCAGGTTCTCGTCGGGCTCCGACGAGGATGCGACGGTGGAACCGTCGGCCGCGGCATCCGACGTGCCTGCTTTGTCGTGTTCGTCCATCTGCATGGTGCGCTCCTGATCAGTGGGTGAAGCGGTCGAGGAATCCGGCGATGGGGCGCTGCTGCTCGCCTTGCTGCGCTCCGAGAACGATCAGGACCGCCGTGAGCGCAGGGATGACCCACTGGACGACGCGCTGCTGCTGCTGCACCGACGCGAGCTCCTTCGACGCGGAGGCATCGGGCTCGGTGACGCCCGCGCCACCCTCATCGGCGTGCTTGGCGATCTTCGCTCCGAGCAGTCCGGCGTAGAGGCTGGCGACGCCGGCCGCGATCGTGACGACGAGCTTGATACCCGTGTTGGTGCGCGCCTCGGACTGGTTCTTGAGGCGTTCCTTGTTGCCGAGGATGAGTCCGACCCCGCCGATGCCGTGGATGATGATGGCGCCCAGCTGCACGGGGGCCCACTTCGCCCAGCCGATGGACGAAAGCCGCAGCCGTTCCTGGGGGTTCGCGGCCTTCGCCGTTCCGCCGTTGAGGCCCACGGCGCCCATGAGGGTGCCGCCGAACCAGGCCGCGAGGCCGACGTCGTGCATTCCGCGAACAAGGGTGTTTCGAGCCGACATAATGCCGTCCTGTCAGTTGAGGGACTTCACCCTGACACGGCTCCCCTCGCTTCGCCGCAGGGGTTGCGCATCCGCCGGAAAGGTGTACGTCGCGAGTACTCCGCGGGCGCGGGGCCCGATACGCCTCGCGCGTGCCGGCGAAGCGCGCGTGCCGAATGACGCACGGGACGGCGGATGCGCAGACGGAACTGCGGCGCCCGTCTCACGAGTGTCGGGCTGCCATAATCACGTCATGCGGGGCGACGACAGGGCAGCACCGACGGGGACTGTCGAGACCGAGCGCCTGGTGTTGCGGACGTGGCGGATCGACGACGCCGCATTTCACCGACAGCTTTGGGCGGAACGTGACCCGCGCGTCCCCGCTCATCGTCGCCTCACTCGTGATGGACATCCCCGCGTTGCTGAGCTGGAAGCTCGGCTGCGTGGCTACACGCAGGTACCGGCGCCCGGCCTGCTCGTCGTGCAGCGCAGAGGTTCCGAGACCCCCCTGGGGTACTGCGGGCTCATAGACAGTTCCGTCGGCCGCCCTGGAGAACCTGAGCTCGCCTTCGAGTTCCTGCGGGCGTTCTGGAATCTCGGGTATGCGACTGAGGCAGGGGGCGCAATCGTCGAAGAGGCGCGGATGCTCGGTTACACGCACCTCGTGTCGACCGTACGTGCGTGGAACACGGCGTCGCTGCGAGTCCTCGACAAACTGGGGTTCGTCGACACGGGTGAGCAGGAGGATGACGAAGTGCACGGCGACTCGCTCCTCCTGAGGAAGCGGCTCTGAGAGAAGGGCGATCCTCCGCGACCGTCAGCGACGCCCTGGCGCCCTCCCCTACGGTGGGTGGATGAGCGAGGTGCGCGTCAGGGGACAGCTGATCTGCACGACCGAGGAGCAGGCGCGCGTCGTCCGTCTCCACCTGCCGGAGCACATCGCGCTCACTCGTGATGAGCCTGGCTGCCGGTCTTTCACCGTCACTGCGACGGACGACCCCATGACGTGGACGGTCGAGGAACGGTTCGACGACGAATCCGCCTTCGAGGAGCATCGGAAGCGAGTCACCGGCAGCGAATGGGGTCGAGTGACGACGGGGATCGAACGCCGTTATTCGATCGAAGGCCATCCCCGCTGAGTCCTCGGTCGATGGTCAGCGGTCACCTGATGATGCAGCGACGTCGAAGACGACGACCTGTTCCGCCCACTGCGTGATGAGCTCCGCGACGGGTCGGTGCGCCGGGTGAGGCAGGTAGTCGTCGCGAGCAGCGCTGCTGACGAAATCAACGACGAGCGCCCAATCGAACCCGCCCGCAAGACCTTCCGGGCTGGTGTTCGGTCCGCACGCGACATCGACTACCCCGGGGACCGCGTCCGCGAGCGCGTGCGCCCCTTCCGTGAGCTCATCCAGCACCGCTGAGCTGACTTCCCGCTTCCAGCGGACGAGCACGATATGGACGACCGGCGAATGACTCATCGTCACAGACTGCCCTAAGCGACCGGCAGCCGGGTGTCTGGCAATGCCGTGGGAATGCCGTCCTTCCGAGTGCGATGGTGCCAGCGTGGAGTGATGGATGACATCGAATCCACTCGCTCGGACCGAACGACAGCACGCCTTCGAAAGAAGAATTCATTCGTGGGCGGCGCCTCGATCGTGCTCATCGCATCGCTGAGCGCGTGCGCGGCCCCCGGCTTGAGCGACGGACAGGCCCCGGTCACACCCTCCTCGCAGAGCTCGTGGGAACCGAGCCCCACAATCACGACGACCACGACGCCGCTGCCGCTCACACCGCCGCCCACGGCGGCCGATGAAATCGCACGCGCGACGTTCGACGCCGTCGGCGCGGGTGGAGTCCCGGAATCCACCTCGACCTCGGTGGACGTGCTGCGTGGCGGGCACGTTCTCCTCGAAGGACGGTGCGACGGCGAGCGGGTCAGGTTCCGCCTGACCACGGCTGCCACTGGCGAGGACCAACGGCCGCTGTACGAGGGCACCATGCTGTGCAGCGGGGCACTGTCGACCATCATCGAAAGCGGCGGCTACGCCGGCCCGGTGCAGTTGAGCATCATCGACGCCACCGACGCCGACGCCGCTTGGGTGCTCGCCCGTTCGTCCTGACGCCGCGGCGCCCCGTCCATGATCGCGGAGGCGCCGGCCACCAGAGACGAAATCCGTGCCGACCTTCACCTGCGCGCAGCGGCGGAGCAGAATGAGAACTCCTCCCTCGAGATGATCCGGCGTCGGCCCGATCATCTCGGCCGGACGAGAAGGGTCAGATGTGCTCGCTGTGTCGCTCGGTGTGTCGCTCGCGCTGGTCAGCCTCCTCGCCGGAGTGCATCTCACGGGACAGTTCATCCTGAACCCGCCACTGCGGGAGCTCGAATACGAGCCCTATCTCACGATGAAACGTCTCATCGATCGCGATGCCCCGAGACTCGCAAAGCCGCTGATGCTCGTCAGTCTGCTCTCCACCGCCGTCAGTGTCGTGGTCGCCCTCGCCGGCGGAGGAGCAGTGACAGTCGTCGCGACCGCTGTCGCGCTGAGCGCCCTCGTCATCACGCTGATGGCGACCGTGCGCGGCGATCTGCCGATCAATCGAGCAATGGCTCGCTGGGAGCCGTCGACTCCGCCGCAAGACTGGCAGCAGACACGGAGCCGGTGGGAGAAGTTCTTCCTGATCCGAGTGATCACGACATCCCTCGCGGTCTGCGCAATCCTCGCGGGCTTCATCGCTGCTGCGTCACGGTGAGTCGGGGCCGGCATCGTCCGGTGGCCCGTCCGGGCCATCAGTCGCGCGGGACGAAGGTGGCCCATACCGGTGATGCCGGCTCCCCCGTCGCCGGGAGATCCTGAGGGTGCCCGGCAGCGGCTGGGCATCCGAAGGAGGAAATCATGCCGTTGATTCAGGTCAAGATCATCGAAGACGTCTTCAGCCGCGAGCAGAAGCAGCAGATCGTTCGCGATCTCACGGATGCGATGGTCGCCATCGAAGGCGAGAACATGCGCCCCGTGACGTGGTGCATCGTGGAGGAGGTGCAGAGTGGCGACTGGGGGATCGCCGGCAACGCACTGACGACCGCGGACGTGAAGGCGCTGGCTGCGGGCGTCGCCGCCTAGCCGATCCGCGCATGGGGTGCCATCCTGACTACGTGGCACCCCGATGCGCGGTCGTCGAGCGGCCCACCCGGGTCTGCGGGAGCACTCGAGTGGGGCGTCTTTCGTGGCGACACCCGCCGCACCGGTATCCGGCCGGGGCGCCGGGCTGATGACCGATGATCCCGTGCGTGACGCCGGTGATCCCGTGGGTGACGCCGCCGCGTCGGAGGACATCGCCCAGGCCAAGTGGTGGCTCGATGATGCTGCCGGCTGCCTCTCCGCCCGAGAGCGGGCCTATCGGCAGTACCGGGCGGCCGGGGATGATCGCGGGGCCGCTCGGGCGGCGGTCGCCCTGGGATACGACGCTGCGTTGTTCGGTGAGGGCGTTTCCGTCGCGCAGGGGTGGCTCTCCCGAGCCCGAGAGCTTCTCCGCTCGCAGACTGACACCGTGCCTGAGCACGGGTGGCTGGCCGCCCGTGAGGCGGAGCTCGCACTGAATGTCACGCATCAGCCGGATATCGCGGTGGAAGCGGGGACACGTGCGGCCGAGATCGGGGCGCGGCTCGGCGTGGTTGATCTCGAATTCGTCGGTCACGCACTCGCGGGGTTGGCTGTGGTTCGTCGTGGCGAGCCAGCCGACGGCCTCCGCATCTTGAACGAGTCGGTGGCAGCAGCTCTTGCCGGCGAGGTCTCGGATCCGATGTGGATGGGGAAGATCTGCTGTTGGCTCGTCGCGGCGTGCTACGAGACTCAGGACCTCTCCCGGGCCCTGGAATGGTGCGCCCGAGTCGAGCGCGTCTGCCGCGAGAGGGGGCTCATGCCGCTTTTCGATGTCTGCCGCATCATGTACGCGTCCGTTCAGCTCGACAGCGGTGAGTGGGTAGATGCCGAGCACCAGCTCCTGGCCGTCTTGGATCGGATGCAGACCTCTCGTCGCGGATCCCGTGTGGACGCCGTCATCGCGCTCGGTGAACTGCGCCGGCGGCAGGGGCGACTCGACGAGGCCGAGAATCTCTTCGCGCGTGCCGAGTTCGATGTCCGCGCGATCCTGGGTCGCGCGCTGATCCTCATGGACCGCGGACAAGCCCCCTTGGCGTGGGCGCAGGTAGATGCTCTCCTGTCTCGAATCGACGAGAGCGACACGCTGGTCAGAGCACGCGTCCTCCGGGCCGCAACCCGATGTGCGAACGCGTCCGGTGACACGGAACGCGCCGCCACCGCAGCTCGTGAGCTCGCCGTGATCGCCGTGATCGTGGCGACACCGTCGCTCGCAGCGCATGCCGCGGAGGCCGCGGCCATCGTCGCGAGTCCTGACCTCGCCGCGGCGTCATGGCGTCGCGCCGTCCGCTTGTTCCACGATGCGGGACTCCCATTCGATGAGGCGGAAGCACGGCTGGGGCTCGCTTCGTCGCTTCCCCCTGCGCACCCCGAGGCGCAGGCGCAGTCCGACATCGCGGAACGAGTGCTCGCGAATCTCGGCGTCGTAGGGAGAACGACAACCCATCGCACGGATCGACTCCGCCCGCTCGACGGTCGCGCCGGCCAATTGAGCTCCCGCGAGAGGGAGGTGTTGCGCCTTGTCGCCGACGGGATGACGAACACGCAGATCTCCGAGAATCTCGGGGTCAGCCCGCACACCGTGCACCGGCACGTCGCAAACATCCTGACCAAGCTCGGCGCACCGACGCGGGCTGCCGCCGTCTCTTCGGCCGAGCGATCGGGTCAGCTGTGACCATACCTCGCACGTGCCGTCCGCGCGTGGCGATCACGGGCCTCCTTCGTCCCCGGTCATGGTGATCGTCTCCGGAAGGGTGTCGCCGCTGTCCGTCACCATGCGTCGGAACTCGTCTCCCTCGCGGATGTACAGGCCGGCCTCGCCACCTGTCACGTAGTACTGCGTGACGGCGTCGCCACCCAACATGCTCGGCGTGAGGAAGAGGAGGTACTCCCGGGTCGGTTCCAGGAGCGGCGCAGCGAGCGAGGATCCCGCACTGTCCATCTGGCGGACTTCGACGATGTCACCCGCAACAGGTGGAACGTCGGCGCTGTCGAGATCACCACCGAGCTGCGGGTTGGTCGGCGCGTTCGACACCTGGAACGTCGAGACCATCGCGTCGTCGCTCTGCCGTTGCGCCGTCACCGTTCCCACGACGATCGCCGTGCTGTCCCGTGCGAGATCATCGATGCTCTCGTACAAGGCCGCGCGACTCCCGGAAGAGGCCGAAGTGCAGCCGGTCACCGCCACCATGAGAACTGCCGCGGTGAGAATCGCGGCAGCAGCACGAGGCGCTCCGCGATGATTCACGCTGTCGCCTTCCGCAGTGGAGAAGTCATGCGTCGACACTAGGCCGCGATGACGCTCAGGTGGCGGCTGCGATGACGATGTCGCCGTTCCGGGGCATCGACCCATCGAATGTCATCCGCACCGCGCGGGCCTGATCGATGTCGATGTTGTCGACTACTTGGACGTGCACGTGCGGCTCGGTGCTGTTCCCCGAGTTCCCACATCGACCGAGCGCGTCGCCCACATCCACTCGCTCACCCGGTTGCACCTCGATGCTGCCCTGCTGGAGATGACAGAGCGCGACCACGATGCCGTCGGTCTCGATGAGCACATGATTCCCGGCGAGAGCCACCCACCCTGCCTGCGCTCGCCGCCGCTGCGTCAGGGCGTATCCGACGGAGGGGAGACCACGATACGCAGGATGGTCCGGTTCCGAGTCGTGCGTCAGAACGACGATCCCATCCACCGGAGCACGCAGGATCAGCCCGAAGCCGCGGAACCGTTCCGGTGGTTCGGGCCGCACGAGAGTGCCCACCCGGATGGGCGCGGTGCGCCCCCGGAGATCGACGGGGACGAAGTCGATCGCATACGACGACGCGAACGCGGTGGTGCCGTGACTGGGCACCCGGTCAGCGGGACTGTTCTGCACTCGCCACCGACCCTCGAACGGGTAGCTCAGGTCAACGGAGATCACCGCCATGGATCCGGTCGTCCCGATGTCGGCCGAAGTCGATCCGCCGTCACCGCCATGATCTGTCTTCCGGGCCTTGATATTCGATCCATTCCGCTTCCATGCGCCCAGGCTAGCCACCGACCCGCAGCGCTCAGTCCGCCATTGCGAGCTCGGCGACGATCGCTCCGTGGGGGCGGGGCTTCGGATGCCGTCCGGTTCGCGTATGGGTTTCGATGACGTGGAAGCCCGCGGCGCTCAGCTCGTTCGCGAGCGCCTCCGGCGGCCACCGGTAGGCGGTGATCACTGCATGATCGAACGGCTCGACGAGGGGACCGATGAAGAAGCCGATCAGAAGCGCGCCGCCTGGTCGTAGCATCCGTCCGAACTCTTCGAGTGTGGCGCGTACCGCGCTCGGGTCGTGATGAATCAGGGAGTACCAGGCCAAGATGCCGTCCACACTGCCGTCGGCATCAGGGAGCCGGTCGAAGCTGCCGACGGTGAAAGGCACGCCGGGGTAGGTATGGCGAGCATGGTCGATGAACTCGGGCACCTGATCCACGCCGCGCACGTCGTGGCCCTGCTGCACGAGATGTGCAGTCCAGTGTCCCGGGCCGCACCCCGCATCGAGGATCGGACCGTCGATGCGCGACGCCCACGAGGTGATCAGCTGCAGGTCGGACGGATGGGCGGACGAGATCGCACCGAGCTTCGCGACGTACTCACCGGCCCGGTCCGCGTAGGCAGAGGCGACAGGCGACGACATGGGGACGGTGTGGAGACTAGCGGGTGAAGGTGACGTGGATCGTGCCGCTCTCGGCGACTTCCGTCGACACGGCGTGCGAGAGCTCGAGTCCGCGGAGGTTCTCCCAGACGCCGTTGCCTCGGCCGAGCACGATGGGCGCGATTCCGACGTGCAGGTCGTCGACCAACCCTGCGCTGAGGAACTCGCGTGCCGTGCTGATTCCGCCCCCGATCCTCACGTCGAGGCCGCCCGCCGCGGCGATCGCCTCGTCGAGCACTCCCTCGATGGGTCCGGTCCGGAAGTGGAATGCGGTCCCGCCACCGAAGCGTATCGAGGGTCGCGGTGCCGAGTGCGTGAGGACGTACACAGGGAAGCCGAAGGGCGGATCTTCGCCCCACCAGCCTTTCCAGTCCGGATCGTCGGGGTGGGCGTGCAGGCCGAACATGCCGGCACCCATGATCTCCGCGCCCACGCCTGTGAAGAATGCGGTCGCGTAGGCGTCATCGACAGCCGTGGTTCCAGCGCCGCTGGTGTCGGCGAACACCTTCGCCCGGAAGGTGCGGGTTGCTGCGTAGGCCGCCGTCAGGGCCCCCCAATCCTCGCCCATGGGGCTCTCCCCGACGTTGCCCGGCGCCGCGGTGAAGCCGTCGAGCGAAGCGAACAGGTCCATGCGGATACGAGTCATCTCAGGCTTCCTTCGGCAGCGGGACACCGCGGGTGCGGTGTCCGGTTCCGCGAGTGGTCGACGCCGGGCACGCCGCCAGTCTCGCGGATGCCGCTCGCCGCGTCGACCGAATCCTCACGCGGGGGCGAGGAACCGCTCGGCGGTCCGCAGGGACAGCGCCATCGTCGCCAGCGCGGGATTGGCGCTCAGGGCGCTCGGGAAGATCGAGTTGTCGCAGATCCAGAGATTCGGGATGTCGAAACTCCGGCCGTATCCGTCGACGACGCCGGTCTCGGCATCCGTGCTCATGCGGCACGTTCCGAGGGTGTGCGCCGTGCGCGCGAGCACCATCGTGTTCGTCGCCCCGGCTCTCTCGAGGATGCGGGTCATCAGGGCGGTGGCGTGCCGATCGATCGCCTCCTCGTTCTCGCCGGCCGAGAACGAGATCCGCGCGCGCGGGATGCCGAACTCGTCCAGCTCGTCGCTCAACTCCAGACGGTTCCGCTCGGAGGGCAGGCACTCGGCGTTGATGCCGACACCGGCGTAGTAGCGGTATCCCTCGATCATCCGCACGAGATCCTCCCCCCAGAGCCCGCCGCCGCGGACGAATGTCGTGGCGAGCGTCAGGGGCATGACGCCAAGGCTCTGCAGAAGATAACCGCCCACGAAATCGGCGTCGGCGGGGCGCACCATGTCCTCCGAGATGAGAGACGACGGGTAGCCGCGGTAGCTGCGCACAGGATCGTCGAAGCGTCCCCACACCTGCACCGCGCCATGGGCGAGGAAGTTGCGTCCCACCTGCCCGCTGCTGTTCGCGAGGTCGTTGTTCAGCAGCAGGCGTGGCGTCTCCACTCCGCCCGCGCAGAGGAACAGGGCGGCGCAACGCTGGCGCCGGTCGACGCCGTCGCGCCGATAGACGACCGCGGTCACGTCACCGCGCCCGTCGAGTTCGACGGTGTGCACCATGCTGTCGGGGCGGATCTCGGCACCTGCCGCGACCGCCGCCGGGAGGTAGGTCGTGTCCATGCTGGTCTTCGCCGCGAATCGGCATCCTTGGTGGCACGCGCCGCAGTTGATGCAGGCGTTGCGGTGACCGGCATGCGGCTGGTCGACGCCGCGGGTGAGGACGGCCGCGGGCGCATCGGTCGCACGCAGGCCGAGTGCCTCGCAGCCGCGCGCCACAAGATCGGCCGACGCGTTGCGGGCGGCGGGCGGGTAGGCGTACCGACGGGACGGGTCCCAGGGATATTCGGCCGGCCCGGACACCCCGATCGTCGCCTCGACGCGTTCCAAGTACCGCGTCAGGTCGGCGTGTTCGATCGGCCAGTCCCGCCCCTCCCCGCTCTCGGTGGCCAGGCGCAGGTCCCTCGGATCGGGGCGGGGCGTGAAGGCACCCCAGTGCAGGGTCGACCCCCCGACGCCGCGCCCGCTGTTGTTCGGACCGAACGCGGTGGGGGTCTCGCCACCGCTCAGGCGTTCCGACATCCAGTTGATCTGCACGGCGTCGTTCTCGTCGGGCGTGAGGTCTTCGAGATCGAAGTTGGGCCCGGCCTCGAGGGCCACCACACGAAGGCCGCGTGCCGCGAGGGCGGCCAGCAGCGGCGCACCACCCGCACCGGTTCCGATCACGACGGCATCGACCACGTCGTCGTCGGCGAAACGCTGCATCGTCGTCAGGTTCATACCGAGCGCTCCTCTCCCAGCTCGGTCGGCTCCCAGGCGTCGCGGGCGCCCTGCCGGAGGTCGGAGAAGCCCCGCAACGGCAGCACCGTTCCGCCGGTGGCGAAGCCGTCGTAGCCGATGTGCGCCATCGTCGCGGGATGCGCCATCCACTGCCGCACGAGGTCGACGCGCGCGTCTTCGAACCAGGCGCTCAGCTGCTGCCCGGTCCATCCCTTCGGCGGCGTGAAGGACTCGTCCAGGATGCTGCGCACGGCCGCCCGCCGTTTGCCCATGTCCCCCTCCATGGCTGAGGCGATCGCGTCCAGTCCCGATCGGTAGGCCTCGGGATCGGGCGGCATGTCGGCGACGCGCCACCCGTCGCCCTCACCGCGATGCAGTTGCGCGTCCACGCGGGCGGCGAGGTCGATCCTCGGACCGTCCGGCTGCGGCACGACGACGTCGGCGAGCGCCCGCAGTGCGCTCATCGCCGCGGGCGTCAGCACCTGGGGCGCGTATTCGGGATCGTCGGCGATCGCGCGCCGCGCGAGCGTGGCCCGGACGCGCTGATCCGTGCGCGACGAGGCGATCAGCGCGCTCCACTGGGCGGGCACCGCGGGCGCGGATCGCTCGATCTCGTCCCACAGCGCGAGCGCGGCATCCGCGACCGCATCGGTGCGTTCGTACGGCAGCAGGTGGCCGGCACCGGGCAGGGTGACGAACCGCGCACGGGGGTAGAACCGACCGTGCAGATCGGGCTGCGCCTTCGCGCCCAGATCCTCGTCGTCGTCGCCGCCGAGCACCACCGCGGGAAGGTCGAGCACGCCGACGGCGTCCGAGACGTCTTCGCGGCTTCCCGACTCCAACCAGTGCCGCCACGCGACGGGAGACGCCCGACGCAGATCCGACTCCGCGACGGCATCATCGGCGGGGTCGAGCGGCGAGCCGATGTTCATGTCGATGAACGTGCGGGCCTCCGCCGTGCCGAGAGGGCCGTCCTGCACCCACGACAGCATCTGCGCACGCCGCTCTTCGGCCATCGGCTCGGGAGTCGGCGGCGAGGCGGCCAGGAGCACGACACCCGTCAGTCCGAAGAGGTTCGCGGTGCCGTTCAGCACCCGCGCGGCGACGACGGACGCCACTTTGCCGCCCATGCTGTGCCCCGCCAGCATCCAGCGCTGCGCTCCGTCACGGACGATGCGCGCGATCACGTGGTCGGCCAAGCCCGCGACCGACAGGTCGTCGGTGACGGGCTCGTCCCCGAAGCCGGGCAGCTCGATCCCGACCACGCGCAGGCGAGACTGCAGCCGCGCCGACAGACCGTCGAACTCGCGGGCACTCGATCCCAGCGCGTGCAGCGCGTAGAGCGTGGGCGCGGCGTTCAGGGCGTCACCATCCCACCGTTGACGTTGAGCGTTTCGCCCGAGACGTAGCTCGACTCGGCGGATGCGAGGAAGACGAACGCCGGGGCGATCTCGGCCGGCTGCCCGGCCCGCTTGTAGGTGCTCTCCTCATCGAAGTCCGCCATCTGGTCGTCGGATACCCCGCCCGACACCTGCAGCGCCGTCCAGGTGGGGCCGGGGGCCACGACGTTCACACGAATGCCGCACGGAGCCAGCTGCTGGGCGAGCCCCTTCGACAGGTTGTTGATCGCCGCCTTCGTGGCGGCGTAGTCGAGTCTGTCGGGGGCGGGTTGGTACGCCTCGAGCGAGGCGGTGTTGATGATCGTCGAGCCTGGCTGCAGGTGCGGCAGCGCGGCCTTCACGAGCCAGAACGGCGCGAACACGTTCGTGCGGAAGGTCGACTCGAACTGCTCGTCTGCGAGGTCTTCGACCCGGTCGACCGCGACCTGCTTCCCGGCGTTGTTGACAAGGATGTCCAGGCCGCCGAGGGCTGCGACGGCGTCCCGCACGATCTCGCGGCAGCGCGCGGCGTCGGTGATGTCGGCGACGATGGCGACCCCGACGCGGCCGGCCTCGCGGATCAGCTCGATGATGTGCTCGGCATCGCCCTCCTCGTCGGGCAAGTGGACGATGGCGACGTCGGCGCCTTCCCGAGCGAAGGCGATCGCGGTCGCGCCGCCGATGCCCGAGTCGCCGCCGGTGATGAGCGCTCGGCGCCCCTGCAGCCGGCCCGTGCCACGGTAGGTCTTCTCCCCGAGGTCGGGCACCGGCGTCATGCGCGACTGCACCCCCGGCTCAGGCTGATGCTGGATCGGCGGCTCGACGCGGTCATACCGTGTGAGCGGGTTGTCGAAGCTGTACTGGTCGACGGGTTCGGGCATGTCCTCACGATAGGAGGGGCCTCCGACGCGATCGGAGGGGTTGCATCGACGTCGATGACGTGCGAGGGCGGGCGGGTCGTCAGCGTGGGGGGTGGTCGGCGAGCCACGCCTTCGCCGCCCGGACGGGGGCGCGGGCGAGCCACGCGTCGGTGATGACTTCTGCGAGAACGCCCTGAGGGATCGCGGAGAGTCGGACCAGCACCGCGGGGTACCCGTCGAAGTGCGGGATGGTGAAGAAGTGCTGCGGGGAGCTGCCGATGAGCGCATCCCTCATCTCGACGCTCTCCGTGCGAGCTCCGACCACGGTGCCGCCGGGCCATGTGCGTCCGAGCTCGGCCAGCTGGCGCTCGTCGGTCGCACTGGGCCCACGCTCCCAGACGAACATCCGGTCGTGCACGCGCCAGCTCGCGCCGCCGCCGTGACCTTCGACCTTCTCGACCGTGTCGGGCATCGCGAGGGCGAGCGCGCGGACGTCGTCGAGGGTCGGCATAGGCGATATCCTCCCGCCATCCTCCCGCGTCCGCCAGCCCGGACTCACTCGGGCGGGAGAGCCGCGTCCTCGTCGGTGCCGGGCGGCAGGGGGCGTCGTGGCTGCCACAGCATCACCTCGCGCGACCGGCGAAAGCGTGTCCCGTGCCGCACGGAGACGACGGATCCGCTGATCTCGGCGGCGAACACGCGTGCGCCCGGCCGGTTCTGCCGTTCGGCGACCATCTGCGATTCGAGATCGCGCACACGGTGATGCAACTCCCGAACCCGCTCTTCGAGCTCGATGATGCGCGCGATCGCCGGCAGGCTCATGCCGTCACCCGACAGGCGACCGACCTCGCGCAACTGCTGCACATGGCGCAACGAGTAACGCCGCGAGCCCCCCTGGGTGCGCTCGGGCACGACCAGCCCCAGCCGGTCGTACTGCCGGAGCGTCTGCGGGTGCATGTTCGCAAGCTCCGCAGCCGCCGCGATCGCGAAGATCGGGGAGTTCTCGTCGAGATCGTCATCCATCGGTGCTCACCTCCCGTCCGTCCCTTCGCGTCCTGCCCTCGTGCGACACGACTCCGGAAGAGGCGCGTGCGCGCCGCCACCACCGCAGCGGGCGTCCATCGCACCGGAGTCGTGTCATGGGATCGCCGGGCGCCTAGCCGCGCGCCTTCGTCATGAGGTCGGCGCGAGGGTTCTCCTTCGGCTCCAGCTCCTGGAACTTCGCGAGCGCCTCGCGAGCGGCGTCGTCGAGGTGCGACGGCACGGCGACCTGCACTTCCGCGAGGAGATCGCCGATACCCTTCGACGTCTGCACGCCACGACCTTTGACGCGCAGCACACGCCCCGACGGGGTGCCCGGGGCGACGCGCAGCTTGACGGGGTCGCCGCCGAGCGTGGGCACCTCGATCGTGGCGCCGAGGGCCGCCTCGGTGAAGGTGACCGGCACGGTGACGCGCAGATTCAAATTGTCGCGGGTGAACACCGGATGCGGCCGCACCGCGACCTGCACGACGATGTCACCCGTCTCGCCGCCGTCCGGCGAAGGACGTCCGCGACCGCGCAGACGGATCTTCTGCCCGTCCGACACCCCCGCGGGGATCTTCACCTTGAACGGCTTGCCGTCCTCGCCCTGCAGCGTGATGGTCTCGCCCTTGGTCGCCGTGAGGAAATCGATCGTCGTGCGGGCCGTGACATCGGCCCCCCGCGTGGGTCCGCCGAAGCCGCGGTAGCCCCCGCTGGTCTGACCGAAGCCACCCGAGCCGAAGCCGCCGCCCTGGTTGAACATCGAGAAGATGTCTTCGAACTCCTGCGGATTCTGCGTGCGGGTACCGCCGCGCCCCTGACCGAAGCGGCTGAAGACGTCCTCGAACCCGCCGGCGCCCTGGCCGCTCGCCGTGAAGCGCGCGCCCGAGCCCATCGCGCGGATCTGGTCGTACTCCTGTCGCTGCTCCGTATCGGAGAGCACCGAGTACGCCTCACTGATCTCCTTGAACTTGGCCTCGGCCGCGGCATCCCCCTGATTGGAATCAGGGTGATACTTGCGCGCCAGCTTGCGATAGGCCTTCTTGAGGTCGGCCTCGGTGATCTCCTTCGGCACGCCGAGCACCGCGTAGAAGTCCTTGTCGAACCAGTCCTGACTGGCCATGGATGCTCCCTCCGGGGCTATTCGGCCGGCACCGCGACGACGACCTTCGCGGGCCGCAGTTCGACGGAACCGAGACGGTACCCGGTCTCGACGACCTCCAGCACGGTCGACTCGGTCGCGCCCGGCGTGGGCACCTGGAAGATCGCCTCGTGCTGCTGCGGATCGAAGACCTCGCCCGCAGCGCCGTAGGACGTGATGCCGAGCTTCTCGGCGGCCGCACGCATCTTGACGGCGATCGCCGCGAAGGGCGTGCCCTCCTCGAGGTCACCGTGCTTCTCCGCGCGATCGAGGTCGTCGAGCACCGGCAGCAGGGACGTCGCCGCGCGCCCCTGGGCGCGCTCGACCTCCAGCTGACGCTGCTCTTCGGTGCGTCGGCGGTAGTTGGCGTACTCGGCGGTCAGACGCTTGAGGTCCAGCAGCAGGGAGGCGTCCTTGTCGTCGGCCTCCGCAACCGCGGCCTCGTCGGACTGCTCCGCTCCGAGGATGTCGTCGACCGTCAGCTCATCCTGCGACTGAGGGTCGGAAGCCTGAGCTTCCGACCCCTCGTCGTCCGGACGAACTTCGTCGTTGTCGAAGTTCTTGTCCGTCATGATCCCTACTTCTTGCTCTCGTCGTCGTCTTCGACCACCTCGGCGTCGATGACGTCCTCCTCGGGGTTCGGCACCTCGCCGTTGCCCGGGTCGGTCGCCGCCGGGTCGGGCGTCTCGCCCGCGGCCTGCGACGATGCGTAGATCGCTTCGCCCAGCTTGCCCTGGCTCGCGTTGAGCTTGTCGAACGCGGCCTTCACCGCATCGTCGTCGTCACCGGCGAGCGCCGTCTTGAGCGCGTCGACATCTCCCTGCACCTCGGTCTTGACCTCGGCGGGCAGCTTGTCGTCGTTGTCCTTGATCAGCTTGTCGATCGAGTAGGACAGGGTCTCGGCCTGGTTGCGGGTCTCGGCGGACTCACGACGCTTCTTGTCCTCGGCGGCGTGCTCTTCGGCCTCGCGCACCATGCGCTCGATGTCGTCCTTCGGCAGCGACGAGCCGCCGGTGATCGTCATCGACTGCTCCTTGCCCGTGCCCTTGTCCTTGGCGGACACGTGCACGATGCCGTTCGCGTCGATGTCGAAGGTGACCTCGACCTGCGGAAGACCGCGGGGCGCCGGGGCGATGCCGGTCAGCTCGAAGGTGCCGAGCGGCTTGTTGTCACGCGTGAAGTCGCGCTCGCCCTGGAAGACCTGGATCGCGACCGACGGCTGATTGTCGTCGGCGGTCGTGAAGGTCTCGCTGCGCTTCGTCGGGATGGCCGTGTTGCGCTCGATGAGCTTGGTCATGATGCCGCCCTTGGTCTCGATGCCGAGGCTCAGGGGGGTGACGTCGATCAGCAGCACGTCCTTGCGCTCACCGCGGAGCACACCGGCCTGCAGTGCGGCGCCGACAGCGACGACCTCGTCCGGGTTGACGCCCTTGTTGGGCTCCTTGCCGGTCTCGCTCTTGACGAGCTCGCTCACGGCGGGCATGCGGGTGGATCCACCCACGAGCACCACGTGATCGATGTCGGCCACCTTGATGCCGGCCTCGCGGATGACATCGGCGAACGGCTTCTTCGTGCGGTCCAGCAGATCCTTGGTGAGGTCCTCGAACTTCGCCCGCGTGATGGTCTCGGAGAGCGACACGGGTCCGCTCTCGGTGAGCGACAGGTAGGGCAGGTTCACGCTGGTCGAGGCGGAGCTGGAGAGCTCCTTCTTCGCCTGCTCCGCGGCCTCCTTGAGGCGCTGGAGCGCGATCTTGTCGCCCGAGACGTCAACGCCCGACGTGGCCTTGAACTGCTTGATCAGGTAGTCCACGACGCGCTGGTCCCAGTCGTCGCCGCCGAGGCGGTTGTCGCCCGCGGTCGAGCGCACCTGAATCGTCGAGAAGTCATCGTCCTTGCCCACCTCGAGCAGCGAGACGTCGAACGTTCCGCCACCGAGGTCGAACACGAGGATGAGCTCGTCTTCCTTGCCCTTGTCGAGGCCGTACGCGAGGGCCGCGGCGGTGGGCTCGTTGATGATGCGCAGCACGTTCAGGCCTGCGACCTCCCCGGCCTCCTTCGTGGCCTGACGCTCGGCGTCGTTGAAGTAGGCGGGAACCGTGATGACGGCGTCCGAGACGGAGTCGCCGAGGTACTCCTCGGCGTCGTGCTTCAGCTTGCCGAGGATGCGCGCCGAGATCTCCTGCGGCGTGTACTTCTTGCTGTCGACGTCGAACGTCCAGTTCGTGCCCATGTGGCGCTTGACGCTCGCGATGGTGCGATCGACGTTCGTGACGGCCTGGCGCTTCGCGGTTTCACCGACGAGCACCTCGCCGTCCTTTGTGAAGGCGACGACCGAGGGGGTCGTGCGGAAACCTTCGGCGTTCGCGATGACCTTCGGCTCGCCACCCTCGAGCACCGAGACGACGGAGTTGGTCGTACCGAGGTCGATTCCAACAGCACGGGGCATGTGATTCTCCTTTTACGAAGGGGACGAGAGCGGATGCTGCCGTCCGGGGTCTGGCGGGAAGTCTGGGTCGCCGCTCGAGGTTGAGCCGCGATGACTCAAGGCTAGCGGGACGCGATCGACGTGTCAAATGAACTTGATATGAATTGGCTCAACTTTGCGCGTTCACCGAAGGGCCTTAGCGTGTCGACATGGAACCCGATCCGCAGCCGCAGAAGCCGATCTTCAAGCCTTCTGTCAATGCGCCACCGCCGACGGTCAACACCGGCGCGATCGGTCCGATCGGCAGAGCGGCCGAGAATCCCGATCCGGGAGTCGCAGCTCCGCGCGCACAGGTGGTCTCGTGGGCGCTGTGGGACTGGGGGTCGGCGGCTTTCAACGCCGTGGTGACGACGTTCGTCTTCAGCACATATCTCGCGAGCTCCCTGTTCGTCGACCCGCAGATCGTGGCGGCGGCGGGAGACGACGCGAAGGATCCGGCGCTCGTGCAGGCCCTCGCCGGCAACGCGAGCCTGGTCGGCGTCGCTCTCATGATCGCCGGCATCCTGATCGCCGTCCTCGCGCCGGTGCTCGGACAGCGCACGGACGGCACGGGCCGCCGCAAGCTCTGGCTGGGCATCAACACCGCCGTCGTGGTCGTCGCGATGATCGCGATGTTCTTCGTCGAAGGCGCGCCCGGCTACCTCGTGCTCGGGGCGACTCTGCTGGCCGTCGGCAACGTGTTCTTCGAGTTCGCGGGCGTCAACTACAACGCGATGCTCGTCCAGGTGTCCACGCGCAAGAACATCGGGCGCGTCTCGGGCTTCGGATGGGGCATGGGATACGTCGGCGGCATCGTGCTGCTCATCCTGCTGCTCGCGCTGTTCATTCAGGGTTTCGGGGCCGAGGGCCGGGCCGGCCTTCTCGGCATCAGCACCGAGGGCGGCCTGCACATCCGGCTCGCCGTCGTGGCCTCCGCGATCTGGTTCGCGATCTTCGCGATACCCGTCCTCCTGCGGGTACCCGAGATCCCGCCGCGCGAGCGCCAGGTGCACGTCGGCTTCTTCCGTTCCTACGGTGTGCTGTGGGGCACGCTGACGAAGCTGTGGCACGGCAACCGGCAGGTGCTCATGTTCCTTCTCGCGAGCGCCGTCTTCCGAGACGGCCTCGCCGGAGTCTTCACCTTCGGCGCGATCATCGCCGCGCAGGTGTTCGGCTTCAGCTCGAGCGAAGTCCTCTATTTCGCCGTCGCCGCCAACGTCGTCGCCGGTGTGTTCACGATCCTCGCGGGACGGCTCGATGACCGTCTCGGAGCCAAGAACGTCATCCTCGCCTCGCTGATCGGCCTGGTCGTCGCGGGCACGGCCGTCCTTTTCATCGGCACCGCGGCGATCGGTTTCTGGATCGCCGGCCTGGTGCTCTGCGCCTTCGTGGGCCCCATCCAGGCGGCGAGTCGCTCCTTCCTGGCCCGCATCACCCCTGCCGGCCGCGAGGGCGAGATCTTCGGCCTGTACGCCACGACCGGTCGCGCGGTGTCGTTCCTCGCACCCGGACTGTTCGCGCTCTTCGTCGGGCTCTCCGGCGATACCCGCCTCGGCATCCTCGGTATCGTCATCGTCCTGCTGGCGGGACTTCTGCTGATGCTGCCGGTCAAGGCGAAGCAGGCCGTGATCGACTGACGCCGCCCCGCGGTCAGCGCTCAGCGCTCAGCGCGGCCAGGCCGCGGCGAATTTCGCGAGCAGGCGCGCGAGGTCGGCCCGCTCTTCGTCGCTGAAGCCGGCCAGCGCGCGATCCACGGCCTCACGCCGATCGCCGCGGAAGCTGCGCACGATCGCCGAGCCCTCGTCGGTGAGGACGATGCGGGTGCGGCGCGCATCGTCGGGATCGGCCTCGCGGCGCACGAGCCCGATGTCGACGGACTGCTGCACGAGCCGCGATGCCCTCGGTTGATCGACCCCGATGGCCTCGCCGATCTCGCTGACGGACAGTGGACCAGATGCGGCGACCAGTGCCTCCAGCAGTCGAAGCCGGGCCGGACCGCCGAATCGCGCCTGCATCGCCTCGGGCCACCCTCCCCCGCGCGGATCTGCACCCCGGCCGCCGTGGTATGCGTGGTGCCCGCCGAATCCGCGCCCGCCCGGGCCCCACGGGGGGCGGCCCGGTGCGTCGCCGTCTTCGCCGCCCGCCCACGGCGGCCGCGGCCCGCGGCGTCCGCGCAGCTGAGCGAGCGCGGCGGCGATCGTCTCCGCGGGGTCGGGAGAAGAAGCATCCGAAGTCGTCACGAATCAAAGGTACATGCGACTTGACATGCATCGAGATCGTATGTCACACTACATATACATGCCACTTGACATGCATCAACCGGCCGGTCGAGCCACTGCCCCGGCCCACGAGAGGATTTCCCATGGAAAGCAACGACAACACACAGAATGACAACCGACCGATCGGCTTCTGGCTGCGGCTGGTCGACCGGCAGCTCACCGAGGCCTTCGCCACGGAGTTCGCCGCCGACGGTTTCGACCGTCGCGAATGGATGCTCCTGAACATGCTGGCCGGCGACGCCGACGACGCGCGCCTCGCCCGCATCGCACGGTTCGCCGCCAAGCGCGGTGGCCGGGTGATGGCGAGGCTCATCGAGCGCGGCTGGGTCACAGAGACCGACGGCGTCTTCACGCTGACCGACGAGGGCCGCGCTCAACGCGACACGTTCAGCACACGGGTCGACACGATCCGCGAGCGGGTCGCCGGCGCCGTCTCGCCCGAGGATTATGCGACGACCGTCGCATCGCTCGAGAAGATCGCTCGTGAGTTCGGCTGGAACGAAGACGAGCGAATGCCGCGCGGTCGCGGTTTCGGGCACGGCCGTGGCTTCGGTCACGGACGGCGCGGGTTCGGCCAGGGCTTCCCGGGCGGCTTCGGTGGGCGCGGCGAGTTCGCCGAGCGCGCCGGTTTCGGCCCCGGCGAGCACCCCCGCGAGGGCTTCGGCCCGCGCGGCGGCGGTCGGGACGGCGACGCATGCGGACACGGCCCGCACGCGCACGGTCGCCGTGGGCACGGCTCCCGCGAGGGCGGGCGACGCAGGTCGGAGCACTCGTTCGAGCGGGGCTTCGAGGCTGGTATCGCCGCGGCGACACGCCTCACCGCACCGGCCGCTCCGGCCGGTTCCGCCGACTGAGTAAAGCGCACGAATCGAGAGGAGCCCTCACCCGGATCGGGTGAGGGCTTCTCGTCGTGCGGGAACGCTTCGGTGGTCAGTCGTCGACGACGGTGACCGTCACATCGATGTTGCCGCGCGTCGCGTTGGAGTACGGGCACACCTGGTGCGCAGCATCCGCGAGGGCCTGTGCCTGCTCGTGCGGAACGTCCGGGATGACGACTTCGAGAACGACGGCGAGCTGGAAGCCGCCGTTGCCGTTGCTGCCCACACTCACCTGCGAGCCGACGCTCGTGTCGTGGATGGCGACCTTCTGCGCACGGGCGACCGCCTGCAGTGCGCTGTGGAAGCACGCTGCGTATCCGGCGGCGAAGAGCAGTTCGGGGTTCGGTTCTCCCCCGGCTCCGCCCATCTCCTTCGGCACGCGCACGTCGGTGTCGATGAGTCCATCCGTCGTACGGACATGCCCGTTGCGGCCGTCGCCGGTCGCGAGCGCCTCCGCGGTGTAGATCGCATCCATGCTGAGTCTCCTATCGTTCGAGCCTTTATGGTTGCACACAATCCCATTGTGCACAATGTGATTGTCTTATCACCACGCGATACCGTGTCGACATGAGCGCCACCCAGGAAGCTGCACAGAGCGCCCACGGCAAGCGAGAGTTGCCCCCCGGCATCTTCCTTGTTGCAGGAATCGTGGTTGTCCCCGCGCTCATCGCGCTGCTCTCCCCTCGAGGCTTCGAACCCGGCACCGAAACGTTCGTTTACGTCGCCTTCGCTGTGGTCGCCGGACAGACGATCGCAGTGCTTACCGCCGTGGGCGTGCTGGCCGCCGCGATCATCCGCCGCAGCGGCCTCGGACGCATCATGGTCTTCGGTGCGGTCGCGGCTGTGGTGATCTCGATTGCCATGAACACCGCCGGCTCTCTCGCAGACCAGATCGTTCGCACCTTCGCCTGAGACCCGGCCCGTTCCGTGGACGCTGTTGCCGGCGCCGCAGATGGATCTGGGTTCAGACGCGACGGCATCACCGATACGAGTCCGCGGATCCGTCGTGACTGAGCGACGCAGCCCTATCCCACGCGGGAACCATACCCTGACCGGCGTGTCCTCGTCGTGACCGCGGGCGGATCCCCGCGCGCACAGCTGACAGGCTGGACTCATGGACCAACACGCCGTCCGCGCTGCGGAAGAGGAGCTGCTCAGCTCGGCTACTCGCCGCGACAAGTCGCGCGTGCGCGAACTCCTCCATCCTGCCTTCGTCGAGATCGGTCGTTCCGGACGCCGTTGGCACCGTGACGAGATCGTCGATGCTCTCGCCGGCGAGGGTGATCGCGATCCCGTCGTGACCGACGAGTGGGAGTTCGTCGAGCTGGTACACGACCTCGCCCTGGTCACCTATGTCATCCGTACCGCCGATCGAGACAGCCGTCACTCCTCGATATGGGCGCTTGACCGAGGACGGCTGCAGATGCGCTTTCACCAGGGGACGTTCGTCGTCGGACGATAGCCGATGGTTGGTACCGTCTCGTCGTGTCCTTCCTTATGTTGCCGACTGCGCTCGTGGCTCGTTATCGAGCCGTTGACCGCGAAGAGATCTGGGCGCCACCGGAGGTCGTCGACACTCCGGCGCACCTCGACGCGCTCACCGCCGACATTGGTCAACGAGGAATCCTGGTACCTCTCGAGCTCCGCTTCAACGAAAGATTCGCCACGCTCGACGGCAACCATCGCATCGCGGTCGCACTCCGATTGGATCTCAACACGGTGCCCGTCCAGCTCAGTCGACTACCGCTCGAACCACGGCAGTTCTGGGCTCAGACCATGAGCGCCGACGACTACACACTGATGACGGCCGCACTCATCTCGGCGCGTGGTTGAGCAACCCTGCTCGCCACTGCACAAGGCAGCAGGCCCCTCGGCGGATCCCTTACGATCGTCGGCCCGTGGTAGCTCTTTGCTGTCGTTCGACTGTTCGGTGGATGGTCGAGCGGGCGACGTCGAACAGCTCGGGGAGCTCGGCTGTCACGCCGCGAAGACAGCCTCCCGCCTTGGCGACCAGTGAACCGTTCCGATGCGGGCTCGGCTGCGACCGGATTCGAACTCCGCGACCATGCCGATAAAACGGTCGGGAGGAGTGGCAACGGCTTCGGTCGTCTCACTCGCGGTGACCGGCCCTGCCGAGATCCGTGTGGGTTAGCGTTGCGGGGATGACGCTGAACCATGTTCGACGCGGAAGGGGCAGCCCACTGCTGCTCGTACACGGTCTGGGCGCAGGGTGGCGATCCTGGGCCCCGATCCTCGACGAACTGGCTGAGCGTCGTGAGGTCATCGCCGTCGACCTCCCCGGATTCGGTGAGACACCCCCGTTGACCGGCGAGGTCTCGATCGCCACGCTGACCGACTCCGTCGCAGACTTCATCCGCGAGCAGGGGCTGGACGGAGTCTCGACCGTCGGCCAGTCAATGGGCGGCCGAATGGTGCTCGAGCTCGCACGGCGGGGAGTCGGCGGCGACACGGTGGCGTTGGACCCGGGCGGTTTCTGGAGTCACCGCGAGCTCGTCGTCTTCGGCGCCACGCTGCGGCCGTCGATCGCTCTGGTCCGAGCGCTGCGAGGCAGGCTGCCATCCCTGCTCGGCAACCCTGTCTCAAGGACTCTGCTGCTGGCGCAGTTGTCGGCGCGACCCTGGGCGCTCTCGCAGGAGACCGTGCTTCCGGACGTGCGCGGACTGGCCGATTCCCCCGCGACCGGCGCCGCCATGAACGCCCTCACCAAGGGCCCCAAGCAACAAGGCGCTCCGGCCGGCAGAGTCCCCGGCCGGGTCACGATCGGGTGGGGGCGGCGCGACTTGGTGACGTTGCCCAGACAGGCCGCTCGCGCTACGGAACTGTTCCCCGACGCCGTGCTGCACTGGTTCGAGCGGTGCGGGCACTTTCCGCAATGGGACGTACCGGATGAAGCGACTCGACTCATTCTCGACAGCACCAACGAGGGTCAGCGGTCTGCCTAGCCGACGACCGCAGTCGTCGGCGTCAGCGTCGGACATCGCTGTGCGTACGCCTGTTGCAGGCGCGATCCCGCTTAGCCGGGGCTTCGGGCGCGTAGTGCCCGGCTCAGGCGGGTGGGTGATGTGGTGACGGGTCTCCACTGCCTTCCGGGGTCCCATGCGGATGGACCGCGTATTTCGGGGATGCCGCCCCGCATGCGCACTTTCCACCCGTTCG
>NZ_JBIGIM010000005.1:0-278660 GCF_043556235.1 Microbacterium sp. P03
CCCCCCCTTCCCCCCCCCCCCCCCCCCCCCCCCCCCCCCCCCCCCCCCCCCCCCCCCCCCCCCCCCCCCCCCCCCCCCCCCCCCCCCCCCCCCCCCCCCCCCCCCCCGCCGTCGTGCGAGGAGGTGTCAGACCTTGTAGCCGTGCTGACGGCGGATCAGCTTCGTGAACATCGACACGGTCTGCAGGATGGTGACGATCCCGACGATCGGCCATCCGACCCACAGGATCGAGGACTGGACCACCGGGCCGAGCATCGACCAGATCACGGCCATCGCGATCACGGCGACGATGAGGATCACGAGCGGGGTCCAGTGGCCGAGGCCGCCGCCGCGCTCCGCCTTGGCCTGCATGGCCCAGTTGTCCACCTTCTTGCGGGAGAGGAATCGCGTCCATGACCGAAGGAAGTGACTGAGCCTGATCCACATGAAGATCTCGGCAGGGAACAGCAGCACGGCGAACATCACGTCGCGACTGTTGTAGTTCTTGATGGTCATGGCCATGCGCAGGTTCAGCAGCATCGCCATCACGATCGGGATGATCCACCACGGCGAGAACACGAAGGCGTTGATCGAGAGCGACCCTGCCAGGAGCACGATGAACGCCACGCGCACGAACAGGTTCACGAGCATCCCGAAGTTCTCCAGCCACCGCACCCGCAGATTGGGGTGGAACGGCTGACCCTTCGTGTCGCCGCGCTGTCCGGGCCACAGAAGCTCGATGGCACCGTAGGTCCACTTGACCTGCTGTGCGTCGTAGCCGCGCAGGGTGGTCATACCGCCCACGTCGGCGCGTGCGTAGGGGCTGATCTTGGTGAGGTATCCGGCGCTCTTGATCTGCAGCGACAGCAGCGAGTCCTCGACCTCGCTGTCCTTCACCCACGGGGTGGACTGGTGGTTCTGCTGCATGGCGTCGCGCAGTGCCTGGGTCGCGAAGATGGAGAACTGCCCGCCCAGCACCGCCATGTTGCGTCCGCGCAGCATGTTCGTCAGGTTGAACGCGGCGAACTGCGTGCGCTGCCCGGTGATGAGGAACTTCGCGATCAGGCCCTTGATCGGCTTGTCATCGATCGAGTAGATCGCCGAGATTCCGCCGATGCGCGTGTCGGACACGGCCTCGGTCTCGAGGAACTCCACCGCGCGGCTGTCGGCGACCGTGTCGCCGTCGACGCCCAGCAGGTAGTCGTAGCCCTCGACCAGGGAGTACCCGTAGTTCAGGGCGCCGACCTTCTTGTCGGGGTTCTTGCCGATGTCGTGCACGAACACCTCGGTGAACTGCTCGCCGAGCTCGGTGGTGATCTCGTGCGCGCCGGCGAACTCGGAGGCGATCTTCACCGTGGCGTCGGAGCTGTTGTTCACGATCACGTGGATGACGTCGGGCACGCGCGTCTGGGCGAGAAGGCCCTCGATCACGTCGCGGATCGACTCCTCCTCGTTGTACGCGGGGATGATGCAGCCGATCGTCGAGCGGTGCACCGAGGTGTGCTCGAGGACCGACTCGAAATCGGTGGCGAGCTGGATGTCGGTGGACATCTCGTCCACGCTCGGCTCGGTCGCTTTGCGCGAGCTGTCGATACTGGTCACGGCGGTCTCGTCTCGTTCTCGTGGGTGTCTTCGGAACGGTCCCCCCGCCCTATGGATCCAGAGTGGCGCACGCGCCAGAAGTAATCACCCGAAAACAGCGGACGTAAGCGCAAGGTTTGCGCAAGGAATCAGCGGGGGGCTGCCGACCCCGCCCGCGCGGTGCGTGAGCGACTCGAGGGCCGACGGAGGCGACGATCGCGACGGGTCAGGAACCCGGGGCGATCGCGACGGTCACCGAGTCCGTCGCGGTCTGCTTCGCGTACTCGTTCGATGTCGGAGTGGTCTGCACAAGGAAGTCGTACGTGAACTGCAGCACGACGTACGTGGACTCCGCGGGGACCGGTCCGACGTTGAACGTCTGCGAGTAGCTGTACGGGCTGAGGACGAGATAGCCCGGGTTGACGCTGGCGGAGTCGATCTGCGGCGACAGCGACGACAGCGCACCATCCGCACTGAACGGGGAAGCCACCATGGTCGCCTTCTGCAGATACACCTTCTGGCCGTCGCTCGGGGTGATCGTGGTCTCGAGCGACATGCTCACCGGCTTCAGCGCACCGGAGGTCCAGTCCACCATCGCGAGGTCCGACCAGTAGTTGACGCTCGCGGCGACCGCGCCGGCCTGGAGTTCGCGCTGGGTGGAGCCCCCGGAGAGGTCGTTGGGGATCGGGGCGGGCACCTCCGACGTGCTCGGGCTGGCGCTCGGGCTCGGGCCGTTGCTCCCCCCGCTTCCCGGGGTCGCCCAGGGCGCCGCTCCACAGCCCGTCAAGACCATCGTCACTGCGACGGCGAGCGCACCCGCCGTCATCCGGCGTCGAGCAACATCGTTCACCTGGGGCCCCCGCTCCGATACGACGTTCCGCGTCGAGCGACCGACGCGAGAACTGAAGACCCGCTCAGTCTAGGGTTCGCGACGCGCTTGGCACGCCCGCGCCGCTCCCGGTGCGGGCAGGGTCCACGAGGACGGACGCGCGAGCGCCTACACTCGGAAACATGACGAGCGGGGGCGCGTCCTCAGTAGGTGAAGCTTTGACGGCGCGGATACGCGTGCCCGTCAGCTCTCGCACGCGATCGATCTGGTTGACGCAGCTCCTTCTCGGAGCCAGCATCCTGATCCTCGCCGTCCTGGTCTTCGCGATCTCCCCGCAGCTCCTCGCGACGTGGCACTTCACGGTGGGATCTCTGGTGATCGTCGTCATCACCCTCGCCTCGCTGGCGGTGCCGTGGGCGAAGCTGCCCCGGGGTGCCGTGCTCGTGCTCCCGTTCCTGGACGCTCTGGCGATCGGAGTGCTCGCCGGCACCACCGAACTGCGATTCGGGTTCCTCTGGGTGTTCCCCGTCGTCTGGGTCGCCATCCACTTCGATGTGATCGCGACGAGCGCGATGCTCGGCTTGATCACGATGATGATGGTGGTCGATCTGGCCAGCGCACCGACGAGCGCCAACGCCCTGCGGACGATCATCGTGACCCTCTCGTTCTCGTTCGTCGCCATCAGCGTGCACCAGGCCATGAGTCAGATCCGCGCCTATCGGCGACTGCAGCGGCGCCAGGCCCGCCGTCTGAAAGCGACGGCGATCCGCCAGGCCCAACTGGAGCGGCAGGCCAACGAGCTGCTGAACAGCGTCGACATGGGGGTGGCCCGGCTGTCGCTCGCGGGACGCATCCTCGCGGTGAACGACACGTACTCCCGCCTCTACGGGCTGGATGCGTTGGACCTCAACCAGCCCGGGAAGTCCGTAGAGTATGCGACCCAGCGAGGCATGCCCGTCCCGATACCCGATCGACCGTTCGCGCGCGCGGCGCGGGGCGAGACGTTCGAGGACGCACGCGTGTGGCTCTTCACGCCGGACGGCGAGTGGCGCGCCCTGTCGATCAGCGCGAGGCGGCTCGGCGGCGCCGATGAAGAGCAGTCCAGCACGCTTCTGCTCGTGCACGACGTCACCGCCATCACGCACGCCCAGCGTGAGCGCGAGCGTCTCGTGGCGATCGCCTCCCACGAACTGCGCAATCCGCTGACGATCATCATCAGCACCGCGGAGCTCGCCCTCGAGGACGACACCCTCGCACCTCGCATGCGGGCGCGGCTCGAGGCGATGCTGAACGCGGGAGACCGGATGCTGGAGATGACGACGACGATGCTCAGTTCGTCGCGCGCGGGCCAGGCAGCCCCGGCTCCGGTCGACGAGATCGACCTACGTGGCATCCTGATCGATTCCGTTGACTCCTTCCGTCCGTCCGCGCGCGCACACGACGTGTCGATCGACATCCGCGCCGACACCCCCCTGCGTGCGGCCGTCGACGCCTTCCGCCTGCGTCAGGTGATCGACAACGTGATCAGCAACGCCATCAAGTACACCCCGCGAGCGGGCGGCGTGAAGATCGTGGGGGCAGTGCTCGACGATGCGGTCGCCGTGACCGTCACCGACACGGGGATCGGGATCTCGCAGGACGATCTGCCGAAGATCATGACCCCCTACTTCCGCACCGCGAACGCCAAGGAGAAGTCCGGCGGGACCGGCCTGGGTCTCGGGATCAGTCGCGACATCGTGTCGGCGCATGGCGGCACCTTGACCATCGAGAGCGAAGCCGGTCAGGGCACGACGGTGACCGTCCGCATCCCCCAGCATGCCGGTGCCGACACGGATGCCGCGCGATGAGCGGCGTGATCATGCAATGGATGCCGTACCTGAGCATCGCCCTGGCCACCTTCGCGACGATCGGAGCCATGCTGTCGATCGGCGTGGCCTTCCTGTTGTCCCCCAGCCGGGCGACGCTGTACTGGTCGTACGCCTACACGCTGCTGATGGTGGGCACGTTCGCGGGCATCACGAGCGGCATCAGCGGCATCCCGCTCCTGCTCCCCCTGTCGTTCGGCGCGATTGCGGGTGTTCCCGCACTGATGTGGTCCGGCCTGCGTGCCGTGCGCGGCGTGCGCAGCCTCCCGTGGATCGCTGCCGTGGTCGCCGTGGGCGCCGGGACGTTGCTCGTCGTCACGTATGAGGCCGACGGCGCCGACGTGGCACGCCGTGCCGTCATCTTCGCCGCGGGAGCCTTCGCCGGACTCATCGTCGTGGAGTGGTGGCGGGTGCCGCGACCTCGACCGGGAATCCTCCTCCCGCTCGTGGTGGCTTCGGCCGCTTTCTTCCTCTTCGGACTCGCCAACGTGGCCGGCGGTTTCACGGTCCAGCTCGCGAACACCGACGCGAGCGTCGACGAAGTGCGCGTCACGTCGATGTTCGTCGTCCTCCTCTACATGGCCTGTTCACTCGTCACCGTGCTGGGTCTGGCGATCGGCCGCCGCTCGCGGCAGGGCCGGCCCGCCGCGGGGCAGTGGGAGGCCTTCGAGCGGGCGGCGTTCACCGATCTCGCGGAGGCTCAGCGTCTCGGCGAATCCTGGTCGGTCGTCGCGATCGTGCTCGATGACGTCGCCGACGTCCGTCAGACCGCAGGGGCCTCGGCCATCGGGGCGATCGTCCGGCAGTTCGAGGCCGAGATCGCGGCGGTGCTCCCGCTGGACAGCACCATCGGCACCCCCGAGCCCGGAGTCGTCATCGCGGTCGTCCCCCGCTCCGACGCCGTGGTGCGCGACCTTCTGCGGGACGTGCTGACGAAAGTGGCGGGGCTGGACGCCGGAGACCGGCCGCTACAGCTTTCCGCGAGTATCGGCTGGGCGCAGACCTCGACTGTCGGCTACGAACTGAACGCCCTCGTCTACCTGGCACGTGCGGCGGCCGCCCTCGCCACGGACAACGGCGGTGACCGGTGGGAGCGCACGGGCGGTGCCGCCATCCAGACGCTGATCGGCAGTCTGCAGGCGCGCTGACCCGTTCTTTCGGCGGCTCAGGCGACGCCGACCGCCGTATCCGCGGGATGCCGCGCGGTCACCAGGATCGGAAGGTGGTCGCTGAGTCCCTGCGGGAGGGTCCGCACTCCGTCGATGGTGAAGCCGACGGATGTCGCGAAGTCGTAGTGCCCGCGGAAGAACTTGTACCGCGTGTACGTGCGGGAATCGCTGAGGTTCAGCTCGTACCCGTGCTCGCGCACCTTCTGTCCGAGATTCTCTTTGAACACCGGGTAGTTGTAGTCGCCCACCATCAGCGCCGGCAGCCCCTCGCCGAGCGCGGACAGCTCGGTCAGAGCCGTCTTGATCTGATGGCGTCGGAGGGAATTGAGCGCCGTGAGCGGCGCCGCGTGGAACGAGGCCACGATCACATCGCGGCGGTCGTCGATGTCGTGGAGCCGGACCCCCAGCATCCGCTCCTCTGCGGGCTTGAGGACGCGGTCGTGCAGCGACTTCTTCAGTGCCAGGGCGCGTACCTCGACGAGCTGGAACGTGTTCTCGCGGTAATACACCGCGAGACCCAGCCTGTTGCGGTTCGTCGAGTCGGCGAGCCTCAGACCCGCGACGCGCTCGGGGATGTCGGTGGTGTCGGCCTCTTGCACGCACAGCACGTCGGCGTTGTAGCGTTCGACCAGAGCCGTCAGCTCTCCGGCGGCCCGATGCTTACGGAGGTTGTACGAGATGACCTTCATGAGGCCCTCAGTTTAGGCCCGCGCCGGTGACCGGAAGGTTACTTCGAAGGGGATGCATAGCGCCGCGACGGTTATCGCTCGCTGCCGCCGATGCGCCCGTCATCCGCGTCCCGCCGGGCCCGCGTCTGCTCCGCGCGCAGGGCCAGCAGGTCATCGGCGGGGTAGCCCACCTCCGTCAGGGTCAGACCGCGAGCAGCCAACACGGTGACGTCGGGCGTGCGCAGCCCGTCGTCCCGGATGCGCTGGACGTCGTCGACGGCGAGCCGCCCCTCCCCCACGGCGACGCAGGCGCCCACCAGCGCGCGGACCATGCTGTGACAGAACGCGTCGGCGCGCACCTGTGCCTCGAGGATGCCTCGCCCGTCCCGTCGCCATGCGAAATCCAGGAGGGTACGGATGGTGGTCGCCCCCTCGCGGGGCTTGCAGTAGGCGGCGAAGTCGTGCAACCCGACGAGTGAACGGGCTGCGGCATCCATCGCCTGCTCGTCGAGCCGCGTGCGCACGTTCGTCGTCCGGTGTCGCTCGAGGGGGTCGTAGCCCGCCGATGCGTCGGCGATGCGGTACTCGTAGCGGCGCCAGACGGCGCTGAAGCGCGCATCGAAGCCCTCGGGCGCCACGGCGCTCGAGCGTATGGTCACATCGGAATACGCCCCGAGCGCGCCGTTGACGCGACGAGCGAGGAGAGCGTCGGAGGCCTCGGCCTGCGCCCGATGCTGGGAGAGCCGTGCCACCTGGGCCTCGTCGAGATCGAGGTGCGCGACCTGCCCGGTCGCGTGCACTCCGGAGTCGGTGCGTCCGGCGACGACCAGGCGCGGGTCGGACCCGAGCACCCGGGCGAGGGCATCCTCGAGGGTGCCCTGAACGGTGCGGAGGCCCGGCTGACGGGCCCATCCGCGGAACGCCGTGCCGTCGTAGGAGAGGTCGAGGCGGAGACGCACGCCCCCAGCCTACGTGCGCCGAGCGCGGCGGCTTCGATCGTTCCGACGTCGGCGACCGCGTGGGCGCTGGTCGGGTAGCCAGTTCATCGCCGCCGCTCGCTTTGCGTCCCCAAGTTCTGCCGCGTGACGCGGGAGTCGTGCTGTGGGGCTGATTCCCGCTGGTGCGCGGCGGTTCGACAGAAGTCGGGGACGGGCGGCCGTCGGGTCGGTCGACCGGCGAGCGGGATCCCTGCATGCACGACGAAGCCCCGCGTGCACGGGGCACGCGGGGCTTCGCGTCGAACGTCGCCGGGGCGAGCCGGCGGGATCGGATTACTCGGACTTCGCCTCGGCCGGGGCCTCGGTCGCGTCTTCGGCGGCAGCCTCGGCGGCCGCGCCCTCCTCGGGCGACTCGGCGCCGGCGTCTGCCGACGCGTCCTCGACCGGAGCGTCCTCGGCGGGAGCGTCCTCGACCGGGGCGGCCTCGACGGGCGCTGCGGCAGCGGCGGCGGCGGACTTCTTGGCCGACTTCGGCTTCGGGTTCACCGGCTCGAGCACGAGCTCGATGACCGCCATGGGGGCGTTGTCGCCCTTGCGGTTGCCGATCTTGGTGATGCGCGTGTAGCCACCCTCGCGGTCGGCGACGAGCGGAGCGATCTCGGTGAAGAGGACGTGCACGACCTCTTTGTCACCGATGACGCCCAGTACGCGACGACGCGCGTGCAGGTCGCCGCGCTTCGCGAACGTGACCAGACGCTCGGCCAGCGGGCGGACGCGCTTGGCCTTCGTCTCGGTGGTGGTGATGCTCTTGTGCGTGAACAGCGCGGCGGCGAGGTTCGCGAGGAGCAGACGCTCGTGTGCGGGTCCGCCTCCGAGGCGGGGTCCCTTTGTGGGCTTAGGCATTCTCAATTACTCCAGATCAGAATTCGGGTGGGGCTCAGACGGCTTCGTCGTCGTAGCCGCCGTAGAAGTGAGCGCCGTCGAACCCGGGGACCGAGTCCTTCAGCGACAGGCCGAGCGAGATGAGCTTGTCGCGCACCTCATCGACCGACTTCTGACCGAAGTTGCGGATGTTCATGAGCTGCGTCTCAGAGAGTGCGACGAGCTCGCTGACCGTGTTGATGCCCTCACGCTTGAGGCAGTTGTACGAACGCACCGACAGATCGAGGTCTTCGATCGGCATCGACAGTTCGTTGGAGAGGACGGTCTCGACTGGCGCGGGGCCGATCTCGATGCCCTCGGCCTCGACGTTGAGCTCGCGCGCCAGACCGAACAGCTCGGTGAGCGTGCGACCGGCGGAGGCGACGGCATCGCGCGGGTTGATCGAGTTCTTGGTCTCGACGTCCAGCACGAGCTTGTCGAAGTCGGTGCGCTCGCCGGCGCGGGTCGCGTCGACGCGGTAGCTCACCTTGAGGACCGGCGAGTAGATCGAGTCGATCGGGACCTGTCCGGCCTCGGCGTACTCGTTGCGGTTCTGCGTCGCGGAGACGTAGCCGCGTCCACGCTCGATCGTGAGCTCGAGCTCGAACTTCGCGGTGTCGTTCAGCGTGGCGATGACGAGCTCGGGGTTGTGCACCTCGACACCGGCCGGGGCGGAGATGTCGGCTGCAGTGACCTCACCGGCGCCGGTCTTGCGCAGGTACGCCGTGATGGGCTCATCGCGCTCGCTCGAGACCACGAGCTGCTTGATGTTCAGGATGATCTCGGTGACGTCTTCCTTCACACCGGGGATCGTGCTGAACTCGTGGAGCACGCCGTCGATCCGGATGCTGGTCACGGCTGCACCGGGGATGGACGACAGGAGGCTGCGACGCAGCGCGTTGCCGATCGTGTAGCCGAAGCCAGGCTCCAGCGGTTCGATGACGAAACGGCTGCGGAACTCCCCGACCTTCTCCTCGGTCAGTGTGGGACGCTGTGCGATAAGCACTATGTGTTCCTTTCGGCGAAGTGCCCGCTATATGGCACTTGCATGTGGTGAGGTGTTGAGTTTTGTTCGGGATGCCGTGGGGTTCCCGCGATGGCACGGGGCCGAGGCATCCGCTGTCTGAATGCGTGTGGGCCGCCGAGCGACCGTGCCGACCGGCCGGGTGCGGATCCCGTAGGACCCGCACCCTGCGCGAGTCGGTCAGACGCGGCGGCGCTTCGGCGGACGGCAGCCGTTGTGCGCCTGCGGCGTCACGTCGTTGATCGAGCCGACCTCGAGGCCGGCGGCCTGCAGCGAGCGGATCGCGGTCTCGCGGCCCGAACCCGGGCCCTTCACGAAGACGTCGACCTTCTTGACGCCGTGCTCCTGCGCCTGGCGCGCAGCGGACTCGGCAGCCATACCGGCAGCGTACGGGGTCGACTTGCGCGAGCCCTTGAAGCCCACGCCACCCGACGAGGCCCAGCTGATGACGGCGCCGGCCGGGTCGGTGATCGAGACGATGGTGTTGTTGAACGTCGACTTGATGTGGGCCTGGCCCAACGCGATGTTCTTCTTCTCCTTGCGGCGCGGCTTGCGCGCGGCGGTCTTGGCCTGAGCCATAGTTCTGTTCTCCTGAATCCTGAGCGCAGGCGGCGGCCTAGCGCGCCTTCTTCTTGCCGGCGACGGTGCGCTTGGGTCCCTTGCGGGTGCGGGCGTTCGTCTTGGTGCGCTGTCCGCGCACGGGCAGGCCGCGGCGGTGGCGGATGCCCTCGTAGGATCCGATCTCGACCTTGCGGCGGATGTCGGCGGCGACCTCGCGACGGAGGTCACCCTCCACCTTGTAGGTGCCCTCGATGTGATCGCGCAGCTGGATCAGCTGGTCGTCGCTCAGGTCCTTGACGCGGACGTCGGGGCTGATCTCGGTGGCGGTGAGGATCTCGGTGGAACGGGTACGGCCGATGCCGTAGATGTAGGTCAGGGCGATGACCACGCGCTTATCGCGCGGGATGTCGACGCCGGCGAGACGTGCCATGCGGCTCTCCTAGGAGTGTCGTGGAGGTGTGGAGCAGAACCTGTGCCCGGGCCTCCAGCCCGGGGTGTCCCCTCTCGCGAGGTTCTGGTGCTGCCGATGTGTATTCAGTTGTGGGATCCGGATGCCGCGTCGCCGCGGCATCCGGAGAAATCTGTGTCTCAGCCCTGGCGCTGCTTGTGGCGCGGGTTGCTCTTGCAGATGACCATGACGACACCGTGGCGGCGAATCACCTTGCAGTGCTCGCAGATCGGCTTGACGCTGGGCTTGACCTTCATGTTGTGCTTCTTTCGCTGTCTTCGAGTCGATGATCGGATGCCGGAGCACCCGCTCTTCGCTCGTTACTTCTCGACCGGTCTAGCGGTAGCGGTAGACGATGCGCCCGCGAGTCAGGTCGTAGGGGCTGAGCTCCACGACCACGCGGTCCTCGGGGATGATGCGGATGTAGTTCTGCCGCATCTTGCCGGAGATCGTCGCGAGGACTTTGTGTCCGTTGCTCAGCTCAACACGGAACATCGCGTTGGGCAGGGCCTCTGAGATCACGCCTTCGATCTCGATGACACCGTCTTTCTTCGCCATACACTCGCTCACACTTGTGCAGACCGGTCGGTCTGCGTTGGATGGGATTGTGGTGCTCGGGTTCCGCGGATTTCTCCGTCGGACACGCCGAAACGGGCGCAAGCACCAAAGATCAAGTGTATGTGTTATCGGCACTCTCGGCAACTCGGGCGTGTCGCGGAGATCGCGGGTGCGCGACCGAACGATCGATGGGCGCTCGCCCTGCTCCGCACCGCAGCAACGCATCCCATGAACGGTCGTGACACGCCGCCCCCAGCCCGGCTGCTGCTACTGGAAGAGCGACGCCAGTTCGGCCGGCGCGGGCAGCGTCGAGTTCGCGATGACCTCGCCGTTGACCGCGATCGTCGGGGTGCCGATCCCCGACGACCCCGGCGCGACCGGGGTCTTCGGAGTCATCGACGCCACGTACTTCGTGTAGGTGCCGTTCGTGATGCAGTCCGAGGCATCCGTCACGCCCGCGCCCTCGGCGATCGAGACGATCTCCTCATCGGTGAGACCGGTCGAACCCTCGGCGGGGGCGTTCGCGAACATCGCCTGCATGAACGGCAGCGCGTTGTCGGGGTCGGCGGCCGCCACGCAGTACATCGCGCTGGCCGCGCGGGTGGAGAACTCGGTGCCCGACGAGGCGCGGTCGAGGATCGAGATCGGGTGGATGTTCAGCGTGATCGTGCCGTCGTCGACGAGCCCCTGGATCGACGATCCGTAGGACGTCTCGAACTGCTTGCAGACGGGGCACATGAAGTCGATGTAGGTGTCGAGCGTTCCGCTCCCCTCACCTACGGCGATGGCTCCGGTCTCGGCGTTGATGTTCGCGGCCTCGGGTGCGGTCCCGGGGCCCGAGGCGGCGTTGTTCAACACCACGACGAGAGCGGCGACAGCGACGAGAACTACTACCACCGCCACACTGATCCAGATCGCGAACCAATTCCTCTTGCGCACTGCCGTAGCCATAATCCCGTTCCTAGTCCTTTATCGCGACAGGTTCGATGCCGAACGGCGCCAGACCCGCTGCCCCACCATCGGGCGCGGTGAGCACCCAGATTCCGCCATCATGGACGGCGACGCTGTGCTCCCAGTGTGAGCCCGCCGAGCCGTCCACGGTGGAGACCGTCCAGTCGTCGTCCTCGACGAGGGTGGCCTGATCGCCGATCACGACCATGGGTTCGATCGCGACCGCCAGACCCGGGCGCACCTCGGGGCCCGGATCGGCGACGCGGTAGTTGAAGATCGACGGCGCCTCGTGCATCTTGCGACCGATGCCGTGCCCGACGTAGTCCCGGAGGATGCCGTACCCGTGCCCGGTGGCGTCGATGTGCGCCTGGATGGCCGCGCCCACCTCACCGAGATGGGCTGCCGTCGCCAGCGCGGCGATTCCGGCCCAGAGCGATCCCTCGGTCACGCGGGACAGCTCTTCGCGCTCGGCCACGACCTCGGGGCGGGTCTCGTCCGGGATCACGATCGTGAAGGCGGAGTCCCCGTTCCACCCTTTGTACTCGGCGCCCGCATCGATCGAGAGGATGTCGCCGGGCTCGAGTACCCGATCGCCGGGGATCCCGTGCACGACCTGCTCGTTCACCGACGAGCAGATGGTGTGCCGGTACCCGCGCACCATCTGAAAGTTCGACTTCGCCCCGCGGCCCGTGATCACCGCGGATGCCGCGGCGTCGAGTTCGAGCGTCGTCACCCCCGGTGCGACCAGCGCGCGGACGGCGGCCAGCGCGTCAGCCGTGATCAGCCCGGGTTCGACCATGGCCCGCAGCTGCGCGGGGGTCTTGTAGATCGAGCGGCGCAGTCCCACGTTAGGAGGCGGGGACGATGCCGCGCTCGGCCAGCGCGGCCACGATCCGGTGTGTCACGGCATCGAGGGAGCCGACACCGTCGATGTCGTCCACGATGCCGTGGTCGCGGTACACGTCGAGGATCGGCGCCGTCTCGCGTTCGTAGATCGCGAGACGGTTCGAGATGATCTCCTCGGTGTCATCCGATCGACCCTCGACACGGGCGCGCTCGGCGAGGCGGGAGACGCTGATCTCGCGCGGTACGTCGAGGGCGATGACGGCGGTGAGCGCCTCGGACCGCGGAGCCAGGAACTCGTTCAGGAGCCCGAGCTGCGCGAGGTTGCGCGGGAAGCCGTCGAGGAGGAAGCCGCCGCCGGTGTCGCCCTCGTTGAGACGATCGCGCAGCAGCGCGAACGTCAGTTCATCGGAGACCAGGTCGCCCGACTCGATGACCGCCTTGACCTTCGTGCCGAGCTCGGTCTCGTCCTTGATGTGCGTGCGGAAGACGTCGCCGGTCGAGATGGCGGGGATGCCGAACATCTCGGCGACCCGCGCGCCCTGCGTTCCCTTGCCCGAGCCCTGCGGCCCGACGATGAGCAGGCGGGGCTGCTGCGCCGCGGGCCGCCTGTCGTCGGCGTTCTGCGAGGCGTTCGTCATCGGAGGAGCCCTTCGTAGTGACGCTGCTGCAGCTGAGCATCGATCTGCTTCACCGTCTCGAGTCCGACGCCGACGATGATCAGGATGGACGCCCCGCCGAACGGGAAGTTCTGGTTCGCGCCGACCAGGGAGAGCGCGATCAACGGGAGCAGGGCAATCAGACCCAGGTAGATGGACCCCGGGAGGGTGATGCGGGTGAGCACGTAGTCGAGGTACTCGGCGGTGGGCCGACCGGCACGGATGCCGGGGATGAACCCGCCGTACTTCTTCATGTTGTCGGCGACCTCGACCGGGTTGAACGTGATGGCGACGTAGAAGTACGTGAAGCCCACGATCAGGAGGAAGTACAGCGCCATGTAGAGCGGGTGATCGCCCTTCGTCAGGTACGTCGTGATCCACACGACCCAGCCGGGGGCGGTCTCGCCGGCCTGCGGCTGGTTGAACTGCGCGATCAGTGCGGGGATGTAGAGCAGCGACGACGCGAAGATGACCGGCACGACACCGGCCATGTTCACCTTGATCGGAATGTAGGTATTCGTGCCGCCGTAGGTGCGGCGACCCACCATGCGCTTGGCGTACTGCACGGGGATACGTCGCTGCGACTGCTCGACGAACACCACCAGGGCGACCACGACGATGCTCACCGCCACCACCAGCAGGAAGACCTCGAAGCCCTTCGCCTGCCAGATGGACCAGAAGGCGACGGGCACCGATGCCGCGATCGACGTGAAGATCAGGATGGACATGCCGTTGCCGATGCCACGCTCGGTGACCAGCTCGGCGAACCACATGATGAGGCCGGTACCGGCCGTCATGGTGATGATCATCAGGAGCTGAGCCCACCACACGTCATTCGTCAGAAGCTGCTCGCACTCCGGAATGCCGGTGGTGCCGAACAGTGCCCCGCTGCGCGCGACGGTGACCAGCGTGGTCGACTGCAGCAGCGCGAGAGCGATCGTCAGGTACCGGGTGTACTGGGTCAGCTTCGACTGGCCCGCCTGGCCCTCCTTGTAGAGAGCCTCGAAGTGCGGGATCACCACGCGGAGCAGCTGCACGATGATCGTCGCGGTGATGTACGGCATGACGCCCAGCGCGAAGATCGACAGCTGCAGGAGCGCGCCACCGGAGAAGAGGTTGACCAACGACAGCAGCCCCTCGGTGCCGGAGCTCTGCGCGAGGCAGGACTGCACGTTGGGGAAGTCGACGAATGGCGCGGGAACGTGGGCGCCGAGGCGGTAGATGGCGATGATCGCCAGAGTGAATGCGATCTTCCGACGTAGGTCGGGGGTCCGGAAGACCCGCGCGATGGCGCTGAACAAGAGGTTGCCTCCAGAGGGGATGCCGGAGCGCGCAGGCGCACCGGCATCCAGGGTAACTCAGAAGGGGCCGGAGCGAACTCCGGCCCCTCCTGTGATGCACTACTTGACGGTGCCGCCTGCGGCGACGATCTTCTCCTGTGCGGAACCGGAGACCTTGTCGACCGCGACGTTCAGCTTCACGCCGATGTCGCCGGCGCCGAGCACCTTGACCTTCTCGTTCTTGCGAACCGCACCCTTGGCCACCAGGTCGGTGACGGTGACGTCGCCGCCTGCCGGGTAGAGCTCCGCGAGCTTCTCCAGGTTCACAACCTGGTACTCGACGCGGAAGGGGTTCTTGAAGCCACGGAGCTTCGGGGTGCGCATGTGCAGCGGCATCTGCCCACCCTCGAATCCTGCCTTGACCTGGTAACGGGCTTTCTGACCCTTGGTACCGCGACCTGCCGTCTTGCCCTTCGATCCCTCACCGCGACCCACGCGGGTCTTGGCCTTGTGGGATCCGGGCACCGGACGCAGGTGGTGCACCTTGAGCACGCCGGGACGCGATGCCGGAGCATCCGTCTTCGTCGATGCCTTCTTGGGAGCCTTGTCGGCGGCCTTCTTGGAGGCGGCCTTCTTCGGCTCGACGGCGGTGTTCGCCGTGTTGTCAGCCTTGTCGGCCATTAGTCGATCTCCTCAACCTTGACGAGGTGGGCGACGGTCTTGACGTAACCGCGCGTCTGCGCGTCGTCGGGGCGGACGACAGAGTCGTTGATCCGCTTGAGACCGAGGCTGCGCAGCGTGTCGCGCTGGTTCTGCTTCTCGCTCACCTTGGACTTGATCTGGGTCACCTTGAGCCGGGCGGCCATCAGGCACCTACCTTCTGGGCGGCCAAGGCGTCAGCCTCGGCGCGGACGAGACGGGCCGGAGCGACCTGGTCGAACTCGAGTCCGCGACGTGCGGCGACCGCACGCGGCTCTTCGAGCTGCTTCAGCGCCGCGACGGTCGCGTGCACGATGTTGATCGTGTTCGACGAACCGAGCGACTTCGACAGGACGTCGTGGATTCCGGCGCACTCGAGGACGGCGCGGACCGGGCCACCGGCGATCACACCGGTACCGGAGGACGCAGGACGCAGAAGCACGACACCGGCAGCGGCCTCACCCTGCACGGGGTGCGGGATGGTCGAGCCGACACGCGGAACGCGGAAGAAGTTGCGCTTGGCCTCTTCGACACCCTTGGAGATGGCCAGGGGCACTTCGCGCGCCTTGCCGTAGCCGACGCCCACGATGCCGTTGCCGTCGCCGACGACCACGAGTGCCGTGAAGCTGAAGCGACGGCCGCCCTTGACGACCTTCGACACGCGGTTGATGGTGACGACGCGCTCCAGGAACTGGCTCTTGTCATCCCGCGAGCTGTTGCGGTCCCGCTGGTTCTGGTTGCGCTCACGTCCGCCGCGGCGGGGCTCACGCTCACGCTCGACGGGCGCCTCGGTGGCAGCGGCTGCCGCCTCGGTGGTCGCCTGGGCCGGAGCTTCGGTCTCGGCGGTCACAGTGTTCTCCTTGTTGTCACTCACAGGTTCAGACCTCCTTCGCGGGCGCCGTCCGCAATAGCGGCGACGCGACCCGCGTAGCGGTTGCCACCACGGTCGAACACGGCGTCAGAGACGCCGGCGGCCTTCGCACGCTCGGCGACGAGCTCGCCGACCTTGCGCGCCTTGGCGGTCTTGTCGCCATCGAACCCACGGAGATCGGTCTCGAGCGTCGATGCCGAGGCCACGGTGTGACCCTGGCTGTCGTCGACGAGCTGCACGAAGACGTGACGCGCGGAGCGGGTCACGACCAGGCGCGGCCGCACGGACGTCCCCACGACCTTCTTGCGAAGACGGGCGTGACGGCGTGAACGGGATACGGACTTAGATGTCACGGCCATGACTACTTACCACTCTTTCCGGCCTTGCGACGAACGACCTCGCCGGCGTACCGCACACCCTTGCCCTTGTAGGGCTCGGGCTTGCGGATCTTGCGGATGTTCGCGGCCGCCTCGCCGACGGCCTGCTTGTCGATGCCGCTGACGGTGACCTTGTTGTTGCCCTCGACGGTGAGCGTGATGCCGGCGGGCGGCTCCACGAGCACGGGGTGCGAGAAGCCGAGGGCGAACTCGATCGAGCCGCCCTTCTGCGCAACGCGGTAACCGGTTCCGACGACCTCGAGGCCCTTTGTGTAGCCCTCGGTCACACCGATGATGTTGTTGTTGATGAGCGTGCGCGTGAGGCCGTGCAACGAGCGCGACTCGCGCTCGTCGTCGGGACGGGTGACGAGCACCTGGCCCTCTTCGACCTTGACCTCGATGGGCCGCGACACGACGAGCGACAGGTCGCCCTTGGGGCCCTTGACCGACACGGCCTGACCGTCGACCGCAATGGTCACGCCGGCCGGGATGTCGATGGGAAGACGTCCGATACGAGACATTCGGGGGTCACCACACGTAGGCGAGAACTTCTCCGCCCACGCCCTTCTGCTCTGCCTGGCGGTCTGTGAGCAGACCGGAGGAGGTGGACAGGATCGCCACGCCGAGGCCACCGAGGACGGTGGGGATCTCGGTCGACTTCGCGTAGACGCGGAGTCCGGGCTTCGAGACGCGCTTGATGCCGGCGATCGACCGCTCGCGGTTCGGGCCGTACTTCAGCGTCAGGGTCAGCGTCTGGCCGACACGAGCTTCCTCGACGAGCCAGCTGCCGATGTAGCCCTCCTGCTTGAGGATCTCGGCGATGTGCGTCTTGAGCTTCGAGCTCGGCAGCGACACGGTGTCGTGGTGCGCCGAGTTCGCGTTGCGCAGACGGGTCAGCATGTCTGCGACCGGGTCTGTCATTACCATGTGTGTTTTTCCTTCGTTCACCAGGTTTCGACGCGCGGTGCACGCCCGCCGACCTGTGGTGGTGTGGACCCGGAGAATTCCGGGTCCACGAGAGTCTTACGCCTTCGCGTCCTCGTTGCGGAACGGGAAGCCGAGGTGACGCAGCAGCGCACGACCCTCGTCATCCGTCGCCGCGGTCGTGACGACCGTGATGTCGAAGCCGCGGACGCGGTCGATCTTGTCCTGGTCGATCTCGTGGAAGACCGACTGCTCCTGCAGACCGAACGTGTAGTTGCCGTGTCCGTCGAACTGCTTGCCCGACAGGCCGCGGAAGTCGCGGATACGGGGCAGAGCGAGGTTCACCAGGCGATCCAGGAACTCCCAGGCGCGGTCGCCACGAAGCGTGACGTGGGCGCCGATGGGCTGTCCCTCGCGCAGCTTGAACTGCGCGATCGACTTGCGTGCCTTGGTGACGATCGGCTTCTGGCCGGTGATCTTGGTGAGGTCGTCGACCGCACCATCGATCACCTTGCCGTCGCGAGCTGCCTCGCCGACGCCGGTGTTCACCACGACCTTCACAAGGCGGGGGATCTGGTTGACGTTCGTGTAGCCGAACTCCTCCTGCAGCTTCTGCAGGATTTCGCCACGGTACTTCTGCTTCAGGCGGGGCTGGGTCTTGCCAGCCTCCACGGCAGTGGTGCTGCTCATCAGAGGTCCTTGCCTGACTTCTTCGCGAAGCGCACACGGACGGTGCGCTTGACGCCGTCCTTGGTCTGCTCCTCGACACGGTGTCCGACGCGGGTCGGCTTCTTGGTCGAGGGGTCGACGAGTGCGACGTTCGAGATGTGGATGGGGGCTTCGAAGGTCTCGATGCCACCCGTCTTGGTGCCGCGCTGGGTCTGGCCCACACGGTTGTGCTTCGTGACGTAGTTCACGCCTTCGACGATGACGCGGTTCTGCTCGGTGAGGATCTCGAGGACCTTCCCCTGCTTGCCGCGGTCTCCGCCACGCTCGGGCTTGGCGCCCGCGATGACCTGAACCAGGTCACCCTTCTTGATTTTCGCCATGATCAAATGACCTCCGGGGCGAGCGAGACGATCTTCATGAACTTCTTGTCGCGAAGCTCACGACCGACCGGTCCGAAGATGCGGGTGCCGCGGGGCTCCCCGTCGCTCTTCAGGATGACGGCGGCGTTCTCGTCGAACTTGATGTACGAGCCGTCGGGACGGCGGGTCTGCTTGACGACGCGAACGACGACAGCCTTGACGACGTCGCCCTTCTTGACGTTGCCGCCCGGGATCGCGTCCTTGACCGTGGCGACGATGGTGTCACCCAGGCCGGCGTACCGACGCTGCGAGCCACCGAGCACACGGATCGTGAGCAACTCCTTGGCGCCGGTGTTGTCGGCGACCTTGATGCGGGATTCCTGCTGAATCACTTCTTACTCCTTGGGTTCCAAGTGGGCCGGAGGCCTACTTGGCCTTCTCGAGGATCTCGACCAGACGCCAGCGCTTCGTAGCACTGAGCGGACGGGTCTCGTTGATGAGCACGAGGTCGCCGATACCGGCGCTGTTGCTCTCGTCGTGGACCTTGACCTTCGACGTGCGGCGGATGACCTTGCCATAAAGCGGGTGCTTCACGCGGTCTTCGACCTCGACGACGATCGTCTTGTCCATCTTGTCGCTCGTGACGAGGCCACGACGCGACTTGCGGTAGCCACGCGCGGCGGCGTCGCGGACGTCGTGCTCGGAGCTCTCGTGACCCTTGGCCTCCACGACCTCGGCCACGGGGGCCTCGGCAGCAGCCTTCGCGGGTGCACTCTTCTTGGGCGCAGCCTTCTTGGGCGCGGCCTTCTTCTCAGTGGTCTCAGCCATCACTCGGCCTCTTCCTTCACGGCCTCGTCGGCGGCATCCGCCTTCTTGGCCTTCGTCTTCTTCGCCTTCGTCGCGACCTCAACGGGAGCGGGCGTGGCACGGATGCCGAGCTCGCGCTCACGGATCACGGTGTAGAGCCGCGCGATGTCGCGCTTGACCGCACGGATGCGGCCGTGGCTCTCGAGCTGGCCGGTGGCCGACTGGAAGCGCAGGTTGAACAGCTCTTCCTTGGCCTTGCGCAGCTCCTCGACGAGGCGCTGGTCTTCGAACGTATCGAGCTCGCTCACAGCGAGCTGCTTGGTGCCGATCGCCATTACGCGTCGCCCTCCTCGCGCTTGATGATGCGTGCCTTCAGGGGCAGCTTGTGGATTGCACGGGTCAGGGCCTCGCGAGCGAGCTCCTCGTTGACACCGGCGACCTCGAAGAGGACGCGACCCGGCTTGACGTTCGCGACCCACCACTCGGGCGAACCCTTACCGGAACCCATGCGGGTTTCGGCGGGCTTCTTGGTCAGCGGACGGTCGGGGTAGATGTTGATCCACACCTTGCCGCCACGCTTGATGTGACGGGTCATCGCGATACGAGCGGACTCGATCTGACGGTTCGTCACGTAGGCGGGCGTCAGAGCCTGGATTCCGTACTCACCGAACGACACCTTCGTGCCACCGGTTGCCTGGCCCGAACGACCCGGGTGGTGCTGCTTGCGGTACTTGACCTTGCGGGGGATAAGCATCAGGCAGACGCTCCTTCTGCGACGGGGGCCTCGGTGCGGGGCGCACGACGACGGTCGCCACCACGGTCGTCACGACCGCGGGGAGCCTTCGGCGCGTTGGCCTGCTCGCGTGCGAGTTCCTTGTTGGTGAGATCGCCCTTGTAGATCCAGACCTTCACGCCGATGCGGCCGAAGGTGGTCTTGGCCTCGTAGAAGCCGTAGTCGATGTTCGCCCGCAGCGTGTGCAGCGGCACACGACCCTCGCGGTAGAACTCCGACCGGCTCATCTCGGCGCCGCCGAGACGGCCCGAGACCTGGATGCGGACACCCTTGGCGCCGGCGCGCTGGGCGCCCTGCAGACCCTTGCGCATCGCGCGGCGGAATGCCACACGAGCGGTGAGCTGCTCGGCGATACCCTGCGCCACCAGCTGAGCGTCGGCCTCGGGGTTCTTCACCTCGAGGATGTTCAGCTGGATCTGCTTGCTCGTGAGCTTCTCGAGGTCGGAGCGGATGCGCTCGGCCTCGGCGCCGCGACGACCGATCACGATGCCCGGGCGGGCGGTGTGGATGTCGACGCGAACGCGGTCACGGGTGCGCTCGATCTCGATGTTGCTGACGCCCGCGCGGTCCAGGTTCTTCTGGAGGAGCTGACGGATCTTGATGTCCTCGGCCACGTAGTCGGCGTAGCGCTGTCCGGGCTTCGTCGAATCCGAGAACCACCGCGACACGTGATCAGTGGTGATGCCGAGGCGGAAGCCGTACGGGTTTACCTTCTGGCCCATTACTTGCTCGCCTTCTGCTGGGCGGCCGGAGCCGCGTCAGCGACCTCGGGCGTGGAAAGCACGACCGTGATGTGGCTCGTGCGCTTCTTGATCTGGAACGCGCGACCTTGTGCGCGGGGCCGGAAGCGCTTGAGCGTCGAACCCTCGTCGACGAAGGCGTTCTTGACGTACAAGTCCTGGTCATCCAGGTGCTCGTTCGTCGAGTCTGCCTTCACTCGAGCGTTCGCGATCGCAGACGCAACCAGCTTGTAAATCGGCTCACTCGCGCTCTGCGGCGCGAACTTCAGGATGGCGAGGGCCTCTTCGGCCTGCTTCCCCTTGATGAGAGCGACGACACGACGAGCCTTCTGAGGGGTCACGCGGATGTGTCGCACGCGTGCGATGGAGTCCACCATTTCTCTCTCCTCTGCGCCACCGCGTTAGCGGCGACGGCCCTTCTTGTCGTCCTTCACGTGGCCGCGGAAGGTGCGGGTGGGCGCGAATTCGCCCAGTTTGTGTCCGACCATGGTCTCGGTCACGAACACGGGGATGTGCTTGCGACCGTCGTGGACGGCGATCGTGTGGCCGAGCATGGCCGGCACGATCATCGAGCGACGTGACCAGGTCTTGATGACGTTCTTGGAACCCGCCTCGTTCTGGACGACGACCTTGCGAAGCAAGTGATCGTCGACGAAGGGGCCCTTCTTAAGACTGCGTGGCATCTTCCTCTACTCCTACTTGCGCTTCTTGCCGGCGTTGCGACGACGGACGATGTACTTGTCGCTTTCCTTGTTGGCGTGACGCGTGCGGCCCTCTTTCTGGCCCCACGGCGACACCGGGTGACGTCCACCGGACGTCTTGCCCTCGCCACCACCATGCGGGTGGTCGACCGGGTTCATCGCGACACCGCGGACGGTCGGGCGGATGCCCTTCCAGCGGTTGCGACCGGCCTTGCCCCAGTTGATGTTCGACTGCTCGGCGTTGCCGACCTCGCCGATGGTCGCGCGGCAGCGCGAGTCGACGTTGCGGATCTCACCCGAGGGCAGACGCAGCTGGGCGTAGATGCCGTCCTTCGCCACGAGGCGAACGGATGCTCCGGCGGAACGCGCCATCTTGGCACCGCCACCGGGACGCAGCTCGATCGCGTGGATCACGGTACCGGTGGGGATGTTGCGCAGCGGCAGGTTGTTGCCGGGCTTGATGTCCGCGCCGGCACCCGACTCGACGACGTCGCCCTGCGAGAGCTTGTTCGGCGCGATGATGTAGCGCTTCTCACCGTCTGCGTAGTGCAGGAGGGCGATGCGCGCGGTGCGGTTCGGGTCGTACTCGATGTGAGCGACCTTCGCGTCGATGCCGTCCTTGTCGTTGCGACGGAAATCGATGACACGGTACTGGCGCTTGTGCCCACCACCGATGTGACGGGTGGTGATGCGACCCTGGTTGTTGCGGCCACCGGTCTTGCTGAGCGGGCGGAGGAGCGACTTCTCGGGCGTCGATCGGGTGATCTCAGCGAAGTCGGCCACCGACGAGCCGCGACGACCCGGGGTCGTGGGCTTGTACTTGCGAATTGCCATTGTTCTCTAGTCCTCTGTCCCGGCCGTCAGCCGACTGCCGTGAAGATGTCGATGGTGCCCGACTTCAGGGTCACGATGGCGCGCTTGGTGTCCTTGCGCTTCCCCGTGCCGAAGCGGGTCCGGCGGGCTTTGCCCACGCGGTTGATCGTGTTGACCGCGGCCACCTTGACGCCGAAGATCTTCTCGATCGCGAGCTTGATCTCCGTCTTGGTCGCACGGGTGTCCACATAGAACGTGTACTTGCCCTCGTCGATGAGCCCGTAGCTCTTCTCCGATACGACCGGCTTCAGGATGATGTCGCGGGGGTCCTTGTTGACGGCGGTCATGCCGTCACCTCCTCGTTGGCGTCGGCCTTGGCCGCGAGCTTCGCCGAGACGAAAGCGTCGTATGCGGCCTTGGTGAAGACGATGTCGTCCGAGACGAGCACGTCGTAGGCGTTGAGCTGGTCGAACGTCAGCACGTGAACGTACGCGAGGTTGCGCACGCTCTTGACCGTGATCTCGTCGTTGCGGTCGATGACCACGAGGACGTTCTTGGTCGCGGAGAACCCGGCGAGCACCGAAGAAGCCGCCTTGGTCGAAGGCGCGCCCTCGATGGCGAAGGACTCCACGACGTGCAGCCGGTTGCCCCGAGCGCGATCGCTGAGCGAACCCAGGAGGGCTGCCGCGATCATCTTCTTGGGCGTGCGCTGCGAGTAATCGCGCGGCTTGGGTCCGTGGACGATGCCACCACCGGTCATGTGCGGCGCGCGGATCGATCCCTGACGGGCGTTACCCGTGCCCTTCTGCTTGAAGGGCTTGCGGCCGGCGCCCGAGACCTCACCGCGACGCTTGGTCGAGTGGGTTCCCTGGCGAGCCGCCGCGCGCTGCGCGACGACGACCTGGTGGATGAGCGGGATGTTCGTCTTGACGTCGAACACCGTGGCGGGCAGCTCGACGGAGCCTGCCTTCTTGCCATCGGCGGTCAGGACGTCGAGCGCGAGAGTCGAGTCGGCCATGAGACTAGGCCCCCTTCACTGCGTTGCGGACGTAGACGATGCGGCCGCGAGCACCGGGGACGGCGCCCTTGACGAGCAGCAGACCCTTCTCGGCGTCGACGGAGTGCACCGTGAGGTTGAGGACGGTCACGCGCTCGCCACCCATACGGCCGGCCATGCGCATGCCCTTGAAGACACGGCTCGGAGTCGACGATGCGCCGATCGAGCCGGGCTTGCGGTGGTTGCGGTGCGAACCGTGCGATGCCGAGACGCCCTTGAAGTTGTGACGCTTCATGACACCGGCGAAGCCCTTGCCCTTGCTCGTGCCGACGACGTCGACGAGCTGGCCGGCCTCGAACGCGCCGTCCACGGTGAGCTCCTGGCCCAGCGTGTAGTCGGCGGCGTCCGCGGTGCGGACCTCGGTGAGGTGACGGCGCGGCGTGACGCCGGCGGCCTCGAAGTGCGCGGTCAGCGGCTGGTTCACCTTGCGGGGGTCGATCTGCCCGTAGGCGATCTGCACGGCCTTGTAGCCGTCCTTCTCGGGGGTGCGAACCTGGGTGACCACGTTCGGCGCCACCTCGATGACGGTGACGGGGACGAGCTTGCCCTGGTCGTTCCAGACCTGGGTCATGCCGAGCTTCGTGCCCAGCAGTCCCTTCGAAATCTTTGAGTTGATGTCAGCCATGTCGAACCTCAGAGCTTGATCTCGATGTTGACATCGGCCGGCAGGTCGAGACGCATCAGCGAGTCGACGGCCTTGGGCGTCGGGTCGATGATGTCGATCAGACGCTTGTGGGTGCGCATCTCGAAGTGCTCGCGGCTGTCCTTGTACTTGTGGGGCGACCGGATGACGGCGACGACGTTCTTCTCGGTCGGAAGGGGCACGGGGCCCACGACGGTCGCGCCTGCACGGGTCACGGTGTCGACGATCTTGCGGGCCGACGAATCGAGGCCTGCGTGATCGTACGACTTCAGGCGAATGCGGATCTTCTGTCCCGCCATTGTCTGCTCTCTCTCTTCTCGCGTCTTACGTCCCCGGCCCCGTATCAGGGCCGTGAACCGCATTGGACGCACGGGGGTGTGGGATCCGTTATCCCGCACCCATAGGCACTTCGTTCACCGCGTTGCCGCGGCGCATGCTGCACCACTGTTCAGCTGTCAGACCGGCTGCCGAGGCATCCGGCTCCGCTTCCCCGGCACGCACGCGTGCGCCCGGCGCGAACCGGGTGGAGAAGTGGATTATCGTCCTGCTGCCCGCGGCCTAGACTGTGCGCCGGAGCGCCGCCTATGCACTGCCCTGGCAGTGATCCGGGGCACACGAGTGCAACCGCCGGAATGTGGAACCTCAGTAGTCTACGTGTCGCCCGGGCGTGTCGCAAACTCGGGCGTGTCGCGCAGCCCCGGACTCAGGCGCTTCGCAGGTGGGTCGCCCGCACACGCGGAAGCGGCCGGCGGGATCATCCGCGCCGGCCGCTTCTGGTGCGAACGCCTACTCGGTGCCGATCTGCTTGTCGACGGAGGCACGGATGCCGTCGACCTTCTCGTCCACGCTGTCGGGAGCGATCTTCTTCACGAACTCGGCGGCCGCGTCGAGCGCCTTGTCGCTCACCTGCTCGGCCTGGTCGCTCTTCAGTGCGTCGCCGATCTTGTCCTTGTTCTGATCGAGGAACTGCTTGCCCTGGTTCACGAGGTCATCGATGCCCATATCCCACTCCTTCTTCGCCCGACGTGGACGTCGAGTTACATTGTGGCGGCTCGGCCCGCCGCCCGCCACACCCCGGTCACCCCGCGTCACGGCCGTCGACGAGGCCGACCGGAGAGCCAGACGTAGAGCACCAGCAGCAGGATCACCCCGACCGCGATGAGGACCCACCACGGGAAGGTGGGGATGTCGGGGCGCTGGCCGGCGTCCGCGAGATCCTGCACCGGAGTGGGGATGATGCGCTCCCCCGTCACCAGGATGCGATGGCTGTTGACGCCCAGCGGCGTGCAGGTCACCAGGGTGATGAGGTCCTTGCCCGTCTCGGGGAGCAGAGCCTCCGTCTCGGACGGTTCGACGACCCGTGTGTCGATCACCCGGTAGGCCAGCACCTCGCCGAAGACCTCCACGGTGAAGACGTCGTCGAGTCGGACCCGGTCGAGGTGCGTGAACAGTTCCGACGTCGCCAGGCCACGGTGCGCCGTCAGGACGGAGTGAGTGGATGCTCCACCTACCGGCACGGCCGTGCCTTCGAGGTGGCCGACACCATGGTCCAGGACCTCGTTGCTCGTGCCGTGGTAGATCGGCAGGTCGACATCGATGGACGGGATCTTCAGGCGCGCCATGAGTCCGTCGGCGTCGGCGCGGAGCACATCCGCGTAGTCGCCGTCCGGGGTGGGCTCGTCCGCCAGCGGCAGTCGCTCGTTCGCGGCGATGTTCGCGCCGCCGCCGGTCAGGGCTTCGTTGTACGCCCGTGCCTCCTGCACGCGCTCGTGCAGCGTCTCGGCGCCGAGGTCGGCGACGTCGTGGGTCAGTTGATCGATGCGCTGCGACTGCTCGTATTGGCTGAACCAGGAGACGATCGTCGGAAACAGAAGCAGTCCGGCGCCGGCGAGACAGACGAGCGCGATCGCGAGCGGGACGGCGGGAAGCCGCCACCGCGTCGATCGGCGCAGCATCCGGCGCGTCGGGGCCTCCGTGGCCACTGCCGGGAACGACGAAGGCGGAGCGTCGTGCCGACGCCCCGCCTTCGCTGTCATCACGTCAGGCTACGCGGACGCGCGCTCGGCCAGCGTACGGCGACGCGACACGATGAGCGCGGCGCCGATCGCCAGCATGACGAGGGCGCCACCGCCGACACCGAACCACACACCGCCATCGCCACCCGTGAGCGGCAGGAGGAAGTTCGCTGCCGACACCTGGGTGTGGTTGAACTCGACGTAGTTCTGCACCGGCGGAACGGTCGAGCTCGGGCCGGCGACGACGACCGTCTGCACCGGGTTCGACGTCGGCAGGTTGAAGCCGGTGGGCGGGGTGATCTCACGCACGTAGTAGTTACCGGGGGTGATGATCGGGATCGCGACGAGGCCGTTCGCCGCGGTCGTCCAGTCCGTGATCCCGTTGATGAGGATCGCGTTCTGCTGCAGGTTCGCGTCGTTCTGGTTCAGGTACACCTGATAGACCGCGCCTGCGAGCTGTGCCCGCGGGCTGCCGTTGCCGGCCGAGTACGCGGAGACCGTCAACTGACCGATCGGCGTCGTACCCGTCACCGTCTCGACCGCGCCGTTGATGTTGCCCGTGGCGCTGTTGACGATGAGTCCGTTGCCGGGGATCGACACGGCTCGCGTCAGCACGTTGAAGGACACGACCCCACCCTGCAGAAGAGTCAGACGAGCGAGTCCCGCCGGGGTGAACGCCAGTGTCGAGGTCGCGGCCGTGTTCGTGACCGTGTAGTCCGTGCCGATGGCGAACGACTGCGCGATGCCGGCGGCACTGGTGACCGTCACGGTCGTGGGCGAGACGCCTGCCGGCGGCGTGGCGACGAACTCCAGGTCGGTCGGGACGTTGTCCACCAGCGTGAAGGTGGTGATCGTGTCGCCCGCCGCCAGCGTGGGGATGCTGGAGGCGATCGCCCAGCGGATCAGGTCGGGGTTTCGCGCCTCAGCGGAGTTCGCCGCGGGCACCACCCTCGTCTTGGTCAGCTCGGTCACCGCGTTCTTCGGGTAGACGTGCACGTCGTAGATCCACTGGTTCGCCGGCGCGCCGGAGGGTCCGGTGGGCAGCGGCAGGGACACGAGGAACGGTGCCGTGGGGTTGGTCGCGTCTGCGGGCAGGACCGTCTCCTGCACGTAGAACAGGCCGATCGGCATGGTCGACGGGAAGGTCGCGGTGCCGTTCGCGGACGAGGGCGCTGAGGTGAACGACGTCGTGGAGAGGCGTGTCGACGCCGTCTGCGGGGTCAGGTTGGTCGCGATGGCCCAGCCCTCGGGTGTGGTGAGGTCCACGCCCGCGACCAGCGTCGCGGTGAAGACCGCCCCCGGAAGGGGGGTGCCCAGGTTGGTGCCGGCAGGGAGCTCCTGACCCGTGCCCGCCTGAGCCCCGTTGCCGGGGCCGAGCGCGAACTTGTGCACGGTGAGACTGCGTGGCTGCGTGGTGTCGATGTTTCCCGGCGAGGTGACGGCCTGCGCGGGTGTGACGGTCACGATCGCCGCGCCGGCGGCCAGAGCCAGCGCGCCGAGAGCGGCGGTGACCCGCCGGAGAGTGGACGAGGACATGGGATTTCTCCATTCGGTGATGAGGTGGTGTGGAACTGTGTGAGGTGAGGGACGGGTACCGGGCGCAAGAGTCATCGGTGTCAGAAGGCACTCCTTCGCGTACGGCGTCGCCCGTGCCAGACGGCGAGGGCAAGTGCGAGGACCAAGACGGCGGATCCGGTGTACAGGTACACGTCGGTTCCGGTGCCGCCGGTCAAGGGCAGCTGGGGAGGGAGCACGGGCGCGTTGACGAATCGGTAGATCGCCGCCTGGCCCGCTGCCGGGGCCGTGACGGTCGCGGACGACACGGGAGTCCATGTCGATCCGACGAGGCGCTCGAGACGCAGCTGTCGGTACGCCAGGGGACGCGCGGGGTCCGCCGCGGCCTCCGTCAGGGTGTAGGAATGCCCGGGCCGCACCTCGAAGGTGCTCGACGGATTTCCCGTCGCGGAGTAGTCGGCACCCAGCCGGCTCTCGGTCGGAACCACTCCGCCACTGATCGCGGCAGGTGTCGCCGTGACCCGGAAGTTCGCGGGCTGGAAGCCGGTCTGCGGACTCTGCACCTGTTTCAGCAGGGTGATGGATGCTGTGGCATTGGTCACCGTGCAGGTCACCGTCGACGACGACGGCGCGACGACGTCTCCTGCCGACGAGACCGCGACCTGCTGACCGGTACCAGTGACGCACTGCCATGCTCCGGTCTGCACGTACACCAGCGACCCGGCCGATTCGCCCAGCCGGTAGGGCAGGCCCGGCGTCACCGGGACGGCCGTCGCCTGAGCGCTCCCGGAACGTCCGCTCGGACCGGGGAGGGCGCCTGTGGGGCCGACGGCCGAGAGCACCCAATCGGTGGGGAGCGCGGACCCGGAGCTGACGATCTTCACCAGGGTCAGCGACGCCGTCGGCCGATTCGTCATGGTGCACGCGACGGTCGACGCCGACTGCACACCGGCGATCGTGCCGCTGACGATCCCGGAGCTCGAGGTCGAGAACGACACCGGGGTCGCGACGCCGTTGACCGTGCACGATCCGGAGACGAATGTGAAGCCCGTACGCTGCACCTCCGAGATGGTGAGCGTCGCGCGCGCCGTGACAGCGCTGAACAGCACCGACCAGACAGCCGTCCCCGCAGCATCCGACTGCTGCTGTGGAGCCTCACTGGGGAGAACCGTCGCGGCCCCGGCTGTGGCCGCGGCGGACACGCCGAGTGTCCAGCCGGCGCTGGGCTGCGTGACGCCGGACACCGGATCCTGGACGAGTTTGGTGACGGTGACGGACGATGCCGCCCGGGGCGAATTGAAGTAGGTGCAGACGACCTGAGCACTCAGCCGGGCGGGTATCGTCACGGAACCCGTCGTGGTCGTGCCGGTGGCGAGCCTGACACCGTCGGCCCAGCACTCGTAGATGGTCGTGTAGATCCCGATCACCGACGTCGAGCCCGTCGCCATCGCCTCGGAGATGGTGACGGAGGTGCCCGTGACGACGGGCACGGGTCCGATCTGCGCGGGTTGCCGACCGACCGCCGAGCCCGTGGTGGTGGCCGTGGCGATGGTGACGGCGCCGTTGCTCGCCGTCAGCTGGAACTGGTCGGCCGTCGCGGCCCGGCCGACGATGTTCTTCTGCACCGTCAGGGTGGACGGCGACGTGCACCCCGCGAGGTCGGTGGAGTCGATGGCCACCCGAGGGGTGTTCGGGACACGGGTCCACGTCGTGGGGTCGAACTCGTACGCCGATGTCGTCGAGGACAGGTAGGCGGTTCCCCGCGGAGTGAAGGCGATGCCGTTGACGCTTCCGAAGGTCGGGCTCGTATCGGTGCCGGCCAACACCTTCGACGTGGATGCTCCGACGGCGAGCGTTCCCCCCGTCCCGGCGGCCAGTGCCGCGGCGGTGACCGTGAAGATCGCGGCGCTGTTGGACGTGTCGCTGGTCGCGCCCAGCACGTACAGGTTTCCCCGGGCGTCGAAGGCGATGTCGCCGTTGCCGTTCGGCGCGGATCCGGTGGGGAACGACCCCAGGAACGCGAACCGGGTGGCGGTGGGGTTCGATTCGGTGAAGCTCCAGAGATAGAACTGCGAGTTGGCGAACTTGCCGAAGACATAGCGCTGGCCCGACAGGTCGACCGCTCCAGCCACGATCGAGCCGGTGATCTCTGTTCCGCCGGCGACCGTGGCGAAGCTCGAGCTGGGGAGGGTCTGGAATCCGCCGCCGGCGCTCCACTTGAGAACGGAGGTGACGTCCGTGCCATCCGAGGACCTGTCGATCGAATAGGCGATCGTGCCCCCCGCACCGATGCCGAGCGCGTTACTGGACGTCGCCGCGGACCACGAACCCACCGTCGTCGTCGTCCCCGAGACGATGTCGCCCTGCACCAGCGCCCCGGCGGGGCTCACCGAGTAGAAGTGGTTGGTGTCGCAGGCGAGCCGCACCGTCTGCGTCGTGTTCGTGAAGGTGCAGACGATCTCGGCGCCCTGGTCGGCCGGTGTCGTGATCGTCCCCGCCGGATTCGCCCCGGCAGCCACGACGGTTCCCCCGCGGACGCACTCGTAGCTGCTTCCGTACGCGAGTCCCGCACCCGATACGGGGGCTTCATGGATCGTGTATGTGGTGTTGGGCTGGACGATGTACCGATTCACCTGAGCGGCCTGGAGACCCGTCGCGGTGCCGGTCGTCGTTGCGGACGCGAGTACCGTCGTGCCGTTGCGGAGCGACAGCGTGAACTGATCCGTCGACGACGCGCGAGACACGATGTTCTTCCGGACGGTGATGGTGGTGGCCGCCGTGACGGCGAGCGTCGCCGTGGTGTCGTCGAGGAGCGGTGTCGTCAGGTCGGCCTGCCCGACCGTGTAACTGCCGACAGAGGTCGACAGCACGTTCACGGTGACGGTGCACGATGTCGTGCCCGCTACCAGGTCCCCGCCGACGGCGGAGACGGTGGACCCGCCCGCCGCGGCCGCGACGGTGAAAGCCGTTCCGGTCGAGTTCGCGCACGTCCCACCCACGGCGGGTGTCGGTGCCACGACGAGACCCGCCGGGAGGCTGTTCGAGAACGACCAGTCGGGCTTGGCGGCTGCTTCGCTGGTGTTCGTGACGGTGTAGGTCAGGGTCGAGACCGTCCCCGCAGGCACCGAGGCCGGCGCGAAAGCGACATCCAGCGCCGGGGTCGCATCGAGCAGCCGCACGTTGTCGATCGCGAAGACGTTCCCGTTCACTGCGCCGGTGCGGTTCGTGACGCGCACACGTGCCGCGGTCGCCTCTGCGGCGGTGAGCAGCACGGCGGTGTCGGCGGTCAGCCGGGCCGCCTTGACGGATGCACCCCACGCGACGTCCACGGGGTTCGTGGTGCTGATCGTGGGCGACGTGTAGAGGTTGCCGGTGAGCGCGCAGGCGTTCAACGCGGACGCCGTCAACTGACGCGGCGTCGTGCCGATGAGCAAGAACATGTCGAGCTGGGCCTGTGTCGAGCCGCACTCGTCCCCGACCATGTCGAGACCCAGGGTGTAGTAGCGCGAGGCGGTCGGAGCGATGCCCGTCGGCGCCGCGGACTCGATCACGATCTGATTCGCTGAGGACGAGATGGTCGCCGCGGTGGTCGCCGCGAGTGCGTGGTTGGCCCGCGTCGTCGCCGAGGATTGATTGACGGCCGTCGTCGCTCCACCCACCACGCCGGCCGACACCTGGCCGAGCACATCCGCCATGCGACGCGTCTGTCGTTGCGGGAGGGTACCCAGGCCCAGCAGCGTCGAGCAGTAGGTGTTGCCCGGGAACACCGCGTCGTAGTTCGTCAGCACACCCGTGCAGTTCGACGTGGACTGCCAGAATGCCGCGGCCGTGTAGCGCGCCGCGCCCGAGGTCGGGTATGTCGCGATGCCCGTCGGCACGTTCGCCTGATTCTGCTCGAATGTCTCGATCGCCAGTTGCGTCGGCGCGTCGGGGACACCGGCGGCGAGGATCCCGAATTCCGCCCTGGCCGAGAATGGTCCCGCGCGGGGCTGCTCCTCCCAGCTGTGCGGGTCGGGCGCCGGCGCGTCGGTCGTCGGACTGGACGCCTCCCCCGCGGGGGTCTCACCGGGCACCGGTGCGGTCGTAGGCACCGGAACGCCCGCGTCGGCCGTGTCCGGGTCATCCGTGGGCAGCGCGGGTGAGGAGCTGTCGCTGGGCTCCGGTGTCGCGGTCTCCGTGGGATCGACGCCTTCCGAGGGCTCTTCGGTCTCCGAGGGCGTCGGCGCCGGTGTTTCGACCGCGGACGTGGTCGTCGGCGTCGGTGAGGGCACCGCTGCCGCCGCCTGCCCGCTCGGGGATCCGAGAAGGCCGCCGATCAGCGCGGCCACCAACGCCGTCGACACGGCGAAACCGCCGCCTCGCACGTGTCTGCGGGCGCGACGAAGAGAGTCCATCGGCATCCTTGTTCAGTGGTCCCCCCGGACCACGGGACGAGACTGCCGGGCGAGGACCGGCCGCATCGAGATCGGGCAAAATCGTCGCCTATGGAGGCAACGCTTTCACGCTATGGCCGATCTGGAGGGCCGTCAACCCGGACAAATGGGGGACAAGGAGACCGCTTTCCGACCAGGATCACCGCACGATCGAGCCCAACCGGGCTGTCAGGACCCGGAGCGACGGGCCCCGCCCGATGCGGGCACGCCACGCGCCGGGTACGACGAAGGGGCCGTGCCCGAAGGCACGACCCCTTGCGAGTAGGAGAACCTACTTGATGATCTTCGTGACCGTGCCGGCGCCGACGGTGCGGCCACCCTCACGGATCGCGTAGCCGAGGCCCTCTTCCATGGCGATGGGCTGGATCAGCTCGACCGTCATGTCGGTGGTGTCGCCGGGCATGACCATCTCGGTGCCCTCGGGCAGCGTGATGACGCCGGTGACGTCCGTGGTGCGGAAGTAGAACTGCGGGCGGTAATTCGTGAAGAACGGGTTGTGACGCCCACCCTCCTCCTTGGACAGGATGTACGCCGTGCCCTCGAAGTTGGTGTGCGGCGTGACCGAACCGGGCTTCACGACGACCTGGCCGCGCTCGACGTCGTCACGCTTGGTGCCACGCAGGAGCAGACCACAGTTCTCGCCGGCCCAGGCCTCGTCGAGCTGCTTGTGGAACATCTCGATACCGGTGACGATCGTCTTCTGCGTCGGGCGCAGACCAACGATCTCGACCTCGGAGTTGATCGACAGGGTGCCACGCTCGGCGCGGCCCGTGACGACCGTGCCACGACCGGTGATCGTGAAGACGTCCTCGACGGGCATGAGGAACGGCTTGTCCTTGTCGCGGATGGGGTCGGGAACCGACGAGTCCACGGCCTCCATGAGCTCGAGGATCTTGTCGACCCACTCGGCGTCGCCTTCGAGAGCCTTCAGGCCCGAGACGCGGACGACGGGGGCGTTGTCGCCGTCGAAGTCCTGGCTCGAGAGGAGCTCGCGGACCTCGAGCTCGACGAGCTCCAGGATCTCTTCGTCATCGACCATGTCGGACTTGTTCAGCGCGACGAGCAGGTAGGGCACGCCGACCTGCTTGGCGAGCAGCACGTGCTCACGCGTCTGAGCCATGGGACCGTCGGTCGCGGCGACCACGAGGATCGCGCCGTCCATCTGGGCGGCACCGGTGATCATGTTCTTGATGTAGTCAGCGTGACCCGGGGCGTCGACGTGCGCGTAGTGGCGCTTCGGCGTCTCGTACTCGACGTGCGAGATGTTGATCGTGATGCCGCGCTGGCGCTCCTCGGGAGCCGAGTCGATCGACGCGAAGTCGCGCTGGACGTTGGTCGCCGACGGGTACTTGTCTGCAAGCACCTTGGAGATCGCTGCGGTGAGCGTGGTCTTGCCGTGGTCGACGTGACCGATCGTTCCGATGTTCACGTGCGGCTTGGTGCGCTCGAACTTGGCCTTAGCCACTGGGTCCTCCTCAGGACGTTCTTGTAGGAGTTCCGGGCACTGGTTTGCGACCGGTTCTCTACGGGGATTGGTTCCTACTTTAGTAGGGAGGGATGGGGTGAAACTGTGAAGTTGTGAATGAGCGGATGCCGCGACCCTGGGGCCGCAGCATCCGACGGACTACTCGCCCTTGGTCTTCTGGACGATCTCATCCGCGACGGCGCGCGGGACCTCGGCGTAGCTGTCGAACTCCATGGAGTAGACGGCGCGGCCGGAGGTCTTCGAGCGGAGGTCGCCGATGTAGCCGAACATCTCGGACAGCGGGACGTTCGCACGGACCACCTTGACGCCGGCGGCATCCTCCATCGACTGGATCTGACCACGGCGGCTGTTGAGGTCGCCGATGACGTCGCCCATGTACTCCTCGGGAGTACGGACCTCGACCGACATGATCGGCTCGAGGATGACGGGGTTCGCCTTACGGACGGCCTCCTTGAAGCCCATGGAACCGGCGATCTTGAACGCCATCTCGGACGAGTCGACGTCGTGCGACGCACCGTCCATGAGGATGGCCTTCACACCCACCATGGGGTAGCCGGCGAGCACGCCGACGTTCATGGCGTCCTGGAAGCCCTGGTCGACCGGCGCGATGTACTCGCGCGGGATGCGACCACCGGAGACCTTGTTCTCGAACTCGTAGGTCTTGTCGGCCGTCACCTCGAGGGGCTCGAGCGCGAACTGGATCTTCGCGAACTGACCCGATCCACCGGTCTGCTTCTTGTGCGTGTAGTCGTGACGGTCGACCGACTTCTTGATGGTCTCGCGGTAGGCGACCTGCGGCTTGCCGACGTTCGCCTCCACGCGGAACTCGCGCTTCATGCGATCGACGAGGATGTCGAGGTGAAGCTCGCCCATGCCCTTGATGACGGTCTGACCGGTGTCGGAGTTCTGCTCGACGCGGAACGTCGGGTCCTCCTCGGCGAGCTTCTGGATCGCAAGACCCAGCTTCTCCTGGTCGGCCTTCGTCTTCGGCTCGATCGCGACCTCGATGACCGGCTCGGGGAACGTCATCGACTCGAGCACGACCTGGTGCTGCGAATCGGAGAGCGTGTCGCCCGTGGTGGTGTCCTTGAGGCCGATGACGGCGTAGATGTGACCGGCGGTGACCGAATCGACCGGGTTCTCCTTGTTGGCGTACATCTGGAAGATCTTCCCGATGCGCTCCTTCTTGGACTTGGTCGAGTTGACGATCTGCGCACCCGAATCCAGGTGGCCGGAGTACACGCGGATGTAGGTCAGGCGACCGAAGAACGGGTGCGTGACGATCTTGAACGCCAGGGCCGTGAACGGCTCCTCGCGGTCGGAGTGGCGCAGGATGACCGTCTCTTCGTTCTTCGGGTCATGAGCCTCGATGGCCGGTACGTCCAGCGGCGACGGAAGGTAGTCCACGACTGCGTCGAGCATCGGCTGCACGCCGCGGTTCTTGAACGCCGAGCCACACAGCACGGGGTAGATCTCCGAATTGACGGTGAGCTTGCGGATCGCAGCCTTGATCTCGGCGACCGTCAGGGGCTCGCCACCGAAGTGCTTCTCGAGCAGCTCTTCGTCGGTCTCGGCGACCGTCTCGAGCAGCATCTCGCGGTACTTCGCGACGACATCGGCCATGTCGGCCGGGATCTCCTGCACGTCGTACTTGGCGCCCATGGTGACATCACCCTTGGAGTCGCCCGCCCAGACCAGCGCTCGCATCTCGACCAGGTCGACGACGCCGACGAAGTCGTTCTCGACGCCGATGGGCAGCTGGATGACCAGCGGCTTGGCCTTGAGCTTGTTGATGATCGTGTCGACGGTGAAGTAGAAGTCCGCGCCGAGCTTGTCCATCTTGTTGACGAAGCAGATACGGGGGACGTTGTACTTGTCGGCCTGACGCCAGACGGTCTCGGACTGGGGCTCGACGCCCTCCTTGCCGTCGAAGACGGCGACGGCACCGTCGAGGACGCGGAGCGAGCGCTCCACCTCGACCGTGAAGTCCACGTGGCCGGGGGTGTCGATGATGTTGATCTGGTTCTTGTCCCAGAAGCAGGTCACTGCAGCAGAGGTGATCGTGATGCCACGTTCCTGCTCCTGCTCCATCCAGTCGGTCGTCGAGGCGCCGTCGTGGGTCTCGCCGATCTTGTGGTTGGTTCCCGTGTAGTACAGGATGCGCTCGGTCGTCGTCGTCTTGCCGGCATCGATGTGAGCCATGATGCCGATGTTGCGGACCTTGGTGAGGTCGGTGAGCACGTCTTGTGCCACGGGGATGTCCTTACTTGTGGTTTTGGTTCAGAGGCGTTCCGTCTCGCCCGCTCGCTCACCGGCCGGGGTCGGTCGGTGAGCGAGCGAAGTCGGAGACGAAGCGGGTTACCAGCGGTAGTGCGCGAAGGCGCGGTTCGACTCGGCCATCTTGTGGGTGTCCTCGCGGCGCTTGACCGCGGCACCCAGACCGTTCGAGGCATCCAGGATCTCGTTCTGGAGACGCTCGATCATCGTCTTCTCGCGACGGCCCTTGGCGTAGCTCACGAGCCAGCGCAGCGCCAGCGTGTTCGCGCGGTGCGGCTTGACTTCGATCGGCACCTGGTAGGTGGAGCCACCGACGCGGCGGCTCTTGACCTCGAGGGTGGGGCGGACGTTGTCGAGCGCCTTTTTGAGGGTGGCGACGGCGTCGCCGCCGTTCTTGGCCTCCACGCCGCGGAGGGCGGTGTAGACGATCGACTCGGCGATGGACTTCTTGCCGTCCACGAGGATCTTGTTCACGAGCTGGCTGACGATCGGAGCACCGTAGACCGGGTCGTTGACGACGGGGCGCTTGGTGACGGGACCTTTACGAGGCATCGGGGTCAGCCCTTCTTCGCGCCGTAGCGGCTGCGAGCCTGCTTACGGTTCTTGACGGCCTGGGTGTCCAGGGCGCCACGGACGATCTTGTAACGCACACCGGGGAGGTCCTTCACGCGACCGCCGCGGACGAGCACGAGCGAGTGCTCCTGCAGGTTGTGGCCCTCGCCGGGAATGTAGGCGGTGACCTCGGCGCCGTTGCGGAGCTTCACACGGGCGACCTTGCGCATCGCCGAGTTCGGCTTCTTGGGCGTGGTCGTGTACACGCGGGTGCAGACACCCGCCTGCTGCGGGTTCGCCTTGAGCGCCGGCGCCTTGGTCTTCGTGACCTTGGGCGAGCGTCCCTTGCGAACCAACTGCTGAATAGTTGGCACGTTCTCTCCTTGTTGTTGCTGCACGGTGACAGCGTTCGTGTTCTCTCCACCGAGGCATCCCGAATCTTTCGATTCGTGACGAACGGGTTCACGTGGATCCACCTGCGCGACAGAATGACCGTCGGGTGTGTGGTGGACATGCCGTGGGGGTTGACCTGTTCGCAGGTCGGTTCCCTGAGATGGTGCGGCAGCTCCCCATGCTGTGCCGAGGCGCAACGCAGGGCGCGCATGAGCGCACACCCTCCCAATGATACGCGTGATCACCCGGGTGGGTCAAACGTGGCCGGTCTCGCGATGATCGCCTGCCGCGAACACCTCAGGTCAGGGGGACGTCCCTGATCAGATGGAGCTCCGCGTCGCCGAGGAGGAAGCTGGTGCCGACGGGCTCGGCCACCCCCGGTGCGGCGTCCTCCTCCGCGCCGTCGTCCCGCAGCAGGACGACGCCGTTCGTCGAGTCCAGGTCGATGATGACCCACTCGTCGCCGCGCAACTCCAGCCGGGCGTGCGTCTTGGACATCGTCCGCGTCTCGTCCGAGATCGGGACGAGCTGAGCGTCGGGGAAGTCGGGATCGGTCGCCGGTCGACGACCGAGGATCAGCACGTCGCTCGTCACCGCGATCGGTGCGCCCAGCGGCGGGCTCAGGTGCCACACCGCGCGACGGCGGACAGCCACGACGGTCTCGTCGAAGACGTCATCGTCGTCGTCGAGCGGAGATTCTTCGACGCGGAACACCGCGTCGTCCGGCAGAGCTGCACCGGTTTGGACGGCCGAGACGGAGGACATCGCGGACACCGGTGCACCCAGCGTGGGGGCCCCTGCAACCGCCGAGACCTCGAAGGACGTGTCGAACGGTTCGTCCGCGAATTCGTCCGGCGCCGGTGCGGCACGACGAGACCGGAGCGGCCCCGCCGAGTACGCCGGCGGAGGCGGCGCGATCTCGGGAGCAGCCCACGCATCCGCATCGGCATACACGGCCGCATCGTCACGACCGAGGCCGCCGACGTCGCGGGTGTCCTCATCGAGGGGATCGAGCCCCACCGCGTTCGAACGACGGGGCAGCGGGGGCTCGTCGGCCAGAGGCGGGACCGGGGGGACCGCCCACCAGTCCAGCGGCGCGGCATCCTCCTCTCGGGACGAGGACGTCGCCGAAGGCGCAGGGGCAGGCGACGCGGTCGGCGCCGCAGTCGGCGCAGGCGTCGGCACGAAGGCAGGAGGCTGAGCGACGGTCGCGGTGGGGTGAGAAAGCTCGTCTGCGGAGACGGCGGACGAACGGCGGGGCGCGGGAGCCGAGTCGACGCTCGGCGCCCAGGCCGGAGCGACGGGACGGCGGGTGTCGTCGGTCCTGCCGGTCGACGACGGGCTCGTGTGAGGCAGCGGTGGGCGAGGCGGCAGTGGTGGAACGGACGACGCGTCGGCGGAACCGGACGTGGTAGACGCCCTGGTCGGCGCGTCTCCGCTCACCGCCGGGTGGTAGGCCGCCGGCGCTCTCTGCCCGTGGTCACCGCCCTCGCCTCTGCGCATCGGTCCTGCGGCGGCCGTGGGCGCTCCCACCCATCGCGCGGAACCCCATCCGAGGATGCTCGACCAGACCGGGAGCAGCAGGGCGGCGAGGACGGTCATGCCCACGCCGTAGCGGAAAGCGAGATTGATGCGGTGGTAGGCGATGATCAGGAGGACCAGCAGACCGATGTTCGCCAGCGGCACGAGGCCGAGCAGGACGAACCAGCCGGAGAACCCTCCCAGCTGCAGCAGCGTGGCGACGTTCAGGAACGGCACCCAGGCCTTCCAGCCTTCCTCGCCGGCCTTGCGGAACAGTGCGTGCAGGCTGGCGGCGGTCCAGACGTAGACGGCCAGCCAGAGGAAGACTCCGATGATCACGGGGGAAAGGTCACTCATGTACGCGGGCGTGTCCGATGCGGAACGCGCCCCCTCCTCTCGGCGATCTCGGGCCAGATCAGAATACTCGACACGGTGCCGTCGACGTCGAGGGCCGACGAAGGCCCCTCAGCGGGGTGGAGAACCGGCGTCCCCGGAGTCTCGCGGGTCGAAGGGAGCGTCCAGCGATCGGGTGAGTTCGTCGAGCATCGCCTCGATCTGCGGCTCGACGTATTGCGCGATGGCCGCCTGGATGCGCAGACGATGGTGGAGCAGGATCGCGCAGACTTCCCGCCCGATCATGTTCGCGTAATCGTCGGCGAGACCGACCTCTTGGCGCAATGCCGCCTTCGCCGCAGGGGTGAGCGGCGGCAGTGCCGGGACATCCGCGGCCGCCTCCTCGGCGAGCTCCGAGATCGTGAAGAGGAAGGGCGCGCCGGGGACCGGCTCGGGGTCGAGCGGGAGACCCTCGAACTCCGGCTCAAGGCCCTCCGCCGGGCGATAGCTGCGTGCGCGGTTGCGCTCCGACTGCTGATCGAGCTCGGTCTGCAGCATCGGAAGGTTCCGAGCCGTGTACTCGGCGACCGAGTGATCGACGATGGTCTTGATGCGCGTGGAAAGTCCGTGCTGCACGCCGTGCGGCACGTCGGCGCCGAGTCCCGCTGCCGACAGCACGGGCGAACCGAAGCAACGCCGACAGGGAGCGATCCGTCCACGGTGTGTCGCGGGCTCCCAGCGGGGTAGCCAGCGCAACCAGACATCCACCGCCTGGCTCACCTGAGTCTCGAGCGAACGCTCCACGTGCTCCACCGTACTGCGCTGCATCCGGGAATCGCCGGTTCACCGGCGATGATTCCGCGGGAAGGGGATGTCGTGACTACTCGTCGCCGTTCTCCCACGGCCAATGGGGGCGTGCGGTCCGCGGTCGGACGAGCGCGACACCGCCTGCGGCGCAGACCAGGCCGGTGACCGCGACGACCATTCCGAACCAAGACGTCGCCACGCCACCGACGGCTGACACCGCCTGGACGAGGCCGGCGTCGCCGACCAGCGCGCCGAAGCCGAGACCCACCAGATAGAACAGGAACGACGCGATCGCCACCGGCAGTGCGACGACGTAGGACGGGTGGACGCTGCGGATGCCGAGCCACAGGGAACCCGCGAATCCCCCAGCGGCGCACACGAGCGCGAACACCCCCGGGATGGGTCCAAGCCCTTCGACCGCGATGACGTCGGAGTCGGTGATGAGACTCGTCATCCCGAACCCGAAGATCGCGAGTGCGAAGAAGCCGACGAGCGAGAAGACGAGCGCCATGCCCGGGCGGACGGGAACGCCCGACGGCTCGGGCATTCCCGACATCTCAGGCGCGGACGAGCTGCGGGCCGGCTTCGAGCGTGCGCTCGTATTCGCGCTGCGCCTCGATGTTCAGCTCGGTCACCTTCCGCCCACGGGCGGCGACCCATGCGCCGAACCAGATCGTGATCTCACGGCCCAGCACGAAGGCGACGATCGCGAGAGGAGCGAGCAGCTGGCTCTCGATGAGCTCCTGTCCTGCGGTGGCCGTCAGCATCCAGAACGGCGCCTGGAAGAGCTGGCCGAGGATGTGACCGCCGTAGCTCGCTGCCCCGACGAGCAGGCCGAAGATCACCCAGATGCCCCACCGACCGCGGTTGATGATCGCACCGAGCAGCCAGAAGGAGATGTAGAAGACGACGACGGGAACCCAGAAGGCCCAGGTCCCGAAAGTGGACACCACGGTCTCGCCGACGTTCTGCGCCGTCACGGTGCCGTCGAGGGTGCCGAGCGCCAGCCACGCACCGAGGTAGAGGATCGCGAAGACGACGGCGGCGAGGAGACCGATCGCTCCTGCCGCGGCGCGGTTCCCGCGTGGACGCGGCATCTCCGGCGCCTGCACGAAGATCGGCTGCGGGGCCGGGGCGGCGACCGCCGCCGGCGCCGCGACGGCGGCAGACGTGATGTAGGCGGATTCGTCGAAAGAGAGGTCGCCCGAGTCGGACGCGGGCGTCACCACCGTGTCCGCGTCGTCGCGCGCACGGTCGGTGACGGGGACGGCCACGATCGGCTCCGCCGACTCGACGGGCTCGACCGGAGTGGCGAAGGCGGGCTGGGCAACGTCGCGCGAAGAGTCGCGCGCGGAGTGGTCGTGGGGGGACGTGGAATCGCCGTCCACGAGGGCGTCGGCGACAGGCTCCGATGCGGATGCGTCGGAGAACCGCACCTTGTCGTCGCCGGGAGTCTCGTCGACCGCGCTGCGCGCGGCCTCTGCGTCTGCCAGGCCCGCGTGCGCACTCCCCACGACGTCGTCGACATGCGTGGTGTCGTCGACCGGTGTCGTGTCTTCGACCGGTTCGCCGTACGTCGACTTGTGGTCACTCATCGGAAGCACTCCTCACGCGAGGGACGTCCCCGCATACGGAGGCTAGCGCGCACCCTCTGCGGGGCCCCGCAGGCATGCCGTCGTGTGTCGCATCCGCGGGGAAGATGGTCGCCGCCGCTATCGTGGGCGCATGACACGACGGCGCCGTCACACCGTACTCCTCGCAGCATCCGTCGTCGCGCTGAGCGCCATGCTGGCCGCCTGCGCTCCCGCGGACGGCGAGGCGACACCCGCGACGTCCGCACCGTCCCGCACAGACGGCGCCACACCCGGAGCCTCGCCGGGCGTTTCCGGGTCGCCCACCGGCAGCCCCTCCCCCGCGCCGACCTCCACGAGCGCTCCGGTCGCCATTCCCGTGGACTGCGAAGCGATGCTCTCCGATGCGGTCCGCGCGCAGCTCGCCGGCACCCCGCTGAACGACCCCGCGCTCGGCGTGCCCACCGGCGTGCAGGCCGACGGCAGCCTCGAGTGCGCCTGGCGCGATCCCCGCGCCGACACGACCGGCCTGTTCACCACCATCTCGCGGATGAACCGCGGACCGGCGTTGGACATGCTGAACGACCTCGCCGACACCGAGGGCTTCAACTGCTACACGCCCGACATGGGCACGCGGTGCGAGAAGACCTGGCAGAACATGCAGTATCCCGTCACCGACGGGCGGACGCTCTACTGGCGCGACGGTGTCCTCATCGACACGATGTACTCCAACCTCGCACCGTCCGGGTACACCGACAGCATCATCGCGTCGATCTGGGGCTGAGCTTCACCCCCAGATGAAATCGCGGACACGGGCCGTGTACCCCACCGGATGCCAGGCCGACTCGACGCTCGAGATCCACAGGTCGTCCCGCACGAGGTGCTCCTCGACGACATCGCCCGACGCGCGGATGCAGAGGAGTCCGGCATGGGTGTCGCAGGTGAATCCGGAGGCCGTGAGTGCGGCCTGTGCGACGTCGGCGGAGCCGCCCGCCACGGCCGCGACCGTCGTGGAGATCGACCTGCCGCCGGGCGCGTTCCAGACGCACGTGACCCGGACGTCGGGCGCCAGCGCCGCGGTCAGAGGTGCATCCCCCGCGGGCGGCCCGGTCGTCTGCTCGAGCAGCACGTCCGGCGTCCACGTGAGCTCCGACCACAGGCTGTCGGGGTAGAGCGACCGGCACCCCGACGTCGTCGCCGACGCGAACGCCTGCGGCGACCCGGGGGTGGCGCTGGGCTCGGTGTACGTGGACGCGGTGCGCAGGGAATCACCGACCCACGTCGCAGCGACGGGGATCATGGGTGCCGAGAGCACCACCAGCGCACCCACGACAGCGGTGCACAGCACGCCGACCGGTATCGCGATCCACAGATTGCGCCCGCCTATGCGTGCCACGTTCCACCTCCCCCGCCCTCCTCCACGCTAATCGTCAGGCTGCCACGCCCCGGCTCGGCACGCGGGGACGACGAAGGGCCCCGGCGTGAACCGGGGCCCTTCGAGGAGGAGCGGATGCCTCATCCGTGCGCAGTGCGCAGGGACGAGGCATCCGATCGATCAGTTGTACGTGCCGGGCGTGAAGTCGTCCGTCGAGAAGCTGTCGAAATCGACGTAGCTCAGGTCGGCGTCGCTGTACGCGCCGTCCGAAGCGAAGATGCGGTTGGGGTACCGCTCGCTCTTCGCCTCTTCCGTCGCCTCGACGATGACGTCGCGGTACTTCGCGAGTCCCGTTCCGGCGGGGATGAGCTTTCCGATGATGACGTTCTCCTTGAGGCCGACGAGCGGGTCGCTCTTGCCCTCCATCGCCGCCTGGGTGAGCACGCGGGTCGTCTCCTGGAAGGAGGCGGCCGACAGCCACGATTCGGTCGCGAGCGACGCCTTCGTGATACCCATCAGCTCGGGACGACCCGACGCGGGACGCTTGCCCTCGGCCACGGCCTCGCGGTTGATCTGCTGGTACTTCTTGAAGTCCACCAGCTCACCCGGAAGCAGGTCGGTGCCGGCGTGGTCGACGACCGTGACCTTGCGCAACATCTGACGCACGATGACCTCGATGTGCTTGTCGTGGATCGGCACACCCTGCGACCGGTAGACGCCCTGAACGCCGTTCACGAGGTAACGCTGCACCTCGCGGGCGCCCATGACACGCATGACCTCCTTGGGGTCGAGCGTGCCGACCTGCAGGGGCTGACCGACCGTGACGTGCTGGCCGTCTTCGACCAGCAGCGTCGCGCGCTTGAGCACGGGGTAGACGTGCGGCTCCTCACCGTTGTCGGGCGTGAGGATGACCTTCTTGGCGCGGTCGGTCTCGTCGATCGTGATACGACCGTCGGAGTCGGCGATCGGGGACGCACCCTTGGGGGTGCGCGCCTCGAACAGCTCCTGCACGCGGGGAAGACCCTGCGTGATGTCGTCGGCCGACGCGGAACCACCGGTGTGGAAGGTACGCATCGTCAGCTGGGTGCCGGGCTCGCCGATCGACTGGGCGGCGATGATGCCGACCGCTTCGCCGATGTCGACGATCTTGCCGGTCGCGAGCGAACGGCCGTAGCACTGCGCGCAGACACCGACAGCCGACTCGCACGTGAGCACCGAGCGCACCTTGATGGTCTCGACACCCGCCCCGACCAGCTTGTTGATGAGGATGTCGCCCACGTCGTCGCCGGCCACCGCCAGGACCGTGCCGTCGGGACCGGTGACCTCGGACGCGAGCGTCCGGGCGAACACCGAGTTCTCGACGTTGGGGTCCTTGACCAGGGCGCCGTCGGCACCCGCGGTCGCGATCGGCAGCTCGAGGCCCTTGTTCGTGCCGCAGTCCTCTTCACGGATGATGACATCCTGCGAGACGTCGACCAGACGACGCGTGAGGTACCCCGAGTCTGCGGTACGCAGAGCCGTGTCGGCCAGACCCTTGCGGGCACCGTGCGTCGCGATGAAGTACTCCGCCACCGACAGACCCTCGCGGTACGAGGAGATGATCGGACGGGGGATGATCTCACCCTTGGGGTTGTTCACCAGGCCGCGCATACCCGCGATGTTGCGGATCTGCAGCCAGTTACCACGAGCACCGGAGGACACCATGCGGTTGATGGTGTTGTCTTCCGGGAAGTTGGCCCGCATCGCGACCTGCACCTCGTCGGTGGCCTCTGTCCAGATCTTGATGAGCTCCTGACGACGCTCGGCGTCGGTGGTGAGTCCCTTCTCGAACTGCGACTGGACTTTGGCTGCGCGCTTCTCGTGACGACCGACGATCTCGCCCTTGTTGGGGGGCGTGAGGATGTCGGACAGCGCCACGGTGACACCCGAACGGGTGGCCCAGTAGAAGCCGGCGTCCTTGATCCGGTCGAGGGAGGCCGCGACCTCCACCTTCGGGTACTCCTCCGCCAGCTTGTTCACGATCTGCGAGAGCTTGCCCTTGTCGGCCGGTTCGCGGACGAACGGGTAGCCCTTGGGCAGGGTGTCGTTGAAGATCGCCTGACCCAGCGACGTCTCGACGAGGCCGTTGCGCTCGTACGCCGCGATGGACTCGGGGGTGTCACCCTCGGCCTCGAGGAACGTCAGACCCGGGATGCGGATGCGCGCCTTGGCCTGCAGGTCGAGAGTTCCCTCGTCCTTGGCCAGGATCGCCTCGCCCACCGAACCGAACGCGCGGCCTTCGCCGATCGCCCCCTCCTTGAGGGTGGTCAGGTGGTGCAGGCCGATGATCATGTCCTGCGACGGCAGGGTGACCGGACGACCGTCCGACGGCTTCAGGATGTTGTTCGACGCGAGCATCAGGATGCGCGCCTCGGCCTGGGCCTCGACCGACAGCGGCAGGTGGACAGCCATCTGGTCGCCGTCGAAGTCCGCGTTGAACGCGGTGCAGACGAGCGGGTGCAGCTGGATGGCCTTGCCCTCGACGAGCTGGGGCTCGAAAGCCTGGATGCCGAGACGGTGCAGGGTCGGTGCGCGGTTCAGCAGCACGGGGCGCTCGCGGATGATCTCCTCGAGCACGTCCCACACCTCGGGGCGCGCGCGCTCGACGGAGCGCTTGGCCGCCTTGATGTTCTGCGAGTGGCCGAGGTCGATCAGGCGCTTGATGACGAACGGCTTGAAGAGCTCGAGCGCCATCTGCTTGGGCAGACCGCACTGGTGCAGCTTGAGCTGGGGTCCGACGATGATGACCGAACGACCCGAGTAGTCCACGCGCTTGCCGAGCAGGTTCTGGCGGAACCGGCCCTGCTTGCCCTTCAGCATGTCGCTGAGGGACTTCAGCGCCCGGTTGCCGGTACCCGTGACGGGACGACCGCGGCGGCCGTTGTCGAACAGTGCGTCGACGGCCTCCTGCAGCATCCGCTTCTCGTTGTTGACGATGATCTCGGGGGCGCCGAGATCGATCAGACGACGGAGGCGGTTGTTGCGGTTGATCACGCGACGGTAGAGGTCGTTCAGGTCGGAGGTCGCGAAGCGGCCACCGTCGAGCTGCACCATCGGGCGCAGCTCCGGCGGGATCACCGGGACGACGTCGAGCACCATCGAGGCGGGGCTCATGCCGGTCTGCAGGAACGAGTTGACGACCTTGAGGCGCTTGATCGCGCGGATCTTGCGCTGGCCCTTGCCCTCGGAGATCTGCAGGTGCAGGTCTTCGGACTCCTGTGCGAGGTCGAACGCGAGCAGACGACGCTTGATCGACTCGGCGCCCATGTGGGCCTCGAAGTACTGACCGAAGCGGTCCTGCAGCTCGTGGAAGATCTCGTCTTCGCCCTTGAGGTCGCCGACGGAGAGGGTGCGGAAGTCTTCCCACACCTTCTCGAGGCGGGTGACCTGGTCATCCGCGGTCTTGCGGATCGAGGCCATCTCCTTCTCGGCGGCGTCCTTGACCTTCTTCTTCTGGTCGGCCTTGGCGCCCTCCTCCTCGAGCGCCGCGAGCTCCTCCTCCAGCTTCTGGAGTCGGGTCGCGATGCGCGAGTCACGGCGGTCGGCGAGGGTCTTCAGCTCGAGCCGGATGTTGCTCTCCTGCGTGGGGAGGTCGCGGTGACGCGCCTCCTCATCGACGGAGATCACCATGTAGGCGGCGAAGTAGATGACCTTCTCGAGGTCCTTCGGCGCCATGTCCAGCAGGTAGCCGAGGCGCGAGGGCACGCCCTTGAAGTACCAGATGTGGGTGACGGGTGCGGCGAGCTCGATGTGGCCCATGCGCTCACGGCGGACGGAGGACTTGGTGACCTCCACGCCGCAGCGCTCGCAGACGATGCCCTTGAAGCGGACGCGCTTGTACTTGCCGCACGCGCACTCCCAGTCACGGCTGGGTCCGAAGATCTGCTCTCCGAAGAGGCCGTCCTTCTCGGGCTTCAGCGTGCGGTAGTTGATGGTTTCGGGCTTCTTGACCTCACCGAACGACCAACGACGGATGTCGTCGGCAGTGGCGAGGCCAATGCGAAGCTGGTCGAAAGTGGTTGATTCGAGCACTGGTTCTCCTGTGTCGGAATTCTTGCGGGGAGGCCGGGATCAGATCTCGTCGATGGACGAGGACTCGAAGCGGCTGGAGATGTTGATGCCGAGTTCTTCGGCTGCACGGAACGCGTCGTCGTCGGTGTCGCGGAGATTCACCGGCGTGCCGTCGGCCGAGAGGACCTCGACGTTCAGGCAGAGCGACTGCATCTCCTTCATGAGCACCTTGAACGACTCGGGGATGCCGGGCTCCTGGATGTTCTCGCCCTTGACGATCGCCTCGTAGACCTTGACTCGGCCGAGGATGTCGTCGGACTTGATCGTGAGGAGCTCCTGGAGGGCGTATGCCGCACCGTAGGCCTCGAGGGCCCACACCTCCATCTCGCCGAAGCGCTGACCACCGAACTGCGCCTTACCACCCAGCGGCTGCTGCGTAATCATCGAGTACGGACCCGTCGAGCGCGCGTGGATCTTGTCGTCGACGAGGTGGTGCAGCTTCAGGATGTACATGTAGCCGACCGAGACGGGTGCCGGGAACGGCTCGCCGGAGCGACCGTCGAACAGCAGCGTCTTGCCCGAGGAGTCGACCAGACGCTCACCGTCACGCGTGAGGGTCGTGGAGTCGAGCAGACCCGCGATCTCGTCCTCGCGCGTTCCGTCGAACACCGGGGTCGCGACCTTGGTGCCGGCGGGTGCCGAGAAGGCAGCCTCCGGAAGGTGAGCCGCCCACTCGGGGTTGCCCTCGACCTTCCAGCCCTGCTTGGCGATCCATCCGAGGTGAAGCTCCAGCACCTGGCCGAAGTTCATGCGGCCGGGGATGCCGAGCGGGTTCAGGATGATGTCGACCGGCGTGCCGTCGGCCAGGAAGGGCATGTCCTCGATCGGGAGGATCTTGGCGATGACGCCCTTGTTGCCGTGACGACCCGCGAGCTTGTCGCCCTCGGTGATCTTGCGCTTCTGGGCGATGTAGACCACGACGCGGCGGTTGACGCCCGAGCCCAGCTCGTCGTCGCCGTCCTCGGCGTTGAACTCCTTGACCGCGATGATCGTGCCCTGCTCACCGTGGGGCACCTTCAGCGACGTGTCGCGGACTTCGCGGCTCTTCTCGTTGAAGATCGCGCGCAGCAGGCGCTCCTCGGCCGAAAGCTCGGTCTCGCCCTTCGGCGTGACCTTGCCGACGAGGATGTCGCCCGGGCGGACCTCGGCGCCGATGCGGATGATGCCGCGCTCGTCGAGGTCCTTCAGCAGGTCGGGGCTCACGTTCGGAAGATCACGGGTGATCTCCTCCTTGCCGAGCTTCGTGTCGCGGGCGTCGACCTCGTACTCCTCGATGTGGATCGAGGAGAGGGTGTCGTCCTTCACGAGGTTCTGGCTGAGGATGATCGCGTCCTCGAAGTTGTGGCCCTCCCAGGTCATGAATGCGACGAGGAGGTTCTTGCCGAGCGCGAGCTCGCCGTTCTCCGTCGCGGGACCGTCTGCGATGACCTCGCCGGCCTCGACGCGCTCGCCGGCCGAGACCACGACGCGCTGGTTGTAGCTCGTGCCCTGGTTGGACCGGTCGAACTTGCGCAGGAAGTAGTCCTGCGTGCCGCCCTCGTCGAGCTGGATGGTCACGACATCGGCCGAGACCTCGAGCACCACACCGGCCTTGTCGGCCGTGACGACGTCACCGGCGTCGACGGCCGCATAGCCCTCCATACCCGTTCCGACGATCGGCGACTCGCTGCGCAGCAGCGGGACCGCCTGACGCTGCATGTTCGCACCCATGAGGGCGCGGTTCGCATCGTCGTGCTCGAGGAAGGGGATGAGCGAGGTCGCGACCGACACCATCTGGCGCGGCGAGACGTCCATGTAGCCGATCTCGCCCGCCGGGAAGAGGTCGACCTCGCCGCCGTCGCCACGACGGGCCAGCACGCGCTCCTGCACGAAGTGGCCGTCGGCCTTCAGCTCGGCGCCGGCCTGGGCGACGATGTAGTCGTTCTCCTCGGAGGCGGTGAGGTAATCGATCTGCTCGGTGACCTTGCCGCTGACGACCTTGCGGTACGGCGTCTCGATGAAGCCGAACGCGTTGATCCGCGCGAACGAGGCGAGCGATCCGATCAGGCCGATGTTCGGGCCTTCGGGGGTCTCGATCGGGCACATGCGGCCGTAGTGCGAGGGGTGGACGTCACGGACCTCGACGCCTGCGCGCTCACGCGACAGACCACCGGGGCCGAGCGCCGAGAGGCGGCGCTTGTGGGTCAGACCCGCGAGCGGGTTGTTCTGGTCCATGAACTGGGACAGCTGCGACGTTCCGAAGAACTCCTTGATCGCGGCGACGACGGGGCGCACGTTGATCAGGGTCTGCGGCGTGATCGCCTCGATGTCCTGCGTGGTCATGCGCTCGCGGACGACGCGCTCCATGCGGGACAGACCGGTGCGGACCTGGTTCTGGATCAGCTCGCCGACCGCGCGGATGCGACGGTTGCCGAAGTTGTCGATGTCGTCGACCGTCATGCGGATGTCGGTCTTCTGACCGCCGCGGAGGCCCTCGAACGTCGCATCACCGCGGTGCAGGCGCACCAGGTACTTGATGGTCGCGACGATGTCCTCGACCGTCAGCACCGACTCGCTCAGCGGCGACTCGAGACCCAGCTTCTGGTTGATCTTGTAACGACCGACCTTCGCGAGGTCGTAGCGCTTGGAGTTGAAGTAGAAGTTGTCCAGCAGCGCGCGCGCTGCCTCGGCGGCGACCTGCTCGCCCGGACGGAGCTTGCGGTAGATGTCGCGGAGCGCGTCTTCCTTCGTGAGGATCGTGTCCTTCGACAGCGTCTCCTCGATCGAGTCGAAGCCGGCGAACTCGGCCATGATGTCTTCGCTGGAGAGGCCCAGGGCCTTCAGGAACACCGTGACGGACTGCTTGCGCTTGCGGTCGATGCGAACGCCGACCTGATCGCGCTTGTCGATCTCGAACTCGAGCCACGCACCGCGGCTCGGGATGACGCGCGCCGAGACGATGTCCTTGTCGGACGTCTTGTCGGGGGTCTTGTCGAAGTAGACACCGGGCGAACGCACGAGCTGCGACACGACGACACGCTCGGTGCCGTTGATGATGAACGTGCCCTTGGCGGTCTGGAGCGGGAAGTCGCCCATGAAGACCGTCTGGGTCTTGATCTCACCGGTCTGGTGGTTCATGAACTCGGCCTCGACGTACAGCGGCGCGGCGTAGGTCTTGCCGCGCTCCTTGCACTCCTCGATCGAGTACTTCTCCGGCTCGAGATACGGGTTCGTGAAGCTCAGCTGCATCGTCTCGCTGAGGTCCTCGATCGGAGAGATCTCCTCGAAGATCTCCTCGAGACCGCTGATCTCGGGAACATCGGTGCGTCCGATGGCTTTCGCCTCCGCAACGCGCGTCTTCCAGAGCTCATTGCCGACGAGCCAGTCGAAAGACTCTGTCTGCAGCGCGAGGAGGTCGGGGACCTCCAGCGTGTCGGAGATCTTGGCGAACGAGAGGCGAGAAGCGCCTCGGCCGTTCTTGTTGGTGGTGGGGTTGGTTGCGTTGGGCGCAGCAGCCAAGGGATAACCTCCATGGGCCCGAGTAGGGCCCTGTTTCCTTGTCGTCAGGTGGAGTGCTCAGATCATTCCCGTGCCCTCACAACACACGCCGTGACTTCCCAACGGGGGTGCGAGGGCGCAGCCGACCACCATATGAAGACAGGGGGAATGGGAGCGCAAAGAACAACTATACGGCGGATGACCCGCCGTGTCCAGTCGGGTCCTTGACGAGTGCGAATGACTGCGGTATAACCGCGCGGAACCGCGGAAATACGCGGCGTCCACCGGTCACCGGTCGACCCTGGCGTGGACGAAGCGCAGCCGTGTGCCCGGCCTGACCTGCCCGAGGGCGTCGAGCGAAGCATCCGCCACCACCGCGATGACGGGGTAGCCGCCGGTCACCGGACCGTCCGCGAGGAGGATCGTCGGCCGCCCGCCCGGGGGCACCTGGAGTGCACCGGGCACCATCCCCTCGCTCGGAAGCTCGTCCGTCCGCGCCCGCTCCAGCGCGGGTCCGTCGAGGCGGACACCGACGCGATCGGCTTTGTCCGAGGCGGTCCACACCGTGTCGTAGAGAACGTGCAGGGCGGATGCCGAGAACCAGTCGGAGCGCGGTCCGGGGGCGAGCCCGATCCGCACGTCGTCGTCGACGGGCGCTCCCCACGGGGCGAGGACGGAGGGCGGGATGGGGAGGACGACCTCCTCGGCGAGCGCGATGTGGTCGCCGGGCCGCAGCGCTCCGGGACCGATGCCCGCCAGCAGGTCGGTCGCACGCGAGCCCAGCACGCGTGGAGCGTCGAGACCGCCTCGGATCGCGAGGTACGCACGGCTGCCGTGCGCGAACCGGTCCACGTCGAGAAGCCCGCCCTGGGGCCAGGGGTGCGCCTCGTAGGGATCGAGGGGTCGGCCGTCCAGGCGGAGAGCGCCCCACGCGCCGGTGACCGCGAACCACAGGTCGCGGACGGCCGTCGCGCGGAACCCGCCCATCGTGACTTCGATCGCAGCCGCCCCCTCGTGGTTGCCGAGGAGGCGATTCGCGGTGCGGAGAGCGCCACGGTCGAGGGCCCCCGAGCGCGCGACGCCGAGCGATGCCGAGCCCGGCCGGCCGAGGTCCTGGATCGTCGCGAGAAGACCGGGCGCGTCGACACGGAGGGCAGGCGTGCCGCCATCGAGCCGGTTCACGGCTCGTCGACCCGGCGGAAGCGCACCGACATTCCCGGAGCGAGCAGCGTCGGGGACGAGGCATCCGGATCGAACAGGCGCGCGGTGGTCGACCCGATCAGTCGCCAGCCTCCCGGAGTCGCTCGCGGATACGCCCCGGTGAATTCACCGGCGAGACCCACCGCTCCCGGCGGAACGTGCGTGCGGGGTGTCGGAAGGCGGGGCACGTCGAAGGTCCAGTCCGCGCTGACGAGGTACCCGAATCCCGGCGCGAAGCCGGTGAAGGCGACGGTCCACCGGGCGGTCCGGTGCGCATCGATGAGCGCGGGAGGCGTGATGCCCAGCAGCAGGGCGGTGTCGGCGAGGTCGGCACCGTCGTAGCGGACGTCGATCGTGACGACGCGGGCGGGCTCCTCCGCCGTCATCACCCGCGACTCCGGAGCGGAGCCGATCCATGCGCGCACCGCCGTGGCGGAGATTTGCGCGGGGTCGAACGAGACGAGGACCGTGCGAGCGGCCGGCACCAGGTCGACGACGCCCCCGGGACGGGAGGGCATCAGGCGTGCGTGCAGCGCGAGCACCTCGCTCAGGGATGGGAGCTCCGCCAGCACGGCGCGCTCCCCCATGGGCAGCAGCACCGGGGTGGTCACGCCGGTACGGCCGTCCTTCACCACGGGGCCCTCACCTCGATCCCCGCCGCGTCGAGCGCGTGACGGACCGCGCGTGCCATCGCCACGGCGTCGGGGGTGTCTCCGTGCAGGCAGAGGGACGCGGCATCCGTCTCGATCCATGATCCGTCGACGGCCATCACCTCGCCGTCGGACGCCAACCGCAGCGCGCGCTCCGCAACGATCTCGGGGTCGCGGAGCAGCGCTCCGGGGGTGTTGCGCGGGATCAGCCCGCCGTCGGGGGCGTACCCGCGATCGAGGAAGGCTTCGCGGACGAACGGCACCCCCGCAGCGGCGGCGGCGGTGGCGATCCGACCGACGAGCCCGAGGATCGGCAGCGTCCGGCCGAGCCGGTCCGCGACATCGGCGACCGCCGCGACGACGGCATCGGCCTGCCCCGGATCGACGGTGACGGCATGGTAGAGCGCGCCGTGCGGTTTGACGTAGCGGAGGTCGGCGCCCGCAGCGATCAGACCGTCGAGCTGACGCGTCACGGCTCTGCGCAGCACGAGCGGGTCGACCCGGTGGGCGATGCGCCCGAAGTTCGCCCTGTCCTCGTAGGCCGGATGCGCACCGACGGCCACTCCGGCGCGCGCGGCGGCGGCCACCGCCGAGCGCATGGATGCGGCATCCCCCGCGTGGCCTCCGCACGCGATGCTCGCACTCGAGATGACGGCGAACATCGCCTCGTCGTCGGCCGTCGGCACACCGTCGACGGTCTCGCCGAGGTCGGCGTTCAGGTCGATCGGGCGCATGGGTCCAGGCTAGCGACGTCGATTCCGGGACCTCTCGGTGGCGCGTGACGTCTACCGTGGAGCCATGGCCAGAGCCCGCGTCATCGAGAGCGAACACCCCCAGACGCGTCTGAGCGACGGGACGATCGCGCGCATCGTGCCGTCGGGATTCACCACGGGGTTCGAACTCGACGTCGACGGGACTCCGCAATCGCACGTCGACCTCGACGACCCCACGCATCTGCACTTCGAATACGTCGCCCGGATGGGCGCGGTCATCGACCAGCTGCGGCTTCCCGGCCAACCCCTGACCGCCGTGCACCTCGGCGCCGGCGCCCTGACGATCCCCCGCTACATCGAGGCGACCAGGCCGGGTTCGCGGCAGCAGGTCATCGAACTGGAACAGGCGCTCGTCGACCTCGTCAAGGCGCAGCTGCCCCTCCCCCGCGGGGCGGCCATCCGCACGCGTATCGGAGATGCCCGCGCCGGCGTCGGCCGCCTTCCCGACGCCCTCACCGGCGCCGTCGACCTGCTCGTGTCGGACGTGTACTCCGGCTCGCAGACCCCCGCCCATCTGACGTCGATCGAGTTCTACCGGGCGGCGGCCGACCTGCTCGCTCCCGAGGGAGTGCTGCTCGTGAACGTCGCGGACGGCGCCGGACTCGCGTTCGCCCGTCGTCAGGTCGCGACCGTCCAGGCGGTGCTTCCGCACGTCGTCGTGCTGGCCGAGGTCCAGGTGCTGAAGGGCCGTCGGTTCGGGAACCTCGTGGTCGCGGCATCCGATACTGCCCTCCCGACGCAGTGGCTGCCGCGGCTCATGGCGGCGGGGCCGCATCCGGCGAAAGTCGCGCAGGGCGCCGAGGTGCGCGAGTTCACGCGCGGCGCGCTGCCGGTGACGGACGCCGACGCGACGCCGTCACCGAAGCCCGCGGCATCCCTGTTCGAACGCTGATCGGGACGACACGCCGAAGAACGTGCAGAGCGGATGCCGCGCCCGGCGTGCCCTCGAGGATCGTCCGGCCTTCCGGGGCAGACTGGACCGGCGTTCATCCACGCGCGAAGGGAATCGACGGTGAGCTTTATCCACGGGTACGACCAGGACACCCTGCGGGAGATCGTCGACGAGCGGGAGTGCGCAGCACGCCTCGAGGAGATCGGCGAGCAGCGGAGTCTGCCTGCCCTGCTCGAGCGCGTCTGGCTGCTCAAGGTGCTCGGCCGTCTCGAAGACTCCCTGGTGATCTCCGAGCAGTCGGTGCGGGTGGCCCGCATGGCGGGCACGCGCAAGGATCTTCTCCGCGCCCGCATCCTGCACGCCTCCGTACAGCATTTCCGCGGCGCGTACGCGGCCGCCGAGCAGGAGCTGACGATGTGCGCCGACGAGGCCGAAGGCCAGAACTGGTCGGGCATCGCCGCGTTCGCTTATCAGCAGCGCGGGAAGATGTTCTTCGACGCCGGCGACTTCGAGGCTGCCCGTGCGGACTTCAAGCGCACACTGTTCCTGCGCCAGGAGTCGGGTGCCACGGATGCGCAGCTCGAGTCGACGCTGATGGCCGTCGACGCGGCGGACCGACGCCGCACCCGTACATTCGCCGCCAGCTGACCCGAGTGTCGTAGGTACGTTCTAGCCTTGTGACATGTCGGAACTGCATCGTGTGCGCCACTGGGCCGAGGCGCTGATCGCCCAGCACCTGGACTCGTCGTGGTCGTTCGCGTTCGACAACGCGAAACGCCGCGCCGGGCAGTGCGACTACACCCGTAAGCGCATCAGTGTCTCTCGGTACCTCACGGCACGTTACGACGACGACACGAACCACCAGACGCTGCTGCACGAGGTCGCCCACGCCCTGGCCGGCGCCCCCGCGGCACACGGCCCGACGTGGAAGGCGATCGCCCGCGACCTCGGCTACGTCGGCGGTGTCACCCACCACGGTGAGACTGCCGTCGAGCTGGCTCCGTGGGTCGGCACGTGTCCGGCCGGCCACGTCGCCTACCGGCACCGCCGACCGAACCGACCGACGTCGTGCGTGAAGTGCGCGCCGAGATTCGACGACCGGTTCCTCTTCGCGTGGAGTCGCCGCGACATCTCGACGGCGACCCGACTGGCGGCGATGACGCCCCGCTGACGGGGCAGTTCGCTGATGGAGCGGTTCGGCGGGGCTGGGTCGGCGGGGATGGGTCGGCGGGGATAGGGCCGGGTCGCGGTCGGCCGCCGTGGCTCCGCGGTCGCACCCTCAGACCAGAGGCTCGAACACCCCCTCGCGGAGCACCGCCACCGCGGTGTCGGCGTCGACCTGTGCGGCGCGGGACACATCTTCGCCATGGCCGGCCGCCGCGAGTTCGCGGCCGGAGCCGCTCGCGCTCACGAGGTGCCGAGCCGCCCGACGGAGCGCACCAAAGGACTCCCCCGCGATCGCGGCCTCGGGCGAGCTGTGGTCGATGCCCCGCACGGCGAGCGCGTCGATGATCGCGCCGGCACCGAGCTGATCCTCGATCGCGAAGCGCACGGGGGCGGACGGTTTCCGCGAGACGAGCTCGCCCGCCGCGACGACGGCGACGCTCGTGCGCGCTCCGCGACGCACCTGCTCGTCGAGGATGGCGCGGGCGACCGCGGACGCGTTCCGCAAGCACCCGGCGAGGACGAGGGCCGATGGTCCGCCCCGCTCGGCCGCCGCAGCGGCGACGGCCGCACCGTTGATCGACGTCGCCCGAGCGTCGGAGAGGGCGACCGAGGCGCCTCGGGCCGCGGCATCCGTCACCGACGTCGAGAATCGGAGCACATCGACGACCACGACGACATCGGATGCCGCCAGCCGGCGCAGCCCGTCGACGCCCCACTCGAAGCGCACCTGGTAGGCGTGCTGGTCGAAGGCGATGGCTGTCTGCGGGGGCCGTTCGGACATCCTTCGAGCCTAAGACGTCGCCGAATGCCCCGCCGTCGGGGCCGGGTGCGGCGCGGTGCCGGGCGGGTGCCGGGGTACCGGCGAGCGCACGAGGTCGCGCCGAATGCCTGGGTTCACGGCGCACCGACGTCGTCCACTCGGCGGCGGACCGTGCGTTCAACGGGTGGGCACCGGGCGGTGGATCCCGTCGGATCGGGTCTGCCGGGTCAGACGGGGAGCGCCTGCGCGACCCGCCTGCGATGCCGATGCGAGACTGGAGTCATGCGCATCCTTTTGAAATTCGTGATCGACTGCGATGCGGATGCGGCGTGGCGCGCTCTGCATTCCCCGAGCGCCGTCGGCGAACTGTACGGTCCGTTCCTCGAGCTGGCGGCGCTCGACCCGAAGGGCCTGCCTTCGTCGTTCACTCCGGGAACCGACGTTCCCGTGGAGATGTCCTTCGCCGGAGTGCCGATGGGCCGCCAGCTCATCCACGCCAGCGACCGCTTCACACGCGATTCCCGCGGTGACGTGCGCATCTTCCGCGACAGCGGGATGCCTCTGACCGGCGCGCTCGGGACCCTCGACGTCTGGGACCACCAGATGGCGATCTCGCCGGCGCCGGGCGATCCGAGCAAGACGCTGTGGCGCGACCGTCTCACGATCGGCGGGGCGACCGCGCCGGTCCTCTGGCCCGTGCTCTGGGCGGTCTGGCAGTGGCGCGAAGCGCGCGTGAAGGCGCTCGCCCCGACGTGGGCGTACGACCCCGAGTCCGACGTCTCGATCGCCGACGACTGAGGGCCCCCAGCTGCTGGCCCGGTGCTGCCCGGCCGGGTGCTGCCCGGCGCGGCGGCGCGGCCCGGCGGCGCGGCCCGGTGTTTCCAGGGCGGCACGGCCGGACGCTTGGCGGTGCGGTGCGGCGCGAACGGTCGCGACACGCCGTTGCCGCCGATACCCCGACGTAGGACACGGCATGTCGCGACCGTTCGCGAGGCCTTGGCCGGGGCCCGGGTGGGGGGCAGGCGAGCGCGGGCGCCGGGGCACCCGCGCCCCGGGCTACTCGGCCAGCGCCGCCACCGGGGTGACCCTGGTGGCCAGGCGGGTCGGGACGACGGCGGCGATCAGGGTCAGCACCGCGGCTGCCACGACGATGCCGAGGATCGTCCACCCCGGGATCGACGGAGCGACGAGCGTGCCGGCGGGCGAGGCATCCGGGCTCAGCTTCACCGAGCCGAGCAGGGACTGCGCCCCCGCCCACCCGTAGACCGTGCCGAGCACGAGGCCCGTCACCACGGCGGCCGCCGTCAAGTGGGCGGCCTCGCGCAGCACCATTCCGCGCACCTGACCCGACGCCAGGCCGAGCGCGCGCAGCAGACCGAGCTCGCGGCGGCGCTGCAGGATGCTCAGCGTGAGGAGGTTGACCAGCCCGACGGCGGCGATCACGGCACTCACGCCGATCAGAGCGGTCACGATGCCCGTGAACGTGTTCATCACGGTCTCCATCTCGGCGGGGAGCTCCCCGCCGGCCGAGGCCGCGATCACCGACTTCGTCGACTCGAGCGCCACGGCGAACATCGTGATCAGGGTGACTCCGATGACCAGTCCCATCGTCATGCGGGACGACCGCTCGGGGCTGCGGCGCGCATTCGCCGCGGCGAGGCGGGCGGGCGCCGAACGACCCAGCAGGCGGCCGACCGCACTCAGCACCGGCGGCATCAGCATCGTCGAGCCGAGGATGAGGCCGGTGAACGACAGGACACCGCCCGCGAAGGAGACCAGTACGCCGGTGGGCGACGTGAGGCCCACCACGATCCCGACGGCCAGCAGGGCCGCGCCCGCGACGAACAGCGCGATCGCGATCAGGTTGCGGCCCGTTCGACGCACCAGCTCCGCCGAGGACGACTCGACCGATTCGCCGAGCGCCTGCAGCGGAGTGACCGTGAGGACGCGACGGGATCCGACCCACGCGGCCCCCCACGTCGTGAGGGCGACCACGGCGGCCGGCACGAGCAGGTCTCCGCGCACGAGCTCGTACGCCACTGCGGGCGCCCCGAGCGCCGGCCCGCCCCAGCCGATGAACGCCGCCGCGACCGCCGTGCCCAGCACCAGACCGATCATCGCCCCGATGGTGCCGACGATGAGTCCCTGGCGTGCGACCTCCCTGCGCTGCGACGCGGCCGAGGCCCCGATCAGACGCAGCAGTGCGATGCGGCGCGTGCGCCCGGCCACGACGGTCGCGAAGGTGTTCGCCGTCACGATGGCGCCGACGTACACGGAGACCGCGACGAACAGGAACGACAGGATGCTCAGCACCAGGGCGAGGGTCCCGCTGTCGCCCATGTACGGATCGGCGCGCATCACGGCTCCGATCCATCCGGTCGTGCTGATCAGCACCACTCCGAACGCGCTCGAGATCCCCGAGACGATGACGCTCGCCCCCATCCCCCGCTCCCGCAACCACCCCATTCGTGCGGATGCCGCGGGGCGGGGCATCCGCGTCGATACGGTGCGCGCGCCCGGGCCGGCGGATGTCGCCGCGCTCATGCCGCGACCTCGCTCTGCAGCATGTACGCGGAGATCTCGGCGGCGCTCTGTCGCGGCTTGTCGGCGACGATGCGCCCATCGCCGAGGAACAGCACGCGGTCGGCGTGGCTCGCCGCGATCGGGTCGTGCGTGACCATCGCGATCGACTGGCCGTCGCGACTGGCCGCCGCGAGGAGTGCGAGGACCTCGCGGCCGGACCGCGAATCGAGGTTGCCGGTCGGCTCGTCGGCGAACACGAGATCGGGCGCCGTCGCGAGCGCGCGGGCGATCGCCACGCGCTGCTGCTGGCCGCCGCTGAGCTCGTGCGGTCGATGACGCAGGCGGTCGGCGAGCCCGAGCGACTCGACGAGACCATCGATGCGCGCGCGTTCGATCGCGCTCGGTCGCCGCCCGTCGAGGTCGAACGGAAGGCTGATGTTCTCACGGACATCGAGTGTCGGAACCAGGTTGAACGCCTGGAAGACGAACCCGACCCGTCTGCGACGAAGGACCGTCAGCTCGAGGTCGCTGAGCCCGGTGATGTCGGTGTCGCCGATCCATGCGCGGCCCGAGCTCGGCGCATCGAGCCCCGCCATGATGTGCATGAGCGTGGACTTCCCCGACCCGGACGGTCCCATGATCGCGGTGAACTCGCCCCGGCGGATGCCGACCGAGACGTCGTCGAGGGCGCGCACGGCGCCCGCCGCCGTGCCGGCGCTGCCGTAGGTCTTCGTGAGGTGCTGGACGTGGGCGGCGAGCCCGAGGTCGCTGGATGTGATCTGCATGACTCGACGCTACGAAGACGGCCCACTGCCGCGCGTCCGCCGTCAGGGTCATCCGCCTACATCGCAGGGATGACGTTGCCGCTGCTCACCCGCAGGTCGCGAGACCGAGATCCACCTTGAGCTGCACCACGCGGGTCGCCGCGTCCGTCACCTTCGCCGCGAAGGCGGGATCTGCCATCGCCGCCACGAGCGAGTCGTGGAACGGCCCGACGGCCGCCGGATCGGCGGTGAGCGCGAGATCGCCCCCCGCTCCGACGAAAGCGGTGGCCCGGTCGGTGACGGGTGTCGAGGCGACGGATGCCGCGACGCCGATGTCGTCGCTGATCACCACGCCGTCGAAGCCGACCTGGCCGCGCAGGAGCGACGTGATCACGGCGGCCGAGAACACCGCTTCGGTGGTGGGATCGATCTGCGTGTAGATCGCACTGCTGATCATGACCGCCGGGACCCCGGCGGCGATGCCCGCCGCGAACGGCTGGAGGTACGCGTCGGTCGAGGTCGTGACGTCGTCGGCCGTCCCGCTCGCCGTGAAGTCGGTGTTCCCGGTCACGCGCCCGAGTCCGGGAAAATGCTTGATCGTGGTGCCGACCCCCGCAGCGGCCATCGCGTCGACGACGGCGACGACATGGGATGCCACGGCCGTGGGGTCACTCGAGAACTGCCGGTTCAGTCCGCCGATCGGAGGATTGCCGCGCCCCAGGTCGGCCGGAACGGTGTCGGCCACAGGGGCGAGGTTGAGGTTGATCCCGGCGGCGCGGAGCTCGGCGGCCCACACGGTCGCCTGCGCCGCCAGCGTGGCGGGGTCGAGCGCGCCCTGCTGCACCGCGGAGGGGATGGCGGTGAAGCCCTCGCCGCGCAGCTGCTGCACGTCACCGCCCTCCTGGTCGGCGGCGATCAGGAGGCCGAGCCCGCCGGTCGCGGGACCCGCCAACGACTGCAGGTGCGTCGAGGCGGTCCGAGCGACGCTCATCCCGCCGTCCCACCCGCCCAGGAGGACGACTCCGGCGAGGTGGTACCGGGTGATCGCGTCGTCCAACAATGTGGGGTCTTCGTTATCGCCGAGTCCCACGATGATGAGCTGTCCCGCCTGCTCGTCCGGGGTGAGGCCGTCGACGATGCGCGCCGCGCAGGAGAGCGTCGGCGTCGGAGACGGAGTCGCGGTCGGGGACATCGTGCGGGAGTCGCTGGGCGACGCGCTCGCATCTCGCACGCTCTGCGGTGCGCACCCCGCCAGCACGAGAGCACCGATGGTCGCCGCGATCCCCAGAACGGTGCGGCGGAAAGTCACACGAGCGAGCCTAATCGCGGTCGTCTCGACGTCGGCCCGAGCCGGCGGGCGATCAGGCGAGCCCGTGCTCGAAGGCGAACACCACCAGCTGCACACGATCGCGCAGTGCGAGCTTTCCCAGGATGCGGCTGATGTGCGTCTTGACCGTCGCCTCGGAGAGGAACTCCCGCCCGGCGATCTCGGCGTTGGACAGCCCGCGTGCGGCCAGCGCGAAGATCTCGCGCTCACGCTCGGTGAGTGTGGCGAAAGCGGGCGGTACCGGGCGGGGCGCGGCATCCGAGAAGTGCGCGAACAGGTCGCGGGTGGCGGATGCCGCGATCACGGCCGAGCCCGCATGCACCGTGCGGATCGCCGCGAGAAGGAACTCGGGGTCGGCATCCTTGAGCAGGAATCCGCTCGCCCCCTGGCGGATCGCCCGTGCCGCCGCCTCATCGAGATCGAACGTCGTGAGCATGACCACGCGGGGCGGGTGGTCGTCCTTCAGCAGCTCGGCGGTCGCCGAGAGCCCGTCGAGGACAGGCATGCGGATGTCCATCAGCACGACGTCGGGCGCCGTCCTGCGCACGACCTCGATGGCCTGAGCGCCGTCGGCCGCCTCCCCGACGACGACGAGGTCGGACTGCGACTCGACCATCATCCTGATGCCGGCGCGGAACAGCGCCTGGTCGTCGACGAGGACGACGCGGATCACGTCGGCCCTCCGATCGGCAGGGTCGCGTGCACGAGGAAATCGTCACCGGTGCCCCTGGCCTGAAGCCGACCGCCCACGAGATTCGCGCGCTCGGTCATGCCGATCATGCCGTGCCCGCTGCGTCCGGGGGTCGTGCCGGCGGGAACACCGTTGCGCACGCGCAGATCGACACGATCGGCGTGCCAGGCCAGCGCGATGCGCACGGCGCGACCGTCCCCGTGGCGCAGCGCGTTCGTCAGCGCCTCCTGAAGGATCCGGTAGACCGCCAGCTGGACAGCGGCCGGCGGCTCGCCCGGCGGGGCCGGGTCGACGTCGACCTCGAGCGGCACCCCGGCGGACCGCACCCGCGCGTACAGCCCCTCGAGATCGGCCAGCATCGGCTGCGGCCCATCGCTCTGGATGTGCCGCAGTTGGGCGAGCAGCGTCCGAACATCGGCGAGCGCGGCTCGCGCCGTGGACGAGATGGTCGCCAGCGCCGCGGGGGCCGCATCGGGATCGGATGCCGCGGCGTAGCGCGCACCGTCCGCCTGGGCGATCACGACCGCGAGGGAGTGCGCCACGACGTCGTGCATGTCCCGCGCGATCGCGACCCGCTGCTGTTCGGCGATCGCCTCAGCCTCGGCGCGCTGCTGCGCCGCGCGCGTCACACGCGCCCCCCGCGTCGTGCGCACGAGCGCACCGACGGTCCAGGACAGGAGCAGGGCGAAGGTCGCGGCGATGTAGGTGACGGCCGCCAGGGTGATCGTGGACGGCGTGATGCCGACGCCGGTGAAGGTCGTCCCCAGGAAGATGTACAGCGAGATCACGAGCGCACCGACGAGGGCCGAGGCAAAACCGACCCAGAACACCAGTCGGCTGCCATATGCCGCCGTGACGTAGAGGACGGCGAAGATCGCGATGTTGCTCGGCTGGGGGTTCAATCCGAGGCTCATCTGCAGGATCGCACCGACCCACGCGATCGTCAGGGCGAGCGGCGGCGAGAGCCGGCGCACGGCCAGTGCTCCCGACATGAGCAGCGAGACCACGATCCCGCCGGCGTACCCGGCGGGCTGGTCCGCGGAGTGGAACACCAGGAATCCGAACGCGAGGAAGAAGACGATCGCCGCGACCGCGTCCAGGACGAGCTGAGTGCGGGTGAGGGGGCGGAACACGCTCTCACGCTACGCGAGCGCCCCCGCCGAGGCATCCGTCTGGAGATGTATCCGCGGCGGGCGCCCGGTCAGGCGGACGAGCGCGCCGGCACGATCGGACGGTTCTCGTAGAAGGTCTGCAGCACGATCGTGGTGCGCGTGTTCACGGCCGCGCTGGAACGGATGTCGCGGATCAGTGTTTCGAGTGCGCGCGGCGAACCCACCCGGGCGAACAGCATGTAGCTCGCGTCGCCGGCGATCGAGTGGCATGCCTCGATAGCGTCGAGGTGCGCGAGCCGGTCCGGTGCGTCGTCGGGCTGGCCGGGATCGAGAGGTGTGATCTCGATGAACGCCGACAGCGGCTTGCCGAGCGCTTCCGGGTCGAGCACCGGACGATAGCCGGTGATCACACCGCGGGTCTCGAGGCGACGGAGGCGTGCCTGCACGGCGGATACCGAGAGGCCGACGCCCTCGGACAGGTGTGCGAGCGTCGCCCGGCCGTCGGCGGAGATCTGCTCGAGGATCGACAGGTCGGTCGCGTCGAGCGGGTGTGCGCCCCGAACGCGGGCCTGCTCACGGGAGAGGGTCATGACCAGATGCTATCGCCCGGAGGCCCCACGACAGGAATATTTCCGGTGATCCAGCGAAGCACGGGCATTCTTCCTAGAGTGTCCGTGAACGCGCGATGACTCGTCGCAGCGTCGGACCCCCGCACCGCCCGGCCCGATCGGCCCCGGTGCCCTCGATCGGAGGTTGCCGTGCCCTTCCCCCCGACCAGCGAGCAGACCACGCAGACCGTCGTCGACACCTCCGAGGCGACGGCGACCGTGATGGACGTCGAGCGCTCGGCGGCCTGGATCGCACTCAAGGCGGCGGCGATCGCCCTGCAGGGCCTGCAGGCGAAGGACGGATCGGTGCCCGACACGGCCGCCCATCCGACCGCGCAGGCGCACGTCGATGTCATCGTCCGCGCCATCGACTCGCTCGCGCCCCTGTTCCCGCACGACGCGATGTACCTCTCGGCCTCCGGTGAGGACTTCCGCCGGTGGGCGGGCGCCGGCTTCGGCATCCCCGACTTCTACGATTCGCTGATCGCCTTCCAGCCGCAGAGGCACCGGATCGACGGCATCCGTCACCTGGTGATCTTCCCGATGTACACGCAGAACGGCTCCGCGAACCGCTTCGTCGAGGCCCTCATCGTCGAAGCGATCTGGCCGGAGTTCATCGCTCAGCTCGAGGCGGGCGACTACGGCAACAAGCTGTTCCTGTCGCTCAAGCTCATCGACTTCACCCCCGGATACGACACCAATTCGGCGGTGCTGTTCCCCGAGACGGTCGCGATGCGCGAGATCCCGACGTTCACCTGGGGGGCGATCTTCCAGGACCGCGAAGCGGCCCGCTACCGCCGTGTCGTCCGCGCCGCGGCCGACATCACCAAGCTCGAGCTGCCGGCGGAGGCCGCGCGCATGCTCGACGACCAGGAGTTGACCGAGCAGACGTTCGTGATGTGGGACATCATCCACGACCGCACCCATATGCGCGGCGACCTGCCGTTCGACCCCTTCATGATCAAGCAGCGGATGCCGTACTTCCTGTATTCGCTCGAGGAACTGCGCTGCGACCTCACCGCCTTCCGCGAGTCGGTCGCGATCCAGCAGCGTCTCACCGCCTGGGCCGAAGAATGCGATGAGCTCTCGACCACCGAGACGCAGATGCTCGAGCACGCCCGGCTGGTGCAGTACGCGGTCATCTTCGACCGGATCTTCCGCTTCGCGATCACGGGCTCGCGCGTACGCAACTACGACGGGCTCGGCGGTCAGCTGCTCTTCGCCTGGCTGCACCAGCGCGGCGTGCTGCACTGGACCGATACGGCACTGACCTTCGACTGGGACGGTGTCCCGGCGGCGGTCATCGCGCTCGGCGACGCGATCGACGAGCTCTACTGGCGCTCGATCGACCGCCCGAAGGCAGCGCACTGGCTGGCCGCCTACGACCTCGTGCGCACGACGCTCACCCCGCACCCCGCATCGCACTGGGCACGCGGGCTGCCCGACGACGTGCTCGCCGGGCCCGTCTCGGGCTACACGAACGCCGTGCTCGACGACGAGTTCCCGCTGTCGATGTTCTTCGAGGCCCTGGAGAAGAAGATGCGGCCCGTCATCGCATCGACCGAGGGGATCCGGGCCGGCGATGTCTGAGGACGGTGCGGCTCGCTCCGTCGGGTCTGCGGCCGGTGGCGGAGCTGCGGGCCGTCTCGTGCTCATCGCCGGCGCGACGAGCGCGGCAGGGCTCGCCTCCGCGGCCTCCCTCGTCGCCGCGGACGCCCGCGTCATCGCCGCCGGCCGCGATGCAGGCAAGCTCGACCGTCTGCGTGCATCGGTCGGCGACGAACGGCTGACCACCGAGGTGTGCGACCTGGGCAGCGAGTCGGAGGTGTCGGCGCTGGCGCAGCGTATCCGCGCCGCCCACGGACGGGTCGACGGGGTGCTCCACCTCGTCGGCGGGTGGCGCGGGGGCGGGGGGCTCGCCGGGCAGAGCGACGACGACTTCCGCTTCCTCGAAGGCTCGCTCACAGCGCTCCGACACGTGTCGCGCGCGTTCGACGATGACCTGAAGGCATCGGATGCCGCACGCCAGGCGATCGTCTCCTCGACCGCCGTCGCGCGTCCCCTCGCGGGCGGAGCGAACTACGCGGCCGTCAAGGCGGCGAGTGAAGCATGGACGCACGCCGTCGCGCAGGGGTTCGCGAAGACCGCCCGTGACGGCGGACGGCCGCTGGCAGCAGCATCCGTCATCTTCCGGGTGAAGGCACTTGCGGGGCTCGAAGGAGTTCTCGGCGCCGCGTTCGTCGGTCTGTGGGACGCACCTGCGGGGGACGTGAACGACTCCGTCGTCGAGCTGCACCCCGCCTGACGCGGCGGTCCCGCCCTACCCCAGGCGCCGGACGCCGCGACCCGCAACTAGATTGGACCCCCGTGACCACGCTTCATGACCAGACCGTCCGCGGCTTCGCCTCGGACAACTACTCCGGCATCCACCCCGACGTCCTCGCCGCCATCGGCGCCGCCACCGGCGGCCACCAGACCGCGTACGGCGACGACGTCTACACGGCGCGGCTGCAAGAGGTGTTCGCCGGCCACTTCGGCGACGGCGTCGAGGCATTCCCCGTGTTCAACGGCACGGGTGCGAACGTCATCGGTCTGCAGTCGATGCTGCCGCGATGGGGGGCGGTCGTGGCCGCCGCCACCGCCCACATCAACGTCGACGAGGGCGGCGCGCCGGAGCGGGTGGCGGGCATCAAGCTGCTGACCGTCCCCACGGACGACGGCAAGCTCACCCCCGACCTGATCGACCGCGAGGCGTGGGGATGGGGCGACGAGCATCGGGCGCAGCCGCTGGTGGTCTCGATCACCCAATCGACGGAGCTCGGCACCGTGTACACGGCGGAGGAGATCCGGGCGATCACCGATCATGCGCACTCGCTCGGCATGCGCGTGCACCTCGACGGCGCGCGCATCTCCAATGCCGCGGCCGCGCTCGGCCTCCCCCTGCGGGCCTTCACGCGCGACGTCGGCGTCGACGTGCTGAGCTTCGGCGGAACCAAGAACGGCGCGATGCTCGGCGAGGCCGTGGTCGTACTCGACCCCGAGGCCTCCACGGGGCTCACCTTCCTGCGCAAACTCAATATGCAGCTGGCCTCGAAGATGCGGTTCGTCTCGGCGCAGCTGATCGCACTGCTGGAGGGCGACCTGTGGCTGCAGAACGCGACCCACTCCAACGCCATGGCCCAGCGCCTGCGCGCCGGGGTCGAGGCGGGCATCGACGACGGTTCGATCACCGGCGTCGCGTTCACCCACCCGACGCAGGCGAACGGCGTGTTCGCGACCCTGCCCGACGGGGTCGCCGATGCGCTGCGGCAGAGCTTCCGCTTCTACGACTGGGATGCCGCGAGGAACGAAGTGCGCTGGATGTGCTCGTTCGACACACAGGAGGACGACGTGGACGCGTTCGTCGCCGCGATCGCGCGGGAGACGTCCCGCGGCTGAGGTCGTGCGTCCGACGGATAGCCGTGCGTCGACGACGACCGGCGCAGAGGCCGTCAGCGCAGGGCGCCGACGCTCGCCAGAGCGAGGCGGATGAGCGACCCGCGGCCGCCCTCCATCTCGGCGGCGAGGGAGTCGGATGCCGCTTCCTGCGGCGGCATCCACGTCACCTCGAGAGCGTCCTGGCGGGGCTCGCACGTACCGGTGACAGGGACGACGAAGGCCAGGGAGACCGCGTGCTGGCGATCGTCGTGGAAGGCGCTCACCCCGGGGATCGGGAAGTACTCGGCCACCGTGAACGGCACGGGCGAGGGCGGCAGGAGCGGGAACGCCATCGGTCCGAGATCGTTCTCGAGGTGGCGGAACAGGGCGTCGCGCACCGTCTCGCCGTATCGCACCCGACCACTCACGATCGTGCGCGTGATCTCGCCGAGCGGCGTCGCGCGCAGCAGGATCCCCACATCGGTGACGGCGCCCATCCCATCAGTGCGCACGGGAACGGCCTCGACGTAGAGCATCGGCATCCGGCGCCGGGCCTCGGCGAGCTCGACATCCGACAGCCAACCGGGGTTGGCCACGTTGTCGGCGGCCGCGGAGCCGAACCTCCCGTCGCCCAGGGGGTGCCCCCCGGTGAACCCGGACGAGCCATCCCCGCGACGTTGGTCCCGGGACGAATTGTCGTCGTCGCGCTCGTTCGGGTCGGGGTCTGGGGTGCGCACGGCCATGCCTCTTGTATACCTCACGGTCGCTCCCCCGCCGATCGACAGACCGTCGCGATGAACCGCACCGGCCCTGACGGAGGTCGGCGGCCCCTGTCAGGATGGGGACATGGACGAACTCCCCGACCTCGACGACGCCGCCGTGCTCTGGTCGGTGCCCGACGGCGAGCGCGCCGGGCGGCCGTTGCTCGTCCTGCTGCACGGATACGGCGCCGACGAACACGACCTGTTCGGGCTGGCACCCCATCTTCCCCCCGAGTTCGTCCTGGCCGCCGTGCGCGCCCCGCTCGCGCCGCCATGGCCGTCGCCGGGGTACTCGTGGTATCCGATCGGCGGCGCGTCAGAGAACGGAGGGTCCGGGGCGGGGCCCCGGACGGCCCTCGACGGCCGGGATCCGGACGCCGTCACGGATGCCGCATCCGCCGTCCTCGCGTGGGTGGATCGTGCCGCGATCGGGGCGGAGAGCGTCGGCATGCTCGGCTTCTCGCAGGGCGCCGCCGTCGCGATCCAGGCGCTGCGGCTCGCGCCGGAACGCTTCGCGTTCGTCATCAACCTGAGTGGCTACGCCAGCCCCGGCCTGCTGGCGGGCGACGCTCAGCTCGCCACGCGGAAGCCGCCGGTGTTCTGGGGCCGCGGGACCCGCGACGAGGTGATTCCGGAATTCCTCGTCGAGCACACCGTCCAATGGCTGCCGGGGCACGCCGATCTCAGCGGCCGGGTCTATCCGGGGCTCACCCACAGCGTCTCGGAGCAGGAGCTCGCCGACGTGCGCGTGTTCCTCGAGAAGGTGCAGGGAGACGTCACAGGGTGACGAGCGTGCCGTCCGCCGTCCGCAGCACGAGCTCGAACCGAGACGGCGCCCCCTGCACGACCTCGGCCGTCGCGCCATCGCCGAGACCCAGCGTCGCGTTCAGCCGAATCACCCGTTCGGGATCCTCCTCGATGCGGGTGAAGGAGACGAGCTCGATCGTCGGCAGATCGCCCAGCCCGGGCTGGGGCGTCGTCCCCCAGTCGATGAGGAAGGGCACCTCGGGAATCGGGTCGGCCGCCCGCACGAGCGTCCACTCCAGCAGCGAGCCGTCGGGGGTGCGGCGAGAGAGAGGCGTCACCGGGCCGGGGTCGTAGCCGGCGGCGCGGGCACGCTCGGCCACAGCCGCGATGTCATCGGGATGCACCGCGTAGGTCACGATCCGGGGCCCGGGCAGATCGACGATGCCGAAGGTCGTCGGCACGATGTCGGAGTCGGCGTCCGGAGCGATCAGCTCGATGTAGTGCGGCACGCGCGCACCGTCCACCGTGAGGGCGACGAGATGGTTCGCCGTACCCGTGGGATGCCGCCCACCGGCGGCGGCGGTCACCCCGGTCGCCGCGGCGAACCAGCCGACGAGCACCTCGAGGTCGGGACCGGCGATGACGACGTGGTCCAGCAGCGCGGGAACCGTCACTTCGTGCCCGCCCGCCGGGCGGGGACCTCGGGCTCGCCGAGCGACAGCATGAGACGATTCGCCCAGCTGAAGAACGCCGAGCTGTTGACGATGTCGACGATGTCCGCATCGTCGAGTCCGGCGGCACGCAGTCGATCGATCTGCGCGGTGCCGAAGCGCGGTGGCGTCGCTGACAGCGCCGCCGCGGCATCCACGACCGCGTTCCACACGTCGTCGCCGACATCCGCGCCGATGCCCTCGTCGAGAAGACGCTGGACGTCATCACGGCGACCGGATTCGCGGGTGGCCGCTGCGGCGTGCACCGAAGCGCAGAAGACGCACCCGTTCGCGCGCGACGTCGCGGCGGCGGCCAGCTCGCGCTCGGCTCGGCCGACGCCGTCGGCGGTGTTGAAGAAGATGTCGAGATCGGTCAGCGTGCGCGCCTGGAGCGCCTCCGGGTTGCGCACGAGCAGACGGAAGTAAGGGCTCTTGATGCGGAAGTCATCGATCAGAGCCGCACGCTGGCGCGGCGAAAGCTCTTCTTCGGGTACCGGCTCGATCCAGGGGACCCAGCCGAGGCCCTCCTGGGTGAACCGATCGGGACGGTGCAGCTCGGGGTAGTCGATGACGCTCATCGGCGCTCTCCGTTCGATTCGTCGCGCGCGGGATCGCTGCCCGCCAGTACGCGCAGGCCCCACGCGGTGCGGAGTTGGAACGACAGGAAGGCCACGAGCTGCGACAGGGTGACGATGTCGTCGTCGGACCATCCGGCGTCGGCGAGCGCCGCGAGCGCGGCACCGCTGGATTCGCGCGGACGGAAGACCAGCAGATGAGCATGGGCGAACGCTGCTCGCAGGCGGGTGTCGAAAGCGCCGGCCCGGTCCTCCGAGGCGTCGAACGCCGTACCCGAGGTGTTCTCGCCCTGCAGTCCTTCTTCTCGATACGTGCCGAAGGGTCCGGAGGTGGCCGTGGCCCGGACCAGGGCCGCGACGGGGGCGCTGAGTTCCGCGTCCTCGTCGGCGAGCAGGTCCGAGTAGAACGCCGACGCGGCGGGAAAGCCGTGCAGCCCCGACACGTAGGCGGCGACGGCGTAACGGTCGGCCACGGGGAACGTGCCGGGGTCGGCGGGCTCGAACAGCGCGCTGAAGCTGCGCTGCGCCTGCTCGCGCGCCTGCGGCCGATGACCGCGGATGGGGGCGATGTCGCTCGACGCGGCTGCTCCGCTCAGCAGGTCGATGATGTCGACGGCCGTCGTGGTGGATGCGGGGGTGGTCATCGCGTTCCCTCCAGGACGGCGGGGCTGCGGTGGGCGTTCCGGAGCGCCTCGGCGGCTTCGGGTCCGACACTCCAGCCGAGGCGTGGCGCGACTTCGGTCGCGATCAACTCGATGGAGCGCAGCGTCCACTCGTGCGGAGCGTCGATCGAGTGCACCTGGAACGACACGTCGGTGACCTGATCGATCGTGCGGTCGGCACCGAGGGAGGCGACCACCTCATCGACGGTGCCGACGTGGGTGTCGGTGACCCGGAAGAGCTCGTCGATCGACAGCTCGCCGGGCTCGACTCCGACGAAGGTGGCGGCGAGCTTGTGCAGCGCCTCGCCGACGTGGTCGACGACCTTTCCGCGGTTCTCCTCATCGACGACGAGAGCGGTGCGCGACGCCAGGATCCGCGGCTGCACGCCGTCTGCCAGGTGCGCGAGATATCCCTCGACGACCGGAACCTGCACGTCGTGGAGGGGGATGTCACGGTTGCGGTCGGGGCGCGGCTGCGTTCGAGACAGCAGCAGCCCGTCGCCCCGCTCGGCCGCGCGGACGCCGCCTTCGACGGAGAAGGTCGCCTGCCAGATGCGGCGGTCGAGGTCGGTCGCGTAGGGGTAGATCGCGTGCTCGGTGCCCCGGATGCCGCGCCCGCCGAGTGCGTCCAGAAGCACCTCGAAGTGATCGGTGAACACCTGACGACGATCGTCGAACGAGCGCCCGAACGCGTCGAAGGAGGACGGGGTGCCCCCGGTCGCCAGCCCGAGCTGCACGCGTCCGCCGCTGAGGGCGTCGAGCACCGTGGCGTCCTCCGCCACCCGCAGCGGGTCGTCCAGGGGAAGAGTGACCACCGCGGTGCCGAGCGCGATGCGGGATGTGCGCTGGGCCGCTGCGGCCAGGAGCACGAACGGCGAGGGGAGACCGCCCTCCTGTTCGTGGAAGTGGTGCTGCGCGAGCCAGGCCGATGCGAAGCCGACACGCTCCGCCTGCTCGATCTGCTCGATGGCGAATCGGTAGCGATCGGCTGCCGACGCCTGATCGAGCACGCGGGTGAAGAACCCGACACGGGGCGATGTGGTCATGTCATCCCTCTTGTTTCGATGGAGAGTGTGGAGCGGGGAGTCCGGAGCGCAGGCTGGCTCCGGGGATGGCGGCGATCAGCTGCCGGGTGTACTCGCTCTGCGGGTCGGCGAACACGCGGTCCACCGGTCCGAGTTCGACCTGCTCGCCACGTCGCATCACCGATACGGTATCGGCCAGTTGACGCACCACGGCCAGATCGTGCGAGATGAAGATGTAGGTGAGTCCGAGCTCCTGCTGCAGGCGGTTGAGCAGCCGGAGGATCTGCGCCTGGACCGTCACGTCCAGCGCCGACACGGCCTCGTCGAGCACGACCAGGCGCGGCTCGAGGATCAGCGCTCGGGCGATCGCCACCCGTTGGCGCTGACCACCCGAGAGTTCGGCAGGGCTCCGGGTGGCCATTTCCGGGGTGAGTGCGACGAGTTCCAGGTGGTGCGCGGCACACGCGGCGCGCTCACGGGCACCGCCCAGGCCGAAGTTGCGCAGCGGCTCGGCGACGACCTCTCCGACGCTCTGTCGCGGATCGAGCGAGCCGTAGGGGTTCTGAGAGACGAGCTGAGTCGTGCGTCGGTACGCGCGCGCCGAGCGCAAGGCGGTGACCTCGACCCCGTCCACGCGGATCGACCCTGCCGTCGGACGCCCGAACCCTGCGATCGCGCGCCCTGTGGTGGTCTTTCCCGACCCGGATTCACCGACGAGCGCATGGGTGGTTCCGGCGGGGACGGTGAAGCTCACGCCGTCGACGGCGAGGAAGGGTGTCCTGCGGCGCCCGCGCGAGTACTCCTGTCGCAGACCCTCCACCACGACGAGGGGGGATTCGGCTCCGGACACCCGCACCCGCTCGCGGATCACGACGGTGCTCAACGAGGGCGCGTCCGACAGCAGCGCCCTGGTGTACTCGGCGGTCGGCGCGGCGATCACCTCGCGCGTCGGCCCGTGCTCCTGCACCTCGCCTCCACGCATCACGACGAGCTGCTCGGAGTGGTCGGCCGCGACGGCGAGATCGTGGGTGATGAACAGGACGCCGGTGCCGGTGTCCTGTCTCAACCGGTCGATGAGCTCGAGCACGCGCCGCTGAACGGTGACGTCCAGCGCGCTCGTGGGCTCGTCCGCGATCACGAGTTCCGGCTCCAGCGCGAGTGCCGCCGCGATCAGCACGCGCTGGCGCATCCCGCCGCTGAGCTCATGCGGATACTGGCGTGCCCGCGCCTCGGGGTCGTCGATGTCGACCTTCTCCAGCAGCTCGTGCACGCGCGCAGCGATCTTCCGCCCGTCCCGCCACCCGTGGATGCGCAGGCTCTCGCCCACGCTGGCGCCGATCGTCTTGACCGGGTTGAGCGAATTGCCGGGATCCTGCGGGATGAGGCCGATCCGGCGTCCGCGGATCTGCCGGAAGCGGCGATCCGACAGCCCGACCAGCTCGAGATCGCCCAGACGGATGCTGCCCGACGGCACTCTGCCGTTCGCCGCGATCAACCCCATGACGGTCTGCGCGACGGTCGTCTTGCCCGAACCGGATTCACCCACGATCGCGGTGGTGGTGCCGGCCATGACGTCCAAGGACACCCCGGCCACAGCATCCACCGGTCCTCGGTCCGTCTCGTACTGCACTCGCAGGTCGGTGATGCGCAGAAGCGGCTCGGCGCTCATCCTTCTCCTCCTCCGCGGATGGCCTGGCTCACCCGGTTGGTCGCCAGCACGACGAGGACGACGACGATGCCCGGGAGCACCGTCAGCCACCACGCCGTCGCGACGTAGTTGCGTCCTTCGGAGATGAGCAGACCCCACTCCGGGGTGGGCGGCGGCGCCCCGTAGCCGAGGAAGCCGAGAGTCGCGATCTGCAGGATCGCCGATCCGAACTGCAGGGCGATGAGTGCGACCACCGGGGTGATCGAGTTCGGGAGGATGTGACGCCACATCACGGTCCAGAACGTGCCGCCGCTGCCGTACGCCGCCTCGACGTATTCGCTCACGCGCACGCTCACCACCTGCGAACGCGACAGTCGCGCGAAGACGGCGATGGAGGTCACGCCGACCGCCACCGCCGTCGTGGCGGTGCCGAAGCCGAGGAGGATCACGATGCTCAGCGAGAGCAGCAGGGACGGGATGGCGAGCATGACGTCGATCACGCGCATCAGGCTGTCGTCGACCCAGCCGCGCACCGACCCCGCGATGAGGCCGATCGCGGTGCCGACGACGAAGCCGACCGTGACGGCGATCAGCGCGCCCGTCACGGATTGCGCCGCGCCGTGCACGACGCGCGTGTACAGGTCACGGCCGAGCGAGTCCGTGCCGAACCAGTGCTCCGGCGACGGGGGTCTGAGCGCCTGACCGGCGGAACCGGCCGTCGGGTCGCCGGGTGCGAAGAGGGACGGCAGGACCGTCCACAGCAGAGCGACCGCGAGCACCAGCAGAGACAGCACGATGCCGGGGCGGACCCAGCGCCTCCGCCGTGCGCGCGCTGCGGGGCCGGCCGTGATGGCGGTGAGGGCGGTCATGCGGTGACCTCGGTGCGGAGTCGGGGGTTGAGCACGGGATAGAGCAGATCGACGATGAGGTTGATCACGACGAAGGTGACGGACGACAGGATGACGATGGCGAGCAGCACCGGCGAGTCCCGGTTCGCGACCGCCTGCGCCGTGAGCTGGCCGATCCCGGCCCGTCCGAAGACCGTCTCGGTCACGACGGCCCCGCCGACCAGTTCTCCGAAGAGGAGTCCTGCGATCGTGAGGGTGGGCAGGAGCGCGTTGCGCGTGATGTTTCGCCAGAGCAGCCAGCTGGTGCTGGCGCCCCGGGCGCGCACGACCTGGACGAAGGGCTGCGCGCTCACGTCGTCGATGCTGCGGATGAGCACCTGGGCGAGGGGGGCGGCGATGGGGATCGCGATCGTGATCACCGGCAGGATGAGCGCCTGCACGGGGTCGGCGCCGATCAGCGGCACCCAGCCCAGGCGGAAGGAGAAGATCTGGATGAGGATGATTCCGATCCAGAACACCGGCACCGACACGAACAGCGGCGGCATGCTGCGGAAGAACCGCCGCAGGGGACCGCCCGCCCCGTGCGTCGCCGTGAAGGCGATGATGCCCGCGAGCACCACGGCGAGGATCGTGGAGAAGAACGCGAGGGTCAGGGTCGACGGCAGCGCCGCGGCGAGGAGGGTGGACACGGCCGCGCCGGACTGCACCGAGTACCCGAAGTCGCCGCGCAGATATCCCAGGGTCGAATCGACGAACCGGGTGATCAGCGGCTGGTCCGCCCCGTACGCCGCGCGGATCTCATCGAGCTGCTGCGGCGACAGGCCGAGTTCGGGCGACCCGTACCGCGCGAGCACCGCATCGCCGGGGAGCAGCGCGAGCAGCACGTAGGCGGCGATGTAGGCCAGCACCAGCACGATGAGTGCCTGGCCCAGCCGCTGCAGAACGTATCTCATGGGATGCCTCGGGTGGCCGGCCGTCGCGGGGACGACCGGCCACCTCGACTCGTGTTCCTACTTCTGAAGCCAGGTCGAGTAGAAGGACGGGCGTCCGACGGACTCGGTGGAGAAGCCCTGAACGCCGCCGCTCAGACCGAACACCTGGGGTTCCTCGAAGATCGGGAGGATATAGGCGTTCTCCGCCAGGTATTCCTGCGCCGCCTTCGACGCCGCTTCGCGCTCGTCCGTCGTCGGGACGGATGCGATGTCGGCCAGAAGGGTGTCGAGCTCCGGGTCCGCGACCGAGCTGTCGGCCGCGTCGCGGTTGAGCAGCGTGTTCCGGTTGCCGGAGGCGTACTGCGACTTCAGGACATCGAAGTCGGCACGACCGACCATCGAGTGGTAAACCTGCACGGTGTTCACGTCGAGACTCGCCGCGGTCTGCGCCGCCTGGTCGCCCGGAAGGAGGTTGACCTCGACCCCGAGACCGGCGAGCTGCTCCTGGATGAGCGTCACGACCTCCTTCGACCGCGGCTGGGGCAGGGCGTCGTTGAAGGTGAGCGACAGCTTCTGCCCGTCCTTCTCGCGGATGCCGTCCGAACCCACGGCCCACCCGGCGTCATCGAGCAGCTGGGCCGCCTTGTCGGGGTCGAACTCGTAGTACGAGGACGTGTCGACGTAGCCGCGGGCGGTCTTTGCGAGCGCACCGGTGGCCAGGGGGTAGTTCGCGGTGAAGAGCGTGTCGATGATGGCCTGACGGTCGATGCCCGCGATGAGTGCCTGACGGACGCGGATGTCGCTCAGCAGCGGGTTGCGGAAGCGGAAGCTCAGTCCGTTGTTCACGCCGTTGGTGGCCGCCGCGTGCAGCGAGAGTCCGCCGCCGGCGAACTGCGCCTCGTCGGGGGCGGGGATCTGTCGCGCGATCTGGGCCTGACCGGCGACGACCGTGCCGACGCGCACACTGTCCTCGGCCGCCACGACATACGTCAGCGAGTCGAGGTATGGGCGACCCTGGTGCTCGAGCGACGGAGGAGCCCAGTCGTAGTCGTCCCGGGCCTCCAGGGTCACCTGGGTGCCCACCTGCTCGTCGCTGATCACGAACGGACCGGCGCCGATGACCTCCGCGGCGTTGCCCGGGCCGTATCCCTCGCTGCCCAGTGCCAGGGTGGAGTCCGAAACGAGACCCGAGTTGATCGTCGAGACGGCCTGTCCGAAGCCGGGGGCCGGGGCCGTGAAGAAGAACTTGACCGTGGACTCGTCGACGACCTCGCCGTGGTCGTAGTTGTTGATGGCCTCCGACACCGTGAGCTTCTTGTCGGGGTTGCCCTTGCCGAACAGATCGAAGTTGGCCACGACGTTCTCGGCGGTGAGCGGAGTGCCGTCGGAATAGGTCACATCCGTGCGGATGGTGAAGGTGTACTCGGTGGCGTCCGCGTTGACCTCGGGGAGAGCGGTGGCGATCCACGGCTCGAGCTCGAGGGTCTCGGGGTTCTGGTAGAGCAGACGCGACGTGATGTTGTTGACGATGCCGCCGTTGGGGTAGAACCCCGCTGCGGGCGGGTACAGGGTGGTCCAGGTCTGCGGCTCGAGGTACGTGAGGTCGCCTCCGGTGACCGGTTCGCCGGCACCGGACGCACTCGGGTCGGCGGATCCGCCGGCCGCGCAGCCGGCCAGCAGTGAGGCGGTGGTCGCGACTGCTGCCGCGGCGAGCGCCCATCTCGGGAAACGTGATGCCATGTCTGCATTCCTCTTCGGGGATAGGTATCTGGGTGCAGACCCAATTCTCCGGTCGCGTCGCTCAGGCCGGGCATCCGTGTCGCTATGTGACGGTTCCGCCCGCCGCGTCATCCCGGCCACCACCCGCCCCGATGTCGGTGGCAGCGACCAAGATGGAGGGGTGAGCGATGTGTTGGACCGTTTCGGTCCCGCGACCGCGGACTGGTTCCGCAGCGCGTTCACCGCGCCCACGTCCGCCCAGCAGGGCGCCTGGGAGGCGATCTCGGCCGGCAAGCACGCCCTCGTCGTCGCGCCCACCGGTTCGGGCAAGACGCTCTCGGCCTTCCTCTGGGCGATCGACCGTGTCTTCCGAGACAAGAAGGCGCAGCCGGATGCCGCGGCATCCGCTCCTCCCCGTCGCAAGCGCGGCGCGACCGCGCCCGTCGTCGAGAAGCCCCCCGCCACGCGCATCCTCTACATCTCGCCGCTGAAGGCCCTGGGGGTGGACGTCGAGCGCAACCTCCGGTCCCCCCTCGTCGGGATCGCGCAATCCGCACGCCGACTCGGTGTCGAGGTGCCGCACGTCACGGTCGGTGTCCGCTCTGGAGACACCACCTCCAGCGACCGCCGCAAGCTGGTCACCGATCCGCCCGACATCCTCATCACGACACCCGAGTCGTTGTACCTCATGCTGACGAGCCAGGCCGGCGAGACGCTACGCGGCGTCGACACGGTGATCGTCGACGAGGTGCACGCCGTCGCAGCCACCAAGCGGGGGGCCCACCTCGCGGTGAGCCTCGAGCGGCTGGATGCCCTCCGCCGCTCGTACGACTCCGATGCGGACCCCGCCCAGCGCATCGGGCTTTCGGCCACGGTGCGGCCGATCGACGAGGTCGCCCGCTTCCTCGGCGGATCCGCACCGGTCGAGATCGTGGCCCCCCGCGCCACGAAGGCGTTCGACCTGACCGTCGTGGTGCCGGTCGACGACATGCTCAATCCGCCGCCGCCGCCCGGGTCCGAACCGCCCCCGCGAACAGCACCCGAGACGGATGCCGCGCCCGATGAGGACTGGTTCGCCGGTGATGCGCGCGTGCGACCCGAGAACACCGAGATGAGCGGGTCGGTATGGCCGCACGTCGAGGAGGCGATCGTCGACCGCATCCTGCAGCATCGCTCGACCATCGTCTTCTCGAACTCGCGGCGCCTCGCCGAGCGGCTGACCGGGCGTCTCAACGAGATCTACAGCGAACGCCTCGGACTCGATCTGCCCGAGGCGTCGGTACCCGCGGCGACGATGGCGCAGGCGGGCTCCACCGGCGGCGCCGAACCCGTGCTCGCGAAAGCGCACCACGGGTCGGTCTCGAAGGAGCAGCGCGCGCAGGTCGAGGAGGAGCTGAAGGCCGGCGTCCTGCGCTGCGTCGTCGCGACCAGCAGTCTCGAGCTCGGCATCGACATGGGCGCGGTCGATCTCGTCATCCAGGTCGAGGCACCGCCCTCCGCGGCATCGGGCCTGCAGCGCGTCGGCCGCGCCGGTCACCAGGTCGGCGAGGTCAGTCGCGCGGCGCTGTTCCCGAAGCACCGGGGCGACGTGCTGCACACCGCGATCGTCACCGAGCGGATGCTGGCGGGGCAGATCGAGGCGATCTCCATCCCGCAGAACCCGCTGGACATCCTCGCTCAGCAGACCGTCGCCGCGTCCGCCCTCGGCTCGATCGACGTCGAGGAGTGGTTCGAGACCGTCAAACGCAGCGCGCCGTTCCGCATGCTGCCGCGGTCGGCGTACGAGGCGACCCTCGATCTGCTCGCGGGTCGCTATCCGTCGGACGAGTTCGCCGAACTGCGCCCGCGCCTGGTGTGGGATCGCGACAAGGGCACGCTGACGGGGCGGCCGGGCTCCCAGCGCATCGCCGTCACGAGCGGCGGGACGATCCCCGACCGCGGCCTGTTCGGCGTCTTCATCGCCGGCGAGTCCCAGAACGCCCGCGTCGGCGAGCTCGACGAAGAGATGGTCTACGAGTCGCGCGTGAACGACGTCTTCACTCTGGGCACCACCAGCTGGCGGATCGTCGAGATCACCCACGATCGCGTGAACGTCCTGCCCGCCTACGGTCAGCCGGGCAAGCTTCCGTTCTGGCACGGTGACGGCATCGGCCGCCCCGCCGAACTCGGCGAAGCGCTCGGGAAGTTCTCGCGCGACCTCCTGTCCGTCTCGCGCGAGAAGGCGCAGGACCGACTGTCCGAGGCCGGGCTGGATGACCGCGCCTCCGCGAACCTGCTCGCCTACCTCGACGAGCAGAAGGAGGCGACCGGCAGCCTGCCGACCGACAAGAGCCTCACGGTGGAGCTCGGCCGCGACGAAGTGGGCGACTGGCGCGTCATCCTGCATTCCCCGTACGGCATGAAGGTGCACGCCCCGTGGGCCTTGGCCGTGAATGCGCGGATCCGCGAGCGTCTCGGGGTCGAGGGCGCCGCCGTCGCGAGCGACGACGGCATCATCGCGCGTGTGCCGGACGCGACCGCCGAGCCACCGGGCGCCGAGCTGTTCGTCTTCGATCCCGACGAGCTCGAGCAGATCGTCACGAACGAGGTGGGCGGTTCCGCGCTGTTCGCCTCGCGGTTCCGCGAGTGCGCGGCCCGCGCTCTGCTCATGCCCCGCATGAACCCGAACAAGCGCAGTCCGCTCTGGCAGCAGCGCCAGCGGTCGGCGCAGCTGCTCGAGGTCGCCAAGCGCCACCCGACGTTCCCGATCATCCTCGAGACCCTTCGCGAGGTGCTGCAGGACGTCTATGACGTGCCTGCTCTCCTGCGGATCGCCCGCAGCATCGGCGACCGCCGCATCCGGCTCGTCGAGATCACCACCACCCAGCCGTCGCCGTTCGCGCGCGATCTGCTGTTCGGGTACGTCGGCGCGTTCATGTACGAGGGCGACTCGCCGCTCGCGGAGCGCCGCGCAGCCGCGCTTTCGGTCGATCCCGCGCTCCTGAGCGAACTGCTCGGCAAAGTCGAGATGCGCGAGCTGCTCGACCCCGACATCATCGCGCAGTTCGAGCGCGAGGCGCAGCGCCTCGATCCGGATCGGCGGGCGCGCGGCGTCGAGGGCGTGGCGGATCTGCTGCGCGTGCTCGGTCCGCTCGATGCCGCCGAGGTGGCGCTCCGGCTCGATCCCGTCGAGCAGGCATCCGACAGCACGGCCGATGCATCCGAGACGAACGAGGGCTCCGCGCCGCAGACCGCACAGACCGAATCGATGCGGGCTCTGCTCCGGGACGAGGCATCCGCCCACCTGACGGCCCTCGCCGACGCGCGCCGCGCGATCGCGGTGACGATCGCGGGCGTCCCCCGGATCGCAGCGATCGAAGACGCCGGGCGACTGCGGGACGCCCTCGGGGTGGCGCTGCCCGTCGGCATCCCGCTCGCCTTCCTCGAGCCGCACAGCGACCCGATGTCCGACCTCGTTGCGCGCTACGCGCGGACGCACGGTCCTTTCACCGCGGATGCCGTCGCCGAACGCTTCGGCGTGGGCGTCGCGGTCGCCCGGCAGACCCTGCAGCGGCTCGAGAGCCGAGGCCGCATCACGAGCGGCTACTTCCTCCCCGACACGTCCGACGCCGGCACGCGCGCCGGGGGCGCCCAGGACCAGGAGTGGTGCGACACCGAGGTGCTGCGCCGCCTGCGCATGCGGTCGCTCGCCGCCATCCGGGGCAGTGTCGAGCCCGTCCCGCCGGAGGCGTTCGCGCGCTTCCTGCCCACATGGCAGCACGTCACGCGGCCGCTCGAGGGCATCGACGGGGTCGCCGCCGTGGTCGAACAGCTCGCCGGTGTGCCGATCCCGGCGAGTGCCTGGGAGTCGCTCATCCTGCCCGCGCGGGTCGCGGATTACCGTCCGACGATGCTCGACGAACTCACGGCGAGCGGCGAAGTGCTGTGGTCGGGTGGTGGTTCGCTCCCCGGCCGCGACGGCTGGATCGCCCTGCATCCCGCCGACGCCGCCGCGCTCACGCTCGCCGCGCCCGAAGACGAGGTGGCCCCGGAGTCGCTCGAGGAGCGGGTGCTCACGGCGCTGGCCGGGGGCGGGGCCTACTTCGCGGCTCAGCTGAAGCAGCTCACCGAGGCCGAGAACGAGCAGTCCGTGATCGAAGCGCTGTGGAGCCTGACCTGGTCGGGGCGGATCACGAACGACACCTTCGCCCCCATCCGCACGCTGCTCGGCGGCGGGGCCCAGACGCACCGCGTGGCGAGGAAGACGCCGCGCTCCCGTCTCTACCGCAGCACGACGATTCCGCGTCAGGGCACACCGCCGCGCCCGCCGGCGCTCGGTGGACGGTGGTCGCTGCTGCCCGCACCCGAGTCCGACCCGACCCTGCGCGCGACGGCGTCGGCCAGTCTTCTGCTCGACCGGTACGGGGTCGTCACGCGCGGGTCCGTGCAGTCTGAGGGCCTCCCCGGCGGCTTCGCCCAGGCGTACCGCGTGCTGGCCGGCTTCGAGCAGGCCGGGCATTGTCGACGCGGCTACGTGATCGAGAAGCTCGGCGCCGCGCAGTTCGCGGCCTCCGCCACGGTCGACCGGCTCCGCGAGTTCGCCGGTCTGCCCGACCCGGCTCCGCTGCGCACCGTCACGCTCGCCGCCACCGATCCCGCCAACCCCTACGGAGCCGCGCTCGCCTGGCCCGCGATCGAGGGTGTCGGCCACCGCCCGGGCCGCAAGGCCGGGGGGCTCGTGGTGATCGTCGACGGCGCGTTGACGATCTACCTCGAACGCGGCGGCAAGTCGGCGCTGGCCTTCACCGACGATGAGGCACGACTCGCCGCCGCGACGAAGAGCGTCGCCACGACGGCGCGCGCGCGTCACCTCGACACCCTGACGATCGAGCAGGTGAACGGCGAATTCGTCTACGGCACCGCCGTCGGACGGGCGCTCCGCGACGCCGGCTTCGCCGAGTCGCCACGCGGTCTCACCCTGCGCCGGGGGTCGACGACCACCGCGGCCGTGCCGGTCACCTCTCCGGCGGCGGAGTCCGGTCGTGCCTGAGGGCGATACCGTCTTCCGCGCCGCCCGAAAACTCTCCGACGCTCTGACCGGGGAGACGGTGACCCGGTTCGACATCCGGGTTCCGGGAAGCGCCACCGCGGATCTCCGCGGCGAGACGGTGCATGCCGTCCTCCCCCGCGGCAAGCACCTGCTCGAGCGCATCGGCGACTTCACCCTGCACTCGCATCTGCGGATGGAGGGTGTCTGGCACGTCTATCGACCCGGCGAGAGATGGCGACGACCCGCCTACGCCGCGCGCGCCATCGTCGGCACGGCGCAGCTCGACACCGTCGGCTTCGAGCTCGCGATGGTCGAGGTGCTGCCCACCGCCGACGAGGATCGGATCGTCGGACACCTCGGGCCCGACCCGCTGGCAGCCGACTGGGATCCGGCCGAGGCCGCGCGCCGGCTCGCCGCGGACGACCGGCCCGTGCACGTGGCGCTCCTCGATCAGCGCAACGTCGCCGGGTTCGGCAACGAGTACGCGAACGAGATCCTGTTCGTGCGCGGCACCCTGCCCTCGAAGCCCGCGAGCGAGACGGATGCTGCGGGCATCGTCGACCTCGGCGCACGCATGATCACGGCGAACGTGGTGCGCAACGAGCGCACCTTCACGGGCGATGCCCGCGCCGGGCGCCGCACCTGGGTGTACCGGCGCGACGGACGCGCGTGCCGCCGATGCGGGGCCCTGATCCGAACGGGCGCCCTCGGTGCGGATCCGACCAAGGAGCGCAATGTGTTCTGGTGCCCGGTCTGCCAGACCTGAGGCTGTCCGAGCGGAGGCTTCGCCTCCGGTAGCCGCGGCGGACCCCGACAATCCGTCCGACCCCGCCTCGACCCTGCGCGGAACGTCCGCGAGATCATCGGGCGCTTGCCTCCGTCGACGCCGACGTATTGACTGTGAGGACATTTCGCCCCCGACGCGTTCGACAGGAAGTGATAGCCGTGGGAACCACTGTGTTCGAACGGCAACAGCCGGCAGCATCCACCATCCGACAGAGTCTCATGGACACTCGGCACGGCGTGTTCTGGCTCGATGACCTCGCCGACGTTCCGACTCGCGAGCCCCTCACGGGTGCGCACACGGCCGACCTCGCGATCGTCGGCGGCGGCTACAGCGGACTGTGGACGGCCGTCCTCGCCAAGCGCCGCAATCCGGCTGCTCGGGTCGTGCTGCTCGAGGCCCGCACCGTCGGGTGGGCGGCATCCGGCCGCAACGGCGGGTTCTGCGAGGCGAGCATCACCCACGGACGGGAGAACGCCGTCTCGCGCTGGCCCGAGGAGGCAGCTGTCCTCGAGCGGCTGGGACTGCAGAACCTCGATGCGTTCGAATCCGACGTCGCCGAATGGGATATCCGAGCCGACTTCGAGCGCACCGGTGCCCTCGCCGTCGCGCTCGAGCCGCACGAGCTCGCGTGGCTGCAGGAGCAGAAGGCCGAGGCCGTCGCGGAGGGCGACGACACCATCGTCCTGCTCGACGAGGCGCAGACCCGCGCCGCCGTCGGCTCGCCCACGTACCTCGGAGCCACCTGGGACACCCGGGGATGCGCGATGCTGCACCCCGGCAAGATGGCGGCCGAGCTCGCGCGCGTCGCCGAGGACCTCGGCGTCGAGATCTTCGAGCACTCGCTGGTCAAGGACGTCGAGACGCCGGATGGCGCAGGGGCGGTCGTCCGTACGGCGGCCGGTTCGGTGACGGCTGCGCAGGTCGCTCTCGGCACGAACGTCTACCCGTCGCTGCTCGGTCGCAACAGACTCATGACCGTGCCGGTGTACGACTACGTGCTCATGACCGAACCGCTCAGCGACGATCAGCTCGCCTCGATCGGCTGGCAGGATCGCCAGGGCATCGCCGACATGGCGAATCAGTTCCACTACTACCGACTGACCGCCGACAATCGCATCCTCTGGGGCGGGTACGACGCCGTCTACCACTACGGCCGCAAGGTGCGCGCGCAGTACGAGGAGCGTCCGTCGACGTACGAACTGCTCGCCTCCCACTTCTTCACGACGTTCCCACAGCTCGCGGGGCTGCGCTTCTCGCACCGCTGGGCGGGGGCGATCGACACCTCGACGCAATTCTGCGCGTTCTACGGGCTGGCTCGAGGCGGACGCGTCGCGTACTCCGCCGGATACACCGGCCTCGGCGTGGGTGCGACGCGCTTCGGCGCCGAGGTCATGCTCGACCTGCTCGAAGGACGCGAGACCGAGCGGACGGCCCTTGAGATGGTGCGCAGGCGCCCGCTGCCGTTCCCCCCGGAACCCGCCGCGGCGATCGGCATCAACGCCACGCGCTGGTCGTTGAACCGCGCCGACCACAACGCGGGCAAGCGCAACGTGCTGCTGCGCACCCTGGATGCCCTCGGGCTCGGGTTCGACTCATGAGCGAGCGGCTCGTCCCGGGCGAGGTGACGGATGCCGCGCAGCTGACCGTGCCGTTCGAGACGGTCGCCCCCGCTCAGGTGGTGGCCGGTACACCCGGCACCCGGTATGCGCCGCTGGACGAGGCATCCGGCGTCTCGATCGGAGTGTGGGAGATGTCTGCGGGGGCGATGAGCGATGTCGAGGCCGACGAGGTCTTCGTCGTCCTGGCGGGCGACGCCACGGTGGAGTTCATCGAGCCCGCACTGCCGCCGATCGAGCTGCGCCCCGGGTCGATCGTGCGACTGGAGCAGGGCATGCGCACCGTCTGGACCGTGCGCGACACCCTCCGCAAGGTCTTCGTCGCCGGCTGATCCGGGCTCAGCGGCCCGACCCCCGCCGCACCAGCAGCGCGAGGTGCAGCCCGGTCTGGGTTTCGCCGTCGTCGAGGTCGAGGCCGAGCAACTGCTCGATGAGCGCGATGCGCTGATAGAACACCGACCGGGACAGATGCGAGGCGGATGCCGCGGCCGTGCGATTGCCCGGATGCTGCAGCATGGCCTCGAGCACGTCCAGCAGGTCACCCCCGCGCTCGAGGTCATGGACGATGAGCGGCGCCAGCATCCGCTCGCCGTGCTCGAGCAGCCGGTGGTCGTCCCGCAGTCCGATGATGAGCTGCTCCAGCGGGCGATCCGCCATCCGCCGCAGCTGCGCCCCGGCGCCGACCCTTCGCCGCCGCCCCCGCGCCAGTGCCACGGCCTCCTGCAGCGATGCGAGAGCGCCCTCCAGGCCGTCTGCAGCGGAGCCGACCGACACGACCACCCGCTCGGCCGCGCCGTCGACGGCGGTGCGCGCGAACGCGAGCGCGGCCGCGTCGTCGAAGGGGACCTCCGGGGGCACGGAGAGCAGTACGGCCGCCGCGGCCGTGCCGACGCCGACGCCGACGGGGGCCGACCCGGACAGGGCGCGTCCCCGGAGGGCACGCGCAGCGCGGTCCACAGATTCGGCGGTTGCGGGGGCTCCGGCGATCACGACGCCGTACAGCCTCGCGCCGACGATCGGCAGGCCCGCAGCCTCGATGCGCGCGGCCGCCCCGGCGACGCCCGCGAAACGTCCGGCGAGAAGTCCGTCGACGAGCCGGCGTCGACCGATGCGGCTCCACTCGTCGCTGTCCCCGTCGGCGAGGCGGCCGAGGGCCAGTGCGATCGCGCCCTGTTCCAGCACGGCTGCGCGGCCCGCGGGGTGCGCCGGGCCGGGCAGGGCGATCAGATGACCCCATCGGATGCCACGCGCCTCGACGGGCACGACGAGCCATTCGTCGAGCGCATGCCCGTGGCCGACAGCCGACGGGTGGCGAGAACCGCGGTGCACGGCGCGCGACTGCACCTCCCACGTCGAGAACAGCTCCTCCTCCTGAGCGAGCGGCACCTCGCCCGCCACCACCTCGTGGGCGAGGTTCTCGAGCACGACAGGCGCGCCCAGCGTATGGGCGAGCTGGTGCACGACGAAGTCGGCGGGCGCGCCGCGGAGGGCAAGGGCGGTGAAGCGCTCGCGCACCTCGTCGCGGGCTTCCAGCGCATGGATCTGGTGCTGGATGATGCGGCGGTGCACCGCTTCGGTCACCGTGACGAACCGCACCTCGCGGTGAAGGACCACCAGCGCCAGCGCGTGCCCGCGGGCCGCATCGACGAGCGCGTCGGGCACGGACCGGTAGTGCACGCCCAGTTCGAGCACGAGGCCCGAGAGACCGGCCGCGGCCAAGCCGGCCACGAACGTCTGCAGCTCGTCCGGCTGATCGGGCCACGCCGATCCGGTCGACAGCAGCAGTTCTCCCCCCACGAGCAGTCGGGCGACGCCGGGGCTGTCGCTGACGTGCACCCACCGCACCGACGCATCGAGGAGTGCACCGCCGACGAGCACCTCGGGAACGCCGTCGACGACCGCGCCCAGTGCGAGGACATCGTGCACCGTGGGAAGTGAGGACTGCGGGTCGTCGGCGACCGGACGGATCGTCCGGATCACCGCGTGTTCGCGACGTTCAGCCATCAGGACTCTTCCTCGTGCTCTGCGATGCTGGGATGGATCGAGCCTAAGCGATGGCCGGTCGATCTGTCCGACAGCCCCGAGGGGAACACCCATGAGTCTTATCCTCCACCGCGTCGACGGCGCGGACACCGGAACCGCCGAGCGCACCGGCCCGGTGTACGACCCCGCCACGGGCGTCGTGCAGCATCGAGTCGCCTTCGCCACCGCAGCCGTCGTCGAGGAGGCCGTCGCGGCGGCCGGAAAAGCTCTGCCCGGCTGGCGTTCCACCGGGTTGATCAAACGCGCCGACGTGTTCTTCCGTCTGCGTCAACTCCTCGTGGAGCGGCAGGACGAGCTCGCTGCGATCATCACGAGCGAGCACGGCAAGGTGCTCTCGGACGCGAAGGGCGAGATCAGCCGGGGCATCGAGAACGTCGAGTTCGCCGCGGGCCTCGTCCACCTGCTGAAGGGCGAACACAGCGAGCAGGTGTCACGGGGCGTGGACGTGCATTCGACGAAGCAGCCCGTCGGTGTCGTCGCGTGCATCACCCCGTTCAACTTCCCGGTGATGGTGCCGCTCTGGATGACGGCGTCCGCCATCGCGTGCGGCAACACGGTGGTCCTCAAGCCCAGCGAAAAGGACCCCAGCGCCTCATTGTTCCTGGCCGACCTGTTCGCCGAGGCCGGCCTTCCCGCCGGCGTCCTCAACGTCGTGCACGGGGACCGGGTCGCCGTCGAGGCGCTCCTGGACTCGCCCGACGTCCGCGCCGTCAGCTTCGTCGGCTCGACTCCGATCGCGCGCACGATCTACGAACGTGCCAGCGCGGCCGGAAAACGCGTGCAGGCCCTCGGCGGCGCCAAGAACCACATGGTTGTCATGCCCGACGCCGATCTCGATTCCGCGGCCGACGCCGCTGTCTCGGCCGCCTATGGTTCGGCCGGGGAGCGCTGCATGGCGGTGTCGGTGCTGGTGGCCGTGGGCGATGCCGTCGCCGATGAACTCATCGCGAAGGTGAGCGAGCGGATCGCATCGCTCGCGATCGGCCCGGGCACCGACGCCGCCAGCGAGATAGGACCGCTCATCACCCGCGAGCATCGCGACAAGGTGGCAGCCTACGTCGCGGGTGCCGCCGCCGAGGGCGCCCGCGTCGTGGTGGACGGGACGGTCCAGATGTTCGACGGGGACGGCTTCTTCATCGGTGTGAGCCTGATCGACGACGTCGCGCCGGGGATGAAGGTCTACGACGAGGAGATCTTCGGGCCCGTGCTCGCGGTCGTGCGGGCGGCAACCTATGCCGACGCGGTCGACCTGATCAATGCCAACCCCTACGCCAACGGCGTCGCCCTCTTCACCCGCGACGGCGGGACGGCACGAGAGTTCGAGTTCGACATCGAGGTGGGCATGGTCGGCATCAACGTCCCGATCCCGGTCCCCGTCGGCGCCTATTCGTTCGGCGGATGGCGCAGTTCGCTCTTCGGCGACTCGCACATCTACGGCCCGGAGTCCATCCACTTCTACACGCGCTCCAAGGTCGTGACGACGCGCTGGCCGGGTCACACCCCCTCGCAGGTCGACCTCGGATTCCCGAGCAACCACTGACGACGCCGCAACCACCCGAATCCGAACGGAGAACCCATGAGCGACACCCTGCTCTCGCCGGCGATCGTCGATCCCGGCGAGGACGCCCGTGTCCGCGCCGACGATCGCGCCCACGTCTTCCACTCCTGGAGTGCGCAGGCACTGATCGATCCGCTGCCGGTCGCGGGAGGTGCCGGCGCCACCTTCTGGGACTACCAGGGCAACTCCTACCTCGACTTCAGCTCGCAGCTGGTGAACCTGAACCTCGGGCACCAGCATCCGGATCTGGTGGCGGCCATCCAGGCGCAGGCGGGCCGGCTCGCGACGATCCAGCCGTCGATGGCGAACGACGTCCGCTCAGATCTCGCACGCCGCATCGCCGAAGTGGCACCCGACGGCATGTCGAAGGTGTTCTTCACGAACGGCGGCGCCGACGCCAATGAGAACGCGGTGCGCATGGCACGCGCGGTCACCGGTCGGCGCAAGGTGCTCGCGGCATATCGCAGCTACCACGGCAACACGACCACGGCGATCTCGCTCACGGGCGACCCGCGGCGCTGGCCGAACGAGCCCGGCGACGGGTCGGTGGCCCGCTTCTTCGGCCCCTACGCCTACCGCTCCGCGTTCCATTCCACGACCCCCGAACAGGAGGCGCAGCGCGCCCTGGAGCACCTCGAGCAGACCATCGTCCTCGAGGGTGCCTCGACGATCGCGGCCGTCATCCTCGAGACGATCGTCGGGACGAACGGCGTGCTCGTGCCTCCTCCGGGTTACCTCGAGGGAGTCCGAGAGCTCTGCGACCGGTACGGCATCGTGTGGATCGCCGACGAGGTGATGGTCGGTTTCGGTCGCGTCGGCGAGTGGTTCGCCTTCCAGGCGTGGAATGCATCGCCCGACCTCATCACCTTCGCGAAGGGCGTGAACTCGGGGTACGTCCCTCTCGGCGGCGTCGTCATATCGGACCGGATCGCCGCTCACTTCGACACCGTCGCGTTCCCCGGCGGCCTGACCTACTCCGGTCACCCGCTCGCCTGCGCGGCCGGCGTGGCGACCTTCCAGGTCTTCGCGCGTGACGGCATCCTCGAGCGTGTCCGCGACCTGGGCGCGCGCGTGGTCGAGCCGCGCCTGCGGGCGATGGCCGAGCGGCACCCCTCGGTCGGGGACGTCCGCGGCCGCGGGCTGTTCTGGGCGATCGAACTCGTCCGCGACCGCGGAACGCGCGAACCCCTCGTGCCCTTCAACGCCGCCGGAGCGGATGCTGCGCCCATGGCCGCGGTCGCCGCGGCGTGCAAGCGAGAGGGCGTCTGGCCGTTCGTCCACTTCAATCGCGTGCACGTCGCACCTCCGCTGGTGATCGGCGAGGAGGACCTGCTCCGCGGTCTGGACGTCATCGACAGGGCACTGGAGGAAGCGGACTCGTCCCTCATCTGACACGCCGGCCGGTCCGACCCGGCGGCTCATCCGACCCCGCGGGCGGCGCTCTTTCCGCGGACGGGCGGCTTCCCTCCATCTGAAGGCAGTGAGGCAGCCCGCGTCAAGCCCCCTGCATCACGATTTTCAGGCGCGTACCGTCGAGTTGTGGGCAATCCAATGGTGTATCGGCCACGAATGCACTGTGCAGGAATGATCTGGCACCGTCGAAGGTTATTTCTTTACTCGGCACCGTTGGTGCCGTTGGAGGGGATCGTGGGCAAGAACTACATCGACATCGAGAACGACCGTGGCGAGACGTTGCGGTACCGCAAGCACGTCAACGGGCGCGGGTTGATCGCGCACGGGGCGAAAGTGCACCCGAGCGCCATCGTCGAGAGCGGCGCCTACATCGAGCCGGGTGTACAGATCGCCGCCGGCGTCCACGTGGGACGCGGCGTGTGGGTCGAGTCCGATGCGCACATCGGCGCTGATGCAGACATCGCTCCGCACGCGCACATCGGCTCGGGAGCGGCCATCGGCGCGGGGGCAAAGATCGGCGTCCGCACGCAGATCGGCACGGGGGCGCGCGTCGCCACCGGTTCGCTGATCGGCGACGACGAGACCGTCGGCGACGGCGAACTCGTCGCGACCGATCGTCGGGGCCTGCGGCTCGCGGCGTAAGCGCCGCGGCCGCACCACCCCACGTCAGGCGAAGACGAACAGCACGAAGCCGATCAACGGCAGCGTGCCCTGGACGAGTGCCGGACGCAAGTATCTCGCCCCCGATGTCAGCAGCACCAGGGATGCAGCGAGCATCGAGCCGAGGCTGAACAGGACGAGCGTGCGTCCGGCGACATCGGCGACGGTGTCGGGGCCACCGGCGAAGAACAGCACTATTCCGAGGATCGCGCCGATGGCCAGGAAGAGGTTGTAGAAGCCCTGGTTGTACGCCATCGGCTTCGTGGTGTCGGCCGCCTGCTGATCGGCGACACCGAATCTCTTCCACACCCGCGGCTGCGTCCACTGCACGCTCTCCATCACGAAGATGTAGACGTGCAGCAGCGCGGCGAGGGCCGCGAAGACGGTCGCGAGTATCGTCACCATGCTCGAACATCCATGCTCGAACCATATCGTCCCGACTACGCTGGCGACGTGGCACAGAGCGGCAGTTCACGGGGGCGAGGGCGGGATTCCGCAGGCCGGCGTCCCGCGAAGGCGTCGGGTCCCGCCGGCCGCCCCCGCAAGGGCGGTGCGGCCCAGCCCGGGGCGAAGCCGGTGCGATCCGCGTCGGCGTCGATCACCGGGCCGGACGTGAAGCCGGCGGCTGCGGCATCCGGACCCTTCGTCCTCGGCGTCATCCCCGGCGCGACGCCCGGGAAGTGGATCGGCACCTGGCGCGAACGTCTGCCCGCCGTGCCGCTCGAACTGGTGCAGCTCTCGGTCCGCGACCAGCGCGCGTCGCTCATCGAGGGGACCGTTGCCGCCGCGCTCGTCCGACTCCCGATCGACACCTCCGGCCTGCACGTGATCGCGCTCTACGACGAGGTTCCCGTCGTGATGATGTCGGCCGATTCGCACCTCACCGCGGCCGACGAACTGACGCTGGCCGACCTGCACGGCGAGATCGTGATCGTGCCGGGCGACGACATCTACGCGCTGACGGTGTCCGGCGCGGTTTCGCCGTCGTTCGACGCACCGACCGAGACCGCCGACGCCGTCGCCACGGTCGCTGCCGGGGTGGGGGTGGTGATCGTTCCGATGTCGCTCGCGCGCGCGCACCAGCGCAAGGACGTCGCACACCGCCCCCTGCGCGACGGACCCGTCTCGACCGTCGCCCTCGCCTGGCGTCAGGACCGCGCGACGCCCCTCGTCGATGTGTTCGTGGGGATCGTCCGCGGACGCACCGCCCAGTCCTCGCGGGAGTGAGGCGGTAGTGCACCCCGACAGCCCCGACCCTGCCACCGACGACGAGCGATGGCTGATCGTCGGCGGACGCCGTTGGCGACGCACCGACCCGTCGCTTCCGGAGCCCGTCGTCGCCGCCCTGAAATCTCACCTCGGTCGAGGACGATCCGGCGTGGGTGCGGCGAAGCGGCAGGGCGACGATGACGCCGTCGCCGCCTCCCGCCGCCGCGTCGGTCTGGCCAAGCACGGTCTCGGCGAGCGAGGTCCGTACTGGTGGGACGAGCCGGAGCCGGCGCGACTCGAACGCGCACGGGAGGCGCTGCGCGAACTCGACGGACTCGACCGCACTGCGGGAGCCTGACAGAGGGGATGTCGCCGACCTGGGTCTCTGCGACATCCCCCCTCGGAACGGCGTTCGGTGATCACGCTCTCGCGCCCCAGGATCACCGTCGCCCCCAGCGGCTGACACCCCCAGACATCATCCGCACGATCCGTCGTTCCGCATATCCAGAGCGGACGACACCCGCCCTGATACACCGCGCCCCGAAAAACTCAGAAGCCCGCCCCGTGGGTCTGGAACGGCGCCACGATGCCGGTGCGGGCGGATGCCGCGGCCAGCGCTTCTGCAGGCGGCAACCCTTCGGCGAGACCGGCGTGCATCGCCCCGAGCAGCTCGCATGCGACGTCATCGGCGACGATCACGGGGGTCGCGACCACGGCGCGGGTACCGGCGTGCAGCCAAGTGCGCGTCATCCCGATCGCCTCCTCCCCCCACCGCACGGCCGAACGCCCGACCTCGCACGCCGACAGCACCACGGTGCTCGGTACGCGCGGCATGCGGTCGATGTCGTACCCGAAGAGCGTTCCGTCGGCCAGCGACAGGCCCGAGAAGAGCGGGTTGTCCAGAGCGTGTCGACCGTGGGCGGCGACGTGCAGCAGATCGACACCCGCGGCGAGCTCGGTGACCGCGTCGACCGTGGCGTCCTCGCCGTGCAGCAGGGATGAGGACGGCCACGCGGATGCCGCGGCCCGCACCTCCTCGAGACCGCGCGCGACGCGCGGGCCCACCGCGAACCCGATCGACCCGTGCTCGACCGCGGGCGACCGGTGCAGCCGCGCCCACCGGGTGGCCGACACCGCCAAGGTGAAGACCCGCCCCTGCAGCGCCGGCAGCACCCCCCAGGGGATGCTGTTGAGCACGCCCGGGACGGTGATGACGATGCGCCGTGCCGACGTGAGTCCGAGAGGTCCGTCCAGCAGCGCCGCCGACAGCGACTCCAGGCGTTCCCGCAGCGAGCGGGCGATGACCTCCGCCATCGGGCCGGTGCGGATGCTCGCCGCCATATCGAGGTCGGCTCGGAGGCCGGGCAGAGCGCGCTGCACGTCGCCCCACCGGTCGACGTCGACGAGCGAGGCGCGCTCCGACGTCACGACGAGCGCATGCATGCCCACGCCGGAGTAGACGAATGCCAGCAGGGCGGTGTCGGAGTCCAGGGCCGACCTCAGCTCCGGCAGGTCGATCCGCTTCTGGAACTCCACCGACCCCGTGGCCGACCACTGTCGCTCGCGTGCGCGGTCGTACAGGGTGGCCGCCCGCGGATCGGAGAGCCACGCGCCGCTCGGATCATCGGCGCGCAGCATCCGCAGCTCTGCGAGTTCCGCGGCGAATTCGGGATCGGGGGGAGGGCGCAGGGGGACGACCTGCTGGCTCAGGTGGCGCGCACGCTCAGACCATTCGAAGACGACCTCGGGGCGGCGGGAGCGGACAGCCGCGTCCAGTCCCGTCCAGATCAGGCTGGCGCCGTGCATGCTGATGGAGGTCTGCAGGTCGAGGCTGCCGTACGTGCGCTGCCACTCGGCGAGCACGTCGAGGCCGCGCGCGGCGTGGCGACGCGACTCGCCGTCCCGCCCGATCGTCGCCGCACGGGCTGCGCGCACCTCGTGCGCCATCAGCCGCACGTCCATCGAAGCATCCGCGGGGATGCGGATCGCTCTGCTCGAACCGTCCATCGCCGCCGCGTGGCGGGCCCGCCAGAGCTCGTGCGCCATGCGCAGCGCCGCCGCCTCACCGCGGAAGCCGCGGTGATCCAGGATCGCGGCGGTGTCGTCGATGTCGTCGCGTCGGAGCTTGCGACGCGGTTCGGGTACGCGTTCGCCTCCCCGGTCGAGGGAGCCGCCCGCGAGCAGCGCGCGCAGTCTGACGGCGCGGGCGCGCGCGGCCCAGGTGTCGTTGCCCAGCGCGCGGAAGCGCCGCTCGGCTGCGCCCGCCGGACGCACGGCACGCTGGGCGTCATGGGTCAGGAGGGATCGGGCGAGATTGAATTCCGCCTCGGCGCGGGATTGCGGCATCCGGAGTGTCCCGAAGAGGCTCGCCGTGCGCTCGAGGATGCGCTCGGCCTCGGTCGACAGGCCCGCGTCGCGGAGCACTTCCGCGCGGTCGACGTCGCCGATCGCGGCGCCGACAGGCGTGGCGGCGGTCACCGGGCGCGCGGCCTGCATGTCCTGCAGGGCGGCGACGATGTCTCCTGCGAGGAGGGCGAAGTACCCGAGGTTGTGACGGGCGTGGGCGGCCTCGACCGGGTGTCCCGCCGCGTCGAACGTCTCGATCGCCACCTCGAGGTCGGCCGCCGCGTCGTCGAGGCGACCGCGCTGCGAGCTGGCGAGGCTCCTGTTGATCCGCACCCGGGCGGCCGAGACGGGGTCGTCGCTGAGCCTGCTGATCGCGCGGGAGAGCCATTTGTGAGCCTCCTCCAGACGGCCGCCGTACATCGCGAGCGCTCCGAGCTGGCCGTTGAGGATGGCGATCGTGTGATCGCTGAGTCCCGGCCCGGCGAGCGCTTCTCGACAGAGCCTCTCGGCCTCGTCCGGGGCGCCGGTGCGCTGCAGGACGAAGGCCCGCGTGCCGACGATGCGCGCGCGCAGGTCGGCGTCCGCCGTGCGCTCAGCGGCGTCCAGCGCGCGCTGCGCCGGGGCGTATCTGCCGTTGTTGCTCAGTTCGACGGCACGCCGATGGAAGTCTTCCGCGGTCCGGGCCACGCCCTCATCATCGTGCACGTGCTCCACGACCGCCACTGCCGTCACTCCGGCGTGAGCCGTGTCGGATGCACGGAAAACCCCCTCGGGAACCTGCATCCGACGCGGCTCGCGGACCGGGACCCAGGTCGCACTCAGCGGCTGGGTGCCAGCGACACCCCGTTCATGGTGTCGTCGAAACCATCGGCGGCCCGGCGCGCGGCCTGGATGAGGCCGGCCGTGTCGGCGATCGACCCGTCCATGAGGCCGGGTTCGAGCGCGGCGGCGAGCGCCCCCGCGACGAAGGGCGCCGCGAAGGACGTTCCGCTCCAGAGCGCGAAACCACCGGTGAAGTCGTCAGGTTTGATGCTCTCGCGGCGCATGCCGTACCGGTCGTTGCGCGACCCCGCCTGCACACCGCCGAGGAACGGTGGTGACGTGCTCAGCACCGCCGCCCCGGGCGCGTAGACCTTCACCCACGCCCCGAGGTTGCTGAACAGCGCGACCGACGCGCGGTGGGGGTTGAGCGCCCCCACGCTCACGTGCGGCGCGGCATCGTCGGGGTCGTCGACCGCGAACTGCGCGCCGGGCCAGTCCCACAGCGCCGCGGGGAAGGCGGGCCGGTCCGTCGCGTCGTTGCCGGCCGAGCAGACGACCGCGCACCCGTGCCGGCGCGCGACGACGAGCAGCTGCGACAGCGTGTGGTCGAACAGCTCGTCCTCGGGGGTCTCGTGGTAATAGCCGAGAGACAGGTTGAGCACGTCGACCCTGCGGCCCCCGTCCTCGACGGGCGTCGTCATCATCTTCACGATCGTCCGAACCGCCAGCATGAACTGGCCCTCCAGCAGAGTGCCGACGCTGTCGGCGACCCGGACCGCGATGATGTCGGCCTCGGGGCAGACCTGACGGATGATGCCGGCGATGAACGTCCCGTGACCGGCCGAGGGATCGAGCGCCCCGTCGTATGCACCCACGATGTCGCCGTGTGTCTCGGGATCGGTCGCGGGGTCGTCCATGCCGATCACCTCGCCGTCGAACGTCGGGGAGCGCGTGACGATCTTCTCCGGCAGCCAGGAGTGCCGGCCGCATCCGGTGTCGAGCACCGCGACGACGGGACGACGACCTTCCGCGGCCAGCTCGCGACGCCGCTCGGGGGCGGGCCCGATGTAGTCGACGACCTGCCTGCCGCCGCTGCCGACCATCGCGTATCCGCCTGTTCCGGGGACGTTGGTGCTCCCGAACGGGTTCGTGCTGCCGTAGGGATTCGTGCTGCCGAACGGATTCGTGCTGCCGAACGGGTTGGTGCTGCCGAAGGGGTTGGTGCTGCCGAACGGGTCGACGCTGAGCACGTGATCGAGCGAGACCCCGGCGAGGTCCCGACCGAACCGCGCCCGCGCACGCTGGAGCAGGCGCCAGGCGTCGATGGGCGGCACGGGCTGGTCGTCCTTGTCGGGGCTCGGCTGAGGGAAGATCTCGACGCGGTGGATCGTCGGCAGATCGAGCTCCCGCCGGGCGCGCTCCGCCCGCTCCACGGCTCGGTCGCGCTCCAGAGGCGTCCCGTCGAGGTTCTGCAGCTCGATCCCCCAGCCGAAATCGGATGCCGCCTCCCGAAGCCGGGTGAGCAGCTCGTCGAGCTCGGCGCCGGTGCTGAGCAGCAGGTGGTCCGCGGCGTACACCGTGGGGTAGGCGTCCACGCCACGCACCGGCTCGCTGCGCGGATCGAGGGGCACCCCCTGCGCGCGTGCCGCGTCGTATCGCCTGCGCCAATCGACCGGACGCTGATCACGCGCATCATCGGAGGCGGAGGGGGGCAGGTCTGTCATGGTCTCTCCTTCGGGTCCGCGTCAGGTGCGCGGGGGCATTGCGGTGTCCGGCCGGTCGGTGCCGGGACGATCGGATGCCGCGGCGGGGGCCGCGGCATCCGATCAGATCTCGAACTGGGGTGTCTGGAACTCGCGCAGCTCGCCGTCGTCGGCCCGCACGACCAGGCGGATGCGCGAGATCCCGGACGCCACCTCGTCGAAGGCGAACCGGCCGTGTTCGGCGGCCTCGGCCGACCGCTCGCTCTCGCCCTGTGCGAGGCGTATGGCAAGGGTGGGCGCGTCGATCCACCCGTCGATGCGGTGCTGACCCGACTCGAGGGTGCTGATGTGCAGCAGCACGTTGGTGCTCCCGTCGCTGAACTGCAGGGTCGCGGTCTCGGCCTCGCCGCGCGTCGCCGAGACCGCCGCTCCCTCCACGAGGGTCAGCAGGGCGTACTCACGACTCAGGTCCTCGACGGCGACGGCCGCCACCATCCGATCGACGAGTCCGGCCGGGACGGGGTCCACCTGCATCCACGCCGTTCGCAGCCGCGCGAAGAGCGCCGCATCGGCCGCGTACCCGTCCGCGGGGTGATCGTCAACGTCCATGGTTCTCTCCTCCCGGTGCCGCGTTCTCCCACAGGGTGCGCAGCTTCGCCAAGCAGCGCTGGCGCGTCGGCCCGATGGAGCCGACGGGCATGGCGAGGTCCGCCGCGATCCGCGCATAGTCCGGGCGCTCATCGAACGCCACGACGCGCAGCAGACGCTGGCAGCGGTCGTTCAACTCCCCCACCAGTCGCCACAGGCGGTGCGATTCGTCGCTGACCGTCACCTCGTCCTCGGCCGAGGCCGCGGTCGGCAGATGCGGCTCCAGCGACTCCGTCTCGGTGGCGTCGGACCGACGATGGAGTTTGCCGACGCGCCAGGCCTCGCGACGCGCGCACGTCGTCAGCCAACCCGAGATCGCGAGCGGCTCGGTGATGGATCCGTGCCGTCGGACGAGCGTCATCCACGTCGTCTGGACGACGTCCTCCGCGAGCGCACTGTCGAGGCCGTAGGCGCGGACGACATGCCAGAGCACAGGGGTCATGATGCGCACGAGCTCGTCCATCGCGCGGGTGTCTCCCTCGCGCCAGCGCAGGAACAGGGCGGCCGCACGTTCCCACCGCGGGAGGCCGCTCGCGTCGCCGGCGCCGGCGGACGCGTCGGTCGGGTCGGTCGGGTCGGCCGCACCCGCACGATCGATCGCCGTCATAGCGCCCATTGTCTCCACACAGACAGGGAGTGCGATAGGGCAATCGGTGATACATCCGTCATCGCGTTCGTCCGCGGGCGCCGCCGCCATAGACTCCCTGCATGACGACCGCGCCCCTGCTCTACGTCTGCGTGCGTCCCCAGAAGGGGGCCGCGGCCGCCGAGTACGAGTCCTTCCGGCGCGCGACGCGGCTCGACGAGACGCGCCTGCATCAGCACGACCTCGTGGCGGAGGCGCTGCCCGCGGACGCGTTCGAGAAGTACAGCGGGTTCCTGGTCGGGGGCAGCCCTTTCAACGTGACCGATCCCGAGACGAGCAAGCACGACGTGCAGCGGCGGCTCGAGGGCGATCTCGCCCGCATCGCCGATCGCGTGCTGGACGGGTCGGCTCCGCCGGTCGCCGCGATCTTCACCTGCTACGGGATCGGCGTCGTGACGAGGATGCTGGGGGGCACGGTCTCTCGCGGATACCCGGAGGACACCGGGCCTATGACCGTGACCCTCACGCCGGCCGGCCAGGGAGACGACCTCCTCGGCGGGCTCGCGTCGCAGTTCGCCGCCCTGACCGCGCACAAAGAGGGTTCGGCCGAGGTCCCCCCCGGTGCCGAGCTGCTGGCCGTCAACGACGCGTGCCCCGTGCAGGCCTACCGGGTCGGCGAGCGCCTCTACGCTACGCAGTTCCACCCCGAGCCGACGACGAAGGCCTTCACCGAGCGGATGGCCGTCTACCGAGACGACGGCTACTTCGCGGCGAACGACTACAAGGCCGTCGCCGGTCGTGTGCTCGCGGCATCCGTCACCGAGCCGGCGCGGATGCTGCGTGCCTTCGCGCGGTCGTTCGGCCCCGCCGACGCCGCCTGACGACGGCGCGATCCTCGCACCGATCCGTGCGGGGTGGTGTCAGTCCCCTTGCGGGCGGAGCATCCGCAGCCCGGCGACCAGGAGCGCCGGCACGAGGACGGCCACGGCGACGATGACGGCGGTCACGCCGATCCCCGTGCTGTGCGGCTCCCCCGTCAGCCGACCCACCGCCAGCCATGTCAGTCCCCACGCGAGGGCGAGGCCGGGCGCGATGCGCCAGCCGCTGATCCACGCGATCGCGATCCCGATGACGGCGACGACGACGAGCACGGCGATGCCGATGGGGGTCGCGGCATCCGCCCACTCGGCGGGCACGCTCACCGTCAGCCACGCGGCCGTGTTGGCCACCGTCGCGAGGGTGACCCACCCGAGGTGCAGTCCGGTCACGCCGTCGATGAGGATCGCGTCGACCAGGCCGTCGTCGGGAACCCGCGTGACGACCGCACGGTGGAACGTGAACCCCAGGGCGATCAGCAGGGCGACGATCGCGAGGACCGTCAGCGGCAGGGTCGCGAACTGCGCGACGACGAGCCAGAGCCCGTTGAGCACCGCGGTCAGGGCGATCAGCCAGCCGAGCTCGCGCTGACGCGAGTTCGCGCGCTGCTGGGGCAGCGCCTGCCAGATCGTGTAGATGATCAGCCCGACGTAGATGACGGACCAGATCGAGAACGCCTGGCGGGCGGGCGCCAGATAGGAGGCATCCGCGTCGAGGGCACCGTTCTGCAGGTCCTGCACGGCCGAGCCACCAAACAGGCCGATGCCGACCATCGCGCCGATCAGCATGAACGACACCGCCGAGATCACGACGATCTGGCGGACGAGATCGAGGCCGACCGGAGTCTGGGAAGCGCGCGACGAGTGTGCCATGTGATCGAGACTAAGCGGATCGGGGGCGTGCGCATCGGGGCTTGACATGCCCGGCTGCGGAAACGGCGCTCACTCGAGCGGACCCACGACCACGGCCGCCTCGGACGGCACGACCACTTCCCCGTCGTCGACCTCGGCCGCGGCATCCGTCGTCAGCAGGATGCCGCGGCCCGCCGAGACATCCCACGCGACCGGCTCCGTGGTCAGGTTCACCAGCACCGACAGCTCGCCGTGTGCGAAAGCGAACGCGCGGTCGGCGGGGTCGCTCGACTCCTGGGAGCCGCTCGCGGCGGCCAGAGTGGCGAAAGCCGGGTCGGTCAGCGACGGCCAGCGCCGTCGCAGCGCTCCGAGGTCGCGGTAGAGCTGCAGGAGGCGCGCGTGATCATCCTGCTCGACCTCGCTCCAGTCCAGCTTGGAGCGCTCGAAGGTCTGCGGATCCTGCGGGTTGGGAACCAGCGACTCATCCCACCCCATCTTCGTGAACTCCTCGAGACGCCCGTGTGAGACCGCGTCGCCGAGCTCGGGTTCGGGGTGCGACGTGAAGAACTGCCAGGGCGTCGACGCGCCCCACTCCTCACCCATGAACAGCATCGGGGTGTACGGAGAAAGCAGCGTGAGCACCGCGGTCACGGCGAGGCGCCGGTACGACAGATGCTGACTGAGCCGGTCGCCGGCGGCGCGGTTGCCGATCTGGTCGTGGTCCTGCGCAAAGGTGACCAGGCGGGAGGTCGGCACCGTCGCGGGGATGGGGAATCCATGATCGCTGCCGCGGAACGACGAGTACGTGCCGTTGTGGAAGAACCCGTCGGTCCACACCTTGGGAAGCGCCTCGAGGGCCGCGAAGTCCTCGTAGTAGCCGGCCGTCTCGCCGGTCACCGCGACGTGCACCGCGTGGTGGTAGTCGTCGCTCCACTGACCTGCGAGACCGTAGCCTCCGGCCTCGCGCGGCATGATGAGCTTCGGGTCGTTGAGGTCGGACTCGGCGATCAGAGTCAGCGGCCGCCCCAGGTGTGCGGCGAGCGCGTCGGATGCCTCGGCCAGCTCCTGCAGGATGTGCACGTCGCTCGTGTCGTGCAGAGCGTGGACGGCGTCCAGTCTCAGGCCGTCGACGTGGTAGTCCCGCATCCACATCAGCGCGTTCTGCACGATGTAGTCGCGTACGACCGGCTCATCGAGGTTCACGGAGTCGCCCCACGAGTTGCGGGTGCCCTCGCGCAGGTAGGGGCCGAACTCCGGCAGGTAGTTGCCGCTCGGTCCGAGGTGGTTGTAGACGACGTCCTGGATCACCGCGAGACCCCGCGCGTGGGCGGCGTCGACGAACCGCTGGTACGCCGCGGGTCCGCCGTAGGCCTCGTGGACGGTGTACCAGAGCACGCCGTCGTAGCCCCAGTTCCAGACGCCGTTGAAGCCGTTCACCGGCAGCAGCTCGACATGGGTCACACCCAGATCGGCGACGTGGTCGAGGCGCTCGATCGCCGAGTCGAGCGTGCCGCCCGGCGTGAACGTGCCGAGGTGCAGCTCGTAGATGAGGGCGCCCGCGAGGTGGCGCCCCGTCCACTCGCGGTCGGTCCACGCGAAGACCGACGGATCGAACACCGCGGATGCCCCGTGCACTCCCCACGGCTGGCGGCGCGAGCGCGGGTCGGGCCGAAGCTCGTCGCCGTCGCCCAGCACGAACCCGTACTCATCGCCGTCGGCGAGCGCGACCTCGGCGCTCCACCAACCGCCGTCGACGGCCGTCAGCTCGAGGTCGTCCTGGTCGGGCCGGCGCAGCCGGACCCGTTCGGCCCGGGGTGCCCACACATCCACGCTCATCGTCTTCCCTCTCCATCACTCATGCGTACGACCGCTCGGCGAAATGCGGGTCGAGACCGGGGCGCCGCTCACTCCGCCACCAGCAGCGCCACGGGGTACACCGACAGCACCTCCGACAGCCGCAGCGTCGAACCGTCGAAGCGGCGCCCGGTGAAAGCATCCGTCACCGCACCTGCGTGCCGCAGGAGGGCGGTGTCACCCCATCCTCCGCGGGCCTCCAGCCCGACCGGCAGCCGGGTCGCGACGACGAGGGCCCCGCCCCGGTCATAGGCGATCGCGTGATCCGCACCCGGACCCACCACCGTCATCGGGGTGTATCGCGCGAAGAGCTCGGGGCGGTCGCGACGCAGCCGCAGGGCGCGGGAGACGACCAGGAGCTTCGCCGCACCGGTCTCGTCCACGGGCGGCACGAGGCCCCCGTCGAGCTCGGCGAGCAGCCGACGTCGCTCCTCGTAGTCGACGGCGCGGCGGTTGTCGGGGTCGACGAGCGACGTCTCCCAGAGCTCGCTGCCCTGGTAGACGTCGGGGACGCCGGGGCCCGCGAGCTGCAGCAGCTTGAGGGAGAGCGAATTCGACCAGCCGGGCGCCGAGATCTCGGCGACGAAGCCGCGCAGGAGTGCCGCGAGATCGGCGTCGTCGAACACCGCGTCGACCAGCACGTGCATACCGTCTTCGAATGCGGCGTCGGGGTCGAACCAGTTCGTCCGCTCGGCTGCTTCGCGGGCGGCCTTCTCGGCATAGTCGTGCAGCCGCTCGCGCGATGCGGGCCACGAGCCGACGATCGCCTGATAGAGCAGGTTGTCGAACGGACCGTGACCCGTCGACGCGATCGCGCGGGAGGCGTCGAGCACATCGGCCCAGCGCTGCGGGACCTCCGCGAGCACGTCGAGGCGCGCGCGGACGTCTTCGCCCCGCTTCGTGTCGTGCGTCGACAGTGTCGTCATCGCGCGCGGCCACCCCGACTGCCGCGTCGCCTGCGCACGGTGGTACTCGTCGACCGTCGACGAGAAGAGCCCCGGGTCTCCCCCCACCTCGGTGAGAGAGCCCAACCGCGTGTAGCGGTAGAACGCGCGGTCCTCCACGCCCTTGGCCATCACCGGTCCCGCCGTCTGCTGGAAGCGCTGCGCGACCTCCTCGGACGGGTCGGCGAGCACCGGAACGAGTGCGTCGATCGCATCGGTCAGATCAGGACGGTGAGCGGATGCCGCGGCCGCCGCCTGCGCGAGCCACCTGCGTCCGGCCGGGAGGTAGGAACGGTAGGTCGGGAAGCAGGCCAGCAGTTCGGCGAGGGCATCGCGCGCCCGCTCGGGCGGGAGGTCGATCGATGCGGGCAGGGTACGGACAAGTCGGCCCACTTCGGCGGCCTGGGTGGTGTCTGCCACGTCGCGCTTCGTGTCGTGGATCAGCTCGTGCCAGCTCTGCGGCTCGGGCAGGTCCGTGCCCGCCCGGAGCCGCGCGTCCAGCGCGTCCAGCAGATCCTCGCCGCTCGCGTCGATGAGCACGCGTTCCCCCTCGCCGAGGGCGTCGTACCCGGTCGTGCCGTCGGTCTCCCACCACGCGGCGAGCGCTTCGGGCTCACCCTGCACGTCGGGCTCGAGGATCTTCTCGACCACGACGTAGGTGCCGTCGGTCGCCGCCGCGAGCCGCTCGAGGTAGGCCCCGGGGTCGCGCAGGCCGTCGGGGTGGTCGATCCGCAGACCGTCCGCGAGGCCCTCGCGGATCCACCGGACGACCTCGGCGTGTGTCTCGTCGAACACCCAGGGCACCTCGACGCGCACCCCCGCGAGGGTGGTCACGGTGAAGAAGCGGCGGTGATTGAGCGCGGTCGCCTCGTCGCGCCAGAAGCTCAGCTCGTAGTGCTGTGCGTCCGCGATCGAGCGCACCGTCGCGGCGTCGCGCAGGTCGGCGCCCGCCGGCACCGACCCCGGCGCCAACGGCAGCACGTGGTCGAAGTAGCGCAGTGTGCCGAAGGGCGCGCGGCGCGAGGCATCCGTCCGGATCTCGATGTCGGCGATCGCTTCGTCGAGCGGGGAGCCGAGGACAGGGACCCGCACGCGGTCGTGGCCGTAGTCCCAGTCGATGTCGAACGCCTCGGCGTAGCTCGAGTCGCGCCCGTGCGTGAGGAGGTCCCACCACCAGTGGTTCTCCCGCGGATCCGCGATGCCCATGTGGTTCGGCACGATGTCGATCAGGATGCCCAGGCCCGCGGCCCGCGCGGCCACTGCGAAACGGTCGAGGCCGTCCGCTCCGCCCCTGGCCGGGTCGACCCGGGTGGGATCGACGACGTCGTAGCCGTGGTCCGACCCGGTCGCTGCCGTGAGCAGAGGCGACAGGTACGCCCACCCCACCCCGAGGTCGCGCAGGTAGTCCGTGACGGCGGCCGCCGCATCCAGATCGAAGGCCTGCCGGATCTGCAGGCGGTAGGTCGATGACGGGTGCTCAGACATGGGGCGTCCTCTCGCGGGGTGACCCGCCTATGGAGTGCAGAGTGCCCGCGCCGGAACGATGGGTGACGGCGCGGGCACTCACGGGCTACGACGTGCGCATCTCCGGGGTCGGCGAGGCGCCGGGCACCAGGTCGATCGAGCCCGTCATCACGGCGGCGAGCGACGCCGCGACGGAGTGGTCCGCCTCGACCTCGGGCTCGGAGTGCTCGGCGAGCACCATCGTCGACTTCGCGGACACCTTCACGGTCGCCCCCGGAGGGATCGGACCGGTGTCGGACTGCGCGCCGGCCGTGTCCACGAGGACGTCCCAGTTGGGGCTGAACTCGACGGCGGGGATCGTGAAGTCGATCTCGTCGTCGCTCGCGTTGAACATGATGATGAAGTGCAGGTCGTCGATCGGCTGACCGCGGCGATCACGCTCGCGGATGCCGTCGCCGTTCAGGAACACGCCGATCGCGCGGCCGAAGCCGGAGTCCCAGTCCTCGGGCTGCATCTGCGTGCCGTCGGGCCGCAGCCACACGATGTCGGGCACGCGCTCGCCCTCTTCGCGGCGCACCGGGCGCCCGTCGAAGAACCGCCGACGACGGAAGGTCGGATGCTCGCGCCGCAGCTTGGCGAGGGCCGCGGTGAACTCGACCAGCGGGTGATCCATCTGGTCCCAGTGCACCCACGTCAGCTCGTTGTCCTGCGCGTAGCCGTTGTTGTTGCCCTGCTGCGTGCGCCCGAGTTCGTCGCCGTGCAGCAGCATCGGCACACCCTGCGAGAGCAGCATCGTCGCGATGAAGTTGCGCTGCTGGCGCGCGCGCATCGTGAGCACCTCGGGGTCGTCGGTCGGACCCTCGACCCCGAAGTTGTACGAGCGGTTGTGCGATTCGCCGTCGTTGTTGTTCTCACCGTTGGCGTCGTTGTGCTTCTCGTTGTAGCTGACGAGGTCGCGGATCGTGAAGCCGTCGTGGGCGGTGACGAAGTTGATGGATGCCACCGGTCGACGACCCGAGTTGGCGTACAGGTCTGCCGAGCCGGTGATGCGCGACGCGAACTCGCCGAGGGTGGCGGGCTCACCGCGCCAGAAGTCGCGGACCGTGTCACGGTACTTGCCGTTCCACTCGGTCCACTGCGGGGGGAAGTTGCCCACCTGGTAGCCGCCGGGGCCGATGTCCCACGGCTCGGCGATGAGCTTGACCTGCGAGACCACCGGGTCCTGCTGCACGAGCTCGAAGAAGGTCGACAGCCGGTCGACGTCGTAGAACTCCCGAGCCAGCGTGGAGGCGAGGTCGAATCGGAAGCCGTCGACGTGCATCTCGAGCACCCAGTACCGCAGCGAGTCCATGATGAGCTGCAGCGTGTGCGGGTTGCCGACGTTCATGCTGTTGCCGGTGCCGGTGTAGTCGGTGTAATACCGCTTGTCGTTGTCTTCGAGTCGGTAGTAGGCCGCGTTGTCGATGCCGCGCATCGAGAGCGTCGGGCCCATGTGGTTGCCCTCGGCGGTGTGGTTGTACACCACGTCGAGGATGACCTCGATGCCCGCGGCGTGCAGGGCGCGGACCATCCCCTTGAACTCCTGCACCTGCTGACCGCGCTGGCCTGTGGCCGCGTAGGAGTTCTGGGGCGCGAGGAAGGCGATCGTGTTGTAGCCCCAGTAGTTCGACAGTCCCTTTTCCTGAAGGGTCGAATCGTTGACGAACTGGTGCACCGGCATGAGCTCGATCGCCGTCACGCCGAGCTTCTTCAGGTGCTCGATGATCGCCGGGTGGGCGATGCCGCCGTACGTGCCGCGCAGCTCTTCGGGCACGTCGGGGTGCAGTTCGGTGAGGCCCTTCACGTGGGCTTCGTAGATGAACGACTCGGAGTACGGCGTCTTCGGCTGACGGTCACCGGCCCAGTCGAAGAAGGGGTTGATGACGACCCCCTTCATCATCGAGGCGGCGGAATCCAGATCGTTGCGGGAATCCGGGTCGCCGAAGTTGTACGAGAAGACCGACTGGTTCCAGTTGACCTGCCCGTCGACCGCCTTCGCGTACGGGTCCAGGAGCAGTTTGTTCGGGTTGTAGCGATTGCCGCTCGCCGGGTTGTAGTCGCCGTACACGCGGTAGCCGTAGCGCTGGCCGGGTCCGATCGTCGGCAGGTAGACGTGCCAGACGAAGGCATCGACTTCGAGCAGCGGGACGCGGGTCTCCTTCCCGCGGTCGCCGAACAGGCAGAGCTCGACGCGCTCAGCCCCCTCGCTGAAGATCGCGAAGTTCGTGCCGTTCCCGTCGAACGTCGCCCCCAGCGGATAGCTCGATCCTGGCCATGACTGCATGTCTCGATCCCCTCTTTCAACCTCCCCACCTTAGTCGAGCGTGGTCACGCTGCCCGGCGGAGGGCCCGTTCGAGCATGGTCGATGGCGCGGAAAGGGTCCCGGGTCTTGACAGAGGGTCAGTTCGCACCCAAGGGCGGGCGCAGCAGCAGCTCGACCCGTTCGTCGAGGTAACCGGCGAGCGGAGTGCGCATCGCCGACCCGCTCCACTGCACGAGGGGCTCGCCGTCCACGACACTGAGGGGGACGGATGCCGCGCCCCGTGCGATCGCGTCGAGGTCGAGCCGGCGCCACCCGACGTGCACCGCCCGTCCATCGGGGAAGCCTCCGCGTGCGGCCGCGGCGGCGAGCGCAGACCTCGCCCGCTGCGACTCCGCCGTGTAGCCGCGCGGGGCCTCGGTGCGCGCGCGCACGATCTCGCCGGTCGCCAGCACCTCGTCGGCGGTGAGCAGCAGCACGCCGAGATGCCAGGCCTCGCCGTAGGGCTTGATGCGGTCGGCGCGGGCGATGCCGAGGAAGCGCCGACCCGTCAGCAGGTCGCCGAGCGCCTCCTGCGGCGCCCCCTCGAGACGTTCGCGCGCCCGGGAGAAGAGCCCGTGCAGGTCGGTCACGGTCGGCCGGCCGCTGCGCGCACGCTCGTGATCACGCCGGCCCCTCGGCGACCGCGGTGCGCACGCTCGCGCGCTCGCCGCGCAGCCCCATCGCCACGAGCGGGAAGACGAGCACCGACAGCATCCCGGCTCCCACGAGCACCGAGGCGAAGCCGGTCGACAGCACACCGTCGGCGACCGCGACCGAGGTCACGGCGACGATGATCGGAAGGCCCGTCGCCCCCATCAGCATGACCGACCAGCGTTCCTTCGCACTCGCCCCCGCGGGCGCGGCGAGCATCGAGGGGAGACCGCGGACGACGAGCAGCGCGAGCAGCGCCGCCGCCACGCCGACGAGCAGCAGGGGCTGCTCGAAGAAGGAGGTGAGGTCGAAGGTCACCCCGGTGTAGACGAAGAACACCGGCACGAGGAAGCCGAACGCGATCGCCTCGATCTTGCTCTCCACCGCCTCGCGGTCGGCCTCCTTCGCCTCGCGCATGATGAGTCGCCAGACGATGCCGGCGGTGAACGCCCCGAGGAGGAAGTCGATGTCGAGGACGACGCTGATCACGACGAGGGTGGCGAGGATGAGCAGCACGACCCTCATCGCGAACTGCCCCGAGGTGTGCAGCGTCGCGTTCACGAAGGAGTGGAATCGGCCCTGCGGCGCGCGCATGGCCCACCAGATCGCCAGGGCGGCGATCAACGCGAAGAGCGCGAGGACGATCGTCGACAGTCCGGGCTCGCGGCTGCCGAGGAAGATCGAGATGGCGATCAGGGGTCCGAATTCGCCCACGGCGCCGACCGCGCTCACGGCGTGACCGAAGGGCGTGCCGAGCTCGCGGGCGTCCCGCAGGATCGGCAGCAGCGTGCCGAGTGCCGTCGACGACAGGGCGATGCCGATGATGATGGCGGGCTCGCCCGGCGCGATGAGCCAGCCGAGCACGCATCCGACCGCGATGCTGATCACCCAGCCGAGCACCGACCGCCGACCGGATCGCCCGGCCAGCGACGAGAACTGGATCTCGGTGCCGGCGACGAAGAACAGCAGCGCGAGACCGAATTGCGACAGGGCGGCGGCGAAGTCGGAGGCCTGCGCCCAGTTGAGGACGCTCGGGCCGACCAGGATGCCGAGCAGCAGCTCGAACACCACGATGGGCACCGGCAGCCACCGTGCGATCCCGCGCGAGAGCAGCGGTGCGAGTACAGCGACCAGCGGGATGATGAAGAGTGTGCTGCCGTCGAGGTCCACGCGTTCACAGTAGCGACAGCGGGGCCGCCGCCGTCGGGTCAGCGCACCTTGGCGTCGAGGAACTCCATGAGTGCCGGCACGGCCAGGTAGGCCACCGTGCCGTGCGTGGCGGACGAGATCGGCTCGTACGTGACGTCGATGCCGAGGGAAGCTTCGTGCTGCGCGAAGGCCTGGGTGTCGGCGGGGACGACGAGGGTGTCATCCAGGCCCTGCGCGAGGAACAGGGGCGCGTCGAACCCGGTCTGCCCCGCCGAATTCTCGGCGAACAGCCCCGCCCACGGCTCGGTCTTCGTCGGATCGCTGGAGGTGAATGCGCCCACCAGCGGTTCGCCGATCCTGTGCAGCTCCGTGATGTTCGACAGCAGGCAGAGCGACGTCATCTGCGGGATGAGGGCCACCGCCGCGGGGGTGAGGATGTCCGCGAGGTCGGCGCCCGCGACGGACGGTCCGTACACGCCCGCGTACGCCGCGAAGGCATAGGACCCGATCGTCACGCCGGAGATGTCGTCGAGGTGCGCAGCCATCAGCGACGTGAGGTCGGCCGCCGGTGCCGCGGCCGCGACCGCCTGGATCTTCAGCTCCGGCGCGTAGGTCGCCGCCCGCTCCGCCGCGAATAGCACCGCCTGCCCGCCCTGGGAATGCCCCCACAGCACGACGCGGTCGCTCGCGTTCACAGCGGGGATGTGCTGAGCGGCCCGGACGGCGTCGAGCACGTTGTTGCCCGCGGTCTCGCCGATCAGGTAGGAGTTGGCACCGGGCGTCCCCATACCCAGGTAATCCGTGCCGACGACGGCGTACCCCCGGTCCAGGAGCGCGCGGAGTCCCTCGATGAGGAAGAAGGGGTCGAATCCGGACGACGGCGCGCAGTCGGTCGCGGAGCCCGTGGTCGGATGTCCCCACGAGACGATCGTGCGCCCGCCGGCGGGGGGCGGCGTGAGCGGCACCACGAGGATGCCCGTCACGATCACGTCCGCGTCATTCAGGTCGCGGGAGTGGTACATGAGGCGCCACGCGCGTGCGCCCGCGGGGGCGCCGAGAAGCTCCTCCGACGTGAGGATGTCGCCGGGGGCGCCGGCGGGTGCGGGCGAGGGCTGCGCATAGAAGGCCGCGACGCCGGGTCGCTCGGCGGCGTCGCCCGCGACGCGGATCTCCTCGGCCGTGATGACGACGATCGCGACGGCGAGCACTGCAGCGAAGAATCCGACGATGAGGCGATGGGCACGGCGAGCCTTCCGGGGGGCGGAGGCGGGCGGCACGGCGGTGTCGGGATCGGCGCGGTCCGGCGGGCCGGGGTCGGTCACGACGGCACTCCTGCCCGGGCGGCGTCACGCGCGGCACGGGCGTCATCGGCGAGCGACCGGGCCGTCCGGTGCTCCGCCGTACGCTCGTCGAGATCGGATGCTGCGGTCGAGGCATCCGCGCGCAGCGCGTCGAGCTGCGCCTGCACGTCGTCGATGCGCTCCTGCAGATGGCCGGCGCGCTCCCGCGCCTTGGCCTCGCGAGCCGCGGTCCTGGCGACGTCCCGGTCCGCGTCGGCGAGCGCCCGCTCCGCTTCGCGCAGTACGCGCTCGGCCTCCTTGCGTGCGCGGCGCTCCGCCAGGTCGTCGCGGGTGCGGGGCTGAGCTGCGGACGCGGGGGCCGATCCCGCGACGGCGCCCTCGAGATCGACCTCCTCGAGGCCCGAAGCGCGGAGCGTCCGCACGAGACGGCCGGAGCCGACCGCGGCGGCGGCCGCGGCATCCGTCATCGCGGCGTTCAGCGTGTTCTCGATCTCGTCGCGAGCACTCTGACTGACGGCCACTCCTCGCGCGCGGGCGAGCCCGACCGCGTCGGCGGCGAGGGCCGCGACCAACGCTCGCCGCTGCCGCCCCAGTCGACTGAGCTCGGCTGCGTCCAGGTCTTCCTGCGCCTCGCGCAGCTCGGCCGCGAGCTCGAGGGCGTCGCCCAGCCGCTGACCCTGAGCGAGCAGGTTGACCGCCCACGCCGCCACCGTCGGCTTCCGGAGCGCCCGGATGGCCTTGGCCGCCGCCCGATCGGTCGTGGCGTCCGCGCGGGTGTTGCGGGCGGCCGTGAACTCCCCGGGCTCCCTCGCGTACAGCTCGGCGGCCGCAGCGTCCACCGACGCGCCGTTCTCGGCGGAGGTCGCGGCATCGCCCATGACGCCATTCTGTCGCCCGGCGCGCGCGAGCGCGAGCGGCGGGTTCAGCCGGCGATGCGTGCGGCTTGACGAGCCGCGCCGAGCGCGACGTACTCCCCTGGAGCGGGCACGTCCACCGGCAGACCCAGGACGAGCGGAGCGATACGGCGCACCGCCTCCGACTGCGCACCGCCGCCGACGAGCAGCGCCCGTTCGAGAGGCACCCCGAGCCCGCGCAGCGCTTCGAGTCCGGCGGCGAGACCGCCGAGCATGCCTTCGACCGCGGCACGGGCGAGGTTCTCACGCGTCGTCGAGGCCAGTGTCATACCCGAGAGCGAGGCCGTGGCGTCCGGCAGGTTGGGTGTGCGCTCGCCTTCGAAGTAGGGCACGAGCGTCAAGCCCCCGGCACCCTCGGGCGCAGCCAGCGCCAGCTCGCTGAGCTCGCCATGGCCGACGCCGAGGAGTCGCGCCGTCACGTCCAGAACACGGGCGGCGTTGAGCGTGGCCACCAGCGGCAGGAAGTGCCCGTCGGCGTCGGCGAACCCCGCGACGGTACCGGTCGGATCGATCGTGCGGTCGGCGCTGACTGCGAACACCGTGCCGCTCGTGCCGATCGAGACGACGACGTCTCCGGGGCCTGCCCCGAGACCGAGCGCGGCGCCGGCGTTGTCGCCCGCGCCCGCGCCGACGCGTCGGCCGTCCGCGTCGAGGACATGGTCGAGGGGTCCGAGCACACGCGGCAGCACGGCATCGTGCCCGAGGGCCGCGCGCAGAAGCTCGCGGTCGTAGCCGTCGTCCTGCGGAGTGAAGTACCCCGTGCCCGAGGCATCCGAGCGATCGGTGACGAGCTCACCGAGCACCGGGCCGAGTGCGGACTCGCCCTCGGGGCCGTAGCCGCGCAGCCGCCAGGTCAGCCAGTCGTGGGGCAGTGCCACCGCCGCCGCGCGGGCGGCGTTGTCGGGTTCGGCGTCGCGCAACCAGCGCAGTTTCGTGATCGTGAAGGAGGCGACGGGCACGAGCCCCGTGCGCCGCGCGAGCTCTTCCGCGCCGAACTCCGCGATCAGGTCCGCCGCCGCGCCGGCCGAGCGCGTGTCGTTCCACAGCAGAGCGGGTCGGATGACGTGCCCGCGATCATCGAGCACGACCATGCCGTGCTGCTGTCCGCCGATCGCCCAGGCGGTGACGTCGTCCATACCGCCGGCGTCGGCGATCGCGGACTGGAGGGCACTCCACCAGGCGGCGGGGTCGACCTCGGTGCCGTCGGGGTGCGCGGCGCGCCCCTCACGAACGACACGGCCGGTCGCGGCATCCGTGATCACGACCTTGCAGGACTGCGTCGACGAGTCGACTCCCATGGCGAATGTCATCTGTCTCTCTTCTCACGTCTTCTCTCGCCGAAGCTCCGTGGCGACGGTGGCCCACGTCGTCAAGCCAGACGGATACGGGGCCGCCGCGACGGCGGCCCCGCACGGGTCAGCGGGCGCCGAGCAGGTGCTCGGTGGCCAGCTGCTGCAGCCGCACGAAGCCGAAGCCCTTGCCGCCGTAATACGCGTCCGTGTCGAAGTCCTCGTACGCCGAGCGGTCGGCGAGGAAGTCGTCGTACGTCTCACCCTCGTTCAGCGTGGGCACCGACAACTCGTCGACCTTGGCGGCGGCGAGCGCTTCCTGCACCTCCGGATCGGCGCGGAAGGCCGCGGCGCGCTCCTTGAGCAGGAGGTAGGTGCGCATGTTGGCGGCCGCCGAGTCCCAGACACCGTTCTCGTCTTCGGTGCGCGACGGCTTGTAGTCGAAGTGACGCGGCCCGTCGTAGGCGGGGACCCCACCCGGGCCGCCGTTCTCGAGCAGATCGACGAGGGCGAACGCGTTGTGCAGGTCGCCGTGACCGAAGACCAGGTCCTGGTCGTACTTGATGCCGCGCTGTCCGTTGAGGTCGATGTGGAAGAGCTTGCCGTGGTACAGCGCCTGCGCGATACCCGCGGCGAAGTTCAAGCCGGCCATCTGCTCGTGACCGGTCTCCGGGTTCACGCCGACGAGCTCGGGGCGCTCGAGCGAGTCGATGAATGCGATCGCGTGGCCGAGCGTAGGCAGCAGGATGTCGCCGCGGGGCTCGTTGGGCTTGGGCTCGATGGCGAAGCGGATGTCGTAGCCCTTATCGGTCACGTAGTCGCCGAGCAGGTTGACGGCCTCACGGTAGCGCTCAAGCGCCTGACGGATGTCTTTCGCGGAGTCGTACTCGGCGCCCTCGCGCCCGCCCCACATGACGAACGTCTTCGCGCCCAGCTCGGCGCCGAGGTCGAGCTGACGGAAGACCTTGCGCAACGCGAAGCGACGGACGTCGCGGTCGTTGGAGGTGAAGCCGCCGTCCTTGAACACCGGAGCCGAGAACAGGTTGGTGGTGACCATGGGCACGATCAGACCGGTGTCGGCCAGAGCACCCTTGAGCCGGTCGATCTGCGTCTGACGCTCGGCGTCCGTGGAGCTGAACGCGAACAGGTCGTCGTCGTGGAAGGTGAGGCCGTAGGCGCCGAGTTCGGCGAGCTTCTCGACGGCGTGGACGGTGTCCAGCGGCGGACGGGTCGGCCCGCCGAACGGGTCGGCGCCGTTGTAGCCGACGGTCCAGAGACCGAACGAGAACTTGTCGTCACGGGTGGGGGTGGGGCCAGAAGTCTGGGTGGGCATGTCGCTCCTTCGCGGGAATTGTTGCGGTTAACAACCTATAACAGATCGGATGCCGCGTCCACCCCCGAGGAGGACGGCAGACGCACGTCGATCCGAGTCGGACCGGGGTTCGGGAACGATAGGACGACCGTGCGCCCGCCTCGCGCGGTCGCCTCGTATTCGCCCGCGAAGCCGCGGAAGCGGACGACGCCCTCGGCATCCGCCACCAGCGTCGTCGGCGGCATCCACCACTCGCCTTTGATGAGGTCGTGGACCGCCGTGTACGAGGGCTTGACCGTCCCGTCCGCCCGGACGAGCCCCACCGGTGCGCCGAGCCACGCTCCGTCGTCACTCAGCCCCCAGTAGTTGACGGCCTGCACCGACGGATGCGACACGAGCGAACGGTAATGGCGGACGAGCTCATCCGCTTGCCGCTCTTCACCCTCGGGGGTCGAGGGCCACTCGTCGATCTGATAGTCGTTGAGATCTTCGATCTCGGGCGGCATGAGGTGACCCGACACGATGGTGGTCTCGGTCATGTGCAGCGGGAGGCCGAACCGGGCGAACCGATCGACGACGGCCAGGACGGCATCCTCGCCGCGATAGCCCTGGTGCATGTGGGTCTGCAGTCCGATCGCATCGATCTGCACACCGGCCTCGAGTACACCCTCGATGAGGCATTCGTAGGCCGAACCGAGGTCGAAATCGTTGATGAGAAGGGTGGCGCCCGGATTGGTCCGCCTCGCCTCCTCGAACGCGAGTCGCACGGTGGGAATACGGCCGAGCTCGCGGGCCATCCGCGTGATGCCGTTGTCGCCGTTGTCGAAGACGGGCATGATGACGGCCTCGTTGATGGCGTCCCACGTGTCGATCAGGCCGGCGAAATCACCGACATCCCGGCGGATGCGCTCGCGCTGCGCCTGCTCCACCTCGGCCACCGGCAGATCGAGCAGCCAGGGCGCCGTGACGGTGTGCCAGACGAGGGGGTGACCTTTGACGGTCACACCGCGGTCGGCGAAGCGCTGCGCGGCGGCTCGCAATCGCGCGGTGTCGGGTCTGCCCCGCTCGGGCTCGAAGCGACCCCAGTAGAACGGGAGGGTCGCCGTGTTGTACAGATCGAGCCACAGCGCCTCGAGGTGCTCGAGCCGCTCGAGCTGTCGACCGGTCCCGCCGCCGAACGTCTCGACGTCCTCGTGCGCGTGGTGATCGGGATCGCCGCCGGCACGCGGGAGGAAATCGAATCCGATGTTGCCGAACGAGAAGGCGTGGCGTGTCTGCGCGACGGTCACCGAAGCACCCGGCAGGGGTTGACCGGCATCGTCGAGCACCCTCATGGTCACGTCGGCGATGCGATGCCTCAGGGAGGGATCGATCGGGGGAACAGCAGCGGCCACGGCGTCGCATCCTCACATGTCGTCGGGGCCCCCACTTTCACACACGGGCGAGGCGTGCGGACGACGATGGCCGACCGAAAACGGAGTCGACAGTAGGGGCGCCCGCGCCCGCGGAATCTCGCCGGAACTTTCGAAGAGTTTTCGCAACTTTCCGGTAACGGTCGGCCCGTGACCTCATCGCGCGCTCATATGTTGGCCCAAGCCACAAACCCCAGCGCAAAGGAGCGCCCCCATGATGCGCCACTCGATTCGTCGTGTTCTGACCGTCATCTCGACCGCCGCCCTCGCGGCGGCGACCCTGGTGGTGCTGCCGGCCTCCGCCGCCACCGCCGATCCGATTCCGATATCCGCGGTGGACTTCGAGGATGGAACGACCGGCGCGTGGACAGCGAGCGGCGGCGGCCCGGGCACCCTGAGCGTCGTGGACATCGAGGGCGGCAAGGCCCTGCTCGTCACCGACCGCGATGCCGACTACGTGGGGCTGCAGAGCCCGGCGGGGATCTACACGCCCGGCTCGTCGTACAGCTTCTCGATGCGCACCCGGCTCGCCGAGGGCACGGTCGGTACGGCGGGCGTGCGTTTCGTCATGAAGCCGTCCTACACGTGGATCGGCGACACCACGATGACGGCGGATGCCTGGACCACCGTCACCGGAGAGTTCACCGTGCCGGCCGACGCCGATGCCGCGTCCCTGCAGGTGTACATCGGCACCGCCGATCTGACCGGCCCCTACAGCTACCTGGTCGACGACATCGAGGTGACCACCGATGACGGCGGCACACCGGGCGCCGAGGTCGTCCCCGGCGGAGCGGTCAACCCCGTCCCCACACCCGTCGGCCTCGCACAGGGCACGGGCGACGTCGCCGCGCTCACGTTCGACGACGGCCCGAACCCCGGGACCACGCCGGCCCTGCTCGACTACCTCGCCGCCAACGACATCCGCGCGGTCTTCTGCGTGATCGGTCAGAACATCACCGCTCCCGGCGGCGCAGACATCCTCAAGCGCATCGTCGCCGAGGGACACACGCTGTGCAACCACTCCACCACCTACGACGACATGGGCTCGCTCTCGCAGTCCGCTGCCCGCGAGCGGATGGCGCAGAACCTCGAGATCATCCGCACCGCACTGGGCGATCCGAACGCGCAGGTGCCGTTCTTCCGTGCTCCGAACGGCAGCTGGGGCCAGACCCCGGCCGCCGCGGTGTCGCTCGGCATGCAGCCCCTCGCCGTCGTGAACACCATCAACGACTGGGCGACGCAAGACGTCCCGACCCTCACCGCCAACCTGCGCGCCGCCATCAAGCCGGGCGAGATCGTCCTGACCCATGACGGTGGCGGCGACCGCAACGGCACGCTGGCGGCGGTCACGACCGTCGTCTCGGAGCGGCTCGCCGCCGGCTGGGAGTTCACGCTTCCGGTGGGCACGCCGGCATCGGAGAGCACCACCGCGATCAGCACCGACTTCGAAGACGGACTGGACGGCTGGGCACCTCGGGACAGCGGATCGGGCGCGCCGAGCGTCGGGATCACGACCGCCGATGCCCACGCGGGAGCGCAGGCCGCCGCGGTCACCGCGCGGACCTCTCAGGGAAGCGGCATCGGCCGTGATGTGACGGGCATCCTCGAGACCGGAGTGACCTATGACCTGTCCGCGTGGGTGCGCTTCGCACCCGGCCAGCCCACGGACGCCGTGTGGCTGAGCATGGCGCGCACCAACGACGGCGCGACGAGCTATTCGACGATCGGCCAGTTCACCGGTGTGACCAACAGCGGGTGGAGCGAGGTGACCGCCACGTTCACCATGGGACCCGCTGAGAGCGCCCTGCTGTACTTCGAGACGAACTACAACGGCACGAACACGTCCGACCTGCTGTTCGACGACATCACCGTGGCCACCCCCGGCCCCGGCACCGTCGAAGACCTTCTGCCTCTGAAGGACACGGCGGACTTCCCCGTCGGTGTCGCAATCGATTCCCGCGAGACCACGGGTCCGGCATCCGATCTGCTCCTTCGCCACTTCGACCAGGTGACGAGTGAGAACTACATGAAGCCCGAGGCCTGGTACGACGCGGCGGGTGAATTCACGCCGAACCCTGAGGCCGACACGCTCATGGCGTACGCGCAGGATAACGATCTGCGGGTCTACGGTCACACGCTCGCCTGGCACAGCCAGACACCGGCGTTCTTCTTCCAGGACGACGACGGTCAGCCGTTGACCGACGGTGAGGCGGACCAGCAGATTCTGCGCGACCGCCTGCGCACGCACATCTACTCGGTCGCGCAGCACTTGAGCGACACCTACGGGGAGTTCGGCGGCGACACCAACCCGCTCGTCGCGTTCGACGTCGTCAACGAGGTCGTCTCCGACGGCAACGAATACGAAGACGGGCTGCGCCGCAGCGAGTGGTACCGGATCCTGGGCGAGGAGTTCATCGACCTCGCATTCCAGTACGCGGATGACGCGTTCAACGGCGAGTTCGCCGCAGAAGGTTCCGACCGGCCCATCACGCTGATCATCAACGACTACAACACGGAGCAGACCGGCAAGCAGGCGCGTCTGCACGCACTCGTCGAGCGGATGCTGGCGCGCGGGGTTCCGGTCGACGGCGTCGGCCACCAGTTCCACGTGAGCCTGTCCTTCCCCGTCACCGCGCTCGAGGACGCGATCGTCGCCTTCGAGGACCTCCCGGTGACCCAGGCCGTCACCGAGCTCGACGTCACCACGGGCACCCCGGTCACCCCGGCGAGCCTGATCGAACAGGCCTACTACTACCGCGACGCGTTCCGGGCCTTCCGCGAGCACGCCGACGACCTGTTCTCGGTCACGGTCTGGGGTCTCACGGACGGCCGGAGCTGGCGCTCCGGCTCGGGCGCCCCGCTGCTGTTCGACGACGCGCTGCAGGGCAAGCCGGCGTACTACGGTGCGGCCGACCTCGACCTGCCGGCCCGTCCGCGCACGGCCAACGTGTTCCAGGGCGACGTGCCGCTCGACGCCGATGCACCCGCATCGCTCGAGTGGCGGAAGCTGCCGCTCAACACGATCGACGAATCGGCCTCCTTCCAGCTGCGGTGGAGCCCGGATCACCTGACCGCGTACGTCCGCGTCGAGGACGCGACCCCCGAGGTGACGGACGGGGTGGCGTTCGAGTACGGCGGAAGCACCGTGACCGCGGGCCGCACCGGAGGAGGAGACGTGGATGCCGTCGTCGCCGAGCGCGACGGAGGGTACGACATGGTCGCCACCTTGCCGCTGAGCACGGCCGTCGCACAGGGGGCCACGCTCGACGTGGACGTCCGTGTCACCGACGGCACGACCGTGCGCGGATGGAACACCCCGGGAGCCCTCGGTACGCTCACGCTGCTCGAGCCGGTGTCCTACCTCGAGGTGGCAGCCACCGCCGATGCACCGGCGATCGACGGATCGGTCGACCCCGCGTGGTCCGTGGCCGGGTCCATCGTCACGGAGAAGCAGGTCGAGGGTACGGGCGGCGCAACGGCCACGGTCCGCACGCTGTGGCGGGATCAGACGCTGTACGTGCTGGCGGAGGTCGCCGATCCGGTCGTCGACGTCACCGGTTCCGATCCCTGGATCCAGGACTCGGTCGAGATCTTCGTCGATCCGGGGAACGCGAAGAACGGCTCGTACCGCTACGACGACTCGCAGATCCGGATCAGTGCGGCCAATGCCGTCTCCTTCGGCACCGGCGATGAGCCGTTCCAGCGGAACCGCGTGCAGAGCGCGACGACACTCGTCGACGGCGGATACGTCGTCGAGGCGGCGATCAGCCTTCTCGAGTACGGCGGGGAGGGCACCTTCCACGGCCTGGACTTCCAGGTCAACGACGCCTCGAACGGGCAGCGCAGCGGCATCCGCAACTGGGCCGACCCCACCGGCGCCGGCTACCAGTCCACCGCCCGGTGGGGCGTCGGACAGCTCGTCGCGGCCGAAGCCCCCGAGCCGACCGCCGTCGTCAACACGGTCGCACCGTCGATCTCGGGGACACCCGAGGTCGGACGGACACTGCGAGCGGATGCCGGCATCTGGGAGCCTGCGGGCGCCACCTTCGCCTACCAGTGGCAGGCCGACGGCGTCGACATCCTTTCGGCGACCGCCGCGACCTATCGGGTGAAGAGGGCGGATGCGGGCTCAGCGATCTCGGTGGTGGTCACGGCCTCCGCCCCGGGTCTCGACTCGGGGACCGCCGCGTCGGAGTCCGTCGCCGTCCTGGCGACATCCCGCACGAGTCTGTCGCTCTCACGGGTGCTCTCGATCGGGAACCAGCGCACCACCGCCACGATCGTGGTGAGGTCGGCCGCAGCACTGGAGGGCGGCACCGTGCAGGTGACGGTCAACGGGGCCGCGGTGGGGGCGCCGGTCGCCGTGGGTGCCGACGGGAGGGTGAGCGTCACGCTGCCGCGTCTGCGAACGGGCATCTACATCGTGCGCGCCGAGTTCAGTGGCACCCCGACGACGTCGGGTTCGACCAGCGGGGTGGGGCTGCTCGTGCAGCTGTTCTGATCCTCGCTCGGGCCGGTCGCCCCGCACCGCAACGCGCGGTGCGGGGCGACCGACGACGGGCTCACCCCGGCCGATCTTCTATGGTGAGTTCCGTGAGCGATCTGTCCGGCATGAGCACCGAGGGCGTCCGCCAGCGCAATCTCGCCCGCATCCTCCGGCTCGTGCACCTCGAAGGCCCGCTGTCGCGAGCCACCCTCACGGAACTCACCGGCCTCAATCGGTCGACCGTCGCCGACCTCGTCGGCGAACTCGTCCGCGGAGGTCTCGTCGAGGAGCGTGCTCCGGATCCGTCCCGCCGGGTCGGCCGACCGTCTCCGATCGTGTCGATCGCGTCGCGCGTCCTCGCGATCGCGGTGAATCCCGAGGTCGACGCGCTCACGATCGCGGCCGTGGGTCTGGACCGGGGCATCCCGGTCCGCGAACGCATCGATCTCGACCGCCTGATCACCCCGGCCGAGACCGCGGCGCTCGTCGCGGAGCGGATCTCGCAGTGGCGTGCCGGACCGCTCGCCGACGCGCGCATCGTGGCGATCGGCCTGGCCGTCCCCGGGCTGGTCCGCGTCGCCGACGGACTCGTCCGCAACGCCCCGCACTTGAACTGGGTCGACGAACCCGTCCGCGATCTCGTCGCCGCCGCCACCGGTCTGCCGACGGCCGTCGGCAACGATGCCAGCCTCGGAGCCCTCGCTGAGCATCTGTTCGGCGCCGCGCGCGGCATCGATGACGTCGTCTACCTTAACGGCGGGGCGAGCGGCATCGGCGGAGGGCTGATCGTCCACGGGATGCCCGTGGGCGGCGCCGGTGGCTACGCGGGCGAATTCGGACAGAACCGCCCCGGCATCGCCGCCGACTCCGACCGGCGCGCCCGGGGAGGCGTCCTCGAGGACGAGGTGAGCCGTGCCCGGCTGCTCGACGTCGTGGGCGTGGGCTCAGCCGACGAGCCGACGCTGGCCGCGCTGCTCTCCGCGACCGAGGATCCGGCGGCGGCCGCGGAGCTCGTGCGCCAGCGCGGCATCCTGGCCACGGCCCTCGCCAATGCGGTGAACGTGCTCAATCCTTCGGTCGTGGTCCTCGGCGGGTTCCTCGCGACGATCGCCGAGCGCGATCTGCCCGGCCTCACCGCCGCCGTCAGTGATTTCGCGATGCCGGCGAGCATGGAGGGCCTCGACATCCGCGTCGCCGTCCTGGCCGAGGACCGTCTGCTCATCGGCGCCGCGGAGGCGGCGTTCGGCGAGCTGCTGGCCGATCCGCTCGGCCTCCGCCACCGGCTCTCCGTCCGCTGAGGCGTCCTCTCCGTCCGCTGAGGCGTCGCGTCTCACGCGCCGACGGCCTCGTCCCGACCCTCGCGGGGCGGAGCGGTCGTCGCCCTCGGCACCAGTCGGGTGGGAAGGCGTACATGCGTCTGCTCCGGGGAGTCGCCGTTCATGAGCGAGACCAGGAGAGTCGCGGCCGTCGCCCCCAGCCGCTGCATGGGCTGGCGCACGGTACTGAGCTGCGGCACCATCTGCGTGGCCTCGGGGACGTCGTCGAAGCCGATCACGGACAGGTCCGCCGGCACCGCCAGCCCCAGTTCGGCCGCCACCTCCAGGACGGCGAAGGCCGACAGGTCGTTGGCGGCGAAGATCGCGGTGGGCCGATCCGGTCGCGTCAGCAGTTCCGCTGCCGCGCCGCGCGCGGTGTGCTGCTCGTAGAGCCCCGCACCCACGAGCGCGGGATCGAAGCGCAGACCCGCATCCGACAGCGCCTTCCGATAGCCGGCGTCACGCAGGATCGACGAACGCAGGTCGGGTCGTCCCGCGACGAAGCCGATCCGGGTGTGGCCGATCGAGATCAGGAACTGCACCGCCTGGAGGGCGCCGCCGAAGCTGTCCGACTCGACGGTGGGGAGATCGGCGGGACCCGTGTGCGGATCGATGGCCACGATCGGCACCTCCGCCGTCACGTTGACGACCGTCGGCGTCACCATGATCACCCCGTCGATGAGAGTCCCGCTCAGGCGACTGAGCGACCTGCGCTCCCAGCCCTCGCTCCCCTGCTGGCGCGCGCCGCTGTAGGCGAGCAGGTCGTAGCCCGAGGTGTGGAGCTCGGCGGCGACGCCCTTGAGGATCTCCGCGCTGAAGGGCTCGAAGTCCGCGACGAGCACGCCGATGACACCCGTCTTGCGCGAACGCATGCTGCTGGCGACGAGGCTCGACTCGTACCCGAGCTCCTTCACGACGCTCAGAACGTGGTCGGCGGTCTCGGTGGCCACCCCGTAGCGGCCGTTCACGGCCTTCGACACGGTGGCGATCGAAACGCCGGCGGCCTCCGCCACATCGTGAATCGTCGTTCGCCGTCCCATGACCGCTCAGCGTAGTCGTGGAAAAGGTTTTCGAAAACGTTTGACGTTATTTGTTGTCAATGTCACGCTATGTCCACCCGGAGGTCGATCATCGACCCCCCACCCGGAGTCGGATGCGGCGCGAAGCAGAGCCGCGCAGACGAGTACCAATCGCAAATCCGCACCTCGAGGCATGAGGTGTCACTCAACGAAGAGGATGGAAATCACATGTACGGCAAGAAGTTCCTCGCAGGATCGGCCGTTCTGGTCGCGGGAGCGCTCGCACTGAGCGGCTGCTCCGGTGGCGGGTCCGGCGATTCCGCAGACAGCGGCGGCGACGTCGCGATGACGTTCTGGCACAACTCGACCACCGGCCCCGGCAAGGCGTACTGGGAGGACACCGTCGCCGCGTTCGAGGCGGCCAACCCCGGCGTCACGATCGAGATCCAATCGGTGCAGAACGAGGAGATGGACGGCAAGCTCCAGACCGCGCTAAACTCCGGCGACGCACCTGACATCTTCATGGCCCGCGGTGGCGGAAAGCTCGCCGACGTCGTGACGGCGGGTCAGGCGATGGACCTGACCGACGGCCTCACCGACGCGACGAAGACGGCGCTCGGCGGCGTCATCTCCGCGTTCGAGATCGACGACAAGATCTACGGGGTTCCGACCGCCGTGCTGCCGTCGGGCATGTTCTACGCCGGCGACCTGTTCGCCGCCGCCGGAATCACCGAGACCCCGAAGACCATCGAGGAGCTCGAGACCGCGAACACCGCGCTCGCCGCCACCGGCGTCGCGCCGATCGCGGTCGGTGCCAAGGACGCCTGGCCCGCCGCTCACTGGTACTACAACTTCGCCCTGCGCGCGTGCTCGAAAGAGGTCATGGACGAAGCCGCCGTCAGCCGCGAGTTCAACGACGACTGCTGGCTTGCCGCAGGCGAGAACCTGCAGTCGTTCCTCGACACCAAGCCCTTCAACGAGGGCTTCCTCACCACGGCGGCTCAGCAGGGCGCAGGCTCGTCGGCGGGCCTGATCGCCAACAACCAGGCCGCCATGGAGCTGATGGGCGCATGGGATCCGGGCGTGATCGCCCCGCTGACCCCCGACCAGCAGCCGAAGGCCGACCTGCTCTGGTTCCCCTTCCCCGAGGTCGAGGGCGGCGACGGCGAGCCCGGCGCGATGATGGGCGGCGTGGACGGCTATTCCTGCTGGGTCAACGCCCCGAAGGAGTGCGTCGACTTCCTCAACTTCGCCCTCGAGCAGGACAACCAGGAAGCCTACGCCGAGGCATTCGTCACCCTGCCCGCGTCGCAGGACGCGCAGGGCGTCGTGACCGATCCTGCTCTGCAGGCAGTGCTGGCCGCTTACAACGAGGCCCCGTACGTGTCGGTCTGGCTCGACACGCTCTATGGACAGAACATCGGCAACGCGCTGAACGTCGCGGTCGTGGACATGTTCGCGGGCCAGGGCAGCGCCCAGGACATCGTCGACGCCGTCAACGCCGCCGCCTCGAAGTCCTGAGCTCATGATGGCTTCCGTGCGCGACACCACGAAGACCTCCGCGGACGCGCCCGGGATCCCCGGCCCGGTGGGGGGTGGCGCAGATGCGCTGCCCCCCACCGGGGCCCCCCGCTCGCGTGGCACCCGGAGCACACGATCCCGCGGCTCCGGGTGGGGCCCGCGCCTCGAACTCGTCCTCCTGATCGGGCCGGCGCTCCTCGTCTTCGTCGCCTTCGTCATCTTCCCGGTCGTCCTGGCCGCCTACTACGGCTTCTTCAGCTGGTCGGGATACGGCCCCGCGGTCGACTTCGTCGGGTTCCGCAACTACATCGTCATCCTGACCGACCCCGACTTCATCGAAGCGCTGGGCCACAACGGTTTCATCGCCATCATGTCGCTCGTGCTCCAGGGCCCGGTCGCCATCGCGCTGGCCTTGCTGCTGAACCGGAAGATGCGGTTCCAGTCGCTCATCCGCGTGCTGATCTTCGTCCCCTACGTCATCTCCGAGGTCGTCGTGGGAATCGGCTGGAGCCTCATGCTGCAGTCGAGCGGCTCGGTGAACGGCATGCTCGACAAGCTCGGCCTGGGCGCCTTCGCCACCGATTGGCTGTCCGATCCCTCGATCGCGATCTGGACCCTCCTGGTGATCATCACCTGGAAGTACGTCGGCTTCGCCGTCATCCTGTTCCTCGCAGGACTCCAGGGCGTTCCCGAGGAGCTCTCCGACGCCGCCGCCATCGACGGTGCGTCGTACTGGCAGACCCAGCGCTACATCGTGCTTCCGCTGCTCGGACCCACCGTTCGCATCTGGGCCTTCCTCTCCATCATCGGGTCGCTGCAGCTGTTCGACCTGGTCTGGATCATCTGGGGCCAGTACGTCGCCTCGACCGCGGGAACCTCGACGATGGCGACCTACATGGTCGCGAACGGTCGCAACGCCGGCAGCTACGGCTACGGCAACGCCGTCGCCGTCGTCCTGTTCCTCATCTCACTCATCGTCGCCCTCGTCTATCAGCGCTTCGTGCTGCGACGAGACACCGCCGGCGCCCTCACAGGAGGAAAGCTCTGATGGCCACCGCAACACTCACCGCGCCCGGGTACAAGCGGCCACCGCTGCAGCAGTCGGGAGCGGGCAGAAGGCGCGTGGGGACCTTCGTCATCTACTTCATCGCACTCCTGCTGATCGGGCTGATGCTCGCTCCGGTCGCCTACATCGTCATCGGCGGATTCCGCTCGAACTCCGAGATCACGCTCGATCCCTCCGGTTTCCCGACGGTGTGGCAGTGGCAGAACTACGTGGAGGTGCTCTCCAGCGGCGTCTTCTGGCGCCAGGTCGGCAACTCGCTGATCGCCGCCATGGCCACCACGGTGTTCGTGGTCGCGCTGGGCCTGATGGCGGCCTTCGCCCTGTCGCGGTACTCGTTCCGCGGTCGCGGACTGATCTATGCGACGTTCGCCGCCGGGCTGATGTTCCCGATGACGGTCGCCATCACGCCCCTCTACGTGCTGGTGCGCAACCTCGGGCTGATGAACTCGCTCGCCGGGGTGATCGTCCCGCAGATCGCCTTCGCGCTCCCCATCACGATCATCATCCTGGTGCCGTTCCTGGCCGCGATCCCGAACGAACTGCAGGAGGCGGCCGCCATCGACGGCTGCAGCCGACTCGGGTTCTTCTGGCGGATGGTGGTGCCGCTCTCACTCCCGGGAGTGATCACCGTCGGCATCCTCGCGTTCATCGGCAGTTGGAACGGCTACCTCCTTCCGCTGTTCATCCTCAACAACGAGGGCGTGTTCACCCTGCCGCTCGGCACGCAGGCGTTCGCCTCGCAGTACTCGGTCGACACCGCGCGCGTCCTGGCATTCACTTCGCTGTCGATGATCCCCGCGCTGGTGTTCTTCAGCCTGTTCGAGCGTCGCATCGTGGGCGGTCTGACGGGCGCGGTGAAGGGGTGACCGCCGGCAGCGGCACCATGGCTTCGGCGCGCGTGCAGGCCCTGCTGGCCTCGATGACCGTGGAGGAGAAACTCGCCCAGCTCGTCGGCTTCTGGGTCGACCAGGGCGACGAGCTCGTGGCCCCGATGGCCGGCGAGATGGCGACCTCGACGCGATACGAAGAGGCCAGCGCGCACGGGCTCGGGCATCTCACCCGCGTGTACGGCACGCGGCCCGTCGAGCCGATCGCGCGGGCGGAATGGTTGTGGGCGGAACAGCGGAGACTGCAGACCGAGACGCGTCTCGGCATCCCCGCCATCGTGCACGAGGAATGCCTGACCGGACTCGCCGCCTGGCAGGCGGCGACCTTCCCGACTCCGCTCGCCTGGGGTGCGGCCTTCGACCCCGAGCTCGTGGCCGAGATGGGGCGCCTCATCGGCGGATCGATGCGCGAGCTCGGCATCCATCAGGGCCTCGCTCCCGTGCTCGACGTCATCCGCGACCCGAGGTGGGGACGCGTGGACGAGTGCATCGCCGAGGATCCGTACGTCGTCGGCACGATCGGCACCGCGTACGTGCAGGGGCTCCAGGAATCCGGCATCCACGCCACCCTCAAGCATCTCGTCGGATACTCGGCGTCGCAGGCGGGGCGCAATCACGCTCCCGTGCATGCGGGGGCCCGCGAGATCGCCGATGTGCTCCTCCCGCCGTTCGAGATGGCGGTGCGCGACGGAGGTGCGCGGTCGGTCATGAACTCGTACGCCGAGATCGACGGCATGCCCGTGGGGGCAACCCCCGCCTACCTGACCGACACGCTCCGTGACGACTGGGGGTTCGACGGCGTCGTGGTCTCGGACTACTTCTCGGTCGCGTTCCTGCACACGATGCACGCGGTCGCCGTCGACCGGAAGGCTGCGGCCGAGCTCGCGCTCGGCGCCGGGATCGACGTCGAGCTGCCGGGCGGCGACGCATTCCCCCTGCTGGCCGCGGGCCTTCGCGACGGGTCCGTCGACGACGACCTCGTCGATCGGGCGGTGCTGCGCGTCCTCACCCAGAAGGAGCAGCTCGGCCTCTTGGACGCCGACTTCTCGACGCCGCCGCGCGCGGTCGATCTCGACTCGCCCGCGCATCGGCGGGTGGCGGGGTCGCTGGCCGCAGAGTCTGTGGTGCTGCTCACCAACGACGGCACGCTGCCGCTCGCGTCCGCCCACACGGCCGCGACGATCGCGATCATCGGCCCGAACGCGGACTCCGCGCACGCCCTGATGGGGTGCTATTCGTTCGCGAATCACGTTCTGGCGCTGCACCCGGGCGTTCCCCTCGGCTTCGAGATCCCGTCGCTGACCGATGCGATCCGCGCTGAGCTGCCCTCCGCGCGGGTGCTCACCGCGCTCGGGTGCGAGGTCGAGGGCGATGACCGTTCGGGTATCGCCGATGCGGTCGCCGCGGCGCGCCAGGCGGATGTCGCGATCCTGGCGGTCGGCGACCGCGCCGGCCTGTTCGGCCGCGGCACCGTCGGCGAGGGCAACGACGTCGAGAGCCTCGAGCTGCCCGGCGTGCAGCGCGAGCTCGTCGAAGCCGTCGTCGCCACCGGGACCCCCGTGGTGCTCGTCGCCCTGTCCGGACGGCCCTACGCGATCGGCTGGGCGCTCGACGGCGACGGCGCCGTCGCCGCGGCGCTGCAGTCGTTCTTCCCCGGCGAGGAGGGCGGTTCCGCCCTGGCGGGGATCATCTCGGGCCGGCTCTCCCCCTCGGGCCACCTCCCGGTGTCGCTCCCCCGGTCGGCGGGTGCGCAGCCCTTCTCGTACCTGCACCCCCTGCTCGGCGGGCCGACCGAGATCACCAGCGCCGACAGCACACCGGTGCGCCCGTTCGGTCACGGTCTGACCTACACGTCGTTCGTGCATTCGGATCTGAGAACGGATGCCGCGTCCCCGGCGGGCTCCACCGTCTCGGTGAGCGTTCAGGTGCGCAATGCCGGAGAGCGCGCGGGCGTCGATCTCGTGCAGCTCTACGCGCACGACGTGTTCGCGAGCGTGACGCGACCCGTCGCTCAGCTCCTGGCCTATCAGCGCGTGTCCCTGGAGCCCGGCGAATCGGCGACGGTGCACTTCGACGTGCCCACGGCACGGCTCGCGTTCACCGGGGTCGACGGCGTGCGCATCGTCGAACCCGGCACGGTGGACCTCTGGGTCGGGTCGTCGTGCGCGGACCGCGAGACGGAGGTCACGGTGGAGATCACCGGACCGGCACACGCCGTGACGGCCGCGGATGCACGTGTGTGCGGTGTGCGGGTGGCGCGCGGCGTCGCGGTGTGAGGGCGCCGCGTCCGTGACAGGACGCCGTCGGTTCGTCCCGGAGTCGCGCGTGCCCGCTAGGCTCGCGGAATGCCTCGAATCTCCCGCGCAGCGGTCGTCCTCCTCATCGCATCCCTCGCCCTCACCGGCTGTGCGAGTGCCTCCTCGACGGATTCGTCCGAGAGCAGCGCTCCCGAAGTGACCACCGCGCCCGCCTCGGGCACGACCATCACCGGCACCGGTTACTCGTTCGCCGTCCCCGAGGGCTGGGACATTCCGGAGGGCGAGAAGCCGGCCGGCGTGGACTCGCTGGCGGCGGACCTCACCGACACCGACGGCTTCGCCGACAACGTCAACGTCGTGCTGTCACCCGCCGGCGAGGTGACGCCCGAGCAGGTGGAGACGCAGGGCGTCAGCGAGCTCGAAGACGCCGGCGCGGCGGATGTGACGGTGCAGGACCGCGTGACCGTTGCCGGATCGGAGTCCGCGCACCTGTCGGCGAGTCTGGCCGCGAGCGGGACGGACTACCAGATCGAGCAGTACTACGTCTCGCAGGACGGGCAGACCTACGTGGTGACCTTCTCGTTCAGCCCGACGGTCGGCGATGCGGATCGGACGGATCTCTCGGAGTCCGTGCTGGCCGGCTGGACGTGGAGCTGAGCCGGCGCCGACCCTTCCCGGCGCGGGCGTCCCGCTTGGCTATTGACGTTAGCCGCCGAGGAGTCCATAGTTAGCCGGATGATCGTGTACCGGAGCAGCACCTGTGCCTAGGGCGGGTTTGAGCCGCGACCGGGTCGCGGAAGAGGCGGCTGTCATGGCCGACGAAGTGGGTCTCGGCCGGCTCACCCTGGCGGCCCTCGCCGACCGGCTGGGCGTGCGCCAGCCGTCGCTCTACAAGCACATCGATTCGATGGCGGGTCTGCATCGCGACATCGCGGTGAACGCCAAGCGTGAGCTCGGCGAGGTGCTCGCGCGCGCCTCCGTGGGGCGTTCGGGCGCGGACGCGATCGAGGCGATGTCGTACGCGTATCGGGACTGGGCGCGGCGGCATCCGGCGCGGTACGAAGCGTCCAACTTCCGACCCGCGCCCGGCGACGTCGAAGACGAGGACGTCTCGGCCGCCGCCATCGAGATCGTCGCCGATGTGCTCACCGCCTATCGGCTCGAAGGTGATGACGCCGTCGACGCCATTCGCGCGTTCCGCTCCACCCTGCACGGCTTCGTGTCGTACGAGACCGCCGGTGCGTTCGCCCTGAGCGCCGACGTCGATCGCAGCTTCGGGCGACTCGTACGGGGGTTCATCGTCGCCCTCACGCAATGGACCGACGTCGTCGCTGCGCGGCGCACCACCTGACCCACGAGGGCACGCCGCTTTCCCGGCGGACGAGCTAGGCGAGCGCGAGCTCCACGGTGGCGAAGGCGTGCGGAGGCAGCCGCACTTCGAGGACGCCGTCACTGATCTGTGCAGCCAGTGGGGCGGGTGCGACGGCGTCGGGCCGCTCAGGGGTGTTGTGCGCCGTGGCCGAGTCGGCCGTCAGCACGCGCGCCCGCGTGACCGAGGCCGAGCGTCCGTGGAGGTCGATCCTCACCTCGAGGTCATCGTCGGCCGACAGGTGCGACAGCGACACCAGGGCCGCGCCGTTCTTCGCGGAAGCCGACAGCGACAGCAGCGGCAGTGTCGTGGACCCCTTCCCGTCCGCGCCCTCCCACGAGGGGGCATCGACGACGGTCGCAGCCAGGGACGCGGCGTCCTGGTGTCCCTTGTTCATCTCGTACACGTGGTACGTGGGCGTGAGCACCAACCCGCCGTCGTCATCGGTGAGGATCATCGCCTGCAGCACGTTGAGCGTCTGCGCGATGTTGGCCATGCGCAGGCGGGCCGCGTGCCGATGGAAGACGTCGAAGTGTATGCCGGCGACCAGCGCGTCGCGCATCGTGTTCTGCTGGAACAGGAAGCCGGGGTTCGTGTCGGGCTCGACATGCCACCACGTGCCCCACTCGTCGCAGACCAGTCCGATCACGCGCTCGGGGTCGTAGGCGTCCATGACCTCCTCATGCGCGCTGATGATGCGCTCGACATCTGCGGCCGCCGCCAGCGTGCGGAAGTACTGCTCCGGCGAGAACCCGGTCGCGGGCTCGGTGCCGATGCCGCTGCCGGAGTGCGTGTAGTAGTGGAACGAGATCGACTGGAAAGGTGACGGCACGGGGAACGGGGCGCCTCCCCCCATCGCCGATTCCATCAGGACGCGCGTCCATCGCACGTCGTCGTCGGAGCCGCCGGCCGCGATGCGCTGCAGGGTGTTGTCGCCGTGGTTCTTGGCGAAGGTGGCGAATTGACGCGCGAGGCTCGTGTAGTACTCGGGTGTCATGTTGCCGCCGCAGCCCCACGCCTCGTTGCCCAGGCCCCAGAACGGGACCCGCCACGGTTCGTCGCGCCCGTTCTGTCGGCGCAGGCGCGACATCGGGCTGTCTCCCGCGCGGGTGAGGTACTCGACCCACTCGCTCATCTCCTGTACCGTGCCGCTGCCCACGTTGCCGTTCACGTAGGCGTCCGCCCCGAGCAGATCGCAGAGGTCCATGAACTCGTGGGTGCCGAAGGCGTTGTCCTCGATGACGTCGCCCCAGTTCGTGTTCACCATCGTCGGCCGGTCCGCGCGCGGACCGATGCCGTCCCGCCAGTGGTACTCGTCGGCGAAGCAGCCGCCGGGCCAGCGCAGGTTGGGGACGTCGAGCGCACGCAGTGCGTCGACGACATCGAGACGGATGCCGCGCACATTCGGTATCGCGGCGTCCTCGCCGACCCAGAATCCGCCGTACACGCACCGCCCCAGGTGCTCCGCGAAGTGTCCGTAGAGGTGCCGACTGATCGTGGCCCCCTCCGCCGCGAGATCGATGGTGGCATGGGCGCGAGCGGTCATATGCTACTCCAGGAATGTGCTGAGGTGAGGGGGACCAGGGACGGCCGCTCGACGGAGGAGGCCACGGCGACGCGGGCACCGTCGGAGCGCAGCAGGGCGGTCATGATCTCGAGCACGTGCAGGCCCATCGCGCCGGACGCGCGTGCCGGCCCGTGGATCAGGTCGAGCAGGCCGACCCCCCGACCGGCCTCCTCGAAGCCCGCGGCCGCGGGGACGGATTCCCATCCGTCGCTGCCGCGCGTCGTGAGACGCACGACGCCGGAGAAGTTGTTCGGATCGGGGACGATGATCGACCCCTCGGTGCCGTGCACCTCGATGGGTGCCGCCGTCGTCGACAGCGCGTCGAAACTCATCACGACCGTCGACAGCGCGCCGTCCGCGTGCTCGAGAACACCCGTGACATGGGTGTCGACATCGACCGGGATCTGCACGCCCGCTCTGGCGCCCGACCCGATCGTGCGCGTGGAGCGGGTGCGGCTGGTCATCCCCGACACGGAGCGGACGGGTCCGAGCAGGTGAACGAGACTCGTCAGGTAATAGGGCCCCATGTCGAGCAGGGGCCCTCCTCCGGGCTGGTAGTAGAAGTCGGGGTGCGGATGCCACGCCTCGTGACCTGCCGACACCCACGTCGCCGTCGCTGAGATCGGCGTTCCGACGGCTCCGCCGTCGACGTGGGCGCGGGCGGTCTGGACCCCCGTGCCGAGGACGGTGTCCGGAGCGGATCCCACGCGGACCCCGCCCTGCGCCGCGGCGTCCATGATCCGCTTCGCCGCCTCCATCGACGCAGCCAGGGGCTTCTCGCCGTAGACGTCCTTGCCCTGCGAGATCGCGGCGAGGGCGATCTCTTCGTGCGCCGCGGGGATGGTCAGGTTGAGCACCGTCCGCACCTCGGGGTCCGCGACGAGCTCGGCGACCGAGAGCGCTCGGGCGCCGGGGATCTCGGCCGCGACCGCACGGGCACGCTCGACGTCGAGGTCGGCCAGGGCGGCGATGCGGACCGCGGCGCTCGGCCGCAGCGTGTCGAGGTACTGACGCGAGATGACCCCGAGTCCGACGATCCCTACACCGTGCGGCTCGCCCACAGCATCCCCCTCTCGATCAGGGTGCGCACGTTCGCGTCCTGCAGGATGCCGACGTCGTGCCCCGGCGTGGCCACGAAGACCCTCCCGGCTCCCCAGAGACGCGTCCAGACGGCGGGCGAGACGACCGGGCGATGCCACGGGTGATACGGCTGCACCGGGTGCGTCGTCGTCGCGAGCACATCATTGAGGTCGTCGGTGAGTACCCAGTACTGCTCGGTGACGAGGTCGAAGTCCTCGATGCCCGCGGTGATCTCATGGGCGCGCCCGAGGTCGGTGATCTCGATCGTGTGGGGCAGGAAGTTGTCGGTCTCGCCCCCCGGCCGCTGCTCGGGATCGCGACCGGGGTGGGTCGCGAACTGACCGCCGACCAGGTGCAGGTAGTCCGAGCTCGCGCGGTAGGAGTCGGCGATGCCCCCGTGCCAGCCGGCGAGTCCCGCGCCGCCTTCGACGGCCCGCTGGAGGCCGGCCACCGCCTCGCGGCTCGCCTCCGACATCGTGACCGACTGCACGATCAGATCGACGTCGGCCATCGCAGCGGCATCGGCGTACACCTCGGGCGAGTCCTCGGTCCGCACGGCGAATCCGCTGCGCTCGAGGAAGGGCACGAAGAGGTCGGTCGCCTCGACCGGCTGATGACCGTCCCAGCCGCCTCGTACGATCAACGCGCTGCGGTGAGCGGCGGCGGCTCCAGGTTCGTTCGACATCTGCGTCCTCCTCGGGCGGCGAGCGGCTGCGCCCGCGCCCCTCGAGACTGCCACCCGGTCGCCGCCGCGGCGATCTTCTTGCGCAAAATAACCGACAATGGAGCCATGCCGCCCCGCGTCACCCTCGACGACGTCGCCGTCGCGTGCGGAGTGAGCGTGTCGACCGTGTCGCGGGCCCTCGCGGGTCGCGGCGACCTCGACCCCTCGACACGGGCGAGAGTGTCGTCGGCGGCGCGATCACTGGGCTACTCGCGGGACGGTGACGGACGCGGGCGTCCGCGAGGTGCCCGCCCCGCGCTGTTCGATCTCGTGCTCGGTCACTTCGACAGTCAGTACGCGGGCGAGGTGACGGCGGGCGCGCAGCGGGCGGCCGCCGAGGCCGGCGGCGACCTCGTCCTCACGATCGAGCGCGACGCCCCCGATGACGATTGGCCCGCCCGCATCCGAGCCCGGGGGTCGTCGGGCGCGGTGCTCGGGCTCATCCTGCCGACGCGTTCGCAGCTCGCGGTGCTCGCCGACGCCGGCATCCCTCTCGTGCTGCTCGACCCCCGCGGCGACGAGAGCCTGCCCGTGGTGAGCGTCCGCACGACCGACGAGAGCGGCGGACGCGCCGCCGGCGAACACCTCGTGCAGACGGGAGCGCGCCGGTTCATCGTCGTCAGCGGCACACCCACCTACCGTTTCGGGCGCGCGCGTGCGGACGGCTTCGTCTCGGCCGTGCGAGCGGCGATCCCGGATGCCCCGATCCAGCGACTCACGGCCGACTGGGGCGAGCGCACCGCGTTCGCCGCAGCGCGACGGGCGTTCTCGGGGCTCGACACCGCCGACGGGCCCGTCGGCGTCTTCGCCTGCGCGGACGAGATGGCGTACGGGGTCTGTGCCGCCGCCGCGGACCGCGGCCTGCGCGTGCCGGAGGACGTGCGCGTCGTCGGTTTCGACGACCTTCCGTGGTCGCGTCGCCACGATCCGCCCCTGACGACCGTCCGCCAGCCGATCCGTGCGATGGCCGCCGCGGCCGTGCGGGCGCTCGCCGCGCACGCCGCCGGGGCGCCGCTGGAGCGCGCACTCGTGGAGCTCCCCGCCACGCTCATCGCCCGTCGCTCGACCGAGGTGTGAACGGCGCGGCGATGGCGCCGTAAAGTCGACGCGTGCCCATCCCCGTCGTGATCCCCTGGCGGCCCGCGCCGTCCCGCCTCGACGCGTTCGACCGCGTGCGGGCCTGGTACCGCGACGAGCTGCCCGAGTTCGCCGTGCGCACCATCGACACCGACGACGATGTGTTCGTGCTGGCGCGCTGTCGCAATCTCGCGGTGGCGTCGATGGAGGACCCCGACGGGGTGATCGTGGTGAACGACGCCGACACCCTTCCCGAACCCGAGGCTCTGCGGGCGGCCGTGGCCGCAGCATCCGTGAACGGTCTCGTGAACCTGCCCTACTCGGAGTACCGCTGGCTGGGCGCGGAGGGCTCCGCGCAGTTCGCCGCCGGCACCGCGCCGATCGACTGCTCGGTGGAGCAGTACGTCGAGGGCGCGTGCTCGGGTGTGTACGTCACCACGCGACGCACCTGGGAGGCGCACGCCGGGCAGGACGAGCGGTTCCGGGGCTGGGGCTTCGAGGACGCGGCCTGGTATCTCGCGCACCAGACCCTGCTCGGCGCTCCGCCCCGGCGTCACGCCGGCCGCGTCTACGCGTTGCACCATGAAGGCGAGGTGCGTGCGGGCGTCGGCTACGAGCGGAACGCCGCCCTCATGGAGCGCTACCGCATGGCCGCCGGCGAGCGTGCCGCCATGACCGAACTCGTCGCCGGCAATCGGCCGGAGCACGCGTCCTGACGTCGCCGGGCCTCAGCCGCGGAGCGCCTCGAACGCGATCTCGGGACCGGGCCGCCGACGGGCGGCGGAGGCCGCGGCATCCGTTCTCGCCCGTGCGCGCGTGTCCCGGTGGAGCAGTGCCTCCAGCCCGGCGGCGAGCGCGTCGACGTCGACGCTGTTCGGGTCGAGCGCGATTCCGAAGCCCCGCGACTCGATGGCCGCCGCTCCGGCGAACTGGTCGGTCGAGAACGGCAGCACCAGGAGCGGGACGCCCGAGCCGACGGCCTCGGTGACGGAGTTGTTGCCGCCGTGCGTGACCGAGGCCGCCGCTCGCCCGAGCAGGCGCACCTGGGGCAGGTAATCGCGCACGAGCCACGACGCGGGCAGCTCGCCCAGCTCGGCGGGATCGGTGGAGCCCGTGGCGATGGCCGCGCGCAGCCCTCGGGATCGCAGCGCGTCTGCGACACGACGGAGCACGTCGCCGCGCACCGAGAGGAAGCTCCCGAAGCTGACATAGACGAACGGCGCGTCGTCGTCGAGCCAGGCGTCGACCTGCGCATCCGCCGGCTCGGCGCGCAGCGTCGAGCCGAGATACCGATGCGGCGGCAGCAACGACTCCCGGGCGGGATCCGCGAGCTCTGCGGGGTAGTTGTACAGGACGAGCGGACCGTGCTCGGCGAACGCGTCGTCGGTCGGCGCCGCGTCAGGGTCGAGCTCGCGCACGGTGCGGTTCCACTCGTCGGTGAAGCGCTCCGACACCCTCAGGCAGAGGGCGCGCAGATCGGCCAGAGCGGCCGCGTCGGGGCGGATCGCCGCCGGCCAGGCGGGCGGGAACCCGTAGACCTCGCTGCCCACCGGGAGGGCGGTCGGGTGCCCCAGCACGACGTCGGCGTACGGCACCCCCGCCGTCTGCAGCCCGACGCGCGCGCTGAAGGCCAGATGATCGACGAGGATCGCCGAGGGTTCGAGGTCGCCCACGATGGCGAGCACGGCCCGGGATGCCTCGGCGGGCTGCCACATCAGATCTGTGAGCCGCTCGGCCGCCTGGTAGCGCAGTGTCGCGACCGCGCTCTCGCGCGTCGCGTCGAAGAACCCCCGCAGCGATTCCCCCTCGTCGCGCGGCTGCTCGTCGGCGCGGATGACGCCCGCGTTGGCGCCGCGACCGAGCCGCAGGTCCACGCGCTCGAATCCGAACGCAGCCACGATGTCCGCCGTCGCCGGCCCGGTCGCCACCACGACACGCTCGCCGCGCGCCTGCCAGGCCGTGGCGAGCGTCGCCAGCGGCAGGAGGTGCGAGGCGTAGTCGGGGCTGATGACGAGGAGGGTCACGAGAGCGTGCCCGCGAGCTCGACGAGAGCCTGCTCTTCGCGGGCGACGGTCCGATACACCTCGCCGAGTGCGCTCGACATCTGCTGGATCGTGAAACGCTCCTGCACCATCGCCCGTCCGCGCTCGGCCCGGTCGGAATCGGTCTCGGACTGCGCGGCCCTGATCGCGGCATCCGTCGCCGTCCCCAGCGCGGCGACGTTCCACGTCTCGGTGAGGATGCCCGTCACCCCGTTCTCGATGTACGTCGCCGGCCCGCCGCCGTCGGGGGCGACGACGAACAGACCGCTCGCCATCGCTTCGAGCAGGGCGATGCCGAACTCCTCCTTGATGCTCGCGCAGACGTAGACGCCACCCGCAGCGTTCGCACCCGGCATTCCGACCCGCGTCGCCGCCATCCACCGGGCGACGATGTCGTTCGACCGGTGTCCGGGCAGGAGCAGCCCGCGCGCGGCTCGCTGCTCCTCGGGCACGACGCGCGCGATCAGGTCGAGCTGCTCGCGCTCGTCGACCGACGGCCGCTCCAGATCGCCGCCGACCACGAGCAGGTTCGCGTGCGCGGAGGCGGGCCCGTTCGCCCACGCCGAGACCAGGGTCGCCATTCCCTTCACCCGGTGCAGACGTCCGACGCTCATGACCAGCGGCAGGCCGCGTCGCTCGGCGGGCAGCTCGTCGATCAGCGCGCGCAGCTGCGCGAACGCCGGCGCGACCGTCCCGCCGCTCGCCGCGGTGCGGGCTTCGGCGACCGCGGCGTCGACCGTCGCGAGGTCGACCCCCTCGGGCACGACGGTGTGGCGTTCCGCGTGCGCGAGCATGTCGATGCCGACGAGTCGACGCATGTCTTCGGTGAGCCGCGCACGGGGGAAGAACACCGTGTGCGACGAGTTCGCGGCGAGCCGCTGCACGAGCCGTGTGCGGAACCAGAAGTGCTCCGTCACGTCGACGCGGCCGAAGTCGGTGCGCGTCAGCGCGCCGGAGCGGTCCATCGACTCGATGACCGCATGCGGATCGGGCGCGACCGTGAACACGACGGGGATGCCGAGCTCCCGAGCCACGTCCGCAGCGGCGAGCGCGCCCACGTCGGCCATGCGCAGGTGCAGCACATCGACACCGCCCGCAGCCCGGAGGATGCGCCGGATGCCCCGTCGCGTGACGACGCGGAGCGGCCAGGCCGCCGCCGACGACATCGGCTCGCGAAGGAGGGGGATGTGGCCGTAGACGTGACCCTCGACGTGCGCACGAATCGTCTGCAGGTCGCCGCCCGCCTCGTGGATCGATCCGCGCGAAAGCGTGATGACCCGACGGATGCCCGTGTGCGGGTCGTCGGCGAGCGCGTTGCCCAGCCGCACCAGCAGGGTGGCGATCCCGCCGTTGTCACCTGCGCCCGCGGCACTCAGCTGAGGATCGATGTCGGCGTGCAGGAACAGCTGGGCGACCGAGAGCCCCTCGCGATGGGCCGAGGTCTCCTGCGGATCGGCCGGGGCCAGGTCGACCAGAGACAGCCGTGCGACCTCGGCCAGGAACGACTCGCCCTCGGCGAGGGCTCGCAGCGCCTTCTCGACGCGGGGCGCTCCAGGTCGCTGGCCCAGGGCCGCCACGGCCGCGACGCGCACCGGCTCCCGCTCATCGACGTCGGCGGCGATCCGCAGCAGCGGATCGGTCGCGAACGATTCCCTGACCAGCCCGAGGGTCTCGACGAGTCGGGCACGCGCCTCGGGGTCGGTCTCGCACAGGAGCGCGGACTCGATCCCCACGAACAGCGCCTCGGGCATCGCCCCCGACCACTGCTCGAGCGTGGACTGCGCGATCATGCCGGTGAACCCGCCGCCGATCACGAGACCGAGCAGCCGCGCCATGGCCTCGATCCGCGGCAGGCCCGAGCTGAGCGCCCAGGCGGTGTGCTCGCGCACGAAGCTGCGCTCGTCCGAGAGCAGGCTCACCAGCAACCGACCGGCCTCACCGTCGAACACCTCGGCCAGCGCGTGGATCGCCGCGATGGTGACGAGCTCGTCGTCACCGCGCACGGCGCCGCGCAGCAGCCGCACGGTGCGCACGCCCGGGTCGCGACCCGCCTCGAAGGCGAGGTCGTCGGCCAGTCGCATCGCGTCGACGATGGAGGCCGCCGAGGCGACGGCATCGAGTGTGGTCTGAACTCCCACGAGTGCTCCTGACAGTGTCGCGGTCGCGGCCGCGGGGCCTGCACGGACCGGTGCCCGTGCTTGGATGTTACGGCGCTCGGATGAACGAACGGGTGGCTTGACACGGCACTCGGAGGGAGCGCGCATGCGCCTGGTGGTGATCGGCGATGTCGGCGTCACGGATGACATGATGCACATCGGCGACGAGGCGATGTTCGAGGCACTCCTCGACGAACTCCGGCCGCGGGGAGCGGCCGACATCGTCGCTCTCTCGCGCGCGCCCGCCGAGACGGCCCACCGGTACGGTGTCTCCGCCGTCCGGCCGATCGGGTTCCGCGGAGACCGGTCGGAGATGGACGCCCGGTTCGCCGAGGTGCGCGCCTTCCTCTCCGGACACGACGCCCTGCCCGAACACGATGCGCTCCGCGCCGTCGTGGAGGCGGTGCGGAGCGCGGATGCCGTAGCCGTCGCGGGCGGCGGCAACATGGCGTCCACCTGGCCGATGCACGTGTACGAACGCGCTGCCCTCGGCCTGATCGCCGAGCGGTACGGGCGCCCCCTCGTCGTCACGGGACAGACGCTGGGTCCGCGCCTCACGGTCGCCGACCGCGATCTGCTCGGGGCCCTTCTGCGCGGCGCTCGGCTCGTCGGCGTGCGCGAGCGCGCATCCGAGCGTCTCGCTCTCGAGCTCGGCGTCGAGCGCGCGGCTCTCCGCGCGGGACTGGACGACGCGTCGTTCCTGGGAGGGGACGACGCCGAGGTGCGCACACCAGGCCCCGCCACCACGCCGTTCCTCCTGGTGAGCCTGTCGGGGTACCTGGGCGACCAGGACCGCGGCACCGCCGTCACGGGGATCGCGCGCGCGCTCGACGACCTCGCGGCGGAGACCGGCCTGAACGTCGTCTTCCACCCGCACTTCGGGTCGCTGGACGCCGACGTGCTCGCGGGGGATGAGGTGCTGCACGCCGACATCGCCTCCGCGATGCGTGCGCCGTCGACCCTGCGGGGCCCGGGAACTCCGAGATCGGCCGCGGGCCTCGCCCGCGGTGCCGCGATGCTCGTGACGAGCCGCTACCACCCCTCGGTGTTCGCGACCCCGGCAGGCGTCCCCGTCGCTGCGCTCACGGTCGACGACTACACGGCGGTGAAGCTCGGCGGCGCGACGGCATGGTGGGGGCGCGAGCACGGGGTGATCCCCCTGGCCGACGTCGCGCGTCCCTCCGGCGGCGCCGCGCTCCGCGCCGTCTGGGCGGCGCGGGATGCCGCCCGGGCCGAGAGCGCCCTTCTCCGACCGGAGCTTCGTCGCGATGCTTCGACCTGGTGGGACCGCATCGCGGAGGCCCTCGGGAGCTGAAAGAGACCCGCGAGCGGGAATGTCTCAGACCGACGCGCGCTTGTCCGACATATGACAACAGTGGGCATCATCGGCGCAGGACACATCGGATCAGCAGTGGCACAGGGGCTGATCGACCACGGCTACGACGTGGTGATCGCGAACTCCCGGGGTCCCGAGACGTTGGCAGGACTGGTGGCACGCCTCGGCGAGCACGCCCGTGCGGCAACGGCGACGGATGCTGCGGCATCCGGGGAATTCGTCATCGTGACGGTGCCGCTCAAGGCCTACCGGGACGTGCCGGTCGAACCGCTCGCGGGCAAGATCGTCTTCGACACCAACAACTACTACTGGGAGCGCGACGGCCGCATCCCCGAGCTCGACGAGAAGCGCGCGACCGTGAGCGGGATGCTGCAGGAGCACCTCCCGACGTCGAAGGTCGTCAAGGCGTTCAACCACATCGGGTCGGAGGACATCACCACGACGGGGAAGCCCGCCGGCGCCGAAGACCGGCGCGCTCTGGGGATTTCGAGCGACCACCCCGAGGCTGCCGCCCTGGCGACCCGCGTGTACGACGAATTCGGTTTCGACACCGTCGATGCAGGACCGCTCTCGGAGAGCTGGCGCCTCGAGCGGGACCAGCCGGCATACGTCGTCCGCCAGAACGCGGACGAACTGATCGCGAACCTCGCGCGCGCCGAGCGCTGACCGTTCCCCGGCGGACTCGGGCGAACGACACGCCGTCAGCCCGTCGACCTTCGTCAGCCGCGCTGACGGCCGTCGTGCCCGGCGCCTCGCCGAGCTGGCACAGCCCACGCGAACGCGGCGAAGTCGTCCCCGCGGGGGAGGAGTTCGCCGTCGACGATGTCGATCGCAGGAATGCCGACGCCGATGGCCGACGAGAGCGGCACGCGCTCGGGGCGTGGTTTCGGTACGTGAGCATGCACGGCGGTACCTCCTTCGTTCCCTCCAGCCTGTCAGTGCGGGCCCCACCGATGAAGCCCCCTTGACATCACGAACGGGTGCAGTACCTTCCGTGTCCGCGGTTCGGGTTAGGGTATGCGCGTGGGCACCATCTATTACGGCGGGTCGGATACTCCGATCCACATCGAAGACCGCGCTCTTGCGCACCTCAAGGTCGTCATCGCGACGAAACTGCGGCGCAATGAGAGCTTCACGGTGACCTGGCGTCACCCCGAGGATCAGCCGCGGGGGCGCAGCACCGTGTGGCTGCACCCGTCTATTCCGCTGAGGTTCGTCTTCGACGACCCCGAGCCCGCTCTTCTCAGTCGCGAATGGATCGAGGAGCTCGCCAGTTCCGCCAACTCGTCGGGCGGCATCATGCTCGTCGCCGAGCACTTCGACACCGGCCCGATCGAGATCCCGTCCGAGGAAGACCCTGCTGCTCCCCGCACGGTGTCCGTCGGCGACGACGGCGCGATCTCCATGGGCAAGGTCGAGGTCGACGAGCTGTCGATCGACAAGCTGACCATCGTCGAGTCCGACGTGAAGTCGCGGGTCTCCGCCGACTGACGTCCTCCGCCGCTGCTCCCTCCCCGTGGGGCGGAGGCGGCCGGCCCCGTCACACCTCCGACGGAGGAACAGCCTCTTCCGCCGGTTCGGGCGTGATCGTCAATCCATTGGGCCCGCTGGCCGCCTGCATCAGATCCTCGACCCAGAGCCGGTTGATGCGCGGCACCCGGCTGCCGAAGAAGTGGAACTGCAGCGGCACCGACGGATGCACCCAGAAGCTCCGACGACCGCTGCCGTCGCCGATCTCCACGTCGAACATGAACGGCTCCGTGCGCCGGAGCTTGTTCATCACGACGATGCGCAGATGTGCGAGAGTGCGATCGTCGATGTCGACGGAGTTCGCCATCGTGTCGTAGATGAAGCGTCCCATGGCTCATATCGTAGTCGCCCGGGGTCACCGGCGTAGCGAGCGGATGGCCGCCGCAGCCGACCGATGTCGGTACGATCGATGGAGCGAAGGCGAATCCCCGGAGGACGAGATGTTCATTGTGTACCTGGTGCTGTTCCTCGGCGGAATGTACCTCTTCGGACTCTCGTTCACGCTCGAGTCATGGCAGGGCCTCGTCTTCGTCGCCGGCATCCTCGCGGTGTCGCTCGCCGTGGCGCTCCCCTTCCACTTCCAGCGCAAGTCCTGATCAGCCGCCCTCGCCGGGGCACGCCGGCCGCATGACCGTGGTGATCGTCCCGTGCTGATCGCGGTGATCGGGGCGCTGCTGTTCGCCGCCTCCGTCGCCGCGCTGGCCGCCGGCGTGCTGCCCGTCGATGACGCGCTCGCGATCGGCGATCGGGTGTGGCCGATCCTCGTCTTCGTGGTCGCGATGACCGTGGTCGCCGAACTGGCCGCCCGCGCCGGCTTGTTCGACGTGATCGCGGCGTTCTTCTCGCGATGGGCGGGCGGACGCACCTGGTTGCTCTGGCTGCTCGTGGTGGCCCTCGGCGTCTTCACGACGGCCTTTCTGTCGCTCGACACCACGGCGGTGCTCCTCACTCCGGTCGTGGTGGTGATGGCCCGCTCAAGCGGCCTTCCCCCGTTCCCGTTCGCGCTGACCACCGTCTGGCTGGCCAACACCGCATCGCTCGTCCTGCCCATCTCGAATCTCACCAACCTGCTCGCGATGCATCCGCTCGGCTTCACGACCGCGTGGCCGTTCATCGGGCTCCTCGGCGGAGCCGCCGCGGTCGCGATCATCCTGCCCGTCGTGGTGATCGCGGTACTGTACCGACAGGTGCTGCGGAGCCCCCACACCCGCACACCCCCTCCGCAGGTGTCCGATCGTCCGCTTCTGCGGGTGGTGTCCGTCGTCGTCGTCCTGCTCCTGCCCGCCCTGGTGAGCGGAGTCCCGCCGTGGATCCCCACGACCGTCGCCGCCGCGATCCTCATCGCGGTCTACGCCGTTCGGGCACCACGCGCACTGCGCCTCGGTCTGGTGCCGTGGGGTCTGCTGCTGTTCGCGGGCGGGCTCTTCCTGGCGGTGGGCACCCTCGAGGCGCTGGGGTCGGGCGCGGTGGTCTCGGCGATCGCCGGTGACGGCGACGGGCTCGGTGGGCTCCTGCAGATGGCGGGCGTGGGGATGCTGGGCGCCAACGCCGTCAACAACCTGCCGGCCTATCTCGCGATCGAGTCGTCGGCATCCTCGCCGACGTCCCTGGCCGCGCTTCTCATCGGCGTGAACGCCGGCCCGCTCATCACCCCGTGGGCGTCGCTGGCGACGCTGCTGTGGCATGACCGACTCGTGAAGATGGGTGTCGAGGTGCGGTGGAGCCGCTTCGTACTGCTCGGGCTGGTGGTCGCGCCCCTCACCGTGGGACTCTCCACGCTGGCACTCGCCCTCGGGTGAGGTCGCTCCGCTCGCGCGACGCGGAAGCGGATGCCTCGACCCGTCAGCCGCGCGAAGCCACCGCTTCGCTGCGCCACAGCGCGAGGAGGTCCCACGGGTCCTGCGCTCCCCCGCCCAGCGTGCGGACGTGGGCGAGGATCGGCTCGGAGAGCACGAACCACTCCGTGCCGGGGAAGCGGTCGGCAGCGAACCGCGTGTGACGTCGGCTCTCCAACCGCCGGTCGCCCCGCTCGAAGGCGAGCACGTCGTCGTGCAGGATCGCCGCGAACCGCTGGCGCGGGTTCGCGCTGGTGCCGATCTTCACCCGGTCGCCGAACCGCAGGTAATAGACGACGTCCACCCGGGGCGGGGGCAGCTCGCCGTCGACGATGTCACCGTGCCGCCACTCGCACACGGCGCACAGCCAGCCCGAGGGGTATCGCACACCGAGTCGCGCGCCGCACAATCGACACGGGGCGGGCAGGACGTCGGTGGCACCGTCGGCGATCGCCGCCCATTCCGCGGCCGCGGCGAGATGGCGGGGGCAGAGGCGGACCGGCGCGGCGTCGTCGACGACCCCGCCACAGGGACCCGCACCGGTCGAGTCCGCGAGACATCCGACTGTCATCCACTCACCCGCCACATCCACATCACCGTTGCACGGCGTCGGTCTCGTCGACGGCGCCGTGGGAACCGTAACGCCGACCTCCGACACCGCCCCGCGCCCACCGCCGCCGCAGGGGTCAGAATGAGACCACACCCCGGGACGCGGCATCCGCAGCCCCTGTCGAACGCGAGGATCCATTGACGAAGCCGCTGCTCCAGATCATCATCGGCAGTACCCGACCGGGGCGCATCGGCGAGCCGGTCGCCGACTGGTTCGCCGGTATCGCCCGCCACGACGGCCGCTTCGACCTCGAGGTGATCGATCTGGCCGAGGTCGCCCTCCCTCTGCTGGATGAGCCCAATCACCCCAAACTCCGGGAGTACACCCACGCGCACACCCGCTCGTGGAGCGCGACGATCGACCGCGCCGACGCGTATGTCTTCGTGATCCCGGAGTACAACTACGCCGTCAACGCCGCCACGAAGAACGCGATCGACTACCTGTTCCACGAGTGGGCGCACAAGCCGCTCGGCATCGTCAGCTACGGGGGCGCCTCGGGCGGCCTGCGCGCAGCGCAGATGCTGAAGCAGATCGGGACGGCCCTGTCGATGCTGACGATGCCCGACATCGTGGCGATCGCACAGGTCTCCGCTCTGCGCAACGACGAGGGCGACCTGACGCCGCCGGAGGCGGTGAACACCTCGGCGGCCGCGCTGCTGAGCGCCCTGAGCGACCTGACCGAGGCGTCGCGGATCCTCCGAGACTGACCGACTCGGCACATTCCGCTGACATCGACCCAAACCGATTCCGGGTCGTCTCCGAATCAGATGTGCAGCGGTCTTTCTCGACGTCGAGGGCGGTCACTGCGTACTGGGATTGTCCGCAATGGGATGCAGACGCAACCGTGCCGCGTGAGGGATGCGCAGCACGGATGGTGGTGGTGTCGGAACGGGCCTTCTCGGAGACCACCTCCCGATGGCAATGAAGGATTGGACCACCCCCATGAGAAGTCCGCGACAATTCCGTATGGCGACAGCTCTCGTCGCCGGTATCACCGCGCTGGCGATCGCCGCCTTCGTCCCCGGCGCCGCGTCGGCGACCACGCTGGAGTCGCGGATCGTGCCCGCCGCGACCGGCGACACCGGCTGGCTGCGACTCGGCCACCTCTCCCCCGACACGAAATCGGTCGATGTGCGCGTCGCCGCCCTCAGCGGCGGCCAGACCCTCTTCGAACTCGCCGGAGTCGCGTACGGGGACGTCTCGCCGTACTCCGAGCTCCCCGCAGGCAACTACACCGTCAGCATGGTTCCGGCCGGCGCAGCCGTATCGACCGCGCCCGTGATCTCGGCGACGATCTCGATCGAGCCGGGCACCGCGACCACCGTCGCCGCTTACGGCCCGACCAAGGCCCTTCAAGTACGGGCGTTTCCTGACGACCTCACCCAGCCGGCAGCAGGCAACGCGCGCATCCGCCTGATCCAGGCCTCGACGCTCACCGACACGGTCGACGTGAACACCTCGACCGGAACCGCGATCGCCCAGAAGGCCAAGGCGGGTTCCGCGACCGGTTACGCCGAGATCGCCGCCGGCGACTGGACGCTGAATCTCACGGGCGGCACCGTCACCGACTCCGCGAAGGTCACCGTGGCCCCGGGCAGCGTCACGACCCTGTTCGTGCTCGACACCGCCGACGGCGGGCTCACGATCCTCCCGGTGGTCGACAGCGCCTCGGTCGGCTACGTGCCGGTCGGCAGCGTGAGCACCGGCGGGGGATACCTCGCCGCGCACGGTCAGGACTCCGCGCCGAGCCGCCTCGACATCGGGTGGTCGGTGCGCTGATGCGTCACCGGACGATCGCTGCGAGCGGAGCGTGAGCGACGGCGACCGCCTCGGCGGGGCCGCGGCGCGGCCCCGCCGAGCGGTCGTGGTCGGCGTCGCCATCGCCGCCGTCGCCGTGGTGCTGAGCGTCGTGGTGATCGTCTGGGGTGGCGGACTCGCGCAGTCCGCCACCCCGGGGCCGGCCACCTCGCCCTCGGGCGCGTCCGCCACGCCGTCCGCGACCGCTCCGGCGACGGAGTTCTCGGCGGGCGGACTGCAGGATCCGTCGACGGGCGCAGCGCCCGAGGCATCCGCAGGCACCCCCGTGCGCATGGCCATCGCCCGCATCGGCGTCGACTCGACTCTCGAGTCGCTGGCGCTCGCCGCCGACGGGCAGCTCGCCGCCCCGGTCGACTGGGACTCGGCCGGCTGGTACGCCGACGGAGTCTCGCCGGGTGCGATCGGTCCCGCCATCATCGCCGGACACGTCGACTCGCCGACCGCGCCGGCGGTGTTCTGGCGTCTGGCGGAACTCGTCCCGGGCGACGAGGTGCAGGTCACGATGTCGACCGGAGCGGTTCTCGTCTTCGACGTCACGGGCTCGACGCAATCGGCGAAGGCGCAGTTCCCCACCGACGAGGTCTACAGCAACGTGCCGCGGCCGGAATTGCGCCTGATCACCTGCGCCGGTGCATTCGACTCCTCCATCGGGCACTACACCGACAACCTCATCGTCTTCGCGTCACTCCGCACCTGACCGCCGACGGGCGCAGATGATCAGCGGATGCCGCTGACCCTGGCGACCGCGATCTTCAGGATGACGCGCACCTGGTCGCGGCCCCCGTACCAGCTGTACGGCTTGCCGAGGTACTTCTGCGACATCGCCTCGATGCTCTCGACACCGCCCTCGGTGGTCGCCTCGATGACCGACCCGCGCAGCTGCACATAGCTGGTCGGATCCTCGCGGTCGGCCACCGCAACGGCCACCCGGGGGTCGCGGCGGATGTTGCGCTCCTTCTGGTGGCCCTGCACGGTGTTGATGATGACGTGCGTGCCGTCCGTGTCGACCCACACCTCGGTCACCTGCGGCGAACCGTCGGGCATCACGGTCGAGAGGAAGCACGGGGAGGGGGCGCGCAGGAGTTCGAGCGCGCGAGGGGGAAGGTCCATTCCGCCAGTCTGCACCCGCCGTACGTCGGCGCAGGCCGGAACCCGCACCCCGCCGTCGCCCCGGTCAGGCCGCGTGCTCACCGCGCGCGCGAAGGCGGCGCACCACGTTGTGCTCGACGAGCACCGGCACGTAGTCGCGCAGTCGGGCTCCGTCGAATCGCTCGAGTTCCTCGGCCGTCATTGCGAGGATCGCGTCCTCGTCGGCATCGGGGAAGCGCGCGGACACCCGACGGATGAGGTGCACCAGCGCCTCATACTCGTTCTCGGGATTCGTCACGCTCATATATCGATGGTGCCGCAGCCGCAGCGGCCGTGTCCATGCCGGTCCGATGGTCTCGGACCTCGGCTATGATCGTGGGTCGTTAACCTTCGGCCTGTAGCCTGTACGCCTCCCGCGCTCTCGCGCGGGTGCTCGCTTCGAGGGAAGAAGGTACGTCGCGTGTCCAAGACGACGAAGAACGTGCGGTCGGCGCAGACCGCACTGGAGGCGACCGCTTCGGCCGCCAAGGATGCCCACCGGATGAGCAAGACCCTGCCCAAGAAGCAGGCGAAGAAGCTGCGCTCCGTCGCAGAAGAGGCGGCGGATGCTGCGCGCCCCGGCTCGAAGAAGCTCAAGGCGAGCCCTCGCAAGGTGGAGAAGAAGGCCGTCTCGGCCCTCCAGCGCGTGGAGACGGCGATCGATAAGGCAGAGGCGAAGATCGCCGCCGCGGCCGAGAAGGCCGTCCGCGCGACGAAGAAGTCCGACGCCAAGAAGTCCGAGGCCAAGAAGTCCGACGCCAAGAAGTCCGAGGCCAAGAAGAAGTCCGACTCGAAGAAGAAGTCCGACACCGGAAATCGCCCGAAGCCCGCGGCGAAGAAGCCCGCGGCGAAGGCGCCGACGTCGCTGCCCGAGACGAGCTCGCCGATCGAGGCCGGCCAGCCGGCGGGTGTGGCATCCACCAATCTCAACGGCCTGACCCTCGCCGAACTGCGCGAGCGCGCGAAGGCCGAGGGTCGCACGGGCTTCTGGCGTCTGCCGAAGGCGCAGCTGGTCGCGCTCCTCAGCGCCTGAACGCCCGATGACCCAGGAGATCCTCGATCGTCGCGCCCTCGCGACGCCCCCGCGCACACTCATCGACATCCTGCGGGAGACGGCGCGCCGGCATCCCCAGGCGTCCGCGATCGAGGACTCCGACGGCGCGCTCAGCTACGCCGAGCTCGTGACCCAGGTGTGGCGCACCGCCGCTCGCCTGCACGAGGCCGGGGTGCAGCGCGGGGACCGGGTGGGAGTGCGCATGCCCTCGGGCGGACGCGAGCTCTACCTCTCGATCCTGGGCATCATGGCCGCCGGCGCGGCCTACGTACCCGTGGACGCCGACGACCCTCAGGAGCGGGCCGACCTCGTCTTTGGGGAGGCGCACGTCGCCGGGGTCATCGTCGGCGGGGGGAGCTACGTGCCGAGCGCCGCCGAGCCGGCGTCGGCCCGACACGGCGAGCTGTTCGAGGGCGATGCGCCGCACCCGTCCTCGAGTTCCGTGCTGATCGTGCCTCCGCCGACCGTCGACGACGACGCCTGGATCATCTTCACCTCGGGATCGACCGGTGTCCCGAAGGGCGTCGCGGTCTCGCACCGCTCTGCCGCGGCCTTCGTCGACGCCGAGGCGCAATTGTTCCTGCAGGGCGCGCCCCTCGGCCCGGGCGATCGCGTGCTGGCCGGCCTGTCGGTCGCTTTCGACGCGTCCTGCGAAGAGATGTGGCTCGCCTGGCGGCACGGCGCGTGCCTCGTCCCCGCTCCGCGCTCACTCGTGCGCTCCGGCGAAGACCTCGGCCCCTGGCTCGTGGGTCACGGCATCACCGTGGTCTCCACCGTGCCGACGCTCGCCGCCCTGTGGCCGCACGACGCCATCGAGAACGTCCGGCTGCTGATCTTCGGCGGGGAGGCCTGCCCGCCGGAGCTGGTGACGCGTCTCGTCGGAGAGGGCCGCGAGCTCTGGAACACCTACGGCCCGACGGAGGCGACCGTGGTCGCCTGTGCGGCGCTCCTGGACGGCACCGGCCCCGTGCGCATCGGACTGCCGCTCGACGGCTGGGCACTCGCCGTCGTCGACGCCGAGGGACGACGCGTGGCCGAAGGCGGGGTGGGCGAGCTCATCATCGGGGGCGTGGGCCTCGCCCGCTACCTCGATCCCGCGAAGGACGCCGAGAAGTACGCACCCTTCCCGGCCCTCGGGTGGGAACGCGCCTACCGCTCGGGCGACCTGGTGCGGTTCGAGCCGGAGGGACTCCTCTTCCAGGGACGCGCCGACGATCAGGTCAAGGTCGGCGGGCGACGCATCGAACTCGGTGAGGTCGAGTCCGCTCTGCAGGCCCTGAGCGCGGTCTCGGCCGCGGCGGTCGTGGTGCAGCGGTCCGAAGGCGGCGTCCAGCTCCTGGTCGGCTACGTCGTGCCGACCGAGGGGTTCGATCGGCAGACCGCCCGAGCGGAGCTCGCCGAGACTCTGCCCGCTCCGCTCATCCCGCTCCTGGCCGTCATGGACGATCTTCCGGTGCGCACCTCGGGCAAAGTGGACAAGGCCGCCCTTCCCTGGCCACTGACCGACACGGATGCCGCGGACTCTCCGCTCTCGGGAACCACCGCGTGGCTCGCCGAGCAGTGGCAGGCGGTGCTCGGCATCCGTCCCTCCGATGAGGACGCCGACTTCTTCCAGCTCGGCGGAGGCTCGCTCGCCGCCGCACAGCTCGTGTCGCGCATCCGCACGCGGGCACCCGAGTTCACGATGGCCGACGTCTACGACCTGCCGAGACTTCGTCGCATGGCGGACGCCGTCGAGGCCGAGGCATCCGATGACGACGCCATCCCCGCGACCTTCAGCACTCCGCATCCGACACCACGCGTGATGCAGTGGGTGCAGACGCTCGCCGGGGTGCCGCTGTTCATCCTGACCGGCATCCGCTGGACGCTGTGGCTGCTCACCGCCGGGTGGTTCCTGCAGCTCGTTCCGGGCTTCGAGTTCCTGCCGTCGGTGCCCGGGTGGCTGCTGCTGCTGGGGCTGATCCTCTTCGTCACGCCGTTCGGCCGCATGACCATCTCAGCGGGCGCGTCGCGGCTTCTTCTCGGCGGGCTCCGGCCGGGCGATTATCCGCGCGGTGGCGGCGTGCACCTGCGTCTCTGGCTCGCCGAACAGGTCGCGCGCCAGATCGATCCCGTCGGGCTGGCAGGCGCACCGTGGGTGAGCTACTACGCCCGGGCGCTCGGGGCGAAGATCGGCCCCGACGTCGACCTGCACGCGCTGCCGCCGGTGACGGGCATGCTCGACATCGCCGCCGGGGCGGCCATCGAGCCCGAAGTGGACCTGTCGGGCTACTGGATCGACGGCGACACCGTGCGCATCGGCGAGATCCGCATCGGCGCCGGGGCCACGGTGGGCGCCCGCAGCACGCTGGCGCCGGGCACCAAGATCGGCCGCGGCGCCGAGATCGCGCCGGGCTCGGCCGTCTTCGGCCGCGTCCGCGCGGGCCAGCGGTGGGCGGGCTCTCCGGCGGTGCGCGTCGGCGGGACGACACGCCCGCTGGCGCCCGCGCGCCCGCCGGCGCCGACCCGCTGGCTCTGGGCGTACGCGGCGTCCTCCGCGATGCTCGGCCTGCTCCCCTTCCTCGCCTTCGCCGTCGGCGGTCTCGTGATCGCCCAGGGCATCCGTGGAGTCGACACGCTCAGCGACGCGATCGGCCCCGCGCTCCTCTGGCTCATCCCGGCGACGCTGGCCACAGGCCTCACGTTCGCGGTCGCCGTCGTGGTGCTGGTGCGCGTGCTGTCCTTCCGATTGACCGAGGGCGTGCACCCGGTGCGCAGCCGGGTCGCCTGGCAGGCCTGGACGACCGAGCGACTGCTCGACTCGTCACGGACACTGCTCTTCCCGATCTATTCGAGCCTGTTCACTCCGGTGTGGCTGCGCCTGCTCGGAGCACGGGTCGGTCCCGACGTCGAGGCGTCCACCGTGCTCCTCATCCCGTCGATGACGACGATCGACGAGGGCGCGTTCCTCGCCGACGACACGATGGTCGCGACGTACGAGCTCAAGGGCGGATGGATGCGCCTCGCCGAGGCGCGCATCGGCAAGCGCGCGTTCCTGGGCAACTCCGGCATGGCCGGGCCCGGACACCGCGTGCCCCGCGACGGGCTCGTCGCCGTGCTCTCGGTCGCCCCCGAGAAGTCGAAGCCGGGCTCGTCCTGGCTGGGCTCCCCCGCGATGCGACTGCGCCGCGTCGTGAACGACTCCGATCTGGAGCGCACCTACCACCCGCGGCCCAGCCTGCGGGTGGCCCGCACCCTCTGGGAGCTGTGCCGCATCCTGCCTGTGTTCGTCTCGTGCGCGATCGGGCTCGGGGTGCTGTTCACGATCGGCTGGATGATCCAGACCTGGGGCGTGGGCGTGGCGATCGTGCTGTCGGGCGTCGTGATGCTGATCGCCGGCGCCGGCGCCGCCGCCATCACCACCGCCGCGAAATGGGCCTTCGTCGGTCCGATCCGGCGCGGCGAGCACCCGCTCTGGTCGAGCTTCATCTGGCGCACAGAGGTGTCGGACACCTTCACCGAGATGGTCGCCGCCCCGTGGTTCGCGAACGCGGCCGCCGGTACCCCGGCCCTCGCGATGTGGCTGCGCTCGCTCGGTGCGAAGATCGGCCGGGGTGTCTGGAGCGACAGCTACTGGCTGCCCGAACCCGACCTCGTGACCCTGGGCGACGGCGCGACCGTCAACCGCGGATGTGTGGTTCAGACGCATCTGTTCCATGATCGGGTGATGAGCATCGACACCGTGACCCTCGAGGCGGGCGCCACCCTGGGCCCGCACAGCGTGGTCCTGCCCGCCGCGACGATCGGCGCGAACGCCACCGTCGGGCCCGCGTCTCTGGTCATGCGGGGAGAATCCGTCCCCGTCGGCAGCCGCTGGAGCGGCAACCCCATCGGTCCGTGGCGTGCGGTCAAGGTGCGCGTCTACCAGGCTGAAAGCGAATGAGCGCCGACTCCTACACCCCGCAGAGCGGCGACGCGGGCATCCGTGTCGAGCATTACGATCTGGAGCTCGACTACCGCGTCACGACGAATCGGCTGAGCGGCACCGCGACGATCCGCGGGCGGGCGGCCGTGCCGATCCGCACGATGTCTCTCGATCTGATCACCCTGCGGGCGAGCCGCGTGCGGGTCACGGGAGACAAGGGAGCGACCTTCCGGCAGACCGACCGAAAGCTGCGCATCTCCTTCGGCGGTCCGTTGGCCGCAGGCGAACCGTTCGAGGTCACGATCACCTACGCCGGTGCGCCGCGTCCCCGCCGTTCGCGCTGGGGGACGATCGGATGGGAGGAGCTGGAGGACGGCGTGCTCGTCGCCTCGCAGCCCACCGGCGCACCGACGTGGTTCCCGTGCAACGACGTGCCCTCCGACAAGGCGACCTACCGCCTCGCGTTCACCACGGACGCGCTGTACTCGGTGTCGGCGACGGGTCGGCGCACCGGACGGGCGTCCCGCGCGGGCCGGACGACCTGGACGTTCGAGCAGGATGCCCCGACACCCACCTATCTCGTCGCCGTCCAGGTCGGTCGGTACGTGACCGAGCCCCTCACCCTCGACATGGTGGCGGGCGAGCTGTCGTACCCGCCGGCCATCGCGGCGCGTGTGCACGCGGACTTCGAGCCGCTGCCGCGCATGATGGCGCTCTACCAGCGGCTCTTCGGACCGTACCCGCAGGAGGGGTACACCGTCGTCGTCACCGAGGATGCCCTCGAGATCCCGCTCGAATCGCAGGGCGCGGCCGTGTTCGGATCGAACCACATCGACGGCATCGGCGGACTCGAGCGCCTCATCGCGCACGAACTCGCCCACCAGTGGTTCGGCAACAGTGTGGGCCTCGCCGGGTGGCAGCACATCTGGCTCAACGAGGGCTTCGCCTGCTACGCCGAGTGGCTGTGGTCTGAGGCCGACGGCGGGCCCGCCGCCGATGCCAGGGCGCGTCAGCACCATGCGCGCATCGCCCTGCTCCCCCAGGACCTCGTGGTCTCCGATCCCGGCCGCGACCGCATGTTCGACGATCGCGTCTACAAGCGCGGCGCGCTGGCACTGCACGCCCTGCGATCGACGGTCGGCGACGGTGTGTTCTTCACGATCCTGCGCGAGTGGACAGCGCGGTTCCGTTACGGCATCGCGTCCACCGCCGACTTCACGGCCCTCGCCGAGCGCGTGGCAGGCGTGCCGCTCGCAGACCTGTTCCGCATCTGGCTCGACGAACCCGCCCTGCCGCCCCTCCCCGCCGGCCCGAAGACGGGCCGCGCGGCGGCGATCGCCGAGCGGGTGCTCGATGCGACCGCACCGCGACTCAGGCCCAGGCGACCGCGAGACTGACGACGCATCCTTCGGGCGCGTCCGCGCCCCCCACCGTGGCGACCTCGAAGGCGTCGTGCACGCCGGGCACTCGCATCCACGTCCCTCCGGAAAGGCGGGCGGATGCGGCATCCCGCGCATCGCCGACGACATCGGCCGGCTCGATCCGCACTCCGCGTCCGTCGGCCTTGAGGACGGCCTCGATGCGCGTCCAGCCGGCGAGATCGGGCGGGGCGGCCGGCGCGAACAACGCCGCGAGTCCGGACTGCACTTCGCCCGCCGCACCGGCGCGCCGCTCGACGTCGACCCCGAGCCGCGCTATCACGGCGCGGGGCGCGGCAGCGGCCACCACCACCGAACCTGCGTAGCTCACGCTCAGCGCCACCGGCGCGCTCACCGCCCGGGGAGCACCGTGGTCGGCGCCGCACAGCGCGCAGGTCGTGTCGATCTCCGGCTCGGCCTCGGGCCCGGCCAGCTCGCCGATCAGGGTGGCGAGAAGGTGTCGGCCGAGCGCGAACCGGCGAGCGCGCAGCCCGTCCAGGCTCGCGTGGCGACGCACCTGCTGCACTCCGACCGCGGCGAGGCCATCTTCGGCGGCAGTGATGGCAGGGTGGTCGTCAGAGGACGCGGCATCCGCCCAGCGCAGCAGCACCGGCCCCACCCTTGCGCCGCCGATCGTCATACCCCGAGGGTAGATCCGGGTGGCGCCGCAGATGGCCGGTCACCGCTCGGCGAGGATCTCCTGCCAGTCCCGCGGGAGGCGCTCGGCGGGCCCGGGCACGGTCTGTGACGCGGGGTGATGCTCGGGCGGAGCCAGCCGGGGCCCGTCGAGCATGGTCTCTTCGACGTAGTCCCAGTACCAGTCCTCGCCGGGCTCGAAACTCTGCATGTAGCGGTGCCGCGTGGAGTGGAAATGCGCGGTGGCATGCCGGTTGAGCGAGTCGTCGCAGCACCCGACGTGTCCGCACTCCGCGCAGCGCCGCAGGTGCACCCACCACGAGCCGCTCGCGTCGCACTCGACGCACCCGCTCCCCGAGGGCGGCACGGTCGGATCGATCCCGGGAATCGACATGGGTCCTCCTGTCAGGGGCACAGAGCGTCGGATGCCTCGAAGCTACCGTGCACCGATGCCCGGCGCAGCGTCGGCGCACGATATTCGACGGCTGTCGAGCGCGGCCGCGCGCCGTCCGCCCTAGATTATGAGCATGCGCCTGCCCCGCGTGCCCCACAGCATCGGCTTCTGGATCGTCGCGGCCACGTTCCTGAGCGTCATGGCCTACTCGACCGTCCCGACCCCGCTCTATCCGCTGTATCAGCAGCGTGACGGCTTCCCGGTCTCGACCATCACCGTGATCTTCGCCGCCTACGCGGTCGGGGTGGTGGTCAGCCTCTACCTGTTCGGCCACATCAGCGACTGGCTCGGCCGTCGTCCCGTGCTCATCCTCGCGGTGCTGGTCTCCGCCCTGTCGGCGGTGATGTTCCTGCTCTGGCAGGACGTTCCCGGCCTCATCGTCGCGCGGCTCGTGAACGGAGCGAGCATCGGCATGCTGACGGCGAGCGCGACCGCGCATCTAGGCGAGCTGCGCGCGACTGCCAAGCCCGACGAGAACACCATCGTGGCGGCATCCGTCTCGGGCGTCGCGAATCTCGGCGGCCTCGCGCTCGGTCCGCTCATCGGCGGACTCTTCGCGGAGTTCCTGCCCGACCCGCTGATGCTGCCGCACGCGGTCTTCCTGGTCGTGCTGCTCGTCGGGGCGATCGCCCTGTCGTGCGTGCCCGAGACCGTCGACCCGCCGGCCGAGCCCGTCCGATATCGACCGCAACGGCTCTCCGTGCCGGCCGGTGCCGGTCCGAAGTTCGCCACCGCGGGATTCGGCGCCTTCGCGGGATTCGCCGTCTTCGGCCTGTTCACGTCGCTCGCACCCACCTTCCTCGTGCTGACGTTCCACGAGGGGGACCACCTCCTGGCCGGGGCGACCGCGTTCTCGGTGTTCGCGGCGTCCGCCGTCGGACAGATCGTGCTCGGGCGCATCCCCACGCGCACGCAGCTCACGATCGCGGCGGTCGCCTGCGCGGTGGGGCTCATGGCGGTCGCGCTCGGGGCCGTCGTCCCCGAGCTGTGGCTCTTCATCGGCGGAGGGGTGATCGCCGGACTCGGGGTGGGTGTGCTGTTCAAGGCCGCGATCACGACGGCCGCCTCGGTCGCCGACCCCCGCCGCCGCGGCGAGACGCTCGCCCTCCTCTTCCTGATCGCCTACGCGGGCCTCGCGATCCCGGTGCTGGCCATCGGCGTCGCCCTCGCGTTCGCACCCCCCACCGGAGTGCTGCTCGTCTTCGCCGGCATCGTCGTCATCGCCACGGTGACCGCTGCCCTGACGATGCGGCGACGGGCCGCCGCTTGACCCCCTCGCAAGGAGAACGATGAGCATGTCCACCCCCGGCAGGCGGGTGCCGATCGAGACCCAGAGCGTCGACGCGCCGCTCACGATCTCGGCGGTCTTCCTGGTACTGACCGTTGCCGATCGCCCGGATGCGGTCGCCGCCGTGCGCTCGGCCCTCGGGAGCGTCTCCGACATCGTCAAGAACGTCGCCTTCCGCGACCTCGGCGCCGCAGTCTCGTGCACGGTCGGGATCGGCAGCCGGGTGTGGACGAGCCTCACCGGTCAGGCGCAGCCGGCGGAGCTGCATCCGTTCCAGCCGGTCGTCGGTGCCGCGCACACCGCCCCCGCGACGCCCGGCGACCTGCTCTTCCACATCCGCTCCGACCGACGCGATCTCTGCTTCGAGCTCGAGAAGCAGCTGCTCGGCGTGCTCGGCGATGCGGTCGCCGTGGTCGACGAGACCGTCGGCTTCCGGTCGTTCGACGACCGCGACCTGCTCGGTTTCGTCGACGGCACGGCCAACCCCGTCGGCCCTGCGTTGCCGGATTCAACCCTCGTCGGCGACGAGGACGCCGCCTTCGCCGGCGGAAGCTACGTCGTCGTGCAGAAGTACCTGCACCCGATCCGGCAATGGCAGTCGCTCACGACCGAGCAGCAGGAAGCCATCATCGGGCGCACGAAAGCCGACAACATCGAGCTCGACGACGCGGCCGAAGACGCCCAGAAGGCCCACAAGACCCTTTCGACGATCGTCGATGATCAGGGCGAGCACGACATCCTGCGCGACAACATGCCGTTCGGCAGCCCGGGTGCCGACGAGTTCGGCACGTACTTCATCGGGTACGCACGGCACCTGTGGGTGATCGAGAAGATGCTGCAGCGCATGTTCATCGGCGACCCTCCCGGTCTGCACGACCGGCTGCTCGACTTCTCGACGGCGCACACCGGCAGCGTGTTCTTCGCGCCGACCGCCGATCTTCTGGACGGCCTCGGCGACGGCTGACCGTCCCGCTCGCCGCGTCCGCTGTCACCCCTCGCGCGAGAACTCCGACGCCCGCCGCACCTGGTCGGCGCGGGGGCGGACCCCCGTGTAGAGCACGAACTGCTCCTCCGCCTGCAGCGCGGCGACCTCGACGCCCGTGATCACCCGCACCCCGGCATCCTGCGCTGCCTGCAACAGGGGGGTGACGGCCGGCATCGCCACGACATCGAAGACGACGGATGCCTCCGCCACAATCGCTGCATCGAAGGCGAGGACCTCGGCGTCGGCGCCACCGGCCATGCCGAGCGGCGTGACGTTGACGAGCAGGTCGGCGGTGAGGCCCGCACCGGTCGGATGCCAGTCGAAGCCGTAGAGTCCCGCGAGCGCGCGGCCCGCTTCCTCGTTGCGGGCGATGATCGTGCCGCGCGCGAACCCCGCGTCGCGGAGAGCAGCGGCCACGGCCTTGGCCATTCCCCCGCTGCCCCGCAGGAGGAAGGTGTGCGACGCCGGAACATCGTGCAGCGTCAGCAGCGAACGCACCGCGGTGTAGTCGGTGTTGTGGCCGATGAGGCGGCCGTCGGTGTTGACGACGGTGTTGACCGAGTCGATCGCCGCCGCCGACTCGTCGAGACCGTCGAGGAGGGCGATGACGTCCTCCTTGTACGGCATCGAGACGGCGGCGCCTCGGATGCCGAGCCCGCGCACACCGGCGATCGCATCGGGGAGCGAGATCGGGGCGAACGCCTTGTAGACGTAGTTGAGGCCGAGTTCGTCGTAGAGGAAGTTGTGGAAGCGCGTGCCCAGATTGCTCGGCCGGGCGGCGAGCGAAATACACAGGGTCATGTCCTTGTTCAGGATCGGCATGGCGTTCTCCTCACGTCGGTGGCGCGCGGCTCGCAGGGCCCGTGCCAGCGTATCGAGCCGGCGTCTTGTCCGCTCAAGGCCCCCCGAGGAGAATGCACGCGTATGACCGAGCTCAAGATCATCCCCTCGTCCTCGCCCGCGGCGGCGCCGTCGCGTCCCCGCCGATCGATCGCCGGCACGATCCGCGATCTCGGCCGCAACCGCACCGGCGCCGTCCTGCTGCTGGTCGCGACGCTGGCGGCCATCGTCTGGGCCAACATCGCGCATGCCTCCTACGAGGAGTTCTGGGACACCCGCATGACGGTCGGCGTCGCCGACCTGCGGCTCGAGTTCACGCTGCACGCCGTGGTGAACGACGCGCTCATGGCCATCTTCTTCTTCACGGTCGGGCTGGAGGTGCGCCGCGAGTTCGCGATCGGCGAGTTGACGAGCTGGTCGCGCGCCGTCGTGCCGGTGCTCGCGGCCGTCGCCGGCCTGGCGATCCCGGCGCTGCTGTTCGTGCTGATCGTCGGAGATTCCGGCAATGCCCAGGCCTGGGGTGTGGTGATCTCCACCGACACCGCCTTCCTCGTGGGCGCGCTCGCCCTGATCGGGCCGCGGGTACCCGGCCGGCTGCGCGTGTTCCTGCTCGCGCTGGCCGTCGTGGACGACATCGGCGCGCTCACGATCATCGCCCTCGTCTACACGGAGAACTTCACCGCCATGCCGCTGCTCGTCGCGGCGGCAGGGCTCGTGGGCATCTATTTCACCCGCTACCTCCGCGGCGGCCGCGGGCTCGTCTACGCGAGCCTGTCGATCATCGTCTGGCTCGCGTTCCTCGCCTCGGGCGTGCACCCCACCCTCGCGGGGGTCGCCATCGCGCTGCTCGTGCCGGTCTATCGACCGAACCGCCGCGACGTCGAGCACGCTCTGGAACTGGCACGCACGTTCCGCCAGTCCCCCAACACCGAATACGCCCGCGCCGCGGCGAACAGCCTGCGCGAGTCCATCTCCATCAACGAGCGGCTGCAGTCGGCCTACGGGCCGTACGTCGCGTACGTCGTGCTGCCGCTCTTCGCCCTGGCCAACGCCGGAGTGCAGCTCAGCCCCGACATCCTCGGCGGCGCGCTCGGCTCCGCCCTCACGTGGGGCATCGTCGTCGGGCTCGTCGTCGGCAAGTTCCTCGGCGTGTTCGGCTCGAGCGCGCTGATGAAGCTCTTCCGCGTCGGGGAGTTCGGCCCCGGTCTCACGCTCGACCGCATCGCGGGCGGGGCCGCACTGTGCGGCATCGGCTTCACGATCTCGCTGTTCATCGTCGACATCGCCATCGACGACCCCGCCGCACAGAACGAAGCGCGGGTCGGCGTGCTCGCCGCATCCGTCCTCGCCTTCCTCATCGCCACGATCGTCTTCCGCGTCTCGGACGCCGCGCACCCCGACATCGAGACCGGTCAGACACTCGTGCGCCCGGTCGACATGCGCCGCGACCACGTCTTCGGGAACGCGGACGCGCCGTACACGATCGTCGAGTACGGGGACTTCCAGTGCGAGTTCTGCCTCAAGGCGTCGGGGTCTATCCAGGAGGTCGCGCGCGAACTCGGAGATCAGCTGCGCTACGTCTGGCGGCACGCCCCGCTCGTGGGGCCCCACCCGAACGCGCTGGCCGGGGCGGAGGCCGCAGAGGCCGCCGCACTGCAGGGCAAGTTCTTCGAGTTCGAGCGCGGGCTGTTCGCCGACCAGGAGAATCAGCGCCCGTCCGACATCGTCCGCCTCGCGCGCGATCTCGGCCTCGATGTCGAGAGGTTCGAACGCGACCTCACCGATCCCGACGTGACCTCTCGCGTGCGCGACGACATGTTCGACGCCGAGGCGATGGGCATCACCTCGGTGCCGACGCTCTTCGTCAACGGCCGGCGGCACGTCGGGCCGTACGACGCACAGTCGCTGATCCGCGCGCTCGCGGCATCGGACGACATCACCGCCCCGGCCGGTTAGGGTCGTGGTGATGATTGACGCGTCTCGCGATCCCGTCCAGAGCCCGCCCCTGACCGACGCCCAGTGGGCGCGCTTCACCGCGTTCGGCACCGCCGAGACCGCGGCCGCGGGCGACTACCTGTTCCGCGCCGGCGACCCCGCCTACGACCTCTTCCTCGTCGAGACCGGCCGCGTGGAGATCGTGCGCGATGCTCTGAGCTGGTCGCGGGAGATGCACATCACCGTCATGGGTGAGCGCACCTTCGTGGGCGAGCTCGGACTGCTCAACGGCCAGGGCGCCTTCCTGTCGGCGCGGATGGTCACCGACGGCCGGGTCCTCCGCGTGCCGCGCGATCAGCTGCGTCGCCTGATGGCCGAAGACGATGAGCTCTGCGACATCGTTCTGCATGCGCTGTGGGCGCGGCGCGAGAGCCTGCGACGGGGTCCCGCGGCCATGACGCTCAAACTGGTCGGGGTGGAGTCCTCGCGAGATCTGCTGGCGCTCCAGCGCTTCGCGGAACGGCTCGACCTCGTGCACGCAGCGGTGGGGCTCCCGCCCGGTGATCTCGGCTCGCTGTCGGGCCACGACCTCACCGAAGCCGACCTCCCCGTCGCCTTCATACAGGGCGAGCCGATCCTCCGCGCCACACCGGGGATCGTGGCCGAGCGCCTGGGGCTGAGCTACCAGGCGCGGGGCGACGAGATCGTCGACCTCGTCGTCGTGGGCGGCGGTCCCGCGGGTCTCGCCGCCGCGATCTACGGTGCCTCGGAGGGGCTCAGCACCGTGCTGCTGGACGCGGTCGCCCCTGGCGGGCAGGCGGCGGCGACATCGCGCATCGAGAACTTCCTCGGGTTCCCCTTCGGGGTCAGCGGCGGCGACCTCATCGGCCAGGCATCGCTCCAGGCACTCAAGTTCGGTGTGCGCGTGTACGCCCCGTGCGAGGCCGTCGCCCTCGAGCCCGCCGGCGATCTGCTCGACATCACGCTCACCGATGGGCGCATCATCCGGGCCCGCACCACCATCGTCACCTCGGGCGCGGCTTATCGCCGTCTCGGTCTCGAACGCTGGAGTGAATTCGAGGGATCCGGCATCTACTACGCGGCGACGCAGCTGGAGCTCCGCCAGGTGATCTCGTCACCCGTCGTCGTGGTGGGCGGCGCCAACTCCGCGGGGCAGGCGGCTCTCTACCTCTCGTCGAACGGGTGCCCCGTTCACCTGGTGGTGCGGGGGGACGACCTCGGCGCACGCATGTCGAATTACCTCGTCGACCGCCTCCTGGAAGACCCGAGAGTGCATGTGCATACGCGCTCGCATGTGGTCGGTCTCGACGGCACGGGCGCCCTCGAGCGCGTGCACATCGACACCGTCGGCGAGATCGATGCCCGCGGACTGTTCTGCTTCATCGGCGCCGATCCGGCGACCTCGTGGCTGCCCGACCTCGATCGCGACAGCGACGGCTTCCTGCGGACCGGCACGGATGTCGCTTCCCAGACGCTCGCGCAGTGGCAGTCGCTCGGGCGCGAGCCCCTCCCCTTCGAGACATCCGTCCCCCGCGTGTTCGCGGCCGGGGACGTCCGCCGCGGCTCCATGAAGCGGGTGGCGGCAGCAGTGGGCGAAGGCTCCAGCGCCGTGGCATCCGTGCACCGGGCGCTGGCCGGCTGAGACGCGCGTGCCGTCCACACCTACGGCTCCGCTCGTCGAACCCGTCAGCCGGCATCCCACCATGCCAGCACGCGTGTCGCGAAGAAGGTGAGCCACTTCGACGGCCGGCCCTCCGCCACATCGACCTCGAACCACACCCGCCCGGGGTGGCGCACGCCCTGCAGCCACGTGCCGTCGGGCTGACGCTGCGCGCGGAGGAGCTCGATGGCCTCGCTCATGCGGGGGTCGGGCCGGGTGCCGTCGTGCAGGGCGGCATCGCGCAGATGATCGGTCGCGCGGAGGATGTCGTATTTCCAGCGGAAGGGGTACGACAGGCGCAGCGCCCAGTCACCGACGAGGTCGCCCGTCGTGAGGCGCGTGAACAGGTCGCGTTCCAGGAGGTACTCCTCGCCGGCGTGGCGCGCCGCCGTGAGCGCCGGGCTGCCGCCGGTTGCGACCTCGTATGCGAGCAGGCCGCGGACGGCGTTGAGGGTGGAGTGGTACGACGAGCGCGTCGATCCCTCCACCCACTCGCAGTTCCAGCCACCGTCGGCGAGGCGGTGCTCGACGAACCACTCGGCGATACCGTCGACGTCCGCCCCGAGCCAGACACCCGTCGCCAGGGTGTCGGCGTTGATGCAGCAGTCCACTTCGCCGCCCCAATACGGCAGATCGTCGTACTCCCACCGGGCGTTCGCCGCCAGCAGCGCCGCGGTCCCGTCCAGCGCTGACGCGTCGAGGCCCCATTCCCGCAGAAGCTTCAGCACCGGGGTCGTGGCAGTCCAGGGCTGGCCTTCCGGCTCTTCGGGTCCGCCGGAGTCGAACCACCCTCCCGGGAAGAACGCGCCCCCCGCCCACTGCCCGTCGGCACCCTGGTGCGCCAGCATCCGCGCGCCGAACCCCTCCGTCGCGATGCGCGCCCTCGTGCGACTCCACACGTCCTCGGGTGCACGCAGGAGGTCGCGTTCAACCTGCCAGCGCAGCGCGGGGTCGGACTCGCGCAGCCAGTCCAGGAGGAGGGGATCCGCCTTTTGATCGGTCATGGCGGGACAGTACTGCGGGGGCGGACATGCCGCCACCCCGTCGACGTGCGGGCCGGTGGCAGATCGGAGCGTCGCCGGATATCGTTGCGAGAACGCACGACTCGTTCCGTGCGTCGAACCCCCTTGGAGAGCACCATGACCCACGAGATCGTCGACGAGAACGCAGCGATGGATCAGGTGGTGGAGCGCCTGACTCTTCGGTTCCCGAATCTCGACCCGGTTGTGATCCGCACGACGGTCGACGAGGCGCACGCGACGATGAAGGACGCCCACGTGCGCGACTTCCTCCCCGTACTCGTCGAGCGCGAGGCGAAGAAGAAGCTCAAGAAGCTCGCCGCGGCCTGACGCGGTGACCACGCGACTCACCGTCACCGGCGCCGACTGGACCACACCCCACATCCGGCGCATCCACTTCCGCAGCGATGACCTCTCCGCCTTCGCCGGCAGTGACGCCACCGATCGCTATGTGAAGCTCGTCTTCCTTCAGCCCGGTGTGACATACCCCGAACCGCTCGACGTGCGTGCACTCCGCGGCATCCTCCCTCCCGAGCACCTGCCGGACGTGCGCACGTACACCGCACTGTTCCCGGATGTCGCGGCCGGCACGCTGGCGATCGACTTCGTCGTCCACGGTGACGAGGGCGTCGCCGGCCCGTGGGCGGCGCACGCGCAGCCCGGCGACACCCTGCTCGCCAACGGCCCGGGTGGCGCCTACCGTCCCGATCCGGACGCGGACTGGCATCTCCTCGTCGGCGACGAGTCCGCGCTGCCGGCGGTCATCGCCGCAGCCGCCGCACTCGACGCCGACGCGGTGGCCCGCGTGATCGTCCTCGTGGAGGAGCCGGGAGACGAAGCCGCGATGGCCCTCCCGGACGGCGGTCGGGTGCAGTGGGTGTACCGGGCGGGCGGTCCCGCCGACGGGCTGCTGCTCGATGCCGTGCGCAGCCTGGAATGGCCGGTCGGCACCCCGCACGTCTTCGTGCACGGCGAGGCGCAGGAGGTCATGCACCGCATCCGCCCGTATCTGTTCGGTGAGCGCGGCCTCCGCCGTGATCGCGTCTCGATCTCGGGCTACTGGCGCTACGGGCGCACCGAGGAGTCGTTCCGCGAGTGGAAGCACGAACAGGCGGAGTCCGAACGGGCCGCCGCGTCCTGATGCACCGCCGACCGCCGTCCGCCCGGACGGCTGCCGCCTTCTCCTCAGTCGGTCGCGACGTGGGTGTGCAGCCTCTCCCCGGCGGCGCTGAAGATGCTGAGCACCTCGGCGGGGCCGTCCACCGTCGCGCTCAGGCTGTGCGGCAGGCGCGTGTCGAACTCCGCCGCCTCGCCCCGCTCGATCACGTGCTCGGTGTCATCGAGCACAAGTCGCAGCCGCCCGCTCAGGACGTAGATCCACTCGAAGCCCTCATGCACCCGCGGAGCGGGCGCGGCATGTGCGGCGGGGAAGGTGATCTTGAACGTCTGCACCGGGGAGTGATCGAGTGTCAGCGGGGCGATCGTCATGCCGCCGCGTCGCGTGGGGCTGCGACGCACCCGCGGGTCGGGTGACGCCGTGGGCAGCAGATCGTCGATGCGGATGCCGAGCTGGCGCGTGAGCGGCACCAGCAGCCCGAGCGACGCCTGGCGCTTGCCGGACTCCAGCCGCGACAGCGTGCTGGCCGACATCCCCGCGCGCTCGGCCAGATCCTCGAGGGTCCACCCGTGCGACTGCCGCGCGGCGCGAAGACGCGGCCCGACGTGCTCGATCTCCCCGGCCATCCCCCCATCTTGCCAATATCGCAAAAGCGTTTGCAACTTCATGCGCAGACGAACACGATGAAGACATGGATGCGCACACGGACACACGAGGCGACACCGCGAGCCCTGACGCCGGCGGGCCCCCCTCGATGAGCGAGGGGTCGGCGGGCGCGAAGAGCGCCCTCGTCGCCGAGGATGCGGCGCACGCGGTCGCCGCACAACGGACCGCGGACCGGAACCGGGAGTGGGAGAGCCGCTATTCGTCCGCAGGCACGGTGTGGTCGGGCCACGTCAACAGCACCGTCGCCATCCTCGTCGCACCGCTCGCGCCCGGCACCGTCCTCGACATCGGCTGCGGCGAAGGTGGCGATGCGATCTGGTTCGCCGACCACGGCTGGCGCGTCACCGGCATCGACGTCTCGGCGACGGCTGTCGGGCGCGCCTCCGCTGCGGCGCGCGAGCAGGGGATCGACGACGACCGCGCACGCTTCGTCGTCATGGATGCCACGAGGGAGATGCCGGATGCGCGATTCGACCTCGTCACGGCGAGCTTCCTGCACTCCTCCGAGCATGACTTCCCGCGCATCGAGGTGCTGCGCGCCGCGGCAGCGCGCGTGGCACCGGGCGGCAGGCTGGTGATCGTCTCCCACGTCGCGCAGGCCGGGTCCGACGCGCACGATCATGGTCCGGTGCTGCGCACCCCTGACGAGGAGCTCGAGACCCTGGGTCTGCGCGCACCCGAGTGGGTGGCGGAGGCGGTCGACGTCCGTCCGCGTGCGGACGTCGTCGCGGCGGACGCCCACGGCCACCTCGAGGACGGCATCATCGTCGTGCGTCGGGTGGCCTGAGGCCCCGGCGCCCGGCTCAGTCGGCGGTGTCGAGGACGAAAGCAGCCGTGACCAGCGTCGAGAGCGTCGCTTCCCAGAGCGGGGCGGTGTGCCACCCTGCGGATATCTCTCCGTCCGCCGCGACGGTGACGATCATCCGGTGGGGCGAGGTCGTGTTCACGAGGTGGACCAGCACATCACCTGCGGGGGTGCGCGCTCCCCGCGCTGCCAGCGCGAGATGCGTTCCCTCGCTCACCTCGGGCCCGACCACGGGCAGCGGGCGGCCGAGAGGATGACCCTCCCCCGTCCGCTCCACGACGGTCTCGATCCACGTACCGTTGCCGACGACGACCTCGAGAGCGGGCAGGACGTCGCCGCCCGGGATACTCAGGCGCCATCCCTCGCCCTCCTCGCTGAGCGCCCAGCCCATCGTGTCGACCGGTGCGGCAGGGTCGATTGCGAGCACCTCGCGGGCGTTCCACGTGTCGAGCGAGTCCGCCCGATCGGCAAGTGCTGCGGATGCCGCGGCATCCGTCTCCACGTCGCCATCGCCGATCGCCTCGACGAAATCCCACATGGCGTTCAGGGTCGCGGGGGTGTCGCGCGACGCTCCCTGATAGCCGATCGCCAGCCCGCGCTCCGGGATCGCGAGCCCGAACTGACCGTAGGCGCCGTCGATGCGGAATCCATGGCGGCTGCGCCACACCTGGTACCCGTATCCGAGCGTCCAGTCATCAACCGGCGCGCCCTCGGCCGGCGGCCCGTCACCCGGGTTGTGCGAGTCGGACCACGGCTTCTCGAGGTCGGCGGCGTAGTCGGCGGGCACAAGCTGGGTGTCCTCCCCCCACCGTCCCCCGTCGGCGAGCAGCGAGGCGAGACGCGCGATGTCGTACGCGGTGAGATGGAAGCCCGAGAACCCCTGCTCGACGCCGAACAGCGGGCTCATCCACCGCCGGCCGATCCCGAGCGGATCGAGGAGGCGGGGCCGCAGGTACTCGGTCAGCGTCTCGCCCGTGAGCGCGCTGACGATCCGGGACAGCGCGTAGGTCGCGTCGGAGTTGTAGGAGAAATAGGTGCCGGGCACGAAGGCGGGAGGCACCGCGAGCAGGGCACGCGGATCGAACCTCAGCCCCTCGATCTGCTCCGCGGTGTGGCCCGTGTTCATGGTCAGCAGGTGGAAGACCGTCAGGCCGTTCGGGTTGGGCAGGTCGAGCAGATCGCCGACCGAGTCGTCGAGGCGCAGGCGCCCCTCGCTCTCGAGGAATCCGATCGCGACGGAGGTGAAGGTCTTCGAGGCCGAGTACGACAGCGCCGCCCGGTCGGTGCGGTACGGGGCCCACGCGGTGTCGAGCACGATCCGCCCGTGGCGGACGACGACCAGTGCGTGAGGGTCGAGCCCCTGATCCTCCAGCGCACGGATCAGGGTGCTCAGCGCGGCGGACGGGATACCCACCTTCTCGGGGGTCGTGCGCGCGAGGGGGGACGAGACGAACGGTGTCATGCATCGAGCCTACGGCGGCCGCCGTCCGCGGCGGCGGCCGCCGTGCAGGTCACGGGTGCAGCGTGGTGCTCTGCTGCGACCGCGCGCGCTGCGCCGCCATCTGCTCGTCGAACTCTTCGCGCCAGCTCTCGCTGAGCGCGATCTCCTTGCGCAGCGCCTCCTCCGTCGACAGCTCGACCGGGAAGCCGTAGGTGTCGTACAGCACGAACAGCTCTTCGCCCGTGACCGTGGTGCCGCGGTAGCTGTTCAGCTGCTTGAGGCCCTTGCGCAGCGTGCGTCGGAACCCCTGTTCCTCCTTCACGAGCACACGCTCCACCTCGGTCGCATGCTGGGCCACCTCGGGGAAGTGCTCTTCGTAGATGCCCGCGATGGTCGGAATGATCTGCGGGAAGAAGTTCTCCTCGAGTCCGAGGTCGAACGCGAAGCGCACCGCGCGGCGGATCAGTCGCCGCATCACGTAGCCCTGCGCCTTATTGCCGGGGCGCACGCCGTCGACGGCCAGGAACGTCGCGCCGCGCAGGTGGTCGGCGATCACCCGCATCGCCCGCGTCTCATCTTCGTACGTCTTGCCTGACAGCTCCTGGAGCTTCTCGATGATCGGCCACAGCAGGCCGATGCGGAACACGTCGGGGCTGTCGATCGCGGCGGCGGCGATACGCGCGAGTCCTCCGCCGTAGTCGACGTTTTTCCGAGGAAGCGGCTCGAATCCGACCTCGGCCTTCTGGTACTCCATGAACACCGAGTTGCCGAGTTCGATGAATCGGCCGCAGTCGCAGTTCTGATGGCAGTGCAGACCGTACGCCGTGTCGTGCTCCACATTCGGGAACAGGTAGAACATCTCGGTGTCGGGACCGCCGGGTTCCCCCACCGGCATGTCCTCGGCCTTGCCTCCACGGCACCACCAGTTCTTCTTGCTGTAGAACGCGATGCGGGCCCCGTCCGTGCCGACGGCGGCCGCGTGCTCTTCGGTGCCGACATCGACCTGAGCGCTCGAGACACCCGCTTCGTCGAACAGGCGGGACCAGATCGCCGCCGATTCTTCGTCCTTGGGGATGCTGTTCTCGGGGTCGCCGCTGAAGCAGGAGACGTAGATGCGGTCGGGGTCGAGCCCCACCTTCTCGGTGAGGAACGTCCACACCTGCGGGATCTGCTCCTCCTTGAAGTAGTCGCCCAGGCTCCAATTGCCGAGCATCTCGAAGAATGTCGTGTGCCGGTTGTCGCCCACCTCCTCGACGTCCTGCACGCGCAGGCACGTCTGGCTGTCGGCGAGACGCCTCCCCGCGGGATGCTCCGCACCGAGGAGGTAGGGAAGCAGGGGCTGCATCCCGCTGCCGGTGAACAGGGTGGTGGGGTCGTCTTTGGGGATGAGCGGGGCCCGCGGAATGACGACGTGCCCCCGCTCCGTCATGTATTCGAGGTAGATGCGGCGTATGTCATCGGCGGTCACACCATTCTCAGCAGCGGTCATACACCGACGCGTCCGATCCCGCGATCACGGAATGCGCGACGCGCCCTCCCTTCGGCAACTTGTCTACCATCTGCCCGCTCGTTATAGTGATCTCACACGGGGGACGCGCACTCGAGGCGCCTTGCAGGTGCAATTCCTGAGTCCTCCACCATTCACTGTTCTTCGTTCGGTCGTGCGCGGCCGATGCGGATCGGGCCTTTCGCCGTCGACGGATCCACGAGCGCGCCCTTCTGGGTGATGCGCACGTCGCCCGAGGCGACGAGTCTGCGCGCGGCACGGCGCGCAGGCTCCATGAGGTCTCTCCACTCCTCGCCGCCGATGGCGCGGGCGGCGTCGGATGGGCAGATCGTGGATGTCGCCGCCCGCTCGCCGAGCAGCCGGAGGATCGTCTTCTCGAGTTCGCGATCGGTCGACGACACCCGGCGGGCGCGACACGCATCGGAGCAGTAGCGCACCTCGTCCCAGTGGGACGCCCATGCCGCGCGCCACTCGATGCGTCGGCCGCACGACGCGCAGGTCTTCTCGGTCCGATCGGGCTCGGCGACGCGCTTTCGATGTGCCATGTCGATCCCGATGCTACGCGCCGTGCGTCAGGCGGGGTTCAGAACGACCTTGATGCAGCCGTCGGTCTTCTTCTGGAACATCTCGTACAGCTCGGGGGCGTCGGTGAGAGGGGCGTGGTGGGTGACGAGATCCATCACTCCGAGCGGATCAGCGGGATCCTCGACGAGCGGCAGCAGATCGTCGATCCACCGCTTCACGTTGCACTGCCCCATCCGCAGGCTGATCTGCTTGTCGAACATCGTCTTCATGGGCAGGATGTCGGCGTCGCCGGCATAGACACCGCTCAGCGAGACGGTGCCTCCGCGGCGGACGACGTCGATCGCCGCGTAGACAGCCGCGAGACGGTCCATTCCCGTCTTGTCCATCATCGGCCGCGACAGCGCATCGGGCAGGAGTCCGACGGCCTTCTGGATGAACTTCACGCCGCCGTCGCCGTGGGCTTCGAGGCCCACGGCGTCGACGACGGCGTCCGCTCCCCGGCCCTCGGTGAGATCGCGCAACTCGTCCACGATGGTGTCCGTCAGGTCGAAGGTGATTGCCCCGTGACGCTCCGCCATCGCTCGACGCGCCGGCTCGGGCTCGACGGCCAGGACCCGCAGCCCCCGGTGCGCAGCGATGCGCGCGACGAACTGGCCGACGGGGCCGAGACCCATGACGGCGAGCGTGCCGCCCTCGGGAACCTGCGCGTACTCGACGCCCTGCCACGCCGTCGGGAGGATGTCGCTCAGGAAGAGGTAGCGGTCGTCCGGGAGCTCCGCCCCGACCTTGATGTGGTTGTAGTCGGCCAGCGGGACGCGCAGGTAATCGGCCTGACCTCCCGGCACCTGGCCGTAGAGCTTGGTGTAGCCGAACAGCGCGGCCCCACTCCCGTATTCGCGCACCTGCGTGGTCTCGCACTGCGACTGCAGCCCGCGACGGCACATGAAGCACGTGCCGCACGAGATGTTGAAGGGGATGACGACGCGGTCGCCGACCGCGAGGGTGCTGACGTCGGCGCCCACCTCCACGACGACCCCCATCGGCTCGTGACCCAGGATGTCACCGCGATCGATGAACGGACCGAAGACCTCGTACAGGTGCAGGTCCGATCCGCAGATCGCGGTCGAGGTGATCTTGACGATCGCGTCGGTGGGGTGTTCGATGCGCGGGTCGGGGACTTCCTCGACGCTGACCTTGCGCGTGCCCTGCCACGTGAGCGCCTTCATCGCACGCCACCCGTCGAGAAGGTGAGGGAGCGGGAAGATCGGATGCTTCGCGTTTCGGTCATGCCCCACTGTGAGCCGTGCCCACGTACCCGCCGAAGGGCATTGACGAACGTCCGCCGACCATCTATACGTCGCGACGAGAAGATCAGTCGGTGCCGCCGGTCGCCGGGATCGGGATCACCGCGATGCTCGTGCCGGTGCTGACGAACAGGAGCGCGTCACGGCGCTCGCCCTCCCCGTCGTTGACGCGGATCCACCCACCGCCGTCGCGCACGGCGGCCGTGATCTCATCGGTGAGATCCTCGATCTCGCGGCCGCCCACGCTGTAGAGCTGCCCGCCGTACGTGATGTCTATGCGCTTCACGACGGCAGCCTCGCCTCGCCGCTGCCCTCCGGCGGCTCGGGAACGATGTGCAGCCCGGTCTGCGAATTCGCGGTGTAGGACAGCGCCTCGATCCAGGCGCGATTGACCGCCGGTCGCCGGCTGCCGTAGTACTTGTAGACCATCGAGCAGCGCGGGTGCAGCCACACCGTCGTGCGGCCGTCACCGATGCTGGTGTCGTCCTTCCAGCTGAAGAAGAACGGCTCGCCGCGCCTGAGCTTCGCCCCGATGACGGTCTGCAGGTGCATCAGCAGTCGGTCCTCGAAGTCGACCTTGACGAGCCCGTCGTAGATGAACTTGCCCAACTCATGCCTCCGTGTTCATGTGCGCGCGCGGTTCGCGCCGCTCGACCATAGGGGGCACGGCGTCGGGTTGCCGAGGGTCTTGACCCCTGGTGCACCCACTGATAGACGTCACAGCTCGTCGATGCCCAGCGGTGAATCGGGCTCATCGATCATGTCCGGCCACACCGGCGTGGAGATCTGCAGGCGCCGGGTGCGCTTCTCGAGTTCTTCGACGAGCTCGGCGTCGACGACCTCCTCGACCGATTCGGCGACGGGTGTCGAATACAGCTGGCTGGCGGGCCCCACCAGGAAGTGCGCGTATCCGCGCGCGCCCCCCTCTTCCAGCACCGGGATGGAGACGACGTCGGAGGTCGCGTTGTCGGCGAGTGCACGGGCATAGCGCAGGAGCGCCGTGCTGACGGCGTCCGGCGTCAGCACGTACCCGCCGGAATAGTGGAGTCTTCTCATGTCGTCAGCGTGCCTTTCGTGGGGCGTGGTCCCGTGGGGGTTGATTACCGCGGCGCGAGCTCACATGATCACGCGCGCTCGTGAGGGGCGCAGCATCCGCCTGCCCTCACTCGTTCTCTCGTCTGATCCGTCGGCCCTCTGCGACGTCCTTCTCCTCCTTCTGGGCCGCCTTGTCGCTCTTGCGCGTGTCGCGCGGCGGCAGCTGGATGTCGCGCTCCGCGGCCACACCCGCCTGCAGCTGACGGCCCCGCTCCAGCTCCGCATCGAACTCGGCGCCGAAGAGGAGGGCGAGATTCGCGATCCACAGCCACAGGAGGAAGACGATGATGCCCGCCAGTGAACCGTAGGTGCGGTCGTAGTTGGAGAAGTTCGCGACGTAGAAACCGAAGGCCGCGGTGGCGATCGCGAGGATCAGGATCGCGAGGAAGGCGCCGATGCTCAGCCACCGGAACTTGGGCTGCTTGGCGTTCGGAGTCGCGAAGTAGAGCACCGCGACCACGAGCACGACGACGAGCACGAGCACCGGCCACTTGAGGATCGACCAGATCAGCAGCGCCATGTCACCGAGGCCCACGGCGTCGCCCACGGCCGAGGCCACCGGGCCCGACAGTACGAGGATCAGACCGGCGATCACGATCAGCGCGATCGCGATCAGGGTGACGAGCAGCTGCTGCGGCTTGAGCTTCCAGAATGGACGGCCTTCCTCGATCTCGTAGATCCGGTTCATCGCGCGGCTGAACGCGCTGACATAGCCCGACGCCGACCAGATGGCCAGCACGATGCCGGAGATCAGGGCGAAGCCGGCGGCCGGCGATGACGCGATCTGCTCGATCGGCCCACGGATGGCCTCGGCCGTATCGCCGGGTGCGACCTGGCCGACGATGTCGAGCACGGCGTCGCTGGTGGATTGGCCCTGGCCGAACACCCCGAGCAGCGAGAAGATCGCGATCAGGGCGGGGAACGCCGCGAGCACCGCGTAGTAGGTCAGCGATGCGGCGATGTCGAGGCACTGGTCCGACGAGAACTCGCGAAGCGTCTTCCTCAGGATGTACTTCCACGACCTCTTGTCGAGATCGTCCGGCGAGTCCGGCTTGCCCTCGTCTTCTGCCTCCGGCGCCTTCCCGGACGGGCCTGTGGTGTGGATGGTGCTCATTCGATCTCTCCTCGCAGAAGGCGGGGCCACTTTCGTGGCCCCGCCTCATGGATGTTCTCCGGGTGCTCTCAACGCGTGGTTCAGTGCCCGGCGACGTTCTCGCGAGCCTGACCCGCCTGATCCTTAACTTCACCGGCAGCCGACTGGGCTTCGGATTTGACGGCCTCGACCGATTCCGCCGCGGAATCCTTCACGGCCGCAGCAGCCTGCTGCGCGGGCTCCTTCAGATTGCCGCCGACCTCTTTGGCCGTCGCGGACAGGTCGTCGACGAGCGGCTTCGCCTGCTCCTTGACGTCGGCGGCGAGATGCTTCTCACGCTGCGACGCCGGGATGAGCGACGCGATGAGAAGTCCGGCGCCGAAGGCGATCAGGCCGATCGCGAGAGGATTGCCCTCCGCCTTCGCCTTCGCCCCGCTGAGACCGGCGGACGCGGACGAACCGGCGTCCGAGAGGGACGAGCCCGCGCCATCGGCCGCTCCCATGACTTTGTCGCGCACCGACCCGAACGCTCCCTTGACCTTGTCGGTCTGGCGACCGACGATCTTCGACGGCGTCACCTTGTCGGCGAGGGCGTCCACGTCGCCGCCGAGCTCCGCCCGGGTGGCCTCGATGTTCGCTCGGATCTCTTCCGCTGACTGGCTCATCGGTTCTCCTCGTTCCTCTTCAACGTTTCGGGTATCTCTTTCAGGGTCTCCGCGGTCTGCGGGGCGCCCTTCACCTTCTTCATCTGGCCTCGGCCGACGACGAAGAGGATGGCGGCGATGATCAGCCAGATGACGGCCACGATCACGCCCGACCAGCCGCGGCCGGTCACCTCGCCCAGAGCCCACCACAGGGCGATCGAGAGGAAGAGCACGCCCATCAGGGCGGCATAGCCGGCTCCCCCGAACAGACCTGCGCCTTTCGCGCTCTGGGAGGCCGTCTCCTTCAGCTCGACTTTGGCCAGCTCGACCTCTTGGCGCATGAGCGTCGAGATGTCGCGCGTGACCTCGCCGACGAGCTCACCGAGCGACGTGGTGGCCGCTCTCTGCTCAGAAGGTGTCGGGTCGGTCATCTTCGTCCTTTCGGCTGTCTCCGGCGGTCGTGCTCGACTGCTCGAAGATCGGCGTGTCACCGGCATCCGGCTCGCCGTCGGCGAAGACCGTCGCGCTCGCGATGGGCGCGGTACCGGTCACCGGCGGCGCATCCCACGGCTGGTTCGGGATGCGGTCGGTGGCGTGCACGCCGACGGCGGGCACCTCGGCGGGCGCTGCGACCGCGTAGCGATCGGTCGCGACGTCGTCGGCCGCCGTCCGGGGCGTGGCATCCGACGCTTTGTCATCCGCGGCGTTCGCGGTCAGGGCCTTCGTCAGCCTTCCGGCGACGACGCCGATCACGGCGGCAGCCACGATGAAGGTGCCGGGGCTGCGGCGCGCGTACTGCTTGACCTCGGTGAACACCGAGGCGGGATCGCGATCGCCGAGCCACGACGAAGCGCTCGAGAGGCGTGTCGAGACCTGGCGGACCAGATCGGCGGCGATGCCCGAACCCTGGGATTCGTCTGCCATCGAACCGAGTTCGTCGCTGACCGAGCTCAGTCCGCCGGCGAGGCGCTGCTGCTGGGTGTTCGCCTGGTCCTTCAGCTCGCTCTGCGTCTGCGCGAACAGGTCCTTCGCCTGCGTCTTCACGTCGCCCACGACGGAGGATGCTTCGTCCTTGGCGGTGCCGGCGACGCTCTTGGCCTGGTCGGCGGTGGTGTGTGTCAGCCCGGCGGCCTCTTGCGTGGCCGAATCGAGCGTGCCGGGGGAGTCCGCGGACGCGGTTCCCGACGTGCTCTGCACACCCGTGTCATAGCTGTCCGTCATCATTGCCCCTTTCGTAACCGACCCGTCGGGCCGGAGAAGTCCCATTCCTACGCGCGACCGAATCGTTCCCGATGCCCCTTGCCAAGCTCGGCCGTCATGAGCTACATGCACGCGCGGCGCCGATGCCTGCGCTGCCGTGAACGGCGCTCGCGCGGGACAGGAGTTCGGATAGTCCACGGCGCGATCCCGCGTCAAGGGCCACCGGGAAAATCGACGGCAGCTCGACACTGACCGGATGGACACCCGTGCCGCGCAGCATCCGCCCGCCGATCTCTTCTGCTTCTCCCATCTGCGATGGGACTTCGTCTACCAGCGTCCGCAGCACGTCATGAGTCGGTTCGCCCGCACACGCGGCGTGGTCTTCGTGGAGGAGGCGATCGTCGAGGCCGGGGTCGAGCCGCATCTGCGCTGCTCCGACAGAGCGGGTGGGGTGCGCGTGGTCGTGCCCGTCCTCCCGGAGGACCAGGGCGACCGTGACGCGATCGCCCTGCAGCGCGGACTGCTGTCGGACTTCGTGGAGCAGCACGGGACGCCGTCTCCGACGTTCTGGTTCCAGACCCCGATGTCGCTGCCGGTCGCGCCCCTGGACCTCGCCGGCGCGGTCGTCTACGACTGCATGGACGAGCTGGGCGCCTTCCACGGCGCGCCGCCCGCCCTCGCCTTCAACGAGAAGCAGCTGCTGAGTCGCGCCGACCTGGTGCTGACGGGCGGGCGGGCGCTCTACGAGGCGAAGCGGTCCAAGCACCCCAACGTGCACTGCCTCCCCAGTGCGATCGACGCGGCGCACTTCGCCCGCGCCCGTCATCACATCCACGGAGCGACGGACTGCCTCACCGAGGTGATGGACCTGCCCACGGGTCCGCGGGTGGGCTTCGCCGGCGTGCTCGACGAGCGGCTCGACATCGGGCTGCTCGCGGACGTGGCGGACCTGCGCCCCGATCATCAGTTCGTCATGGTGGGGCCGATCGTGAAGATCGACCCCGCCGAGCTCCCCCGGCGCGCGAACATCCACTACCTGGGCCTGCGCGAGTACGCCGACCTTCCGGATCTGATGGCCGAGTGGGATGTCGCGATCATGCCGTTCGCGCGTAACGCGGCCACCCGGTTCATCAGTCCGACGAAGACGCCGGAGTATCTCGCCGCCGGACTCCCGGTCGTGTCGACCGGCATCCTCGATGTGGTGCGGACCTACGGCGAGCCGGGGCTCGTGGCGATCGCCGACGACGCGGCGGCGTTCGCGGCGGCCATCGACGCCGCCGTCGGGGTGAAGGACGACCCGACGCGGCTCCGTGCCGTCACGAACGCTCTCAAGGACGTGTCCTGGGACTCGATCTGGAGCCGGATGGCCGCGCTCGAGCAGATGGCCGCGCTGGAGCAGAGATCGCTGCCCGAGCCGCCCTCCGCCGGCCCGGTCGGAGAAGGGCAGCGCGAGAACGCGGCGGACGTGCGGTGACGCCGGGCCCGCTCACGCGCCCCGAGGTCTGGGGCGGTATCGAGTGCACGCACAATCGCGTGGGCGGGCGGTTCCACAGCCAGCTGGATGCCAGCGGACACTCTGCTCGGATCGAAGCTGACCTCGACCGTTTCGTGACGCTGGGCATCGCACGATTGCGCTACCCCGTGCTCTGGGAGCGCGTCGAAGCCGTGCGCGGGGTGTTCGATTTCCGCGAGTCCGACCGGGCCCTCGGGCACCTGGGTGCCGGTCCCGTGCGCCCCGTCGTCGGACTGCTGCACCACGGGAGCGGCCCGGCGTGGACGTCCCTCGACGACGAGGGCTTTCCGGAGCGGTTCGCGGTCTACGCCGAGGCGGTCGCCCGCCGGTACCCGTGGGTGGACGATTACACGCCCATCAACGAGCCACTCACGACCGCCCGCTTCTCCGGCCTCTACGGTCACTGGTATCCGCACGGTCGCAACGACGGATCTTTCGTGCGGATGCTGGTGCTGCAGGCCCGGGCGACCGTACTGGCCATGCGCAGCATCCGTCGGGTCAATCCAGCGGCGCGACTGATCCAGACCGAAGACCTGGGGCGAGCGACCGGCACCCCTCCGCTCGAGGATCAGGTGACGTTCGAGAACGACCGCCGCTGGCTGACCTACGACCTGCTCAGCGGAAAGGTCACGCCGCAGCATCCGCTGCACGACTACCTGACCTCGTCGGGGGGCGCCGATGCCGCAGCTCTGGCATGGTTCGTCGACCACCCATCCGTACCGGGCGTCCTGGGCATCAATCACTACCCGCGCAGCAATCGATGGCTCGATCACCGACGCGAGCTCTTCGACCCCGCCGACCACGGCAGCAACGGCCGGATGGCATATGCGGATGTCGCGGCCTCCGACGTCGCCCTGGCCGTCGCGCCGACGCTCTCGTCGTTGATCAGGGAGACGTCGGCGCGCTACGGAGGCGCCGTCGCCGTGACCGAGATCCACGTGGACGGCGACGCGGTCGCACGGGTCGCCTGGTGGGAGGCCGCCTTGGGCGAGGTCGAGCACGCCCGGTCGCACGGAAGCATCGTCTGCGCGGTCACCGCGTGGAGCCTCCTGGGATCGTTCGACTGGGACACCCTCTGCACGAGCGTCGACGCCTCCGCGGATCGTACCGTCACGTATGAGGCCGGTGTCTTCGACGTCTCCGCCGGCGAACCGGCCGAGACGCCGATGGCAGAGGCCGTCCGGCGGGCATACGCCCCGAATGCCGCACCGGTCGCCGCCCGATGGGCTCGGACTGTAGCGCGGGAGTGATGCCCTGTCTACCGCCTCACGCGAACCGGCTCCGCGCCCCCAGAGTGATCCGACCACTCACGATCATCGGAGCCGACATGCTGAATCCCCCCGCCGAGCGCAGAACGGGTGACATCGGGCGCGTGGACGCGCACACGTCCCACGACGACGCCGACCGGGCGCCCCAGGGCGTGACGAGCGACGCGCACATCCCCGAGGTCGCGACCGGCGAGCGCAAGGACGCATTGCTGCGCGATGTCCATGCGCGCGAGAAGGCGAAGTTCGGCGGCATCAAGTTCGGGACCGCCTTCTTCGGTTGGCTCACCGCCACGGGCGCCGCCGTCATCCTGGCGACGATCGTGGCCGCCGTCGGCGCCGCCGTCGGCGTGAGCGCCGGTGATTCTGCGGGCGACGCGGCGGCCGACAACGCCGGCACCATCGCCGTGGTCAGCGCGATCGTCCTCGGTCTCGTCCTGCTCGTCGCGTATTTCGCGGGCGGCTACGTCGCGGGGCGGATGGCGCGCTTCAGCGGTGCGAAGCAGGGCCTGGCCGTCTGGATCTGGGCCGTCGCGATCGCGATCGTGGTCGCGGCCGTCACTGCCATCGCCGGCAGCCAGTGGGACGTCCTGGCGAACCTCGACAGCTTCCCGCGCATCCCCGTGACGCCCGAGACCGCGACGGTCACGGGTGTGCTGACCGCGCTGGGAGCCTTGGCCGTCGCCCTGATCGGTGCGGTCCTCGGCGGCCTGGCCGGCATGAGGTATCACCGCAAAGTGGACCGCGCCGGCCTCGCCGAGTGAACGGGACCCGCGCGGGGATCGGTGCGGACGCCGGTTACCACGGGCGCGTCTCACCGGCAACCCGGGGGCTCCACGGGGCGGATCTGCGTAATGTCGACGCTCACAGGTTGTTCGACGCCGAGGGGACGTGGATCCGATGTACTACGTGAACGTCCACGATCAGTACTTCGCGGTGTCGGACGAGCGCATCGACGACGTCCGCTCCGCGATCCTCTCCGCCGTCCGTGACGGTGGAGGATTCGTGAGCTTCGACGTCGGCACCGGTGGGAGCGCGGAAGTCCTCATCACTCCGCACACCACCGTTCGCATCGAGCAGACCGCGACTGCCGCGGGCGATGATGAAAGCCGCCCCGAGGGGGCACGGGATGCTCCCGAGCACGCCGACATGGACTGGTGGCTCGAGTGGGGCTAGGCCTCCGGCTGGTCGGCGGGTTCGATGCTCTCGCCCGTGATGACCAGTCCGTTGTTGGTGTTGGCCGATAGCGCCAGGGTTTCAGCCCAGGCCCGGTTGATCTTCGGTGTCTCCGACTCGTCGAACCGCATCCTCAGCGGCACGCCGTTGTCGATCCAGATCACGTTGCGGCCCTCAGCCTCGGACTCGCTGCTCTTCCACGACAGGAAGAAGCTCTCGCCGCGGCGCAGCTTAAGGCTGATGATGATCTGCAGGTGCGCCAGCAGCCGGTCGTCCAGGACGAACCGCGCGTCATCGTAGAACAGTGTGCCCATGCGCTGCCTTCTCCTCCGGGTCCCGGGTGACCGCCAGCAAAAGTACCACCAGGCACGGTCCCGACGTCGCCCTTGATCTGAGCTCCGAGATGTGCTCGCCCCGCGGTCGCCGTGCCGCCCCGGCGAACGCGGGGGTGAGGCATCCGGTTTGTCAAGCCTTTTGATCTCGACCCCTCCGCACGGCGATGGTGCTGACGACGAAAGGGACGACATGAAGGCGATGGCCTACCGCGGTCCGTACCAGATCCGCGTCGAAGAGAAAGCGGAACCGGAGCTCGCCCATCCGGGCGATGCGATCGTGCGCGTCGAGCTCGCGGCGATCTGCGGTTCGGATCTGCACCTCTACCACGGCATGATGCCCGACACCCGGGTGGGCCACACGTTCGGCCACGAATTCATCGGGACGATCGAGCAGGTCGGCTCGTCGGTGCAGAACGTCCGGGTGGGCGATCGCGTGATGGTCCCCTTCAACATCTACTGCGGATCATGCTATTTCTGCGCACGGGGGTTGTTCTCGAACTGCCACAACGTGAACGCGAACGCCACAGCCGTCGGCGGCATCTACGGCTACTCCCATACGGCCGGCGGCTACGACGGCGGGCAGGCCGAGCGCGTCCGCGTGCCGTTCGCCGACGTGGGCCCGGCGATCATCCCGGAGGACATCTCCGACGAGGATGCCCTCATGCTGACCGATGCGTTCTCGACGGGGTACTTCGGCGCCCAGCTCGCGAGCATCGCGGAGGGCGACACGGCCGTCGTGTTCGGGGCGGGACCGGTCGGACTGGCCGCGGCGAGATCGTGCTGGCTGATGGGCGCGGGAAGGGTGATCGTCGTCGATCATCTGGACTACCGCCTCGAGAAGGCGAGGACGTTCGCCTTCGCCGAGACCGTGAACTTCGGGCAGGTCGGCGACATCGTCCGCCATCTGAAGTACGCGACCGACGGCCTGGGGGCGGATGTCGTCATCGACGCCGTCGGCGCCGAGGCGGACGGCCATGTCCTCCAGCACGTCACGGCCGCCAAGCTCAAACTGCAGGGAGGCTCGCCCGTCGCCCTCAACTGGGCGATCGACGCGGTCCGCAAGGGCGGCACGGTCTCGGTGATGGGCGCCTACGGGCCGCTCTTCAGCGCCGTGAAGCTCGGCGATGCGGTGAACAAGGGCCTGACCATCCGCACCAACCAGGCACCGGTGAAAAGGCAGTGGCCCCGGCTGTGGGAGCACATCCGCAACGGGCACATCGCGCCCCACGAGCTCATCACCCACCGCATGCCCCTCGAGCACATCGCCGAGGCGTACCACGTCTTCTCATCCAAGCTCGACGACTGCATCAAGACCGTCATCACACCCTGAACCGCCGCACACGCGGCAACGCTGCCGGCCGACCATCCGCAAGGAGCACCATGCCCTACACCGCACGAGACCACGAGCACAGGCCATCGCCCGACGAACTGCGGGCGCGAATCCCCGGCTGGGGCGCCGATCTCGACCACGCCGATCGGCCCGCGTTCCCCCGCGAGCAGCCGGGGATCGACACGGGGGCGCGCGAGGAGCTTCCCCCGCAGCAGGCGGGCGGGCGTGGGCGCGAGAGGTCGGTCGAGCACCTCCGCCTGACACCGGTGTTCGGGACGGCTCAGCCCTTGCACGGTATGGCCGGTGCGATCCGTCGACGTGCCTACCGCGTCTACAGCGAAGGCCAGACCGCTCACTGGCTGCTGCTGATCGCCGCCGATCGGGTGGACTCCGCCACCGCGCACGCCCGGTCGCTCGTGTCGGGTCGTCCGGACGATCCGATCACCCAGAGCGGTGTGCTCGGCGAGCGCGGGCACCACCCCGTCGCCTCACGCTTCGGACGCGGGCGCGTCGACCTGAAACACGCCTGGCTCGACCCGATCCTCGTGGTCGGTCCGTGGGTGCTGGTCGTCGTGGCGGGCTCCGCAGCGGTGCGCCGGCTCCTTCGAGCCCCCGGGTGACCCGAGGGAGCCGGGCGCACACGGTGCCGGTGGATCAGTCCGCCGTACCGGGCCGCACGACGGCGTCCGGCACGATGTCGATCCGCGTGATGTTGCCGCGCCTGGTGGTCTCGATGCGCGGTGCCGCGTCCTCTTCGGTGGACCCCGCCGCGCGCAGAAGCTGATCCCGACGCTTCTCCTCGTCGGTCATGTCGACCGAGGACTCCGAAGCGGCGTCGGGAGGAAGCATCCGATCAGCGTCGTCCACGTCGGGGGTCACGCCTCGACGTCGCCGCGCCAGGCACCCGTTTCGGCGCCCCGGCTCTCGATGAGCTCCTTGAAGTTCTTGAGGTCCTTCTTCACGGCGTGCGAACCGACGCCGACGAGCGAACCGACGCGCTCGAGCAGGCCCTCGGGCTCCCAGTCGATCTGGACGGTGACGCGCGACGTCGAGTCCGAGAGCTTGTGGAACGTGACCACGCCCGCGTGGTCGGTGTCCCCGCCGGTGCTCTTCCACGCGACGCGCTCGTCGGGGTGCTGCTCGGTGATCTCGGCGTCGAACTCGCGCTTCGCACCGGCGACGCTCACGACCCAGTGGGTGTGGGTGTCGTCGGTCTGGGTGATGGACTCCACTTCGTCGAGGAACTCCGGGAAGCTCTCGAACTGGGTCCACTGGTTGTAGGCGGTGCGGACGGGGACGTCCACGTCTACGGTCTCGATGATCTGCACCATGGGATGCTCCTTGCTCGTCGTCAGGGGTGTACATGTCTATTCAGCCGGACGAGGGCCCCGATAGGGACGGGGTTGACAGGCGCCGAAGCGATCACCCTCGATGGGAGGAGCTAGCGGCTCGCGCAGGTTTTGGCCAGACCCTCGGCGGTATCCTTCTCGCGCGAAAGAGTGGGGCGTCGCCCAGCAGCGCTCGGGCACCGAGGAGAGGACGTGGGATGTCGCGCAATGTGAGGGTCGTGGAGTGTTCGCCCGAAGACGTCTTCCGGGTGCTGGACGATGGATGGCTGTTCCCGTCCTGGGTGGTGGGGGCATCGCGGATGCGCCACGTCGAGAAGGCCTGGCCGAACGTCGGCTCGCGCCTGCACCATTCCTTCGGCGTCTGGCCGGCGCTGATCGACGATGCCACGGTCATCGAGGAGTACGACCCGCCCCGGCTGATCGTGATGCGGGCGAAAGGCTGGCCGATCGGAGAGGCCCTCATCACCATCAACGTCAAACCCCGCGGTCTCGGCAGCGCCGTCCGCCTGCAGGAGGAGCCTCTCGCCGGTCCCGCACGATACGTGCCGCAGACGCTGATGGATGCGCTGCTGCACTGGCGCAACCGCGAGACGCTGCATCGGCTGGCCTATCTCGCCGAAGGCCTGTCGGAACATCCGTCGGATGTGACCTCGGCCGAGCGCGAGCTGCAGACGGAGTGGGCGTCGGCGTCGTGACGCAGAGCGGGGAGCGGGACGAGGTGGACGCGGTCGTGGTCGGGGCGGGACCGAACGGGTTGGCCGCCGCCGTGACGCTCGCGCGCGCCGGCCTGAAGGTGCGGGTGTACGAGCGCGATGACCGCGCCGGCGGAGGCGCCGCGACCCGCGAACTGACGCTGCCCGGATTCCTGCACGACGTCTGTTCGGCCGTGCACCCCTTGGCGTTCATGTCGCGATTCTTCCGCGAGTTCGGACTCGCGCAACGCGTGCCGTTCGTCACGCCGGACGTGTCGTACGCGCATCCGCTCGACGGGGGTCGCGCCGGCATCGCCTACCTCGACCTCACCCGTACCCGCGAAGAGCTGGGGCGCGACGGCCGGGCATGGGAGCGGCTGATGCGGCCCCTCGTCGACCGCGCCGGCGCCGTCGCCGAGCTCACCGGCTCCCCGCTGCTGCGCATCCCGCGCGACCCGCTGACCGCCGTCGCCTTCGGGCTCCGCACCCTCGAGCAGGGCACCCCGGCGTGGAACGTGCGCTTCCACGGCGAGGCGGCACCCGCGATGCTGACGGGGATCACCGCACACAGCATCCTTCCCCAGCCCAGCCTCGCCGCCGCCGGCGCGGGGCTGACGCTCGGCGCGTACGCGCACGCACGCGGATGGCCCATTCCGATCGGCGGGAGCCAGAGCATCGTCGACGCGCTGGTCGACGACCTGCGCGCGCACGGCGGCGAACTGGTCACCGGGCGCCACGTACGGTCGCTGCGCGAACTGCCGGCAGCGAGGGTCACGCTGCTGGATGTCACGCCGCGCGCGCTGATCAGCATGGCGGGGTCGCGGATGCCGCAGCGCTATCGGCGGGCGCTCGAAGGGTTCCGCTACGGCGACGGCGTCGCGAAGATCGACTTCGCGCTCAGCGACCCGGTGCCGTGGGCGAACGCGGAGGTGCGTCGGGCGGGGACGGTGCACGTCGGCGGGACGCGGGCGGAACTGGCCGCGTCCGAGAACGACGTGAGCCGCGGACGCCTGCCGGAGAGTCCTTACGTGCTGGCGTCGCAGCCGTCCGTCTTCGACGAATCGCGCGCACCCCGCGGACGCCACACACTGTGGACCTACACGCACGTCCCCGCCGGCAGCGCCGAGGACCGGCAGGAGGCGGTCATCCGCCAGATCGAGCGATTCGCCCCGGGCTTCCGCGACACGATCCTCGCGACGAGCTCCCGCAGCGCGGTCGAGGTCGAGCAGCACAACCCGAACTACCCCGGTGGCGACATCGCTGCCGGGACACCGTCGCTGCGGCAGATCATCCGTCGTCCCGTCCTCGGCGCCGAGCCGTGGCGCACGCCCATGCCGGGCGTCTACCTCGCCTCCGCCTCGGTGGCGCCCGGGCCCGGCGTGCACGGCCTCGCCGGGTGGTTCGCCGCACTGAGCGCGCTCCGGCACGAATTCGGGTCGCGCGCGCTGCCGGACCTGTCGCCGCGCCCCTGAGGTCGCGGCCGCGGCGCTGGGTGGGCTGCGCGGTGGGCTGCGCGGTGGGCAGCGGCCGGGTCGCCCGGGTGGGTGCGCGGGCCCAGGCCGTGCCAACGGTCGCGACACGCCGCCTACCGCGGGCCGTCCCGGCGCGGCGCGGCGTGTCGCGACTGTTCGCGCCGCCTCCGCCGACACGCGGGCGCAGCAGCCACGACCAGCCGGGAGCAGCAGCCGGGGATCAGCAGCCATGCAGCAGCCGGGGATCAGCAGCCATCCGCAGCCGGGAGCCGGGAGCCGGGAGCCGCCCCACCGACGCACGGGCGAAGCGCGCTGTCAACCCGCAGTCGCATAGCGCCGGCCGGCTCCTACGGTGGCCCGATGACCACCGATACCGACGCGCCGTCCACGCTCCACCGCGGCATCACCGGCCCACTCCTGTTCGCCTTCATCCTCGGAGACGTCCTCGGCGCCGGCATCTACGCGCTCATGGGCGTCCTCGCGGGCCGTGTCGGCGGGATGCTGTGGGCACCGCTCCTCGCAGCCCTCCTGCTGGCGCTGCTGACCGCGGGCTCGTACGCCGAACTCGTCACGAAATACCCGCGTGCCGGCGGAGCGGCCGTCTTCGCGGAGCGGGCGTTCAAGAACCGGCTGGTGTCGTTCCTCGTCGGCTTCAGCATGCTGGCCGCCGGTGTCACGAGCGCCGCGGGTCTCTCGCTCGCCTTCGCCGGTGAATACCTGGGGACCTTCATCGACCTGCCGCCCGTCCCCGTCGCGATCGTCTTCCTCGGAATCATCGCCGCACTCAATGCACGCGGCATCCGCGAATCGCTCGGGGCCAACTTCGTCATGACCGCGATCGAGGTCAGCGGGCTCGTCATCGTCGTCGTCGCCGTGACGTTCCTGGTGGCCGGTGGCGGCGGCGACATCTCGCGCGTGACTCAGGTGCCCGAAGGCACCGGCGTCGCCTCGGCGGTGCTGGCGGGCGCGATCATCGCGTACTACTCGTTCGTGGGGTTCGAGACGTCCGCCAACGTCATCGAAGAGGTGAAAGAGCCGTCCAAGATGTACCCGCGGGCGCTCTTCGCCGCGCTGGCGACCGCGGGCGTCGTCTACGTGCTGGTCGGGCTGGCGAGCTCGATCGCCCTCCCGGCCGACGAACTCGAGGCCTCCAGCGGGCCGTTGCTCGCCGTGGTCGCGGCGAGCGGGGTGGGCATCCCGTCGTGGCTCTTCAGCGTCATCGCTCTGATCGCCGTCGCCAACGGCGCGCTGCTCACGATGATCATGGCCAGTCGCCTCGCCTACGGGATGTCCGACCAGGGGCTGCTCCCTGGTGTGCTCTCGCGCGTCCTGCCGAAGCGTCGCACCCCGTGGGCGGCGATCCTGGCGACCACGGTCGTGGCGATGCTGCTGACGCTCGTCGGCGACCTGGCCACGCTCGCCGAGACGGTCGTCCTCCTGCTGCTGTTCGTGTTCCTCAGCGCCAACGTCTCGGTGCTGGTCCTCCGCCGCGACACCGTGGAGCACTCCCACTTCCGGGTGTGGACCTTCGTCCCCATCCTCGGCATCGCCTCGTGCATCCTGCTGATGACGCAGCAGCGTCCGATCGTCTGGCTGTTCGGGGCCATCCTCCTCGCCGTGGGCGTGGGGCTGTACTTCCTCTCCCGCTGGACGCGTGCTCGCCGTGGCGACCACCACGCCGTGCCCGCAGGTCGTGCGTCGGGCGGAGCCTGAGGTGGGACAGCCCGCGCGAAGACAGCGGTACCGACTGCACCGAACCGACCTCTTCACGTGGGTCATCACGTACGCCGGCACGACGGAGCCCGGCGCGCACCCCGTGGCGCATCTCACGCTGAACGAGCACGATCAGGTCGACGCGGTCTGGGTGCCCCCTCGCCCGCTGCCCGTACTCTTCGCCACGGTCGGCGACGCCCTCGACAGCCTCCAGGAGTGGGAGGACCGCCCCGACGGCGCCTCCAAACCCATACCGATCCCGCACCGTCCGCCCCCGCGCCGCAGGCCGCAGGGGTGATCGGCCGGCCCCCGAGCCCCGCGAGGGTGCCGCGGATCAGTACGGTGGGACACAACGGCCCGCCGCGGCCGCGAAGGTGGAGGTTCGGAATGCTGCGAACGACGGGAAACGGCGCATGAAGGTCGTCGCGGTCTACAGCACGAAGGGCGGGGTCGGGAAGACGACCGCCGCCGTGAACCTCGCCTGGGAGGCCGCGAAGGACTATCGGGTGCTGCTGTGGGACCTCGATCCGCAGGGAGCGACCACCTTCCTCCTGCAGGTGAAGCCCAAAGTGAAGGGCGGCGTCGGAGCCCTCGTGGCTGGTGACAGCAAGGTGTCGGCGGCGATCCGCTCCACCGCCTTCGACCATCTCGACGTGCTGCCCGCCGACGCCAGCTACCGCGATCTCGACCTCGTCTTCGATCACGCGAAGAAGTCTGAGCGGAGGGTCGCGAAGATCCTCGAGCAGGTGGAGTCCGACTACGACGTCGTGATCCTCGACTGCCCACCGGGGGCGTCGCTGGTGGCCGAGAACGCGGTGTTCTCCGCTGACGCGGTCGTCGTGCCGCTGGTGCCCTCGCCGCTGTCGATGCGCTCTCTGGAGCAGGTCACCGAATTCGTCGAGGCATCCGTCTCGAAGGCGCCGGTCGTGGCCTTCCTGTCGATGGTCGACCGCCGGAAGACCGCGCACCGTGCAGCCGTCGAACAGCTGCCCGCCACGCAGGCGGCCGTCACCGACGTGGTCGTGCCGGCGACGGTGCACATCGAGCGGATGGGCACGCACCGCGCGCCGCTCGGCTCGTACGCTCCCACCACCGAAGCCGCGCAGGCGTACGGCGAGCTCTGGAGTCAGGTGCGGGCGCTGGTCTCGCCGAAGGCGCGCAAGCGCAAGCGCTGACCACCGCGGGGGCGGAGGGCGTCCCCGCTGCTCGTCCGTCGGCTATTCGTCCGCCGTCTCCTGCCGACCGCGCATGACCAGGAGAGGGTCGGGCTCGCGGACGACCGCGTCGTCGCGTCCGTCGTAGTCGAACTGCCCGAGGAAGAAGCGCATGGCATTGATGCGGGCGCGCTTCTTGTCGTTGGACCGGACGATCGTCCACGCGGCATGCTTCTTGTCCGTGCGACGGAACATCTCCTCCTTCGCCGCCGTGTAGTCCTCCCAGCGGTCCAGGGACGCGAGGTCCATCGGCGAGAGCTTCCACCGACGGACGGGGTCGAGCTGTCGGAGAGCGAAGCGGGTGCGCTGCTCGGTTCGCGAGACCGAGAACCAGAACTTGGTGACGTGAATGCCGCTGTCGATGAGCATCCGCTCGAATTGCGGCGCCTGCGTCATGAACGTCTCGTACTCCTGGTCCGAGCAGAAGCCCATGACGCGCTCCACGCCCGCGCGGTTGTACCAGGACCGGTCGAACATGACGATCTCGCCGGCCGTCGGAAGGTGCTGCACGTACCGCTGGAAGTACCACTGCCCCTGTTCGCGCTCGGTGGGCCTCGCCAGGGCCACCACCCGAGCCGTGCGGGGATTGAGGTGCTCGGTGAAGCGCTTGATCGTGCCGCCCTTGCCCGCGGCATCCCGCCCCTCGAACAAGATGATCGCGCGCTTGCCGTGGTCTTCGAGCCAGTACTGGAACTTCACCAGCTCGACCTGCAGACGGTACTTCTCGAACTCGTACTCGTCGCGGTCCATCCGCTCCGCGTAGGGATACCCCTCCTGCCACGTGTAGACGGGGGCGCCGTTCGGGTCGATGAGGTCGGGGTCGGGAGTGTGACCGTCTCGAACCGAGTACCCCTCCTCCCGGAGCTGTTCGATGTACTGCTGCAACCCGTCGCCCATGCGCGTCGTCCCTTCCCACCCGTGGGGTGTCCTCCGGGCATTATCGTCGCCGCCGGTGACGCGACGGTGAACGGAGCGCGCCGTCGTGGGTTTCGGGCATGTCTGCGAGGATCGGTTCTCGTGAGCCTCCTCGTGAACGTCGTACGCGTCTTCGTCGATGAGGACGGCGACCACGGCAATCCGCTGGCCATCGTGTGGGCGTCGTCCGCGACACAGCGCCGAGAGCAGCAGATCGCCGCCGACCTCGGGTTCAGCGAGACGATCTTCGTCGACGCCGTCGCCGGGGGCTCGGCGCGGGCCCGCATCTACACCCCGACGCGGGAACTGCCGTTCGCGGGTCACCCCACCGTGGGGCTCGCGGCGTGGCTGCACGCGAGCGGTGACGACGTCAGGCAGATCGACGTCCCCGCGGGCAGCGCCCGCGTGCGGGTGGAGGGCGACCTCGTCTTCGTCACCGCACGTTCGGAGTGGGCCCCGGAGTTCGAACTCGTGCAGCTCGATGGGCCCGCCGCAGTCGGCGTCGTGGATCCGGACGCGTTCGGCTACAGCGCCGTCTACGTCTGGGCGTGGGCCGACGAGGAGGCCGGCCGGGTGCGCGCACGCATGTTCGCGCCCGATCTCGGGATCCGCGAGGACGAGGCGACGGGGTCGGCGGCGGTGCGCCTCACGGCCGCCCTGGGTCGAGACCTCGAGGTCTTCCAGGGCCAGGGCTCGAGGCTGTACACCCACAATCGCTATCTCGGTCAGCAGGTCGAGGTGGGCGGGCGTGTGTCGAGCGCGCGGACCATCGAGCTGCGCTGAGGTCCCGCATCACATTTCGGTCTCCGATGGCCCTCGCCTGCTCCGAGCGCCCATAAGTTATCTGCAGGAGGCGACGCAACTCGCGGCGTTCACTTCTGTTCTGGTTCGACGACCGATGGAGTGACGCCATGACTATTTCCCGACGCGGGTTCCTCGCCGGTGCCGGGGCGCTGACGCTTCCCGTCCTCCTGGCCGGATGCGGCTTCGTGCCCCAGAGCACCCCTTCCGCGCGCACCGGCACGCTGACGTTCACGACCTGGGGCACCGACGCCGAGCTCGCGGGCTTCACGTCCGCGATCGCCGCCTTCGAAGCCGCCAACCCCGGTCAGAAGGTCACCCTGAATGCAGTGCCCTACGAGCAGATGTTCACGAACATCGACGCCCAGCTGCAGGCGGGGAACCCGCCCGACATCTTCCGGGTGCCGTACTACACGTTCGGCGCCTACGCGGGGCGTGGCCAGCTGCTCGACCTGAAGCCGCTGCTGTCGTCGGACCGCGAGGCGCAGTTCACGCCGACCGCGTGGAAGGCGGTGCAGAACAACGGCGGCGTCTTCGGCCTCCCCCACCACACCGACACGTCGGCGATCCTGGTCAACCGCGAGATGCTCGCCACCGCCGGTATCACCGAGGTGCCCGAGAGGCTCGAAGACGCCTGGACCTGGGATGAGCTCGCCGACATCGGCGACCGCCTGCGCGCGGCACTGCCTGCCGACCGCTATCCGTTCGCGTACAACTGGCAGGGCAACGGCGTCACGCGCTGGTTGAGTCTGCTGTTCCAGGCCGACGGCGCGTTCCTCGAGTCCGATCAGAAGACTCCGGCGATCGATTCGGATGCCGCGCGCAAGGCCATCGAGTTCTCGAGCTCGTTCTTCTCGAAGGGCTACGTACCCGCCAACAACACGATCGCCTCGTCGAGCTACGCCAGCGAGTCCTGGTTCTCGCAGTCGGTCGCCATGGTGTGGTCGGGGGCGTTCCAGCTTCCCGACGCCGACGCCACCGCGTCGTTCGACTGGACGGCGACCTTCGCTCCCCGTGACGTACGCGGCGGCGGCGACTTCGGCGGCAACGCCCTGGTCGCCACGGCGCAGACCGCCCAGCCGGAGCTCGCCGCGTCGTTCCTGGAGTTCCTCACCGACGCCCCGCAGATGTCATCGTTCTGCCAAGCCGCGTCGCTGCTGCCGACCCGCGCCGATCTGCTCAACTCGGATCTGCTGTTCGACGTGCGTCCCGAGCTCGCGCCGATCTATGCGGCGCAGGCCAGCACCGTGCAGCCGCAGGACGTCGCCCAGGTCGCGTCTCCCTCGATGTCGGCCATCATCCCGGTGCTGAAGGAGCAGCTCGATCTCGCCTTCACCGGTGCACAGGATGCCTCGGCCACCGTCGACGGGCTGCAGCGCGGCATCGCCGCGGCCACCGGGGCATAGGGATGGCGGGCGCCCGCCGGGCCGGTGCGCGCAAGGAGGCGTTCGCCGCCTACGCGTTCATCGCGCCGAACTACGCACTCCTGCTGATCTTCGTGCTGCTCCCCCTCGCGGGCGCGTTCATCGTCAGCCTGCAGAGCACGGACGGATTCGGCGAGGGGACCTTCACCGGGTTCGACAATTACGCGCGGCTCGCGTCGGATCCGCTGTTCTGGCGCTCGCTGGGGAACACGCTGCTGTTCACGGTGATCGTCACACCGCTGTCGATGCTGTTCGGTCTGCTCGCGGCCGTGCTGCTCAATTCCGCGCTGCCCGCAAGGCCCGTGCTGCGATCGCTGCTCATCCTGCCGATGGCGGTGTCGGGCGTCGCCACGGCTCTCATCGGCATCCTGATCTTCGACCAGAACTCGGGGGTGCTGAACAAGCTCGCGCAGCTGTTCGGCCTTCCGTACATCGACTGGCAGTCTCAGCCGGCACCGGCGTTCGCGTCGATCGTCATCGCGACGGTCTGGTGGCGCACGGGCTTCAACATGCTGATCTACCTGGCCGGCCTGCAGGGCCTCGGGGCGGATCTCTACGAGGCCGCGCGCCTCGACGGCGCGAATGTCGTGCAGCGATTCCGCCACGTGACGGTGCCTCTCCTCGGACCCACCACGTTCTTCCTCGTCGTGCTGAACGTCATCTACTCGTTCCAGGTGTTCGACATCGTCTTCGTCCTGACCGGCGGTGGGCCCGGTGGCGCGACATCGGTCCTCGTCACCTACGCGTACGACACCGGATTCGTCACGCGTGACCAGGGCTACGCGGCGGCCATCGGCATGGTGCTGTTCGTCTTCGCGCTGCTGTTCGCCGCCGGTCAATGGCGCGCCAGCCGAACAAGGGATCTCGTCGAATGAGCACCGCAGAAGTGGACAGGACGGCAGCGGACCCGCTCGCACCCGAGGGGTCGTCGCCGAGCGCGCGAAGACCGAGGTCGGCCCAACAGCGGTCCTCGCGGTGGGCGACCGTCGTGCGCACGGTCATCGTGCTGGTCATCGGGCTGCTCACGATCTCGCCGCTCTACTGGATGCTGGCCGTCGCCTTCTCCACCCGCTCGGAGCTGCTCAGCGGCGGTGATTTCCGGCTGTGGCCGCGCGAACTCACCCTCGAGAACTTCGAGCGCGTGTTCGGGTCGTTCCCGGTCGCGACGTGGTTCGGCAACTCCGTGGCGATCGCCGTCGTGGTGACCGCGCTGTCGGTGGCCACCAGCCTGCTGGCCGGGTACGCGTTCGCCCAGTTGCGCTTCCCCGGGTCGACGGCGCTGTTCTTCGTTGCGCTGGCAACCCTCGTGCTGCCCGTCCAGGTGATCATGGTCTCGCTGTTCCGCCTCATCACGGGCCTCGGGCTGTACGGCACCTACTGGGGCGTGATCCTTCCGAGCGCAGCATCCGCTTTCGGCCTGTTCCTCGCCCGACAGTTCATCCTCGGCATCCCGCGCGAACTGATCGAGGCGGCGCGCCTCGACGGCGCGAGCCACTTCCAGATCTTCCTGCGCATCGTGCTGCCGATGTCGAAATCCCTCATCGCCGTGCTGGTCTTCATGGGCCTGCTGCAGTCGTGGAACGACTTCGCCTGGCCTCTCATCGCCCTCAAGGAGAACCAGCTGTTCACGCTGCCGATCGGCCTGCTCTTCCTGCAGGGGCAGGCGAACAGCGACTACGGCGCCACGATGGCCTTCGCGCTCATCAACGTCGTGCCGATCGCCATCGTCTTCCTGTTCTTCCAGAAGTACTTCATCGCCGGGTTCGCGCGCAGCGGCATCAAATAGGGACGGATGCTGCGGGGCGCGCGCGATCGTACGCACTCGGTCATGCGTTGTCCAGGCCCGCGGGTTTCGGGCCGGTTCCGACGCACGATGAGCGCACACAACCCGTGCCAAGGAGGCCCTGATGTATTTCCACTTGCAGCAGCTGATCAACGAGATCGAGCAGGACGAGCCGGATCCGGCGGCGGCGAACGCCCTTCAGGAGGGCCTGGGCGGCCAGTTCGGCGAGATGCGCACGATGATGCAGTACCTCTTCCAGAGCATGAACTTCCGCGGGCCCGCTGCCAAGCCCTACCGCGACCTCATCCAGGGCATCGGCACCGAGGAGATCAGCCACGTCGAGCTGATCGGGACGACGATCTCACGCCTGCTGGACGGCGCTCCGGAGTATCACGGCAAGCTCACCGACCCGCTCGACAAGCCCGGAGCAGGTGGAGCCACGCCGCTGAACATCGCTCTGGACCACGGCAACATCCACCACTACCTCGTGGGGGCGCAGGGCGCCATGCCCGTGGACGCGGCGGGCAACCCGTGGCTCGGCAGCTACGTGTACAACTCGGGCAACCTCGTGCTCGACCTGCTGTACAACCTGATGCTCGAATCGACCGGCCGCCTGCAGAAGTGCCGTCTCTACGAGATGACCGACAACAAGACGGCGCGGTCGACGATCGCCTACCTCATCGTGCGCGACCAGGCGCACGAGAACGCCTACGCCCAGGCGCTCGAGACGCTCGGCGTGCAGTGGAACAAGACGTTGCCGATCCCGAAGACCAATGCCGAGAGCTTCCCCGAGGTCAAGCGGCTGCTCGACCTCGGCCTGCAGAGCAAGCAGTACTCGTTCGACCTCGGAGACCAGTCCGAGGCCGGCAAGATCTTCCAGGGGATGTCGCCGTCGAAGGACGGCACCACCCTCGACGCGAGCCAGCAGGCACCGGAGGGCGCTCCCCTGACGATCTCGCCCGAGCGGTTCGAGGAGTTCGCGCCCGGTGCGGACGAAGACCTCATGGCGCTCATCGAGGCCACGGCCGCGATGGAGATGTCCGACATCGACGCGACGTTCGGCCGGATGTAGCCCGAACGACGGGAACGACGGGCGGGCGGCGACCACGGTCGTCGCCCGCTCGTCGTCAGCGGCGGAGGTGGGCGATGATCGCGGAGGCGACCGCACCGGGCGCGGTGTGCTGCACGACGTGGCGGTGCCCGGGGACGACCGCGACGAAGCCCTCGGCCGCACTGTCGCGCAAGCGCCGACACCACCGGATGCCGGCGACGGGGTCGTTGCCACCGCGGATCACCAGGAGCGGCGCCGTGAGGGCGGCGACGCGTTCCTCGATCGGGTACCCGATCATGAACGGGAGGTGCCGCGCGTACCAGCGCGGGCCGCACCGGAGGTAGTCGGTGAACACGATGGCGTTCGCACCCGGTGTCTCGCCGAGGACGTCGGCGGTCAGGGCCACGGCCTGCGCCGGCGCTGAGCGATGCTCGCTGTCTGTGACGGGGCCGATGACCACGACCGCCGCGGTCAGCTCCGGCCGCTGCGCGCCCAGCTCCACGACCCACTGCGCGCCCATGGAGTGCCCGACCAGCACGGCCCGCTCCACGCCCAGCCGCGTCAGCACGTCACCGAGCGCGGTCGCCGTCTCGGCGATGTCGGGAGCGTGGTCGGGTTTGGGCAGTCCGGCGAATCCCGGCAGGTCGATCGAGTGCACCGAGCCCGTCGCCGCGAGTCGTTCGTGGAGGCGGCTGAGGTAGCGGTGCGAAGCACCGATGCCGTGGATCAGCACGAACGTCCTGCTCGTCCCCTCGGGGCCGTCGGACGACCTCACCCGGAAGGAGAGACCGCCGACCCGCACGACGCTTTCGCGGATCATCAGCGTCGCATCCACCGCGCACCCGGCCCGCTCTGCATCTCGTTCACTGCGCAACCGTACCCCTCGCAGGCGCGATCAGCGCACACCCCTGTTGTCAACCCTCAACCACCCGAGCAGCGAACGGACGTAGGTTCAGCCCAGTTGCCCCAGACCTCGGTCGACTCCATCGTCGTCGATGCGCGAGAGCGCAGGACCGGAGCCACCATGACCACACCGACCCGGGTCGCCACACGAGTGCGATCGACCGGCCCCAGCGACTTCACCGAGCTGTCCGCGCGGATCCAGGCGATGGGGCTCATGCGCCGCCGATACGGCTACTACTGGACGAAGCTCGCGCTGACGCCGATCGTGCTGGCCGCTGCCATCGTCCTGTTCATCCGGGTCGGCGAGAGCTGGTGGCAACTGCTCGTCGCCGCAGGGTTCGCGGTGCTGTTCACGCAGATCGCGTTCCTCGGCCACGACGCCGCCCATCGGCAGATCTTCGCGTCGGGCACGTGGAACGATTGGACGAGCCTCATCATCGCCGACCTCTTCATCGGCATGAGCTACGGATGGTGGCGACACAAGCACACCCGCCACCACGCCAACCCGAACAAGCAGGGGGCGGACCCCGACATCGAGCTCCCGGTGATCTCCTTCACCCCGGAGCAGGCCGCGCGCCGCCGTAATCCCGTGACGAGGTGGCTCGTCAGCCATCAGGGAGCGTTCTTCTTCCCGATCCTCCTGCTCGAGGGAGTATCCCTCCACGCGTCCGGCATCGCCCGCGTCCTGCACCGTGACCACGTGGACCGACGGTGGGTCGAGATCGTGTTCATCACTCTCCGGCTCGGCGGATTCATCGCCCTGGTATTCATCGTGCTCTCGCCCGGCCTCGCCGTGGCGTTCCTCGCCGTGCAGCTCGGCCTCTTCGGGTTCTACATGGGCGCGTCGTTCGCGCCGAACCACAAGGGCATGCCGATGGTTCCGGCGACGCTCAAACTCGACTTCCTCAGGCGGCAGACACTGATGAGTCGCAACATCCGGGGAGGACCTGTCGTCGACACCCTCATGGGAGGCCTCAACTACCAGATCGAGCACCACCTGTTCCCTTCCATGCCGCGCCCGCATCTCCGGCACGCGGCGCCCATCGTGCGCGCCTACTGCAAGCGGCTCGACATCCCGTACACCGAGACCGGACTGATGCAGTCGTACGGCATCGTGCTGCGCTACATCAACCGTGTCGGCCTCGGCGAGCGCGATCCCTTCGACTGCCCGCTCGTGGCTCAGAGACGGGCGATCTGATGGAGTCCCGTCCGGCTTCACGTGCGACGGCCCCCTCCCGGGAAAACGTCATCCCCCGTGTAGCCTCGGATCGACGGCACCATCACCCACGCGACTCGTCATCTGACAGAGGCGAGGCGGGAGTACATGGCTGCGTCATTACCGGGCGATGATCGAGACGACTTCGCCCAGGCCCTGAGGGGTCTCACGACCGCCGGATCAGACGGCGACCTGTGCGGTCCCTTCGTCCGGGCCGTCGGCGTGTCGGGGGCGTCCATCTCCACGCTCGGCCGACCGCTCGGGAGCCAGGTGGTCTGCGCGAGCGATCCGGTGGCGGCGCGCATCGACGAGATCCAGATCGATCTCGGCGAAGGACCGTGCTGGGACGCGCTGCGCACACGCCGGCCCGTCCTCGAATCCGACATCCGGCGCACAGGCGGCGACGGGTGGCCCGGCGCGCGCGAGGCGTTCCGCGCCCTCGACGTCGGCGCCGTCTACGCGTTCCCGCTCTTCGTGGGAGACCTGGGGGTCGGGTCGGTCGACCTCTACTCGCTGCCTCATCGGCAGCTCTCCCTCGTCGACATCGAGGACGTCACGGTGCTCGCGGCGATCGCGTCGCGACATATCCTGCGGCGTGCGCTCGATGATCTCGACACCGCCGACGAAGGCATGGCCGATGGCCCCCACTCTCGCCGCGAAGTGCATCAGGCGACGGGAATGGTCGCCGCCCAGCTCGGTGTCGGCGTGGATGAGGGCCTCCTCGTGCTGCGCGGGCGGGCGTTCTCCTCGGGTCGCTCCGTGAGGGACATCGCAGCCGACGTCGTCGCGCGGCGACTCACCTTCATCCCCTGAACAGAGCGGCATACACTCAACTATGAGCACAAGAGAAGACCAACTGCTGCAGACCGTGGCGACACTGGCCGACTCGCTCGTCGACGATTTCGACGTCGTCGAGCTTCTCCAGCTGCTGGTCGACGAGTCCGCGAAGATCTTCGCGTCGAGCGCCGCCGGCATCCTCATCGTCGGGCCGTCAGGCGATCTGGAGGTGCTGGTCTCGACCAGCGAACGCAGCGAATTCGTCGGTCTCATGCAGCTGCGGGCGGGGCAGGGACCCTGCGTCGAAGCCGTCACCACCGGCCGAGTGGTGTCGGTGGAGGATCTCCGCAATGTCGCGGACCGCTGGCCCGAGTTCGCCGCCGACGCCCGCCGTTCCGGCTTCGCGTCACTGCACGCCATCCCGATGCGCCTCCGCGACACCGTGATCGGCTCACTCAACCTCTTCGGCGACCGCGTCGGAGCGCTCAACGCGAACGACGCCGCGGCGGCGAAGACCCTGACCGACATCGCCACGATCAGCATCCTGCAGCAGCGTCTGGTCGAGGAGTCGATGATCGCCCAGGGTCAACTGCAGCGGGCGCTCGACAGTCGCGTCCTGATCGAGCAGGCGAAGGGCTACGTCTCGCAGAGCAAAGACGTCGACATGGACGACGCGTTCCGCCTCATCCGCGCGCACGCCCGGTCGTCGCAGACCGCTCTCAGCACCGTCGCCGCAGAGATCATCGCGGGGCGACTCGCCCTCTGACGCCCGGCCTCACTGCATCTCGTGAGAGAGCTTGAGGTTCAGCGCGTCGGCGATCGTCAGCGCCCCCTCCGGCGGCTCCGACACGGCGTAGAGACCGGTCGGGGCGTTCGCGGTGTACATGAGGGCCTCGACCCATGCCCGATTGACCTGCGGCTGCCTGCTGCCGTAGAACTTGTACGCCAACGAGACGGTGGGGTGCACCCAGACCATCGTGCGTCCGCTGCCGACGCTCGCTTCGTCGCGCCACGTGAAGTGGAACGATTCGCCGCGACGGAGCTTCGCTCCGATGACGAGCTGAAGGTGTGCGAGGAGGCGATCGTCGAAATCGACCTTGATCGTGGAGTCGTAGATGAACTTGCCCATGACAGACCTCTCGATGTGGGGATCAGAGGGCTCCGAGGTCTGGGGGCAACGGCTCGAAGGTGAGCCGTCCACGCGCGAGGAGCAACCGCTGCAGTCCGCTCCCGACAGGTGACTGATAGTCCAACGATCTCACACACCAGGCCGTGGCGACAGGGGGCTTGACGTCATCCGCGCCCCCCGGGACGCGAACCTCATCCCGCTCATGTTTCGGCGCGTAACAGACGACCCGCGCCGGACGGCGCGCTCACCATAGTCTCCCTCCATGGTTTCCCGCCGCTCCATTCCGCCGATCGAGATCTGGCACGCGCAGCACCTCGCTCAGGTGCAGGCCTCGCCGTCGAGCACCGCCGCTGCGCCTTCACCGTCGTTCGACGTCGACGCCGGAGCGCTCCGGTGACGTCGCCGCAGGACCTCGGCTTCGCCACCCGGCAGATCCATGCCGGAGCGGAGCGGGACGATTTGCACCGGCCCCGGGCGACGCCGATCTACCTGACGGCCGGGTTCGTGTTCGACGACTTCGAGCAGGCGAACGAGCGGTTCTCCCCGTCCGGCGACGGATACAGCTACACGAGGGTCGGCAACCCGACGAACGCCGCGGTCGAGCGACGCATCGCCGACCTCGAAGGGGCCGCGGGGGCGCTTCTCGTCGGCAGCGGGCAGGCCGCCGTGTCGACGGCGATCCTCGCCCTCGTCGGAGCCGGGGACCACCTCGTGTCGGCGAACAGCATCTACGAGGGATCGCGCGAGCTCTTCCGCGACAACTTCGGGCGGCTGGGCATCACCACCTCGTTCGTCGACGACGCCAACGATCCGGCGGCGTGGGAGGCGGCCATCCGTCCCGAGACACGCGTGCTCTTCGCCGAGTCGATCCCGAATCCGAAGAACGACGTCGTCGACATCCGCGCCGTGGCCGCGGTCGCACGCCGCCACGGGATCCCGCTGATCATCGACAACACGCTGGCGACGCCGTATCTGCTCCGGCCGATCGAGCACGGCGCCGATGTCGTGGTGCACTCGGCGAGCAAGTTCCTCGCCGGTCACGGCACGGTGCTCGGCGGCGTCATCGTCGACGCCGGTCGCATCGAGTGGTCGACCACCGGTGCCCGCTACCCGCATCTGACGGAGAATCGCGGCGCCGACGGGCGGACGTTCGTCGAGCGTGCGGGCCGGGCCGCATTCCTCACCTATGCGCGATCGGTGATCGCCCTGCGTCAGGGGCCGTCACCCTCTCCGTTCAACGCCTTCTTCATCCTGCAGGGCATCGAGACGCTGTCGCTCCGCGTCCAGCGGCACTCCGATTCCGCGCGGCGCATCGCGGAGTGGCTCGAGGCGCACCCGGCGGTCGCGTCGGTCGACTACAGCGGCCTGGAGTCGAGTCCGCACCGGGCCTTGGCCGAGCAGTACCTCCCCCGCGGCCAGGGATCGGTGTTCTCCTTCACCCTCCGCGGAGGGCGGGATGCCGCGCGCGCGTTCGTCGACACCGTAGAGCTGTTCACCCGGATGACGCACCTGGGTGACGTGCGCTCGCTCGTGCTGCACCCCGCCTCGACGACGCACGCCGGTCGTTCCGAGGAGGAGCGGGTCGCTGCGGGGATCGGCCAAGGGCTCCTGAGGGTCTCGATCGGGCTGGAGGATGCGGAGGACCTGATTGCCGACCTCGACCGCGCGCTCGCGGCCGTCGAGGCATCGGAACTGCTCGAACGGGCCGGCATCCGATGAGCAGGCTCCAGCACTTCGGATGGTTCCTGTCGCGCGGTTTCGGCCCGCACGGGTGGGCGCGGCCCTACTACGAATGGAATTACGACTGGCAGAAGCCCGGCATCTACCAGGAGGGAGCGCGCACCCTCGAGCAGGCGGGTTTCGACTTCGTGCTGATCGAGGACGCCCTGTCACTGGGGATCAGTCCGGAGACCCTCGACCTGCGGGTGCGGAAGGCCTACGGCGGACCCAAGCACGACCCGTGGACGCTCACTCCGTACCTGTTCGCCGCCACAGAGCACCTCGGCGTGATCCCCACCGCCAACCCGGCGGGATTCCTGCCGTACACCGCCGCGCGGCAATTCGCGTCGCTGCAGCATCTGAGCGGCAGCCGGCTGGGTGTCAACCTCGTCACCGACGTCGGCAGCGCGCACCACTTCGGGCAGCAGAGGCTGCCGCACGACGCCGCGTACGACCGTGCCCAGGAGTGGATCGACGCGCTGCGCGAGCTCTGGCACAGCTGGGGCGATGACGCGCTCATCGCCGACCCCGTATCCCAGCACTACGCCGACGGCAGCCGCATCGGCGCGCTCCGGCACCGCGGGCAGTACTACTCCTTCGACGGTCCGTTGAACGCCGAGCCGTTCCCCGCGGGGGATCCGATCGTGGCGTCCCCGGGCGGGTCTCCCCGCGGCATCGACTTCGCGGCCCGCAACTCGGGCATCCAGCTCGCGCTGACCCGTCTCGACGTCGCGAGCGTCCGCGCCTACCGCGAGAAGGTCCGTGCGGCCGCCACCCTGCAGGGTCGCGACGCCGCAGACATCAAGACGCTCTTCGTCTTCAAGCCGATCGTCACGGCGAGCGCGGAGGAGGCCGATCGCCTCGTGCGCGCCTCGCTCCACCCCGACGACGCCGCCCTGCGCGAGGTCGCCGAGGCGTGGTCCAGCGACCTGGAGACCGATCTGACGGCGCTCGATCTCGATCGACCCCTCGATCCTGCGGTCTTCGGGGAGCACGTGTCGCAGGGCACCATCAAAGGACTCCGCGGACGCTACGACAGTTTCGCGGACGCATCGCTGCGTGACGTCCTCGCCGCGAAAGCCCGCCTCGGCCGTATCGGCGACGGCGACGGCGGCGCGGTGGGCACCGCCGACGAGATCGCGGACCTCATCGAGGAGCTCGGAGAGGAGGCCGACAACGACGGGCTCCTGTTCTCCGGCGATCTGCACCCCGTGACGCTGCACAGGATGCTCGACGACCTCGTTCCGATCCTGCGACGCCGCGGCATCCTCCGCACCGAATTCGCGCCCGGAGGACTGCGCGCCAACCTGTCGTCGTTCTGACGGTCGAGCCCGCGGTCGGTGCGCCTGGATGATCCGATGCTCTAGCGTGGCCATGTGTACGTCAGAGACGGATTCCTCGGCCAGCGGCTGCGGGTGCTCTCGGCTCCGCTGGCCGCACGCGCCGCGACGAGTCCGCTCACCGATCGCCTGCTGGTGACGGATGCCGGATACTTTCCGCATGCCGCCGCCCACGGGCGTTCCCGGCCGCGCGGGGCGGCGCAGGCGATCGTCATCATCTGTGCGAGCGGCGCCGGGTGGCTCGAGCTGGAGGATACGCCGCCGGTGCGCATCGAGGCAGGAGCGGCGGCGGTGATACCGGCCGGTCGGCCGCACCGATATCGCGCGGATGGCAACGACCCCTGGTCGATCTGGTGGGTGCACGCGACCGGCCCCGATGTCGACGAGCTCGTGACCGAGATCGTCCGCGACGACGACCCGGTCGTGCGCCTGCGCGACTCCTATTCGGCCATCGCGGGGATCGACGAGGCGCTCACCGCGATGGAGGACGAAGAGACCACGGCCGCGCTCTACGTCGCCTCGGGTGCCGCGTGGAGGCTGTTCGCGCAGCTGGCGGCCGATCGACTGCGCGGACCCGCTCTGACCAACGACCGGATGGAGATCGTCCAGCAGTACCTTCGCTCCCATCTTTCGAGCTCTCTGTCGGTCGCTGAGCTCGCCCGGCTGGCGGGGCTGAGCGCCTCCCACTTCTCCGCGCTGTTCAAGGCGACGGCCGGCATCCCCGTGGTCGAGTACATCAAGCGACTGCGCAGCGCTCGGGCCCGCGAGCTGCTCATCACGACCGACCGATCGGTGACCGAGATCGGCGAGGCCGTCGGCTACGCCGATCCCTTCTACTTCTCCCGACAGTTCCGCTCGATCAACGGCGTCAGTCCGACGGTCTTCCGCGCGCGGTCGAGGGACGAGCCGGCGACGTGACGGGCTCGGCTTCCTCCCGCGAGAAGAGCAGCAGCTCGGGGAGGCTCGTGGCGAAGTAGTCGACCTCGCCGGTGTCGTGGCGGGCAACCGGTGCCGTGAACGGCGAACGGGCCTCGCCCAGCGAGCGCGGAGGGTCCCCGAGCGGCAGGCCCAGGGCCAGGCGTGCGCGGTCCCACGCGGCGAGGACCCGACCCTCACCCCCCTCCCACGGTTGGAACGGGCGGCTCTCGAGCAAAGCCAGCGCGTGGGCGGGGCGACCGACCGACACCAGGAGGTCGGCGAACTCGACCACCAGGTCGTCCCGCTTCACCACCAGCGACCGTCGCGCCTCGAGTCGCGCGACCCGGTGCGCAGCGCTCTCGCCCAGCCGCGCCGCCAGCTGATCACGCTCGAAGAGAAGCCGCGGGTCCGTCGGGCGGAGCGCGAGCGCCCGCTCGTAGAGCTCCACCGCGGCATGGTCGTCGTGGGCGATGTTGAACGACGCCAGACCGGCGTTGCGGAGGACCACGGGGTCGGTGCTGCCCGCCTCGATGGACGCCCGCCAGGCAGCGAGTGCCTCCGACCGGCGACCCGCGTCATACAGCAGACCCCCGAGTAGCCCGCCCGCGACGACGTCGTCCCCGGTGGCGACGGCGGCGACGAGGGCGTCGTGGTCGTCGAGTCCGGCCGGGAACGCCCACTCGAGATCGGCCGTCCGGGCGCGGCGACGCTCGGCTGCGGCGACCTCTTCTCGTCCGGCGCGCTGCAGAAGGAGAGCCTTGTGATAGCGCGCGACCGCAGACACGTTGCCGGCGCCCGAGGGTGTGGACTCTGCCGCGGCATCGAAGACCCGGAGGGCCGCTTCGACCTCCCCGGCCTGACCCAACTCCACGGCGACATCCTTCCTCGTGCGCCCGTCTTCGGGGAGCGAGCCGTCGCGGAGATGTCTCAGCACCGGGTTGAGCGGGTCCTCCGCGAGGCCGCGGTCGAGCGCACGCTCCGCGTCGTCGGTGCGGCCGAGTCGGCGCAGGAGCACGACGAACAGCACGGCGCGCCGGCGATCGTTCCCGCCGAGCTGCGCGAGCTCTTCGAGGTCGGCGAGAGCTGCGGCATCACTCCCCGCCCTCGCCGCCTGCCGGACGAGCTCGAGGCCGGCGGGAGCGAAGAAGGCGGCATCCCACCTCGCACGTGCCCATGCCGTCGCCGCCCGGTCGGGGTGACCTCGGCGGTCCTCGATCAACCCCATCAGGTAGTAGGCCTCGCCGTCCCGCAGGTTCGCGTTCCGGCGCGCGGCCCGTTCGAGCGCGATCATCGCGTGGGCGTGGGCGGTCTCGTAGTCGCCGGAGCGATAGGCGAGATCTGCCAATGCCAGCCGCACGCGGGCGTCGCGTGGGTCCCGCGCGATCGCCTCGTTCCAGTACAGCAGGGGCGAGCGGGTGGGATGCCGGTACTGCTGAAGGTGAAGTCCCGTGAGGTAGAGCTCGTCGACGCTCTCGATATCGACGGGGGCGGGCGGCTCGTCCGCGGTCCACGGCTCGTCGGCCAGGACATTCACCGCCTCCCACGCGACGAGCACTCTGCCGTCGGCAGCCTGCAGCTCGGCGGTCGTCCCCGCGGCCCAGGGCGCGTCGGACGAGACGACCATGACCTGACCCGGCCCCAGATCCATCCTGTTCTCGGCGAGCATCAGTCCCTCGGCGTCTCGGATGACACCTCGCGCGCCGGAACGCGGCGACGTCACCGCGAAGCGCGCGACGACCGGACCCTCTCGATCGACGTGCACCGCGGCATCCGGCGTCGCCTGATGCACGACCCCGATCGCGCCGACCGGATACCAGAACTGGCTGAAGCGCTTCGTCTCGCCGGGGGCGAGCCAGGAGAAATCGGGCTGATTGTCGGTGTACACGCCGGCCATGAGCTCCACGTAGGGACCGTCGTCGTCGGTGAGATGGGCGTCCCACGCATGCCCGAACGGGGCATCGCCCCACGTCCACTGCTTCTTGCCCGGGGCGATCCGCCGGTCAGCCCAGTGGACCACCCCGGCGCCGGCCGCGTGATCGTAGCCGCCGAAGAAGTCCTGCGCGGTGTCGACGATCATGTAGGAGGTCGGCACCGGGATGTTGCGGTAGAAGTCGATGCGGTCCGAACCGGCCTGCTCGGCCTGACGCGAAGGGTAGTCGACGCCGTAGTACGGGCGGTCCGCCGAGGGGAAGCGGGTGAGGGCTCGTCTCGCATGGTCGGCGACGTACCCGACGTCTTCGGGGAAGAACGACTGGTAGTCGTCGTGCACGCGGACGGCGGCATTCGCCCACCACAGAAAGGTCTGCGTGTCACTCGTGCGGTTGTGCAGGCGCACATCGATCTGCACGACCGAGCGATCGGGGTGCAGCCGGATGCCGTGGGTGCCCTGCATCCTCGTGAACGGGTCGTGATCGCTGCACCAGACCACGACGCTGCCGTCGGGCGACTCCTCGATGAGCGTCTCCACCGGGAGGAACGTCGCCGGTCGGTGGTGCTGCGGCCAGTTGAACTCCACGCCCCCGCTCACCCACGGGCCGGTGAGCCCCACGAGCGCGGGCTTGATCACGTTGTTGCGATAGAAGAAGTCGTACCCGGTCGTCTTGTCGTAGCCGATGTGGATACGGCCGCCGAGCTCGGGGAGGATCATCAGGCGGACGAATCGGTTCTCGAGGTGGATGGCCTGCCACGGGCGGGACTCGGGTGTCGACGCGACGCGTTCGTAGAACGGCAGCGGATACACCCGGCCGCTCGACCCCTGGTAGACGCGGTGATCGAGGAACATCGGGTACGTGGAGGGTGGTTCGGGCATGTAGGTCGAGATACTCACCGGCTCCGACCAGGCGATCGTCGCCCCCTCATCGAGTCGTCGTTGCAGGTGTGCGGGCGCAGCGGGCAGCACGAGGCGCGCACGCCCGGAAGCCTGATGCGCTCCACGAGCGGGTGCGCGGGTGGTGTCGTTCGTCATATGTTGTCCGCCTTCTTCGAGGGTGTCTCAGTGGGCGGCGTCGACGGAGCGGACGCGCGTGATGCGGGCTCGGTCGATGCCGAGCACGGGTTCCGTCGCGCGGGGACGCACCCGCGGGTCGACGAAGACCCCCGACGCGGGGTCGAAAGGCAGCGCCGTCAGCCGCACCTGCCGATCGCCCGCAGTCAGAGCGAGGTCCCACTCGCGTCCGTACCAGTACTGGTCGACCGTTCTGCGCCCGTCCACCGACGCGCGACCCACGTCACCCGTCCACTCGACGGAGAGCAGCGCCATCTCATCCGCACGCTCGAACGCCGCCTCGGGGATCGTGATGACGGCGGTCGCGGCCCGGTCGAAGCTTTCATCGGCGGGCGCCGAGAATCGATCCGCAGACCCTCCCCGTCGAGTCGGAGCCGGGACGGCGCCGTTCAGGTGCACCGTGATCACCGGGTCGATGGCCTGCGGGGTGGGCCCGTCGACGGTGTACACGGCGAGTACACCCGATCGGTCATCGATGCGTTCCACTCCCGCGCCGGTCGCCCGAAGCGGCGGAAACGCCCGCAGGAGCTGCCCGGCGTCCGTCGCGAGAAGGCGCAGCGTGCCCCGGTCGAAGACGAGACCCTGCTCCCAGAGCAGGACCGTGTCGACTCCGCCGACAACCCCTCGCCAGACGCGGCTCGCCGTGTGCGGGTCGAGCACGACGATCGTGGTGTCCTCTACCCGCAGCACGGCATGCACCCCGGGAGTCTCGTCGACGGCGACGAGAATGCGATCGCCGTCGGCGGCCACGACGCGTCCGCCGTCGACGTCCGCCACCGCGACACCCTCGAAGACGAACTCGACGGGCACCCCGGCCGTCGAGCTCACCAGCACGAGAGGGCCCTCGGATGCTGCAACCTCGGTGATCGGTTGAACGGTGGCCGACACCGCCTGCAGTCCGCCCAGCGGCCGTCGCACCGGCCAGATGAACGAGGCTCCCGATTGGATCGTGACGGGCGCCGACGGCAGGACGACTTCGCTCTGGGCGAGCTCCACACGGAACTGCACGTCCGGCAGCTCGGGCAGGGGATCCGCCGCAGGCTGATGATTGTTCACGAAGAGGAAGCCGCCGGTCTCGTCGCCGCGGAACGAGAACCGCGGGTCGCCCGCCACGGTCGGAGCGATGACGGTCGTCGACTCGAGGAGCTCTCGGGCGTAGCGCTCCACGAAGAGATGCTGCTGCCGCAGCAGGTGGTAGTGCTCTCGCAGCTGGCCGAGTGCGCCGATCGGCGCATAGAAGTCGTAGTCGGTCGTGGGCATATCGTTCGGGTAGCCGGTCGCGTGCGACTCCTGCGTCGGGCCGAGCTCTCCCGCGAAGTGCGTCCCCCCGTGGTACATGTAGTAGCCCTGCCACGCCGAACCGCTGCCGAGCTTGACCAGAGCGAGCGCGGCGACATCGGCGGGTTCGACCAGCGGGCGACGGTGATAGGCCACCGTCATACCCCCGCCCAGTTCGCAGGTCACCCAGGGGAAGCGCTCGTCCTGAGTGCGCGCGACGGCGGCCGTGCCGCGGACGTCGGCGCCCACGGTGAGGTCGTCCCGAACGCTCGAGAACTCGAAGTGGGTCCGGCCGAACGCGGGCCAGAGCTCGTCGCTCTCCGCCCAGAAGCCGTCGGAGTAGCCGGCATAGATGGGCATCAGATCGGGCGGCAGCTGCGCGCCGCCCCAGCCCGTCGCGGTCCACAGGGGGGCGGTGAGACCGACGCCCTCCGCGGCGGTGCGCAGCCACGCGAGGTGTTCGGGCTGGTCGTAGAGCTCGTTGTCGGTCTGGAACCCGATGATCGCGGCATCCGGCGTCGTCTCGGTGCGCACGAAGTCGCCGACCTGACCGGCGATGGCCGCGTACCAGGCCAGAACCAGCGCCTGGTAGGCGGGATCGTTCGTGCGGTGACGGATGTCGAGGGCCTGCACCCAGTCGGGGAAGCCACCGTTGCGAGTCTCGCCGTGCACCCACGGCCCGAGACGCATCATGACCTTGAGTCCGTGGGCGTCGGCGAGCGCGAGGAAGCGCCGTACGTCGCGGTCGCCGTCCCACCGGAAGGCGCCACGGCGCTCTTCGTGGGCGATCCAGATGAGATAGGTCGCCACGACCGTCACGCCGCCGGCCTTCATCTTGAGCAGCTCGGTCTCCCACCGGGAGGCATCGTCACGGCTGAAGTGGTACTCCCCCATCACGGGGAACCAAGGTGCGCCGTCGCGCGTGACGAACCGGTCGGTGAACGAGACGGCGCCCGGTCGACCGTCGGGCTCACCCATGCCCGTGAGCGACGCGATCCCGTCCTCGGCGATCGGGGCGGGACGGGCGGTCAGAGAGTGAATCACGGAGGGTTGCGCCTTTGCGTCGTGCGGTCGGTTCTGGCGGGATGATCCCGCCCCGGCCCTGCCACGCTACGGCGGCGATTCCCTCGGGTGAATAGAGGAAGCGGGGCAGCGGCTGGACGATCCGACGAATCGATGTGCGTTCCTGGTTTCGACGCCGCCCCGCGTCCGGAGAGTCACCCGGGAACGACGAGCTGACTGATGATGAAGGCCGCGCCCTGCGGGTCCTCGATGACGGCCTCGCGCGTCCACTCCGTGTCGGTCACGGAGGTCACCATCCCGCCGAGCGACCTCGCCCTGTCCGCCGATTCATCGCGGTCCGCGACGGCGAATCGGATCCACCAACGGGCCTCGGAATCGGCTGCCGAGAGGCCGGCGATGACGTCGTCGAATCCCTCCGGCGCGAACTCCTGCCTCCGATGGATGTCCGGATCGGGGCCGGATGCCAGGAAGTCGCCGTATCCCGGAAGCCTGACCATGCCCGCTCCGAGCTCGGGACTGACGACCCAGCCGAAGACGTCGCGGTAGAAGCGCATCGCCTGCTCGGCATCGAGGGTGGCCAGGTCGCTGAAGTTCCAGGCTCCCGGTTCGTTGACAGCCTGTGCACCCGGACGCCGCCGCGCCTGCCAGAGGCGGAATCGCGCTCCCTGGGGATCGAGACAGGTGGCCGCACGGCCACCCGGCCCGGCATCCTCGGGAGGGTCGACGATCGTGCCGCCCGCGCGGGCTATCGCCGCCGCCGTCTGGTCGGCGTCGTCGCACGCGATGTAGCTCACCCACCCGTCACTGCCCCCGCCCGGAGCCAGGGCCGCCGCATCCTGCCCGTCGAGTGTGGCGATCATGTAGGCACCGGGAGCATCCGGCGGCATCGCGTTGCTGAAGGACCAGCCGAAGAGGCCGCCGTAGAACCGCATCGCTCCGTCGAGGTCAGACTGGTTCAGGTCGACCCAGCAGGGAACGCCCTGCGGGTAGGTCCGTGTCATGCCGGCCATGTCGTCCTCCGTCTCCGTGTGCCTCAGACCATAGGATGGGCCGCCGACATCGTCATCACCCGACCGGCGGCGGGGGTGTTCGCGGGCACAACTCCTCGAAGACCGTCCCCGCCTCCAGGAAGAGGCCGTCGCGAGGCCCCGCAGTGCTCGGATGTGAGGAGTTCCGCCCACCCACAACCCGTCACTCCGCCGGGCCGGCCCCGCTCACCGTGTGCCGCCGGTGCGAGGCAGGGCGTCGAGGAACGAGAGCACGGCGGTCGCGGTCACCTCGGGTTGCTGCGCCTGCGGGTAGTGGCCCGCGTCGGCCACCATCACCACCTCGGCCTTGAGCGCATCGCCTATGAAACGGCCCTCGGCGGCCGGATCCTTGAAATCGGGGTCCCGATCGCCCATGATGACGATCGCCGGGGCGGTCACGGCGTGGAGCTTGGCCTCGGCCGGGGCGTGGTCGGTCTGCCGGGTCGTCTGCGAGAACGCTTTTCCGTACGGCTTGCGCTTCAGGCTCGACACGACCGCGGTCCGGTACTCCTCGAAGTCGTCGGGCTTGCGGCCGGCATAGAGGGTGGGCATGTACCCCTTCCACACGGGAGCGATCCACAGCGGCGACATCATCGCGCGGAACATCAGGCGCGTGAAGGTGCTCGCCGGCGGGTTGCGCACGAACGCGCCCATCAGCACCAGGCCGTCGACCTGCTCGGGGTGGTCGGCGGCGACGATGACCGCGGCACCGGCGGCGAGGGAGTTCCCGCCGATCACGGCCGTTCCGCCCAGCTCGTCGATCAGCGCCGCCACGTCGCCGGCGGTCGCGACATCGCCGTAGGACGTGAACCCGGTGTCGCTGTCTCCGTGGCCCCGCAGGTCCATCGTCGCGACCGAGTACCCGGCTGCGACGAGCGCGGGCGCGAGGTAGCGGTAGGACGAGCGCAGGTCGCCCATGCCGGGCACGAGCACGACCAGAGGTCCGTCGCCCTGCAGGTCGTAGGCGACGCGACCCTGCGGACGCGAGAGGTAGCGGGTCGGGAGGGCGGAGGAGGGGCTTGAGGAGGTCATGTGGCTAGTCTGCATCTCTCTTTAGCTATAGTCAATAGCCAAACGGAATTCCTGCAGATCATGCCGTCGAGGCGGTGATCTCCTCGACCGTCTGCACGCGCGCGTACGCGCTGCCGAGGGCGGCGATGAACGCGGCGTGCACCATGGCGCCCGGCACGGTTGTGCCGCCGTATGCGAGATCGGGAGCCGCGCACGCGTCGGCGGCGACGGTGACCGGGAAGCCGAGATCGGATGCTGCGCGCACGGTGGCGTCGACGCACATGCTCGTCATCATCCCGGCGACGACGAGCTGCGCCTCCTCGTATCGGTCGAGCTCCTCCTGCAGAGGCGTGTCGAGAAACGCATTCGGATTCTTCTTCACGACGACGGGCTCGCTCGGTCGCGGTGCCACACGGTCGTCGAATTCCGCCCCCGCCGTCCGGGCGACCAGGAATCCGGCATCCGGTTCCCCCTCGTGCCGGACGTGGATCACCGGGAGTCCGCTCGCGCGGAAATGCTCGAGCAGGGAGGCGGCGCGGTCGGCGGCGTCGTCGGGGGCGACGAGCGGCAGGTTCCCTCCGGGGAAGTAGTCGCGCTGGATGTCGACGAGCACCAGGACTGAGGTCATGCCCCGACCCTAGTCGGGGGTGGCGACCGGTCGGGGGCGGAGATGCACCCGCGGTCTGCGGGTGCGGGCAGACCCGCTCGACCACCGCTCCGGGCTACTGATGGAAGATCGGGATGACGAGGTAGATCCCGTAGATCGTCGCAGCCACTCCGACGGCGAAGAAGAGGGAGGCCGCGGCGGTCGCCGACGCGGGGCGCGGTCGGGTCCGGGGACGGACGATCGCCTCCGGGCCGTCGACCTCGCTCCCCTCCGGCACTTCGATGTCGGGCGCGCCGACCGCGAGCAACCTCGTGCCGAACGCGTACGAGCCGGCCACGACCACGGTCGCGACGAGGCTCACGACGAAGACCAGGCCGATCGACCCCCAGTCGACTCCGAGCCACGGGGTCTCGGCTGCTGCTGCGAGAGGTGCGATCATCGCGGTCACCGTGCCTTTTCCATGGATGCGGTCGGGGAGTCGCCGGGTTCCGCAGGGTCGCCGGCCTCGTTCACGTTCTCGTGCGTGACGGGCGTGCGGCGGGCGAGGAAGAAGAACCCGAGTCCGATCCCGACGCCGACGACGGCGACGGCGACCAGTCCGAAGGTGCTCGAGCCTCCAATCCAGGCGGCGAGCCCGCCGACGAGGGCGGCGGCCGGCATCGTGAACAGCCACGCCGTCGCGATGCGCCCGACCGTGCCCCACCGCACCTTGGCGAGATGCTTGCCCACGCCGGCGCCGATGACCGCGCCGGACGTCACCTGTGTCGTCGACAGCGGGAAGCCGAGCGTCGAGGAGGTCAGGATCGTTGCCGCGGCACTCGTCTCGGCCGCGAACCCCTGCGGCGCCTTGATGTCGGTGATGCGCTTGCCCACGGTGCGCATGATGCGCCACCCGCCCAGATAGGTGCCCAGCGCGATCGCCAGACCCGAGACGATGATGACCCACACCTGCGGACCGGTGCCCGTCTCCTGGTAGCCCGCCACGATGAGGGTCAGCGTGATGACGCCCATCGTCTTCTGCGCGTCGTTCGTGCCATGGGCGAGAGAGACGAGGGATGCCGATACCGTCTGCCCGTGCCGGAATGCCGAGGTCGATCCGGCGGCGGTCGCCATCCGGGTGATCTTGTAGACGAGGTACGTCGCCACCAGCGCGATCGTGCCCGCGATGAACGGCGAGAGGAGCGCCGGCAGGACGATCTTCGACAGGACGCCCGCCCAGTTGACGGCGTCGAACCCGGCGCCGATGACCGCCGCACCGATGAGGCCCCCGAACAGCGCGTGCGTCGAGCTCGACGGCAGGCCCAGCCACCACGTGCCGAGATTCCACAGCACCGCGCCCACCAGTCCGGCGAAGATCATGGTGACGGTGATTCCCGGAAGTCCGGCGTCGTCCTCGGTCAGGATCCCCGACGACACCGTCTTGGCGACGGCCGTCGACAGGAAGGCGCCGACCAGGTTGAGGACCGCCGAGATGAGCACAGCCACTTTGGGTCGCAGTGCGCCGGTGGCGACCGACGTCGCCATCGCATTCGCCGTGTCGTGGAAGCCGTTCGTGAAGTCGAAGAAGATCGACGTCGCGACGACCAGCAGGACCAAGACCATCACGTCCACAGACGCGCCTCCGTTCGTCGACTGATCGGACCGGCGAGAGTCCCGCAGACACGTTAGGACTGCCGCCGCGCCACCGGTTCGAACGGCAGGTGAAGAGGCGGCGAACAAACCCACCCCGGACCGGGGCGCGCGCCGACCGCACGACGTGGCGCCGAGTGCCTGCGCACTCGAGGGGACGGTCGGGGACCTCTACTGGTCGCCGGACGTGCGGGCGTAGATCCCCAGGCGCCGCGCCAGGGTCGCGATGGCGGGAAGCACCCGCGGTGGTGGGAAACTCTGCGGAGATGCCGTGCCGGCCGTCGCGGAGCGCTGTGCAGCACGGAGGCTGTCGAAGCGCCCGATCGGCCGGGCCCGCGAATCGAAGGCGATGAAGATGCCGTCCGCCACCACGACGTGGCCGACGATGTCGTTCCCGCGCACAGCCCGGTGCAGGCCGGGTTCGGGCACCACCCACGTGAGGTCGGGAGGGGAGGAGACGCGTCGGCGCAGAACCGAGACCGTGCGGGCCTCCGCGCCGTGATCGTGCGTTCCTGCGGCCGTGTGGAAAGCGCCTGTGCTCACGTTCATCCCCGCCTGTCGTCCGCCATGAAGGAAGACGGCCGGGGTCTGGGGCCAGTCGAGCGCCACCGTACGGCCTGTCGCCCGTCGGCGCAAGAGGGTGGCGGTGAACGGGGACGGCGAAGAGCGGATGCTTCTCCTCCCCGGATCACGCGTGACCGACGGCGTGCGTACGGCGATAGGTTCGACGGAGCCCGTGCGGGCGCGACAACGGAAGGAGCTCGGGATGCCGGAGAACGAACGCCCCCTCGAGGGCGGCATCGTCACTGATTTCCAGGATCGGATGAGCTACGGCGGGTACTTGGATCTCGATCGACTGCTGTCGGCGCAGCATCCGCTCAGCGCTCCCGAGCACCACGACGAGCTGCTGTTCATCATCCAGCACCAGACGACGGAGCTGTGGCTCAAGCTGGTCCGGCACGAGCTGGTCTCGGCACGCGCGCTCCTGGCCGCCGACGATCTGCGCACGGCTCTGAAGCGGATCGCGCGCATCAAGCACATCCAGGAGGTCATGACTCAGCAGTGGTCGGTGCTCGCCACTCTGACCCCGTCCGAGTACGGGCAGTTCCGCGAAGACCTCGGCAACTCGTCGGGTTTCCAGTCGGCGCAGTACCGCGTCGTCGAGTTCATCCTCGGCAACAAGAACCGCCGCATGCTCTCCGTCTTCGACGCCGAGCCCGACAGCCGCGAGGCGCTCGCTGCCGAGCTCGCGACGCCCAGCCTCTACGACGAGTTCCTGCGTCTGCTCGCCCGTCGGGGCTTCGACGTTCCCGCGCACATCCTCGAGCGAGACATCACCGAGGCATACAGCCTCAACGAGGACCTCGTGCCCGTCTTCCGCCGGATCTACGGCGATCCGGCCACGTATTGGGACCTCTACGAAGCGTGCGAGGAGCTCGTCGACATCGAGGACAACTTCCAGCTGTGGCGGTTCCGGCACATGCGCACCGTCATGCGCACGATCGGATTCTCCACCGGCACCGGCGGGTCCAGCGGTGCCGACTTCCTGCAGCGTGCGCTCAGTCTCACGTTCTTCCCCGAGCTGTACCGCGTGCGGACGGAGCTCGGGGCATGACCGCGGACACCACCGCCCACCCGCGCGCGACGGCTCTCCTTGACGAGGCGTCCGCTCTCGATGCGGTCGATCCTCTTGCTTCCTTCGTCGACCTGTTCGAGCCCGCACCCGGTGTCTCGGCCTACCTCGACGGCAACTCCCTCGGCCGCCCCGTCCGGGGGACGCCGGAGCGCATCGCGCGATTCGTCCGGGAGGACTGGGGCACCCGCCTCATCCGGTCGTGGGACGAGGGATGGATGGAGCTGCCCCTCGAGCTCGGCGACCGCATCGGTCGCGTCACGCTGGGAGCCGCCGCAGGCCAGACCGTGGTCGCGGACTCGACCACCGTGCTGCTGTACAAGCTGATCGCCGCCGCCGTGGCCCGCACCCCGGCGGGCGGACGCATCGTGATCGAGCGCGGCAACTTCCCCAGCGATCGCTTCATCGTCGACGGAATCGCGACCACCAAGGGCCTCGTGGTCGATCGGATCGACCCCGATCCGATCCGTGGGGTCGTCGCCGAAGACCTCGAGGCTGTGCTGACCGAAACCACGGCGCTGGTCGTGCTCAGTCACGTCGACTACCGTTCCGGCGCCGTGGCCGACATGGCGGGGATCACGGCGCTCGTGCGCGGCGCGGGCGCGATCATCCTGTGGGATCTGTGCCACAGCGCCGGCGTCATCCCGACGCAGCTCGACGCCTGGGGAGTCGACCTCGCGGTCGGCTGCACCTACAAGTACCTGAACGGAGGGCCGGGATCACCGGCCTTCGCCTACGTGCGCCGCGGCTTGCACGACGTGCTCGAGCAGCCGATCCAGGGATGGATGGGAGCCGCCGACGTGTTCTCGATGGGTCCCGAGTACCGCGCCGCCCCGGGCATGCGACGGTTCCTCAGTGGCACCCCTCCCGTGGCGGCGATGGTTCCGATGCAGGGGATGCTCGATCTGATCGAATCCGCCGGGCTGGGCGCGGTCCGGCAGAAGAGTCGCACGCTGACCGACCTCGCCGTGCGCGCGTACGACGACGCCCTCGCCCCCCGCGGGGTCGAGCTGCTGTCGCCGCGCGACAGCGACCTGCGTGGATCGCACGTGCTGTTCGGGCATCCGTCCTTCCGCTCGGTCACCGAGCGGCTGTGGCATGACGGAGTCATCCCCGATTTCCGCGGACCGCGCGGCATCCGTGTCGGGCTCTCCCCGCTGAGCACCACGCACGCGGAGGTCGTCCACGGCGTTCTGGCGATCGCATCCGCGATGCCCGCCTGACGGGGGAGTCCCGCGCAGGTGTGCTCGGGGCGATCGAGGCACACCTGCGCGGGGACGCGATCAGTCGCGAGGGCTGCGCTCTCTCACCGTGGATACGCGCACGTAGTCGAACTCGGCGGTGAGCTGCACCGCCGGGTCCTGCAGGCCGTACGCGACGAGGGCGATCTGCGCGTCCTTGCCCAGGGTGTGCGTCCAGGTGCCGCCCGTGACCCACGCCTGACCGTCCTGGCTCGTGTACGCCGTGAACCGATGCGTACCGTCGCCGGCATCGCGCCGTTCCGATCCGGAGAGCTTCTGCACGGCGATCCGGAGGTAGGTCCAATCGTCGCCGGGAGGGCCGACGATCGTGTTCCCGTAGCGCGCCCACCCTTCCGGTGCCGTGGCGATCTCCTTCGCGAACTCCGTCTGACGCGTGTTCCAGATGGACGTCTCCGTGAGCTTCACGTACTCGTCGTCACCGGCGTAGGCCAGAACGCCGACCTGCGCGTAGTTGAAACAGCATCCGTCGGGCACGTCCATCCGCACCTTCGTCTCGACCATGTAGTCCCCGCGCGGGGCGTCGCGGAGCAGGACCGCAGCGCTGTCGGCGTCGACGTACAGATCGCCGGACTGTACGGGAACGCTCAGCGTTCCGCCGGCGACGGTCGCAGACGGGGCGATGTCGTCGCGCTGCCACGCCCAGTCACGACTCAGCGCCATGCCGTCGAACTCATCGGAGAAATCCGTCAGCGCACGCCGGGGCTCCTGCACCGTCGCGGGGCGGTAGCGGTGCCGCGAGACCTGACCCGGCTGACCCGCCGGCGCCTCCTGGCGGTCCACCGAAGGACCGCTGCCGCCGTTGACCGTCGGCCACCCGTCGACCCAGTCGACCGCGTCGAGCATCGCCGGCCGCTTGGTGAAGCCGGTCTGGAAGGCGAAGAAGGGATCGAGCTGGTCGACGGCGTGATAGATCGTCCACCAGTCCCCGTTCGCGTCGGTGAACACCGTGTTGTGCCCGGTGCCGACCCAGCGGTTGCCGTTCATCGTGAGGAAGGGCGTCCCGCCGGTGCGCTCGGCCACGAGCGACACGCCTTCGCGGTCCACGAACGGACCGAGAGGATCGGCGGACCGACCGACGAAGGCGCTGTAACCGGTGAGTGCACCGTTGCAGCAGTTGGTCGCGCTCAGGAACAGGTAGTAGAACCCGTCCCGCTGCACGACGTTCGCGCCCTCGTACTTGTTGTCGATCGCCACCATCGTCGCGCCGTCGGTGTCGGCGACGGCACCGTCTGCGGTGACCTGGAGCGAGGCCCCGTAGACACCGCCGAAATAGCTGCCGTAGTAGAGGATGCCGGCGTCGGTGACCGTGTCGCCCAGCACATCGGGGTCGTACGTCCATTGGAAGTTGCAGCCGTCGCCGCCTGAGCGGGGGGCCACGACCGGGGTGTCGGAGAAGGTCCAGGGCCCCGTCGGCTCACGGCTGGTCGCCACGCCGATGGCGCTGTCGCTGGCGCAGTCCTCGACGCCGCTGACCGCGCTGACCGTATCGGTCACCACCACGAACATGTAGTACTGATCGAACGTGCTCGAATACACGACGTCCGGTGCCCACAGCGCGGCGTCCGGCTCGGCCCAGCTCGGGAGCGTCGAGAACGACTCCCCCGCGTACGTCCAGTCCACGAGGTTCTGTGACGTCATCGCCGGCACCTTGCGGAACACCGGATCGCCGTTCGCGTCGACGTCCTCGTCGTTCAGTGGATCGGTGGTGCAGTACAGGTACCAGTCGGTGTCGCCGGGCCTCTGGCCGCGCAGCACGTTCGGGTCGGCACAGCTCTCGACCGCCCCGCCGCCGGGGACCTGCGGGAGAAGCGGGTTCGTGTACCGGCCCGGCTTGCCGGGGCGTCGATCGGCCGCCGATGCCGGATCGGACGCCGGCGATGACCGGTCGGCCGACGTCGACGGCGTGTCGACCGGATCAGGTCCGGGGTCGGCGGCGGCGATGCCGCCGGGCGCGACGACGATGAGGGCCGCGAGGAGCGCGGTCACCGTCATCGATCGGGGGGAATGGAACGTCTTCATCGACTACTCCTTCAGGTGGGGCGGAACCGTGCGGCCCGCGTCGGTGTTCGGCGAGTGCGGCTACGCGTCGCCCATCATGAGGCCCTCGATGGAGTGCTTCTGGGTGATCGGCGTGAGGACGTCGACGATCGGGCAGGCGAGATGTCTGGTCACCCGGGCGGGCAGCGAGTCGTGGAACCGCCGCGTCACGGCCATGTCGTGATGCTCGGCGTTGCCGGCACCCGGCGCGTCCACACCGAGCACCAGCACCGGCCGCGGCTTCGAGGACGTGTTGGCGGTGCCCCGGTGAACGGTGAGCGCCGATCTGACCGACACGTCACCACGCTGCGGGAACCGGGTGACCCCGAGCGACCGGAAGCGCGGGTAGAGCGCGACCGAGGGGAACATCTCGTGCTCGAAACCGACCGGGAGGTCCCACTGCGTCGTGGGCGCGATCTGGAAGGGCCCCATGTCCGCCTCGGTGTCGACGGCGGTGACGTTGAAGGCGAGCGATGTCAGCCGGCCCCTGTTTTTCGTCTCGTCGGGCATCGGGAAGTCGCGGTGCCACGGCTGATCCTTGGCCCCCGGATTGGGCACGTCGAAACCCAGTTCCACGATCTCGTAGTCGGGTCCGAGCACGCCGGTGCAGACGGATCTGACCCACGGATGGTCGACGAGGTCGAGCCAACCGCGCATCTGCTCGGGGTGGATCTCGACGTAGTGGCGATTGGTCCCGCGGCCCACCGCGCCGCCTGTTCGACCGAGAGCCTCGGCATACGCGATCTCGAGGTCCTCGCGCAGCACATCCGCCCACTCGGCGGTGAAGAGCCCCTTGCGTCCGTCGACGCCGTCGGAGTACAGGGAACGCACCGTCGCTGCTGTGTCTTCGTCGAGCTGGTCCAGCGCAGGAAGGTCGGGCTCCACCCGTGGCACGGTGTTCATGAGGTCCTCTCGGTCGCGGCGACCGCCGGCGGCGATCACGTCGTCAGGGGAGCTGCACGGCCGGCCGGCCGCCGTCCCAGGTGAGCGGCACGCTGTAGAGGCCGCGATACATCAACAGGTCGTTCCACCCGTGGAAGAACAGCTCGTCGCCGTCGGGCGTCGAGACCACGTCCTGCCCGCCCGGTCCGATGAAGAGGCCGTCGCTCGAGGCCGAGGAGAGCAGCGGTGCGGACTGCTTCACGTAGGGGCCGGTGAGAGCGGATGCTGTCGCCACTCCGACCGCGTAATCCTCGGTGCCGTAGTCGTTGGCTGAATAGAAGAGGGCGTAGACACCGTCGTGCTTGACCAGCACGGGCCCCTCGACCAGCGCGCCCTCCCAATCCTCGGTCTGGGTGAAGAGCTTCGTGGTGGGACCCGCCAGCGCCGTGCCCGAGGCGTCGAGCGGCGCGAGCTGGATCCAGGTGTCCAACGCGCAGCAGTTGCCGTCGTTCTTCCAGACGAGGTAGCGGGTGCCGTCGTCGTCCGTGAAGACGGCCGGATCGATGGCGCCGCCTTCGTCCAGCGTGCACACGATCGGATCGCCCTCGACGGGCGTGTACGGCCCGGTCGCGTCGGGCGACGTCGCGACTCCGATGCACTGCTTGTCCGACGCGGTGTGCGCCGCGACGAAGTACATGATGTATCCGCCGGCGGGGAGCTCCGAGACGTCCGGGGCCCAGGTGCGTCCGCGGCTCGCCCACGCCGGCAGCGTCGGCAGGGCGTCGTCGAGGGAGACATCCCAGTCGGTGAGATCGTCGGAGGTGGCGAACTGCACGTTGACGCCGCCGGTGTTGATCGCGAACGCGACGTACTGTCCGTCCACCTCCAGCACATCGGGATCGGCGAAATCCTGGTCGATGAGGAACGGGGCGATCGTCGGTCCGGCTGCCGGCTCGGGCGGGGGTGCGCATGCCGTGAGCGTTCCCGCTCCGGTCGCGAGGACCAGCGCGACCCCGAGAGCCGCCCGCCGCACCGACGCCCTCATCCCTTGACCGCGGAGCCTGCGACCGACTCCACGATCTGGCGCTGCGCGATGCCGAACAGGATCAGGACCGGGACGGAGGCGATGACGGCACCGGCCATGACGATCGCGAAGTGCGTCGAATACGCGCCCTGCAACTGATTCAGACCCGGCTGCAGCGTGAGGTTCTCGGGACTGAGCAGGACATACACCGGCCACAGGAAGTCGTTCCAGTTTCCGAGGAAGGACAGCACGGCCAGGGTGGCGAGGGCGGGCCGGGCGAGCGGGAGCACGATCTGCAGGAAGATGCGGATGTCGCCGGCGCCGTCGATCCTTGCCGCCTCCTCGATCTCGGGCGGCAGCCCGACGAAGAACTGTCGAAGGAAGAAGATGCCGAAGGCGCCGGCGGCACCCGGCACGGTGATGGCCCAGATCGTGTCGAGCCAGCCGAGGTTCTGCACGATCAGGTAGTTCGGGATCAGGAAGACGACCGGCGGCACGAGCAGAGTGGAGATGATCGCGCCGAACACGATCTTCTTCCCGGGGAACTCCAGTCGCGCCAGGGCGTAGGCGCCCATCGACGCGGTCACGAGGATCAGCACCGTCTGCAGCGTGGCGGCGGCGAAGCTGTTCCACAGCCACAGGAAGATGGGCTGCTGACCAGAGGTGAGCAGCGTCTGATACGCCTCGATCGAGAACGGGTCGGGGAGCGAGTACGGCGACCGCACAGCATCCGCATCGGTCTTGAACGACGTGATGAGCATCCAGATCAGCGGCAGGACGATCGCGAGGGCGAGAGCGATCAGGATGGCGTAGAGCACCACCTGCGCCCAGGCAGCCTTGGTGCGGCCGGGTCGGCGCGGGGCCTTCGCCTCGGTCTCGGTCGGCGGGATGGCCGCCAACGGTGTCGTGGTGGTGGTCATTTCACGCCCTTCTCGACGCGCTCACGCGAAAAGCGGAAGTTCAGGATGCTGATGACGGCGAGCGCCGCGAACAGGATGTAGCTCATCGCCGCGGCCGGGGCCATGTTGTTCTGCGACAGGCCCTGATCGGCGATGTACATGATCACCGTGCGGGTCTCGGTGCCCGGGCCGCCCTTGGTGAGCAGGTAGGACTGTCCGAACATGTTCGCCGAGGCCAGGATCGTCGTCGTCGTGATGAAGACCATCACCGGTCGGAGACCCGGCAGCGTGACGTTCGTGAACTTGCGCCCGGCCCCGGCGCCGTCGATGGACGCCGCCTCGTAGAGATCGGCGTTGATCCCCTTGAGGCCGGCCAGGAAGATGATCGTGTTCAGGCCCATCGTCCACCAGACCGTCACTCCGACGAGCGAGACCCACGCCCACGGCACGTTGACGGTCCACGGGATGTCGGAGGGCAGCCCCAGGAGTCCGAGCAGGTAGTTCAGGACGCCCGACTGCGTGTCGAGGATGTAGCCCCAGATCACGCCGATGACGGCGACACCCAGGACGTACGGCGCGAAGAAGATGGTGCGGAACGTCGCCGCCGCGCGGATGCGCTGGTTCAGGAGCATCGCGATGAGCAGGGGCACGACCACCAGGAACGGGACGCTGGCCACGACGAAGATGCCCGTGACGCTCATCGACTTCCAGAAGTCCGCCGACACGACCGTGCCGGGCGTGAAGAGGTCGATGTAGTTCTGCAGCCCGACGAAGCTCTGGACGTCGCGGAACGGGCTCCAGTTCGTGAGGCTCATCCACAGCCCGAAGACGGCCGGTGCGACGATGAACGTGAAGAAGAGGATCAGGAACGGCGCCAGGAACAGGTAGGCCGTCAGCGTCTTCTTGCGCGAGGCGGACCGCGCGCTCGGTGAGGTGCGGGGGGACCGCCCCTCAGCGCCGGAGCGCTGAGGGGCGGCGACCAGGGTGGCTGTCTCAGTCACCGTACTTGGCCTGGTTCTGCTCGATGATCTGGTTCGCCTTGTTCGCGGCATCATCCAGCGCGGTCTTCGGGTCCTTCTTGCCGGTGAGCGCCTCGTTCAACGCCAGGGTGATCTGCGCGTTGGCCTCGGTGAGTCCCGGAGAGACGGTCTCGTAGTGCGCGTAGTCGAGCTGACTCATGAACGGCTCCAGGTTGGGGTACTGCTCGAGGAGCGCGGGATCCTCGCGGACGGAATTCGCCGCGGGGAGCTCGCCGGTCTCGGCCCAGCCCAGTGAGTTGTCGTTCATCCACTTGACGAACACGGATGCCGCGGTCGTCTTGTTCTCGTCCTGACCCTTGTTCGCGGGGAACACCCAGTGCGTCGAGCTGGACCAGACGGCCTTCTCGTCGCCGATCTGGGGCACGGGCGCCGCAGCCCAGTCGAGATCAGCGAATGCCGTGTTCGTGGTCTGCCACACGCCGTTCCAGTTGAAGGCGGTGTCGCCCGAGATCAGCGCCTTGATGTTCCCGTCCTGGGCGACGTCGGCGGGGCTGTATCCCTTGTCGACCATGTCCGTCATCCACGTGAGCGCCTTGACACCGGCCTCCGAATTGAACGTGGCCTCGGTGACGTCCTCGTTGTAGAGGTCGCCGCCGAACTGCCAGATCAGGCTCTGGAACTCGAACGTGCCGGTGAAGACGTACCCGTCCACCCATTCGCCGGCGACGCCCGCGCCCTTGAGCGCTTCCAGCGCCGCGGTATAGGAGGCCGCGTCCGTGGGGATCTCGGTGATGCCGGCCTTGGCGAGCACGGTCTTGTTCACGTAGAGCCCGAGAGGCGTCACGCTCCACGGCACCGCGTACTGCGCGTCACGGAAGTTGCCCTTGTCGAACACGCCCTGCGGGAAGTCGTCGGCGGTGTAGCCGAGACCGTCGATGATGCCGCCGGCGTCCTGCAGGAGGTTCTGCGCCGCGTAGGTGGCGAGGTCGTCGCCGTGCAGCACGGCCACGTCGGGGCCCTTGCCCGCCTTGATGGCGAGCGGCATCTTGGCGGTGATGTCGCCCCACTCCTGCGGAACAGCCTTCACCGTGATGTTGTCGTGCTCCGAGTTGAACTGCTCGATCAGCTTCGGGACGATCGACGGTGCCGCGCCCCCGGTCCAGCCGTGCCAGAACGTCACGTCGACGGCGGGTCCGGTGTATTCCCCGTCGCCGGAGACCGCACCACCGCCTGTGGAGCCGGACGACGCGCATCCGGCGAGTGCGATGCCGACAGCGAGTGCCACTCCGGCACTCAGCGCTCGGCGAGCCCACGGATTCTTCATGTGATTGCTCTCCTTTGAGTTATCCGGCCTTCCGGATGGAACGCGACCGGAAACAGGACGACCGGTCGCTGGTGTGAAATTTACAGCGCTGGAAAACGGATGTCAAGGTGTACCCTGAACCCCGGATACCGGATGCCTGGACAAGGGGGACGCATGGGCGGAGTTCGCCTTCAGGATGTGGCCGAACTGGCCGGAGTCTCGATGAAGACGGTCTCCAACGTGGTCCGCGGCTACAAGCACGTGAGCACCTCGACGCGCGACCGGGTGCAACGGGCCATCGACGAGCTGGACTACCGACCGAACCTCATGGGACGCACCCTCGCGACGGGTCGCACCGGCCTCATCGCCCTCTCGTTCTCCAACGTCGGCATCCCCTACTTCGCCGAGCTGTCGCGGCTCGTGTCGGCGGCAGCCCATTCGATGGGCTACCGCGTGCTCGTCGACGAGACCGACGGCACGCTCGAGGGCGAGCGTGCCGTGCTCGAGAGCTTCGAGGCCGGGCTCGTGGACGGAATGCTGTTCCAACCGGCCGTGGTGTCTTCACTCGAGATCGCTCGACACCGCAGTGCCGTGCCGATCGTGATCCTGGGCGAAGGCGCCGCCCCGCTGACCATGGACCGCGTGATGATCGACAACGTCAGCGCTGCGCGGGATGCCACGAACCACCTGATCACGCTGGGACGCCGGCGGATCGCCTTCGCGGGCCACGAATCGGGCAAGCTGTCGGCGGCCTCCTCCCAGCGCATCATGGGCTACCAGCAGGCGCTCGAGGACGCAGGGATCGCGCCCGATCCGCAGCTGCTCCTCCCCCGCGACACGGTCACGCCGATGGCGGCCGTCCTCGGGGTGGGGAGGGCGCTGGACGAGGGAACCCGCTTCGACGGTCTGGTCTGCCGAGACGACCTCGCCGCCATCGGCGCACTGCGGGCTCTGCAGGAACGCGGGATCCGCGTTCCGGACGACGTCGCGCTGACGGGCTGGGACAACATCATGATGAGCCGGGTGACGCATCCGAGCATCACCTCGCTCGCCCCCGACACCGCCGCGCTGACGCTCCGGGCCATGGAGATGCTGGTCGAGCGCATCGAAGGGATGGAAGGCGCGGGTCGCCATGAGCTGGTCGGCCACCGGCTCGTCATCCGGGAAAGCGCCCCGGCCGTCTCCGATCGGACGCAGGAGAGTGTTTTACAGCGCTGAACAATTGAGGCATGCTGGTCGTCATGATCAACGACGACCGGACCGCTCAGCTTTCGGCGACCCATCAGGACGGCAGCCACCCCCGGCCGCAGCTGTTGCGCTCCGCCTGGGTCGACATCAGCGGGCCATGGAACTTCGCCTTCGACCCTGACGACATCGGTCTCCGCGAACGCTGGTACGAGCATCCTGAGTTCGACCGGACGATCCTGGTTCCGTTCCCGCCGGAGTCCGCCGCATCCGGCGTGCACGACACGGGCTTCCACAGAGCGCTCTGGTATCACCGCCGGCTCAGCGCGGAAGACATCGCCACTGCGGGGCACGCGGTCGGGCGCCGGCTGATGCTGCGCTTCGGAGCGGTCGACTACCGCGCCGTCGTCTGGGTCAACGGAGAGAGAGTCGGATCGCACGAGGGCGGGCACACTCCCTTCTCGGTCGACATCACCGATGTGGTCCGCGGCGGCGACGGCGGTGACGACGTCGTCGTGCGCGTCGAGGACGACCCGTCGGACGTCAGTCAACCCCGCGGGAAGCAGGACTGGCGCGAGACCCCGCACGTCATCTGGTACCACCGCACGAGTGGGATCTGGCAGCCCGTCTGGCTGGAGTCGGTGCCGACGCCGGCGATCGACTGGATCCACTGGCGGAGCGACGGCGCCACGGCGCAGGTGCACGCCCGGATCGGGCTCAGCGCCACACCTCCCCCCGGCGCCACGGTGGAGGTGGAACTGCGCTACCGGGGAACCGTCCTCGGTCGAGCCGCGGTGGCCGTGGACAGCGCAGAGGTGGAGCTCCACGTGCCGCTGACCCGGCAGACCAACGGGCAGGCCTACGAGGAGCTGCTGTGGTCGCCCCGGCGCCCCCGCCTCCTCGATGCGACGCTGAAAGTCTCCGCCGGCGGTGCGGACCTCGACGTGGTCGCGTCCTACCTCGGGATGCGCAGCACCTCCGTCGACCGGGGCGCGTTCCTGCTGAACGACCGGCCGCTGTACGTCAGATCCGTGCTGGCGCAGGGCTACTGGCCCCAGTCGCACCTCGCGGCGCCCTCGGCGGATGCCCTCCGGGCAGAGGTCCAGCTCATCAAGGACCTGGGCTTCAACGCGACGCGGCTGCACCAGAAGTTCGAGGACCCGCGCTTCCTCTACTGGGCGGACCGCCTCGGCCTCATGGTGTGGGGCGAGGCGCCCGCGAGCTTCACCTTCACGCCCACCTCCGTGCAGCGCACGATCCGCGAGTGGCTGGAGGTCGTCCATCGCGACTTCTCGCACCCGTCGATCGTCACGTGGGTTCCTCTGAACGAGAGCTGGGGCGTTCAGCACATCGCTCACGACGACGCCATGACGCACTACGCCGCATCGCTCGTCAGCCTGACGAAGGCACTCGATCCCACCCGCCCGGTCGTCTCGAACGACGGGTGGGAGCAGGTGAACACCGACATCCTCGCCATCCACGACTACGAGGGCAGCGGAAAGATCCTGCGACGGCGCTATCGGGATCGAGCGGCCATCGAGCGGATGCTGGAGGGGATCGGCCCCGCCGGGCGACGTCTGGTCGTGGAAGGCGACGTGTCGAAGGCGCCGGTCATGCTCACGGAGTTCGGGGGCATCAAATTCGATGTGGAGCGCACGAAGAACGCGTGGGGCTACACCGAGGCGTCCTCCGACGGCGACTTCCACGAGCGCCTCGACGCGGTAATGAGCGCCGTGCACGACAGTCAGGTGCTCGCGGGCTACTGCTACACGCAGCTCGCCGACACCCTCCAGGAGACGAACGGACTCGTCCGCGCCGACCGCACACCCAAGCTCCCCGTCAAGACCATCCGGAAGACCATGCTCGGCCGGAGGGCGCTCACGGAGGAGAAGCAGTGGGAGTCCGTCGAGGAGCAGGCGCAGCACGCCGAAGACCAGGCGTGGCCGTGAACGACGTGCGCACCGACGACCGGCTGCGTCCGCCGGTGAGGCCCGGCTACTTCGCCGACCCCTTCGTGGTGAGGCTCGACAGCGGAGGTTACGCCGCGTACGGCACGCACCCCGAAGCATCCGACAGCGCCCGCGTCTTCGAAGTGCTGCTCTCGGACGACCTCGTCACCTGGACGAGCGCGGGACCGGCCCTCGAACGCGTGCCCGCCGACATCGGAGACCAGTACTGGGCGCCGGAGGTCTGCGAACGGGACGGCGCGTGGTGGATGTACTTCTCCGTGGGCCACGACATCTCAGGACACCACATCCGGGTCGCCAGGGCGGACGGCCCCGCCGGACCCTTCGTCGACCTCGGCGTGAATCTGACGCCGGGCGAGCGCTTCGCCATCGACCCGCATCCGTTCGAAGACGCGGACGGGCGGTGGTACCTCTTCTACGCCCGCGACGTCCTCGACGCCGACCGCCCGGGAACGCATCTCGCCGTCGGGGATCTCGATTCTCCGACCGAGCTCACGAGGGTGGAGTCGGTCCTGGCACCCTTTGCCGACTGGCAGATCTATGAACGCGATCGATCGATGTACGACGGCGTGTACGACTGGCACACGCTCGAGGGCCCCTCGGTGGTGCGCAGGAACGGGACGTACTGGATGACCTTCTCCGGTGGCGCGTGGACGGGTGCCGGATACGCCGTGTCGTGGGCATCCGCGCCCCACCCGCGCGGCCCGTGGCAGCACGCTCCCCTCGGCGCGCCCGCCCTCCTCGCGAGCGGCGGCGGCCTCATCGGGCCCGGGCACAACTCGCTCGTCCAGGCGCCCGATGGATCGGACGCGATCGTGTTCCACGCGTGGAACGCCGCGGGCACGGCCCGGCAGATGCACGTCGCCCCGATTCGGTTCCTGGCCGACAGTCCGGTGGTCGTCCTCCCGCCCTGGTAGGTCGCGCGCCGCCGGTCGCGAGCAGCGATGGGTCGCCGGGGGTTCGACATCTGTCGCACGAGGAGTCGACGGATGTCCATGCCGCGGTCGCACCGACCGCCCTACCTTCGGACTGCCGAACGGGCATTCGTCGCGAAGGAGAACGACCCTGCCGTACATCACGACGTCGGACGGAACCGAGCTCTACTACACCAGCCAGGGGCGCGGTCCCGTCGTCATCCTCAGCCACAGCTGGCCGTTGTCCTCCGACGCGTGGCAGGTGGAGGTCAAACTGCTCGCCGACAGCGGCTACCGGGCGATCGCCCACGACCGCCGCGGCCACGGCCGATCCGCGAAGACATATGCCGGCAACGACATGGACACCTACGCCCGCGATCTCGCGGAGATCGTGGAGCAGCTCGACCTCGACGAGGTCTCTCTGATCGGGCACTCCGCGGGTGGCGGCGAGGTCATCCGGTACGCCGCGCAGCATGGGGCGGGACGCGTGCGGCGGATCTTCACCGTCGGCGGTGTGGCGCCGATCCTGGTGGAGTCCGAGGCCAACCCCCACGGGACCCCCATCGAAACCCTGGATGCGATGCGCGCGGGCGTGCTTCGGGATGCGTCGCAGTTCTGGATCGAGCTCGCCGAGTCGTTCTACGGTGCCGACCGGCCGGGCGGTGCGATCTCGGAGGGAGTGAGACGTGACTTCTGGCGCCAGGGACAGCTCCTGAATCTGGCGGCCGCGTACGACGGCGTCGAGGCGTTCTCCGAGACGGACTTCACGGACGACCTCAGGGCGCTCGATGTACCGATCTTCCTCGCCCATGGCGACGACGATCAGATCGTTCCGGTGGGCGTCTCCGCCGAGAAGTCGATCGCCCTGGTCTCGCACGGCACCCTGAAGGTGTACCCCGGCGCGCCGCACGGCATCAGCGGGTCCTACCAGGCCGCCCTCGACCAGGACATCCTCGCCTTTCTGTCGGAGAAGCCCTCAATCGTCTGAGCCCGGAGGCAGCGAATCGAGTGCCGCCTGGATCTCGTCCGCCCAGTACTCGGGACGGTGCTCGCCCGCCAGCTCGAGCGCTCTCTCCAGTTCCCGCCGAGCCTCCTTCAGATCGCCCTGCCCGAGGCGCGCGAAGCCTCGGTGTCGGTGACCGCGGGCTCGCCCGGCGTCGTCGATGGGGACGGACAGCTCCGCGACGCGGATGAGGGCCGATCCTTGATCCGCCGCCTCGGCGTAGCGTTCCAGACTCAGGAGGGCCTTCGCGCGAGCGTTCCACGAGTTGAGCCTGGTGATGTGCCGATAGTGCTCCGACAGCGCAGCGGTGGGTGCGTCCGTGACGTCCAGGATCCTTTCCAGTTCGGCGAGCGCCGCCGCCGGGTCGCGGCTCATCAGCACCAACGCCACGGTTGCGCGAGCCTGCAGCTCACCTTCCGCGTCGGCCAGTGAGAGGAAGAGCGAGATCGCCTCGCTCGAGGACGAGAGCGCCAGATCCATGTCGTCGAGGTGGTACGCGCTGAAGCCGATGGTCACCCCCGCCCACGCGATCTGTCGCTCATCACCGCACTCCTGCGCGACGGCCAGCGCTCGCCGCCCGGCCTCCAACGCGGCAGCGAAATCGAACGTCTCGTGCCCGTGCATGTGTCCGAGGTTGTTCAGAGCGTCCGCCTGCGCGCTGCCGTCGCCCACGGCTGCCGCAGAAGAGGCGGCGAGCTCGAAGAACTCGTGCCAGTGTCCCCACGCATGCCACCGGTCACCGAAGGGTGTGATGCCCGCGGCCGCCTCGACGAGTTCACCGTGCAGGCCGCGGGCGGCGGTCTCCCGATAGGCCGAGAACCAGGCGTCGGCCTCACCCATCAACCACGCCCGAGCATGCTCGGCGGTCTCGAACGATCCTCGGGAAGGGCCGGCGCCCTCCCCGCCGCGCCGAGCCGAGGCGAACATGAGACCCGCGTCGGCCGCCGTGGCGAGAAGCCAGCTGCGCAGTGCCTGCTCGCGCCGGGCGACGACGTCTGCCGGCACGTCGGCAGACAATCTCTCCGCCGCATAGATCCTCAGCAGGTCGTGCAGACGATAGCGGTAGCCACGGAGCGATTCGACCAGTCCGAGATCGACGAGTTCTTCCAGCAGCTCGTACGCCGCGTCCTCCTCGATTCCGGATGCCGCGCCCGCGAGTCGAGCGGTGAAGGAGGAGCCGTGCAGCAGCGACAACGTGCGGAAGAAGTCCTGCGTCTGAGGCGGCAGATCGGCGTACGACGCGGCGAAGGCCGGTGCCACGCCGAGATCGCCCGCGACCAGGCTGCGCAGGCGGGTGCGCTCGGAGCGGAGCCGACGGAGGAAATCGTCGACATCCCAGGCGGGTCTCGACGCGATGCGATTCGCGGCGACCCGCAGCGCGAGCGGGAGGTCGCCGCACAACGCCGCGAGCTCGTCCAGGTCGCCGGCCCGCCTCTGGTCCGCCGGAATGGTCTCTTCGAGGAAACGCACGCTCTCGCTGCGGGCGAGGGTGCCGACGGAGAAGTGACGGGCGCCCTCGAGCCCCGCCAGGCTGCGCCTGGAGGTCACCAGCACGATCGCGTTCTCGGCGGCGTTGAGCGCCGGACGCACCTGCGCCTCCGATGCCGCATCGTCGAGGACGGCGATCACGCCGAATCTCTCCGTCGCCGCCGACCACGCCGACTTGGCCTCTGTCAGCGTGCGGGACTCGTCCGCGCCGTGGGTCACCTGCCGCAGGAGAGCCTGCAGAACCTGGACAGGCGAAAGGCGTGCGCCGCCCGAACTGCCGAGGTCGACGAAGAGACGCACACGGTCGCCGTCGGCTACGCGGTGCGCTGCCTCGACGGCGATCGTCGTCTTCCCGACACCCGGCGCGCCACTCAACACGGCAACGGCCGTCGCGGGCAGGTCGGCGTCGGCGGCGGCGTCGGCGAAGAAGGCGACGAGACGGGTGATCTCCTTCTCCCGTCCGGTGAAGTCCCTCAGCCGGCGCGGTTGACGGTCGAGATGCGGCGCAGAAGCGGCCGCGGACCGCCTGCCCGTACGGGCGGCGGTCACCAGCTCATCGCGTGCGCGGGGGTCGAGCTGCAGACCGGCGGCGAGGGCATCGACGGTACTGCGGCGCGGGCCGAGACTCACGCCCCGCTCGATGTCGCTGATCGTGCGATCGCTGACCGTGGCGCGCTCGGCGAGCGCCTCGAGCGTCAGGTCCTCGGCCAATCGGTGGGCCCGAAGAAGCTCACCGAGAGTGCGATCGGCCATCAGGGACGGGCCCGCGCAGGTGTGTATACCGAAACTTCATGCTTTCCTCGTGGTGCGCGCGCAGTGCTCAGCGGTCTGATGGATGCGGGGGCCATGTCATTCAGAGTCCCAGTCCGCACCACTGCTGCACAAGCCGAGCAGAGGGCCGACGCATCCGGTATCCGGCAGATGGGAATCATGCGTATGACCAACCTCGACCTCGCCGCTCACGAACCGGGGGTTGCGTCGCTGCGAGACGTGATCGATCAACTCGCCGATGCCGTGGACCGACCTGTCTGCCTGCGCGGACCCGACGGCTCGGAGCTTGCCGCGAGCACCGGCCGAACCGTCCTGCGCGCCCTCTCCGACACCGACCACCCGCAGCCGCACACCACCGGCGTGGACGTCCGCGTCGCGTCGACGACCCTCGGGCGGCTCGAGATCTCCCACCCGCAGCTCCCCCTTCTCACGGCTGCGCAGTGGGAGGCCGTCGACTCCGCCGTGATGTTGGTGACCGCCATCCTGAGCGATGGAAGGCCCGCGGTCGGATCCGATCGCGAGGAGGTCATGGGCGCGCTCCTGTCCGGGCGCCTCGACGACCGCGCCCGCTCGTACGAGACCGCACTCGGTCGTCGCTGGCTGCAGCGCGGTCAGGGAACGGTCGTGCGAGCCCTCGCCATCGGCACCGCGGTCAACGACGTGCAGTGTCAGGCATTCGGGCACTTCCTGTCGACGATGCGACCCGTGCCGCTCTGGTTCGCGGGCGTCCGTCCGGACATCATCTTCGCAGTCGGTCCGTCGGTCGACGCGTCGGTCGATCACGCGGTCATCGACGAGGGCGCACGCCGTGGCATCCGGATTCTCGGCATCGGCACCGCGTCACCCACCCGCTCGGCCACCGACCTCGGGGCCGCCGCCGACCAGGCCGTCGCGGCGGCGGAGCTCTCCGCGTCTTTCGAGGAATTCCACCCCTCGGTCGACATCGATCGACTGGGCGGGTGGGCCATGCTCAGCGCCATCGGGGCCGACCCCTCGTGGCTGGGTGTCTTCTCGCCCGCTGCGCAGGCGCTCGTCGCGCAGGCCGACGACACGCAGCGCCGCACCATCGAGACCCTTCTCGATGCCGGCGGGCAGGTCAGCAGGGCGTGCGAGCTGCTCTTCGTCCACCGCGCGACGCTCTACTACCGGCTGGAGAAGATGCCGGAGGTCGTGCGCACGGCGATGGCCGACGGGATGCAGCGCAGCACGCTGCATCTGGCCCTCAAACTGACGCGCGTGTGGGAGGCGAGCGGCCGGATCTGAGGCGACGTCCTCCCCCACTCGATCATCGGTATCGACGCGGAACCACCCACGGACGCCCGAACTCCTCGTCGAAGCTCTCCGGGTGGAAGGGGCTGTCACCGCCGGCGGGGTAGCTCGTGAGCTCACCGAAGACGATGCGGCCCGCGACGTCGTAGAGATCGACGCGCACGAAGTCGGTCCCCGCTCCCAGGCGTGCGGCCACGTCCAGCATCTCCGCCAGCGCGGCGGGCGCTGCCGGCGGGGGGTCGGCCCACGGCGGGCCGCCGCTCAGTGCGAGGTGCTGCCACTGCGGGTCGAAGAAGTCCTGCGTCCGCGTCCCGAAGCGGCCGGCATCCACTTGCACGAAGGCGCAGGCGCCGTGGAAGACGAAGAACTTGTAGTCCGCAGGCACACCACCGTCGGCGCCGACGAGCATCTCCTCGATGATCACGCCGCGCGGTACGCGTCCGTAGGCCCACTCCTTGTTGGGGCCCTGCCCGTAGACCTGGTCGAGCCATCCCCTGCTCAGTCGCGCGATCTGCTCGCGCGTGACGTGCTCGGGACGAACGTGGCTGTACGTCCAGCTCTGCCCGTCCTGCGGAAGACGGGCATCCGCCGGCGCCGACTCCGAGACGATCAGCGCGGCGCCGCTGCCGTGCGTCGGCTTGACCACGTAGGCGGCCGGCAGCTCCACCCGGTCGAGCATGCCGGGGTCGTCGAAGACGGCGTGCGCCACGGGGAGGTACTGCTCTCCGACGAGCGCTGCCACGTACTGACGGACGGCGGCCTTGTCGGCGAAGGTCACCAGCAGCTCCCGGTGGTCCCGCAGCATCTTGTAGCGCACCTTCTCTCGGAAGGTGCGTGGATGCCGCGTCCGCCACAGTCGCGCCGCCCGCACGAGACGGCTTCGCTCGCGCCAGCGCACCTGCTTCTCGTTCATCGAATCCCCCGTGGTGCGCTCGGATGCACAGGTGTACACGCTAGTGCGCACGTGAGCGGGGACACCTGCTCGACGGAGAGCGTTGCGCACCGCCCGGATGTCCGAGAACCCGTCGGGCTTCACCGGTCCCCCGCTCGCGCGCGGTCGTAGAATGGGCGGAGGCGCTTCCTCCGAGGGTTCACCCTTCTGCGTGACCCGGAGGCTCGCGGCCGATCGTCTGCAGCGTACTCGCTGGCTCTGCGGCGCTGAACGGGAGGTTCACGCCATGCAAGGTCTTGAGGTCATCGTCATCCTCGGCATCGCCGTGTTCGCGGGTGCCGTCCTGGCACCGCGGATCCGTGTGGCCCTGCCCCTGATCCTGCTCGTCTTCGGGCTCGGTCTCGGGTTCGTGCCGCAGCTGCGCGCCATCGAGCTTCCGCCCGAGGCGGTGCTTCTCCTCTTCCTGCCGGTCATCCTGTTCTGGGAGAGCCTCACGACCTCGCTGAGGTCGATCAAGCGCGCCCTTCGCGGCATCGTTCTGATGAGCACGCTCCTGGTGGTCGCCACCGCGCTCGGCGCCGCGGCGGTCGCGCATCTGATGGGCCTCCCGTGGGGGGCTGCGCTCATCCTGGGCGCCGCCATCGCCCCGCCCGACGCCACAGCGGTCGCCGCCCTCGGACGCACACTCCCCCGCCGCAACTTCATGCTGCTCAAGGCCGAGAGCCTGACGAACGACGGCACCGCACTGGTGGTGTACGCGATCGCCGTGGGTGTTGCCGTCGGCGGGCAGTACACCCCGTTGTCGATCTCGGGTCTCCTGCTGCTGTCGTACGGCGGGGGCCTCGTCGCCGGCGCGCTGGTGGCCGCTGTCGCCTACCTCGTGATGCGACGGCTCAGCGACCCGATGCTGATCAACGTGGCCCTCGTGATCATCCCGTTCGCCGCCTATCTCCTCGCTGAACTCGTCGAAGCGTCGGGCGTGCTCGCCGTCGTCACCACCGGGCTCATCATCACCTTCCTCTCCCCCCGGATCAGCACGCCCGCGTCGAGACGCCAGACGGAATGGGTATGGCCGCTCGGATCCCTCCTCCTGAACGGGGCGCTGTTCGTGCTCGTGGGGCTGCAGGTGCAGGCGGTCGTGCGGGAGATCGACATGCGGCAGGTCTCCTCGCTCATCTTCATCACGATCGCCGTGTGGGTCACGCTGCTGGTGGTCCGATTCGGCTTCCAGACCGTCAGCGTGCAGCTCATCCGTCTGCTCGATCGCCGTCCCGCGCAACGCGACCGCCGGATGACCTACCGTGCCCGCATCGTCAGCACGGTCGCGGGCTTCCGCGGTGCGGTGTCGTTGGCGATCGCGCTGTCGGTGCCCTTGACGGTGTCGAACGGAGACCCGTTCCCCGGGCGCGACGAGATCCTGTTCATCACGGCCGGTGTCATCCTTCTCACCCTCCTCGTCCAGGGTCCGTTGCTCCCCCTCGTGGTGCGGTGGGCACGTCTGCCCGACGACACCGAGGAGGCCGATGAACTCGAACACGCGGAGCGCGTGACGCTTCAGGCGGCGATCGATGCGATCGACGGTCTCGCGGAGCGGTTCGACGTGGCCGATGACGCGCGCGAGCGCCTCACCCAGGAGTATCGCGAGCGGCTGGAGCTGGTCGAGGCGCGGGCGGATCTCGCCTCAGAGGACTCTCCCCCGATGTCGGACCGCGGTGCGTCGGGCGGAGACGACCAGGCTCCCGCCCCGGTGGCGCGCGAAGAGGCGTCCAATCAGCTGCGGCTCGCGGTCCTGGACCGCAAGCGCGAAGTGCTCCTGCAGCTGCTGCGGGAGGGGGTCATCGATGACGCCGTCGCCCGCACGGTCCAGACCCGCCTGGACGTCGAGCAGTTGCGGGTGACGGGAGTCGAGCCGGTCGACTGACGTTCGACCGCCGTGCAGGCTCAGACGAGCCCGGCGGCCTTCATCAGATCGACCCCGATGGGTCCCGGGTTGTACGCGACCTCCCACCGATACCCGTCCGGGTCCTGGAAGTATCCGGAGTACCCACCCCACTCCCGCTCCCGGGGGGATTCGACGGGGGCGCCCGCGGCCGCGGCATCCGCCAGCACCTCATCGACGCCGCGTCGATCGGGCATGTTGTGCGCCAGGGTGAGGGGAGGTGCTCCGGGACCGGACTGCACCGGCCCGACTTCCGCCTCGAACTGCGACCTGCTCCACAGCGACAACGTGACCGACGGCGCGACGCGGAAGAAGATGACCTCCCCGTCGACCTCGAGCTCGGGCTGCCAGCGCAGACCGTCGACATAGAAGCCCCGCGAGGCCGCGACATCGGCGACGGCGAGCGTGATGAAGGTGACCCGAGCATCCATGTCGTCGAAGATAGTCCGCTGCGGCCCGGAACGTCAGGACCGAATACCCCGCCCGGGGATCGGTCGGATCGCCGCCCCTCCCCGTCCTCGGGTCAGGCGAGTGCCGCCCGCTGCGCCTCGACGACGGCATTGATGGCCGGCTCGGCGTCGCGCGCGAAGCGCGGGAAGTTGAGGAAGCCGTGCGGCATCGCCGGGTAGTCGATGAGATCGACCGGGACACCCGCCTCCCGCAGCTTCTCGGCGTAGCGGATCCCGTCGTCGTGGAGTGGGTCGTGGCCGGCGACGACGACGACGGCAGGCGGCAGTCCGGCGAGGGAGACCGCCCTGATCGGCGACACGCGCCAGTCGTCCTCGTCTCCGCCGTACAGTTCACCGAAACGCTTCATGTCGGCCGCGGTGAGGATGAACCCGTCGGCGTTGGCTCTGCGGGACTCCGTGTCGCCGGCGCCGGTCGCCGGGTACAGCAGCGCCTGGTGAGCGATCATCGGACCCCCCCGGTCGCGTGCCGCGAGGGCGATGACGGCGGCGAGGTTGCCGCCCGCGCTTTCGCCCATGACGCCCACACGAGACGGGTCGGCTCCCAGGTCCGCCGCATATTCCGCTGCCCACACCAACCCGGCGTAGCAGTCGTCCACAGCGGCGGGGAACGGATGCCGCGGCGCCAGCCGGTACCGCACCGACACGACGATCGCATCGAGCCGCTTCGCGACGGTGCCGCACATCCAATCACCACCGCGAAGATCTCCGAACACGAACCCTCCGCCGTGGAAGAAGACCACGAGTGGGCGCCCGCTGCCGGGGGTGCCCGGTGTGCCCGGTGTGTAGACGCGCACGGTGATTCCGCCGACCACGCGGTCGGAGACGCGCACACCTTTCGGACTGCGGCCCATCAGGACGGAGGCGACCGGTTCCGGAACCTCGGCGCCGGAGCTGCGCTCGATCTGCGGGTCGGTCGCCGTGGCGATCGACGATCCCGGCATGCGGCGCAGAACCTTGCCGAGGCGCCGCATCCCCGGGGCGAGTGGCTCCATGGTGCGACCTTACCCGCGGCGTCACCCGCGGCGTCGATGAGAGCGGATGACCGCTGATCGACGCCGCGGGCACTCCCGCGGGGCTCTACTCGTAGCGGAGGGACTCCACCGGGTCGGCCTTGGCGGCTCGCGCCGCGGGCAGGGTGCCGGCGAGGAAGGCGATGACCATCACGATGAGGATGATGATCGCGATCGATCCCGGCGAGAATGCGATCAGCGTGAGTCCGGGCAGGTTGGCGAGCAGCGATCCCGAGAGCGCCGCGCTGATGCCGGTTCCGGCGAGGATCGCGACCGCCGCCCCGATGGCGCTGCCGAGGAATCCGATGAAGGCGGCCTCGAGACTGAACAGCCCGAAGACCTTGCCGCTTCCCATGCCCATCGCCTTCATCAGGCCGATCTCGCGTGTGCGCTCCTGCACCGACATGAGCAGGGTGTTCACGATGCCGAAGCTGGCGGCGAGCAGCGCGATGACGGCGAAGGCGTTCAGGACGAGCACGATGCCGTCGATCACGGTCTTGACCGTGCCCAGCTGATCGGCGACCGTCGTGCCGGTGTAGCCCGCGTCCGTCAGCCGCGCCTTGAGATCGGTGATCTGCTGATCGGTGGCGTCGGGGGCGAACCGGATGGTCGCCTGCGCGTACCGCTCCACCTGGTCGGCGGGCACCCCGATGTTCTGCGTCTCGTAGAGCTCGTCGGTCAGTGCGTCGTTCGGGACGATCGCCGCGCCGGTCGGGGAGGCGATACTCTCTTCGGCGACACCGGTGATCGTCGCGACGATCACGTGCGGGGTGCGCTGCGCGTCCGTGATGCCGATCGAGACGGTCTGGCCCACGGCGTCATCGTCACTGGCGAAGCCGAGGGGCTCGACGTACGACGCCGGCAGAACGAGCTCGAACTCATCGGCGTCGTTGGACGCCTCCTGCCCGGCGAGCAGGTTGACGGTCTGCCCGGCGACGAGTGCGCCGACGCTCACGACGTATTCGGTTCCCCCGCCTGCCACGATGTAGTCCGCGCTGATGGACTTCGTGGCCTGCACGTCGAGCACCCCGTCCACCTGCGCCAGCCGGTCCAGGTCATCCGGACCGAGCGCGATGACCGTCGCTCCGGGAGGGCCCGCCTGAGAGCTCGCGATCGAATCCGGGTTGTACTCCTGGGGCCCGGATGCGCCGAACGCGCTCGTCTCGTCGGAGTTCTTCGTCACGATCATGGTGTCGGACGCGCCGATTCCCGAGACGGTGTCGTCGATGTACGCGTTGATGCCGGTGCCCAGCCCACTGGTGAGGGTGAGCGTGAAGGCTCCCACGAAGATGGCCAGAATGGTCAGGATCGTGCGGGTCTTCGAGCGGAAGGTGTTCGAGACGGCGGCGCCGATCAGGTCGATGGTCTTCACGCCGCCACCGCCCGGGAGTCTTCGACGAGCAGGCCGTCGCGGATGAAGATGCGGCGGTCGCAGCGCGCGGCCAGATCTTCGTCGTGGGTCACCACGATCAGCGTGATGCCGTGCTCCCGGTTGAGCGAGAAGAGGATGTCCTCCACGACCGCACCGGTGGCGGTGTCGAGATTGCCGGTGGGCTCGTCCGCGAAGATGATGCGCGGGTTGTTCACCAGGGCGCGCGCGATGACGGTGCGCTGCTTCTGCCCGCCCGACAGATTCACGGCCTTGCTCTTCGCCTTGTCGGCGAGCTCGAGCTGCTCGAGTGCCGCAAGACCTCGCCGCCGTCGTTCGCCTCGGCTGACGCCCGCGATCTTCAGGGGCAGGATCACGTTCTCGAGCACCGAGGCGTTCGCGGTGAGGAAGAACTGCTGGAACACGAAGCCGAAGGTCTTGTTGCGCGTGCGGTTCAGCCGTCGGCCGCGCAGACCTCGCGTGTCGACTCCTTCGAGCTCCACAACGCCCGACGTGGGACCGTCCAGGAGCGCGAGCACATGCATCAGGGTCGATTTCCCCGACCCGCTCTTTCCGACGATCGCGACGCTCTCGCCCTCCGAGATGTCGAAGCTCACCCCCTTGAGAGCTTCGAAGCGGTTCTGGCCGCGTCCGTACGACCTGCGCACGTCCTTGACCGAGATGATCGGCGTCATGGTTCGTCTCCTCCGTAGACCCGGCTGATTTCGGGCTGATCCCAGACTGATCGGGATGCTCTCCCCCCGCGTCCCCCGCCGGGAGTCACCTCGATACCGCGATCGCGGTACGTCGGATGCCGCGTGGGGTTGACTCGGTGCCGGCCGCCGCCCGGCACACTGGTCGAATGGCAGACGCGACCCGGCATGCATGGGACGCTGCGGCGCCCCATCGCCGGCCGCCCGCCTGGGTGGGAGACATCCTGGCCGCGGTGGTGGTCGTCTGGGCGGCGTTCATCCCCTTCCCGCAGGCGGAGTTCCGTCCCGCCGACGCGGTCGTCCTCGCCGTGGTGGTCGCGCCGGCGGCGCTGTTGCCCGCGCGCCGGCGGTGGCCGGTCGTGGTGCTGGGGCTCATCATCGGGCTCTACGGTGTCGCGGCGCTCCTGGGCACCCTGTCGCCCGGAATCGTCCTCGCGACGGCGATCTCCATGTTCACCATCGCCAACCGGTTCCCCCGCCGGACGAGTGCGATCATCGCGGTCGCCGCGGCGGTCGCGGTGACGCTCCTCAGTCTGCTCGTGGCCGAGGGTGGCGTCTTCGATCCCCGCTCTCTGCAGTTCGCCGTCACGATCGCCTTCGCCGCGGCGGCGGGGGACGCCAACCGATCACGCCGCGAGTACATCAGGGTGATGACCGAACGCGCGGAACGCGCCGAGTCGACGCGAGAGGCCGAGGCGAGCCGCCGGGTGGCGGAGGAACGACTGATCATCGCCCGCGATCTCCACGATGCCGTCGCGCACCAGATCTCGGTAATCAGCCTCAACGCCGGCGTCGCATCGTCGACGCTCGAGACGCGTCCCGAGCGCGCGCGGGAAGCGCTCGCGAGCATCCGCCACGCCTCCCGGACCGTCCTCGGCGAGATCGGCAGTCTGCTCGAAGTCCTGCGCGGGGAGGACCAGCGGCCGAACGTCGCCCGTCCCCAGGCCGGACTCGACGACCTCGACGAGCTGGTCTCCGAATTCGCTGCGGCGGGGCTCGCCGTCACCACCCGCGTCGAGGGCGATCCGGCCGCTCTGCCGGATGCCGTCTCCTTCGTCGGCTACCGGATCGTTCAGGAGGGCCTGACGAATGCGCACAAGCACGGCGCCCTCCACCGCGCGCACGTGCTCGTCGAGGTCGGAGAAGGCGAGACCATCGTGGTCATCACCAATCCCACCGCCGAAGCGGGGGGAACGCTCGCCGAGACCGCGGACGGCTTGCGTTCGGGAGGGCACGGGTTGCTCGGCGTCCGTGAGCGGGCCGCGTCGGTCGGAGGAACCATGGAGGCGGGAGCCCATCCGGGCGGCTGGCGTCTCGCCGCCCGTCTCCCCACCCGAGAGGGGGAGCCGTCGTGACCACGGTCCTCGTCGTCGACGATCAATCCCTCATCCGACAGGCGGTCACCGACATCCTGTCGGCAGAATCGAACATCGACGTCATCGGCGAGGCGGCCGACGGCACGGCGGCGATCACGCTCGCCCGCCGGCTGAGACCGGATGTCGTCCTGATGGACATCCGGATGCCGGTCCTCGACGGAATCGGGGCCACCGCGGCCATCTGCTCGGATCCGCAACTCGTCGACACCCGGGTGCTCATCCTCACCACGTTCGAGGAGGACGAGTATCTCGTGGCCGCGCTCCGAGCCGGGGCGAGTGGATTCATCGGCAAGGGGGCGGAGCCCGAAGACATCGCGCGTGCGGTGCGGTCGGTGCATGCCGGGGACGCACTGCTGTCGCCCGCGGCCACGCGCAGCCTGATCACCCGATACGTGGTCCCGACCGCGAAGCCCGGCCATGGGACGACCCCGGCCGTGCCGCCGCAGCTCGAACCTCTGACCGACCGCGAACGCGAGGTCATGCTGCTGGTCGCGCGCGGGCAGTCCAACCAGGACATCGCCGAGACCCTGGTGATCTCCCCGCATACGGCGAAGACCCATGTGAACCGCATCATGGCGAAGCTCCACGCCCACGACCGGGCCCAGCTCGTGATCATCGCCTACGAGAGCCGCCTGCTCGCGCCCGGCTGGGACACCGGGCCATGAGCCCTCAGTGGCCGGCGCTGGGGCCCGAGCATCCCATCGACGGGTTCATCGAGCCGATGCCGTGGGGCACCTCGGTGTACACCGTGATCCGAGTGCCGCCGGCGCTGGTCGAGGCGGCGCAGTCGGTCGGAACCAGGCGCATAGCCGGTGAGCTCGAAGGGGTGCCCGTCAACCTCGCCCTGACGCGGGCGCCGGTCTTCGACGGGACGTTCGTCTGGGCGGGAGCATCCCTGCTCCGGCGCCTGCGCCTCGAAGCCGGAGACCCCGTTCGGGGCCACCTCGCGCCCGTCGACCCCGACGACGTTCCACTGCCCCCGGACGTCGCTCACTCCCTCGATGCAGCTGGAACCCGCGCGGCGTGGGAATCTCTGCCGCCTGCTGCACGTCGCAGACGGCTCGCGCCCGTCGAGGCCGCAGCCACGGCGACGACGCGGGCCCGCCGCATCCAGGCGGTCGTCGACGCCCTGTGACGACGGGCCCGCCCGATCAGTCGGACGAGCTCTCGCCGACGGCGACCAGGTGCAGGACGAGCGCATGCTGCGGAGCCAGCAGCGGCATCGGCAGTCCGACCTCGACCAGGAGCCGCCCCGCGAGGAGCGCGCCGCCCGCGGCATACCAAGGCGGTGGCCGGTCGGCGATCGTGACGACCGGTGCCCCGAGGTCCAGTGGCCGAACGGCGTACCGGGCGTCCGGGTCGAGGCCGGGGAAGCGCACCGGTGGAGCAAGGGCGCCGCGGGCGGAATCCACGATCGCGATCGAGAAGACGGCTTGGCGACGCGATCGGTCGACGACGCCGTGGACCACCTGTCCCGGATCCGCCGTGTCCGCACGGACGACACGTCCGGTGTGCAGCAGCGAGCGCAGGCGCTTGTGCTGGGCGATCCATCCGGCGACGGTGCCGCGCTCCTCCGGGGTCGCCCTCGACAGGTCCCACTCGACACCCGCGCTGCCGAACAGGGCGGTGGCGAAGCGGAACGACGCGTCCGCATGTCGGTGCGTGGTGTGGGCGCGTTCCGCGCCGACGTGCGCTCCCAGATACTCGGGCGGGATCAGGATCCCGCTGGATGCGGTGATGCGCTGCCGCTCGAGCGGATCGTTCGTGTCGCTGGGCCACACCCGATCGACACGCGAGAGCATCCCCAGATCCAGACGTGCGCCGCCGGACGCGCAGGATTCGATCTCGACGTGGGGGTGGGCGGCACGCAGCCGATCGATGAGGGCGTACACGGCCGCCGTCTGCTGATGTGCGCCGGCCGTCAGCAGGTCCCTGTTGTGGTCCCACTTGAGGTAGGCGATGTCGTGGGCGCGGAGCAGCTCATCGATCCTGTCGAAGACGTGGGCTGCGGCGCCCTGCGCCGTGAGGTCGAGCACGCGCTGGAAGCGCCACTCGAGGTCGCCCTCCCGGCCGAGTATCCACTCCGGATGGGCTCGCGCAGTGTCGGAGTCGACGCTGATCATCTCCGGCTCGACCCACAGCCCGAATTGCATCCCTGCCTCATGGACCCGGCGGATGAGAGGTTCGAGTCCATCCGGCCAGGCCGTCTCATCGACGCTCCAGTCGCCCAGCGCCCTCCGATCGTCGGTGCGTCCGTGGAACCAGCCGTCGTCGAGCACGAAGCGCTCGATCCCGACCTCTCGCGCCGCATCGATGAGAGGCGTCAGTGCCTCCAGGGAATGCCGGAAGTACACCGCCTCCCACGTGTTCAGCACCACCGGCCGGGGCAGACGCGGCACCGATGACCACGACCTCACCCACGGATGCACGCGATCGCTGATGCCGTTCATCCCCTCCGAGGAGTAGATCGCGATCACCCACGGGGAGCGGTAGGACTCACCCGCGGCGAGCACGATCTCGCCCGGCGCGAGCAGCTCGCCCGCGCCCAGGACGGATCGCCCGAGAGCGGACCGCTCCGCCCACAGGTCGGTGTCGCCGCTCCACGCCGCGTGCAGCGCCCAGACCTCGCCGGTCTCCCAGCCGAATCCCGCGACGCCCGCCGAGAGCAGGGCGGGGTTGTCGTGGCCACCACGGCCGTGCCGGCTCTCGCGGGCATGTACTCCGTGATCGAGCGGACGGCGGATGGGACGGCCCTCGTGCGCCCAGAGACCCGAGAAGTCGAGCAGGTCATCGGCCCGCTCGGGGACCGGGAGCACGATCGCGACCGTGGCCACCCCGAGCCCATCGGACCCAGTGTTGGTGACCACCGCGCGCGAACGCAGCACGCCCTGGTCGGTGAGCTCCATCTCGATCTCGACCCTGACGCCGGCCTCTTCGTCCGCGAGCGCGTAGACGACGGCCTGCGCCGGGCTCGAACCGGCCTCTCCGACCCGACGCAACCGCAGCGCTCTCGCCTGCGATGCTCCCCTCGATCCCTCAGGACGCGAGACTGCCAGCGCCGGCCTGCCGGTCCAGCCCTCGCCGATGGTGGGCACGAGGGAGACGGTCAGCGGCACGTCGATCGACGACGGCGGAACTGCGGGGACGGATGCCTCGGCCAAGGCGGCGAGCGAACGCTCATCGAGGTGACCGAGGTCCGCGCCCCAGTGGATCACGGACGGCACCCCCGGGGGGGGGGGGGGGGGGGGGGGGGGGGAGAGCGCAGAGAAAGGGGGGGGCCCCCGCATCCTGCCCCCAACACCCCCCCCCCCCCCCCCCCCCGCGGAGGTGGGTGATCATGAAGCCGTCACTCCGCGACCGGGATGGACTGTGCCTTCAGCGCTTCGATCGTGGACGCCTGGCTGGCGGCCAGGGCGTCGGCGAGCGTCTCGCTCCCCGAGGCGGATGCCTTGAAGCCGTCCGACACGTCGGCGTACGTCTGCGTCATGGTCGGGCCCCACACGAAGTCGGGGCTGACCTGGGTCGCCGCTTCGGCGAACACGTCGTAGATCTTCTGTCCGCCGTAGAACTCGACGCCTTCCGACAATGACGGCAGCTCGAGACCGGCGGTGGTGGCCGGGTAGATCTGGGCCGTCTTGTTGAGCGAGGTCAGAGCCTCGGCATCCGTGTTCAACCACAGCGCGAACTTCGCCGCCTCATAGAGGTGCTCGGTGCCCTTGAAGACGGCGACCGACGATCCACCCCAGTTACCGGCGGCTTCCTGCCCGCTTTCCCACTGCGGCGCGAGGGCTACGGACCACTTGCCCGAGGTGTCGGGAGCGCCGCTCAGGATCGAGTTCGCACCCCAGACGGCGGAGTTCCAGGTCCACACCTCACTGGAGTTGTAGGCGTTGTTCCACTCGTCGGTCCATGCCGGATAGGTCGACACCAGATCGTTCTCGAGCAGGTCCTGCCAGTAGTCCGCGACCTTGACTGATTCGGGGCTGGTCAGATCGACCGACCACGCATCGCCGTCATTGCTGAACCATTCGCCGCCGGCCTGCCAGACGAACCCGGCGAACTGGTTGATGTCGGTCTGTGAGAAGTTCGTGATGTAGCCGCCCAGTGCCCGGATCTTCACCGCAGCATCGCGGTACTCGGCCCACGTCGTCGGCACGGGGATACCGTTCTGCTCGAAGAGGTCCGAGCGGTAGAACAGACCCATAGGCCCCTGGTCCTGAGGAACGCCGTAAACCTCGTTCTCCGTGCCGAGGGTGACCTGTCCCCAGGTCCACGGGAGGAACTGGTCTTCGGCCGCGACGACCTCCTCGCACGCCGAGAGGTCTTCCAGGCCATCCTGCACGCGGAAGTTGGGCAGTGCGTCGTACTCGATCTGTCCGAGGTCGGGCGCGTTCCCCGCTTCGAGCTGGTTGAAGAAGTTCTGGTACGTACCGGCATTGCCGGACGGCCCGGTCTGCACCTCGACCTGGATGTCGGGGTTGGCCTCGTTCCAGATCGCCACGGCGTCCTCGATGCCGGGGATCCAGGTGGTGAAGGACAGCGTCACATCGCCGCCGGAGGGGGCGCAGTCGCCGCCCGCCGCAGGATCGGTGGTGCTGGAGCCACCGCCGGAGCAGCCGGCGATGGTGAGTGCTGCGGTTGCGAGCAGGGCTGCAGTGACCGCTCGTGATGTCTTGCGCATGATCTCTCTTTCTTGGTGGGGGTGGACCGTCCGTGGTGCGGGCGGGGGTTTACTTCAGGGCGCCTGCCCCGAGCCCGTTGCGCCAGAAGCGCTGCAGGATCAGGAAGGTGATGATCAGCGGGATGATCGAGAGGAGCGAGCCGATGAGCACATACGTCCGCAGTTCGGGGAACTGGTTGATCGTGGAGTTCCACGCGTACAGGCCGTAGGTCACCGGGAACAGCTCCTCGCTGCGCAGCATGATCAGCGGCAGGAAGAAGTTGTTCCAGATCGAGACGAACTGGAACAGGAAAACCGTGACGAGCGCGGGGAACATCAGACGCACCGAGATGGTGAAGAAGGTGCGCACTTCGCCCGCCCCGTCGAGGCGACTCGCCTCGAGCAGTTCATCGGGCACGGATGCCTCGGCGAAGACGCGCGTGAGGTAGACGCCGAACGGGCTGACGATGCTGGGCAGGAAGACCGCCCAGAACGTGTTGGTGAGCTCGACCTGACTGAAGAGGAGGAACAGCGGAAGCGCGAGCGCCGTCGCCGGCACCAGGACCCCACCCAGAACCACGTTGAAGATGGTCTCGCGGCCACGGAATCGGTATTTGGCCAACGCGTAGCCGCACATCCCCGCGAGGATCGTGGCGACGAGCGCCCCGACGCCGGCATAGAGCGCACTGTTGAGCAGCCACCGCGCGTACACCCCATCGCGGTACCCGAAGAGCCCGGTGAGGTTCTCGAAGAACTGCGGCTCGGCGAACCACAGGGGATTGGTGGAGAACAGGTCGCCGCGCGACTTGGTCGAGGCCACCAGCAGCCACCAGATGGGCGTCAGGAAGTACAGGGTAAACACCGTCATGACGAGCAGCGCCGCGGCACGGGGGACGATCCCCTCGCGGGGTCCGCGGGCGCGGTCATTCCGCCGCCCGGAGCCTGTCACGAGAGCGCGTGTGTCCAGCGAGGACGTGCGCGGAGCATCCGGATTCGTCGCGAGGCTCATGATGCCGCCTTCCGTCGCGTGAGGCTGAGGAACGTGAAGGACAGGATGAATGTCGCGAGCGCGAGCACCACCGACATGGCGGCCGCCAGCGGGACGTTGGGGACGGCGCTCGTGGCGTAGATCGTCATGTTCGGAGTGAACGTGCTGGTGACCGCCGAGCTGAACGCGCGAAAGGTCTGCGGTTCGGCGAGCAGCTGCAGCGTGCCGATGATCGACAGCACGGCGGTCAGGACGAGCGACGGCCGGACGAGCGGGATTTTGATCGACCAGGCCATGCGCAGCTGACCGGCTCCATCGAGGCGCGCAGCCTCGTACAGGTCGGGCGGGATCGACAGCAGAGTCGAGTAGATGATGAGCATGTTGTAGCCGACGAAGACCCACGTGACGACGTTCGCGATCGACCAGAGCACGAAGTCCGCCGAGAGCAGATCGACCTGACTCGTCAAGGCGGTGAACGGGGACAGCCGCGGGGAATAGAGGAAGCCCCACATGATCGCCGCAATGACGCCGGGAACGGCGTACGGGACGAAGAAGGCCAGCCGGAAGAAGCGCTTGCCCCTGAGGAGGGGCGAGTCCAGGAGCAGTGCGAAGATCAGCGCCAGTCCGAGCATGACGGGCACCTGCACGGCGCCGAACAGGAGCACTCGGCCGACCGACTGCCAGAACACCTCGTTCTCGAAGACCCGGGCGTACTGCGCGAGACCGCCGAACACCTCCTTCGCTTCACCGAATGTCCCCTCGCGCTCGACCACCTGCAGCGACTTCCAGATCGCGTAGCAGATCGGCACGAGGTAGAACAGGATGAACAGCGCCGCGAAGGGCCCGACGAAGATCAGGAGTGCCCCGATCGGCGCGTTCCGGATTCGAGGTTTTCTGTGCGGCGGCGCTGCTGTCGGCGGCGGGGCGAGCACCGAAGGGGAGGCCTTGATCGAGCTCATCTCTGAGACTCCTCTCTGAGGACGCGAACGCTGCCGGGAGGGATCGTGAGTGCACCTCTCACCCGCTGACCGCTGAGGAGCTCGGTGCCGGAGCCCGAGACCTCCACGGTGTCCGTGCTGTGGTTGATGACGAACCGCCAGGCGCGACCGTCGTCCATCCGACGGCGGACGACTTCGACGTCCGGTCCGGCGCCGGGCTCGGGGACGATGCCCGCGCCTTCGACGACCCGCTGGACGAGTCGGGTGAGATCGGCGGGGTTCAGCATCGTGCCGACGTACCAGGCGTCGCCCGCAGCATCCGTCGGACCCGAGGACCGGCGGCGGGTGATCGCCGGCATACCCGTCGCGGGTCCGTCCGCGAACCGGTCGATGACTTCGGCATCCGAGACGACGATCCGCTCCGTCCAGAGCGTGGCACCCGCACCCGACGTCAGCGTGAGCGCGGTTCCCGGCATGACCGGCGCGAACTCATCGACACGGACCCCGAGCAGTGACCGCCAGGCGCCGGGATACCCGCCCGGGCGGACCCGGTCGTTCTCGTCGACGATGCCGCTGTAGAAGGTGATGAGAGTGTGCGCTCCTCCGGCCACGGCCTCGTCGAGCCGCGCCGACGCGCGGTCGGTGACGAGGTGGAGCGCGGGGACGACGATCAGCCGGTACGCGGTGAGGTCGGAGTCGGGGTGCACGACGTCCACCGTCACTCCGACAGCCCGCATCGCTTCGTACGCGGAGTGCACCTGTTCGAGATAGGTGATGGCCGTGGACGGCCTGTTCTCGGCATCGGTCGCCCACCAGGCATCCCAGCTGAACAGGATCGCCGCCTCCGACACCACTCGGCTGCCCTGGACCTCGGCGATGGATCCGACGGCCTGTCCCAGCTCGAGCGCCTCATCCCACACCGCACTCGCCGTGCCGGCGTGCGGCAGCAGCGCCGAGTGGAACTTCTCCGACCCTTGGAGCGATGCACGCCACTGGAAGAAGCAGACCCCGTCAGCACCACGGGCGACGTGGGCCAGCGAGTTGCGCAGCATCTCGCCGGGAAGCTTGGCGAGATTCGTCGGCTGCCAATTCACCGCGCCGGTCGAGTGCTCCATCAGCAGCCACGGCTCCCCCTGCGCGATGCCACGCGTGAGGTCGGCTGCGAAGGACAGCTCCGCGGCCGGCGCGCCGAGGCGATGATCGAGGTAGTGGTCGTTTGCGATGACGTCCATCTCGGGCGCCCACGACCAGTAGTCGAGTGCACTGATGTGCGCGGTGACCATGAAGTTCGTCGTGACCGGCCGGTCGCTGTGCCGTCGGATCACGTTTGCTTCGGCGATGTAGTACTCCCGGAGGGCGTCGGAGGAGAAACGTCGATAGTCGAGCATCTGACCGGGGTTCCGAGTGGAAAGAGTCGCGCGCGGCGTCAGGATCTCCGACCAGTCCGTGTAGGTCTGGCTCCAGAATGCCGTGCCCCAGGCGGCGTTCAGGCCGTCGATCGTGGCGTACTTGGCCCGCAGCCACGCCCGGAAGGCGTTCGTCGAGGTTTCGCAGTGACAGTAGGCGTTGTGGCAGCCCAGCTCGTTCGACACGTGCCACAGGGCGACCGCAGGATGACTGCCGTAGCGCTCGGCCACCGCCGCGACGACGGTGAGCGCGGCGTGCCGGAACACCGCCGAGCTCGGGCACCACGCCTGGCGACCGCCGGGGTAGCGGCGCGTGCCGTCCTCGACCATCGGCAGGATCTCGGGATGCCGCGTCGTCAGCCAGGGCGGCGGCGACGCCGTGCCGGTGCCGAGGTTGATCCGGATCCCGTGAGCGTGCAGCAGCTCGATCACCGCATCGAGGTCGGTGAAGTCGAAGGTGCCGTCCGGTCGCTGAAGGCGTGCCCAGCCGAAGATGTTGATCGCCACGAGATCGATGCCGGCCTCGCGCATCAGCGCCGCGTCCTCGCGCCAGACGTCCGGCGACCACTGCTCCGGGTTGTAGTCGCAGCCGAACGCGATGCCCCGGTGCGTGAAGCGGGGACGCCCTTCGTTCTCGTCCGTCCGGACGTCGACATCCGAAGGGCTGCGGGTGGCAGTCGTACTCACGTGTCTCCAGTGATCGGCGCTGATCGTGGTACCGCGGGCGCGGTTCTGTGCACGTGCACAGAAGCGAACCAAAAAAATGGGCTCACCGTGTGTGCACGTACACACAATGTCATCTCGCTCCCGCTTCGTCAAGGCCGCGTCCCGATACAGTGAAGGCGTGCAGACTCCTCGCCCGAGAAAACGGCGCGCGACCGTACACGACGTCGCCATCCATTCGGGCGTCTCGCGTGGCACGGTCAGTCGTTACATCAACGGCAAGCAGTACGTTTCGGCCTCGGCACGTGAGGCGATCGAGGCGGCGATCCTCCAGGTCGGGTATGTGCCCAACACCGCCGCGCGCAACCTCGTCATGCAGCGCAGCCAGTCCGTCGGGTTCGTGGTCCACGAACCCGGGGCGTCCTTCGTGGAGGATCCCAACATCGGCGAGATCCTTCTCGGCGCCAACGCCGCGGTCTCGGCCGCCGACCATCAGATGGTGGTGCTGGTGGTCGATTCGGAACGAGACACCGCACGTGTCGCGCGCTATCTGTCGGGGGGCTTCGTCGAGGGGGTGGTCGTCGTCTCGGCGCGCTCGCACGATCCCATTTCGGACGTGATCGAACGACTCGAACTGCCTGCCGCGTATGTCGGGCGCCCCCCGGACGCTCCGGCCTCGGCGTCTTTCGTCGTCATCGACAACCGCAGCGCGGCGCAGACCATCACAGAGCGGCTGGCCGCCACCGGCCGACGCCGGATCGGCATGATCGCCGCGGCGCTCGACAGGGACTCCGGCGCAGACCGTCTGGCAGGTTTCCGCGCCGCCCTGGGTGCGGCGTTCGATCCCGATCTGGTCGAGGCCATTCCCCTGTACTCCTATTCCTCCGGGCGCGATGCGGCGACGGCTCTCCTCGAGCGCGCCCCCGACCTCGACGGCATCTTCGCGGCGTCGGATGCCGTCGCCGCCGGCGCGATGGAGGCGGTGCGGGCGGCCGGGCGCCGCATCCCCGAAGACATCGGCATCGTCGGATTCGACGACAGCGCGTGGTCGCGACGCACCACACCGGCATTGTCCACCGTCCGTCAACCCGCGCGCGAGCTCGGAGCCACCGCGGCGGGACTGGTACTCGGCAAGCTCATCGGCGACGCCGCCCCCTCGCAGGTCGAGCTCGATTGCGAAGTGGTGTGGCGAGATTCTGCCTGACGAGCTGCGACAACGAGCCCGTCAGAGGCCGGTTCCCACGGTATCCGCCGACTCGGGTGTGAACGGCACGCTGCCCGCGCTGCAGTACGAACCGGGGCTGTGGACCCCGTGCGCGACCCGGAGCTCGTGCGCCGCGTCGGAGCCGACCCGCGGGGCGAGAGCCGCAGAGACGTTCCAGTCGAAGACGTCTGCGTCCGGATGGCGTCGCTTCCACTCATCCCGGCCGAGCGCGACGAGTCTCAGTCGCTGGTCGATGAACTCGGCGTCCCACGGACCCTCGTCGAGGATCTGCTCAGCGGCGCGGAACTCGTAGTAGATCGTGCGCCTGAGCTTGCCCGCCGTTGTCGCCTCGGAACCGTGCACGAGCATGACATCGTGCACCAGCACATCGCCGGGATTCAGTTCGGTCTGCACAACACCGGGAGCATCCCACCCGAATTCCTCCTGAAGCTGGCAGACGTCCACCACCTGCCGCTGCGATCCGGGGGCCACCCGTAGCGAACCTGCGCCCTTGCGACTCTCGTCCAGATACACGTCGACGTTGAAGATGCGATGGGAGCGGGGGTGCACGGCGTCCTGATGCCAGTCGATCGGAGCCCCATCGCCGGTGTTCTTGAAGACGAGCGACTCGTAAGTGGGAACGAAATCGGGGCCTGCGAGGCTCTCGGCGATACCCAGCATTTCGGGGCTGCCCAGCAGTTCGAGCGAGGCGGCCTCGCTCTTGTTGTGCAGGTAGTTGACGCGGAACAGCACCCGTCCTGACGGTCGGTCGGCGAAGTTGTAGTCTCCGTCCCCATCCGTCTCGTTCTCCAGGGCGTGTCCGTCGGCAATCCATCGGGTGGATGCCTGCTGCAGCCGACGCAGCAGATCGCCGCCGATGCGGTTGCGCAGAATGACATAGCCGTTCTCGTCGAAGAACGCGATCTCCTCCTCCGTGAGGTGATAGTCGCGGCGCGCGTAGGTGTTCTCGGCGACGCTCCCCCGGTTCACGGTCGGCTGCGATGTGTGGCTCATGGTTGCTCCTTCTCTCCTGACCGACACTAGGCTCGAGATTCTCGTCATAGTTCGTGAAAATCACCCCTTCGTTCCGAGAATGTCACCATGGGTCTCTGGTCGCCGCCGAGTCTGTCCGGCAACACCTTCGGCTTCGCGGTCTGGCGCGGAACGACGGTCGCGATGACGGCGCCCCACGCGCACAATGACATCGAGATAAACTTCTGTGCGGCGCCGGTCACCTACGACGCAGCGGGTCGCACATCGATCCTGCCCGCGGGGGTGCCGAGCGCATTCTGGGGAGCGACGCCCCACCAGCTCGTCGACATCCCGCCTGACGTGCCGCTCGCCTACGCGACGATCCCGCTCGCACGCTTCCTGTCGTGGCGTGTGCCCGCGGATGCCAAAGACCGCCTGCTGGGCGGCGAAATCCTCCGCGGGCGCGACGCGTTCGACGGCCTGGGGTCGCGTTTCGAACGGTGGTCCGAAGACCTGCGCGCGGCCAGCGAGAACGCGCGGCGGGCGACGGCGCTCGAGATCGAGGCGCTGGTGATCCGGATGTCGGACGGCGACTTCTCGGAAGCGCGGGCCGGGTCCAGCCGATCGTCGCAAGACCTGCGACGCGCGGCCGACATGGCCACCTTCGTCGCAGCGAACTTCGCCGGCGACATCCGCGTGCCCGACGTCGCGCGAGCCGTGCACCTTCATCCGCACCGCGCCGCGGCGGCCTTCCGCGGCGTCTTCGGCATCAGCATCACGAGCTACGTCCAGCGCTACCGCGTGGCCGAGGCGCAACGTCTTCTTCTCACGACCGACCTTCCTTCCGGCGCCGTGGGAACCCGTGTCGGCTTCCAGTCCACGAGCTCCTACCATGCGGCATTCGCCGCGGTGACGGGGATCTCGCCCGCATCCTGGCGCCGCGCGCAGGTGACCGGATCATGAGCGCTCCGTCCGTCTACGGCCGCAGAGTCTGAACAAAAGTAGGAACCCCCCGGTCGGCGTCGAGCGCTACTTTGAGAGCGCTCCCCGCCGATCACCGGCCGAGAGCGTCCGCTCGTCGTCCTGAGAGCAGCTCGGGCCGACATGAACCTGGAGGTGCACCATGGCGTTTGTCACCACGGATGATGGCGCTGAGATCTATTACAAGGACTGGGGCAGCCGCGACGCGCAGCCGATCATGTTCCACCACGGTTGGCCGCTGTCGGCGGATGACTGGGACGCGCAGATGCTCTACTTCCTCGACAAGGGCTTCCGGGTCATCGCCAGCGACCGCCGCGGTCACGGACGGTCCTCGCAGATTTCCACCGGCCACGACATGGACCACTACGCCAGCGACGCCAACGCCGTGGTCGAACACCTCGACCTGCGAAACGCCGTCCACGTCGGCCACTCCACCGGCGGCGGCCAGGTCGCCCGTTACGTCGCGCAGTTCGGAGAACCGCAGGGACGCGTCGCCAAAGCCGTGCTCGTGTCCTCGGTTCCCCCGCTGATGGTCCAGACCGACGCGAACCCGGACGGAACACCGATCTCGGTGTTCGACGGATTCCGCGAGGCCCTGGCAGCGAACCGGGCCGAGTTCTACCAAGCCGTCGCCTCCGGACCGTTTTACGGCTTCAACCGCGAGGGCGCCAAGGTCTCACAGCCGGTGATCGACAACTGGTGGCGGCAGGGCATGACCGGCAGCGCCCAAGCCCACTACCTCGGCATCGCCGCGTTCTCCGAAACCGACCAGACGGAAGACCTCAAGGCCATCTCCGTCCCGGTCCTGGTCCTCCAGGGCGACGACGACCAGGTCGTCCCCTACAAAGACGCATCCCTCAAACAGCACGAGCTCCTCAGCAACTCCGCCCTGAAGATCTACGAGGGCTACCCCCACGGCATGCTCACCATCCACGCCGACGTCATCAACCCCGACATCCTCGCCTTCATCCAGGAATAACCGCACCACCCGACGAAAAGACGGCGCACCCGAGACGACCTCGGGTGCGCCGTCTCTTCATCACCCGCTCGCTACCCCGGCCGGGCCGGTCAGAACTCGGGGTCAGGCGGTGGCGGAGTGGCGGCCGAGGACACCGGCGCGGACGAACAGCAGATACAGCTGGCAGCCGAGGCACAGGCCGATCGATGCGTTCAGGAAGGCCGCGAGGAAGGCGGCCGCGCCGGCGATCGGGAGCGCCAGAGGCACGCCGAGCAGGTGCAGCACGAGTCCGACCGTCACGACGAACAGACCCACTCCCTGCGCGAAACGGGGCGGTCGAGGGTCTTCGAGCTCGGCCGGAGGGGCCAATCGCGGCCTCACCGCCGTGCGGAACAGCACCCCGTAGGGCTGGCTGGCAGGAAACGCGACCGCCCAGAGGAAGAGGAGGGCGATGACGGCGAACAGGACGAACCCGGCGTCGCCCGCCCGCTGAGCGAGCGAGGCGTCCGGAAGCGACCAGGTCGATCCGTCACGGGCGGCAGAGATGCCCGTCGCCGCGAAGAACGTCGCGATCAGGACGACGGCCGACGTGATGGCAGCGGCGAAGCGCGGTCCGCGCGGGTCGATACCGCCCGCGGTGCCGCTCGAGACGACGGTGCTGTCAGACTCCGACACGGTGACCTCCGGTGATGCGGTCAACCTCCCGCTCCAGCGCGGCGCGGGTGACTGCTCCCCCGAACCGGGTGCGCACCACCCCGTCGCGGTCGAGCACGAGGGTGGTGGGCGTCTGCAGGACGCGGAAATGGTTCGCGAGGTCGGCGCGGTGCGTCAGATCGACATCGATGTGGGCGACGCCGGAGCGTTCCCGCGCGATGGCCTCCAGCGTGCGGCGCACGCCCGGGCAGCGCGAGCAGAACTCCGTGCTGAACTGCAGCAGCGTCGCACTCTCCCCCCACCGCGCGGCACCGATGAGTGCCGGATCGAGCTGATCGGGCATCCGCACGGATGTCGCCCGACCCTCGCGAGACCGGAGGACGACGGCGACGACGGCCGCTCCTGCGACGAGCGCGGCGAGCGCCCACAGCGCGGTGATCGGGTCCACCGCGCCAAAATATCACCGCCCCGACCGCGGTCGGCGATCCGGGTCGCTCCACGACATCCGGCGTAATGTCGGGCTCATCTCCCGGCCCCCGCAGGTGCATCAGCGCCCGGGGCGAGCAGCATCGGGCCGGCCACGAAACTATGACGTGAAGTGACGTCGTCCGACCCATCGGGTCCCGCGGTGGCGCAAGCTCGAAGGAGACCACCACGGAGGACCCATGACGTACAGAGCCGGCTCCGAGCCGTCCCCGAGCGACGGCGACCAGCCGTCCGCCCGAGCGTTCGGCATCGTGTCCGCCGAAGACTTCAAGACCGCGTTCCGCGCCCACCCCGGCGGCGTATCCGTCATCACGGCCGACGCGGGAACCGGCCCGGTCGCTCTGACGGCGACGTCCGTGTCGTCGGTGAGCGCCGACCCCCCGCTCCTCGTCTTTTCGGTGTCGACCCGGTCTTCGAGCGCGACCACCCTCACGACAGCGGAGACCGTGGTCGTGCATCTCGTCGACGCGGATGATCTCCCCCTGGCGCGACTGGCTGCGACAAGCGGGGTCGACCGGTTCGCCGACACGAGCTCGTGGACACGCCTGGTCACCGGTGAGCCGGTGTTCCACGGGGTGCCCCGGTGGATTCGCGCGCGCGTGCTCAACCGATTCGAGGCGGGCGGGTCAACGGTGATCGTTGCGCACGCGCTTCAGGTCAACGTGCCCGAGACGCCGAGCGATCGTGGTCTGGTCTACGTGAACCGCCAGTGGCATCGCCTCGGAGATCATTCCCGCATCGACGTACCCTGACGTCGAGTCGTCCCCGCTAGCCGATCAGCGCGACACCGAAGCCCGCCACGACCGCCCGCAGTTCGGTGAGGTAGCGCTGCGCCTGCTCGGTGAGCGGGATCGCCGAGTGGCCGATCCAGCCGATCTCGATGCGCTCGTCGACGTCGAGCGGGATGGCGACGATCTCCGGATCGAGATCGTCGCTGACGATACCCGTGGAGATCGTGTACCCGTCGAGCCCGATCATGAGGTTGAAGATGGTCGCGCGGTCCGAGACCCTGATCTCCTGCGTGCTCGACAGGGTGGAGAGGATCTCCTCGGCGAAGTAGAACGAATTGTTCGCGCCCTGGTCGAAGGTGAGCCGCGGCGAGTCGGCGAGATCGGCGAGGGCGACGCGATCTCGAGAGGCGAGTGGGTTCTTCCGTGAGATGAAGATGTGCGGCTCGGCGAGGAAGAGCGGTCGGAAGGCGAGGCCGGAGTCCCGGAGCAGTTTGTCGATGACTTTCCGGTTGAAATCGTTCCGGTAAAGGATGCCGAGCTCGCTGCGGAGCGTCCGGACGTCCTCGATGATGTCCCACGTGCGGGTCTCACGCAACGAGAACTCGTACTCGGCCGCTCCGCTGCCTTTCAGCATCCGGACGAACGCGTCGACGACGAACGAGTAGTGCTGCGCCGAGACGCCGAGCAGGCGTCGCGATGGCGGCCGACCGAGGTAGCGCTGCTCGAGGAGCGCCACCTGCTCGGTGACCTGCCGCGCATACCCGAGGAATTCCGCGCCGTCCGCGGTGAGCGTCACCCCGCGGGCGGAGCGGAGGAGGAGAGTGCGGCCCACCCGTACCTCGAGATCTTTCATCGCCGCGGACATGGTCGGCTGAGCGACGAAGAGCAGGTCAGCGGCAGCACTGATCGACCCCTCCGCGGCGACCTCGACGAAGTATTGCATCTGTTGCAGGGTGATCCCTCGCGATGCTCCGGTCATAGTCAAAGCCTATGGCCTTGCATAGGTCAGTCGAGTTACTCGATAGTCGTGCGACCCGGGCACGATAGCCGGACAGACGTCCACACGGCCTTGCCCGGCCGACTCGCCAACGATTGGCCGCTCATGACGAACGAGTTCGCGTTCACCATCTCCACCACCCGCTTCGACGAAGACTACGCACCGTCCGAGAGCTCCAGGATCACGACGAACTTCGCGAACCTGGCCCGTGGCGAGCACCGTCAGCAGAACCTCCGCAACGCGCTGGAGATGATCGACCGCCGATTCAACGACCTCGCGCACGAGGACAACCCGAACCTCGACCGCTACGGTGTGGAGCTCGAGATCGTCTCGGTCGAGATCGAGTTCACCGCGGCGGCCGAGGATCGGGCATTCCCGCTGCTCGAGGTCCTTGACATCCAGATCATCGACCGGCGAACCGGCGAACGCCACCAAGGCATCGTCGGGAACAACTTCTCCTCCTATGTCCGGGATTTCGATTTCAGCGTGCTGCTGCCGGCGGCCACCGAGGCCGCCGGCACGTTCACCGTCCCCGACGATTTCGGCGATCTGCACGGCAAGCTGTTCCAGCACTTCCTCGAATCCGACGCGTACCGTGAACGGTTCCCGACGGCCCCCGTGATCTGCATCAGCGTGTCCACCAGCAAGACCTATCGCCGGACCGATCATCGCCACCCGGTCCTCGGCGTCGAGTACCTGCAGGACGATCACTCGCTGACCGACGACTATTTCGGACGCATGGGATTGCAGGTCCGGTACTTCATGCCGCGCGGCAGCGTCGCGCCGCTCGCGTTCTACTTCCGCGGCGATCTGCTGAGCGACTACTCCCCCCTGCAGCTCATCGGCACGATCAGCACGATGGAGACGTTCCAGAAGATCTATCGGCCAGAGATCTACAACGCGAATTCGGCCGCCGCGAGCATCTATCGACCGAGCCTGGATCGGCAGGATTACTCGCGCACGCAGATCGCCTACGACCGCGTGGAGCGCAGTCAGCTCGCCGCGAAGCAGGGGAAGTACGCCGAGGAACACTTCGTGAAGCCGCACCGCGAAACACTGGAGCAGTGGGCGGCCGACTACCCCACCCTCGTCCGATGACCATCGGAGCGTCGTCGGTGAGCGCGCTGCTGCCCACCTCGATCGTCGGCAGTCTGCCGAAACCGTCCTGGCTCGCCGAGCCGGAGACGCTGTGGTCTCCGTGGAAGCTGGAGGGTGAGGCGCTAGTCGAGGGCACGCAGGATGCGCTGCGCGGCGTCGTCCATGAGCAGCATCGGCGAGGCATCCACATCATCAGCGACGGGGAGCAGACCCGCCAGCATTTCGTCACGACCTTCATCGAGCATCTCGGAGGTGTCGACTTCGAGCACCGTGAGACGGTTCGCATCCGCAACCGCTACGACGCAAGCGTGCCGACCGTCGTGGGCGCGGTGAGCCGCGAGCACTCCGTCTTCGTCGAAGATGCGAAGTTCCTCCGCCGGCAGACCGATCAGCCGATCAAGTGGGCTCTCCCCGGCCCGATGACGATGATCGACACACTCTCCGACCGCCACTACGGGAGCCGCGAGAAGCTGGCGTGGGAGTTCGCGACGATCTTGAATCAAGAGGCCAGAGAGCTGGAGGCCGCGGGGGTCGACATCATCCAGTTCGACGAGCCCTCCTTCAACGTCTTCTTCGATGAGGTCCAGGATTGGGGGGTGGCGGCGCTGGAGCGGGCTGCTGAGGGACTGCGCGCGGAGACCGTCGTGCACATCTGCTACGGATACGGGATCAAGGCGAACATCGACTGGAAGGCGACCCTGGGGTCGGAATGGCGGCAGTACGAGCACACGTTCCCGCTGCTGCAACGGTCCACCATCGACACCGTCTCGCTGGAGTGTCAGCACTCCCACGTGCCCATGGACCTCCTCGAGCTCGTCCGTGGCAAGAAGGTCATGCTCGGCGCGATCGACGTGGCCAGCCCCCTGATCGAGACCCCGGAGGAGGTCGCCGACACCCTGCGGAACGCGCTCAGGTTCGTCGATGCCGACAAGCTCATCCCCAGCACGAACTGTGGGATGGCGCCGCTGCCCCGCGGCGTCGCACTCGAAAAACTGAGCGCGCTCAGCGCAGGTGCGGCCATCGTCCGCGCGGAGATCGATCCCGCGAACCCCTGACCGCTGCGACCGCGGTCAGATGCGTGAGCCGGTCCCCCGGGCGTTGTAGACGATCGATCGGGATGCCCCGTATTCGGCGAACACCGCGATGGCCTCGTCGCGGAGTACGTCCATCGTGACGCTGATGCCACGCGCCTCGAGCTCGCCGCGCCAATCCCCGCCCGGCACCGGTCCCTCGTCGAACCCGCTGAGCTGCTCGAGCTCCGGGCCATCGCCGGCGATCACCAGATGCTTCACGCCCGACCAGATCAGCGACCCGAAGCACATGATGCACGGGCGCCAGTTGACGACCAGCTCGAGATCATCCTCCGCCGACGCTCCGAGATCCCACCGGCCGAGTTTCTCCTGCGCCAGCGACAGCGCCATGAATTCCGCGTGACCGGCGCTCAAGCCAGAACTGAGGACCACGTTGACACCGACCGACACGATGCGATCCGTTCGCCGGTCCACGACCATCGCGGCGAACGGGCCACCGTTGCCCTCGCGGTAGTTGCGGCCCGCGAGTCCGTGGACGAGCGCCATCCGCTCCCCGTGGGTGGCCGGAGCGATGTCGTAGGCGTCGAGCTCGGCGACCAGCCATTCCGGCAGCTGGGCGGAGACGCGGGTGGCGAAAGAGTGAGTCATGATGCTCCTGTCGGTTTCGACAGTACGGGCGACCGATTTCCCTCGCGTTTCACCGACGTGAAGAAGGGTCGGACGTTCCGAGCTCTGCGGGCGCACCCGCGCGGCGCGTCAGTAATCGTCCGTCCACGCGCCATGATCGTCCGCACCGTCTTCCCGATCCGGAGTGCTCCTGACCGTCGGGCGATATGCGCGGGTCTTGGCCTGAATGCCCTCGACCGCGTCCGGGTCTAGGAGTTCATCGAACTCCGTCACCTCGTCTTCGGCAACGATCTGGCTGGATGGGCCGAGCAGCAGTGTCGCCGTCGAGAGTCGGCCTTCCTCGGTCAGCACCGGGATCTGCACCGTCTCGGCGGCCTCCGACTCGGCCAGCGCTGCGCCGTACTCGAGGACGGCGTCCGCGATCTCGTCGCCCGTCAGCAACCGTGCTCCCGCGTAGACAATCCGCTTCATACCCACTTTCTAGCGCGCCGGCGCCCCGGGATACAGCGGGTTGCCAGAACCGACGGTGTCGTCTATCACGCCCGCTCACCTCTCAGGACTGGTAGCGCGTGGCGAGAGCGGGCGACTGCCCCTCGAACGCGGCCAAGTCCGCCGTGAACACCTCCTCCAGCAGGGCCCCCCGCTCCACGCCCGGCGCGGTGACGGTCTCACCCCGCTCGATACCGCGCAGGCTGGCGGTGACGACGTCGGCGGCGCTCATCCGGGGCGCCGCTGACAGGTCCATCCCCTGCCGCTCGTGGAATTCGGTCGCGACGACTCCGGGCAGGAGGACCTGGACCGTCACACCACGGGGGGCGAGTTCGGCGTTCAGCGTCTGGGAGAGCGCGACGGTGTAAGCGAGTGTGGATGCGTACACGGCGCGGCGGAGTCCGACCTGCTCGAGAGTGGCGGGTCCGCTGAAGGCGATCATGCCTGCCACGTTGACGATCTGTCCCGTACCTCGCTGAACCATGCCCGGCGCGATCGCGCGGGTCAGGAGGGTCGGTGCGAGGACCTTCACCCCCACGAGTTCGGCGGCCTGGTCCTCGGGCAGGTCGATGAATGCCTTGTAATGGGCGACGCCGGCGTTGTTGATCAAGAGCGAGACGGGCTGATCGCCGACGGCCGCAATCACCTTCTGGATGCCCTCGTGCGTCGACAGATCTGCGACAACGCTCTGGACGTGAACGCCGGGGAACTCCATGGCGAGTTCGTCCAGCCGCTCCTGACGGCGACCGACAGCGATGAGATCGCTGCCTCGCGATGCCAGCCGACGGGCGTACTCGCGTCCGATTCCTGACGATGCTCCGGTGACGACGGCCAATTCGGTCATGGTGGTTCTCCTTTGTTCTTTCCGTGGCATCGCCTGTGCGACGTTCACGACGTGAGCGGGATCTGGTGCTGTCCCGCGCTCTCTGCCCGTGTCCCCGTCGGATTCGGGCTGGCCCGACGATCGCGGAGGTCAGTGCCCCGGAAGCATCTTGAGGGCCTGGGAACGCTGAACGAGAAGCTCGTCGTATGTGCCGTCGCGCTCGGCCCAGCGAAGACGCTTCGCGGCGTCGACGACGATCTCGTCGGGGGCGTCGGGCGCGCTGATCAAACGGATGACTTCATCGAGGTAGTCATCGAGCGGGAGGGCAGCAGGGTTCATGCCGCCTTGTGCCTCGGTCGCGACAGCCGGCGGAACGATCTCCGTGACACGGACTCCCACGTCGGCGAGCTGAGGACGGAGAGCTTCGGTGTAGGCGTGCACGCCCGCTTTGGAAGCACCGTAGGTCGGCATGACCGGAAACGGCATGAAAGCGATTCCGGAGGTCACGGTGACGATGTCGCCGCCGCCCCGGGCGATGAGGTGCGGGGTGAACGCATCGATGACTCGGATCGTGCCGAGCAGATTCACGTCGATCGTCACTTCGGATATCGCGAAATGGGCGGGGTCGCGGAGGTCCTCGGGGATCATCACACCGGACATGGTGACGACGACGTCGAGGCCGGGGTGGTTCTGGAGGACCTCGTCTCGGGCACTCGCCACCGAGTCGGGGTCCGTGACATCGATCCGGACGGTCTCGAGGTCGGCGACGCGATCGACGTTTCGGCCGCCCACGATGACGGTGCTTCCTGCTCCCGCGAACCGGTGAGCGAGTCCGAGACCGATGCCCGAGGTTCCTCCCACGATGAGGACCGTTCGTCCTTGGATGTTCATGGCGTCTTCTTTCTTCTGCAATCGGTCGCCCTCGAATCTGCGGCGCGTACCCAATGGTCGTGAAGGTTCTGTCGAGGAGGAAGGTCCCCGCTGGTCCGGGGAGTGGCAGGGCCTCCCTCAGCGCGGACATCGCAACTACCGTGTTGTTCGTGAACGATTCCGGCACTGCGAACCGGCTGGGAGAGTATTTGAAGGCCCGCCGCGCTCTCCTCACTCCCGATCGAGTCGGTCTGACCGCGGGGGCGAATCGGCGGGTCCCGGGACTCAGGCGTGAAGAAGTCGCGCTCCTGTCCGGGATCAGCGCGGACTACTACTTGCGGCTCGAGCGCGGACGCGACAGTCGTCCTTCCCTGCAGGTCTTGGAGGCGCTGGCGCGGGTGCTTCAGCTCGACGAGGTCGAGACCGCTTATCTGCTGAGCCTCGGGAGTCCGCGTCCGCGTTCCCGTCGGCGTCCGCGCGAAGAGCGCGTCCCTGCTCGACTGCACCACTTGCTGGCATCCATCGCCGCACCGGCATTCGTGGAAGGTCGGTACTTCGACGTCCTCGCCGCGAACCCTTCGGCCATCGCCTTCTCGCCGCGTCTCGCTCCCGGCAACAATCGTCTCCGCTCCCTGCTTCTCGACCCCGAGGAACGTGAGTTCCATCGGGACTGGGAGCAGTCGGTGAGTGCTTTCATCGCGCTTTTCCGGCATTCGATCGCGGACGACGTCGATGACGTCAGGGCGATCGAGCTTGTCGGGGAGCTCTCGCTGGCAAGCGCGCGGTTCCGTGAGGAATGGGCGCGCCAGGGCGTGAGGAACTTCGTCGGCGGCTCCGTTCAGGTCCAGCACCCGATGGTCGGGGACTTGCAGCTCCATCGAGAGAAGATGCAGGTCGAGGACTTGGTTCTCGTCGTCTACTACGCCGAGCAGGGCAGCCCGAGCGCCGAGCGACTGCGCATGCTCGACGCTCTCGCGACCCCCTCGGTGCCGTCAGCGGCGGGGTCGGACGAGTCGTAGGGCCGCGCGAGGACCAACACGAGAGAACAAGGCCGCCGTCCCCGAGTGCCGCAGAGACGTGCTGATGCTGTCCGGACCTGCTGCGTCGTCGAAAGAGCGCGCACGGCGCACTCGATCGACTCGACACCGGCGCTGATCCGCAAGCTTGCTCTAGATCCGCTCGTGGCTCGCCCAGAGGTGCATGAGCTTCAAGGCGAAGTGCAGCGTGCTTCGCTGCATCCCGTCGGAAAGTGCCTCGCGCACGATCGTCGGCAGCTTCTCCAACCGGTAATAGAGCGTCGTCCGGTGGATGAACAACTGCGCGCACGCGGTCGTGACTTGGCCACCAGCATCCAAGTAGACCTCGACGGTGCGCAGCAGCGTCGAGTCATCCTGAGTCCGTAATTCCGCTGCGGCGGGCGAGATCAACGACAACCACGATGGGTCGAGGTCAGCTCCCGCGAGGAAGACCCAACCGCCGAGACTCGAGATATCCGTGGACGGATAGAAGCTCTTCATCCTGGATGCGAACCTGGCAGCGAGGCCGGCCTGATCAGCAGCGCGGGAGAGCTCGTCGGTCTCGTTGTCCACGGACGCGGTCCCGATGCCGAGCACTTCGACACCGCGGCGACGCCCTTCCGCAATGATCAGGGTGTCGACGGATGCGTCCATGTGGGTTCCGACCGTGAACAGAAGACGAGAACGTTGCGCGATGAGCGCCAGGGGTGTCGGCCGGAGTGTCGACAAGTATTTGCCGAAGGACACGAGATCGATGGCGGATGCTGCACTGCCGGTGAGCAACGCTCGCACGACGATCTCTCCCCTGCGCGGGATCCACCGATGCCCAACCGCGGTGGCGTACGCCGCTCGACGTCGATCGGGATCCTCGGAAAGGAGGTCACTGAAGACGACGTCCCGAACGGATCGGTGAGTGTCCACCCGGTCTGCACTGAGCAACGCGCCCAGCAACGCTGCAGCCGAATCCATCGCGTCGTATTGAGCGGGGCTGAGGGCGGGAAATCCCGCCACCGGGGCGGAGAGAAACCCCACGCTTTCACCGGCGCGGACGATCTGGACTCGGGCGAGATCGAGCTCATCTCGACCTGCCACGTGCCCCGTCGAGCACACGCCACCGTCTGGCTCGTCACTGCGCACCTGAACGGCCGCGTCTCGTGACTCGAGGACGATGGGCCGCGCCAGGGTCTCCGAGAGCTGGTTCACGACGCCCTGCAGGTCTATATGTGCGCCGGAGCGGACGACATCCTCAGCGATCGACATGTCAACTGCTCGCTTCGAGCGCATCGAGCGCGGTCTCGATGACGGCGACCACGGCGTCCGGCTTCGTGATCATCACCAGATGCGGGGCTTCGACCTCGGTCACCTCGAGGAGCGCTGCTCGCGAGTAGGCGAATCGTTCGACGACCGGGTTGATGGTCCGGTCGTTGCTCGCCACAATCCCCCAGCCCGGCCGGCTCTCCCATGCAGCGACGGGCGCTGCCTCGCCGAACGCAACAGCCGCGAGAGGTCGCTGCGATAGCGCCATCACCTGCGCAGCCTCGGGTGGCATGCCCTCGGCGAGGATGTCGTAGAAGGCGCTGATCCTGACAGAGACGTCGATGCCCGGCTCGGTCCTGCCGCTGGGAAAAGATGCGTACACCAGATTCGATGCGAGCTCCGACTCGGGGAATCGTCCTTGGAGCTGTCCGAGACTCTCGCCTTCCTCCAACGCGTAGCCCGCGACGTAGACCAGTCCGACGACGTTCTCCGCTACACCGGCAACGGTGATCACCGCGCCACCGTAGGAATGACCGACGAGCAGAACCGGCTCATCGATCTGCTCGACGAACGAACGAATGTACGCGGCGTCGCCGATGAGGCTCCGGTTCGGCACGGAAGGGACGAGAACGGCATGACCACGGTCGAGCAGGATCCGGACAACCGATGCCCAACAACTTCCATCGACGAATGCGCCGTGCACGAGCACTATCGTTGTTTTCCTGGGCACGATCGCACCTTTCGTGCTAAGAGGGAACGACGACTTTCTGGCCGGAGAGTCGTGGGATGCAACTTCCTCGAATCTAGAAACGGCCCGGCGGTCATGCCACAGGAAACCCGACTTAGTTGCTGCGGAACGCTACTTAGATTGGCCCGACCATTACTCAACCGACAGCGCACGAGCGACCCTTCTTGGGGCGGGATCGCGAACTTCAGCTGATTCAGAACGCCCTCTCCGCGCTCACGGACACGGGGCGGGTGGTGATCGTCAGTGGCGACCCCGGCGTGGGCAAGACAGCGCTTTTCGAGACAGTCATCGCACATGCCCGCTGGCGCGGTATCGACGTGTTGCGCGCGACCGGCGTTCAAGCCGAGTCGGATATTCCGCTCGCGGCCCTGCACCAGCTGACGCATGGGCTTCAGGACCGCGTCGCTGAGCTGCCCCCTCCGCAACGAGATGCTCTTCGCGTGGCCTTCGGCGAGATGGCGGGCTCGCCCGCTGACGCCTTCTTTCTGGGCATCGCGACCCTCACGTTGTTGTCTGAGCGCGCGACAAGCGCCGGCCTGCTGATCGTCATCGACGACCTGCATTGGGTCGACGCTGTCACGTCGCGGATCCTCGCGTTCGTCGCGAGGCGGATTCCCGATGAGCCCATCATGCTGCTGGTCGGCGAGCGGAGCGGCAATACGCGACCCGAGTGGGATGACGCGGAATTCACGCGGCTCAGCCTCGGCGCACTCGACCCCACAGACGCGCGTCTTCTGCTGGACGCGGTCGCGCCGACCTTGTCGACGTCGACGCGGGACCTCGTTCTGGAGCGGTCGATGGGTAATGCCTTGGCGTTGATCGAGCTGAGCGAGTCACCCCACGCGTGGACCGCTGCAAGCGGTGACGTCGTGCCGCTGACAGCGCGGCTCGAGCGCGCGTTCACCGACAGGCTTGCGCCCCTGGACGAGATCTCCCGCACAGTTCTGCTGGTCGCCGCGGTGAGCAGTGACGACGCCCAGGCGGCCATTCTCGAGGCGACCAGCCGAATCGTCGGTCGCGTGGTGATGCCCGCTGAGCTGAACGTTCTCATCGACACCGGCCTCGTGAACCGCTCACGCGGACATCTGATCTTTCAACACCCGCTCGTTCGCTCCGCGGTTGTCCAGAGCGCGACCAGTCAAGAACGTGAGCGCGCTCACCGCTCCGTCGCGGCCCTTCTCCCGCCTGGTTCCGACCGAGCGACCTGGCACCTCGCTGTGGTCGCGGAACATCCCGACGAGGCTCTCGCAGATGCCCTCACAGCAGGTGGCAATCGTTTTCGCAGCTTCGGTGCGGTGGACGCCGCGGTGAGCGCCTACAGGCGCGCGGCCGAACTGAGTGTTACTCCGGCAGATCGCGCTCGCCGCCTTCTGCTCGCTGCCGAGACGGCATTCTTCGGTTTCAAGACGGAGCAGAGCATCTCACTTCTCACCGAGACCGAGCTCGCGTCCACCGACCGCACAGTTCGGGCGCGGGTTTCATGGATCCGTCAGCTGCTCCCTGGCGGCACGGTCGGCGGGGGCGACTGGGTGGCGGCATTAGCCGTGATCCAGAAACTACGTGAAGCGGGGAATGACGACGACGCCATCACTGCCCTGAGCACTCTGGCTTTCCACGGGGCGACGACCATCCCTGGTCCATACTGGCGGCAGATCGTGGACGATGTTGCGGCGTGGGGCGCGAACCCGATGGATCCTCGCCGACTCCAGATCGAGGCTCTGGGGGCACCCTCGGATCTCGCCGAGAGTGTCACTGATCGGCTCGCCGCGATGGATGTCCACGCGATCAACGACGCGGACGGGCTTGCGGTGCTGGCGTTCGCGGCCATGGCAGCGGGGTCGGTCATGGAAACGGATCGATTCGGCAGCGCGGCCGTCGAGGCGTTGAAAGAAGGGGGCCGCATTGCCGGCCTCGGACATCAGCTCGTGCTCATGGCGACCAACCGGCATTTCCAGGGCCGGATGCGTGAGGCTCGACTGGCGTGCGAGGAATCGCTCGCATACGCTCGCGAGATTCAAGAGCCGTTCCTCGGGCTCACCGCCCGCCTCACGCAGTTGTGGATACGAGCCGCTGAGGGCCACGCAGTCGACGCCGCCGCCCTGCAGCAAGAGTATCCGGAGGCTGCAACGGCCCTCCAGGGAGGCGTCCTCCGGATGCACTTCCTCCTCGCGCGCGGAACGTCCGAATCGGCGAGTGGTCGACATCAGGACGCATTCGAGACACTGTCGGAGCTCGTCGATCCGGCCGGAGGTTCGTACCACTGGTTCTACGGTTCTCGCGGTCTTGCGGAGTACGCGGATGCGGCGGCGCGATCCGGAAACGGCTCGCTGGCCTTTCCCGTGCTGACGCATTACCAGGCGATGAGGTCGTTCGCAGCATCCGAGCGAATGAGTGGCGAACTGCAGTTCGCGCACGCCGTCCTGGCGCTCGAGGAGCGAGAGGACGCCCTCGCTCGCGCTTCCGACGACAGGATCAATCCGCTGCCGTACCTTCGAGCTCGAGCCAACCTCAGTTACGGTGAATGGCTTCGCCGGCAGAACAGGATCGGCGAGGCACGTGAGCGGTTGAGGCAGGCGCGGGACGCGTTCGACCATTTCGGCTTTCAGATGTGGGGCGACGTGGCCCGTGCTGAGCTGACTGCGGCGGGAGAACGTAGCCCGAAGCAGAGGCGAGACGCAGGGCGAGCACTGACGTCGCAGGAAGAACGGGTGGTCGGGTTGGCGGCGACCGGCATGACCAACCGCGAGATCGCTCAGGCTCTCTTCTTGTCGCCCAGAACGGTCGGCGCACACCTTTACTCGGCGTACCCGAAATTGGGTATCTCGGGACGGGCAGAGCTGAAGAAGCTCAAGCCCTGATCGTCAGGCCCGCAAGGGTGGGCTCCTGGATAGCGCCCTGTCGCGAGAGACTTTCCGGGCACCTGGCGAGCATCTCGACCGATCATTGCAGTAGCTGATGTTCCGATGACTTTCGGCATCCGTCGAATGATTGGGGCGGCATCACCTCGTATCGTGACCGCACGTCTCTGCCGCGGATCTACCGGCACAGCGACGTCGTCACAGGATCGAGGAGAGATATGACCGGAACAGACTCCAACCCCGCAGACCTGAGTGGGAGCGTTGACGAGCGAATCGCGCAACTCACCGCACTCGAGGACCACGTCGAGCAGCTCGGAACGGAGTGGCTGGCTCGTCAGCTCCGCCTGGCTCTGGCGGCATGGGCGCAGGACGCGACAGAGGTGGACACCGAGGTGGAGAATCGTTCGGACTACTGACGGGAGGCGGCCTCCCGCGACCGAACCCGAAGCGGGCCATGGCCTTCGGCCCATGGCCCGCTTCGGCGCGTGTCGAGGCGGTCAGCGTGATCGCGGCGCTCCCCCGGGCGCGCGAGGGCGGAAGGTGCGGTGTTCGGGGTCCCGGCAGGTCACCCTCGCCACGCGCATTGCGGCCTTCAATCGCGGATGGGGGTGATGCCTTGCGTGCCGCGCGGGAACGTCGCGAGAGTTGCCTCGTCGATGTTCAGGTGGGCGGCCAAGAGCGACGGAGGAACGTGGCTCAGCCAGTTCGCCAGCGAGATCTCCTCGTACTTCGGGGCCTTGAAGACTTCCAGGAACTGCAGGACGTCATCGCCGGTGTTCTCGACGTAGTGCCCGAAGTTCTTCCGGACGACGCCCACATCCCCGGCACGAAAGTCGGTGGTGTTCGCGTGAGGGCCCGTGTTGAAGACGGTCATGCGTGCGGAACCCCGTAGGTAGTACTGCCATTCGTCTGCGTTGGGGTGCCAGTGCAGCTCCCGCATCGAGCCGGGCTCGATGGTGACCAGTGCCGCGGCAACAGTGTTGGACAGAGGGAAGTTCGTACTGTCTGCAACCTGGATCCGTCCGCCGGAGTTCTCGTGCAGCGGCTGCGACCGAGAGAGTCGGAAGATGATGGGCTCTGCCGAACCCCATTCCACGCCCGCGTCGGATTGGTCTTTCGCGAGATCACCGGGTTCGTCGCCGGGGAAGATCCACAGGTTGTGCAGTGGGATGTCGCTGAAGACCTCTTGGGCCACTCCGAAGTTCTTCGCCAGAATGTCCGGAGGGGTGTGCGCGAACCAGTCCGTCAGGAGCAGCGTGTTCGATTCCGACTGCTCTCCGTCGTCGAAGGCCAGGACGAACTCGGCGCCGTCGGGTCCGAGGCCCTGGAGAGAGTGTGGGGTCCCGCCGGGGAAGAACCACAGGTCGCCTTCTTCCACATCCTCGACGCTGGGTAGCCCGGACCGGCTGATGGTCGTCACACGGCAACGACCGCGAGTCATCACCGCCCACTCGGCAGTCTGATGCCAGTGCAGCTCACGAATGCCGCCCGGCTCGAGATACATATTGACGCCGGCGATCTCGTCGGAGATCGCGAAGTCCTGTTTTGTGAGTTCGCGCGCCCAGCCGCCGCGCTGCACGCGGCGCGGTGAGATATTGAACGATGACCAGAAGATCGCTTGGGTCGAGATGTCCGTTCCGGGGGCGTCCATCTGGCTCGGGAACTGGCTTTCGATGATCCGGTTCTGAGGGCCGGTCATCCTCAGACTGGCCGGGTCGTCGACGGTGTTCGCCTCACCCTCGGCGGGGAGGTCCGGGTTTCCGAGCGAGGGCGACTCGTGGTGCGGGGTGGGGTTGTCGTTGTCGTTCATAAGGAGGCTCCGTTCAAGCTCGCGAGCTGTGCGCGAGCTTCGGCCCGCCCTCTCAGCACACTCGTGTCGCGTCATCGATCTCTCCGACAGATGTTGAAGATTTGGTGCGGGTCATCATTCGACCTTTGTCGTAGCCGGGCGGGGGTGCAACGCGATTGCGTGGGGCGACGTCGTTTCACCGTCTACTGCGAGAGATCATCTATGCCATCTGCAGCACCACGGGGCGGGGCCCGCGCTTTCCCCGTCCTCGAACGTCCTCACTCAGCCGTGGTGCTCGCTGTCGTTTCGGGCCTCCTGAACGCGTGGACCTTTCAGAACGCGTCCACGTTCGCCACTGTCCAGTCGGGCAACATCGTGTCCGTCGGGTACCTTCTGGTCGACGGCGAGTACGAACGTCTGGTCACCGCGCTGGTATCCATCTTCGCGTTCGCGATGGGCGCGTGCGCGTGCAGCATTGTGGTTCTGCTCTTCGAGCGCGCGCGTGCGTCCTACTCCGTCCCGGTTCTGGTTGTCGAGGCCGCGTTCCTCATCGCACTTGCGGTGCTGTACTCGACGGGTCTTCTCGGGCCGGTGGTTGTTGCCTGGGCCATCAGCTTTCTCGCCGGCGTGCAGGGGAATGCTTTTCACCGAGAATCCGGAATGCTCTACGGAAACGTCGCGGTGACCCTTGTTCTGCAGATGGCATCAAGCCTCGTCGGGCGCGCGCTCGCACACCGTGTGTCCACGGACGGTCAACCGCACCTCCGGCAGGCGGGGGCGTATCTCGTCGTTCTCGTAGGGTTCGCCGCGGGTGGTGGGATCGGTTTTGCTATCGACCGTTGGTGGGTCGGTAGTTCCCTCGGCGCGGCGGCCCTCGCGTTGCTCGTGCTCGCCGCGGCGGCGCTCGCGCATCGAGGCCCGGTGGACCCCGCTCAGAACGCGCCGACGCCGTAGCCGGGCTACTTCTTCGCGGTGCTGATGCCGTTGATGCGGAGGAGACGACGCACGTCCATGACCATCAATTCATCGATGTCCTTGTGATGCGGTCTGGTGAGGAAGAGTTCGGACTGCCCGAGTCGGACCCGGAATTTGCCGCTGTGCTCTTCCGTCACATCGGCGACCTCATCCAGGAGCGCGAGGAGGTCCGGCCACTCGACGTTGTGGGAAGTAGGGTGCTGCTCGAGGTGGTAGAGCGTGTTGCGGTGATTCTCTGACAGGTGCTCGGTGAGCGGCTGATCGGGCATAGCTTTCTCTCTCTCGGTGTGCGGCTGGTCGGACTAGGCGTGGAGCTGGTGCCAAGCGGCTATACGGAAGTTCTCGAGGCGGAAGCTCGCGAAGCCCATCACGAGGTGCGGTTCTCCTCCAGGCAGCCGAAGACTCATGGACTGCTCAGCCAAGACGACGTCGCCCGTCACTGCCACGTCGACCATGAAGGTGCGCCACTCCTCGAACGCGCACCTGATGTCTTCGATCATGGCGACGACGGCCGCCCTCCCATAGATGGTCCGGGCGGCGGATGGTCTGTAGTGAACGTCCTCGGCGAGGAAGGCGTGCAGCTCCCGAGGCGAACCCTCGTTGAGTACGGTGATGAAATCGCGGACTATCAGTTCGAGCTCCAGTTGCCCGATGGCGGAGTTCGCCGCGCGTGAAAGCTCGTCCATATCCGTTCCGTTCACGTGGTGATGTGCAGCGCGCGGATGCGTGCCCCGTTGAGGGTGAACGCGAAGGTGACGGGTCCGATATAGTCGCGGCTCGTCATCTGTGCATGGACAGCCGTAATCTCGCCCAGTTGCGCGTAGATGAAGTCCGTCAAACCGAACTGGTCGTCCGAGAGCAGATCCCGTGCCCAGTACTCGATGGAGGCGCATGTCGTGTGAGAGCACCCCCACACGTCCACGCTCGCGTCCCTCGTGAAGCACGACAAGAATTCGGAGAGGTCATGTCGGCATGCTGCCTCGAGCGCCCCGCCGACGGCGGAAGGCAATGTGCCGAATCGGGCTCGCAGTGCCACGGGGGTCTCCATCTTCAACCGTGGGACGGCATGCTGGGCGCGTCGGCGAACTCGGCCGCGCATCGCATCAGGACGGTCGGCGGCGCGATTCTCTCGATCGTCAGCATGGCGCTCCTCGGGGTCTGTGCGGCCGAATGTAGCGAGGGAAGCGGCTCGAGCTCTTCGACTTCCGTTGGAACCTGTCGCATTGCCCGGCGAAGGCTCCAGGAGCACGCCCCGCGCTCAACCGTTGCCGCGGGGCATGTGGTTGTGGAAGCGCGTCGGCTGGATGGCGAGAAGGTGCGTCGCAGTGGGCACTACGGCGCTCATGGCGCGAGCGCGGGAGATGAGTGCGCCGTCGAACTCGGTTGTGCGGCCCTCGTGTTGGCTCACATGCTCTCGCCATGACCCGACGCTGTAAGCCTCCACGATGACGTCGGCGTCGTCCGCGTCACTGTAGACATGCCATTCGCGGCCGCCCGTGCGAAGCCGTGTCTCTTTGACTTGTGTGATGACCGATAGGAATTCTGCGCGTCGATCCTGGGGAACGGTGTAGCGAATCAGCACGAGGACGGCGGCGTCATCGCTTCCGTCTGCTCTCGGCTCGTCGTCGACTCCAGGCACTTCGACGATGTCGCGTCCGATGCCTGTGGTTTTGGGGATCGGCGAGACGAGCAGGGAAAGCGCGCCTAGGACGCACAGGATCCCGGCTGCGATGACGACGACTTCGGATCCCCAGATGGCAGCGAGCACCCCTGACACGGCTGAGCCGGCCGCCGTGCAACCGAAGAACACGAGCTGGTAGAACGAGAGTCCGCGGGTGCGCACCCATACGGGCAGGAATGCCTGGAGAGCGCCGTTGATGGTAGCCACCACCCCTATCCAGGCCAGCCCCGTGGCCACGAGAACCGGAAAAGTCACCCAGAGGGTCGGCGAGAGGACGAGTACGACGAGCCCCACGCCGAAGACGGCCGAGGACAAGAGGATGACACCGTTGAACGCGGCCACCCGCCGAGCCCAGGGCAGCACGAACGCACCGATGATCGACCCTGCCCCGAGGGCCGCCAACAGGAGTCCGTAGCCGCTCGCCGTCAGTCCGAGGGAGCCCTTCGCGATCGTCGGAAGGAGTGCCCAAAGCGCATTCGCGGGGACCAGGAAGATCGCGAGTCGGAGCAGGATGACCCGCACGATGTGGGAGTGCAACACGTATCGGGTTCCCGCGCGGGTGGCATCCACGAACGGCTCGTGCCGGGCCACGGGTGGCTTGTATGTCTTCCAGAAAAGCAGCACCCCCAGGAAGACGACGAAGGAGAGGGCGTTGAGGAAGAAAACAGCTGCGACACCGAACTGCGCAACGACAAGACCTGCGATGGCCGGACCGATTGCGCGCGCAATGTTGACCCCGATGGACGAGAGGCTCGCCGCGTCGACGAGCATGTTCCGCGGAACGATGTCGGGCACGAGCGCCTGAAACGCGGGGAGTTGGATGGCCGAGATTATTCCCAGCGCAAACGTGGACGCCAACAGAATCAACGTCGTCGTCTGACCGATCCATGTCAGATATGTCAGCCCGAGGACGACAATGAGTTGTACCGCCTGCGAGTACAGGAGCACCAGCCGCCGGTTCAAGAACTCTCCGATGACACCGGAGGGGATGGCGAATATCAGTACGGGCGCAGCGGATGCCGTCTGAACGAGGGCCACGAGCAAAGCGGAGCTGTTCGTCTCGACAAGCAACCATTGAGCTCCAACCGTCTGCATCCAGCTGCCGATGTTGCTGACGAGCGATGCCAGCCACACCAGTCGGAAGATGGGCACGGTGAGTGGTGCGAAGCCTGCGGCCCATTCGCGTGTCTGCACCGCGGGTGTAGGTTCAACCGGCTGGTCAGCCATCTGCAGCGATCTCTCTCACGATGGCGGCGATGAATCTCACGATCTCCGCGGCGTGAGTTTGGATCACCAGGTGCGGGCCATGAAAGGCGGCGACCTCCCGGCAGCGTGCGCGTTGGTAGCCGAATCGTTGCAACTCGGGACTCACGGCTCGATCCTCGGTCGCGACTACTCCCCAGCTTGGGGTTGTCCGCCACGCATCGGTTGCGGCGCGCTCGGCGAGAGCCGCGACGGAGATCGGCCGCTGCGACACGGCGAGGACAGCTGTCTCGTCGTCAGGCAGACCTTCGGCCATCAAGTACGGGTACTGATCGATGGCGATGGTGATTTCCGTGCCCGACGCCCCGTCGCCCTGAAATGTCGCGGCAACGAGGTGTTGGGAGGCTTCGGCCGGGGCGAAGAGGTCATTCATCGCCTCGATACTCTCCTCGCGCTCCGGTACGTACCCAGCGATGAAGAGCAGGCCTTTGACGTTGGCTGCGTGGCCGGCGACGGTGACGACCGCCGCACCATAGCCGTGGCCGACGAGGAGGACTGAACCTTCAAGGCGCTCGACGAAAGCGCGGATGTAATCGCAGTCGGCGTGGAAGCTCCGGCCGATGACGGGCGGCGCGAGGACGCGGTGACCGGCGCCGAGCAGACGCAGCACGACTGGCCACCAGGTGGAGGCATCCGTGAATGCTCCGTGGACGAGGACGACCGTGGTGCTTGCTGTCATGGTTACCTCGCGGTCGTTCCGGTGCGATCAAACGAATCTATAAAGAGCAGTCACAACCTTCTTTCGACAGAAGTCGTAGAGGTTGCTCCCACTTTGCGCGTGCCGCCTCGCCTGGTGCGAAAGTTCATCCGGCTCTGAGGGACGACGGCGCGTGACATCGCCGGGCGTGGACTGAAGTTTCGGCGAACGTCGAAGCGGAGCACTCCCTCCCATCGATACCGTCGTCTCACCCACCATCTAGGAGGCGCCCGATGCCCACCACACCCTTGAATGTCGGCGTCGTCGGAGGATCGCTCGGCGGCCTCTTCACCGCGGCGTTGTTGCATCAGTCCGGCCACCACGTCACCGTCCTCGAACGCTCGCAAACGGGGCTGGCGCGGCGGGGCGCGGGGCTTGTCGGTCAGCAGGACCTCTACGACATCCTCGCCCGGCTGCAGTTGGCAGCGGTCGCGCGCTCCGGCGTCGAAGCACGCGAACGGATCACGCTCGACCGCCGAGGCAACGTCCTCTACCGGGATCCCACGCCGCAGACTCAACTCTCCTGGGACTACCTTTACGACGGATTGCGGGCACTCATCCCGGACGGTCGCTATCTGCTGGGAAGCGCGGTCACCGCGGTGCGTCCACAGGGCCGCGAGGCGGTCGTCCACCTCGAGAGGGGGCGGGAGCAAACCTTCGATCTGGTCGTCGGCGCCGACGGCCTCAACTCCGTAGTCCGCGGCGCCGTCGCTCCGGGACAGTCCGCCAACAGCTACGTCGGGTACGTCACCTGGCGCGGTCTCGTCCCGGAGGAGGCGCTCCCAGAACCAGCAGCCAACGTCCTCCTGGACCGTTTTGCCTTCTACACGGCCCGGCATGCGCACATGTTGGGTTATCTCGTCCCGGGGGCAGACGGCCAGACAACTCGCGGCCTCAGGCGATACAACTGGGTCTGGTACCGCTCGCTGTCCCCCGCCGACCTGGAGAATCTCATGGTTCAGAGTGGGCACAGCCGGACGGGAGTCTCGCTCGCACCCGGCGACCTGCCCGCAGACCTCCGCGAGACGCTCGTGCAGGCCGCGACGACCGAGCTTCCACCGGCGATGGCGCAGGCGGTCGCGGCCGAACCGGAGCCCTTCCTCCAAGCCATCTACGACTATGTAGCCCCTCGTCTGTCTACAGACAACATTGCGCTCGTCGGTGATGCGGGCGTCGTCGTTCGGCCCCACACCGCTATGGGAGCGGCGAAAGCGGCCGGCGATGCGATGGCCCTGGTCGACCTCCTGAGGACGGAGCTCTCCGTCGCCGACGCACTCGAAAAATACAACCAGGATCGGCTGCCTGTCGGTCGGACCATCGCCCGCTATGGGCAGCAGCTCGGCGAATCGCTTCCGCTGTGACACGAATGCAGGAGGACGGAATCATGGACAAGACGCTGACGGACGCCGCGCAACGAACGCTGTTTGAGATCCTGCACCACCCGACTTCCCAGAACATCAGCTGGGATGCGGTGGTTACGCTGCTTGAGCAGGTGGCTGACGTGGAGGCGACGCAGGAAGGGAGTCAACTCATCGTCCGCATGAACAATGTTCGGCTCACCCTGCACAAGCCCAGCGGAACACCCGTCTCCGAGCAATCTCTCCTCGAGATCCGCCGGATGCTGCGAGGTGCGGGACTCGGGTGAAGTCCCGGGTCCGCATTAGGAGCGTCACTGCGGAACGCGGTGGCGACAACCAGAACCCCACGGTGTGCGACATCTGCGGCGATCCGAGCGGTGTGGCACGTGACGGCACGGGTCACCCTCCGGTGTTGAGGTGCCCGATCTCGGCTGCGATCGCGTCCGCGAGGCCGGCGGTTCCGGCTTCGACCAGTGCGCCGTTGAGGAAGAAGGTCGGTGTGCCGTTCACGCCGCTGCGGAGGCCCCCGTCTTCGTCGGCCTTGATCCGTGCGGTGTATTTGTTCTCCTTCGCCGCCTGCTCCAGGTCAGCGGCGCTCAGCCCGAGCGCTTCGCAGATCCGCTGGTACAGCTGTGGCCCGAGATCGGTCTGGTTCTCGTAGAGCAGGTCGTGGGCCTGCCAGAACTCGCCGTGTTCCGAGGCGAACTCGGCGACGAAGGCTGCGTCCACGGCCTCGGGGTGAATCTCTGCGATGGGAAAGTTCCGGAAGATGAAGCGGATTTTTCCGTCGTATTTCTTGAGGAGCTCCTTCACGACAGGAAATGCCGCGCCGCAGTACGGGCACTGGTAATCCCCGTACTCGATGAGCGTTATCGGCGCGTCGGCCGGACCCAAGCTGTGGTCGTGATCGGAGACGGGGATGCGAAGGTGTGACATGGGGATCCAATCTCAATGAGGTGGCTCGGTCGGTGCCTTCAACGCGGCAAGCGCGTCCAAGACACCGTCGACGCCCGGATTGACGTCGTTGGGTGACAGGTAGCTCCAAGCGATGACGCCGGCGGCGTCGATGACGAAGAGTGCCCGCTTGCTCGTGCCGGTGTGAAAGTCATACGCACCGTATCGCCGGGAGACTTCCCCCTTCGGCTCGAAGTCGCTCAGCAGGGAGAACCGGAGACCGCGGTCGGCGACGAACGCCTGGTGCGACCAGACCCCGTCGACCGAAATGCCGAGCACGACGGCGTTATCCGCACTGAGCAACGTCTCGGCTGCGTTGAATACGTTGAGTTCGTCTCCGCACACCGCGCTCCAGTCCGCGGGGTAGAACACCAAGATGACGGGCTTACCGCGAAGACTCGAGAGAGTGAGAGTGTGTTCCGGGGTGTCGTGGAGTGCGAAGTCGGGCGCTTTCTCGCCGACGCCGAGGATGTCTTTCGGGTGGTGCTCGACGTAACCGGTCATCGGATCATCCTCGTCAGATATGTCTTCCGTGTGCTTCGAAACGCTAATGACATCAGGTCGGGGAGGCACGGGACAGATGTCGAGATTTCACATCAGCTGGTTTCACACCCACGCTGTTGCGAGCCAGAAGCCGGCTGCGGCGGCCACGACGGACCCGAGGAGCATCCCCGCGGCATAGACCGCCGCGTCAGTGAAATGGCGGTCTCTGATGAGGTCGACGGTCTGCGTGCTCGCTGTGCTGAACGTCGTGTAACCACCGAGGAAGCCTGTCCCGGCGATCGCAAGAACGTCAGCCGAGATCAGTTTGCCGACAAGCAGGCCGGTCGCCAGCGCCAGCAAGAACGACCCACTGATATTGATGACCAGCGTCCCGACAGGGATTCGACTCTTGGAGCTCGCGGTGATCGCACTGTCCAGCGCAAACCTCGCTGCAGCACCGCAACCCCCTGCGACCGCGATGGTCAGTAGGACGGTGATGCTCATGAACGTGTCCGCCGAATGCCACGAGCATGCGAGGTCTTCACCAGAGCGGACCCGGCAGCGGCCGCGACGATGCCCAGGACCGCCGTGGGGAGACCGAACAGCAGTGCCGTGCCCATGTCCCCTGCCAGGATGAACCCTCGCTCATCCACCGCGAAAGTGCTGTACGTGGTGTAGCCGCCGAGCAGTCCCGTCCCGAAGAAAAGGCGTGCCGCGCGGCTCCGATCGGACTCTGGACTGATTGGTGACAGGACCGCGAGCAACCAGCCGAGAATGAATGCGCCGCTGATGTTTATCAGGCAGATCGCGGTGGGAAACGGCCCGACACTGGGGATGAGCACGACCAGGCATGCCCGCACGAGCGTGCCGATGCACCCACCGAGGCCGACAAGAAGAACGTCGCGAGACGATATGGGAACGGCGCTGCTTTTCGGATGCATCTGCTCTCCTGGGAGTCTGCTCAGATCCGAACCTTATGAATGTCACGCAGCATGGCGCTTCATCATTCGTCGCAACTCTCCCCGGTTGAACCCCCACATGCCGCCGCGACGGTTCAAGAACGCTACGCTGACCGAACCGTGGGGGCGGAAGCTATCCCTTCAACCCACCTGCGAAGCCCTGAACAATGTACTTCTGCAGGAAGAAGTAGGCGATCAGGATGGGCAGAATGCTGATGATGATGCCCGCGAAGATGAGGTTCCACTGCGCACCGAACTGCCCCACGAATCCGTAGATGGCAACGGTGACCGTCTGCTGGTCACTCCCGGAGAGGTAGAGCAGCGGAGTGAGGAAATCGTTCCACGTCGCTACCGCGGTCAGGATGACCACCGTGCCGGTGATGGGTCTGACGAGGGGGAAGACGACCGACCAGAACGTCCGGAAGGCGTTCGCGCCGTCGAGTGCAGCCGCCTCTTCGTACTCGGCAGGGAGCGCCCGGAGGAATCCGGAGTACAGGAAGACGGAGAACGGCATGCTTCCTCCGACGCCGACAAGGATGACGCCGGCGAGGCTTCCCAGCAGGCCCAGGTCGCGAATGGTTTGGTAGAGCGGCAGCAGCGCGAGTTGCGCGGGCAGGAGGAGCCCGGCGAGGAAGGCGAAGTAGGTGAGCTTCGACCACCGTGCTCCTAGCCGCGAGAGCGGGTAGGCGGCGGATGCGGCGAAGATCACGGTGAGGCCGACTGTTACGACGGTGACGATGAAGCTGTTCAGTAGGGCGCCACCGAGTCCGCCTTGCTGCCACGCGTCGATGAAGTTCTGGAAGGTGGGCTGCAGTGGCGGGGCGAGCGTGGCGCTCTGGTCGCCGGGGGCCTTCAGGGACAGGTTGACGAGGACGTAGATGGGGAAGAGGAAGACGAGACCGACGATGATCATCACGATCTCGAGGACCCCTGTGCGCCAGGTGTAGCGGAACATGTCAGCGCTCCTGGAGGGCGAGAAGACGGTATTGGATGATCGACGCGACGGCGACGAAGATGGCCAGGACAACGGCGAGGGCTGCGGCATAGCCGAAACGTCCGAGCGCGAACGCATTCGAGTAGATCAGAGTGGAGATGGTGTTGGTCGCACCGCCCGGTCCGCCCTGGGTCATGACGAAGACCTGATCGAACAGCTTGAGTCCGCCGATGAGGGAGAGCATCACGTTGATCGTGATCGCGGGTGCGAGGAGCGGACGGATCACGGACCAGAATCGTCGGATCGGGCCTGCCCCGTCGATGGCCGCCGCCTCCAGGACCTCCTCGGGAATGCCCTGCAGGCCGGCGAGGAAGATCACCATGGAGTAGCCGACGAACTGCCAGAACATGACGATGATGATCGACCAGATGGCCACGGAAGGATCGCCGAGCCAGTTCTGCTGAAGCGCGCCGAGCCCGACCGATTCGAGGATCTGGTTGATACCGCCTTCGGGCGCGTAGAGGTTCTTCCAGAGGAAGCCGACGGCGATGGACGTGACCACGACGGGGGCGAAGATCAGCACCCGGAGAATGTTCCTCGTCTTGATACGGGAGTTGACGGCGAGTGCGATCAGCAGCCCGATCGCGTTCTGGATCACCGTCACGGCGAAGGCGATGAGGAGCGTGTTCCTGATCGCCGTGAGACCGTTCGGGTCCGACCAGATGCGCGCGAACTGATCGAGGCCGACCCAGCTGGGGTCCAGAGAGACGCCGTCCCAATCAGTGAAGGCGTAGAGGCTTCCGCGGATGCTGGGGTAGACGACGGCGAAGACGTAGAGAGCCGCTGCCGGCAGGACGAACCACCACACGGAGTGGGCGAACCCGCGATAGGGACGTCTTGCGCGCGGCCGCTTGTCCAACCGCACAACTGGTACTGCTGCCATGGTGTTGCTTCCTAACTAGGGACCTTCATGGTGCGGGTCGCAGTGCCAGGGTCGTGAACACCCCGGCACTGCGACCCGGAAGGTCGGCTGGCCTCAGCCCTTGAAGGCGTCGTCCATCTGCTTGAGAAGGTCGGATGCGGAGGTCTGGCCACCGAGGAAAGCCTGGAGGCCGTCGACGTAAGTCTGGTTCACGACGGCGTTAGGCCAGGTCTGGTCGGGGAAGGAGAACGTCTTGTCCCCCTGCGCCTGCTCGGTGACGCCGGCAAGAGCCTCGGGGGCAGCGAAGCCGTCGACCGGTGCGCTGGGGAACATCGATCCCGTGGTGAGGGCGATGTTCAGCCCCTCTTCGGAGAGGTAGAAGTCGACGAACTTCTTGGCGAGGTCGATGTGCTCAGACTTGGCGTTGACTCCGTAGCCGGCACCGAGTCCGACGGGGAGAACCGTCTCGGACGCGTCATCGGTCGCGGGGAAGGCTGCCGTCTCGAACGTGGTTCCCTCCGGTGCCATCTCTTCGATTGCGCTGATCTGGGGGCTGACCGTCACGATGCCGAGCGCTTCGCCCTTGGCTACCTGGCCCTGAGCGACCTCGAGGCTCGTTCCCGTGGCGTCCGCGCTGAAGCAGCCGGCATCCGTGAGCTCGCGATACTTGTCGAGCACGGTCGTCCACTCCGAATCGCTGAACGACGCGTCGCCCGACGTCTGCTGCTCGACGAAATCGGGGTTCGGGCCGTAAACCAGGGTGGCGGACAGGGCGTACGGGAGGTAGTTGTAATTGCCTCCTGCCAGCGCACCCAGGGCGAAAGCGACCTTGCCTTGGGCCTTCGCGGTGGAGCAGAGGTCGAGCACTTCGCTCCAGGTCGTCGGTGCGGTGGCGCCGACGGCCTCGAGCGCTTGCGTGTTGTAGACGGCGGGAATGATCGTGAACCCATTCGAGCCCATCAGGATCTTGTCGTCAGCGCCCATGACCGCCTTGTTGGCGTCGTTGTAGTTGCCCACCCATTCCGCGTCGCTGAGGTCAGCGAGGTAGTTACCCTTCGCCAGGACCTGCGCGGCGATGGGGCCGCCGTTGCCGGGGAACACGACAACGATGTCGGAGGCTGTGCCCGAGACCAGTTCGGTGTTTATCTGGGTGGTGATACCCGGCCAGGGGAGACCGGTGTAGTCGATGGTCACCCCAGGGTTGTCGGCTTCGAACTTCTTGATGAGCGCCGCGGCGATGTCATCGTCCGCCCACGCCGACATGGTGAGGACGGTGTCGCCGTCTGAGCCGCCGCCCGAGCCGGACTGTGGTCCGGAAGAGCAGCCGGCCAGGCCGAGTGCCAGCGTCGTCAACGCGACGACGGGAAGTGCTGCTGCTGTTGCTTTTCGCATGAAATGCTCCATTGGACTTCAGGGTGATCCCGGCCTATCGCCCGGGGCGGGTTGTGCGTCATCGGCGGAGAAGCGGCACGGTGGCGCGTTCATGACGATAAGCGGCTTGTCCAGCTTTTGTCAACCGGTCTACGTTCCCGTTATCCGTTCGATGTAGATCGATCGACGTATCATGAAGTCATCTCGCTCTTCGCGAGGGGGATAGGCGGCGGATACTTCCGCGACAGAGGAGTTCACCGATGACGGCACCCGACGTGCAGCGGAAGTCGCGTCCATCGATGGACGACGTCGCCGCGGCCGCGGGCGTCTCCAAGGCCGCCGTGTCGAAGGTCATCCGCAACGCCTATGGCGTCAGCCCGGGAATGCGAGCGAAAGTCGAATCTGCCATCGACGCACTCGGGTATCGCCCGAGTATCGCTGCCCGCTCGATGCGGGGGGCGAGCTACACGATCGGCTTCGAGATTCCGCAACTCGGAAACGACTTCTTCACGCAGATCATGCAGGGCGCCGCCGACGAGCTGGGCGGATCGGGGTACCAGCTGATCATCGCTCCCGCCATCGGCGACCTGAAGGGTGCGCCCGTTTTGAATGCGCTCGTCGACCGGCAGGTGGACGGTTTCGTGGCGATCTCCCCGGAAGTAGCCCCCGACTGGCTCGAGCGCCTCGGGCTCGACATCCCGATCGTGCTCCTGGGCCGGCACGATCCCTCGATCAACTACGACACCGTCACGAACGATGATGCCCGGGGCGCCGAGCTCGTCATGGAGCACCTCTTCGAGCTCGGCCATCGCCGTATCGCGCATCTCTCGATCACCGCGTATCCGCAGGTGACGGAAGACCTCCTCCCCCACACCATTCGGCGTCGCGCCTATGACGCCGCGATGGCCTCGCGCGGTTTGTCACCGCGATCCGTGTTCTCCGGGCCGCTGGAGCCCGAGGCGTACGACGCGAGCATGGGTCTTCTGAGCGCGTCCGACCGACCCACCGCGATCTTCGCCGCGAACGACACACTCGCCATCGGCGCGCTCCGTGCGCGAATCGAACTGGGCCTCACTGCCGCAGACGTTTCGATCGCGGGCTATGACGACATCGACCTGGCGTCTCATCCGATCATGTCCCTCACCACCGTGGACCAATTCGGCCGTGAGTCTGGCATCCGTGCCATTCGGCTGCTGCTCGAGCGTATCCAGCAGGGTCGGACGGAGGCGCGTCACGAGGTCATCTCGCCGGAACTGCGCGCACGCACGTCTACGCAAACGGTGTGACCGATCCCCGCACGTCTGAGGACGTGTATCGGTTGACACGATGGCGTCCTCGTGCGTACGGTGGTCGAATCGTCGATGTAGACCGGTGCACAATCCGGGTGGAGGCACAGGATGACCGGCTCACCGGAAAGCGCTTACGAACACGCCTCGCAGACGGGCCCTGCATTCGTCGATGAGCTGCTGAGGTCGATGACACTTGCCGAGAAGGTCGGCCAGATGATGCAGTCGGACGCACGGGGCGACCTCGATGATCTCGTCTCCCGCCAGCTGGCCGGGTCGCTTCTGCACGCTTCGCCGGAGCGTATCGACGAGGCGGACCGTCTGGTCGCGAAGACCCGCCTCCGCATTCCTCTGCTGATGGCCGACGACTGCATACACGGCCACTCCTTCTGGCCGGGCGCGACCATTTTTCCGACACAGCTCGGAATGGCCTGCACATGGAATCCCGAACTCGTCGAACGAGGCGCGCGCGCCACGGCGATGGAGGTGTCGGCCACGGGCTTGCACTGGACCTTCTCCCCCGTGCTGTGCATCGCCCGAGATCCGCGCTGGGGTCGCGTCGACGAGACATTCGGCGAGGACCCCCACCTGATCGGCGAACTCGGCGCTGCGATGATCCGCGGGTACCAGGGGGCGGGTCTCTCTGATCCCACCGCGATCCTGTCCACCGCGAAGCATTTCGCGGGATACTCCGAGACGCAGGGTGGCCGGGACGCCAGCGAAGCCGACCTCAGCCCACGCAAACTTCGATCATGGTTCCTGCCGCCCTTCCAACGGGCCGTCGAGACCGGATGCCGCACCTTCATGCTGGGGTACCAAGCCATTGACGGCGTCCCGATCACCGCGAACAAATGGTTGCTGAAAGACGTCCTCAAGGGCGAGTGGGGGTTCACCGGCACCCTGGTCACCGACTGGGACAACGTCGGCCGGATGGTGTGGGAGCAGCATGTCTGCGCCGACCACGTCGAGGCGGCGATCGTCGCCGTCGAGGCCGGCAACGACTTCGTGATGACCACCCCCGAATTCTTCGACGCCGCCCGGCAGGCTGTGACAGACGGGCGCCTTGAGGAGGCCCTGATCGATGACGCCGTGCGCCGCATCCTCACCCTGAAGTTCGACCTGGGGCTCTTCGGCAACGCCCGCCGGAGCAGCCGGCCGGGACGAAGCGTCATCGGGAGCGTGGAACACGCGCGGATCAATCTCGAGATGGCCCGCCGCTCCCTCGTCTTGCTTCGCAACGACGGGATCCTTCCCTTCCAGCCCTCGCCCGACGCATCCCGACCGCCGCGCATCGCTGTCATCGGTCCGAACGCCGATGATCAGCATGCCCAGCTCGGCGACTGGGCCGGGGCTTCGGGTCAGATTCCCTGGCTGCCGGAAGGACATCCCCGCGAGCTCACCACGACCGTCTTGGACGGGATTCGGCTGATCGCGCCGAGCGACTGGTCCGTCACCTACGCTCGCGGAGCAGACATCGGTGAAGAGCGCCCCGACCCCGCAGGTGAGGTACTCCGGGACGGACAACCCCGCCCCCAGGTCTTCGTCCCGTCGTCGCCCGACCCGGTTCTGATCGCCGAAGCCATCGAGGCAGCCGCGGGAGCGGACTGGGCAGTCGTCGTCCTCGGCGACACCGTCGCCCTCACCGGCGAGAGCAAATCGACCGCGACCCTGGAACTGCAGGGAGCCCAGGCCGCACTGTTGAACGCGCTGGTCGAGACTGCTACCCCCGTCGTCCTGGTTCTCGTTCATTCCAAACCCAGCGTCCTACCCGAATCCGCCCATCGCGCCGCGGCGATCATCGAGGCGTTCAATCCGGGAATGCAGGGAGGTCGAGCAATCGCAGAGTTGCTCACCGGAGTCATCGACCCCTCTGGGCGTCTTCCGATCTCCTTCCCGCGCCATGCGGGCCAACTGCCGGTCTACTACAACACCGTCCGCGGCCAACACGGAGAACGGTACGCCGACCTCACCCAAGAGCCCCTCTTCGTCTTCGGTGAAGGCCTGAGCTACACCACCATCGAATACTCCGACCTCCGCTTGACGAGTTCCGAGCTCGACCCCGATGACACCGTCGCCGCGACGATCACCCTCGAAAACACCGGGCAACGCCCGGCAGTCGAAACCGTGCAGGCATACATCAGCGATCTCGTGACCAGCGCCACCTGGGCCGAGAAGGAGCTCAAGGCCTTCACACAAGTGACCATCGAGCCTGGAGAGCGAAGGGACGTGACCGTGACGGTTCCCGTCTCGGCATGCAGTATCGTCAACGCCGCCGGCACGCGAACGGTGGAATCGGGCGTATTCGAACTCCATGTCGGGCGCAGCTCGCGACCGCGCGACCTCCTCACGAAAACCTTCATCGTGAACGGCGCCCCCGCGTGACAGCGCAGGCCGAAGTTCCGGCCCCATCTCGCTGAGCTGCGAGTGCACGAGGTCCACGCCCACCAACGAGAAAGATTGCTGATGTCCTCCCCGACCGCACGATTCATCGCCGCAGATGCCGAGCCCGAAAGTGCTCCGCTGTTCCGGCGCGAGTTCTCGCTCGAGCCGGACCATGGCGCCGTCGTCTCGGCCACGCTGAAGCTCAGCGCGCTGGGAATCTGCGAGGCCTGGATCAACGGGATGCCAGTCTCTGACGATCTGCTCACACCCGGGTGGACGAGCTACGAGTGGCGAGTTCACTACGTCGAGCACGACGTGACCCGCCTTCTGGCGCAGGAATCCACGATCGCCATCGCGGTCGGCAACGGCTGGTATCGCGGAAGGCTGGGATGGATCGAGACGCGACGGTACGGACGTGAGATCGCCGCCTACGCTCAGCTCGTCGTAGATTACGCCGACGGATACCAGCAACAGATCGTCACGGACGATACCTGGAGAGTCGGCGGCAGCGAGATCACCTTCAACGACTTCTACGACGGCCAGCACATCGACGCACGGCTCCACGACGACCGTTGGAAGAGCGCGGGATTCGACGACGCGTTATGGGGTCGCACGCACGCTGTCGACTTCGTTCCTGAAAGGTTCGACCAAGACCCGGCACCACCCGTCCGTCGCGTCGATGAACTTCGGCCACGGCAGATCTGGAAGAGCCCGAGTGGCGCCACGCTCGTCGACTTCGGCGAGAACATCGTGGGATTTCTCCGTGTACAGGTCCGTGGACCGCGCGGAGACCGACTGACACTCCGTCACGCGGAAGTCCTCGAAGACGGTGAACTCGCCGTGCGCACACTCCGCTCAGCGTCCTCCGTCGACAGGTACATCTTCAGCGGTGGGGACGATGCGTTCGAACCGACATTCACCTTCCACGGTTTCCGCTACGCCGAGATCACAGGCTGGCCGGGAAGCGATGATGACATCACCGCAGCAGTGACCGCGATCGTCATCTCCACCGACCTTCGCCGCACCGGACTCTTCGAATGTTCCGTTCCCGAACTGAACCAGCTGCACGACAACATCGTTCGCGGGATGCGCGGCAACTTCATCGACATCCCCACGGACTGTCCGCAACGCGATGAGAGGCTCGGCTGGACTGGCGACATATCCGCATTCGCGCCCACGGCCGCATTCCTCTTCGATGTCAAGGAGTTTCTCGCCGACTGGCTGCAGGATCTTGCCCTCGAACAAGCCCATCATGATGGCGTCGTGCCGTATATCGTGCCGGACATCCTCAAGAACGCGACCATCCCCCAGCCGGGTGCGGGAGCGGAGGAGGCCGCAGCATTCTGGAGCGACGCCGCCGTCTGGGTACCGTGGGCGCTGTGGGAGGCCTACGGTGACGCGCGCATCCTCGCCCGCTCTTTCGAGTCCATGCTCAGCCACGGCCGGCGGGTGCAGTCGCTGCTCTCACCCAGCGGGGTTTGGGATACAGGGTTCCAGTTCGGAGACTGGCTCGATCCTGACGCTCCCGCAGACAGCCCCGGTTCTGCGAAAGCCGATCCCGGCGTCGTGGCCACTGCATGCGCGTATCGCACAGCTCACCGAATCGCCGCGTCCGCCCGCATCCTCGGGCACGTTGCGGAAGAAGCTGAATTCACTGAGCACGCGCACCATCTTCGAGAAGCATTCGTTGCCGAGTACGTGCGTGGTGATCGCATCCACAGTGACTCGACCACCGTGTACTCGCTGGCGATCGTCTTCGGCCTCCTCGATGAGACGCAGCAACAGTGGGCCGGTCGCCGGCTCGCGGAGCTCGTCGCCGACAGCGGCTTCCACATATCGACGGGTTTCGCCGGCACGCCCTTCATCGCCGACGCGTTGACCTCGACGGGTCATACCGCCACCGCCTACCGCCTGCTTCTTCAGCGCGAGTGCCCGTCGTGGCTCTACCCGGTCACGATGGGTGCGACGACGATTTGGGAGAGGTGGGACTCGATGCTTCCGGATGGCAGCATCAATCCGGGGGACATGACGAGCTTCAACCATTACGCGCTCGGAGCTGTCGCGGATTGGATGCATCGGGAGATCGGTGGCATCGCTGCCCTCTCCCCCGGCTACCAGCAGGTTCTCATCGCGCCCAAAATCGGACCAGGCATCGACTGGGCACGCACATCTCTCAATTCACCTCACGGCACGGTCAGCGTGCAATGGGAACGAGCCCGCGACGTCATCGACTTCGAGATCGTCCTCCCGACGGGGACGACGGCCGTATTCGAGTGGCCCGATCACCTCGAACGGGTACTGACCCCCGGCATCCATCGCATCTCCGTCCCGGCCCCCGCTGAACTCGAAGCGGCAGCGTGAGCAAGCCCTCAGCCGACTGACGGCACTGGTCTTTCGTCAACCGGTCGACGAATTCGCGTAAACCGATTGACGAGCTCCTCGGCGACGGGTGAGACTGGAGATTCTCGCTCGATGGCCCGGCCGCAGCACACAACTGTGCGCGCCAGGTCGACGGGACTGATCAAGGAGGATCGATGAGAACGTCATTTGTGCTCGCCGTGGCCGCAACCGTGCTGCTGGTCACCCCGTTCGCGCCACCGCTCCCGGCGCATGCCGCTGATGCTCTGGACGGATCCGATTTCCTCACAGCAGACGGGAGCGTTCTGCGGACGGGGTCCGGGTCGGGGGATGTGATCAACCTTCGCGGGACGAACGTCGGCGGCTGGCTGGCGCAAGAAGACTGGATGTCGCCTCTTGGCGAGTTCGCCATCGATCGGCACGGTTGGTCTGCCACCGTATCTTCGGGAGAGGCCGCGGCGGTCTTGGACGGATCGCAGGCCACGAGGTGGACGACCGGCGAGCTACAGTCCGGGACCGAGTGGCTGCACCTCGATCTGGGTGCACCGACGCAGTTCAATCGACTCTCCCTCGATGACAGCGGTGCGTCTGGCGATTTTCCGCGCGCACTCGTCATCGAGGTGTCCTCGGATGGCTCCACGTGGGAGTCCGTCGCGGCCCAACCCGGAACGAGTGGCGTCACCACCGTCAAGTTCGCGATGCAGGCCTCGCGCTTCGTTCGCCTTACTCAGACATCGACTGCCGAGTACTTCTGGTCCGTCGGAGAGCTCAATCTGTTCCTCGACCCTGTTCTGACGAACCCGCCGCAACGCGTCGAGGCTTTTAGCAGCGGTCCTGGCGTGACGCCGTCTGCAGCAATGGACGGGGCGCTTTCCACCGTGTGGCAAAGCGGGGTCCCTCAAGCGCCGGGACAAACCGTGACCGTGGATTTCGGTCGATCTGTGCAGATGGATCGGGTGCTGGTCGACTCGGGCGCGGCGCATCCGGACGATTACCCGCGGCAGTGGGAGCTTCAGACCTCCGATGACAACGCCATCTTCACGCCGGTGGCGAGCGGGTACGGCACGAACAGGATCGTCGAGGCGGATTTCAAGGCATGGAAGTACGCGAGGTATCTGCGCATCGTCTCCCATGGCGCTGCTTCGGAGTGGTGGTCGATCGCGGAGGTATCGATCTCGACGGGAAACATCCTCGATCGCTCCACGTGGGAGATCACTGCCTCGGAAGGCTCTGCTCCCACCAACGCTCTGGACGGCGACGTCACCTCGCGATGGACGACGGGGGTCGCCCAGAACCCCGGGCAGGAGATCGAAGTCGATCTTGGCGCCTTGGTCACGTTGAACAACGTCTCCATCGACACGGCACGAGACGCCACAGACGAAGGCGACTGGGCTCGCGGGTACCGCTTGGATGTGTCGCGTGATGGGGTGTTGTGGTCGACGGTGGCGGTGGGGGTGGGTTCTGTGAAGGCGACGAACATCGGTTTCACTGCGCAGGCCTTGCGGTTCTTCCGGCTCACGCAGACCGGTACGGC
>NZ_JBIGIM010000006.1:0-161068 GCF_043556235.1 Microbacterium sp. P03
CGCTCCTGTGCGTGCGGCGGTCGCTCGGGGCGCGTGTCAGAAGCCTCGTGTGGGTGCCGACGGATGAATCAGCGGGGACTCGAACGCCGTTCTGGGAGGATGTTAGGGTTTCCTTACCTATCTACCTGGAGGATCCCCGTGCCCCGCACCCGCACCCGCCTCGCCGCAGCAATGGCGACCGCCGCAGCCGCCGCCCTACTTCTCGCCGGATGCTCCGGTGCGTCCGCGAGCGGTGAGACCGCCGCCGCGCCCGGTTCGTCCGACGGCTTCCCCGTCACGATCGAGCATGCGCTGGGTGAGACGACCATCGAATCCAAGCCCGAGCGCATCGCAACCGTCGCCTGGGCGAATCACGAAGTGCCGCTCGCTCTCGGCGTGGTCCCGGTCGGGATGAGCAAGGCCACCTGGGGAGACGACGACGGTGACGGAGTCCTGCCCTGGGTCGAGGACAAGCTCGAAGAGCTCGGTGCCGAGACGCCGGTGCTGTTCGACGAGACCGACGGGATCGACTTCGAAGCGGTGGCCGACACGCAGCCCGATGTGATCCTGGCCGCGTACTCCGGCCTGACGCAGGAGGATTACGACACCCTGTCGAAGATCGCGCCCGTCGTGGCGTACCCCGACGTGGCCTGGAGCACGTCCTACGAGGACATGATCACGATGAACTCGAAGGCGATCGGCCTGCCGACCGAGGGCGAGGCGCTCATCGAAGAGCTTCACACCGAGGTGCAGACCGCCCTCGCGGATTTCCCCGAGCTCGCCGAATCGACGGTGCTGTTCTCCTACTTCGATCCGGCCGATCTCAGCCAGATCGGCTTCTACACCAGCCATGACACCCGTCCCGGGTTCCTGGAGAGCCTCGGCATGCCGACCCCGACTGTCGTGGCCGACGAGACCGCGAAGAGCGATGCCTTCCTCGGCACGGTGAGCGCCGAAGAGGCCGACCGTTTCGACGATGTCGACGTGTTCGTCACCTACGGCGACGCCGACGGCGCGATCGTCGCGCAGATGCAGGCGGACCCCCTGCTCTCCCAGATCCCGGCCATCGCCGCCGGCCACGTCGCCGTCCTCGAGAACAGCACGCCGCTGGCCGCATCGGCGAACCCCTCGCCGCTCTCCATCGGCTGGGGCATCCACGACTACTTCGCGCTGCTCGCAGGCGCGCTGCGCTGATCACGTGACCGTCACGCAGACGCGCACACCGCTGCCGGACGCCGCACGCCTGCGTCGTCCGGCAGCGGTGCGTCTGGCGTGGCTGGGGGCGACCCTGGTTCTGGTCGCACTGCTCTGCGTGGCATCCGTGGCCTTCGGCACGCGCACCGTCTCGCTGACCGAGATCTTCGCGGCCCTCGGCGGCGACGTCAGCACCGTCGGTCAGGCGGCCGTCATCGCGCGAGTCCCGCGAACGGTCCTCGCCCTCCTGGTCGGAGCGGCGCTGGCGGTGTCGGGAGCCGCCATGCAGGCGGTCACCCGCAATCCGCTGGCCGACCCGGGCATCCTCGGCGTCTCGGGCGGCGCAGCGCTCGCGGTCGTCATCGGCATCGCCTTCTTCAGCGTCAGCAGCCCGTACACGACCATGGCGCTGTCGATCGTGGGTGCCGCGGGAGCCGCGGTGTTCGTCTACACGGTGGGCTCGCTCGGCGGCGGCGGCGCCACGCCGCTCAAGCTCGCGCTCGCGGGAGCAGCGACGTCCGCCGCGTTCATGTCGCTCGTGAGCGCCATCCTCCTGCCGCGCGCCGACATCATGGAGCAGTTCCGCTTCTGGCAGATCGGCGGCGTCGGCGGCGCGACCTGGGATCGCATCGGTATCGCGCTGCCCGTGCTCGCGGTCGGCGCACTCATCTGCCTCGCCACCGCGCGAGGGATGAACACCCTCGCCCTCGGCGACGATCTCGCCGCGGGACTCGGCGAGAAGGTGATGCGCACCCGGCTGGTCGCGTCCGCCGGGGCAGTGATCCTGTGCGGAGCCGCCACCGCGATCGCCGGTCCGATCGGCTTCGTCGGTCTGGTGATCCCCCACTTCTGCCGACTGCTCGTCGGCACCGACCACCGTTGGCTCATCCCCTTCTCCGCGCTCACCGGCGCCGGGCTGCTGGTCACGGCCGACATCATCGGCCGAGTGGTGGCGCGCCCGTCCGAGATCGAGGTCGGCATCATCACCGCTCTGGTCGGCGCACCCTTCTTCATCTGGATCGTGCGGCGCCAGAAAGTACGCGAGCTGTGAGCACCCGCCTGGCTCCGGCCCATTCCGCCGTGCAGGATGTCGCGAGAGGGCGCCGCCGCCGCACCCGGCGTCGTGCGCTCATCACGGGCGTGCTTGCGGCCGCCGTCCTCGTCGTGTTCGCGGCGTCGCTCATGGTCGGCAACACGTTCTACGGGCCCGGCGAAGTCCTCCGCGTGATGCTCGGGCAGACCGTGCCCGGGGCATCCTTCGCCGTGGGCGACCTCCGTCTGCCGCGCGCGACTCTGGGACTGCTGTCAGGTCTCTGCTTCGGCGTCGCGGGTGTCACCTTCCAGACGATGCTGCGCAACCCCCTGGCCTCGCCCGACATCATCGGCATCTCCGCCGGCGCCAGCGCCGCGGCGGTGATCGCCCTCATCGTGCTGTCGCTCGACGAGGCGACCGTTTCCGTGTTCGCGCTCGTCGGAGCTCTCCTCACCGCGGGAGCGATCTACCTCCTCTCGAATCGCGGTGGTTTCGCGGGCACCCGCCTCATCCTGATCGGCATCGGCGTGGCCGCCATGCTCGACAGCGTCGTCACCTATGTCCTCTCGCGCGCCGCCACCTGGGATCTGCAGACCGCCATGCGCTGGCTGACCGGCAGTCTCAACGGAGCCACCTGGCAGACGGTCGTCCCTGTCGCGATCGCCTGCCTGGTCCTCGTTCCGTTGCTCCTCTCGCAGGCCCGGGGGCTCGGCGTGCTCCGACTGGGCGACGACTCCGCTGCGAGTCTCGGCGTGCGCGTGGGTCGTACCCGCATGGTGCTCATCATCGCGGCCGTCGCCCTCCTGGCCATCGCGACCGCCGCGAGCGGGCCGATCGCCTTCGTCGCGTTCATGGCGGGTCCGATCGCCGCACGCATCGTCGGCCCGGGTTCCTCGCTGCTGATCCCGGCCGGATTCGTCGGTGCCCTGCTGGTGCTGACGGCCGACCTCATCGGGCAGTTCGCCTTCGACTCCCGGTACCCGGTCGGCGTCATCACCGGCGTGCTCGGCGCGCCCTATCTCATCTTCCTTCTCATCAGGATGAATCGTTCAGGAGGCGCGCTATGACGCACGCGCACAGTCTCGCGGCAGAGTCCGTGGTTCTCGGCTACGGCGACCGCACGATCGTCGACCACCTCGATCTGCAGATTCCGCCCGGCGAGATCACGGCCATCGTGGGGGCGAACGGATGCGGCAAGTCCACGCTTCTGCGTGCACTGGCGCGCCTGATCGCGCCACGATCCGGCCGGATCGTGCTCGACGGCAAGGCGCTGCACACCGGGCACTCGAAGGAGATCGCGCGCACGCTCGGGCTGCTGCCGCAGAGCCCGATCGCACCGGAGGGGATCGCGGTCGCCGACCTCGTGGGCCGCGGGCGCCACCCCCATCAGAAGCTGCTCGCCCGCTGGAACGACCGCGACTACCAGGTCGTGGCGGACGCCCTCGCCGCGACGGGCACGACCGATCTCGCGGACCGAGCCGTCGACGAGCTCTCCGGCGGCCAGCGCCAGCGGGTGTGGATCGCGATGGCCCTCGCGCAGGAGACCGACATCCTGCTGCTGGACGAGCCGACGACCTTCCTCGACGTGGCGCACCAGATCGAGGTGCTCGACCTGCTCACCGACCTCAACCGCGACCGGGGCACCACGATCGTCATGGTGCTGCATGACGTCAACCTCGCTGCCCGCTATGCCGACCATGTCTTCGCGATGCGGGAGGGGCAGATCATCGCCGAGGGGCGGCCGGGCGAGGTGATGACGGCGGAGCTCATCCGCGAGGTCTTCGATCTCGAGTGCGTCGTCATCCCCGATCCCGTCTCGGGCACGCCCATCGTCCTGCCGCGCGGCCGCCATCACGTCCTGCCCCGGGCTGTCGAGCCGGGCGCTGCCTCACGCTCCCCATCCGAACCGGAGATCTTCTCATGACGTCCACCGCCATCCGCACGGCACGCTTCTTCCGCGCCCGGGTCACGGCCATCACCGACCTCACGCCCAGCTTCCGCCGTTTCACCTTCGGTGGCGACGACCTCGCCGACTACGGCGACCCGGGTTTCGATCAGCGCGTCAAGGTGGTGTTCCCCGCGCCGGAGGCCGGCCTGGACACCATGCCCGTCGACGACGCCTGGTACGCCACGTGGCGCGACATGCCCGAGGATGCTCGGCCGACGTTCCGCACCTACACCACGCGAGCGGTGCGGAACCTCAGGAACGAGGTCGACATCGACATGGTCGCGCATGATGTGCTCGGTCCCGCGTCGGCGTGGATCGAGCAGGCGTCCGTCGGAGACGAAGTCCTGATCTGCGGGCCGACGACGGCGCACGAAGGTGTCAGCTTCGGCATCGACTTCGTTCCGCCGGCGCGGTCCGAGCGCATCCTTCTCGCCGGCGATGAGACGGCCGCGCCCGCGATCGCCGTGATCCTCGAGCAGCTCGCCGCGGACGCCCGCGGCACGGTGGTGCTCGAGGTCCCGCACGCCGACGACATCGCCTATCTGCCGCGGCACCCGGGTTTCGACTACGTCGTCGCAGCGCGCGGAGACGGTGCGCGGCACGCGCACCTCGTGCGGGCGGTGGAGGATGTGGCAGCGCAGCTCGTACCGGAGGGCAGAGGCGCCGAAGTCGAGGAGATCGACATCGACTCCGACATCCTCTGGGAGGTGCCGCGCACCGCGAAGGGCGGCGCCGCCCTCAAGAGCGCGCCGCTCTACGCGTGGCTCGCGGGCGAGGCCGGCGCGATCAAAGCACTGCGGCGGCACCTGGTCACCGATCACGGGGTCGACCGCCGTGCCGTCGCGTTCATGGGCTACTGGCGACTCGGTCGCGCCGAGAACTGAGCCGGGCGGTCAGTCCCCGCCCGTGTCGTGGACACGGCCGAGCCTGAGACCCGGGACGACCGCGCCGAGGGCGAGCACCAGTGCGATGCCGAACGCGGCCGCGAAGGCGACCCCGGTTCCCGCCAACGAGGTGAACACGAGCCCCATCACCGCGATCGCGGTCGCGGCGCCGATGGAATCGGCGATGGACAGTGCGGACGAATTGAAGCCCTGATTCTGCGGCCGCGAGTACGCGAGCGTCAGCACGGTCAGCCTCGGATACATCAACCCCATGCCCAGCCCCGACAGCGTCCAGCCGATGATGGCGACGGCGGCCGGCAGATGCAGGAGCGCGGTGAGGCCGGCGATCGCGATCGCGGCGGCCAGCTGCGTCGTGCCGAGAAGGGTGATACGGGCGTTGCCGATGCGGTCGCCGTGGCGGCCCTGCACCTGTGCGCCGAACGCCCAGGCGAGCGCCGAGGCCGTGAGCCCGAGACCGGCCCAGGTGGGTGAGAACTCGTATTCGTCGATGAGGAGGTACGGCACGTAGATCTCCGCGCCGAACAGTGCGCCCGCGATCAGGCCGCGCATCAGCACGACGCTCGGGAGACCACGGGCGATGCGCAGGGTGCCCGAGGGGAGGAGCGGCTTGATGGCGATCACGAGGAGAACAGCGGATGCGACGACCGCCGTCCCCGCCCATCCGCCGAGTTCACCCGAGACGCTGAGGAGCAGCGCGGCGACCGCCACGCCGACTGCCCACAGCAGACGACCGACCACGGGCTCGTGCACGGGATCGGCGGTGCGGACGTCGCGGCCGTGGAGGCGGGCGAGCACGGAGGCGAAAGCAGCGACGGTGAGGATCGCGACGCCCAGGAACACCCATCGCCAGTGCAGGTACTCCGTCACCGCTCCCGCGAGAAAGGGCCCGATCAGCGACGGGACCACCCACGCCGCCGAAAACGCCGCGAACACCCGTCCATGCAGGGCAGCCGGGTACACGCGCGCCACGACCACGTACAGGGCGACGGTCTGGCCGCCCGTACCGAGGCCCTGGATGAGCCGGCCGACCACCAGGGTCGGCATGTCACCCGCGAGGCCCGCCAGCGAGAGGCCGATCACGAACAGCACGACGGCGGTCGTGAGCGGAGCCACGGGCCCCGACCGATCGGCCCAGGCGCCGGCGGCGACCATTCCGATGACACTCGTCGCGAGGGTTCCCGAAAACGCCACGGCGTACAGTGCTGCCCCATCCAGATCTGCGCTGACCACCGGCATGACCGTCGTCACCGCCAGCGACTGCAGTGCAGCAAGGAAGATGAGCGCCACGGCACCCACCGTGACGGCGACGTACTCGGCGCTCCAGATGCCGGGCGGTGCGCTGCGATCGATTGCGCTCACGGCGCGCGGAGCGCACCGATACGCCTCACCGCCTCGGCGAGCAGGTCCGGGGAGCACGCGAAGTTGATACGCACGTGCCCGATCCCCTCGGTCCCGAAAAGCGGCCCGTGGTGGAGCGCGACTTTCGCGTCCCGCAGGATCCGACGAGACGGATTGTCTCCCCAGCCGTAGGCCGACACGTCCACCCACCCCAGGAACCCCGCCTCGGGCGGGAGGAAGCGGGCCTCGGGGAGGTGCTCGGCGAGCAGCCTGGCGAGCAGGCCCCGGCTCTCCAGGAGCGTCGCCCCGAGGCTGTCCAACCACTCGTCGCTCTCGATGGAATAGGCCGCGACGTTGGCCAGAGCTCCGAACAGACCGGTGCGCCACTCGACCTCCCAGGGCAGCGACTGCAGAACGCGCGCCTGTGCGGGGCCGCCGGCGATCATCACCGCGCACTTCAGACCGGCGAGGTTGAACGTCTTGCTCGCGCTCGTCACGGCGTACCCGACGCGGGATGCCGCGTCCGACGCGGCCAGGAACGGAACGAAGGCATGCGGAACGTGCGTGAGCGGGGCGTGGATCTCGTCGCTGACGACCACAGCTCCGAACCGTTCGGCGAGTTCGGCGAGTGCTGCCAGTGTCGCCGCGGAATGCACCGTCCCCGTCGGGTTGTGCGGGCTGCACAGCAGGACCGCGCGAGCGCCACGGATGAGGGCGGCTTCCAGGGCGGCCAGATCGATCTCCCATCCGGTCGTGGTGCGAGCGAGCGGGACACGCTCGACGACGCCACCCGCCTCCTCGACGGTGTCGAAGAACGGCGGGTAGACGGGAGGCATGACCACGACGCGGTCGCCCGGGTCGATGACGCGTCGGAGGATCTCGACGACGCCCATCATCACGTCGCCCGTCCAGCGGACCGTGGCGGGGTCGATGTGCCACCCCCACCGACGCTCGGCGAAACCGACGAACGCGTCGCTCACACCGGGCTGGGGAGGCGTGTAGCCGGTGTCTCCGAGCTCGACGGCGCGCGTGAGGGCGCGTGTGATGGCGGGGGCGAGGGCATAGTCGGTCTCGGCCACGAAGAGCGGCAGCACGTCCACGGGGTAGCGCCGCCATTTCGTGCTCGATCGCTGACGCAGCTCTTCGATCGGCAGCGCCTGAAGGAGTGTCGCGTTCACCGTTCGAGCCTATCGACGACGCTCCGTCGGCTTCGCCCCGCGCGTCGCAGAAGGACGCACGGGCCCACCCGACCTCGGGTGGGCGGCCCCGGGGTCAGATCGCGAAACCTAGAGCCCGCATCATGTCGCGCCCGTCGTCGGTGATCCGTTCCGGACCCCACGGCGGCATCCACACCCAGTTGATGCGGAAGCGGTCGACGACCGCATCGAGCGCCTGGGCGGTCTGCTCCTCGAGCACATCGGTCAGCGGACACCCGGCGGATGTCAGCGTCATGTGGATGACCAGCGCGTCGTTCTCGTCGTCCCAGGCGAGATCGTAGATGAGGCCGAGGTCGACGACGTTGATCCCCAGCTCGGGATCCATGACGTCTTTGAGAGCCTCGGTGACATCGTCGTACTTCTCGGGCGTGAGGGTCGCAGCCATGGCGGTGATCCTACGCGTCCAGGTCGGCGGAGCCCTCGAGCACCGGCTCGGTGAAGCGGTCGTAGCCCTCGTCCTCGAGGCGGGTGGCCAGTTCCGGACCGCCCTCCTCGACGATGCGACCCGCCACCATCACGTGGACGAAGTCGGGATGGATGTACCGCAGGATGCGCGTGTAGTGCGTGATGAGGAGCACGCCGAGGCCGGTCTCGGCCTTCGCGCGGTTGACCCCCTCGGAGACGATCTTCAACGCATCGACGTCGAGACCGGAGTCGGTCTCGTCGAGGACGGCGATCTGAGGGCGGAGCAGCTCGAGCTGGAGGATCTCGTGACGCTTCTTCTCGCCGCCGGAGAAGCCCTCGTTGACGTTGCGCTGAGCGAACTTCGGGTCCATCCGGAGGTTCTTCATCGACGCCTTGACGTCTTTCGTCCACGTGCGGATGGGCGGGGCCTCGCCGTCGATCGCGGTCTTCGCCGTGCGCAGGAAGTTCGTCACCGTCACGCCGGGGATCTCGACCGGGTACTGCATCGCGAGGAAGAGGCCCGCGCGCGCACGCTCGTCCACGGTCATCGCCAGCACATCGTCGCCGTCGAGGGTGATCGTTCCGCTCGTCACGGTGTACTTGGGGTGACCGGCGATCGTGTAGGCGAGGGTGGACTTGCCGGAGCCGTTGGGCCCCATGATGGCGTGCGTCTCGCCCGTGCGGATCGTGAGCGTGAGGCCGTTGAGGATGGGGGTGGTGCCGGCTTCCGTTTCGACCGTCACATGGAGGTCACGGATTTCGAGGACAGACATTCTGTGCTTCCTTCGTCGATTCGATTCGGTGGTCACGGTGCCTTGAGCACGGAGGGATCGATGAGCACATCGTCCCCCTCGATCGTGACGGCGTAGACCGGGACCGGTTCGTACGCGGGGAGGTTGAGGGGCTTGCCGGTGCGGAGCGAGAAGGCGGATCCGTGCGCCCAGCATTCGAGCGTGTCGCCTTCCACGAATCCCTCGGCGAGTGAGATGTCGCCGTGCGTGCAGGTGTCGCCGATGGCGTGGACCTCGCCGGCCGAGTCGAGCACCACGGCGATCGGCACGCCGTCCACTTCGAAGCGGACCGCGGCATCCTGCTCGAGCTCGCTGAGCGCACAGACGCGCGACGCACTCACGAGGAGGCTCCCGCGACCAGATGCTCGGAGGCGAGAAGCTCGCGTTCGATCGCCAGGTTGATGCGGTCCTCGAGTTCGGTCACCCCGATGCGCTGGACGATCTCGGCGAGGAATCCGCGGACGACCAGGCGACGCGCCTCCGACTCCGAGATGCCGCGCGACTGGAGGTAGAAGAGCTGCTCGTCGTCGAAACGACCGGTTGCACTCGCGTGACCGGCCCCGCGGATGTCGCCGGTCTCGATCTCGAGGTTCGGGATGGACTCGGCGCGAGCGCCGTCCGTGAGCACCAGATTGCGATTCGCCTCGTAGGAGTCTGTCCCGGTGGCGTTCGGACCGATGAGGACGTCCCCGATCCACACGCTGCGCGCAGACTCCCCCTGGAGCGCGCCCTTGTACAGCACGTTGCCACGCGTCTCGGCGCCTTTGTGGTGCAGATACACCTGGCTCTCGAGATGCTGCCCGGCATCGGCGAAGCTGAGACCGAACAGGTCACCGGACGAGCCGGTGCCCGCCAGTTCGACGGAGGGGTTGATACGGGCGACGCCGCCGCCGAGGCTGACAACGATGTGGCGCAGGTTGGCATCGCGGTCGACGCGAGCCTGGTGCGCCGAGGCGTGCACTGCGTCGTCAGCCCAGTCCTGCACCGTGATGACCGTGAGGTGCGCCCCGTCGCGGACGACGATCTCGACGTTCTGCGCGAACTCGGCCGACCCCGTGTGCTCGAGGATCACCGTGGCGACCGACTGCGGCATCGCTTCGATGATCAGGTGCGCGGTGCCCTTGCGGCCCGCGCCCGATCCTTCGATGCGCACCCGGATCGGGTCCTCGAGTTCGCGACCTGCGGGAACACGGAGGTGCAGAGCGTCTGCCGACCGGGTCCAGGCGATGGCACTGGCGCGGTCCTCGGGGCGGAAGACCTCTCCGCGCACCGGTGCGTCCCACCCCGTCGAATCGACGATGATCCCCGCGGGCGCATCGACGTCGTAAGTCAGCGCGCCGGCATCCGACTCCTCGTCCTGGAAGATCGTGCCGAGACGTGCGACCGGAACATGCTTCCAGTTGACCTCGCGACCGGTCGGGACGGGGAAGTCCGCGACCGCATAAGACCAGGGACGGTCGGATCGGGTCTGCACGGGGACGAAAGCACCGTCGGAGTGCGCAGTGCTGCCCGCGACAGGTGCCCCCGACGGTGTGGTCGCCGGGGCTTGGGTGAGCGAGACCATCAGCCCACGGACCCTTCCATGCCCATCTCGATGAGCTTGTTCAGTTCCATGGCGTACTCCATCGGGAGCTCGCGGGCGATGGGCTCGATGAAGCCGCGGACGATCATGGCCATGGCCTCGTCCTCCGGCATGCCCCGACTCATCAGGTAGAACAGCTGCTCCTCGCTGACCTTCGAGACCGTGGCCTCGTGGCCGAGCTGCACGTCGTCGACACGGATGTCGATCGACGGATACGTGTCGGAGCGCGAGATCGAGTCCACGAGCAGCGCGTCGCAGCGGACCGTGTTGGCCGAGTGGTGCGCGTTCGCCTCGACCCGCACCTCGCCGCGGTAGCCCGCACGACCGCCGCCGCGCGCGATCGACTTCGACACGATGGATGACTGCGTGTACGGCGCCATGTGAACCATCTTGGCGCCGGCGTCCTGGTGCTGACCGGGCCCTGCGAAGGCTACGGAGAGTGTCTCGCCCTTGGCGTGCTCGCCGACCAGGAAGATCGACGGGTACTTCATGGTGACCTTCGACCCGATGTTGCCGTCGATCCATTCCATCGTGGCGCCCTCGTGCGCGATCGCGCGCTTCGTCACGAGGTTGTAGACGTTGTTCGACCAGTTCTGGATCGTCGTGTAGCGCACACGCGCATTCTTCTTCACGATGATCTCGACGACCGCGGAGTGCAGCGAGTCGCTCTTGTAGATCGGCGCCGTGCAGCCCTCGATGTAGTGGACGTAGGAGTCCTCGTCGGCGATGATCAGCGTCCGCTCGAACTGGCCCATGTTCTCGGTGTTGATGCGGAAGTAGGCCTGCAGCGGAATCTCGACGTGCACGCCCTTCGGGACGTAGACGAACGATCCGCCCGACCACACCGAGGTGTTCAGCGCCGCGAACTTGTTGTCGCCGGAGGGGATCACGGTGCCGAAGTACTCTTCGAAGAACTCCGGGTGCTCGCGGAGCGCCGTGTCGGTGTCCATGAAGATGACACCCTGCTCTTCGAGGTCCTCGCGGATCTGGTGGTACACCACCTCGGACTCGTACTGCGCGGCGACGCCGGCGACCAGCCGCTGACGTTCGGCTTCGGGGATGCCGAGGCGTTCGTAGGTGTTGCGGATCTCCTCGGGGAGCTCCTCCCACGTGGTCGCCTGCTTCTCGGTCGAACGCACGAAGTACTTGATGTTGTCGAAATCGATGTCACTGAGGTCTGCACCCCACGTCGGCATCGGCTTGCGACCGAACAGGTCAAGCGCCTTGAGGCGGTTCTTGAGCATCCATTCGGGCTCGTTCTTGAGCGCGGAGATCCCGCGCACGACGCTCTCGCTGAGTCCGCGCTGCGCAGCGGCTCCCGCGGCATCCGCGTCGTGCCATCCGAACTCGTATTGGCCGAGACTTGCGAGCTCGGGTCGATCGATCAGCACATCAGACATGAAGTCACTCTCCTCTGGGCCACAACGGTGTCATCCGCCCCGGCATTCCGCTTCCCAGGAAGTCCGGGGAGTGGGATGCCGCTGGTGGGCCCTCTCAAGTGGCGCCGTCTTGCGCGCCTACACTGTCAGTGGAGCGGATCGCTGAAATCATCCGCATCCCGACCCCCCGATTCTACAGGCTTCGCCGTCCCCCGGGCAGACGGAGCCACCTCCCCGCTCCCGCGGGGCGCGTCGCACCTGAAGGCGAGACAGCATGTCCGCGGACCGCACCATCGACACCCGTCCATCGCTCCTGCGAGCGCTCCGAGACCGGCTGCCCCGCACGATCGACCGGCGGGTGGTCGTCGCCGCCTGGGCGACCCTCGTGGTGCAGATCGGCATCGTCGGCACGGGCGGCCTGGTCCGTCTGACGGGCTCGGGTCTCGGATGCCCGACCTGGCCGGAATGCACAAACGGCTCCCTCGTGGCGACACCGGAAATGGGCATCCACGGTGTCATCGAGTTCGGCAACCGCCTGCTGACTTTCGTCCTGGCGATCGTGGCGATCGCCATGTTCCTGTTCGTGGTGCGGATGCGGCGCACACGGCGCGATCTGTTCTGGCTCGCCCTGGTGATCGGCCTGTACATCCCGCTGCAGGCGGTGCTGGGCGGTATCACGGTGCTGACGAACCTGAACCCGTACGTCGTCGGCCTCCACTTCTTCGCGTCCGCGATCCTGGTGGCGCTGTCCGCGCTCCTCGTGGCGCGGGTGTACGCCGTGCCGGGCCCGCGCGCCCGCGCGGTCCCCCGGTGGTATTCGACGCTCGCCTGGGCGACGGCTGTCCTGACGGTGATCACGGTCGTCGTCGGCATCCTCGTCACCGGGTCCGGTCCGCACGCCGGTGACGGCGGCGCCTCGAGGAACGGGCTCGACCCCGAGCTCATGCAGCACGTGCACTCCTGGCCCGCCTATGCGACGTTCGGACTCACTCTGGCGCTGCTCATCGGCGCACGCTGGACGGGTGCCGCCCAACGGCTCACCCTGTGGGCGACGCTGTTGCTGTCGGTGGAGGTGGTGCAGATCGTCGTCGGTGTGTGGCAGGCGCGCACCGGGCTGCCGATCGTGCTGGTGAACATCCACATGGTGCTCGCGATGCTGCTTGTCGCGGCGATGACCGCCGCGCTCGTGCACCTCACGCAGGCCGTCTCTCCTGTTCCCCTCGCCCCCGCGGACGACGAGGTCTCGGACCGCATGCGTCCCGGCTCTGCGGCGCCGGCGATCCGTCGCTGACGACGCGGCCGTGCGCGCGCACCCCCTTCGCCGATCGGCGTGCCGAGGGCGCCCGTCGCCGTCGCTCCCGATCCGCGCGGTCGGGGCGCGCACAGCCCACGCATAGGATGCGGAGAGGATCCGCATGGGTAGAGACCCCAGGCTGACCGAAGCCGCACTCGATGCGGCTCCCCCACCGCAAGGAGCATCACACATGTCCGTTCGTCCCCGCCTGATCCGCAGCATCCCGTTCTGGGTGCTCCTCATCGGCTCGATCGCCAGCGCCGCACTCGGCATCTGGCTCGTGCTCGACAAGATCGGCACCATGACCTCCACGATCACCGACGGCAGCGCCACAGGTGTCGAGGTGTACGCAGGCCAGGCCTGGGTCACCGTCGGGGCAGGCCTCCTCACCGCCGGTCTGATCGGCCTCGTGCTGGTGCTCACCCTGGCCGTCGTCCGGTCGTTCCTGCCCGCGGCCGTCGTCGAGGAGATCGAGATCGCGGCGTCCGACGACTTCGACGAGGACCTCGACACCCTCCCCGCCGCCGCCCCCGCGGCGGCAGCCCCGTTCACCGACACGGACACCGTGGTGGAGGTCGACGACGCCGACGGTCGGATCGTGGGATACGAGCCCGCGCCCCGGACGCAGACCGATGCCGGAGAGACCACCGGCGCCCGCTGAATCCAGAACACGCGCCGCGGCGCCGTGCGTGAGGGTCCTCTGGCCGCCCGGACGCGCCCGACCCGTCGCCCGCGTCCGGCCGACCAGCGGACCGTGACGGCGACCGCTAGAACGGCAGCAGTGGGTCGATCGCGATCGAGACGAACAGAAGCGTCAGATACGTGATCGACGCGTGGAACACCCGCATGGGCCGCGGCTCGGTTCCGCGGACCGCCCGCGTGTAGAGACGGTGCGACTCGTAGACGAACCACCCGCCGAACACCAGCGCCGACACCGTGTACACCAGGCCCATCGACGCCACCGGGATCAGCAGCAGGGAGCAGGCCACTGTCGCCCACGCGTACAGGATCACCTGGAGCCCCACCTGCGAACCGCTGCGTGTGGCGCCCAGCATGGGAACGTCCACGTCCTCGTACTGATCCTTGTACTTCATCGACAGGGGCCAGTAGTGCGGCGGCGTCCAGAGGAACACGAGCGCGAACAGGATCATCGGCGTCCACGCCAGCGATCCCGTGACCGCGGTCCATCCGATCAGAACGGGGAAGCAGCCGGCGATCCCGCCCCACACGATGTTCTGCTCGGTGCGGCGCTTGAGGATCATCGTGTAGATCACGACGTAGAAGAAGATGGCGCCGACGGACAGCACGGCCGCGAGCCAATTCGTCGTCAGGGCGAGCCAGACGGTGGATGCCGCGGCCAGCGTCCACGCGAAGACGAGCGCGCCGCGCGGCGACACTTCGCCGGTCACGAGGGGCCGATTGACGGTGCGCTGCATGTGCGCGTCGATGTCGCGGTCGAGGTACATGTTGAACGTCGCGGCCGACCCGGCGCTGAGCGATCCGCCGACGACGGTCGCGAGCACGAGCCACAGGTCGGGGAGCCCGCCCTGCGCGAGGATCATGACGGGGACGGTCGTCACCAGCAGCAGTTCGAGCACGCGCGGCTTCGTGAGGGCGACGTACGCGCGGACCTTGCGACCGAAGGTGCGACCAGCGACCGGAACGGTCGCCGTCGACGGGACTGAGATGCCCGTCGAGATGTCCATTTTCCCCCGTTGTACCGCCGCCGTGAAGACGCTCCAAGTCTAGGGCATGAGCATCCACGGTCGATCCGAGGAGGCGTCCGTCGTGGCCCCGCATCGCCGAAGGCGGGGTGGTGGATGCGTAACACCCATGACCCCGGCGACGCAAGGGTCGTCGCACAACGACGCTTCCCCCCATTGCCGCGGGCGCCTTCGCTATGCTGAAAACACGCGCGCCCATGCGCCGTTCCCCCCTTTCTCCTCACGGATGTCAGCTGCGGACGGGCTGGTCTGGGCGCTTCCTCGAGAAAGGCGGCCGGGTGTCGGCTCTGCAGTGGGATGAAATCGATCGGCGCTCCGTGGACACGGTTCGTGTTCTGGCAGCGGATGCAGTGGAGAAGGTCGGCAACGGCCACCCCGGCACGGCGATGAGCCTCGCGCCCGCCGCGTACCTCCTCTATCAGCGGGTGATGCGGCACGACCCGTCGGACACGCACTGGGTGGGGCGCGACCGCTTCGTCCTCTCGGTCGGGCACTCGTCGCTCACCCAGTACATCCAGCTCTACCTGGGTGGGTTCGGTCTCGAGCTGAAAGATCTCGAAGAGCTGCGCACGTGGGGCTCGCTGACTCCGGGCCACCCGGAGTACGGGCACACGAAGGGTGTCGAGATCACCACGGGTCCGCTCGGTCAGGGTCTGGCGTCGGCCGTCGGGTTCGCGTACGCCGCACGGTACGAGCGCGGACTCTTCGATCCGGATGCTGCGGCCGGAACGTCACCGTTCGACCACTTCGTCTACGTCATCGCGGGTGACGGCGACCTGCAGGAGGGTGTCACCTCCGAGGCATCCTCCCTCGCCGGTCACCAGGAGCTCGGCAACCTGATCGCGATCTACGACTCCAATCAGATCTCGATCGAGGACGACACGAACGTCGCCTTCACCGAAGACGTCGCGAAGCGCTACGAGGCGTACGGCTGGCACGTGCAGACGGTCGACTGGAAGAAGACGGGCCAGTACGTCGAGGACGTCGCCGAGCTGAACGCGGCGATCGACGCCGCGAAGGGCGAGACCGCGAAGCCGTCGATCATCATCCTGAAGACGATCATCGGCTGGCCCTCCCCCGGAAAGCAGAACTCCGGCAAGATCCACGGCTCCGCCCTCGGCGGCGACGAGCTGAAGGCGACCAAGGAGGTCCTCGGGTTCGACCCGGAGAAGTCCTTCGTCGTCGCCGACGACGTGCTCGCGCACACCCGCGAACTCGTCGAACGCGGAGCAGCCGAGCACGCCGAGTGGCAGGTCGGGTTCGATGCCTGGGCAGACGCCAACCCCGAGGCCAAGGCCCTGTTCGATCGCCTCTACGCCGGCGAGCTCCCGGAGGGCATCGCCGATGCGCTTCCCGTGTTCGAGGCGGGGAAGGACGTGTCGACCCGCGCGGCATCCGGAACGGTCATCAACGCGCTCGCTGCGGAACTGCCCGAGCTCTGGGGCGGATCGGCGGACCTCGCGGAATCCAACCTCACGACGATCAAGGACGCGAAGTCGTTCATCCCGGCGGAATGGTCCACCCACGAGTGGACGGGCAGCCCCTACGGTCGCGTGCTGCACTTCGGCATCCGCGAGCACGCCATGGGCGCCATCATCAACGGCATCAAGCTGCACGGCCCGACACGGCCGTTCGGCGGTACGTTCCTGATCTTCTCCGACTACATGCGCCCGCCCGTGCGTCTCGCAGCGCTCATGAACATCCCGTCGCTGTTCGTGTGGACGCACGACTCGGTCGCCCTCGGCGAGGACGGTCCCACCCACCAGCCGATCGAGCAGCTCGCGACGCTCCGGGCGATCCCGAACTTCGCCGTCGTCCGCCCCGCGGACGCGAACGAGACCGCGGTCGTCTGGCTCGAACTCCTGCGCCGCAACGCCGGACCCGCCGGTCTCGCGCTGACCCGTCAGAACATCCCGGTGTTCGCCCGGGGCAAGGGCGAGGCGACCGACGACACGTTCGCCTCGGCCGACCTCGCCGTCAAGGGCGCCTACGTGCTGGCCGAGGCGCCGGGCGGAACGCCCGACGTGATCCTCATCGCGACGGGCTCCGAAGTGCAGCTGGCCGTCGATGCGCGCGAGACCCTGGCCGGTGAAGGCGTGAACGCCCGGGTCGTCTCGGTGCCCTCGCTCGAGTGGTTCGACGAGCAGGATGCCGCCTACCGGGAGTCGGTGCTTCCCGCCGCCGTGAAGGCTCGAGTCTCGGTCGAGGCCGGGATCGCGCTCACCTGGCGTGACATCGTCGGCGACGCCGGCCGCTCGATCTCGATCGAGCACTTCGGCGCCTCTGCCGACTACAAGACCCTTTTCCAGAAATTCGGCATCACGACCGAAGCCGTCATCGCGGCGGCGCGCGAGAGCATCGCCGCCGCCGGCACGAGCAACTCCGAGGAGAACGCATGAGCACCCCCACCGCAGACCTTTCCGCCGCAGGCGTGAGCATCTGGCTCGACGACCTGTCGCGGTCGCGCATCACGTCCGGCAACCTGCAGGAGCTCATCGACACCCGTAACGTCGTCGGGGTCACCACCAACCCGACGATCTTCCAGGGTGCGATCTCGGCCGGCATCGGCTACGAAGAGGCGATCTCCGCCCAGGCGGCGAAGGGGGCGAGCGCCGACGACACGATCTTCTCCCTGACGACCACCGATGTCCGCAGCGCGTGCGACATCTTCCGTCCGATCTATGACGCGACGAACGGCGTGGACGGGCGCGTGTCGATCGAGGTCTCCCCCGACCTCGCCCACGACACCGATGCGACGACGGCTCAGGCCGCAGAGCTGCACAAGGCCGTCGATCGCCCGAACGTGCTCATCAAGATCCCCGCCACGAAGGCGGGCCTCCCGGCCATCACCGAGACCATCGCAGCGGGCATCAGCGTCAACGTCACGCTGATCTTCAGCCTCGAGAGGTACAACGACGTGATCGATGCGTACCTCGCCGGGCTGGAGCGGGCGCGGGACGCGGGCATCGACCTGGCCGGCATCCACTCCGTCGCATCGTTCTTCGTGTCGCGCGTCGACACGGAGGTCGACAAGCGCCTCAAGGCCATCGGCACGGACGAGGCGACCGCGCTGCTGTCCAAGGCCGGCATCGCCAACGCGCGCCTGGCCTATGAGCTCTACGAGCAGAAGTTCGCCGAGGAACGCGCTACCGACCTTCAGGCGCTGGGCGCCAACCCGCAGCGTCCGCTGTGGGCATCGACGGGCGTCAAGGATCCCGCACTTCCGGACACCCTGTACGTGACGGAGCTCGTCGCGGAGGGGACCGTGAACACGATGCCCGAGAAGACCCTTCAGGCGACGTTCGATCACGGCGTCATCACCGGTGACACGATCACGGTCAACTACGCGGACGCGCACGCCGTCATCGACGGTCTCGCCGCCGTCGGCATCGACATCGCCGATGTCACGCAGGTGCTCGAGGACGAGGGCGTCGAAAAGTTCATCGCTTCCTGGCACGATCTGCAGGAGACGACGGCGGCCGCGTTGAAGGACGCCTCCGAGGCCGCACGTTGAGCTTTGACATCCACCTCACCGGGCGGGTCAAGTCGGTCGTCGACCAGACCCTCCCGGCGCTGATCGCCGATCTGGTCGCATCAGGCATCACGGCGCAGGACTCGTCACTGTGGGGAGCCGCCGCCGAGGCGGGGGCAGCCCACCGTCTGGGCTGGGTCGAGGCGGTGAGCGTCTCGCGCCCGCTGGTGCCCGAGATCGATGCGCTCCGCGCTCAGTACGTGACCGCCGGCGTCACGCGCGTCGTGCTCGCCGGAATGGGGGGCTCCTCACTCGCTCCCGAGGTCATCGCGCAGACGGCCGGTGTTCCGCTGGTCATCCTGGACACGACCTCCCCCGGTCAGGTCCTCGCGGCGATCGACGGCGACAGCGAGTCGGGCGGACTCGAGCAGACCGTCCTCGTCGTCTCCTCGAAGTCGGGCTCGACCGTCGAGACGGACTCCGCGAAGCGGGCGTTCGAGGCGGCTTTCCGAGACCTCGGCATCGATCCGCTCGAGCGGATCGTCGTCGTCACCGATCCCGGCTCACCGCTCGACGAGACCGCCAGAGCGGACGGATACCGTGTGTTCAACGCCGACCCGACCGTGGGCGGGCGCTATTCGGCGCTCACGGCGTTCGGTCTCGTGCCCAGCGGCCTCGCGGGCGTGGACATCTCCGAACTGCTCGACGAGGCCGAGGCCACGCTCCTCGAGGTCGCGATCGACAGTCCCGAGAATCCCGCCCTGGTGCTGGCCGCAGCGATCGCGGGCGGTGAGCCCCGGCGCGACAAGCTCGGACTGATCACCGACGGAACCCACATCGTCGGACTCCCCGACTGGATCGAACAGCTCGTCGCCGAGTCGACGGGCAAGAACGGCACCGGCATCCTTCCGGTCGTGCTTCTGCCCGTCTCGCCCGAACTGGACTCCCTGCCCGAAGATCTGCAGATCGTGCGTCTGGTCGACGAGGCGAATCAGTTCCACTTCCGCGAGCACCATCACGGCGAGGTGCTGATCAGCGGCTCTCTCGGCGCGCAGTTCATCGTGTGGGAATACGCGACCGCGATCGCCGGACGGATGCTGGGGATCGATCCGTTCGATCAGCCCGATGTCGAATCGGCGAAGGTCGCCACCCGAGGTCTGCTCGACGCACGCCCCGAACGTTCTGCACCGGCCTTCGTCGCGGACGGCGTCGAGGTCCGCACCTCCGATCCCGCACTCGCAGCCTCCGGCACGATCGCGGGCGTGCTCGACGCACTCTGGGCGCGGATCCCCGCCGACGGCTACGTCAGTGTCCAGGCGTATGTCGATCGTCTGCGCGTGGACCGGCTGCAGGGGCTGCGCGAGCTCGTCGCCGCCGACTCCGGCCGGCCCACGACCTTCGGCTGGGGACCGCGGTTCCTGCACTCCACCGGGCAGTTCCACAAGGGAGGTCCGGCTACGGGCGTGTTCCTCCAGATCCTCGAGCGCACCGACGTCGATCTGGAGATTCCCGGCCGTCCGTTCACCTTCGGCCAGCTGATCGAGGCGCAGGCCGCCGGAGACGCCGGGGTGCTCGCCGAGCAGCACGGCCGACCGGTCGTCACGCTGACCCTGACGGATCCACAGATCGAAGTACTGACACTTTTCGAGGCGGCGCAGTAGACATGGTCATCGACATCACCCGCGGCCACAACCCGCTCCGCACCCCCGACGATCGCCGGCTCAACCGCATCGCCGGGCCGAGTGCGCTGGTCATCTTCGGCGTCACCGGCGACCTGTCGCGCAAGAAGCTCATGCCCGCGGTGTACGACCTGGCCAATCGCGGTCTGCTGCCGCCCGGTTTCGCACTCGTGGGGTTCGCCCGCCGCGACTGGGAGGACGAGGACTTCGCCGACGTCGTGCACGAGGCCGTCAAGCAGCACGCGCGCACCGAGTACCGCGAGGAGACCTGGAAGCAGCTGCTCGAGGGCATCCGCTTCGTCTCCGGTGAATTCGACAACGAGGAATCGTTCGCCAAGCTGCGCGAGACGGTCGAGAAGCTCGATGTCGAACGCGGCTCCATGGGAAACCACGCCTACTACCTCTCGATCCCGCCGAAGGACTTCCCGCTCGTCGCGAAGCAACTGAAGGCTTCGGGGCTGGTGGACGACACCGCCGACGAACCCGACCGCTGGCGCCGCGTGGTCATCGAGAAGCCGTTCGGTCACGATCTGGCCTCCGCGCGGGCGCTCAACGACGCTCTGCGCTCTGCCTTCCCCGCCGACTCGATCTTCCGCATCGACCACTACCTCGGCAAGGAGACGGTGCAGAACATCCTGGCGCTCCGCTTCGCGAACGAGCTGTTCGAGCCGATCTGGAACCGCAACTACGTCGATCACGTGCAGATCACCATGGCCGAGGACATCGGCGTGGGCGGCCGTGCCGGGTACTACGACGGCATCGGAGCGGCACGCGATGTCATCCAGAATCATCTGCTCCAGCTGATGGCCCTCACCGCGATGGAGGAGCCCATCACCTTCCAGGCCAAAGACCTGCGCGCCGAGAAGGAGAAGGTGCTCGCGGCCGTCACGCTTCCGGCGGACCTCTCCCAGTCCACCGCGCGCGGGCAGTACGCGGGCGGGTGGCAGGGCGGCGAGCACGTCACCGGGTTCCTCGAAGAAGACGGGATGAATCCCGAATCGACGACCGAGACGTACGCCGCCGTCAAGCTCGAGGTGAACACGCGCCGCTGGTCCGGCGTGCCCTTCTATCTCCGCACCGGCAAGCGGCTCGGCCGCCGGGTCACCGAGATCGCGGTGGTCTTCAAGCGTGCTCCGCAGCACCTGTTCACGCGCAACCAGACGTCCGAGCTCGGCCAGAACGCGCTGGTCATCAGGGTCCAGCCCGACGAGGGCATCACGATCCGCTTCGGCTCCAAGGTCCCCGGCGCGGGCACCGAGGTGCGCGACGTCACGATGGACTTCGGCTACGGCCACGCTTTCACCGAAGCCAGCCCCGAGGCCTACGAGCGGCTCATCCTCGATGTGCTGCTCGGCGATCCCCCGCTCTTCCCCCGCCACGAGGAGGTCGAGCTCAGCTGGAAGATCCTCGACCCGATCGAGGACTTCTGGGCGGCCCAGGGCGGCGCGCTCGACCAGTACTCGCCGGGCTCGTGGGGCCCCGACTCCGCGGACGAGCTCCTCGCCCGCGATGGACGCGTCTGGAGGCGCCCGTGATCGTCGATCTGCCCGATACGAATGTCAGCAAGATCAGCCGTGCGCTGGTCAGCGTGCGCGAAGAAGGCGGCGTCGTCGCTCTCGGACGCGTTCTCACCCTGATGATCGCCACGCGCCAGGGCCGCGAGGAGGCCGTGATCGAGGCCGCCAACGACGCGTCCCGAGAGCACCCGATGCGGGTGATCGTCCTCATGATCAACGACGACCCGGATGCGCCCTCGCGTCTCGACGCGCAGATCCGCGTCGGCGGTGACGCCGGGGCGAGCGAGGTCATCGTGCTGAATGCGTCCGGCGCCGCGGCCTCCAACGAGGAGAGCCTCGTCACCGGCCTGCTCCTGCCGGATGCGCCGGTCGTGGTGTGGTGGCCGGACCACCCGCCGACGACACCGTCCACCTCGCCGCTCGGCAAGATCGCCCAGCGAAGGATCACGGATGCCTCGACCCGCCCGTACGACGCGCACCGTCTGAGCGACCTCGGGGAGCATCACGCCCCCGGAGACACCGATCTCGCATGGACGCGCCTCACGCACTGGCGCGAGCAGCTCGCGGCCGTGCTCGACCAGCCGCCGTACGAGGCGGTCACGGGGGTCAGCGTCAGCGGCGCGAGCACGTCGCCGTCGACGGCTCTTCTCGCGGCCTGGCTGCGTCTGATGCTGGACGTGCCGGTCGAGTGGGAGTACCTCCCCGAAGAGGAATGGCGCGACGGCATCCGCTCCGTGCGCCTGACCCGTGCGTCATCGGACGTCGTCCTCGAGCGCTCATCGGCCTCGATCGCCTGCCTCCACCAGGGCGGGCAGCCCGACCACGACCTCGTCCTCCCGCGTCGCACGCTCCGGGAATGCCTGGCCGAGGAGCTCCGCCGCCTCGATCCGGACGTCCTGTATGGTCGAGTGATCACCGAGGGCTGGGAGCTTCTGGGTCCGCCTCTGAGCCGGGAGTCCGATGGCTGAGTACAACGTCGAGAAGCGCGTGGTGATCAGTCCTGATCCTGCGCACCTGGCGGAATCCGTCGCAGCTCGTTTCCTCCAGCGCGTCTCGAAGGGCGTGCAGGCCGGCGACACCGTGCACATCTCGCTGACCGGGGGGACGAGCGGCATCGCCGTGCTTCGTGCCGCCTCCGCGAGCAAGAAGTGCGCCAAGATCGATTGGTCGCGCGTGCACTTCTGGTGGAGCGATGAGCGGTTCGTCGGTCGCGATGATCCCGACCGCAACGAGAAGCAGGCACGCGACGCGTTCCTGGACTCCCTCGACATCCCGGCCGCGAACATCCACGCGATGGCCTCCAGCGACGGCCACCTCGATCTGGACGCGGCCGCCGTCGCCTACGCCGACGAGCTGGCGCAATTCGCACCCGCCGACCGCTCCGAGACGGGCGCGTGGCCCTCGTTCGACATCTGCTTCCTCGGAGTGGGACCGGACGGGCACATCGCCTCACTGTTCCCCGATCGCGCCGAGATCGGCATCGTCGACGAAGCGGTCGTCGCCGTGCGCGACTCCCCGAAGCCACCCCCCGAGCGCATCTCGTTCACGCGTCCGGTGATCAATTCGTCGCAGCGCGTCTGGATGGTCATGGCGGGCGCCGACAAGGCATCCGCGCTCGGTCTCGCCCTCGCCGGGGCGAACTATCGCAGCGTGCCCGCAGCCGGAGCCAAGGGCCGCAAGCGGACGATCCTGTTCGTCGACCAGGCGGCGGCCGCCCAGGTGCCACCTGAACTCATCGACGGCGAGTACTGACCGTCCGGAGAATGCGAAGAGCGGATGCCACCTGGCATCCGCTCTTCGCATTCCACCGTCGTATCGGCTACTGACCCCGTCGTTCGCGGAGCTGCTGCAGGGCGTCGTCGAGGAGGGTTTCAGCCTCTTCCTCGGTGCGGCGCTCCTTCACGTAGGCGAGGTGCGTCTTGTAGGGCTCGGACTTCGACAGGGCCGGCGGGTTCGCCTTGTCGCGTCCGGCCGGCAGTCCGGAGTGCGGGGAGTCGATCGTCTCGGGGATCTCCTCCTCGGTGATGCCGGCCGCGAAGTAGCGGACCGTCTCATTGCCGAGGGCATCCCAGTAAGAGATCGCCACGCGATCGGCGTGGAAGCCGTGGTCCTGCTCGCCCATGGGTCCGGCACCGACGCGCGTGCCGCGGATGGCGTTGCCTCCCGTGGCCATCAGATGCCCTGGAACTTCGTGATGAGCCCGAGGGCGACGATCGACACGAACCACGCCAGGGCGAGCACCACCGTGAACCGGTTGAGATTGCGCTCGGCGAGCCCGGAGGAGCCCATCGCCGAGGACATGCCACCGCCGAACATGTCGGAGAGGCCGCCACCGCGACCCTTGTGCAGAAGGATGAGGAGCGTCAGCAGGAGGCTCGTGATACCGAGCAGAACCTGCAGGACGAACTGGAGGATGTCCACAGTCGTTGAAGCCTTTCGCCGCGATCGTGCGGATCGCACAGGGGTCAAGTATACGGGTCGGGCCCCGACGCCGTGCAGAGCCCACCGACGAGACAGGTCCGGTCCCGCACCGCGGTGACCGGACCTGTCTCGGCGTTCAGACGCCGACGTGCTTCTGGAACCGGATGATCGCGGCGAACTCGTCGACGACCAGGCTCGCGCCGCCCACGAGGGCGCCGTCGACGTCGGGTTCGCGCATGTAGCTCGCGATGTTCCCCGACTTGACCGAACCGCCGTAGAGCACGCGGGTGCGGGCCGCGGCATCCGCTCCGAGCTTCTCGCCGATCACGCTGCGCAGCTTGGCGCAGACATCCTGCGCCTGCTCGGGGGTGGCCGCCTGGCCGGAGCCGATCGCCCACACCGGTTCGTACGCCACCACGATGTCGGCGTCGGCCGGAACGCCTTCCAGCGCCACCTCCAGCTGTCCGACCGGCACGGCGCTCGCCCCGAATCTGTCGAGGTCCTCCGCCGTCTCGCCGACGCAGATCACCGGCACCAGTGCGTGCCGCAGAGCCGCCTGGACCTTCGCCGCCACGACCTCGTCGGATTCGGCGTGGTATTCGCGGCGCTCCGAGTGGCCGATGATGACGTAGCCGCAGTCGAGCTTCGCCAGGAACTGTCCGGAGATCTCCCCCGTGTAGGCACCGGAGTCCTTCGTCGACAGGTCCTGCGCACCGAGCGAGAACGGGATCTTGTCGGCGTCCAGCAGCGTCTGCACGGTGCGCAGATCGGTGAACGGCGGGAAGATGCCCACCTCGACCGATCCGTCCTCGTGCTTCGCGTCCTTCAACGTCCAGTGCAGCTTCTGCACCGTGGCGACCGCCTGCAGGTGGTCGAGGTTCATCTTCCAGTTGCCTGCGATGAACGGGGTGCGCGCACGCGGCGCGCCCGTGGGATCTGTCACGACCATCCGAGGACCTCCAGTCCGGGGAGCTTCTTGCCTTCGAGGAACTCGAGGCTGGCGCCCCCGCCCGTGGAGATGTGGCCGAACTGGTCATCGGTGAATCCCAGCTGGCGCACGGCCGCGGCGGAGTCACCGCCACCCACCACGCTGAGGCCATCGACCTCGGTGAGCGCCTGCGCGACCGCCTTCGTTCCCGCCGCGAACGGCGCGAGCTCGAAGACGCCCATCGGGCCGTTCCAGAACACCGTCCTGCTGCCCCGGATCGCCTCGGCGAACGCAGCGGCCGTGTCGGGGCCGATGTCCAGACCGAGTCCGGATGCTCCGAACGGCGTCTCCTCGATGGCGTCGGCCGCCGTCACGACATGGTCGGCGTCGGCGCTGAAGCTCGCTGCGACGACGACGTCGGTCGGCAGCACCAGCTCCACGCCGCGCTCCCGGGCCTCGTCGATGTAGCCCTTGACGATGTCGAGCTGGTCGACCTCGAGGAGGCTCGCGCCGACCTTGTGGCCGGCGGCGGCGAGGAACGTGAACAACATGCCGCCGCCGACCAGGAGACGGTCGACGCGCGGAAGCAGGTGCGAGATGACCCCGAGCTTGTCGCTGACCTTCGATCCGCCGAGGACGACCGTGTACGGGCGCTCGGGTTTCTCGGTGAGGCGGTCGAGGACGTCGAGCTCGGTCGCGATCAGCAGGCCCGCAGCCGACGGGAGGATCTCGGCCAATTCGTAGACGCTCGCCTGCTTGCGGTGCACGACACCGAAGCCGTCCGAGACGAGAGCGTCGCCCAGCGTCGCGAGCTGCTCGGCGAACTCCGTGCGCTCCCCCGCGTCCTTCGACGTTTCACCGGGATTGAACCTCAGGTTCTCGATGACCGCCACGCCGCCGTCCTCGAGAGCGGCAACGGCCTCCTGGGCGGACTCCCCCACGGTGTCGCGGGCGAACGCCACCGGGGAGCCGAGCAGCTCGGACAGCCGCTGGGCGACCGGCTCGAGGCTGTATTCCGGATTGGGTTCGCCGTCGGGGCGACCCAGGTGCGAGCAGACGACGAGGCGGGCGCCCTGGTTGATGAGGGCGTTCAGAGTGGGAAGCGACGCACGCACGCGCCCGTCGTCCGTGATGACCCCGTCCCGCAAGGGGACGTTGAGGTCGCAACGGACGACGACGCGCTTGCCTGCGAGCGACCCCAGCGAATCGAGGGTGCGCAGAGCCATGATGATCGCCTAGAGGCGCTCAGCCACGTACTCGGTCAGGTCAACGAGTCGGTTCGAGTAGCCCCACTCGTTGTCGTACCACGCCGACACCTTCACGAGGTTGCCGCTGACGTTGGTCAGCTCCGAGTCGAAGACGGACGAGTGCGGGTTGAGCTGGATGTCGCTGGACACGATCGGGTCGGCGGTGTACTCGAGGTATCCGGCGAGACGTCCCTCGGCAGCGGCCGTCTTGTACGCCGCGTTGATCTTCTCGACCGTCAGTCCCTCGGTGGGGGTGACGATCGTGAGGTCGACGATCGAGCCGGTGGGGACGGGCACGCGGTAGGACGACCCGCTGAGCTTGCCCTGCAGTTCGGGGATGACCAGGCCGATGGCCTTCGCCGCGCCGGTCGAGGCCGGGACGATATTGATGGCAGCGGCACGGGCGCGCCGCAGATCGCTGTGCGGACCGTCCTGGAGGTTCTGGTCGGCCGTGTACGCGTGGGCGGTCATCATGAATCCGCGCTCGATGCCGAACTCGTCGTTGAACACCTTCGCGAGCGGCGCGAGGCAGTTCGTCGTGCACGACGCGTTCGAGATGATGACGTCGGTCTCGGGGTTGTAGGTCTCTTCGTTCACGCCCATGACGATCGTGGCGTCGTCACCGGTCGCGGGGGCCGAGATGAGGACCTTCTTGGCACCGCCCGCGATGTGCTTCCTGGCGTCTTCCGCTTTCGTGAAGCGACCCGTCGACTCGATGACGATGTCGGCTCCGAGTTCGCCCCAGGGCAGGTTCGCGGGGTCGCGCTCCGCGAACACCTTGATCTTGTGACCGCCGACGGTGATCGAGTCCTCGTCGTAGGAGACCTCTTCAGACAGCGGGCCGCCGACCGAGTCGTACTTGAGCAGGTGCGCGAGGGTCTTGTTGTCGGTGAGGTCGTTCACCGCCACGATCTCGAGATCTGCACCCTGCGCGAGCGCGGCTCGCAGGTAGTTGCGTCCGATGCGGCCGAAGCCGTTGATTCCGATCTTGACAGCCACGGAAATTCTCCTGATGTGTCGAGCGCTCGCGCGCAGTTATAGCGATTCAGACCTCGGACAGCGGTGTCCCGGCAGGAGGCCCCACCGGGACACCCGCACCGTTTATGACAGTACCAGGAGACCTGCAGTCTTCTCACGGGCGGCATCGAGGCGTTGCGCCACATTTTGCCAGTTCGCAATGTTCCAGACGGCCTTGACGTAGTCGGCCTTCACATTGAGGTAATCGAGGTAGAAGGCGTGCTCCCACATGTCGAGCTGGAACACCGGGATCGTGCCCTGCGCGGTGTTGCTCTGCTGGTCGAAGAGCTGCTGGATGATGAGCTGCTCGCCGATCGTGTCCCAGCTCAGAACAGCCCACCCGGAGCCCTGGATGCCGGTCGCCGCCGCGGTGAAGTGAGCCTGGAACTTGTCGAACGACCCGAAGAACTCGTCGATCGCCGCCGACAGCTCGCCTTCGGGCCGGCCGCCGCCGTCCGGTGAGAGGTTCGTCCAGAAGATGGAGTGGTTGACGTGCCCGCCGAGGTTGAAGGCGAGGTCCTTCTCGAGCTTGTTGATGTTGCCCAGTTCGCCCTTGTCGCGGGCCTCGGCCATCTGCTCGAGGGCCGTGTTGGCGGCGGTGACGTACGCCTGGTGGTGCTTGTCGTGGTGCAGCTGCATGATCTTGCCGCTGATGTGCGGCTCGAGCGCTGCGTAGTCGTACGGGAGGTCGGGCAGTGTGTACTTCGCCATGTTCTCTTCTTCCAGTCGGCGCTGCGTGGAGAACCCCGACGCAGCGAGGGTGACGTCTTCATCCTAATGAGCGGCAACGCGCGACGCAGTGGGTTGCTTCCCACCGGCAGGCGGGTATATCGCGAGCTTCGGCGAGAGTCCCTGAGAGGGATGCGGTCAGTCTTCCGCGCCGACGGGAACGGCCGACTCGGTGTCGGGGATGCCGTCCTGTTCGGCCTTCTTGTCCGCCATCGCGAGGAGGCGACGGATGCGCCCGGCGACGGCGTCCTTCGTCAGCGGGGGGTCGGCGTGGTGGCCGAGCTCGTCGAGGCTGGCATCGCGGTGCGCCAGACGCAGGTCCCCGGCCTCCTTCAGGTGATCGGGGACGTCGTCGCCGAGGATCTCCAGCGCGCGCTCCACGCGGGCGCACGCCGCGACGGCCGCCTGGGCCGAACGGCGCAGGTTCGCATCGTCGAAGTTCACGAGGCGGTTGACGCCCGCGCGCACTTCGCGGCGCTGACGCAGCTGATCCCACTCGGCGGCTGTGCGCTTCGCGCCCATCTCGGCCAGGGTGGCCCGAATGGCCTCACCGTCGCGCACGACGACCCGCGGCATCCCGCGCACCTCTCGAGCCTTGGCGGGAATGCCCAGTCGGTGCGCCGCGCCGACGAGCGCCATGGCGGCTTCCCCCGACGGGCAGGCGATCTCGAGCGCTGCCGATCGACCCGGCTCGCTGAGCGAACCCGACGCCAGGAATGCGCCGCGCCAGAGCGCCGCGAGGTCTCCGCGCGACCCGGTCGTGAGCTTGTTCGGCAGGCCGCGCACGGGACGGCGGCGCTGATCGAGCAGGCCCGTCTGGCGGGCCAGCGTCTCGCCGCCCTCGATCACGCGGACGGCGTAGTGACTTCCGGTGCGGCCACCTGAGCCCTGCACGTGCACGAGCTCGGGGCGGACGCCGTAGATCTCCATGAGATCGCGGGCGACCCGCCGGGCGAGAAGATCGGAGTCGAGCTCAGCCTCCACGGCGACGCGGTTCGCGATCGAGTGCAGACCGCCGGAGAAGCGCAGCAAGCAGGTCAGCTCGGCGACGCGGGCACTGGGCCGCGGGTCGCGTACGGAGATCAGCTCGGCTTTCACATCGGCGGTCAGCGGCACGGTAATCCTCGAAATCTCTTCGTGTCGGCGCACCGCGTCGGGAACGAAGCGGGGCGGGGAACGAGGGTCCAGCCTACTCGCGGCCGAGGTCCCGGTGTGTGACGCGAACCGCGACGCCGGGCAGCGCGGCCAGCCGCGACGCCAGTTCGAGGGCGACGACGACGGATCGGTGCTTGCCCCCGGTGCAGCCCACGGCGACGACCGAGTGCCGCTTGTTCTCGCGCTGGTAACCGGCCAGGACAGGCGTGAGCGCCGCCACATAGGCGTCGACGAATTCCTGCGCGCCTTCCTGCGCGAGCACGAAATCGCGCACCGGCTCGTCCTGCCCGTTCAGGGCCCGCAGCTCTTCGCTCCAGAAGGGGTTCGGGAGGAACCGCATGTCGGCCACGAGATCCGCGTCGGGCGGGAGCCCGTACTTGAAGCCGAAGCTCATGAGCGTGAGGGTGTGCCGCGCGGAACCCTCCGCGGAGAAGAGACCGATCACCTGCGTCGACAGCTGATGGATGTTGAAGCTCGACGTGTCGAGGATGACGTCGGCGCTCTCGCGCACGGCCGCGAGCCGTGCCCGCTCCCGACGGATGCCGTCGAGGATCGTGCCCTCCCCCTGGAGGGGATGGGGACGCCTCACCGCCTCGAAACGACGCACGAGCACTTCGTCGGAGGCATCCAGGAACATGACGCGGAGCTGACGGTTGTCGCGCAGGGCGTGCGTGATCGCCGGGAGGTCGGCGAACAGCTCGCGGCCGCGCACGTCTACGACCACGGCGACACGGGGCAGGGCGCCCCCGGCGAGTTCCGTCAGCTCCAGCAGCGGCTTGAGCATCTGCGGCGGGAGGTTGTCGACCACGTACCACCCGAGGTCCTCGAGCGCGTTCGCGGCCGTCGACCTGCCCGCTCCCGACATGCCGGTCACGATCAGCACCTCGCCCGGCTCCTGCCGCGCCGCGTCCGTCATGACCACCCCCGGTTGTCTCGTCCCAGCCTACCCAGTCGTGAGATGCGCATGAATCGATTCGGCCAGCTTCGGACCGATGCCGGGCAGCTGGGCGATCTCGTCCGGCGTGGCCTCTTTGAGCGCGGTCACCGAGCCGAAGTGGCGCAGCAGTGCCTTGATACGTGCCGCGCCCAGGCCCGGCACCTCCTCCAGCACGCTGGAGATGTCCCGTCGCCGGCGTTTGCGCTGGTGGGTGATGGCGAAGCGATGCGCTTCGTCGCGCAGACGCTGCAGGAGGTAGAGCGCCTCGCTCGTGCGCGGCAGGATCACCGGGAAGTCCTCGCCCGGCAGCCACACCTCCTCCAGACGCTTGGCGATGCCGCAGAGGGCGATCTCGGAGTGGCCGGCATCCGCGAGGGCACGAGCGGCGGCCTCCACTTGGGGCTTGCCGCCGTCCACGACCAGCAGCTGCGGGCGGTAGGCGAAACGCGGGCGCTTGCGGGACGTCACCACCGGAGCTTCCTCCCCGTCGCCCGCGTCCGTGGGGTCCGACTCCCCCGACCCGGAGGACGAGGGAGCGGGCACACCGGAGAGCGGGTCGTCCTGCTCATCCGGGCGGTCCACGTAGGCCAGGCGACGTGTGAGCACCTGGTGAATGGAGTCGGTGTCGTCGGTGGTCTCAGGAATGGTGAACGAGCGGTACTGATCCTTGCGCGGCAGCCCGTCCTCGAACACGACCATCGAGGCCACGACGTTCGTCCCGCCCAGGTGCGACACGTCGTAGCACTCGATGCGCAGCGGCGCCTCCTCCAGGCCCAGCGCCTGCTGCAGATCCGTGAGTGCCTGCGACCGGGCAACGTAATCACTCGTCCGCCGTGTCTTGTGCAGCATGAGGGCCTGCTGGGCGTTGAGCGTCGCGGTCTTCATCAGCTCGGCCTTGCGACCCCGTTGAGCGATCTGGATCGTCACCGGTCGCTCGCGACGGTCGCGCAGCCACTGCTCGAGGTCGGCCGCGTCTTCGGGCAGGGACGGCACCAGCACCTGCCGCGGAATGTCCTCGGGGCGCGCATCGCCGTACGTGCGCTGCAGCACCTGGTCGACGAGGTCGGCACCCGAGATGTCGAGCTCCTTCTCGATGGTGGTCGCGCGCACACCGCGCACCCTGCCCCCGCGGATCACGAAGTGCTGCACCGTGGCCGCCAGCTCGTCTTCGGCGATACCGAAGAGGTCGGCATCCGTGTCTTCCGAGAGCACCAGCGCGCTGCGCTTGAGGACGGCGTCGATCGCCTGCAGCCTGTCTCGGTACAGCGCTGCGGCTTCATAGTCCATGGCGGCGGATGCTTCGCGCATGCGTGCCGTCAGGGCCTTGGTGAACCGTTGATCGCCGCCCGACATGAATGCCACGAAGTCGTCGACGATCGCGCGGTGCTCCTCGATCGTGACCTTCATCGAGCACGGGCCGCCGCAGCGACCGATCTGCCCGGGAAAGCAGGGCCGTCCGGTCTGCATCGCCTTCTTGTACGACGCGTCGCTGCACGTGCGGATCGGGAACACCTTGATGAGCAGGTCGATCGTGTCGTGGACCGCCCAGACCTTCGGGTAGGGCCCGAAGTACTTCGCTCCGGGGATGCGTCGATTGCGGGTGACGATCACCCGCGGCGCCTCGTCGCCGAGGGTGATGCCCATGAACGGATAGGACTTGTCGTCGCGGTAGCGCACGTTGAACGGCGGATCGAACTCCTTGATCCACATGTACTCGAGCTGGAGCGAATCGACGTCGCTGGGAACGACGGTCCACTCCACCGACGCCGCGGTCGTGACCATGCGACGGGTGCGCTCGTGCAGCGACCGCAGCGGAGCGAAGTAGTTCGACAGCCGCGCCCGCAGGTTCTTCGCCTTGCCCACGTAGAGCACGCGGCCGTCGGCGTCACGGAAGCGGTACACGCCCGGGTTGGTCGGGATCTCACCGGGCTTCGGGCGGTAGGAGAGCTGCGACACCCGCTGAGACGGTGCCACGGTCAGCCCGCCTTGCGGGCCACCCGAGCATCGCCCAGCACTTCGGCCAGGAACGCACCGGTGTAGCTGCCCTCGACGCGCGCAAGGTGCTCGGGTGTGCCGACCGCCAGGATCTCTCCCCCGCCGGCGCCGCCCTCGGGTCCGAGGTCGATGAGCCAGTCCGCGGATTTGATCACGTCGAGGTTGTGCTCGATGACGATCACCGTGTTGCCCTTGTCGACCAGACCGTTGAGCACTTCCAGCAGGCGCGCGACGTCCTCGAAGTGGAGGCCGGTCGTCGGCTCGTCGAGCACGTAGATGCTCCGCCCGTTGCTGCGACGCTGCAGTTCGGTGGCCAGCTTCACCCGCTGCGCCTCACCACCGGACAGCGTCGTCGCGGACTGCCCGAGCCGGACGTACCCGAGCCCGACATCGACGAGGGTCTTGAGGTAGCGGTGGATCGCCTGGATCGGCTCGAAGAACGCCGCAGCCTCCTCGATCGGCATCTCGAGGACCTCGGCGATGTTCTTGCCCTTGTAGTGCACGGCGAGCGTGTCCCGGTTGTAGCGCTTGCCGTGGCAGACCTCGCAGTCGACGTACACGTCGGGCAGGAAGTTCATCTCGATCTTGATCGTGCCGTCACCCGAGCACGCTTCGCAGCGACCGCCCTTCACGTTGAAGCTGAAGCGCCCGGGCTGGTAGCCGCGCACCTTGGCCTCGGGCGTTTCGCTGAAGAGGGTGCGGATGCGGTCGAACACCCCCGTGTAGGTGGCGGGGTTCGACCGCGGCGTGCGACCGATCGGCCCTTGATCGACGTGCACGACCTTGTCGAGTTCGTCGGTGCCGGTGACGCGGGTGTGCTTGCCGGGCACGCGACGGGCGCCGTTGAGCCGGCCCGCCAGCACTTCGTACAGGATGTCGTTCACCAGAGAGGACTTGCCCGAGCCGCTGACGCCGGTGACGGCCGTGAGGACGCCCAGGGGGAAATCGACCGAGACGTTCCGGAGGTTGTTCTCGCGGGCACCGACGACCGAGATCTTGCGGGTCTTGTCGATGCGGCGTCGCTTCTTCGGCGTCGGGATCTCGCGTCGACCCGTGAGGTAATCGGCCGTGATGGACTCGCGCTCGGTGAGGAGCGATGCGAGCGGCCCGGAGTGCACGACGTTGCCGCCGTTCACTCCCGCGCGAGGTCCGATGTCGACGACCCAATCCGATGCGTGGATCGTCTCTTCGTCGTGCTCGACGACGATGAGCGTGTTGCCGAGGTCGCGCAGGGTCAGCAGCGTCTCGATCAGTCTGCGGTTGTCGCGCTGGTGCAATCCGATGGACGGTTCGTCCAAGACGTAAAGCACCCCGGTGAGCCCGGAGCCGATCTGCGTCGCCAGGCGGATCCGCTGCGCCTCGCCGCCCGAGAGCGAGCCGGCGGAGCGAGAGAGGTTGAGGTAGTTGAGACCGACCTGGATGAGGAAGTCCAATCGCAGCCGGATCTCGCGAAGCACCTGCGCGGCGATCTTCGCCTCGCGGGGAGTCAACTCCAGGTCGGCGAAGAAGGCCTGCGCGTCCGAGAGGCTCAGGCGCGAGGCATCCGCGATCGAGTGCCCGTGCACCTGAACGGCCAGCACCTCCGGCTTGAGTCGGTCGCCGTTGCAGACCGCGCACGGCACCTCACGCAGATACTCCGACCAGCGCTGCCGCTGATTGTCGGACTCGGCTTGCGCGTACTGGCGCTCGATGTACGGCACCACGCCCTCGAACCCGGAGGCGTAGCGCATCTCGCGGCCGTAGCGGTTCTTCCATTTGACCGTGACCTTGTAGTCCTCGCCGCGCAGCACCGCCTCCTGCACGTCGACACGCAGATCGCGCCAGGGCGTGTCCAGCGAGAAGTTCAGGTCGCGCGCGAGTCCCTCGAGCAGGCGCTCGTAGTACTGGAACAGGCCCTTTCCCTGTGTGGTCCAGGGGATGAGCACGCCGTCGCGGATCGAGAGCTCGTCATCGGCGAGCATCAGATCGACGTCGACCGACATCCGGGTTCCGAGTCCCGAGCACGTCGGGCACGCGCCGAACGGCGCATTGAAGGAGAAGGTCCGTGGCTCGATCTCGGTCAGCTGCAGCGGGTGTCCGTTCGGGCAGGCGAGCTTCTCGGAGAAGTTCTGCCACGCGGCATCGCCCTCTTCGTCGACGAAGTTGATCTGCATGATGCCGTCAGCCAGGCCGAGCGCGGTCTCGACGGAGTCCGTGATGCGGCTCAGGATGTCAGGACTCGCGACGAGCCGGTCCACCACGACGGCGATGTCGTGCTTGTAGCTCTTCTTGAGCGTCGGAGGCTCCGCCAGCTGGATGAGCTCGCCGTCGACCACTGCTCGGGCATACCCCTTCGCGCCGAGCTCGCGGAAGAGGTCGACGAACTCGCCCTTCTTCTGCGTCACCACCGGCGCGACGATCTGGTACCGGGTCTTCTCGGGCAGTTCGATGAGCTGGTCGGCGATCTGCTGCACCGTCTGGCGCTGGATGACCTCGCCGCAGACCGGGCAGTGCGGCACGCCGATGCGTGCCCACAGGAGACGCATGTAGTCGTGGATCTCGGTGATCGTGCCCACCGTAGAACGCGGATTGCGGTTGGTCGACTTCTGGTCGATGCTGACCGCAGGGCTCAGCCCTTCGATGAAATCCACATCGGGGCGATCGACCTGACCGAGGAATTGGCGGGCGTACGCGCTCAAGGACTCGACGTACCGCCGCTGCCCTTCGGCGAAGATCGTGTCGAACGCGAGGCTCGACTTACCGGACCCCGACAGACCCGTGAAGACGACGAGGGAATCGCGCGGGATGTCGAGATCGATGTTCTTGAGATTGTGCACGCGGGCACCACGAACACTGAGTTTTCCGGGCGCGGCGACAGGAACGATGGGCACCGGTCAAGTCTAGGCGGGGCCTCCGACACCGGGCACGGGCTTCGCTGGTGGCGGACGTCGCCGGCTTCCGGGCGTGTCGGGGAGACGGCCGGGAACACGGATGCCGCGGGGCTGAGCCCCGCGGCATCCGTCGTTCATCGGGTGTGCGTCACCAGACGATCAGCGGCAGCCAGAAGCTCGTCGACGTCTTCACCGTGTCGCTGCCGACGAACTGCGCCGACAGTTTGTGCAGGCCGCGGGCGAGCGACGGAAGGGTGACCGTGACCCGGCCGTTGTCGGTCTCGGTCAGCGTCGCTGTGGCGATGACCTTCGAGCCGTCGAGGATGTTCACGGTGCCCGTGGGCACGACGCCGCCGGCGAGGACGATCGCCGTGTAGGCGACGGCCGAGCCCTTCTTGGCGATGATCTTGCTGGGCCAGCCGAACGTGGTCGACTTCACCGGCTCGACGACCTGGATCGGGACCTCGAACGATGTCCCCGTGGCCGTCGTGATCGTGAGCGGCACCGTGCCGCTCACTCCGGCCGGAACGGTGACGGACAGCGTCGCCCGACCGGCCTCGTCGGTCACGGCCACCAGGCTGCGGTCGACGGCGGCCGAACCCACGGCGATGCCGCCGATCGCCACATCGACCGTGGCCGCGGGGGTCTCGGTCGTCGTGAAGTCGAGCGACGACAGGGTCAGATCGATCGTCGATCCCGTCGTGTAGCCGCTTGCGCCCGGCGCGGAGAGCGTCACACCGATCGAACGCTGAGCGAGATCGGGCGTGGCGGTCTTGTTCGCGGCGAACCAGTCGACCATCCCCTGCAGATCGATCTGACCGGTGTCCGCCTTGCTCGTCCCCTGCGCCAGCACGGTGAAGTTGTCTCCGCCCGCGGCGAGGAATGAGTTGACGACAACGGTGTAGGCGGCCGACGGGTCGAGCGCGGCACCTGCGAGCGCGAGGTTCTGCACGCGGGAGCCCGCTGCCGCGGTGTAATCGACCGTGTAGGTCAGGTCCTTCGACACGCCGAGCTTGAGGAACGGGCGCGACGCACCGGCCGGCTGCCACTGCTGCTCGAGCACCTGGCGGATCTGGTCACCGGTGAGCGACATCGTCACGAGAGTGTTCGCGAAGGGCTGCACGGCGGCGGCCTCGGCGAACGTCACATTCCCGGCGGGATCGGTGTCGGAGGTGCCCGCGTACTTGATGTCCTGACGGAGTCCGCCCGGGTTCATGAAAGCGATCTGGGTGCCCGGAACCTGTCGCTGCGTGGCCCACAGCTGCACGTCGGCGACGAAGTTCCCGAGCGTCGATTCCGCTCCGCGCGCTTCTCCGATGCCCGTCGGGGTCTGCGCGGTCACGGGCACGGGCTGCAGCGCTCTGTTGAAGTCGGCCGTGATGTCACCGACCTTCTTCGAGCCTTCGACCTTGGCGTAGGCGACCGATTCGGCCACTGCTCCGGCGATGGCCGCATCGGGGGCGTAGTTCGCGACGTACGGTGACGCGGTGGTGCCGGCGCCGCTGTACATCGAATACGTCGTGTTCACCATCGACAGGATCTGCTTCGAATCGGGATCGACTTCGATCGCCATGTCGCTGAACTTCTCGCCGTACTGACCCGACGAGATGACCGGTCGGTCGTCGATGACGAAGTTGTAGGCGAGATGCGTGTGCCCTGAGACGATCGCGTCGACGTTGTCGTCCACACCGTTCACGATCTTGCCGAAGGGCGTGGCGGGGTCGGTCGCCGACTCCACGGTCGGCTGCGAGGCGCCCTCATGCACCAGGAGCACGACGACGTCGGCCTCGCCGTTGTCGGGGTTCCCGTCGCTCAGCTCGTCCGCGACCCGGTTGACGTTCTCGGTGACGTCACGGACTTCGAGGTCGGCGATGCCGGCCGGGCTCACGAGGGAGGGAAGCTCATTGGTGACCGCACCGACGAACCCGACCGTGACACCGTCGAACGTCGTGGTCCAGTACTCCGGAAGCGCCGGCGTGTCGGTACCCTTCAGGAAGACGTTCGAGGCCAGGTACTCCCAATCGGCGAGGCCCTGGACGCGATCGCGCAGGTCGGCCCAGCCCTTGTCGAACTCGTGGTTGCCGACCGAACTCACATCCAGCCCGGCGGCGTTCAGCGTGTCGATGGTCGGCTTGTCCTGCTGGATGAAGGACGTGAAGGTCGACGCGCCGATCATGTCGCCGGCTGCGGCGAACACCGTGTTCGGGTTCTTGGCGCGGATCTGGTCCACGGCCGTCGCGAGCGCGGCGATGCCACCGGCGGGGGCGGCCGCTTCGATGCGTCCGTGGAAGTCGTTGACGGTGACGAGGTTGATGGCGACCGGGTCGGCGGCCTGCGCGGCCGGAGCCGTCAGCAGCGCTGCACCGACGGCGGCGACGGTGAGCCCGGCGCCGACGGCGAGACGACGCCGGGTGCGGGAGGGACGGGAGTGGTCGTGGGGAGACCGAGAGCGCATGTGTGCTTCCTCTTGCTGTGCCGATGGGGACGGAGCACGGCCGCGCACCGGTCGAGATCCGCGCGGAGCCGTGATCACTCGAGCGTATGTTTCGGCTGGGAGGATGCCTATGAAAGTGAGAGAGAGTTCACGCAAGCGTAAAGAACGGCGGCCGCATCAGTGACGCGACGCCGCAGGTCCGGAGAAGGGCGCCAGCCCGTCGCGCAGCGCCGTGAGCTGGGCGGCATCCATTCCCGTCTTCACCATGATCTGCCCGGGCACGGCGAGCGCTTCTCGTCGCAGCTCGCGCCCCTCGCTCGTCAGAGCGATATCGAGGACCCGCTCGTCGGTGATCCGGCGGGTGCGGGTGAGCCTGCCTTGAGTCTCGAGTCGCTTGACCAGCGGAGAGAGCGTGGCGGGCTCCATCGCCAGCTCGTCCGCCAGCTCCCCGAGCGAGCGCGGCGAGCTCTCCCACAGTGCGAGCATCACGAGGTACTGCGGGTGGGTGAGGCCGAGAGGCTCCAGCACGGGCCGGTACAGCGAGACCACGTTGCGCGCCGCTGTGACGATCGCGAAGCACACCTGGTTGTCGAGCCTGAGCAGGTCGTCCGTCGTCGTCGCCATCGCGTCCCTCCTCGACATCAGTTAGTACACTAATGATCATGACACGAATGGATGCCGAGCCCGGCGATCGACCCACTCTTCGCGAGCGGGCGAAGGCCGCGGGCGGGTGGTACGCATGGTTCAACACCAGGCTCATCCGCGTGGCCGGTCCGGCCGCGGTCGGACCCTATGACACCGTCCCGGAGCCGGAGCGCTCGGAGCGACCCTGCCCTCTCTGCGGCTCGGCGATGTCTCTCCACTCGTTCGATCGGAGCGGGCCCAAACCACTCATGCACTGCCCGTGACCGAACCCTCGCCGCACGCCTGACCGCCGCGGCGTCGAGCGCTTGCGCCTGCGTGTGATTCCGCTCCGAGCACGGCCCCGCCCGCAACGCCCCTCGCCGGACGTCACAGGCCTCAGGCGTGACCCGCGCGCTCCATCGCCCGCAACTCCTTCTTCAGATCCTGCACCTCGTCACGCAGGCGTGCGGCCAACTCGAACTTGAGCTCTCCCGCCGCCGCCAGCATCTGACCGCTCAGGTCGCCGATGGTCGCTTCCAGCTGATTGGCCCCGTCGGCGGCGATACCCTCCCGACGCAGCCGAGGAGTGGGCGACTTGCCCTTGCCCGTCGACCCGGTGCGGCCGCCGCGCGATGCGAGCATCGCCGCAGTGTCGGCCCCCTCACGCGCGAGGGCTTCCGTGATGTCGGCGATCTTCTTACGCAGGGGTTGCGGGTCGACGCCGTGCTCGAGGTTGTAGGCGATCTGCTTGTCTCGACGACGGTCGGTCTCTTCGATCGCTTTGCGCATCGAGTCCGTCATGTTATCGGCGTACATGTGCACCTCGCCCGACACGTTGCGCGCCGCGCGCCCGATGGTCTGGATCAGCGAGGTGCCGCTGCGCAGGAACCCTTCTTTATCCGCATCGAGGATCGCGACGAGGGAGACCTCCGGGAGGTCGAGGCCTTCGCGCAGCAGGTTGATGCCGACCAGGACGTCGTAGACCCCTGCGCGCAGTTCGGTGAGCAGCTCGACACGCCGAAGGGTGTCGACGTCCGAGTGCAGATAACGCACCCGCACGCCGTGCTCGCCGAGGAAGTCCGTCAGCTCTTCTGCCATCTTCTTCGTCAGGGTCGTGACGAGAACGCGCTCATCCCGACCCACCCGGACGCGGATCTGCTCGAGCAGATCGTCGATCTGGCCTTTGGAGGGCTTGACGATGATCTGCGGATCGATCAGCCCGGTCGGGCGGATGATCTGCTCGACCACGCCGTCGGCGATGCCCATCTCGTAACGGCCCGGTGTGGCCGAGAGGTAGACGGTCTGTCCGACCCGGTTCTTGAACTCATCCCACCGCAGCGGCCGATTGTCCATCGCGCTCGGCAGACGGAACCCGTGCTCGACGAGCGTGCGCTTGCGCGAGGCGTCACCCTCGTACATGGCACCGATCTGCGGGACCGTCGCGTGCGATTCGTCGATCACGACGAGGAAGTCGTCGGGGAAGAAGTCCAGGAGGCAGTGCGGCGCTTCGCCGGCCGCACGCCCGTCGAGGTGCCGGGAGTAGTTCTCGATGCCCGAGCAGAAGCCCAGCTGCTGCAGCATCTCGAGATCGAACGTCGTGCGCATCCGCAGGCGTTGCGCCTCGAGCAGCTTGTTCTGCGACTCGAGCTCCTTCAGACGGGACTCGAGCTCGGTCTCGATCGTTCCGATCGCCCGCTGAACCGTGTCGGTGCCGGCGACGTAGTGCGAGGCCGGGAAGATCGGCACGGCCTCCATCTTCTGCACCACGTCGCCCGTCAGCGGGTGCAGCATGTACAGCGCTTCGATCTCATCGCCGAACAGCTCGATGCGGATCGCGTACTCCTCGTACACCGGGATGATCTCGATCGTGTCGCCGCGCACGCGGAAGTTGCCGCGCGAGAAGTCGACGTCGTTGCGGTTGTACTGCATCGAGATGAACTTGCGGATGAGCGCGTCGCGATCGTAGCGCTCCCCCACCTGCAGAGCCACCATCGCCCGCAGATACTCCTCGGGGGCGCCCAGCCCGTAGATGCACGACACGGTGGAGACGACGACGACGTCGCGCCGCGACAGCAGCGAGTTCGTCGTCGAATGCCGCAGACGCTCGACCTCGGCATTCACCGACGAGTCCTTCTCGATGAAGGTGTCGGTCTGCGGGACGTACGCCTCGGGCTGGTAGTAGTCGTAGTAGGAGACGAAGTACTCCACGGCATTGTTCGGCATCAACTCGCGGAATTCGTTCGCCAACTGGGCCGCGAGCGTCTTGTTGTGCGCGAGGACGAGCGTCGGACGCTGGACCTGCTCGATGAGCCAGGCGGTCGTCGCCGATTTGCCGGTACCGGTCGCTCCGAGCAGGACGACGTCGGTCTCGCCGGCGTTGATCCTCCCGGCGAGCTCCCGGATGGCTTGCGGCTGGTCACCGGAGGGGACGTAGTCGCTGACGACCTCGAACGGTCGGACGGAACGAGTAGCCTGCATCATTCCAGCGTAGGCGGGGGTTCCGACATCGCGGCCGGGGTTCGCCCAGCGCTGATCTCGCGGGTGTTCACACCGATTCGTCCTCGCCGGATTCGAAGTCGCCGGTGGCGAAGTCGTCCCAGTCGCCGTCGTCGGGAACCGCCGGCCACGAACGCCGTCGAGGTTCGTGCGGTGCCATGCGCGATCCCTCCGCCGGTGGTGCTCACGTCATGCGTCCGACGCTACGCCCGGCGTGTGAACAGGCCGTGTCGGAGGCATATCCCCCCGATGTCGGCCCGCGTGTCGAGGCGGATCAGTCGGCTGCCCGGGCGGCGACGCGCTCGGGAAGCTCCTGCCAGAGCGCATCGACCTGCGCGTACGTGTCGGAGAGGGCACCTGCCGTGTCGATCACGACGTCGGCGAAGGCCAGGCGCTCCTCGTCGGAGATCTGCGCGTCGATGCGGGCCGCCGCGTCGGCTTCCGACATACCCCGCACCTGGATCAGTCTCCGCTGCCGCACATCGCGCGGTGCATGCGCCACGATGACGAGCTGCCACGGGTCATACGCGCGCGCCTCGACCAGCAGCGGCACGTCGTAGACCACGATGTTCGCGGGATCGGAGGTGAGCGCGTCGTCGAAACGCCGCTGCGACTCGATGCGGACGGCCGGGTGGACGATGGCGTTCAGAGCGGCGACCTTCGCCGGATCGGCGAACACGGTTGCACCCAGCGCCGCGCGATCGAGCGAGCCGTCGGGACGCAGCATCCCGTTCCCGAACTCCGCCGCGATCGCCGCGAGCACCGGCGAGCCCGGCTGCTGCACGTCGCGCACGATCGCGTCCGCGTCGACGATCACGGCGCCGAGTTCGGCCAGACGTGCGGCGATGGTCGACTTGCCGGACGCGATGCCTCCGGTGAGGGCGATGAGGGGCATGCATCGAGGATGCCACGGCGCGGTGCCGCCTCATCGACGGCGCTGGGCGCTTCCTCAGCATTCGCTCAGGTCGCGATCCTCGGGACGGCATGAGCGGGCACTGAGGTCGCACTGAGGGGCTCGTCGTAGCGTCAGGAGTGGCAGACGATTTCGGGCACCCCCGGACAGTCGCGCACACTCCCCGACCGTGTCGGGGACGGGGCGCCGTGACCCGAACACGGCGCCCCACCTCCCGGTCGAGGCGAACGCGTCGCCCGGCGGCAGAGGAGGCGGCGATGAGCAGCGGAGAATTTCCGCATGCCCGGTGAAGCGTTCACCGCTGCGTTCTGGGATATCCTGACCGAGGTCACCGACCCTCCGCTGGCGGAGAGTCGCGACCAGGGGGGTTATCCAGTGGACGAAGCGCGCGTCGCGGTCGTCGTCGAGGACGAAGCGGACATCCGCTCGCTGCTCGCCGACGTGCTCGAGCAGGCGGGTTTCGTGGTGCACACGGCGTCGAACGGACTCGACGGCATCGAGCTGGTGCGCACCGTGAATCCGATCGTCACCACGCTCGACGTCAACATGCCCGGGATCGATGGGTTCGCGACCGCCAAGCGCATCCGCGCCACGAGCAACACGTACATCGTGATGCTGACGGCGCGCACCGAGGAGATCGACGCACTGCAGGGTCTGGAATCCGGCGCCGACGACTACATGACCAAGCCTTTCCGGCCGCGCGAGCTGCGCGCGCGCATCGAAGCGATGCTGCGACGCCCGCGCGTGCACACCGCGGCCATCGACGCCCCCGCCCAGGCGGCCGCCGCTACGACGCCGAACGACCGCGAGACCGCGCACGACGACGGAGCCGGATGGCTCGGCCACAACGGCCTGCGGATCCACCCCGAGATGCGGGTCGCGGCGCTGGGCGACGACACCCTCGAGCTGACCCGCAGCGAATTCGACATCCTCGTCGAGCTTCTCCAGGCGGGCCGCCGTGTCCGCAGCAAGGGCGAGCTCGCCCTGATGCTGCGCGGCGAGCGCTACACAGGCACCGAGTTCCTCAGTGACAGCGACGCTCGGGCGATCGAAGTGCACATGGCCAACATCCGCCGCAAGCTCGGAGAATCGCCGCAGAACCCGCGGTGGATCGAGACGGTCCGCGGCGTGGGCTACCGCCTCACCGCGCAGTGACGGCGGGCCTCACCGCCTCGTCCAGTCCTCCACACCGCCGACGACGACCGATGCGTCGGCCTGGTCGGCTGCGCGACGAGCGGCGATCCGGGCGACGCGGCTGAGATCCTCGACGTCGTAGCCGGATGTGCTCGTGAGCGCCAGACCGACGCCGACGATGGGGATGATCCCGCCCGTCACCGTTCCCAGCCGCTCGAAGAGGCCCGCATAGATCAGGGTCGCGTGGCGTTTGGCATCGCTGCCGGACTCCTCCAGCATGCCCAGGAGCAGACCGCCCGATCCGTCCTCGCCGATGATCGCGTCCGACGGCGCCAGGAGCCGGACAGCTTCGCGCCACTGCGCCAGCAGCGCCCGCACGGTCTCGCTGCCGAATGCCGACGAGATCTGCTCCAGGTCCTCCAGGCGCACGGAGACGACGGCGCCCAGCTCGTGCCGACGCTGCGAGCGGGAGAGCACGTCGCCGACGATGCGCGTGAACAGAGGCAGAGACAGGATGCCGTCGCCGCGAGCACCCTTCCCCTCCGACAGCGTGGAGTTCCTCAGCTGCGCGCGCCCCGCGCGCAGCACCGACGTCACCACGAGCGCCACGATCGTCAGCGTGATCGTCACGAAACTCGTGCTGACCGTCGAGAACCACCGCTGGAAGACATCGCTGTCGGGGCCGGATGTCAGGAACACCGCCGAGCGCGCGACGTAGAAGACCGACTGGATGACGAAGACGACGGTGAGCGCCCTCGCCGTGCGCGTCCGCCCCAGGTCGCCGCGAAGGGTCTCGACCGCCCCCAGTGCGGCGAAGACCGCGAGAACGGCGAACATCCAGAGCGCTCCGGCCCAGGCGCCTCCGTCGGAACCCTCCAGCACCGCGACGCCGGCGGCGACCACCGCGCAGACCGACACCGCGGCCGCAGAAGTGATCATGGCGTGACCGTTGTACCGTCGGCATCCGAGCCACATGCAGCCGGTGGTCGCCACGAACGCCGCGTTGCCGATCCCGACCATCCACCAGGCGGAGGGCACATAGGCCCACGCGAGGTAGCAGACGGTGGTCAGCATGCCCGCGAGGAAGGCCAGCGCCCAGATGCGACCCGCGCCTTCATCGCGACGGATGAGTGTCTCGACGACGAAGGCGGCGCCGCTCACCAGGACGACGAGGGCGGTCATGACCGATACGGACTGGGGGTCGAGCATCAGAGGACCCCTTCGTCCGTCGACGCGGCGTCCTCTTCGTCCCGCGGAGGGACCCGCGGCGCCGGGGCCGCTGCGGCGCGGGTGGAGGGCAGACGCACCACGAAGGTCGACCCGATCTGCGGATAGCTGCGCACGGTGATGTCGCCGCCGTGCGCGCGCACGATGTCGCGGCTGATCGCCAGCCCGAGACCTGTCCCCCGCACGCCGGAGCTGCGGATGGATTCCGCGCGATAGAAGCGCTCGAACAGTCCGGCGGCCTCTTCCTCGGTCATCCCGATGCCGGTGTCGCGGACGAGGATCCATGTGGAGTCGCCGTCCACCGTGCATCCGATCGTCACGACACCCCCGTCACGGTTGTACTTGATGCCGTTGCTGATGAGGTTGTCGATGACCTGTCGCAGGCGCTGGGCATCCGCGTACGCGTGCGCGGGCTCGAGCCCGGTGAGGTCGAACGACACGTTCCGCTCGTCCGCGCGCAGCTGGAGCGACTCGGCGGCGGCTCGCAGCACATCGGCGATGTCGATGTCATCGGGCGTGATCGTGAGTTCGACGGACGACTGCGAGGCGCTGGATGCCGCGAGGATGTCGGCGACGATGCCCAGGAGCCGTTCGGCGTTGCGTTCGGCGATCTCCAGCTTGGCCCGGGCGCTCTCGGGTATGCGGTCGTCGTCGATGACGAGATCGATGTAGCCGAGGATGGCCGTCAGGGGCGTGCGCAGCTCGTGGGAGACCGACGCGACGAGCTCGTCCCTGGCGCGCAGCGCGTTCAATTCGCCGGTGAGGTCGCGGGAGATCAGGACGGCCCCGGCTTCGCCGCCGTTCTCATCCTTCAGACGCCGTGCCGAAACGCTCATCGCACGCGAATCGGCACCGGGCTCGCCGAACCACACGATCTGCCCGTCGAAGGCCTCACCTCGCAGGGCGCGTTCGAGAGGAAGTCCACCCGCCGGGACGGGGGTGACGCCGTCCTGCCGGAACGCGGGGCTGCCGCCCTCGCTCGCCTGCGGAAGTGTCTGCTGCAGTCGGTCGTGCGCTTCGTTGGCCATCGAGATGGAGCCGTCCTTCTCGATGCGGATGACGCCGAAGTCGACCGCGTCGAGAACCTCGGTCACGATCTGCTCCTGCCGCCGTGTGCGCTCGAGGGCGTGTCCGAGCAGCCTCGCCTGCTTGTCGAGGAGCATCCGCTGCGCGGCGGCCCGACGCGCGGTGAGGAAGCTGGAGCCGCTGACGGCCACGATGACGGGGACGAGCAGGTAGGTCGAGAAGTCGGGCTCATGATCCTGCGTGAGGGCGATCGTCGAGATGTAGATGCCGACGATGAGCACGAGCCCGCCGACCAGGCCCACGACGCCGAAGCTGGCCGGAAGCCAGATCGCGGGAAAGATCCACAGCAGCCCGAGTCCGGTGTCGGGACTGGCCAGCTCCATCATGGTGATCGCCACGATGTCCAGCACCGGCACCGCCGCGAGCAGCGGCAGCGGCAACCGGTTCCAGGGGATGACGATCGTCGCGCCGGTGATGAGGAAGACCAGCACGACCGCTGCGTAGAAAAGGGCGGCATCCCCGGGAAAGGGTGTGGTGGCGACGAGGATCGACATCACCACGACAGCCGCTCCGAAGAGGAGCTGATTCAGGCTCGCCGTCCGCTCGCGGGTGCGGTCCAGCACCGCTTCGACCGCGCGCTCGGGCTGGTCACCGGCGCGCATGCCGGCGACACCGGGGAATGCCATGAACCGACGTTATCGCGTCGCTCCACCGTCAGCCATCAGGCACACGCGGGGCCGGGCGCCCGCAGCCGCTGCGGGCAGGTCAGAAGCCGAAGTCACCACCGAAGTCGCCGAATCCGGCGTCGGTCGCACCGCCGTCCGCCCAGCCTCCGTCCGAAGCGCCGCTGTCGGGCGCGGCGCCGCCGTCGGACGCGGTCCCGGCATCCGACGTGCTCTCCGACCCGTCGGCTCCGCCACCCTCGGCGAAGGAGGGAGCGAAGAACGTGCTCACGAGCGCGGAGCCGATCACATAACCCGCGACCGTGCCCAGGATGGACGACCCCACCATCGAGCCGAAACCGGGCCCGGAGCGCGCCGCGCCCGACCCCCCGAACGAACGCTCCATGAACCCCGGGTTCATCGTCTCGGCCCGGGTTGCCGCGCGGGCGAGGGCGGCCGGGTCGTCGGAGCGCGGCCGCTCCGTGGGTGGCAGGCCTGCCGAGAGGTCGGCCAGCACCTGCCGCCGCTGGTCGTCGGTCAGCCGCGCGAACGCCTCCGCATGCACCTGCTCGATGGTTTCCGGCGGTGCGGTGCGCAAGAGATAGCGATAACGCTCGATCGCGATGTCGTCCTCGGAGCGCGGTGGCCCTCCGGGTGCGCCCTGGCCGGGCGCAGCCTGCCGCGCGGTGTCGTCGTTGCCGACCAGCCGGTCCCAGAAACCCATCATGTCCTCCGTGGAGTGTGCGGATCGCTTCACGCTACGGTCGATCCCTCGGAGGTTCCTGAGGACGCGGCATCCGCGGTCCGGATATGCAAGAAGGCCGGAACCCGAGGGTTCCGGCCTTCTCGATGATTCTCGACGTCAGTCGATCATCGCGTGTCTACCTGTGGATCAGCGACCCGAGAGCTTCTCGCGGAGCGCCGCGAGAGCCGCGTCGTCGGCGAGCGTACCGCCGCCGTTGCTGTCGGTCGAGAACGACGACGATGCACTCGAGGTCTCGGTCGGGGCGTTCGCCTCGGCCTCAGCGGCCTTAGCGACAGCGGCCTTGTGAGCCTCCCAGCGACCCTGGGCAGCGGCGTACTCCTGCTCCCACTTCTCGCGGGCCTCGTCCGAGCCTTCCTTCCAGGCATTGGTCTCGACGTCGAAGCCCTCGGGGTACTTGTACTCGCCGTTGTCGTCGTACTCGGTGACCATGCCGTACAGCGCCGGGTCGAACTCGGTGCCGTTGGGGTCGACCAGCTCGTTGGCCTGCTTGAGCGACAGCGAGATGCGACGACGCTCGAGGTCGATGTCGATGATCTTCACGAAGACCTCTTCACCGACGGAAACGACCTGCTCTGCGAGCTCGACATGCTTGCCGGAGAGCTCGGAGATGTGGACGAGGCCCTCGATGCCGTCCGCGACGCGCACGAACGCGCCGAACGGAACGAGCTTGGTGACCTTGCCCGGCGCGACCTGCCCGATGGCGTGCGTGCGGGCGAAGACCTGCCACGGGTCCTCCTGCGTCGCCTTGAGCGACAGCGAGACGCGCTCGCGGTCGAGGTCGACCTCGAGGATCTCGACGGTGACCTCCTGGCCCACCTCGACGACCTCCGACGCGTGCTCGATGTGCTTCCACGAGAGCTCGGAGACGTGCACAAGGCCGTCCACGCCGCCCAGGTCGACGAACGCACCGAAGTTGACGATCGACGAGACCGTGCCCTTGCGGACCTGGCCCTTGTGCAGGTTGTTGAGGAACGTGGTGCGCGACTCGGACTGGGTCTGCTCGAGGAGGGCGCGACGCGAGAGCACGACGTTGTTGCGGTTCTTGTCGAGCTCGAGGATCTTCGCCTCGATCTCCTGGCCGAGGTACGGCGTGAGGTCGCGGACCCGGCGCAGCTCGATGAGCGACGCGGGCAGGAAGCCGCGGAGGCCGATGTCGACGATCAGACCGCCCTTGACGACCTCGATGACCGAACCGGTGACCACACCGTCGTTCTCCTTGATCTTCTCGACGTCGCCCCAGGCACGCTCGTACTGCGCGCGCTTCTTGGACAGGATCAGACGGCCTTCCTTGTCCTCCTTCTGGAGGACGAGGGCCTCGACGGCGTCGCCGACCTTGACGACCTCGTTGGGGTCGACGTCGTGCTTGATCGAAAGCTCACGCGAGGGGATGACGCCCTCGGTCTTGTAGCCGACGTCGAGGAGGACCTCGTCGCGGTCGATCTTCACGACGGTGCCTTCGATGAGGTCTCCGTCGTTGAAGAACTTCAGTGTCTTCTCGACCGCGGCCAGGAAGTCCTCAGCAGATCCGATGTCATTGATGGCGACCTGCTTGGTGGCCGGGGCGGTTGCGATAGTCATGTAGTGGGTTGTCCTTGTAGGGGTGGGGTGTCGGGCTTCGACACGATGCTGCCGGCGTCCGCAGCCCGCAGGCGAACGGATGCCTCGGATCGAAGCAGTTGGATTGGTTGTGCGATGTCGCGAGCGCATGACGAGCGAGTCACGCGAATGACATTCAAGGGTAACAGAGAACGGTCGGCGCGCGCCGGGCCTAGGGTCGCGGCATGGACACCATCGACCCGGGGACGTATCGACATTTCAAGGGCGGGCTCTACGACGTGATCGGCACCGCCCGTCACAGCGAGACCGAAGAGGTGCATGTCGTGTACCGCCCCCGCGACGACCCGGCCTCGCTGTGGATCCGTCCGGCGACGATGTGGGTCGAGACCGTCGAGCACGAGGGTCATCTCGGCCCGCGGTTCACCAGGATCGAGTGAGTCGTCGACGACGACGCTATGCCCCCGCGACGGCCTCGACGATCGGCACGTCGCCGGAGTTGAACCGGATGCTGCGCCCCACCGTGGACTCGTCTACCAGAACCGCGGCGACCACCGCGGCGACGTCCGCACGACCGACGCTCTCGGACTCGGCGGCCTCGACGTCGATACGGCCGGTGGGCGGGTCGAGGGTCAGCGCACTGGGCTGGAGGATCGTCCACGCGAGGTCGGTCGCGCTCAGATGCGCGTCCGCAGCGCTCTTCGCCTCGGCGTAGGCGAAGAAGGAGTCGTCTTCGGGCACACCGTGGTCGGGACCTGCGCCGAAGTACGACACCATCACGTACCGGTCGACTCCGGCGGCCGAAGCGGCGTCCATCGAGCGGATCGCGGCATCGCGGTCGACCGCCCACGTGCGCTCGGCGCTGCCGCCGCCCGCGCCGGCCGTCCACACGATCGCGTCCTGACCCGCGACGAGGTCGGTCAGCCCCGGCACGTCCAGCTTCTCGACATCGGCCACCACCGGCTCCGCGCCGGCCGCCAAGACGTCTTCGCTGTGGTCGGGATTCCGGATCACGGCGGAGACCTGGTCTCCTCGAGCGGAGAGGAGAGGGGCGAGCAGCAGAGCGACCTTGCCGTGACCGCCGACGAGCATGATGCGTGACATGATGACTCCTTCGTAGGGGTGTGCCTGATCCAGCGTAGGCGGGCAGGATCGGCGGTGGGCCGGCGCTACGGGCGGAGGAGCACCTTCGTCGCGCGGCGCTCGTCCATCGCCGCATACGCTTCGGCGGCCTCGCTGAGCGGCAGATCGAGGTCGAACACGAGCCCTGGCGTGATGGCTCCGGATCGTACGTCCGGGAGCAGCTCCTCGATGTAGCCGCGTACCGGTGCGACCCCGCCGTTCACGCCCACATTGCTGCCGAACATCTGGCGCACCGGCAGCTCCGGACCGCCGTTGGGCACGCCGACGTAGCCGACCATGCCCCCGGGGCGGGTGGACCTCAGCGCCTGGTCCATCGACTCCTTAGTGCCGACGCACTCGAGCACCCGATCGGCGCCGATTCCGCCCGTCAGCTCGCGCACGCGTTCGATGCCGTCCGTGCCGCGCTCCTCGACGATGTGCGTCGCCCCGAAGCGACGGGCGAGCTCTTGACGCTGGGGATGCCGTGACATCGCGATGATCGTCGTGGCACCGAGCCTCTTGGCGGCGATGATCGCGCACAGGCCCACGGCGCCGTCTCCCACGACGGCCACGGCGTCGCCGGGGCCGACGCCCGCCGAGACCGCCGCGTGGTGACCCGTGCCCATGACGTCGCTCAGGGTCAGCAGTCCGGGGATCTCCTCGTCGGCCACCGGTCCGGGCACGACGGCCAGTGTGCCGTCGGCGAGAGGCACGCGTACGCGTTCACCCTGGCCGCCGTCGGCGAAGCCTCCGACCTGGTCGTCGCTGCCCCACCAGCCGCCGGCGAGGCAAGACGTGCTCACGCCGTTGCGGCAGTTGGCGCACGTTCCGTCGCAGACGTAGAAGGGCGCGATGACGAAGTCGCCGGGCGCGACCGCGCGCACGTCGGGACCGACCGCTTCGACGACTCCCACGAACTCGTGCCCGATCCGGTGGGGATGATCGGTCGGGACCACCCCGCGGTAGGGCCAGAGGTCCGAACCGCACACGCACGCGGCCACCACCCGCACGATGGCATCGCCGCCGGTGGACAGCACCGGGTCGGGCACTTCTTCGACACGGATGTCGCGGGGGGCATGGATGAGGGTTGCAAGCATGTCACGAGCCTATTGCGCGGCGACGGACCCGGCCACGAGAAGGCCGGCGGATCCCCGGGTGTCCTCGGGCCCCGCGCGGCATCCTCCGCGCTGCTCGTAGGGTGGGCGCATGAGCGACTTCAACGAGCAGATCATCGCCGAGTTCCGCGCACATCACGGTCGCGTCACCACCGCAGGCTTCGGCGACAGCCTCATCCTCCTCCACCACACCGGCGCGAAATCGGGCACGGTGCGTGTCAGCCCGCTGATGGGGATCCCCGCAGACGGCGGCTGGCTCATCGCCGCGTCCAAGGCCGGCGCGCCCGACGAACCCGCCTGGGCGCACAACCTCCGCGCACACCCGCAGGTCACCGTCGAGACGGGAGACGGGGAACACCCCGCCACCGCCCGGGAGCTCACCGGCGCCGACCGCGACGCCGCGTGGGCGCGCTTCGTGGCCGCGTCGCCGGGCTTCGCGGAATACGAGAAGAGGACGACCAGGACGATCGCGGTCTTCTCGCTGGCGCTCACGGACGACTGATCGCGCTTTCGGCTGCAGGGCCTGGTGCCCGACGTCGTCAGCGGGCCGCGGCAGCCTCGGCGCACGGTACGCAGCGCGCGGCCGACGGTCGCACCCGCAGACGCTCGATCGGGATCTCGAGACCGCAGTCGACGCAGACCCCGTAGGTGCCCGCGGCCACGCGCGCCGCAGCATCCTGCAGTTCCGCGAGCTCCCTCTCGGAGGCAGCCCGAAGGCCTTCCGCCCGCGACCATTCGACCGCCAGCGTGGGGCCTTCCGGATCATGCTCGTCGTCGGTGGAGGTGTCCCCCTTCGCGGTTCTGATCTCGACGAGCTGCGCTTCGGTCGTCCCGAGCTCGGCCAGCAGCGCCTCCCGCCGCCGACGGAGGAGAACCGCGGATTCGGCGCGGAACCCTTCGTCGTCGGCGCGAGGCATGCCGTCAGTTCAGAGCGCGGGTGGACGCGGGGATGACGCCGTCGGCGTAGAGGTCCGTCGCAAGGTCCTGCAGGGCCGTCAGAGCCACGCGCTGCGTCATCGGCCCGTACGAGATGCGCGCGACTCCGAGCGCCTCGTATTCGGCCGCGGTGAGCGCGCCGGGAAGACCGATCACGCTGATCTTGCGCTCGCCGATGCCCTCGACCAGCTGCCGGGTGACATCCGCGTCGAGGACGCCCGGGACGAAGACGAGGCTGGCACCCGCGTCGAGGAAGGCTCGGCCGCGCTCGATCGCGTCGGCGATCGATTCGGCGACGGGGCGATCCCCGCCACGGACGAACGCGTCGGTTCGGGCGTTGAGGACGAAGGGGATGCCCTCGGACTCGCCTGCCTTAATGACGGCCGCCACCCGCGCGGCGGATTCCGCCAGCGGGCGGAGGCGGTCCTCGATGTTGGCTCCCACGATGCCGACGCCGATCGCGCGGCGTACGGTCTCGGCCGGATCCTCGTACCCGTCGTCGAGGTCGGACGACACCGGGAGCTCGGTCGCCTCGACGATGCGGGAGATCATCCCGAGTGAGACGTCCAGGGGAATGGTGCCGTCCGGGTAGCCGTATGACGCGGCGATCGAGTGGCCGGCGGTGGCGAGCGCCTTCGTCTGGGGAAGTTCGGCGACGGCCTTGGCTGAGATGACATCCCAGACGTTCACGACACGGAGGATCTCGGGGGCGGCGTGAAGGGCCGACAGGGACTGGGCTTTCTCGAGGGGGCTTGTCATGGCTTCGACGCTACCGTCCCCCCGCCGGACCGCGCGATGCCGTCGTCACCAGCCCATGGACCCCGGCACACCCTTGAAAGGTCCGACGATGCGTGAGGTGATCCAGCCGCCGTAGAAGCCGCCGGGCTGCGGCACGACGGTCTCGCCGTCGACGGTGCACCGGTCCATGGCTCCCGCGTACACCGCGACCCGACCGTGGAGCGATTCATAGCCGGGAGAAGGCGACGGATAGTTCCAGGCCGCCCGCTCGGCCGAGGCATCCCCGCCCCGCACGTCGAGATAGCGCGCGGCACCTTTGAATTCGCAGAAGGACGACCCGGATGCCGCGACCAACGCGTCGTCCGCGAACGCCGAGATCGGCACGTAGTACACGGGCGGATGGCTGGTCTCGAGCACCCGCACCACGTCGTCCGTCTCGAGGATGCGCACTCCGCCGAGATCGATCGTCACGAGCTCGGACATGCGCTCGACCCGTGGTGGCCGAGGGTAGGACCACACCGATTCCTGGCCGGGGTGAACGGGAAGCGGATCGGGGCGACGCATGATGTCAGGCTACGTCGATCCGAGGGGCAGGGGCCGGGTGCGCTTCGTGGATGGTCCCGTCCGTCCCCCGGCGCTCGTCGAGGTCGGCGATGATCTGGGCGACGGCCGCCCTCCCCGCGCGATTCGCGCCCACGGTGGATGCGGACGGCCCGTAGCCGACGAGGAACAAGCGGGGCTCGTCCGTCGCCCGCGAGGCGTCGGCGCGGATGCCTCCCCCGGGTGTGCGCAGGTGGAGGGGTGCGAGGTGATCCAGGGCGGCACGGAAGCCCGTCGCCCACAGGATGGCGTCCGCCGCCAGGAACGAGCCGTCTGGCATCCGCACGCCGTTCTCCTCGATGGAGGAGAACATGGGGTGCCGCACCAGCACGCCGCGAGCCTGCGCAGCGCGGGCCCACGGCGTCCAGTGCATGCCGGTCACGGAGATGACGCTGCCCGGGGGCAACCCCCGCCGCACGCGATCCTCCACGCCGGCGATCGCCGCGACCCGCGCGGGCACATCGAAGTCGTCGTCGATCCACTGCAGCGGGCGCCGCGTCATCCACACGGTGTCCGCGACGTGGGAGATCTCATCGAGGAGCTGCACGCCGGAGACACCCGCACCGACCACGATCACGCGCTGCCCACGGAACTCCTCCGCGGAGGAGTAGTCGGCGACGTGCAGCTGACGCCCCCGGAACCGCGACCGGCCGGGGTAGGACGGCCAGAACGGCTTCGTCCACGTACCGGTGGCATTGATGACGTACCTCGCCGCCCACGTGCCGTGATCGGTCTCGACGAGGAGACGTCCGCGGGGGTCTGCGTCCGCGCGGCGGACGGCACGCACCTGCACCGGGCGCTGCACACGCAGGTCGAACCGTTGCTCGTAGTCGGCGAAATACGGTGGCAGCGTGTCCCGGCTCGCGGCCCGTGGATCGGCCGGCGGAACCGTCGCGCCGGGTAGCTCGTGGATGCCGTTGACGGTTCCCATGCGCAGGGACGGCCACCGATGCTGCCACGCTCCACCGGCGGCCGGGTTCGCATCGAGCACCACGAACGTGCGCCGCAGCGCGTCGGAGGTGGCGTCCCACGGCTCGAATCCCCGCCGTTGCAGGTGATAGCCCGCCGAGAGACCTGCCTGACCCGCGCCGATCACCACCACGTCGACGTGCCGCGGGTCAGACTCATTCACGAGAGGACAAACGGATGCCTCGCGTGGGCTATTCCGCGGACGACGGGCGCTCGCGGCCACCCCGGCGCACCGCCGCCGCGATCTGGCCGATCTCGGCGGGACCCACTCGGCAGCATCCGCCGACCAGTCGGGCACCCGCGTCGACCCACTCCGCGACCCTGTCGTGAACGGTCACGGGATCTCCCGACCAGGTCCGTCCTCCGGCATGCCACTGCTCGCCGTTGTTCGGGTAGGCGACCCCCGGCAGAGCACAGAGCGCAGCCTCGCCGAGAACGCCGGTGACCTCGCCGGCGTCGCAGCAATTGACGCCGAAGGCGATCACCTCGGGCGCCGAGGAGGCGATGGCCGCCGCATCCGCCAGCGATTCCCCCGTGCGCAGTGCGCCACCCGCGACCGTGACGCTGACCCACGCGGGCACGCCGATACCGTCGAGTTCACGGACGACCGCCTCGACCTCCGCGAGCGACGGCAGCGTCTCGACGGCGAGGACGTCGGCGCCCGACTCCGCGAGAGCGCGCAGTCGTGGGCGATGCCATGCGCGCAGCTGAGCGACGCCGATGCCGTAGTCCCCCGTGTATTCGCTTCCATCGGCGAGCATGGCGCCGTACGGGCCGACGGATGCCGCGACCCAGCCCACCTCTTCATCCGAGGCCACGACTGCCGACGGGTCGGCGAGACCGGCCTCCTCCCGCGCTTCGCGCGCGACGTGAACGCTGCGGGCGAGGAGGGCATCGACAGCCGAGGTGTCGAACCCCGCCGCAGCGAGTCTCTCGTAGCTGACCTGGTACGACGCGCTGATCGCGACCCGCGCGCCCGCCTCATAGAACTCGCGATGAGCGGCACGGACGGCCCCGGGCGAGTCGGCGAGAAGCCGCGCAGACCACAGGTCGGACGTGAGATCGTGCCCGTGCGCCTCCAGAAGGGTGCCCAGACCCCCGTCGAGGACGATGGGTGCGGCGGCGAGTGACGCGGCGAGGCTCGGCATCCGGGAATTCTATGGTGCTCCCTCACGAGGGCGCGGAGAGAAGTCCGTACGCGTCGGCCAACATGAAATCTCCGCCCCGGCGGGGTACAGGGCCTGCTTGACTGGACGCATGACCGAGGAAGCGATGTTCCCCCTCGGCAGCGTGCTGTTCCCGCACATGCCGGTGGCGCTGCGCGTGTTCGAAGACCGCTACCTCGTCATGCTCGCGCGCGTCCTCAACAGCGGCGATCCCGAGTTCGGAGTGGTGCTGATCGAGCGCGGTCACGAGGCGGCCGGCGGCGGCGACCGGCGCTTCGACATCGGGACGATGGCCCGTATCACGGAGGTCACCCCGCGTGACGACGATGTGGCGCTCGTCGCCCAGGGCGGGCGGCGCGTCGAGGTCGTCCGCTGGCTCGAAGAAGACCCGCACCCCGTCGCCGAGGTCCGCGACATCCCCGACCTCGTCTGGGACGACGACCTCACCGACCTTCGCGTCGATGCCGAGCGCACCGTCCGCCGGGTGCTGGCGCGGGTGATCGAGTTCGGCACCGTGGCGTGGGATCCCGATGTGGAGCTCTCGGACGACCCCGTGGAAGCGTGCTGGCAACTCGCCGCGATCGCCCCGCTCTCGGAGATCGACCAACTCGCGCTTCTGCGGTCTCCGACCACGCGCGATCTGCTCACCACCGTGATCGCCCTCACGCTGGCCGCCGAACCGGCGCTGACGGCGCCCACGGAGGACGCCGCTTTCGATGAGGCGCTCGCGCTCCTGCTGGCGACGGACTCCTCCGCACCGGACGGCGAGCCGGACGCCCGCGCGAGCGGTCCTCGGAACGAGGCGACCGATGCGGGCGACGCGGACGCCGCCCGCGAGGATGCCGAAGACCCCGGCGACGCCGGCGAACCGGACACGGGCAAGCCCTGACACGACGGCGCCACGCCCCCTCATCGCACCGCACCGTCCAGATACCACCAGCGCCCGCTCTGTCGGACGAATCGGCTGCGCTCGTGCAGTGACGTCTCAGGGCGACCCGGATCCCGGTACCACGCCCGGAATTCGACGGTGCCCCGTCGGTCGTCGCGACCTCCACCCTCGACGTCGAGGATCTCGAGCCGGATCCACCGGGTCGCCGCGTCCAGGTCGATCGTGTCGGGTCGCGTGCCCGGATGCCATGACTCGCGCAGGTGGGGAGCGTCGCCCAGGGCGAACGCCGTGTATCGCGACCGCATCAGGGCTTCGGGCCGTGGTGCCGGCGCACCGTCGAGCAGCGGCCCGCAGCATCCGTCGAAGCGTTCGCCGCTGCCGCACGGGCAGGGGGCGTCGGAGGCGATCCCACGGCGGCCCGAGGCGGCGGGGGAACGAGGGGTCACGGACTCACCCTCGCACGGGCGGAGGGGGCCGGAACGCCCGTCGGAGTCCAGCGCCCGGGCACGCCGTACCGTGGACCCATGGATATGACCGCAGCGATCAGGTCTTCGCGCCGCGTACCGCTGCTGCAGATCACGAAGTCCGCCGTCGCCGCCGTCGCCGCCTGGCTCGTCGCGGGGTGGCTCATCCCCGGCCCGTTGCCGGTCTTCGCTGCGATCGCCGCTCTGCTGGTGGTGCAGCCGAGTCTCAACCAGTCGCTCAGCAAGGCGATCGAACGCAGTGTCGGCGTGATCGCGGGAGTGAGTATCGCGTCGCTGCTCGGCATGGCCTTCGGCGGTGCCGAATGGGTCATCCTGGTGGCGATCGTGATCGCCCTGGTGATCGCGTGGGCGCTGCGCATGACGGCGCCCACGACCAATCAGGTGGCGATCAGCGCGATGCTCGTGCTCGCGCTGGGGGCGGCCACGCCCAACTACGCGCTCGACCGCATCCTCGAGACCATGATCGGCGCCGCGATCGGCATCATCGTCAACCTCGCGCTCGTGCCGCCCGTGGCCCTGGCTCCCGCCCGCACCGCCGTCGACGACCTGGCCGAGGAGCTGGCGGCATCGCTCGAGCGACTCGCCCACGCGCTGGAGCGCCCGCAGACCCCTGCCGAACTCGAAGAGCTGCTGCGGCAGGCGCGCCTGATGAGGCCGATGCGCGATGCCGCTGAGACGGCGATCGTCACCGGCGAGGATTCTCTCGCGCTCAATCCCCGCGGCCGCGGCCATCGCGCCGAGTTCTCCGAACTGAGCACACAGCTCGAGCGCTTCGGGCCGATCGTCACCCAGGTGATCGGCATGACGCGGGCCATGCGCGACCACGGCGATCCCGGGCTCACCGGCGAGCCGGCGCTGCGTGCGATCGCCGAGCAGCTGCGTCGGGCAGCACACGATGTGCGCCTGTCCGCGGGGCTGGATGCTGCGACGCCTCCGTCGTTCCGCGAAGCCCCCGCGCTGACGGCCCCGCTCACGATCAGCGCCCCCTCCCCCTCGCATTGGGTGCTCATCGGCTCCATGCTCGAAGACCTCCACCGTATCCATGAGGCACTCCGCGGGGAGAACGCGTCATGACCCGATCCTTCTCGCTCTGGCGGACCCCTGCCTTCTGGTGGCGCATCCTCATCCTCGTGAGCTGCGGCGTCGGCCTGGTCACCGCCGACCACCGCGTCATCTTCTTCACGACGCAGAGCAACATCATCGTCTTCGCCTATTTCAGCGGCGCTCTCTACGGGATGGGCAGACGCCGGACGTCGGATGCCCCGGCCCCACGTCTGCGCGGAGGTGTGACCCTGTGGATCACCGTGACGGGACTCGTCGCGCACTTCCTGCTGAGCGGCGGTGCGAATCCCCTCCCCGGCCTCTTCGTGCCCGACCCCGCCGAGGCACTGACCAATCAGTCGCTCTTCCTTCTGCACTACGTCACGCCTGTACTCGTCCTCGTCGACTGGGTCGCGTTCGGGCCGCACCGCAAGGTCCGCTGGCGCGACACCGCGCTGTGGGTGCTCTACCCGGTCGGCTACGGCGTCGTCGTCCTCGTCCGTGCTGCGGCCGCGCCCACGATCGCCGACCGCTTCCCCTACCCGTTCGTCGACTTCACGTCCATGGCGCCGGGCGACCTCGTCATCGGCCTGCTCCGCGTGATCGCGATCGTCGTCGTGCTCGCCTTCGCGATCGTCGGGCTGGATCGCGTCGGCGGCGCACTACGCAGAAGGCGCCGTTGAACCCGACCCCGGCCGGCACCCACGCTGCTCGGAGAGCGTCGAGGTGACACGGATCGCGCCCGACGCGTGTGCAGGAGATCCATAGCGTGTAGGCTCAGTGGTGATCACAGTTCGCAGGATGCTCGCCATCGTGTCGCTGACGTGTCGGAACATCGGCCGTTGATCACCCGCGACGGTTCACACCGCCTGAGAAGACACTCCCGACGCCCTCGGCGCGGAGCGAAAGAAGACTGAATCCCCATCTCTCCCACGCCGCATACGGCGTCTGTGGCGCATCTGATCGCCGCATCCTGCGCCGGCCGTTTCGAACGGCCGATGCGCTTCCTTCCCCGGCCTTAGGCCTCCTCCACTGTCCACACCTTGCACGGCGTGGTCGATTGGCACCGCACAAGCCGTGCCGAACACCGAAAGAAAGAAGAAATCATGGCAACTGGAACCGTGAAGTGGTTCAACTCCGAAAAGGGCTACGGCTTCATCGCCCCGGCCGACGGCACCCCCGACGTGTTCGCGCACTACAGCGCGATCGTCTCGACGGGCGGCTTCCGCAACCTCGAGGAGAACCAGCAGGTCGAGTTCGACGTCGCGCAGGGCCCCAAGGGCCTGCAGGCGGAGAACATCCGCCCGCTCTGAGCGCCTCACAGCTTCGAACGACGAAAGGCCGTCCTGCTTTGCAGGGCGGCCTTTCCGCATGTCCGGGAGTCGCGACGAGCGACACGGCTCCGCAAACGCGAAAGGGCCGCCCCGCGATGAGCGGGGCGGCCCTTTCGACCGGTGAGGCGGGTGCTACGCCTTGCGGAAGCGCTCCACGATGTAGCAGTCGAACGGGTCGCGCGCGGCGAGACCGACGCGGTTTAGGTACTGGATGACGATCCAGTACGACTGGATGAGTGTCGTCTCGGTGTAGGGCACGTCGAGGCTCTCGCAGTGTTCGCGGACGAGCTCGCGCGCTTTCGCGAGATGGGGCCGGGGCATGTTCGGGAAGAGGTGGTGCTCGATCTGGTAGTTCAGACCGCCCATCAAGATGGTCGCCCACCAGCCGCCGGAGATGTTGCGTGACGTGCGCACCTGCTTGGTGAAGAAGTCGAGCTTCGCGCCGGCGTCGATGATCGGCATGCCCTTGTGGTTGGGGGCGAAGGACGCTCCCATGTACACACCGAACACGGCCAGCATGACGCCGATGAAGGCGAACGCCATCCCGAGGGGGAGGAAGACGAAGATCGGGGTGAGCACGATCACGAAGCGCGCGGTGACCAGGGCCAGCTCCGCCCAGCGATCCTTGACGGGCCCGCGGCTCAGGAGGTGCTTGAAGCCGAGGTAGTGCAGGTTCAGGCCCTCGAGCGTGAGGAGGGGGAAGAAGAGCCATCCCTGACGGCGCGTGATGAAGCCGAGCGCACCCGATGCCTTCGCCGCGTCCTCCTCGGTGAACGAGACCGTGTCGACTTCGATGTCGGGGTCCTTGCCCACGCGGTTCGGGTTCGCGTGGTGACGCGTGTGCTTCGAGTTCCACCAGCCGAGGCTGATGCCGACGACACCGACGGCGAGGATGCGTGCCAGACGATCGTTGGCCGGACCCGAGGCGAGGATCTGCTTGTGCGCAGCCTCATGGGAGAGGAACGCCACCTGCGTGAACAGGATGCCGAAAGCGGCGGCGATCAGCAGTTGGAACCAGCTGTCCCCCAGCAGGACGAAACCGGTGATCGCGCCGGCGAAGAGCAGAGCGAGCACACCGCCGACCATGGCGTAGAAGCCCTGGCGACGCCCGAGCAGGCCCGTCTCGCGAACGACCTGCGAAACCTGCGTGTAGGCGTGGGTCAGGTGCGGAAACGAGTCGTTTCCCGCATACGTCTGACGGATGGGTCCGAGGCGCGATTCGGGTGCGGAGACAGTAGCGATGGCAACACCTTCTCAGTTGGCAAACTCGCGGGACGGGACGCGGTCCGTGAATAAAAGCCAACGGCGGGAGCCGATCGCTGATTTCAGTCTAGGCATACGTACATGCCGCTGGCGGGATGCGAGGCGTATGTCCAGGGTGTTCACACGGTCAGGTCAGAAGTGGGCTGAGGAGGTCCGCCGCCGGGCGCAGCAGGCGCACGACGGCCTGCGGATGCTCGACGCGATGCTGCGGTCCCGAGAAGCCCACCGCTCCGGCGACGGACCCCTGCGCGTCGCGGATCGGCACGGCGAGGCATCCGAATCCGGGGAGGACTTCGCCCATCTGACGGGTCGCGCCGTGACGGCGCAGATCGTCGGCGGCAGCGGCGAGCATGTGCGCGCGCGGTTCGGTCGTCGCCCGCCGGGCCGTCCCGGGATCGTCGCTGACGAGCATGAGACGACCGAGCGCGAACCGCTCCGGTTCTCTCGCCAGACGGACCCCGTCGCTCAGGGGGAAGTCGGGGTCGGCGTCGACGACCGACAGTCGACCGCCCGAGAAGACGACGACGTGGACGCCCCCGCGCACCTGTGACCGGGTCTGCGCGAGCACGTCACGTGCGGCGGTGGGCAGGCGCACGGGCGCCGCCACCACGGCGAGCTGCACGACCTTCGCGCCGAGGGCGAACCCTGCGAGATCCGGGGTGCGCACGAGGAACTCGTCCTGCACGAGCAGGTTCAGCAGGCGATACGTCGTCGCTCGCGGCAGCCCGAGGGTGGCGGAGATCTCCCTCGCCGTGACGCCCGCGCCGAGGGCGGCCACGGCCTCGAGGACCGTGAGTGCGCTGTGGATCGCGCGCGGCTGTCGGGCCGTCAGTGTGGGGGCCGGTGGAGGGTCGGCCGCTGCCTCAGCCATCGGAACCCCGCCGGGCCACTCCGCCGAGGACTTCCGATGCGAGCGGCTCGTCGTAGCCGCCGAGATCCAGAGGTTCGGACGAGGACCGCCGCATGCGCCACGCGATCGCGATGCCCGCGATCGCCGCCAGCGCCGCCGCGATCCACACGCCGGGGTTGCCGCGCTGGCCCTCGACGATCAGATAGACGCCGAGCGCGGCCACCAATGCCGTCGCGGCGATGCCCGCCACCAGGACGGTACCGAGCGTGAGCTCGCCGATCCTGCGGAGGAACACCGGTGCGGCGACGCAGACGAGGGTGTAGGCGACGATGTAGCCGACCGCGGCGATGACGAGGACGGCCTGCATCGCGTCCCACAGCTCCACCCCGGCGGCGATCAGGACGATCGGCACGGCGACGATGACCGGCACGGCCACCCGGACGGCACCGATGGGGGTGCGGAAGCGCGAGTGCGCTCGGCCGAGCCGGGAAGGCACGACCCCGTCACGGCTCATCGCGAACAGCACCCGGGTCAGAGCGGTGGTCGACGCGACGGCACAGGCGAGGAAAGATGCCGCGATGCCGATGTCGACCGTCATCCCCCACTGATCGAGGCCGTACGCGGACGCGAGCTCGTTGACGGGTGCCGCGGAGTCCGCGAGCTCACGACCGAGCACGCGGAAGCCGGCCACCTGCGCATACGCCGCCAGGACGAAGAGCCCACCGGCGACGAGGACGGTCCACACGATCGACCGGGGGATGTTCCGCAGCGGCGAGCGCGCCTCGACCCCCAGCGTGGCCGAGCTCTCGAACCCGACGAAAGCCGTGAGCGCCAGCACCACACCGGCCGCCGAACCCGCCACGGAGAAGCCGCCCGCCGGCACGATCGCCGCAGGATCGAGGGGTCCGATCCGGACCAGCAGCACGGTCAGCAGTCCCACGATGATCGCCACCGAGATCAGCTCGACGATCAGGGCGACGCGTGTCGAGAACCGGATGCCGCGCACGAGGACGACGGCGAGGATCACCGCCTCGATCACGAGGATGCCGACGACGGCGACGGGAGAAGCCGCTCCGGGCCAGAGCCGCTGCAGCAGGAGGGAGCTGTAGTGCGCGCCGCCGAGGAGGGCGAACATCGAGATGAAGCCGTACCCCGCCAGGTTCGCGACACCTGCCGCGAGAGCGGCTGCGCGGCCGAGTCCCTTCGCGGCATACGTGTAGAGGCTCCCGGAGGTCACCATCCGGCGGGCGAAGACGTTGAGTGTTCGGGCGACCATGAGCGCGATGACGGTCGCGATCACGACGGCGATGACGGTGCCCCCCGATGAGACGCCGGCGACCAGCACGATCATGGTCGTCGCGGCCGCCGACGGCGCCACGGCGGCGACGGACTGCGCCAGCACGTCCGCGAATCCGACGCTCCGACGGTCGAGTCCGTCCAGCGGCGACCGCGCGCCGAAGTCGTGGACGGGGTCGGGCGTCGCGATCGCCCGCTCGAGTGCGGTCATGGTCGCCTCCGGATTCCCCCGTGACGCTACCCCGGTGCCGTTGCGCCGTCGCGAAGACCATGTTTCGCGCTCGTGTCCGTCGAATGAGACACCCGCCGGGCGGCTTCTCAGACGGCGCACCCGAGGTTTCACACCGACGAGACCGCAAGGCAATCCCACACCGCGATGCTCGGAGAATCCATCTCCCCCGTGCTGTCTCTGCGAAGGACCGACATGACGAAGCTCGAATCACCCGGAGTCGTGACATCCGACCGGCGCGCACTGCGCGGCTCGCTCGGAGTCACCGCCATCGTGTTCATGGTGGTGGCGGCCGCCTCACCCCTCACCGTCATCGGAGGTGCCGCTCCGTTGGGCATCCTGCTCGGCAACGGCGTCGGCTTCCCGGCGCTCTACGCCATCAGCGCGGTGATCCTGCTGCTGTTCGCTGTCGGCCTGGCGGTCATGACGCGGCACGTGCCCAAGCCGGGCGCCTTCTTCACCTACGTCGGCTACGGTCTCGGGCGCCCCTCGGGTCTGGCGGCCGCCTGGGTCGCGATGCTGACGTACACGACCATCCAGGTGTCGGTCTACGGCTACATCGGGTACATCCTCAGCGTCACGGTCGCCTCGATCGGAGGCCCGACGATCGCGTGGTGGCTGTACTCCCTCGCCATGATCGCGCTCGTCGGCATCCTGGGCTACCGCCACATCGACCTGTCGAGCAAGGTCCTCGGTGTGCTGCTCATCGCCGAGGTCGGCATCGTGCTGCTCATGGTCGCCGCAGTGATGTTCAGCGGCGGTGCGCAGGGTCTGAGCCTCGAGCCGTTCGAACCCGCCCAGATCGTCAGCGGCTCCCCCGGCGTCGGCCTGATGTTCGCCATCGCGGCCTTCATCGGCTTCGAGGCGACCGCGATCTTCCGCGACGAGGCGCGCGACCCGAACCGTACGATCCCCCGGGCCACCTACGCGGCCGTGATCGGCATCGGCATCTTCTACACGCTGGCGTCCTGGGCCATGGTCATGGCCTGGGGACCCGACAACATCCTCGACGAGGCGGCCGCCGACCCCGGCACGCTCATCCTCCGCACCGTCTCGCGCTACCTGGGTGTCGCCGGGGAGATCACGGTCAACGTGCTCCTCATCACGTCGATGTTCGCGTGCGTCCTGTCGTTCCACAACGTCATCACCCGCTACCAGCACTCCATGTCGAACGCCGGCGTCCTGCCGGACAAGGTGGCCGCCGTGCACCACGCGCACCTCTCGCCGCACGTCTCCTCGCTGGTGCAGACGGTCACCTCGGTCGTGCTGATCGCGGTCTTCGCGCTCTTCCAGCTCGACCCGGTGCTGCAGGTGTTCACCTGGTTCGCGGGTGTGGCCACACTGGCGATCGCCATCCTCATGGCCGTAACCTCCGTCGCCGTGATCGTGTACTTCCTGCGCACCAAGAAGGACCGCCGCGTCTGGAACACGATCGTCGCGCCCGCACTGGGCTTCATCGGACTGATCGTGTCGGCGGTGCTGATCATCGCGTACTTCCCGATCATGGTCGGTGACGTCGACGGCCAGGGCAGCCCCGTGTTCGGTGCGGTGAGCTGGTTCCTCCTGGCCCTGGTCGTCGTCTTCCCCCTCCTCGGCTATGCCCAGGCCGCGTGGATCAAGCACCGCAGGCCCGCCGCCTACGCCAAGCTCATCGACACCATCGGCGGCTGATGGATGCCGCGCACGCGTCGGTCCGCGTGATCCCGGCCGCAGCATCCTCCCCTCTCACTTCCCACCCCACCCGCAAGGAGAACCCATGAGCATCACCGACCTTCAGACCACCGACATCTACGACGCGCCGCCCGCCCCCGAGCACCCGCTCTCGTCGCTGACGGCCGTCGAGATCGAGGCCGTCCGCGGCGTCGTGCTGAGCCTGCCCGAGGCCACCGACACGATCCGGTTCGCGTATGTGGGCCTGGAGGAACCGGTGAAGGGCGATGTGCTGGCGTGGCAGGAGGGCACCGGCGCGCTGCCGGAACGGCGCGCGCGTGTGCAGCTCCTCGACATGGCGACGGGCTACTCCGTCGACCTCGTCATCTCGATCGACAGCGGTGCGGTGCTGTCGTCGGCGGTCCTGGACGGCTCGGACGGACAGCTCCCCATCCTCGACGCGGAGTTCGAGGAGGTCGGGCTGATCGCGAACGCCGACGAGGGATGGGTCGCCGCACTGGCCTCACGAGGGCTGACGGTCGATGACGTCGTGCTCGTGCCTCTGTCGGCAGGCAGCTACGGCTACGAGGAAGAGAAAGGCCGCCGCATCCTGCGCACCTTCGCGTTCCGGCAGGATCACCCCGCCGACCATCCGTGGGCGCACCCCGTCGACGGACTCACCGCCTACATCGACACGGCGGCGCGGCGTGTCATCGAGATCGTCGACACTCCGGGATTCGCGGTGCCCGAGACGAGCGGCAACTTCGACGACCCCGCGCTGCAGGGCGCGCCGCTCGAGGGCCTCACCCCGATCGTGATCACTCAGCCCGAGGGTGCGAGCTTCCACGTCGACGGCGAGCGTGTGCAGTGGGGTCAGTGGGACCTGCGCATCGGTTTCGACACACGCGAGGGCCTCATCCTGCGCCAGCTGTCCTTCGCCGACCGGCCGGTGATGTACCGCGGCTCGATCAACGAGATGCTCGTGCCGTACGCCGACCCGTCGCCGAACCGGTTCTGGCAGAACTACTTCGACACCGGTGAGTACCTCTTCGGGCGCTACACCAACGAGCTCTCGCTCGGCTGCGACTGCGTGGGCGAGATCCGCTACTTCGACGCGACGCTCGCCGACGAACTGGGGATGCCACGCACGGTGCGCAACGGCGTGTGCATGCACGAGGAGGACTTCGGCACACTTTGGAAGCACACCGATCTGTTCACCGGCTCCGCAGAGGTGCGGCGATCACGGCGTCTGGTCATCTCGTTCTTCACGACCGTCGGCAACTACGACTACGGCTTCTACTGGTACCTCTACCTCGACGGCACGATCGAGTGCGAGGCGAAGCTGACCGGCATCCTCTTCACCTCCGCCTATCCCGGTCTCGCGGAGGACGGCTCCCCGTACCCGTTCGCCTCGGAAGTCGCGCCCGGATTGGGCGCGCCCTACCACCAGCACCTCTTCTCCGCCCGTCTCGACATGACCGTCGACGGCGTCGCGAACGTCGTGAACGAGATCGACGCCGTCCGCATGCCGATCTCCGAGCTCAACCCGGCCGGCAACGCCTTCACGAAGCGGGTCACGCCGATCGCATCGGAGAAGACGTCCGGGCGCGTGGCCGACGGCTCCCTCAACCGCGTGTGGCAGATCGCGTCGACCGAGAAGACGACCACGATGGGTCAGCCCACGTCATACGTGCTGTACCCGACCGAGACGCCGACGCTGCTGGCCGCCGACGAGTCCTCGATCGCCTCGCGCGCCGGGTTCGCGACCAAGAACCTCTTCGTCACCAAGTACGACCCCGCAGAGCGCTACGCGGCGGGCGACTTCGTCAACCAGCATCCGGGTGGCGCGGGCATCCCGACGTTCATCGAGGGCGACGAGCCTCTCATCGGGGAGGACGTCGTGCTCTGGCACACGTTCGGGCTCACGCACTTCCCCCGCAATGAGGACTGGCCCGTCATGCCGATGGACTACGCCAAGTTCACGCTGAAGCCCTACAACTTCTTCGAGCGCAACCCTACGCTCAACGTGCCGGCGCCGGCGATGTCGGATCACTGCTCGGCGGGCACGAGCGGCGCCCACGCGGAGCACGCAGGCCACGGACACCACGCGGACGTGCCCGCCGACCCGAGCGCGACCGGTCACCCATCGCACACGGACGGGCACGACCACGGTGCGTCCGCACCTCACCACTGATCCGTGACGGAGATCCTGCACGCGTGGGCACTCGCCCCCGCCGCGATCGGCGCGTGCTGCGTGGCCGCCGATCGACGGCGGGCGCGGGCGCTCGAACTCGCGGCCGCCGCTCTGATGATGCTCGCCATGCTCGATGCGGTGAGCCCCGCGCCGGTGCTGCCGGTCGTCGTCTGGGCCGCGGCGCTCATTATCTGCGCGATGGTGCTGGCGGCAGCGCGGGGGGCACGCCGGGCCGTTCCCGTCGAGGGGGCGAGTGCTGCAGGCTCGGGCATGCGGGGGCTGTTGCCCGGCCGGGTGGCGCGCAGCGGTCCGGGCAGCCGGCTGGGCAGCAGCAGGGCGGCGGACGGCAGGGCGATGACGCTGCACACCACCCTCGGCCTCGTGCTGATGGCCGCGCTGCTGCTGGGGATGGGTGCGCACGCCGGCGCGGGGGCGCAGGGACACGGCCATGGTCTCAGCGCCGACGGCTTCTCGGCGATGCTCGTCGTGACCGCCGTCGGGTACGCCGCACTGTCGGGAGCGTGGGCCGGGCGGGCGCACGGATGGCGGGAACGCACCCAGTTCGCCGCGATGGGTGCCTCGGCGCTGCTCATGGCCTGCGCCGCCGTCATCGGCTGACACGCAGCTCAGCGCCCGGGTCGGCGACTCCTCCCCGGGACGCCGGCTGTGGACAACGATGGCCGCGCGCGAGCACGCCCGGCTACGGTGGTGGCGTGATCCGCCGCATCGCCGCCGCCGTCGCGACCCTCGTCGTCGCGACCGCCATGCTGAGCGGATGCATCGGACAGCCCGCGCCGGCCGAATCGACTCCGCTCTTCTCCTCGGAGGACGAGGCGTTCGCCGCGGCGGAGCAGACCTACCGCAACTACGTCGACGCACTCAATCAGGTCGACCTCAGCGACCCGTCGACGTTCGAGCCCGTGTACGCGTGGACGACGGGGGACGCGAACGCCAACGCACGGGAGTCCTATACGAGGATGCACGCAGATGGATGGCAGGTGAGCGGTGAATCCTCTCTGGCCCTAGTCGAGCCTCATCCGCGCGAAGCGGGAGATGCTGGAATTTACGATTTGGCCGTTTGCCTGGATGTATCCGACATCACAGGGACCGACGCGGAGGGGAAATCGGTCGTCAGCCCCGATCGGAGAGATGTGCAAAGCATGCTCATCTCTCTCAAAGTCAGCGTCGAGTCCCCGACCAAACTCCTCGTTAGCAATATTGACGGTAGAGAAGGAGCGCCCTCATGCGACCGGGGCTGATACTGGCCAGCGCACTAGCCTGCATCTGCTTTTTCGGCGCTCCTCAGACCGCGTTTGCTGCGACCAACTGCGACGCAAACGGCTACTTCGAGAACTGTGAAATCTCAAACACCGGCACCAGCGTTGACATCGGCGGCACGGGGTCGCAGGGCGGATCCGGCGGTAGTGGCGGGTCCGGCGGCGGCGAGTCACACGACAACGACAACCCCGGCTCCGGAGACGGACAGATCGTCGTCCCCGTCGCACCCGAAGTGGAATGCGCATTCGATCCGTGCCGCGGCAACTACGACGTGGTCCTAATCCCGATCCCCGAGGTGACGCTGGCCGATCTCGCCTCCTTCACCCCCGCCCGCCCGTCGCTCGACGGGGAGCCCGCCGGGCTGGGTGTCGTCGGCATGCCGACGAACTTCGTCGCCGCGGCATCCGCCCAAGACATCCAGGGGGTCATCTTCGAGCGCCCGGTGGTCGTCCGTTTCACGCCGGCGGGCTTCCGCTTCTCCCACGGCGACGGCACCACGTCGTTCTCGCCGGCGGGCGGTGCCAGCTGGTCGGCACTCGGTCAGGCGCAGTTCACCCCGACGGCCACGAGCCACGTCTACAGCGCGCGCGGCACCTATGTGGCGGCGGCCACCGTGCAGTACTCGGCCGCCGTGAACTTCGGCGACGGCTGGCGGCCGGTGGCCGGATTCGTCGAAGCGACGGCCGGTGGGTACGAAGTGCGCGTCGTCGAGGTGCACACCGCGCTGGTCGACAAGACGTGCCTCGAGAATCCTTCCGGCCCCGGCTGCTGATCGCCGCGACAGACCCCGTGACAGGATGAGCGCATGCCCGACCGTTTGATGCTGCTCGACAGCGCGTCGCTCTACTTCCGCGCGTTCTACGGGGTGCCCGACAAGATCAAAGCTCCCGACGGCTCGCCCGTGAATGCGGTCCGGGGGTTTCTCGACATCATCACGAAGCTCGTCACCATGTACGAGCCGACCCATCTCGTCGCGTGCTGGGACGATGACTGGCGACCGCAATGGCGGGTCGACCTGATCCCCACCTACAAGACGCACCGGGTTGCCCAGGTCATCGACGTGGGCCCCGACGTCGAGGTGGTCCCCGATCCGCTCGAAGTCCAAGTGCCGGTCATCCGAGAGGCGCTCGGCGTGCTGGGCATCCCCATCGTGGGGGCTGCCGCGCATGAGGCCGACGATGTCATCGGCACCCTCGCGACCGTCGCCGAGATGCCCGTGGACATCGTCACCGGCGACCGCGACCTGTTCCAGCTCGTCGACGACGCCCGCGGCGTTCGGGTGATCTATACCGCTCGCGGCATGAGCAATCTGGAGGTCGTCACCGACGCGACCGTCGTCGCGAAATACGGTGTCCTTCCGACGCAGTACGCCGACTTCGCCACCCTGAGAGGCGATTCCTCCGACGGGCTCCCCGGCGTCGCGGGTATCGGAGAGAAGTCCGCCGCGACCCTGCTCGCCGCCCACGGTGACCTCGAGGGCATCCTCGTCGCGGCCGCCGCGGGCGAAGGCATGTCGGCCGGTATGCAGGCGAAGATCGCGGCGGCACTCCCCTACCTCGAGGTCGCCCCGACCGTCGTCGCCGTCGTCAAAAACCTTCCGCTCGAGAAGGCCGACTTCCGCCTGCGACCCCTCACCGCCGAGAAGAGGGCGGATGCCTCGGCCCTGGCCGAGCGCCGCGGCCTGGGCACCACGATCGACCGGATCGTCGCGGCGCTCGACCGCTGAGCCGACGCCCGCGACGTCTGCGGCATCGGTCGGGCGAGCGGCCTCGGCGTCGATTCCGCGGGCGACGCGGCGGAAGACCGGACATCGCGCCATCCCTGGATGGAGGTACTCCCGCGGGAGTACCCGGACCACTCCCGCGGTCAGATGCCTCCCAGCAGCCCCCGGCGTAGCATCTCGTGCATGCCTGGTGTCGTGTGGGAGCGGTCCGCGCGCGCCGACGGCGCCGACGCCCCGCCCCGCTTCGGACCGCCGTCCACCGTGGGACTGCTCGTGCCGGTCGTGATCTCGTTCCTGATCCAGGTTCCCGCCGCGATCGGCATCTCGTTCTGGATGCACAGTCCCCGCGGGTGGGCGGCGCTGAGCGTCACGCTGGCTGCGGCATCCGCCCTCTGCCTGCTCGCGGCCCGCCGGCATCCCGGCCCGACGGTCGCCGTCGTCGCCGCGCTCACCGCGGTGGACCTGTTCGTGCCACCCGACGCCGGGCCGCCCTTCGTCGCCCTCGCCTTCGCGATCATCGCCGCATGCCTGCGCGGCGCACGCCTCTGGGCGCTCGTCTCGGTGGGCGTGGGGTGGCTCGCGGCGGTGATCGGCAGCGGACTGCTCGACACCACGTGGCACCCGTTCCGCATCGCCCTCACGACATTCGGACTCGCCCTCTGCTTCGCGATCGGCGAGAGCATCCGCGCACGCCTCGCCCACGCCGCCGCGCGACGCGACCAGCTGGCCGAACGACGTCGCACCGCCGAACAGGATGAGCGCACCCGCATCGCCCGCGAGCTGCACGACGTGCTCGCGCATTCCTTGAGCCAGATCTCCGTGCAGTCCGGCGTGGGTCTGCACCTCTTCGACCGAGAGCCCGAACGTGCCCGCGAGGCGTTGTCGAGCATCCGCGCGCTGAGTGCCGTCGGTCTCGATGAGGTGCGGGGTGTGCTCTCCTTCCTGCGTGGAGACGAAGCGTCGAACCCGCAGACCGCTCCGCTGACCCCCCAGCCTCAATTGGCCGACCTCGCCGCCTTGGTGCGTGAGCGCACGGCGATGGGACTCACCGTGACGCTGAGGGACACGCGAGAGGATGCCGCGCCGCGGAGCGCTGTGCAGACCACCGCGTACCGCATCGTGCAGGAGGCGCTGACGAACGTCGTGCGGCACTCCGCCGCGACGACCGCCACCGTGACCGTCGACCACAACGGCTCGGATCTCGTCGTCGAGGTGGAGGACGACGGCATGGGCATCGCCCCCGCCGATGTCGAGGGTGCGGGACTGCGCGGGATGCGCGAGCGCGCTGATCTCGCCGACGGCACCCTCACCGTCGGCACGGGTCCGCGCGGCGGCACGGTCGTCATCGCCCGGCTGCCCTGGGAGGGCCCCCGGTGATCCGGGTCGCTCTCGCCGACGACCACCAGCTGGTGCGGGCCGGGTTCCGCGCCCTGCTGAACTCCGAACCCGACATCGAGGTCGTGGTCGAGGCGTCCGGCGGGGAAGACCTCCTGCGCGCCATCCGGGCGACACCGGTGGATGTCGCTCTGCTCGACATCCGGATGCCCGACGGCGACGGGTTGTGGACGACCGAGCAGATCGCCGCGGACCCCGCCTTGTCGGACGTGCGGGTCGTCATCGTCACGACCTTCGAGCTCGACGAGTATGTCGCCCGCGCGATCCGCGCGGGCGCCGCCGGTTTCCTCGTGAAGGACACGGAGCCGGTCGACCTGATCCGCGCGGTCCGCGTGGTCGCCGAAGGCGATGCGCTGCTCTCCCCCGGCATCACACGACGACTGCTCGAACGCGCTGCGGAAGGGCTGCGGGATGCCGCGAGCCCTTCGCCCCTCACCGCACTCACGGATCGCGAGCGCGAAGTCCTGCTGCTCGTCGGACGCGGTCTCTCGAACGACGAGATCGCGGCGGAGCTGTTCCTCTCCCCGCTGACGGCGAAGACGCACGTGTCGCGGATCATGCAGAAGCTGCACGCGCGCGATCGCGTGCGGCTGGTCGTCCTCGCGTACGAGTCCGGCCTGGTGACACGCGGCTGGGGTTAGGAGCACGACCCTCCACTCGACGTACTCCCGGGGGAGCATGAGGAGACACCTCCTCCGCCGGATTCGTCCGACAGCGCGCGGGCGTTGACTCGGAGCATCCGATCGCAGCGGTCCGCGCCGCGATCATGACGAGAGGACACCCCATGTCATCGGGAGACATCACCACCGCCGCCGCCGCGCACTTCGGCGGACCGGCCGGCTTCGCGCCTTGGCTGTTCCTGCTCATCCCGCTGTTCTGGATCGCTGTGTTCGCGATCCTGTTCGCCGTCTTCGGCCGACGCTGGCGTCGCGCCGCCGCGGCGAACGGAGGGGGACCCGGCGGGCGCCTGAGCCCCGTGCGCCGTGCGGAGACCACGCTCGCCGAGCGGTTCGCCCAGGGTGACATCGACGAGGTGGAGTACCGGGCGCGCCTGGAGGTCATCCGCGCGAACGCCGCACCACCGGCCTGAGCGCTGGGGCGGCGACGGCCTCGGCCGTGTCAGGACCGCCGACGAGCGTCGCGGCGTCCAGCGTTCAGCCTCGGGATCATGCCCGTCGCGTCTCGACCCACTCGCGCAGGCGGTCCAGCGGCCACGTCGTCACGATGCGTTCGGCCGGCACGCCCGCGCGCTCGGCCCGTTCGGCTCCATAGTCCAGCAGCGCCAGCTGGCCGGGAGCATGCGCGTCGGAATCGATCGAGAACAGGCATCCGGCGTCCAGAGCGATCGCGATGAGCTCATCCGGCGGATCCTGCCGTTCGGGGCGGGAATTGATTTCGACCGCGACGTCGTGCTCGGCGCACGCCGCGAACACGGCGGCCGCGTCGAGGCTCGACGGCGGTCGTGTTCCCCTCGAGCCCTCCACCAGCCTGCCGGTGACGTGTCCGAGCACATCGGCGCGACCGCTTCGGACCGCCGTGACGAGACGCCGCGTCATCGGTCCCCTCTCCATCCGCAGCTTCGAATGAGCGGATGCCACGACGATGTCGAGTTCGTCGAGCAGAGCGGGCTCCTGGTCGAGGTCGCCGTTCTCGAGGATGTCGACTTCGATACCCGAGAGCAGTGTGAAGCCGTCGCCGCCGAGCTGGGCGATGACCTCGCGCTGGGCGCGCAGCCGCTCGGCGGACAGCCCGTTCGCGACGCGCAGTCGCGGTGAGTGATCCGTGAGCGCGAGGTATTCGTGACCGAGCGCACGACCGGCGTCGACCATGAGATCGATCGATGTCAGACCGTCCGACCAGTCGCTGTGCGAATGCAGGTCTCCGCGGAGGAGTGCGCGCAAGGCGTTCGGCTTCGGACCGCCCGCGCGCTCCCGCAGGTCGGCGAGGTAGTCCGGCACGCGACCCTCAAGAGCCTGCTGGATCACGGCGAAGGTCGAGTCCCCGACGCCTTTCCGGCGCTTGAGGGATGCCGTGTCCCGCAGCTCGGTTTCCGACATGTCGGAGATCGCCTCGGCCGCGGTGCGGAAGGCCTTCGACTTGTAACGCGACGACCGCTCGCGCTCCAGCAGCGTGGCGATCTCGTTCAGCGCCTCAAGCGGGTCCACGTCAGGCCAGTCTCATGTCGTCGAAGCCGCTCACCGGACCGTCGTCGGTCAACGGACCGCCGACGCCAACTCCTGAGTGACGGACACCCACTCGTCGAGCTTGGCCGCCGCACCGCCGGAGTCGATGGCGGCCGCCGCGTCGTCCTGCGCCTCGGCGAGACGCTCGAGGATCGGGCGCTGCGCCTGCGTGGAATCGCGGAACAGGCGGTACGAGACCATTCCCGCTGCGGCGTTCAGCAGCACGATGTCGCGCACCGGTCCACGGTCGCCCGCGAACACGCGATGGACGACGCCGGCATTGTGCGCCGGGTCGCCTCCGAGCAGATCGTCGATGTCCGCCAGGGGGATGCCGAGGTCACGCGGATCGAGATCGTGCTCGTGGACGTCGCCGCGGCTGATCTCCCAGAGCCTGCTGTGGCCCGTCGTCGTCAGTTCGTCGAGCCCGTCGTCGCCACGGAACACCAGCGCGGTCGCTCCACGCGTCCGGAAGACGCCCGTGATGAGCGGCACCCGGTCCAGGCTCGCCACACCGACCGCATTGGCCTCGGCCCGAGCGGGGTTACAGAGCGGGCCCAGAATGTTGAAGACCGTCGGCACTCCCAGCTCCGACCTCGTCGGCCCCGCATGGCGGAAGCCGGGGTGGAACGCCGAGGCGAACGCGAAGGTGATCCCGGTCCGCGCCAGCGTCTCGGCGACCGCGGACGGATCGAGCGTCAGATCGAGCCCGAGCGCGCCGAGGACGTCGGACGAGCCCGAGGCGGAGCTGGCCGCCCTGTTGCCGTGCTTGGCGACGGGGATGCCGGATGCCGCGGCCACGACCGCCGACATCGTCGAGATGTTGACCGTTCCGAACCGGTCGCCACCGGTGCCGACGATGTCGAGCACGTTGGCATCGACGGGGAGCGGGACGGCCGACTCGAGGATCGCATCGCGGAAGCCCACGACCTCGTCGACGGTCTCGCCCTTCGCCCGCAGGGCGATGAGGAAACCCGCGAGCTGCGACGGCGTCGCCGAACCCGTCATGACCTGCCGCATCGCCCATGTCGCTTCGGAGATGCTGAGGTCGCGTCCGTCCAGCAACGAGGTGAGGATGTCGGGCCAGGAGTGAAGCTCAGCCATAGCTCCCGATCGTAGTCGGATCGTGACTTCGGACCGACCTTTCGATGGTCTGAAGGCTCACACGCGGCGCTCAGGCGGCGGAGGGCGCATTGGCAGGCCGCTCTGAGGCGATCCTAAGTTCAGAGCTGGTCAAAACAAGGCCCTCAAGTGCGAGCTCACCCCCTCCAGATCGGTCATAATGGGGAATGTGACGACCACGACAGCGACCTATTCTCAGGCGATGCGGTCCGTCAAGCGGCCCGATCCGGTCGCTGTCGGAACCATCGTGTGGCTCGGTAGCGAGGTGATGTTCTTCGCGGGTCTTTTCGCGATCTACTTCACCCTGCGCAACACCTCCCCGGAGCTTTGGGCGGAGCGGACCGAGCTGCTGAACGTGCCCTTCGCGACGGTCAACACGATCATCCTCGTGCTGTCGTCCGTGACCTGCCAGATGGGTGTCTTCGCGGCGGAGCGGTTCCAGCCGTATTCGACCAAGAAGCGCGGTGTGCTCGGCTGGGGCATGGTCGAGTGGTTCTTCCTCACCTTCGCGCTGGGCGCGATCTTCGTCACCGGTCAGGTGTGGGAGTACGCGCAGCTCGTGGCGGAGGGGATGCCGATCTCGGCGGACTCGTACGCCTCGGCGTTCTACATCACCACCGGCTTCCACGCCCTCCACGTGACCGGCGGCCTGATCGCCTTCCTCCTGGTGATCGGCCGCGCATTCGCGGTCAAGAACTTCGGGCGCAAAGAGATGACCACCTCGATCGTCGTGTCGTACTACTGGCACTTCGTCGACGTCGTCTGGATCGCCCTGTTCCTCGTCATCTACTTCCTGAAATAAGAGCGGAGCCGTACTCGACATGGCACGAGAGAAGAAGCGCCGAGCGACCGGACGCCGCAGCCCCGTCGCCGCAGCTGCGCTCATCGGCATCGGCCTGCTGCTGACCGGCGGGATCTACGCCGGCGCGTCCGCAGCGATGGCCTCGCCCACAGACACGGCGGTCACGTCCACGCTGACCGCGGATGACGGCAAGAAGCTCTTCCAGGCGAACTGCGCCACCTGCCACGGACTCGATCTCCAGGGTACGGAGGCGGGTCCCTCGCTCTACGGCGTGGGCGAGCTCGCCGTCGAATTCCAGGTGTCGACGGGACGCATGCCGCTGCAGATGCAGGGCCCGCAGGCGCCGCAGAAGCCGGTCCAGTTCACGGAAGAGCAGATCCAGGCCATGGCGGCGTGGGTGCAGTCCACTTCTCCCGGCCCGACGTACCCCGACGAGGAGGTCCTCGACGGCGAGGGCGACGTCGCCCGGGGCGCCGAGCTGTTCCGTATCAACTGCGCGATGTGCCACAACGTGGCGGCCGCCGGTGGTGCGCTCACCGAGGGCAAGTACGCGCCCGCGCTCACCGAGACCAGCGCCCTGCACATGTACGCGGCGATGGTGACGGGTCCGCAGAACATGCCCGTCTTCAACAACCTGAACCTCACGGCAGAAGACAAGCGCGACATCATCTCTTCTCTGCTCTACATGCAGAACAACGAATCCGCCGGCGGTTACGCCCTCGGCTCGCTCGGCCCCGTGTCGGAAGGTCTGTTCATCTGGATCTTCGGCATCGGAACGCTGATCGCGCTCACGGTGTGGATCTCCGCGAAATCAAACTGATCGCCCGCTGACAGAAGAACGCACGAGGAGCACCATGGCACACGAGCAGAATGCGCTCGAGCACGAGAGGGCTTCCTGGAAGCCGTCTTCGGGGCTGGAGATCGCGGTCACCGACCCGGTGCAGCCTCCGCCGCTCCCGCCGCATCGCGAGCGCGTCACCGACAAGGACCCGGCCGCGATGAAGCGCGCCGTCCGGACCGTCTACACGCTGTTCTACCTCTCCGTCGCCGCCAGCATCTGGGCGATGGTCGCGTACATGATCTTCCCGATCGAAGACGGCGAGATCCTCAGCATCCGGCACAACAACCTCTTCATCGGTCTGGGCATCGCGCTCGCGCTGCTCGCCATCGGCATCGGTGCGACGCACTGGGCCAAGGCGATCATGTCCGACAAGGAGTACATCGAGGACCGGCACGCGACCCGTGGCCGCGACACGACCCGCGAAGCCGTGGTGGCGGCGTTCGCCGAAGCCAATGAGGAGTCCGGCTTCGGGCGTCGCGTCATGATCCGCAACTCGCTGTTCGCCGCACTCGCCGCCTCGGTCATCCCTGGCGTCACGCTCTTTCGCGGCCTGGCCCCCCAGGACACGCCGGAGAACCCGAACGCGGGCAACCCGGTTTTCCTTCTCAGCCACACGATGTGGGCCGAGGGCATGCGACTCGCGCACGACCCGTCGGGTGAGCCGATCCGCGCGTCGGACGTCACACTCGGCTCGGCCGTGCACGTCATCCCCGAGGAGCTCGCCTCCCTCGGGCACGAAGAGGGCTACCTCGAAGAGAAGGCGAAGGCGATCGTGCTGCTCATGCGCATGCTGCCCGAGCAGATCACCGAGGCCGACGACAAGAAGGACTGGTCGTACGACGGCATCGTCGCGTACTCGAAGGTGTGCACCCACGTCGGTTGCCCAGTCGCTCTGTACGAGCAGCAGACGCACCATCTCCTGTGCCCCTGCCACCAGTCCCAGTTCGACGTGGCCAACGGCGCAGCCGTGATCTTCGGCCCCGCCGCCCGGCCGCTTCCGCAGCTGCCCATCACCGTCGACGCGGACGGCTATCTCGTCGCCCGCAGCGACTTCAACGAACCGGTCGGCCCGAGCTTCTGGGAGCGTCACTGATGACTACCGCATCCGCATCAGGATCGGGCGTACCCGCCTTCGAGGCGGCCTCGAGCACGAAGGCCCAGCCGGCAAACTTCCAGGGAAAGGCATCGGACAAGCCGCTCGGCGGTAAGTTCGTCGCCGGCGCAGCGAACTACCTCGACGAGCGCACCAGCCTCTCCGGGCTGGTCAAGGAGCTCGGCCGCAAGATCTTCCCCGATCACTGGTCGTTCATGCTCGGTGAGATCGCGCTGTGGAGCTTCGTCGTCGTCCTCATCTCGGGCACGTTCCTGACGTTCTTCTTCCAGGCGTCCATGGTGCCGACCCACTACGACGGCGCGTACATCCCGATGCGCGGTGTCGAGATGTCGGCGGCGCTCGACTCATCGCTGCGACTGTCGTTCGACATCCGCGGCGGTCTGCTCGTCCGTCAGATCCACCACTGGGCGGCTCTCGTCTTCGTCGCCGGTATCGGCGTGCACATGCTGCGCATCTTCTTCACCGGCGCATTCCGTAAGCCCCGCGAGCTCAACTGGGTGATCGGTTTCATCCTCTTCATCCTCGCGATGGCAGAGGGCTTCACCGGCTACTCGCTGCCGGACGACCTGCTCTCGGGTAACGGCCTGCGCATCATCGACGGCATGGTGAAGGGCATCCCCCTGGTCGGCACGTGGATCTCGTTCCTGCTGTTCGGAGGCGAGTTCCCGGGCGATCAGATCGTCGGTCGTCTGTACACGCTGCACATCCTGCTGCTCCCCGCGATCCTGGTCGGGCTCCTGGTGCTCCACCTGATGCTCATGGTGATCAACAAGCACACGCAGTTCGCCGGTCCGGCCCGCACGAACAGCAACGTCGTGGGTTACCCGATGATGCCCGTGTACATGTCGAAGATGGGCGGCTTCTTCTTCATCACCTTCGGTGTCATCGTGCTGATCGCCTCGCTGTTCACGATCAACCCGATCTGGAACTACGGCCCGTACGACCCGTCCCCCGTGTCGGCGGGCACCCAGCCCGACTGGTACATCGGCTTCGCCGACGGCGCACTCCGACTCGTTCCGCCGCACCTCGAGACGGTGTTGTTCAACCACACCATTTCGTGGAACATCCTCCTGCCTCTCGGAGTGATCGGCGTCTTCATCGTGCTGGTTCTCATCTACCCTTTCATCGAGGCCTGGGTCACGGGTGACAAGCGCGAGCACCACATCGCTCAGCGTCCGCGCAACGCGGCCACCCGCACGGCCATCGGAGCCGCCGGCGTCACGTTCTACGCAGTCCTGTGGGCCGCAGCATCATCGGACATCATCGCGACCCACTTCTGGGTGACCATGGAAGGTGTCATCCACACCCTCCAGGCGCTCCTGATCGTGGGCCCGGTCGTCGCCTACTTCGTGACGAAGCGCATCTGCATCGCGCTGCAGAAGAAGGACCGCGAGATCGCTCTGCACGGTTACGAATCCGGTCGTATCGTCCGTCTTCCCGGCGGCGAGTACATCGAGGTTCATCAGCCCGTCGATGAGTACGACCGGTGGAAGCTCGTCTCGCACATTGACAACGAGCCGCTGGTCGTCCGTCCCAACGCGCACGGTCGCATCCCATGGCACGAGAACGTCCGCTCGTCCATCTCGCGCTGGTTCTTCGAGGACCGGCTCACGCCCCTCACGCAGTCTGAGCTCGACGCCGCCGTGGCTCACCAGCACCACTCGCTGGATCACATCGCCGCCGAAGAGGACGCTGAGATCCAAGGTGCGCACGATCGCGCCGGGGTCCCCGACGCGCCGCACCGTCCGATCGACGACGGCAACCAGTCCGAGACGGCCGTCCGTCCGTCGAACATCATCATCCCGGAGAAGCCCGACGCTTCGAAGGGCTCGTCTCCCGACGACAAGTAGCCGGCTGAACAGCAGGATGCCCGGTACGATCACCCGCGAGGGGATCGTACCGGGCATCCTTCTGTTCAGCTCGGGGTCGAGCCGGCTCGATGACGGCAGGAATCGTGCTCGGGGTGACCGGGAGACGGCGTACCGCGATCGAGTTCGCCGCGTAGCGTCGAGATCATGACCGACACGGCTTCCTTCTTCGCTCAGCGTCTCGCACACGAGACAGACCCGTCAGACGTCTACGCCGCACAACGGGCCGGTGAGGAGTTCACGCTGGTCGACGTGCGCAGTGACGCTGCGTGGGCCCAGGGGCGCATCAGCGGGGCCATCCACCTGCCGCACGCCATGATCGCCGAACAAGCCTCCGCGGAGATACCCCTCGACTCCCCCGTCGTCGTCTACTGCTGGGGCCCGGGCTGCAACGCGGGCGTGAAGGGGGCTCTCGCCTTCGCACGACTGGGGTACACCGTCAGAGAGATGATCGGCGGGTACGAGTACTGGGTTCGCGAAGGTCAGCCCACCGAGGACTCAGACGGACCACTCCCCCGGGTCTTCGATCCGCTGACCATGGTGGTGCGCTGACCCGCTCTCTCAGGCCGTCTCGACATCGAGGTCGAAATCGTCGACGAACCACGATGCCGCGGCCCCGGTGAAGGCGGGGGCGGAAGGCGCGTAGTCGAGCGCATCCGTCGTCGTGTCGCAGACCACGGCGGTGACATTGTCCATGGTGCCCGCGCGCAGAGCGAGTCGCACCACCGCGTCCGCCGCATCGTGCGGGTCGGCGACGGAGACGAGCAGCTGTTCGAGGTACGGTTCCGGAACATAATCCGTCACCCCGTCGCTGCACAGCAGCCAACGGTCACCGTCCTCCGCCTCGTGTCTCGTCACGCGGACGACATCATCCTCGTCACCGCTGAGGGACGCAGTGATGATGTTGCGACGTGGATGGGAAGCGGCATCTGCGAGCGAGAGGATCCCCTGGTCGACGAGCTCCTGGACGTAGGAGTCATCTCTGGTCATCCGGGTCAGAACGCCACGTCGCAGACGATAGCCACGCGAATCGCCGGTATGGGCCAGCAGCAGGGTGTTCGCCGTCGCTCCGCAGAAGATGCCTGTCAACGTCGTCGCCATGCCGACGAGCGAAGGGTCCCGCGCAGCGTGGGCGGACAGCTCCCAGTTGGCGACCAGGATCCGCTCCTGCAGTCCCTCCGGGTCGTCACGCCGGTATGCGCCGGTCGCGGCGAGCCTGTGCAGGAGCGACGACGAAGCCAAGTCGCCGGCGGGCCCGCCACCGACGCCGTCGGCGACCACTGCGCCCCACGGGGCGGTGAACGCCGCGTCCTGATTGACCGACCGGTGGAGGCCTACGTCGGAGACAGCGGCGGCGAGAAGACGCACAGAGTCAGCGGGCGAAGTATCCGCGATAGTACTCGTACACCCAGCCGACGATGGCGACGGCGAAGACGGCGAGGCCGATCGGGAACATCCACGAACCGACGGCAAGGCCGATCATGCCGATCGCGGCGGATGACGCCAGCACGATGGGCCACCACGACCACGGGCTGAACTCGCCGAGCTCGGGGTCGCCGTCGTCGATGTCGGCCGTGAGGATGTCCTCGGGCAGCTCACCGCCCTGAGCGCTGTGCACACGACCGATGTAGAACGCGATGAGCGCCGCCATCAGCGCACTGAACAGCAGGGCGACACTGCCGACCCACTCGATCGCGTGATACCAGGCGACCTCCGGTGAGACGTGCGCGATGATGTTCCACGCCGTGTACATGGCGAAGACGAGGAAGAAGAAGACGGTGAGCAACCACCAGAGTCCGGTGTTGGTGCGCACCTACTTGACCTTTCCCTGGTCGGCGTCGACGACGGGCGCATCGGGGGCATCCTTCGCCGGTCCCACTCCGACGGGCAGTCCGGCCTCGGGGTGGTTGAGATCGAAGGCGGGGCGCTCGCTGCGGATGCGCGGGATCGACGTGAAGTTGTGCCGCGGCGGCGGGCACGACGTCGCCCATTCCAATGACGCGCCATATCCCCACGGGTCGTTCACCGTGATCTTCGGCGCCTTCCGCGCGGTGACCCACACGTTGAACAGGAACGGGATCATCGATGCGCCGAGGATGACGGAACCGATGGTCGACACCTGGTTCTCCCACGTGAAGCCGTCCGCTGCGGAGTAGTCGGCGTAGCGACGCACCATGCCGTCGACTCCCAGCCAGTGCTGGATGAGGAAGGTCATGTGGAAGCCGACGAACAGCATCCAGAAGTGGATGTACCCCAGGCGCTCGTTCAGCATGCGGCCGGTGAACTTCGGCCACCAGAAGTAGAAGCCCGCGAACATCGCGAACACGACCGTCCCGAACACCACGTAGTGGAAGTGCGCGACGACGAAATAGGAGTCCGACAGCGCGAAGTCGAGCGGCGGCGACGCCAAGATGACACCCGTCAGCCCGCCGAAGACGAACGAGACCAGGAACCCGAGGGCGAACATCATCGGCGTCTCGAAGGTGACGGAGCCCCGCCACATGGTGCCGATCCAGTTGAAGATCTTCACCCCGGTGGGCACCGCGATCAGCATCGTCATGAGGGCGAAGAACGGCAGCAGCACCGAGCCCGTCACATACATGTGGTGCGCCCACACCGCCACCGACAGGGCCGCGATCGCGATCGTCGCGTACACCAGAGTCTTGTACCCGAAGATCGGCTTCCGGCTGAACACCGGGAAGATCTCCGACACGATCCCGAAGAACGGCAACGCGATGATGTACACCTCCGGATGCCCGAAGAACCAGAACAAGTGCTGCCACAGCAGCACCCCGCCATTGGCCGGATCGTAGATGTGGGCACCGAGAACCCGGTCCGCAGCCGCGGCGAGGATGGCAGCAGCCAGAACGGGGAACGCCATCAGCACGAGGATGCTCGTCACCAGGGTGTTCCAGGTGAAGATCGGCATGCGCCACATGGTCATACCGGGCGCGCGCATCGTGATGATCGTCGTGATGAAGTTCACCGCACCGAGGATCGTTCCGAACCCGCTCATCCCGAGGCCGAGCATCCAGAGATTACCCCCAGCCCCCGGCGAGAAGGTCGCCCCCGCGAGAGGTTGGTAGGCGAACCATCCGAACGCAGCGGCACCCTGCGGGGTGAGGAAGCCCGAGACGGCGATGGTGGAGCCGAACAGGAACAGCCAGAACGCGAACGCGTTCAGCCGCGGAAACGCGACATCGGGCGCACCGATCTGCAAAGGCATGATCACGTTCGCGAAACCCGCGAACAACGGCGTCGCGAACATCAGCAGCATGATCGTGCCGTGCATCGTGAACAGCTGGTTGTACTGCTCCTTGGTCGGGACGATCTGCATGCCCGGCTCGAAGAGCTCGGCGCGGATGATGAGGGCCATCACGCCGCCGAGCATGAAGAACACGACGGATGCGATCAGGTACATGTACCCGATCGTCTTGTGGTCGGTGGACGTGATCCACTTGACGACGATGTTGCCCTTCTGCTCGACACGCGTCGAACTCAGAAGAGCCGCCTGCCGCGCCGGCAGCGTCGTCGGACGGCCGGAACCCGACTCTTGCAACGGAAGCGTGGTCGCCATGATTACTCGTTCCCCTCGGCGCCGGTGCCCGGCTGATTCTGCAACCGGTCGTACTCGTCGGTGATGTCTCCGGTGTTGCCCTGCGCACGGAGCGAGGACAGGTACGACTCGTACTCGTCGTCGCTGACGACCTTGACGTTGAAGAGCATCGCGGAGTGGTACTCGCCGCAGAGCTCTGCGCACTTGCCCTCGTAGGTGCCCTCGCGAGTCGGCGTGAACGACCAGTAGTTGTCCTTGCCGATGTACATGTCCTTCTTGTACAGGAAGTCGATGATCCAGAAGGAGTGGATCACGTCGCGCGACTGCAGCTGGATCTTGACCGTCTTGTCCACCGGCAGGTACAGGGTCGGCAGCTTGTCCTGGTCGACGTCGCCGTTGGCGGCGGGCTCGGCCTGGACGCCGATCGTCCAGACGGCGTCCGAGTTGTCCTCGTCATCGCCGTTGTACTGGAAGTCCCACGCCCACTGCTTGCCGATGGCCGTGATCGAGACATCCGGGTTCTCGGTCTGCGTCTCGAGGATGTTCTGATCGCGGGCGGTGAAGGCGAAGAAGCCCACGACCAGGATCAGCGGCACCACGGTGTAGAAGATCTCGATGGGCATGTTGTAGCGCATCTGCACGGGAAGACCGGTCTGGCCCTTCCGGCGGCGGTACGCGATGGCAGCCCAACCCATCAGTGCCCACGTCACGATTCCCACGACCAGCAGCACGATCCAGGAGTTGACCCAGAGGCCGGCCACCATCTCCGTGCGGTTCGTCGCGGGCGGCTCGCCCTCGACGAAACCGGGGAGGTAACCGTGCAGCTCCTGCTGCGTGCACCCGGCCAGGACGACCGCGGCGGCGATACCGATCGGAAGGATCGCCCACCGGATACGGCGTTTCGAAGGAGCTCGATTCGACTGCACTGTGCACCTTCCCGGGGGTAAAAGAACTGCCGTCAGTCTACGGCAACCTCACACGGTATTCGGGCCATCCGCTCAGCACGATGGGACGTCGTCGAACCATATCCGCGCGGGCGTCAGACGCCGAAAAGCGCCCCAGGACGGCGAAGTCCTGGGGCGCTCCTCGTCGGAAGATCAGTGGAAGCTGTCGCCGCACGCGCAGCTGCCTGCGGCGTTCGGGTTGTCGATCGTGAAGCCCTGCTCCGAGATCGTGTCCTTGAAATCGATCGAGGCGCCGTCGAGGTACGCGACGCTCATGTCATCCACGATGACCTCGACGCCGTCGAAGTCGACGGTGTTGTCACCATCGAGGTAGCGCTCGTCGAAATAGAGCTGATAGATCAGGCCCGAGCATCCGCCGGGCTGGACGGCGACGCGCAGACGCAGGTCGTCGCGGCCCTCCTGGGCGAGCAGGTGCTTGACCTTCGCCGCGGCGGCGTCCGTCAGCTGCACGCCGTGGGCGTTGACGGTCTGGTCGGGAGACAGGGCGGTGTCGGTCATGACTCTCCTTGACGGCGGGGCGATCGGTTGTCTTCGTCGATTCTACGCCCGGACGCGGCATCCGGTCGCGAGGGCTCCTCAGACGGTGCGCGCGTCGAGACCCTCGAGCAGGAGCGCCTCCGAGAGCACGGCGTGGCGGAACGTGTCCAGATGCAGCGACTCGTTGGGGCTGTGCGCGCGTGTGTGCGGGTCTTCGACGCCGGTCACGAGGATCTGCGCCTCGGGGAACGACTCGACGAGATCGGCGATGAACGGGATGGAACCGCCGACGCCGATGTCGATCGGCTCGACGCCGTACCCCTCGTGGAGCGCTTCGCGCACCGCGTCGACCGCCCAGCCGCTCGTGTCGACGAGGAATCCGTTGCCGAGGTCGACGTCGGTGAACTCCAGCTGAGCACCGAACGGCGCGTGAGAGCGCAGGTGCGCCTCCAGAGCCGCATAGGCGTCCTCGGCGGGCTGTCCCGGAGCGACGCGGGCGCTGATCACGACGGATGCGGACGGAGCGAGGGTGTTGGATGCCTCGGCCACGCTGGTCGCGTCGATCCCGGTGATCGTGATCGCGGGCTTGTTCCAGATGCGACTGAGGATCGTCCCCCGCCCGATCGGCTGAACACCCTCGGGCAGCCCCGCCTCGTCGCGCAGGGTGGCCTCCGAGTACTCCGGCGTCGTGCCCTCGCGCTCGGTCATCCCCTCGACGGCGACGGCCCCGTCCGCGTCCCACAGCGTCGCCAGCAACGTGACCGTCGCCATCAGTGCGTCGGGCACCGCCCCGCCGAACATGCCCGAGTGGGAGGCGTGATCGAGGGTGCGCACCGTGAGCGTGAAACGGGCGTTCCCCCGCAGCGAGACCGTCACGGCCGGTGTGTTCAGGTCCCAGTTGCCCGAGTCCGCCACGACGATCACGTCACTGCGCAAGGCGTCCACATTGTCGGAGAGGAACTGTGCGAAAGATCGGGACCCGTATTCCTCCTCGCCCTCGATGAACAGGGCGACTCCCAGGTCGAAATCGTCGCCCAGCGCCTCGCGCAGCGCGCGGAGCGCGGCGATGTGGGCCATCACGCCCGCTTTGTCGTCGGCCGCGCCGCGCCCGTACAGCCGACCGTCGCGGACCGTCGGCTCGAAGGGCGGCGTCTCCCACAGCGCCTCGTCGCCCATGGGCTGGACGTCGTGATGGGCGTAGAGGAGCACGGTCGGTCGGCCGTTGCGCGCGGCTCGGGTCGCGAGGACCGCGGGCTGCCCGATCTCATCCGTTCCGGGGATCGCTGCGGACGTGACCTGCACCTGATCGAACACCCCCGTTCCCTCGGCGAGGGCGGCCACAGCCTCGGCGCTGCGCTGCAGCTGGGTCTGATCGAACGCCGGCCAGGCGATGGACGGGATGCGCACCAGCGCGCCCAGGTCGGCAAGCGCCGCCGGGATGCCGGAGGTCGCAGCATCGCGTACGGCCTGAGTGCGGGACAGTTCAGTGCTCATGCGAGTAATCTTAAGTCCATCGCCTTTCGCAACATTTGAGGATCACCGTGGCAAAGTCACCCGAAGCCCCCGCGTCCAGCGCAGCGCCCTCCGAGGGAACGGTCCTCAACGGCGGCACTGTCAGCCCGTCCGGCAAGGGGCGCGCGACGCCCTCTCGCGCCGAGCAGGAGGCTGCGCGCAAGCGGCCGCTCGTCGCCGACACGAAAGAGGCGAAGGCGCGTGCGCGCGCAGACCTCGCCGCGCAGCGCGAGAAAGCCCGGGTCGGCATGGCCGCCGGCGATGAGAAGTTCCTCCCGGTGCGCGACAAGGGTCCGCAGCGCAGGTTTGCCCGCGACTTCGTGGATTCCGGGTGGCACCTCGGTGAAGCCGTGATGCCTGCGATGGTGCTGGTGATCGTCGCGACGTTCATCCCGCTCCCCGCCATCCAGTACTACTCGTTCATCGCACTGTGGATCTTCATCCTCTTCGTCATCGGCGACATGATCATCACGTCGATCCGCGTGAAGCGCGCCGTTCGCGACAAGTTCGGCGCCGAACGCATGGAGAAGGGCCTCGGGTGGTACGCCGCGATGCGGACCATCCAGATGCGCTTCATGCGCCTGCCCAAGCCGCAGGTCAAGCGGGGCCAGCACCCCGCGTGAGCGGGGCGCTCACCGGCTGCGGGAGAGCCCGCGGTTGAGGTGCCGCGCCCAGAGCGGGCCGCGGTAGATGAACCCCGTGTATCCCTGGACGAGGGTTGCGCCCGCCTCCTGCAGCGCCCGCACGTCTTCTGCCGTCTCGACTCCCCCGACCCCGATGACGCAGAACTCCGGGCTCGGAGCCGCACCCCGCACCAGACGAACCACGTCGAGTGCGCGCTGTCGCACGGGCGCGCCGGAGAGCCCGCCGGCACCTGCGGCCGCCACGGTCGCCGCGTCGGTGCGCAGCGCGTCCCGGGAGATCGTCGTGTTGGTGGCGATGAGTCCCGCAAGCCCCAGATCGACGGCGAGTCGCGTGATCGCGACCACCTCGTCGTCGGTCAGGTCGGGGGCGATCTTCACGAGCATGGGCGTCGTGCCGGCGGCGTCCTTGACGGCCCGCAGCAGTGGTGCCAGCGTCTCGACCGCCTGCAGGGTTCGCAGACCCGGCGTGTTCGGCGATGAGACGTTGACCGCGAGATAGTCGGCGAGTGGAGCCAGGAGGCGTGCACTGCGGACGTAGTCCGCCGTGGCGTCCTCGACGTCGATGACCCGCGATTTGCCGATGTTCGCGCCGATCACGGGTCGATGGCGCCGAGTGCGAAGCCGACGGAGCCGTGCGGCCGTGGCATCCGCTCCGCCGTTGTTGAAGCCCATCCGGTTGATGAGCGCACGATCTGCCGTCAACCGGAACAGGCGGGGTCGCGGGTTGCCGTCCTGCGGGATGGCGGTCACGGTGCCGATCTCGACGTGTCCGAACCCGAGGGCCCCGAGGCCGAACGCGCCGACGGCGTCTTTGTCGAAACCGGCCGCGATGCCGAAGGGTGTGGAGAACTGCAGCCCGAGGGTGGTTGTGCGGAGCGCAGGATCGGGCGCGGTCAGCGCGCGCGCGATCCATGCGAACGGCCGGACCCCGGCGAGTCGCACCACGAGCATGCCGGCGTGGTGCGCGGTCTCGGGGTCGAAGCGGGTCAGGACCGTGCGGAACAGGAGGGGATACATCCCCGCCAGATTATCGGGCCTCGAGCGCGTCCGATGACGTCGACCGCGGGTCATGCGCCTCCGCCTGCGTACCGTGGTCGGCGCGCAGGAGTCCGATGGCCGTCTCGAAGTCTTCGAGGGAGTCGAACGCCTGGTACACACTGGCGAAGCGCAGGTACGCGACCTCGTCGAGTTCGCGGAGGGGTCCGAGGATTGCGAGACCGATCTCGTTCGTGTCGACCTGGGATGACCCGGTCTGGCGCACCGTCTCCTCGACGGCCTGCGCGAGCATCGCCAGGTCGGCATCGGTGACCGGACGGCCCTGACACGCCTTGCGGGCTCCCGACATGACCTTTTCCCGACTGAACGGTTCGATGACCCCCGACCGTTTGATCACGTTCAGGCTCGCCGTCTCCATGGTGGAGAATCGGCGCCCGCATTCGGGGCACTGGCGACGGCGACGGATGCTGAGTCCGTCGTCACTCGTCCGCGAGTCGATGACGCGCGAGTCGGGATGGCGGCAGAAGGGGCAGTGCATGGCATCGACAGACTACGCCACGCAACCGTGGTGGTCCGGAACGGTCAGTGCCGCGCGTCGAGCTCGAAGCGCGCCTCGACGGCCTCCCCGTGGGCGGGCAGGACTTCGGCATTCGCAAGGGTCACAATCTGCTGACGCACCTCGGCAAGGGCGTCGCGGGTGTACTCGATCACCTGCTGCGGGCGCAGGAACGTGGCGGCCGAGAGCCCGGGCGCGTAACGGGCCTGACCTCCCGTCGGCAGAACGTGGTTGCTCCCGGCGAGATAGTCCCCGAGGCTCACCGGCGAGTGATCTCCGACGAACACCGCTCCCGCGTGCACGAAGTCGCCGGGCCGGGGGTCGGCGAGATGCAGTTCGAGGTGCTCGGGGGCGTAGGCATTGCTGACGTCCGTCGCCGTCTGCAGGTCGTCGACCAGGATGATCGCGGACTGCGGTCCGGCGAACGCCTCGGCGACCCGTTCTGCGTGCATCGTGAGGGGAGCGCGCATCGCCAGCTCGGCGTTCACCGCGTCGACGAGTGCCGAGGATGCCGTGACGAGCACGGCGGCCGCCTGCTCGTCGTGCTCGGCCTGGCTGATCAGGTCGGCCGCGACGAGCCGCGGGTCGGCACTGTCGTCGGCGACGATGAGGATCTCGGTCGCGCCCGCCTCCGAGTCGGTGCCGACACGTCCGGCCACGGCGCGCTTGGCCGCGGCGACGAAATTGTTGCCCGGTCCGCTCACGACGTCGACCGGAGAAAGCCCGACGGAATCGACGCCGTGGGCGAAAGCGCCGATGGCACCCGCTCCGCCCATCGCGTACACCTCGGTCACGCCGAGGAGGTGTGCGGCGGCGAGGATCACGGGGTGCACCCGACCGTCGTACTCCCGCTGGGGCGGCGATGCGAGCGCCACTTCACGTACGCCCGCCACCTGCGCGGGCACCACGTTCATGACCACGCTGGACGGGTAGACCGCCTTCCCGCCCGGAACGTAGACGCCCACGCGACGCACCGGCTGCCAGCGCTGCATGACGAGGGCGCCCTCGCCCAAATCGGTGACGACCGGTGACGGGACCTGCGCGGCCGACGCGAGGCGTACCCGGCGGATCGCCTCCTCGAGGGCGCCGCGTACGTCTGGGCTCAGTGCGGCGAGCGCCTCCGACAGATGCGACGCCGGGACGCGCACAGCATGGTCGCTCACTCCGTCGAAGCGTTCGGCCTGACGTCGCAATGCTTCCTCGCCCTCACGGGCGACATCCTGCACGAGCGCAGCGGCCGTGGTCAGCGCCTCCTCGCGCGCCGCAGTGGCACGCGGAACGGCGGCGAGCAGCTCGGCGGCCGACAGCGTCCGTCCGCGGAGATCGATGGTGCGAAGCATCCCTCCAGGCTATCCGCTCCGCAGGAGCGGTCAGCGCTCGAGCGCTGCAGACCTCAGCCCCTGGTCACGTCGCTGACGTCGTGGAGGTACCCAGCCCGTCCGTCTTCGTGACGGATGACGAACATGGAACCGTGGTCCTCGATGACGAGCGCCCACGCGGTGGGTCCGACGCGGAAGAGCGGGACGCCACGGTCGTCGACGACGTCGCGCTCCACCGGGCTGAGAGCCCAGAACGCCTGACGGCTGACGGTCGGCTGCGGGGCGGATGCCGCGGCGTCGTCGGCGTCGCGGCGCTCGGACGACCAATCGCCCGTGTCGTTGGTCGGGGGCGCGTCGTACCCCTCGAGATCCTGGCTGTCGGACGAGAACAGGGCGTGCGCGCCGGTGTCGCCGGAGGTCGCGTACCCGCCCGTCTCCGCCGCGTCGTACCGATTGTCACCGTCGGGCAGGGAGCCGTCCGTCGGCGCCGAATCGCCGTGCCCGTCGTCCTCGACCGATTCGTCGGACGTGGCGGCTCGTCGCTCACGCGGCGCGCGCGGCGGTGCCGCGACGACGGGACGGATCGGTCGGGCATTGCGGTGGGCGGGGATCTCGCGGCGTCCGAGGAAATCTTCGCGGAGCACGGGGGTCAGGGGGGCGAACACCGTGAGCACGACCCCGGCGAGCATGAGGACGAGCTCGAGCCACAGCACCCACGAGTACGCCCAGACACCCCGGCTCGAGGCGATGGCGACGGTCGTCCAGGTGAGCTGCACCCAGATCATCGCCGACACCGAGAACGCCACGGAGGCGAACTGATCGATCCCGAGCGAACCGACGCGACGGATTCCGTCGGGCGAGAGCCTGCGCAGCACGAGGAGGAACACGGCGACCGTGGGCAGCCCGATCGTCAGGATCCAGTCGATCCCGGACGTCCACAGCGACGAGAAGCCCACCACGCTCAAGGAGAAGAACGAGATCACGAACGCGACGAGCCAGACGCCGACGAGTGCGACCTCACGGACCGAGAAGGGTCCCACGCCGTACTGCGGTTGCTCCTCGGTGCGAGCATCCTCCGACGACGCATCGGGGCGGTCCGCGGTGTCGGCCTGCGCCTCATCGTTCTGCGTGTCGTCGATCGCGGGGTTCAGGGCGGGGTCGGTCACAGTCATTCCTCCATCAGCGACGCGTTCGGGGCTGCGCCGCACCCGATACTACCTGCGACGACCATGAACCCCCGGGAATCAGCCCAGGCATTGCGGCCCGAGGAGCCCCTTCAACTCGCCGTACAGATCGGCCGTCACGCGCACCGGCAGCGGCACCTCGAAGACCTTTGCGGCCGAGCCTTTGTGGAGCCGCAGGATCACCTCGGTGTCGCCGCGATGGCGGCGCAGCACCTCGGCCAACTCGCTGATCACCGTCTCGGTGGCCCGCTGCTCGGGCACCACGAGTACGAGCCCGCTGGAGGCGTCCACTGCTCCCAGATCGGGCGAGAAGGCCGACTGGGCGTGCAGGTTGAGTCCATCGTCTCGACGGGACACGCGGCCGCGGACGACCAGTATCGAATCGCCGACCAGCATGCTCGCGAACTCGGTGTAGGTCTTGCCCATGAACATGACGGTGACTTCGCCGTTGAAATCCTCGACAGTGATCATCCCGTACGGATTGCCGCTCTGCTTCGCCACGCGATGCTGAACGCTCGTGACCAGCCCGGCGACCGTCACCTGGTCGCCGTCGTTGACCTCCTCCGAAGACAGCAGGTCGTGGATGCTCGTCGAGGCGTGCTTGGCCAGCGGTGCCTCGAGACCCGCCAGCGGGTGGTCGGAGACGTAGAGGCCGAGCATTTCACGCTCGAATGCGAGCTTGTCCTTCTTGGTCCACTCCGGCCTGTCGGGCACCTTCGCAGGCCTGATCTCCTCGGTCTCGTCGTACAGGCTGTCGAAGTCGAACCCGATCGCCCCGGTCGCGGCCTTGCGCTTGGTCTCCACCGCCGCCTCGGTGGCGTCTTCGTGGATCTCCATCAGGGCGCGGCGCGACGAACCCAGCGAGTCGAATGCGCCCGCCTTGATGAGGGATTCGACGGTGCGCTTGTTCGCGACGTGGAGCGGCACCTTCGTGAGGAAGTCGTGGAAGCTCACGAAGCTGTCGTCGGCGCGGGCGGTGACGATGCCGTCCACCACATTGGCGCCGACGTTTCGCACCGCGCCGAGTCCGAAGCGGATGTCTTCGCCGACGGCGGCGAAGTAGCGGATCGACTGACCGACGTCGGGCGGCAGCACCTTGATGCCCATGCGGCGGCACTCGTTGAGATAGACCGCCATCTTGTCTTTCGAGTCGCCGACGCTGGTGAGGAGCGCCGCCATGTACTCCGCGGGATAGTGGGCTTTCAAGTAGGCCGTCCAATACGAGACCAGACCATAGGCCGCGGAGTGGGCCTTGTTGAATGCGTAGTCCGAGAACGGCAGCAGGATCTCCCACAGCATGTTCACCGCGGCATCCGAATATCCGTTCGCGTGCATCCCCGCTCGGAAGCCCTCGAACTGCTTGTCGAGCTCGGACTTCTTCTTCTTGCCCATGGCTCGACGGAGGATGTCGGCCTGACCGAGGCTGAACCCGGCGACCTTCTGGGCGATCGCCATCACCTGCTCCTGATAGATGATCAGTCCGTAGCTGGTGTCGAGGATCTCGCGCAGGGATTCGGTGAACTCCTCGTGGATCGGGGTGATCTCCTGCTGCCCGTTCTTACGCAGGGCGTAGTTGATGTGCGAGTTGGCGCCCATCGGGCCGGGTCGATACAGCGCGATGACGGCCGAGATGTCTTCGAAGTTGTCGGGCTTCAGGAGTCGCAGCAGTGACCGCATCGGTCCGCCGTCGAGCTGGAACACGCCGAGGGTGTCGCCGCGGGAGAGCAGCTCGTACGCGGCCGCATCGTCGAGCGACAGGTCTTCGAGGACGAGGGGATGGCCGCGGTTGGCCTCGATGTTGTCGAGCGCATCGTTGATGATCGTGAGGTTTCGCAACCCCAGGAAGTCCATCTTGATCAACCCGAGGGACTCGCACGACGGGTAGTCGAACTGCGTGACGATCTGTCCGTCCTGCTCGCGACGCATGATGGGGATGATGTCGATCAGCGGTTCGCTCGACATGATGACGCCCGCCGCGTGCACACCCCACTGCCGCTTCAGGTTTTCGAGACCGACCGCCGTATCGAAGACCGTCTTGGCCTCGGCATCCGTCTCGATCAGGGTGCGGAACTCGGACGCCTCTTTGAACCGGGGGTGGTTCTTGTCGAACATGCCCTCCAGTGGCATGTCCTTGCCCATCACGGCGGGCGGCATCGCCTTCGTGAGCCGCTCCCCCATGCTGAACGGGAAGCCGAGGACACGACCGGCGTCCTTCAGCGCCTGCTTCGCCTTGATGGTGCCGTAGGTGACGATCTGCGCGACGCGCTCGTCGCCGTACTTCTCGGTGACGTACTGGATGACCTCGCCGCGCCGGCGGTCGTCGAAGTCGACGTCGAAGTCGGGCATGGACACGCGGTCGGGGTTGAGGAACCGCTCGAAGATGAGCCCGTGCTGCAGGGGATCGAGATCGGTGATCTTCATCGCGTACGCGGCCATCGAGCCCGCTCCCGACCCGCGCCCCGGCCCGACCCTGATGCCGTTCTCCTTCGCCCAGTTGATGAAGTCGGCGACGACCAGGAAGTAGCCCGGAAACCCCATCTGGACGATGACGGTGGTTTCGTACTCGGCCTGAGCCCGGACGGCATCGGGGATACCCGCCGGATAGCGCGACTGCAGACCCGCCTCGACCTCCTTGACGAACCAGGATTCCTCGGTCTCGCCGGCGGGCACCGGGAATCGCGGCATGTAGTTCGCGCTCGTGTTGAACTCGACGTCGCACCGCTCGGCGATCAGCAGCGTGTTGTCGCAGGCATCGGGGTGGTCGCGGAAGATCTGCCGCATCTCGGCCGGCGACTTGACGTAGTAGCCGTCGCCGTCGAATCGGAAGCGCTTCGGGTCGTCGAGCGTCGAACCCGATTGCACGCACAGCAGTGCGGCATGGCTGGTGGCGTCGTGCTGATGCGTGTAGTGGAGGTCGTTCGTGCCGACCAGCGGGATGTCGAGGTCCTTGGCGATCTTGAGCAGGTCCGACATCACCCGGCGCTCGATGCTCAGGCCGTGGTCCATGATCTCGGCGAAGTAGTTCTCTTTGCCGAAGATCTGCTGGAACTCCGCCGCCGCCGCGCGCGCCGCGTCGTACTGGCCGAGGCGCAAGCGTGTCTGCACCTCACCTGACGGGCATCCGGTCGTGGCGATGAGACCCTTCGCGTACGTCTGCAGCAGTTCGCGGTCCATGCGGGGCTTGAAGTAGTAGCCCTCCATGCTCGCGCGGGACGACAACCGGAAGAGGTTGTGCATCCCCTCGGTCGACTCCGACAGCAGCGTCATATGCGTGTAGGCACCCGAGCCCGAGACGTCGTCGCTGTTCTGCTCGGGCGTGCCCCACCGCACTCGAGCCTTGTCGCTGCGATGCGTGCCCGGGGTGACGTACGCCTCGATGCCGATGATCGGCTTGATGCCGGCGTCTTTCGCGGTCTTGTAGAACTCGAACGCCGCGAACGTGTTGCCGTGGTCGGTGACGGCGATCGCCGGCATGCCCTGCTTCACGGCTTCCTGCACCATCGGACCGATGCGCGCGGCCCCGTCGAGCATCGAGTATTCGCTGTGCACGTGCAGATGGACGAAGGAATCGGATGCCACGTCTCGAGTCTACGGTCGGGGTCGGACAGCGCGACCGACCGACGGCTACCGTGAGGGCATGCCCACCCCCGACTTCGTTCTCGACCTGCGTCGCCACATCGGCCACGCCCCGCTGGCTCTCGTCGGTGTGACGGCGGTGGTCATCCGCGACGGCCGGGCGCTGCTCGGTCGACGCAGCGACAACGGCCTGCTCACTCCGATCACGGGCATCGTCGACCCCGGCGAGGAACCTGCGGACGCCGCAGCCCGCGAGGCCCTCGAGGAGGCTGATGTGGTGATCCGCGTCGACAGGCTCGCGTGGGTGCATCAGATTCCGCGCATCACCTACGACAACGGCGACCAGAGCGATTATCTCGACCTGACCTTCCGGTGCTCATGGGTCTCGGGCGAGCCCTTCCCCGCCGACGGCGAGATGACCGAGGTGGGATGGTACGACCTCGACGCGCTGCCCGAGATCGATGCCGACATGCGGGCACGCATCGCGTCTGCGCTCCAGCACGGCGACACGCTCTTCGAAGGCGGGCGCTGACCGGATTTCAGCGCAGATCGAGACGCATCAGCACCCGGGGGAAGCCGTTCAGAACCGAATCGGTGTCTGCCGCCTTCCGGAAACCGGCCTTCTCGAAGAGCGCGCGCGTCCCCACGTACGCCATCGTGAGATCCACCTTCGCGCCTTCGTTGTCGACCGGATACCCTTCGATCGCCGGCGCGGCGTGTTCGTCGGCGAATCGCACCGCACCATCGAGGAGAGCGTGCGAGATGCCCTTGCCGCGATGCCCCGGCCTGACACGGATGCACCACACCGACCAGACGTCGAGGTCGTCGACGTGCGGGATCCTGCGTGAGCGGTCGAACGTCGTGTCTGCGCGGGGGTGCACACCGGCCCAGCCGACGACCTCGTCGCCGTCGTACGCGAGCACCCCGGGGGGCGGCTCCTCCCGCACGAGCTTCCGCACGAATTCCCCTCGAGCCGGGCCGGTCAGTTCACCGTTGAGGGCGGACGGGATGCGGTAGCTCAGACACCAGCAGACGTTCGACGTCGGCTTCTTCGGTCCGACCATCGTGCGGACGTCGGTGAATTTGGTCGCGGGTCGCACGTCGATCGCCATGACCCGACGTTGGCACGGGCATCCGACACGGGCAAGACCCGGACGCCGTCAGTCCGCACGCAGGACGTCCAGGGCGTGCGCGAGATCCGCCGGATAGTCCGATTGGAAGGTCACCCGTTCGCCGGTCGTCGGGTGGAGGAAGGAAAGTTGCCTCGCATGCAGCCACTGGCGCGTGAGGCCGAGACGCGCCGACAGCGTCGGGTCGGCTCCGTACAGCGGGTCCCCCACGCACGGATGGCGGTGGGCCGCCATGTGCACGCGGATCTGGTGCGTCCGGCCCGTCTCGAGATGCACTTCCAGGAGCGACGCACCGGGGAAGGCCTCGATGGTCTCGTAGTGCGTGACGGAGTCCTTGCCGGAGGACGTGACCGCGAACTTCCACGAGTGGGTCGGATGCCGCCCGATCGGCGCGTCGATGGTGCCGGACAGCGGGTCGGGATGTCCCTGCACGACGGCGTGGTAGATCTTCTCGACGGTGCGCTCCTTGAACGCGCGCTTGAGCACGGTGTAGGCGTGCTCGGACTTCGCCACGACCATGAGTCCGCTGGTTCCGACATCGAGGCGGTGCACCACGCCCTGGCGTTCGGCGGCGCCCGTCGTGGCGACCCGGACTCCCGCCGCCGCCAGCGCGCCCAGCACCGTGGGTCCTTCCCAACCGAGCGAGGGATGAGCCGCGACGCCGACCGGCTTGCTCACGACGACGATGTCGTCGTCCTGGTAGACGATGTCGAGGTCGGGGACCAGCTGAGGAACGATCTCGGGGTCGCGCTTGGGCTGCCATTCCACGTCGAGCCACGACCCCGCGCGTACGCGGTCGGACTTGCCCGCTCCGCGCCCGTCCAACGACACGCCGCCGCCGTCGGCCACCTCCGCGGCGAAGGTGCGCGAGAAGCCGAGCATCTTCGCCAGAGCGGCGTCGACCCTCGAACCGTCGAGACCGTCCGGCACCATCAACGTGCGGCGGTCCACGTCAGCGACCGTCTCGGGGTTCGCCGTCGGGTCGCGCCTCGACCGCTCCGTCGGACGGCGACTCCTCGCCGCCGTCGCCGCCGCCGTCGCGGGGTGTCGTGTCGTCCGCTGCGTGCCCGCGGTTCTCACGGGTGCCGTCGAGATGCAGCCCGCTGACGACGAGGACGGCCACTCCGATCATCATCGTCACGATGAAGATGTCGGCGACGTTGTAGATCGCCGGCATCATCCAGGGGGTGTTGATGAAATCCACCACGTGGCCGACGGCGAAGCCCGGCGCACGGAACAGACGGTCGGTCAGGTTGCCGAGCACACCTCCCAGCAGCAGTCCGAGGACGATGGCCCACGCGCGGGATCCCACGCGCGTGATCATCAGCCAGAGGATGACGACCGCGACGGCCGCCAGCGCCAGCGTGAAGATCCAGGTGACACCCTCGCCGAGCGAGAATGCGGCTCCGGGATTGCGGATCAGGTACAAGATCAGGAAGTCGCCCAGGACGGGAACGGGCCGCTCGGACGGCAGGTTCTGGATCGCGAGGTGCTTGGTGAACTGGTCAGCGGCCAGTACCGCCACCGCGAGGATCGCGATGAGGGTACTGGCCGCTGCCGTACGGAGGGGGGCTCGGCCTGACAAGACCGGCCTAGAGACCGATGGCTGAGACCGGGGTCGCTCCGGATGCCGTGGTGGTCGTCTCGAGGTCGCGGAGCTTTCCCTCCATCCAGCTGCGCAGCTGGGTGCGGTAGTCGCGCTCGAAGTTGCGGAGCTCGGTGATACGGCCCTCGAGCGTCGCGCGCTCGCGGTCGAGGCGCTCCATCTCCATGCGCCCCTTCTCCTCGGCCTCGGACACGATAGCCGCAGCCTGCGTCTGCGCGTCGGAGATGAGCTGGTCGCGCTGCGCCTTGCCTTCGGCGACGTGCTCGTCGTGGAGGCGCTGGGCGAGTTCGATGATGCCGGCGCTCGCGGCGGCGGGAGCGACGTCGGCGGACACCTGCGAGTCGGTCGACGAGGCCTCGGCGGCGGGCGCCTCAGCTGCGGGGCTCTCGGCGGGCGTCTCTTCGGCGGGCGCTTCTTCATGAGCAGCTTCGCTCGGGGCGTCGCCTGACTCGAGGGCCGCGAGCTTGGCCTTCAGCTCGTCGTTCTCGGCGATCGTCTTGCGCCACTCGACGACGATCTCGTCGAGGAAGTCGTCGACCTCATCGGGGTCGAAGCCCTCCTTGAAGCGAACGTGCTGGAACTGCTTGGTGACGACGTCATCGGGGGTCAATGCCATGATGTTTCCTTTTCCGAGGGTTCAGGTCGCGGGCAGATGTCTCTGGCTGAGCCGCGGGAGCCGACCGTACCCCACCCAGCATAGCCACCGCCTACGGGAGTGTCGAAGGTGGGAGGGGGCGCTGCGGGGCCGCGTCAGGCCGCCAGCGAGCCGGTGATCCCCAGCAGGACGAAGCACAGGAGCATCGTGGCGGTGTAGGCGAAATCGATGGCGATCGCGCCCACCCGCAACGGGGGGATGAACCGGCGGAAGAGCTTGATCGGCGGATCCGTGATCGTATACACGATCTCGGCCGCCACCAGTCCGAAGCCCTTCGGTCGCCACTCCCGGTTCAACATCGGCATCCAGTCGAGGATGAGACGTATCAGCAGGAAGAGGACGAAGACGAGCAGGAGGGCGTTCAGTACGGACGCGAGGATCCCGACGATGTTCACTACTCGAGACTACGGCTGTGAGAAGGGCGCAGACTCCGGATCGGCCTGCGCCACAGCACCGTCACCGGAAACTGCCACGTTCTCGGGAGAAAGCAGGAAGACCTTGCTGGTGACGCGCTCGATGCGGCCGTACAGGCCCAAGGAGAGACCGCTCGCGAAATCGATCAGACGACGGGCGTCCGCATCGCTCATCTGCGACAGGTTGATGATGACCGGGATGCCGTCGCGGAAGTTCTCCGCGATGATCTGCGCGTCGCGGTATTGCTTGGGGTGCACCGTGAGGATCTCGCTGATCGCCGACGGCGCCGGCTGACGCACGACGGTCGGGCGGTGGATCGGCGTCACCGGGGCAGTCTTCTCGACGGCCTGCACTTTGTTGCGGCTCGTCGGCTGCGGAGTCGGCTCATCGTAGGCTTCCTCTTCGTCGGCAAGGCCCAGGTACACCATGGTCTTCTTGAGCGGGTTTGACATCGCATCCTCCGTTGTCGCTGTCTGTTTTCGAGGTTAGCCGCGCGGGGGGCGCGGACCGGTGATTGCGGAGCCGATCCGCAGGTGTGTCGCGCCCGCGTCGATCGCCTCCACGAAATCGTTCGTCATCCCCGCGGAGATCCAGGTGGCGTCGGGCACGATGGCCCGTGTGCGCAGGGAGTACGCGTGCAGGCGGGCGAACGCTGCCGCAGGGCTTTCATCGAGCGGAGCGACGGCCATGACGCCGCGAAGGCGCAGGGTGCGGCATCCGGCGATGTGCCCGGCAAGCTGCTCGAGGCCGTCCGGCGCGACGCCACCGCGTGCCGGGTCCTCGGTGAGGTTGATCTGTATCAGAACGTCGAGCGGCGGGTCAGACTCGGTGCCGGCTGCTTCGAGAGCATCGACGATGCGCGCTCGGTCGAGGGAGTGCACGATGGATGCCGCGGCCCGCACGGCACGCGCTTTGTTGGCCTGTGCCTGCCCGATGAAGTGCCACCGCAGTCCGTCCTTCGGTCCCACTTCTGCGAGCTTGGCGCTGAGCTCCTGCTGCCTGTTCTCGCCGACATCGCGCACGCCGAGCTCGTACAGCTCGTCGACGATGGCCGCGGGGTGGAACTTCGTCACGACGATGCGCGTGAGCTCCGCCGGCGCGCGTCCCGCGGAGCGCATCGCCTCGACGATGCGCTGGTCGACGACGGCGAGCCTGTCGGCGAGATCGGAAGTCACGGCGATCCTTTTCACGCTTCGACGCGACGGCCGTACCCGTGGGCAGGCCGCCGCGTCGAGGGCGTCGATGAGGTGGTGGTCCTACTTGAGGAAGTCCGGGATGTCGAGATCGTCGTCACCGAACGCCGAGTCGTAGCTCGTGTCGGGGACGGATGCCGCCACCGAGACCGATTCCTTCTTCACTTCGGGTTCGCGCACGACCTCGGCAGCGGGCGTGGCCGGGAGTGCCGGGGCTGTGGCGGGACGCGCGGCCGTGACCGGGTCCAGGCGGAGAGAGGGCTCTCCGCCGTCGAACCCGGCGGCGATGACGGTCACGCGCACCTCGTCGCCGAGCGTGTCGTCGATGACGGTACCGAAGATGATGTTGGCCTCGGGGTGAGCCGCCTCCTTCACCAGCTGGGCGGCGTCGTTGATCTCGAAGATTCCGAGGTTCGACCCGCCCTGGATCGACAGCAGCACACCGTGCGCGCCCTCGATGCTCGCCTCCAGCAGGGGGGACTCGACGGCCAGCTCGGCAGCCTTGATCGCGCGGTCGGCACCACGGGCGGAGCCGATGCCCATGAGCGCCGAGCCCGCGCCCTGCATCACCGATTTGACGTCGGCGAAGTCGAGGTTGATGAGCCCGGGAGTGGTGATGAGGTCGGTGATGCCCTGCACACCGGCGAGCAGCACCTGATCGGCGGTCGCGAACGCCTCGATCATCGAGATGCCGCGGTCGCTGATCTCGAGCAGTCGGTCGTTCGGCACGACGATGAGCGTGTCGACTTCTTCCTTCAGCTTGGCGACACCGGTCTCCGCCTGGCTTTGACGACGACGACCCTCGAACGAGAACGGCTTCGTGACGACACCGATCGTCAGCGCGCCGATCGACTTGGCGATCTTCGCGACCACGGGCGCTCCACCGGTTCCGGTGCCACCGCCCTCGCCGGCCGTGACGAAGACCATGTCCGCCCCGCGCAGGGCCTCTTCGATCTCTTCCGCGTGGTCTTCGGCGGCGCGTCGTCCCACTTCAGGGTCAGCGCCTGCTCCGAGTCCGCGGGTGAGCTCGCGGCCCACGTCGAGTTTGACGTCGGCATCGCTCATCAGGAGCGCTTGCGCGTCCGTGTTGATCGCGATGAACTCGACGCCTCGCAGCCCGAGGTCGATCATGCGGTTGACGGCGTTCACGCCGCCGCCGCCGACCCCGACGACCTTGATCACCGCGAGGTAGTTCTGGTTCTGGCTCATGCCGGCCTCCGTGCCCCTGACAAGTCAACATTCAACCTCTAGTAGAGGTATAAAGAATTGCTCGGTATGCAATTCCTGATCTGAAGGTATGCGGCTGCAGGCGCCCCATCCGGATCACCGTGGGCGTGTCGTGAGACTCGCAGGAAAACGCGTGGATCGGAGGGTCGTCAGCCGACGACGACCGCCTCCGGGGAAGACACGTCGTACGAGCTCACCGTCGACGGCGGTCGGGCCTTCATCGTCGCCGCCAGGGCCACAGCCTTCATCGCGGACTCGTCCGCACTCCCCCACATGATCTGCGTGTTCGTGCCCCCGAGCGTGATCGTCACGTCGTCGGCGGTGGAGGCCGTGACAGCCGTCACCTGGGCGCGGATGTCGTCGGGGAGCGAGCGCATGACGGTTCCCGCGGCACGGAAGGCCGCCGACTTCGCACCGCCCGTGATGTCGAGCACCGGTTGGCCGGCGGGCGCGGTCGGGGTCGTGGACAGCGCCACACCGGCGGCGTCCACGACGGTGTAACCGGCCCGGGTCTCCATCACGCCGATCGGGGTCCTCTCGACGATCCGCACCACCAGCTCGTGCGGGGGGCGCGCCTCGAGGGAGTACGTCTCCACCAACGGGAATCCGATGAGCGCCGCCTTGACGTCGCTCTCGCTCACGAGCGGCAGCGGAGTCCCGATCTGCGTGGCCAGAGCGGACTCCACGGAGGCCGCATCGAGCTGCGATGTCCCCACCACGCTGATCTTCTCCACCGCGAACAGCGGACTGTACGCGGCTCCCAGCGTGACGAGCACGAGCAGGACGAGGGACGCTGCCGCGCCGATCCACACCAGCCGTCGCCGTCGCTGCCGGACGGTGAAGCGGCGCACCTCCGCCCGCAGCGCCCGTCGCCGTGCGCGAGCAGCGCGCCACACGTCGCGGACCCGGATCGGCGCGGCCGGCCCATCCGGCGAGGAGGACGGAGGATCGACGACATCCGCGTCCGGCGGAGCGACCGGACGACGCGTCCGTGCGATCCGCTCGTCGTCGGTGTGCGCCCCGGGCACCCGTGGCGGCTCATCGCGGTCCGGACGGACCACGGGGGGCGCCACCGGCGGTGGGGGCAGGGGCGAGGGGCGACGCATCCGGCGCTACTTCGCCGCGACGACGTCGGGCTGCGCGGGTAGGGAGGGGGAAGTCTCCAGGGCGTCGATGACCTGGGGGATGATGAGGTTCACGTTCCCGCATCCCAGAGTGATGATGAAATCCCCGTCGCGCGCGACGGACGCGGTGTAGTCGGCAGCACGCTGCCAGTCCGCGACGTAGGCCACGTGCGATGCATCCGCGAACGCCGCGCTGACCAGCTCGCCGGTGACGCCCGGGATCGGATCCTCGCGCGCACCGTAGACATCGAGCACCACCGTGTGGTCGGCGTACTGCTCGAGCACATCGGCGAACTCCCGCGCCATGAGCTGTGTGCGGGAGTACGTGTGCGGCTGGTGCAGCGCGATGATCCGTCCGCCGCCGATCACGGTGCGGGCGGCCGACAGGGCGGCGGCGACCTCGGTGGGGTGGTGGGCGTAGTCGTCGTAGACGCGCACGCCGCGGACGGTCTCGTGCAGTTCGAAGCGGCGTGCCGTGCCCGCGAACCCCTCGACGGCGGCGGCGGCCGACCGCAGGTCGTGCCCGAGTGCGAGCAGGACGCCGACGGCGCCCGCCGCGTTGATCGCGTTGTGCGCGCCCGGGACGCCCAGCCGGACGTCGGCGGACGCGCCGTCGTACGACAGTGTGAACGACACCGGTCCGTCCGTCACGATCCCGGTCACGTGCAGGTCCGCGGCATCCGATCGACCGAACGTCAGCACCCGGGGATGCGTGAGGCGTGCACGCACGTCCTGGGCGCCGGCGTCGTCGGACGAGATGACGACGGCGTCGCGGGCGTCGTTCGCGAATCGTGCGAACGCGTCGACGAACGCGTCTTCGCTGCCGTAGTGGTCGAGGTGGTCGGGGTCCACGTTGGTGATGAGGGCGATCGACGTGTCGTAGAGCAGGAACGTTCCGTCGGACTCATCGGCCTCGATCACGAAGAGGTCGTCCGCGCCGGTGCCGCTCGACACTCCGAGCTGGGTCACCACTCCCCCGTTGACGAAGCTCGGGTCGGCACCCAGCGACTGCAGGGCCGTCACGATCATGCCCGTCGACGTCGTCTTGCCGTGCGCACCTGCCACCGAGACCAGGGGGCGTCCGCCGATCAGCCAGTGCAGCGCCTGGGAGCGGTGGATGAGGGGCATCCCGCTTTGCCTGGCACGCACGAACTCGGGATTCTCCGGCCAGATCGCGCCGGTGTGGATGACCGTGTCGGCATCACCGAGGTGGGCCGCGTCATGCCCGACGTGCACTCGCGCGCCCAGGGCTCGCAGCTGCTGCAGAGCCGGGCTGTCGGCGCGATCGGATCCCGATACCCGGATCCCCCGCGCGAGGAACATGCGAGCCAGGCCCGACATGCCGGAACCGCCGATGCCGATGAAGTGCGCGGCCTCGATGCGGGCGGGCAGGGGAAGGCTCAAATCGGGTCTGATCATGACGCCACAATCCTAAGTTGGCGAGCCCGGCAACACCTCCCGGCACGCTGTGAGGTGCGCGCACGGGCGCTCAGCGGCGTCGGCTCGCGGCTGCGCGATCGATCAGGGTGAGGACGTTCTCGGTGCCCGTGCGGCTGCCGACGGATGTCGCGGCCGCACGCATCCCGTCGAGCGCCGCGCGATCGCCCAGCAGCGGAACGATTTCGCTGCGCACCCGCTCGGCCGTGAAGTCGGCGTCGGAGATGAGGCGCGCCGCTCCGCCGCGTACCGCAGACGACGCGTTGAGCGCCTGCTCACCGTTACCCACCGCGTACGGCACGTAGACGGCGGGGATGCCCAGCGCGCTGATCTCGCTCACGGTCGCGGCCCCCGAGCGCGAGACGATCAGGTCGGCGAGCGCGAACGCCAAGTCCATCCGGTCGACGTAACGGCGCAGTGCGTATCCGGCCACCCCCGGGTCGGCCGTCTCGGACCTCTGGCCGGTCACGTGCAGGAGCTGCCAACCGGCGTCGAGCACGTCCTGCCAGGAGTCGGCGAGTGCGTCGTTGAGTCGCTGGGCGCCGAGCGACCCCCCGAAGACGAGCAGCGTGGACCGGGCCGCGTCCAACCCGAAATACCGCGCGGCCTCCGACCGCAGCGCGGTCGCGTCGAGGTCGACGATCTCGCGCCGCAGCGGCATGCCCACGACTTCCCCTCGACGCAGGGGGGTGCCGGCGAACGCGACGCCGACGGCTGCCGCCCGCCGTGCTCCGAGCACATTGGCGAGGCCGGGGCGGGCGTTCGCCTCGTGCACCACGAACGGCACACCCTCTCGAGCGGCGGCCACATACGCGGGGGCGGATGCGTAGCCGCCGAAGCCCACGACCACATCCACGTCGTGCGTGCGGATGTGCGCCCTCACCTGTGCGACGGCACGACGGAAACGAGTCGGGAACGCGGCCGCGGCCCGATCGGGGCGCCGAGGGAACGGCACTTTGTCCACGAACAGCAGCTCATAGCCGCGCAGCGGGACGAGCCGCGCCTCGAGCCCCTCCCGTGTGCCCAGAACCAGCACGGATGCCGCGGCATCCCGTGCCCGCAACCCGTCGGCGACCGCCAGCAGCGGGTTGACGTGCCCGGCGGTGCCGCCGCCGGCGAGGAGATAGGTACGGGGGCTCACCCGGAGATTCTTCCACGCTCGCCTGCGCGAGCCCGACGACGTCGCGATGCGCCGCGTCGCGGTCAGCGGACGCCCGCCGGAATGCGCACGGGACGGACGGGCGCGGCGGGCTGGCGCTTCGCCGGCAGGGCGCGCGCGAACGACAGCAGGACCCCGGAGGCGATCAGTACCGACAGGAGCGACGTGCCTCCCTGTGACATGAACGGCAGAGGCACGCCCAGCACCGGGAACACCCGGAGCACGACGCCGATGTTGATGAGCGCCTGACCCACGATCCAGATGGTGATGCCGCCCGAAACGATGCGCACGAACGGGTCGTGGGTCTTGCGGATGACATGGAAGGCGCCGATCGCGAAGAGGGCGAACAGCCCGAGGACGACACCGCAGCCGATGAGTCCGAGTTCTTCCCCGACGATGGCGAAGATGTAGTCGTTCGCGGCGGCAGGAAGCCAGTCGTACTTCTCCTTCGAGTTGCCGAGTCCGAGCCCGAACACGCCGCCGCCGGCGAGTCCCCAGATGCCGTGCAGCGGCTGGTAGCAGTCGGTGTAGTAATCGGCGAGGCAGTCCGCGTTCAGAAAGCTCATGATGCGGCGCATGCGGTCGGGGCTGGTGACCGCGAAGAAGATGACTCCGCCGGCCGCTGCGATGAGCGGGAGGAGGAAGATGCGCAACTTGACACCGGAGAAGAAGAGCGCGCCCAGGGCGATGAGCGCGAGGATCATCGCCGTGCCGAGGTCGTGCCCTGCCATCACTGTGGCGATCACGAGCAGGGTGACCGGCACGAGCGGGATGAACACATGCCGCCAGAGACCGAGGAGTGTCTGCTTGCGGTACAGGACGTACCCGATCCACAGCGCCAGCGTCAGTTTGAGGAACTCGGCGGGCTGCGCCTGCACACCCGCGATCTGGATCCAGTTCCTGTTGCCGTTCGCCTCGACGCCGATGCCGGGCACGAACACGAGCAGCTGGAACATGATCGCCGCGATCAGCGCCGGCCAGGCGATCTTCTTCCAGAACGCGATCGGCAACCGGCTCGCGATGAACATGAGCGGGATGCCGATCACCGCGAACACGGCCTGCTTGATGACCGCCTCGTAGGGCTGCTGGCCCGCTGCAGTCGCCGTCGCCGATGTCGCGGAGAGCACCATCACGAGGCCGAACCCCGTGAGCAGCAGAGCGGTGGAGGCGATGAGCAGGAATTCGCTCGGCACCGGTGCGAACACGCGACCGAGCGACACGCGGGCGGCGAGCCCACGGCCGTCCGTGCGGTCGCCGTCAGAACCGGTCGGAAGGGTCCGTGTCGGTGGTCTCCCCGCCATCGTGTCCCCGTTCGATCCAGTCCTGCACGGCCGCCGCGAAGCGTCGGCCGCGGTCCGCGTACGAAGCGAACTGGTCGAAGGATGCCGCGGCGGGGGCGAGAAGAACGACGTCCCCGTCACGAGCGATACCGGCGGCCAGTTCGACGACCCGCGCCATGACGTCTTCAGTCTCATCGTGCGGCACCTCGATCACGGGCACCTCGGGCGCGTGTCGCGCGAACGCCGACATGATCTGCTCGCGGTCGACCCCGATCACGATCGCGGCTTTCGCCCTGCTGCCGCGCCCGGCGACGAGGTCGCCGATGTCGACGCCCTTCAGCTGGCCGCCGACGACCCAGACCGCGCCGGGGAACGCCGCCAGCGATGAGTTCGCGGCGTGCGGGTTCGTCGCCTTCGAGTCGTCCACCCAGGTGACGCCGGACGCGACGGCCACGACGTCGATGCGGTGCGGGTCGAGCCGGAAGTCCGCGAGCGCGTCGCGCACGGCGGCCGGCGGGACGCCGAGCGCCCGCGCGAGGGCGCTCGCCGCCAGGATGTTGGCGACCATATGCGGGGCGGCCAGGCCGCGTGCGGCGAGATCGTCCACGGTCGTGAGTTCGAGGGCGCTCGTGGCGCGCTCCTCCAGGAAGGCGCGATCCACGAGGATCCCGTCGACCAGGCCGAGATCGCTCGGCCCCGGGATGCCGAGGTCGAAGCCGATCGCCCGCGCGCCGTCGATGACCTCGGCCTCTTCGACCATGGTGCGGGTCGCGGCATCCGCTTTGTTGTAGACGCAGGCGATCCGGGTGTGCGCGTAGACGACGGCCTTGGCGTCGCGGTACGCCTCGAAGGTGCCGTGCCATTCGAGGTGGTCCTCGGCCAGGTTCAGGCATACGCTCGCGTGGGGCGAGACCGGGCGGGGTGTCCGCTGCTGCCCGAGATACCAGAGCTGGTGGCTCGAGAGCTCGACGACGAGCGCGTCGAAGCCCGCGGGATCGCGGACGGCGTCGAGGACCGGCACACCGATGTTGCCCACCGGGGCGGCGCGCAGGCCGCCTGCCACCAGCATCGACGCGGCGAGCCGCGTCGTCGTGGTCTTGCCGTTCGTGCCGGTCACGAGTACCCAGGCGGCAGGTGTCCCATCCGGCCGCACGACCTTGTCGCGCAGCCGCCATGCCAGCTCGACGTCGCCCCAGAGAGCGATGCCCTGCACTCCGGCCCACTCCACGATCGGATGCCGCGGCGAGAAGCCCGGTGAGGCGACGATGACCTCGGGCGCGAAGTCGGCGAGGTCTCCCGGCACGTTCTGCAGCGGACCGGTCCACAGCTTCACGCCGATGACGGGCAGGAGCCGGGCGTACTCCTCGTCGGCGGCTTCGGTGACGACGAGGACGTCGGCTCCGAGTTCAGCGAGGGTGTCGGCCACGGAGAACCCCGTCACCGAGAGCCCGAGCACGGCGACGCGCAGGCCGCGCCAATCGGCGTGCCAACTGGTCAATGCATCCAGGCGCGGAGCGCTCACGTGCGTGCCAGCCACTCGACGTAGAAGAGACCCACGCCGAGGACGGCGAGGATGCCGGCGATGATCCACATGCGGACGACGATCGTGATCTCCGCCCACCCGCGCATCTCGAGGTGGTGGTGGAGCGGGCTCATCAGGAACAGGCGTTTGCCGCGGGTCAGTTTGAAGTAGAGGCGCTGGAGGATCACCGAGCCGGATGCGATCACGTACACGCCCGCGACGAGCACGAGGAGCAGCTCGGTGCGGGTCAGGATGGCCATCGCCGCGATGACACCGCCGATCGCCATCGATCCGACATCGCCCATGAACACCTGCGCCTTCGGTGCGTTCCACCAGAGGAAGCCGACGAGGGCCCCCACGAAGGCGGCGGAGATGATGGCGAGGTCGAACGGGTCGCGCGTGGAATAGCAGGCGGCGGACGGAGCCGTCTGACACATCTGGTTGAACTGCCAGAACGCGATCAGGCTGTAGGCCCCGGTGACGAAGATGCCCGCCCCCGCGGCCAGTCCGTCGAGGCCGTCGCTCACGTTCACCGAGTTCGACGTGGCGACCCCCACCAGGGAGATCCACCCCAGATACAGGAGCCAGCCGATGATCGGACCGAGGGCCATGAACGACAGCATCGGCACATCACGCACGACCGAGATGAAGGGCGACGCGGGCGTCTGGTCCCACGCATTGGGGAAGTTCAGTGCCACGACGGCGAAGGGGACGGCGACCAGGATCTGACCGACGATCTTGCGCCAGCCGCTGAGGCCGAGGCTGCGCTGTCGGCGAAGTTTCATGTAGTCGTCGATGAAGCCGACCGCCCCGAAGCCGACCATCATCCAGATCACGAGCCACCCCGAGATCGTGGGCGGGTTGTTCCCGGTGAAACTGCCGACGAGGTAGCCGATGATGGTGCCCGCGATGAAGATCGTGCCGCCCATCGTGGGCGTACCACGCTTGGCGCCGTGGGAGGGGTTGTTGATGTTCTCGGGCGTACGGATCACCTGGCCCCAGCCCCACGCGCGGAAGAGACGCAGGAACAGAGGAGTCAGGAACAGCGTGAAGGCCATCGAGATCGCAGCCGCCGTCAGGAGTGATCTCACGAGAACGATTCTCCCAGACGATCGCCGAGGAACCGGAGACCGGCGGCGTTGGAGGACTTCACGAGGACGCGGTCGCCGTCGCGCAGCTCGCCCATCAGATAGTCGTAGGCGGCGTCGGCGTCGGGGAAGAAGACGGCTTCGCCGTCCCACGATCCCTGGCTGATGGCTTCGAGGAACATCCGCCGGGCGTCCGCGCCGACGATCACGATGCGCTGGATGCGCAGGCGGACGGCGAGGAGCCCGACGCGATCGTGCTCTTCCTCGGAGTATTCGCCGAGCTCGCTCATCGCGCCGAGCACGGCGACCGTCCGCTCCCCCGGGCCGGTCAGCTGCGCCAGGGTGCGCAGCGCCGCCGCCATCGAGTCGGGGCTGGCGTTGTAGGCGTCGTTGATGATGCGGACGCGCTCCGAGCCGAGAGGCTCCATACGCCACCGCTCCGCGATCTCGAGGGTCTCGACGCGGGCGACGCTGTCGGAGAAGGACACTCCCAGCGCGGTCGCCGCCGCGATTGCGGCGAGGGCGTTCATGACGTGGTGCTCACCGAGAACCTGCAGGCGCAGCGGAAGGCTCCGGCCGTCGATCGTGACGACGCAGCGCGTACCCGATGCGCTCACCTCGACGTCGTCGGCGCGGACGTCGGCGGTTCCGCTGCGACCGAAGGAGCGCACCGAGATGTCCCGCGCCGTCGCGATCGTCGCCATCGAGGCGACGCGCCCGTCGTCGATGTTGAGGACCGCCACGCCTCCGGGGCGGGTGGCGTGGACGAGTTCCGACTTGGCCGCGAACGTGGCCTCGATTCCACCGAAGCCGCCGGCGTGGGCCATGCCGACCATGAGCACGACCGAGACGTCGGGTTCGACGAGACCCGCCAACCGAGCGATCTCCCCCGGCCCGCTCGCACCGAACTCGCTCACCAGAAACGCCGTGTCGTCGGTCACCCGCAGCATGGTCAGCGGCGCACCCACCTCGTTGTTGAGGGAGGCTCGCGGCGCCACGGTCTCACCTTCGGCCTCGAGGATGCGCGCGAGCATATTCTTCGTCGTGGTCTTGCCGTTCGAGCCCGTGATGCCGATGACGCGCAGACGGCCGAGGCTGCGCACCTGCGAGACGACGAAGCGCGCCAGCGTCGCGAGGGCGTCCACGACGTCGGGGACGACGATCTGCGAGACGGGCGCGTCGACGGGACGCTCCACGATCGCGAGGGCTGCCCCCGCCTGTGCGGCGACGGCGACGAACAGATGGCCGTCGGTGACCTCGCCGGGCTTCGCGACGAAGATGTCCCCCGCGCCGATCACCCTCGAGTCGGTGTCGACGGTCCCCGAGACCGTCGTCTCGGCGGTGTCCGCTCCGGTGAGCCGAAGCTCCCCGCCGATCGCGTCGGCGAACTGGGTGAGGGTGAGGGCGATCATGATTTCTCCGAGCGGACCGGGGTGGGTCGGTCTGCGGCGTCACTCACCGAACTTGGGGAGCACCGTCGGCTGTGTCGTGGACGGCATGACGCGGTAGGTCTTCAGAACCTGGGTCATCGCCTTCTGGAAGGCGGGCGCGTTGGCCGAAGACGAGGTTATCGTGGTGGGCTCGTCGAGAGTGACGGCGACGATGTACTGCGGGTCGTCCGCGGGGGCGAATCCGATCATCGTGGTGAAGTAGACGCCCGCCTTGTACCGTCCGTTGCCGTCGGATTTCTCGCCCGTTCCGGTCTTCGTCGCGATCCGATATCCGGGGATCGCGACCTGCTTGGCGTAGCCGGCCTGCATCGCGACGTTCTCGAGGATCTCCCGCATCTCGGCGGAGGTCTGCGCACTCAGCACCTGCGTCGGCTCCGGGAGCGTCGGGGTGATGACGGTGCCGTCCGCCTTCGTGCACGACTCGACCAGGGAGAGCGGCATCTTCAGCCCGCCGTTGGCGATCGCGCCGTAGGCGCCCACGAGTTCGGGGACCGTCGTGGTGACGCCCTGTCCGAACGACGTGTTGTACGTCTGCTGGTTGTCCCAGTTCGCGACGGGGACCAGGTCACCCTTGGCCTCACCACCGAATCCGACCGCGCTGCCTTGTCCGATGCCGAACTTCTGGAGGTAGTCGAAGCGGGTCTGCGGCGACACGGTCTCGCTGAACTTCGAGATGCCCGCGTTGGACGAATCGATGAGGACACCGGCGAGCGTGTAGTCGTATGCATCGTGCGTGAAGGCGTCCTGCACGGACGCGCCGTTCGGGAACTTCTCACGGCTGGATGCGACGACGGTCGAGTCCAGGGTCTGACCGCCGGCGTCGAGGACCGTGGACGCGGTGAGGGCCTTGAACGTCGAGCCGGGCTCGAAGGTGTCGGTGAAGATGTGGCTGCGCTGATCGTCCTGGGCGGCGGCGCTCACATTGTTGGGGTCGACGCTGGGGTACTCGGCGGCGGCGCGGATCTTGCCCGTCTTCGCCTCCACGACGGTGATCGTGCCGCGCTTCGCGCCCATGTCCTGCACCTGCTCGCCGATGAGCTGCTGCAGGTACCAGTTGAGATCCCGGTTGATCGTGAGCTGCAGCGTCCCGCCGTTCACCGCGGGATCCGTCGTTTCCGTGCCGGGGATGACGACGCCGTCCTTGCCCTTCTCATACGTCAGAGAGCCGTTGGTGGCGGCGAGGCAGGAGTCCTGACTGAGCTCGAGGCCCTGCAGGGCATCGCCGTCGATACCCATGAATCCCAAGAGATTCCCCGCCACGGCGCCGTCGGGGTAGGTGCGTGCGGGGTGCTGCTCGAACGAGAGATACGGTGCACCGGTCTCCACCAGGGCGCGATACTGCTCGGTGGTGAGTCCGCGCTGGAATCGCTCGTACTGGTCGGCGGGGTCCGCGGCGAGCGCCGAGGCGACGATCTTCTGGATGTCGGCGGCGCTCTGCCCGGTGATCCCGGCGATCTCCCCCGAGGCCTGCTCCCACGTGACCTTCTCGGTGACGCCGGCCGCCGTGGTGCGCGTGTAGGTGCCGACGTTCTTGGGGTCCAGCACGCCGTCGTAGAGCAGGATGCTGCCGGCCAGCGTCTGCCCGGACTCGTCCACGATCGCGCCCCGCGTGCCGTACAGCGGGCGGGAGGCGCCCAGACTGTAGGACTTCGCCTGCGCCATGTTCTCCTCAGCGTTCACGACCTGGATGTCCACGAGTCGCACGATGAAGCCCGCGAGGACCGCCAGCACGACCGCGAGAGCGATCACGGTGCGGCGGCGCGGGCTGCGCGTGGCTCTCGTGCTCATGTACTCAGTGTGTGCTGGGGGTCGGCAGACCGTCGGTCAGTGGCGGCGGCGTGTTCGATACGCCGTCCTCCGTCACCGCGGTCGGGTCGACGGTCGGGACAGGAGCGCCCTGGATCGTGGCATCCGGAGCCGTCACCAGAGGAGTCTCGGTGATGAGGGCGTTCGGCACCGTGCCACGGCCCAGAGCGTCGACGGAAGACGCCCCCAGCGATGCCGAGCCGCTCCCGAGGATCGCGGCGTCGCTGAGCCGCAGATAGCTCGGAGACTCGTCGATGACCATGCCGAGCGCCGCCGCATTGGCCGCGAGGTACTGCGGCGAATTCAGCCCGGCGATGTCGTCCTGCAGGATCTGCTTGTTCCAGTCGAGTTCGCGCTGCTGCTGGGTCAGGGCCGTCAGCTCGTACGAGCCCTGGGTCGTGACGATCGACAGCGCCATCTGGGCGGCGCCGATGGCCACGGCGCCGGCCAGCGCCACGATGCCGTACAGCAGCCGCGGGCGGCGGCGGCGAGCGGATGCCGCGACCGGCCGCAGCCCGCGGGTCGGTGTGCTCGTGGTGCGGGCGGGAAGAGCGCCCCGCGCGATGGTCGCGGTGCTCACGCCGCCTCCTTGAGTCGCTCGGCGGCGCGCAGCCGCACCGGGGTCGCGCGCGGATTGCGCGCGATCTCGTCGGCCGAAGCCTGTTCCGCTCCCTTGACCAGCAGGCGGAACTGCGGGGCGTGCTCGGGAAGCTCCACCGGCAAACCGGCCGGAGCAGTCGAGGTCGAGGCGTCTGCGAGCACGCGCTTGACCAGGCGGTCCTCGAGGGACTGATAGGACATCACGACGATGCGCCCGCCGACACGCAGACGCTCGAGAGCCGAGGGGATCGCCCGCTCGAGCACCGACAGCTCGCCGTTGACCTCGATGCGCAATGCCTGGAAGACGCGTTTCGCGGGATGACCGGCTTGTTTGAGAGCCGCGGGCGTGGCGGCCTGAAGGATGTCGACGAGCTCACCCGAGCGCTCGATGCGGCCGGCGCCGCGAGCGGAGATGATGGCACGGGCGTAGCGGCCCGCGAGCTTCTCCTCGCCGTACCGCTCGAAGATGCGGCGCAGATCGCCTTCCCCGTAGGTCGCGACGATGTCGGCGGCCGTCGTGCCGCCGCTCTGATCCATCCGCATGTCCAGGGGTGCATCCTGTGCATAGGCGAATCCCCGGTCTGCGACATCGAGCTGCAGCGACGACACCCCCAGGTCGAAGAGGATCCCGTCGACGGAGCGGAGACCGCTCCGGGTGATCGCCTCGCCGATGCCGTCGTAGACCGTATGCACCAGGGTGACGCGGTCACCGAACGGCTGCAGCCTCTCGCCCGCGATACGCAGGGCGTCGTGGTCGCGGTCGAGCCCGATGAGCCGCATTCCGGGGAAGCGCTCGAGGAAGGCTTCGGAGTGTCCGCCCATGCCGAGGGTCGCGTCCACGAGGACGGCGCCGTCGCGCTCGAGCGCGGGAGCGAGCAGCTCGACGCAGCGGTCGAGCAGGACGGGGGTGTGGATGTCGCGGAGGCTCATGGTCTCGGGGCCCTGTTCCCAGATTCCGATCCCCTTCCGCTCCGACCTGGCACCGGGGAAGTGTGTCAGGGCGTGAGCGGCGGGAGATCGCAACCGAGGACGCTAGAAGAGGCCCGGGATCACCTCCTGCTCCATATCGGCGTAGCTGTCTTCGTTGCTGTCGGCGTAGGCGTTCCAGGCGTCCGCGTTCCAGATCTCCGCGTGCGCACCGACCCCTGTGACGACGAGGTCCTTCTCGAGGCCCGCGTACGCGCGCAACGGCGGCGGGATCGTGATGCGGTTCTGGCTGTCCGGCTTCTCGGCGCTCGCGCCCGACAGGAACATGCGCAGGAAGTCGCGTGCCTGCTTGTTGGAGAGCGGCGCTTCGCGGATGCGCTCGTGCACCCGCTCGAACTCCTCCGTGCTGAACACGTACAGGCACCGCTCCTGCCCGCGGGTCACGACGATGCCGTTGCCGAGGTCTTCACGGAATTTCGCGGGGAGGATGACCCGACCCTTGTCGTCGAGCTTGGGAGCGTGCGTGCCGAGAAGCATCGCCACCACCCCCCTTCGTCCGGCCCCGCTGGGTTGCGTTCGCCACTTTACTCCACTTCCCTCCACTTACCTACAGAATTGCCGGGACTGGTGCGGCAGACGACCCACGTGCGCCCGGCGGGGGGTTCTCCGCGCGACGACGCAGGACGACGGGCGCACGAAAAAGAGCACCGACCCGAAGGTCGGTGCTCTGCAACTTCTCGCCGCCTGCTGACGCGGGCGGACTCGGTGCTCAGCGGTCTTCTTGGCGGCGCTCCCACCGGTCGTTCATGCGGTCCATGAAGGATCCGGATGACGAGGCCTTCGCCTTCGCGGGCTGTGCCGGATCGGCAGCCACGCGACCGTTGCCCGCCCGCGTCGGCGTGACCGCGAGGATCACTCCCCCCAGCATGACGACGAAGCTGATGACACCCACCACCACGAGTGGAATGGACACCCCGGCGATCAGGCCGCCGAGCCCCACCAGCACGAGGATGGTGCCGTAGACGATGTTCCGATAACTCAGAGTTCGGCCGTCCGTGGACGCGCTCACGACATCTGCGTCGTTGTGCATGAGATGGCGTTCCATCTCGTCAAGCAGACGCTGCTCCTGTTCGGAGAGTGGCATGCTTCCCCCTCTGAGATTCCCTGGGCGTAAAGTCTACGTCCGCCGTCGATCACTAGGCTAGGCCTGTGTCGCCGACCACGGATCCGATTCAAGCTGTTTCCCAGCGTCTGGACAACTTCTTCACCGCCCGACGTGTGGAAGCACAGGAATGGGGCCCCGAAGGCGAAGGTCTGATCGAAGCTGCGATCGCCGCCCTCCAGGGCGGGAAGCGTCTGCGCGCGCGGTTCTGCCTGGCGGGGTGGAGGGCTGTGGAGGAGGCGTCAGGGCGCATGACTTCGCCCGACGACGGCGTCGTGGCCGCGGCATCCGCTCTCGAGATCTTTCACGCCGCAGCACTCGTCCACGACGATCTGATCGACAACTCCGACACCCGTCGAGGGCGCCCCGCTGCCCACCGCGCTCTGGAGTCGCAGCACCGCGCGGCGGGCTGGGAGGGCGATGCCGCCGCGTTCGGCCGTTCCGGGGCCATTCTGCTGGGTGACCTGCTCGTGGCGTGGAGCGACGATCTGGCCGAGGAGGGATTCGCCGAGGCCGCCCCCGATGCCGGCGCCGGTGCGCGCCGGGAGTACGCGCTCATGCGTCGCGTCGTCACGGTCGGCCAGTTCCTCGACGTCGCCGAGGAGTCGGCGTTCCGCGCCGCGGCCGACGAGTTGCAGGCGGAGCGCGCGCTCCGGGTCGCCTCGCTGAAGTCCGCGCGTTACAGCGTGGAGCAGCCGCTGCTGATCGGGGCGGCCCTGGCCGGCGCCGACACGGCGCAGCAGCATGCGCTCTCCGCGTTCGGTCACCCGATCGGCATGGCCTTCCAACTGCGCGACGACGTTCTGGGGGTCTTCGGCGACGAGAGCGTCACCGGTAAGCCATCGGGTGACGACCTGCGCGAGGGGAAGCGCACCGTGCTCATCGCGTATGCCCGCGAGGGGATGTCGCCCGAAGACCGCTCGCGGATGGACGGTCTCATCGGCGATCCATCCTTGGATACGGCGCAGATCTCGTCGCTTCAGACGGCCATCGTCGCCTCCGGCGGGCTCGATCGCGTCGAGGCGCTCATCACCGACTACGTGGCGGCCGCCGACGATGCGCTCACGGGCGCCCCGCTCGCCGACGATGCACTGGGCGAACTACGCAGGCTGGCGCACGCCGCGACCGCTCGCACCGCCTGACGGAACCGCCCTCAGCCGGCGGACTGTGCGACGCGGCGCACTTCGCTCTTGCGTCCCGCTCGCAAGGCCGCGATCGGCGGCATTCCGATGGACTCCTCGTCCGCGAGCATCCAGTCGATGACCTCGTCGTCGGTGAAGCCGGCGTCCTGGAGCACGAAGATGGTTCCGCGAAGGGAGCCCAACGGCTCGTCCTCGACGATGAACACCGAGGGCACGGTGAGCGCACCCGTACGGCGCGTGCCGATCAGATGGCGTTCGTCCAGGAGCTGACGCACTCTGGTCAGCGGAAGTCCGAGTACGTCCACGAGCTGCGGCAGCGTCAGCCATTCGGTCTCGATGCGGGGGTCGGTCTCTCCGGTCACGAGTCCACTATCTCACTTCGGAAACCTGGAGCCGGTGACCGCGGCGCGGCGGGCGTCCGGCAGCGGCGTGGTCGACGCCCAGTACACTTTCATCACTTCTGCACCACCTGCAACTCCCTTATCACTGGTTGACACCTTTTTACTTCCGTGACACGGTGTGGGAAGTCACCGGAGAGGGAAAACTCGTGCGACCACCCGAAATGCACCGCCCGCCCGCCCGCCCGAACCCGATGCAGAACCGCGCGTTCGGCATCGGCGTACCCGCCGTCATCGTCGGCTCGCTCGCAATGTCGCTCACGGCGATGCCCGCGCACGCAGCCGGAGACGAGCGCGCCCACGCGCGCGAAACACCTCGCAGCGGTGTCCACCCTGTGGCGACCGGCTCCCACGCCGCGGTCTCGGCGCGGGTGCAGAGCGCCGTCGCACCCGACACCTACACCGTCTCCGCGGGAGACACGGTCAGTGCGATCGCCGGGAGATTCGACCTGCGAACCGCCGACGTGCTCGCGATCAACGGACTCAGCCGCTCCTCTGTCATCTATCCGGGCCAGGTGCTGCGCTTGAACGGCGCCGTCGCCGCCGCGCCCGCGTCCGCTGCGCCTGCGACGCCGCCCGCCGCATCGGGGTCGTACACCGTCGCCGCCGGAGACACGATCAGTGCGATCGCACGGGCGCACGGAACGAGCATCCAAGCCGTGCTCGACGCCAACGGCCTGACGCGGGCGTCGATCATCTATCCAGGTCAGGCTCTGGCCCTCCCCGGGTCGGTCGCCGCCACGGCGTCGGCGCCCGCCGCCGTGGTGCCGGCGTCGGCCCCCGCCGTGACATCCGGCGCGTACACCGTCGAGGCAGGCGACACGATCAGCGCGATCGCGAGCCGTCACGGCACGACGACCCGCGCGATCCTCGACGCGAACGGACTGACGACAGCGTCGATCATCTACCCCGGGCAGAGCATCGCCCTTCCGGCCGCGGGTATGGTCGCCGCCGCATCCGTCACCCCCCTGTCCGCCGCGGCAAGCTCGAGCCTCGATGCGGAACAGGCGGCCAACGCGCAGTTGATCATCCGTGTCGGCCGCGAGATGGGCGTGCCCGACCGTGGCATCACCATTGCACTCGGCACGGCCATGCAGGAATCGTGGCTGCGCAACCTGGACTGGGGCGACCGCGACTCGCTCGGGCTGTTCCAACAGCGTCCCAGCATGGGCTGGGGCAGCGCCGACCAGGTGCGCGACGGCGACCGTGCCGCGCGGGCGTTCTTCGGCGGCCCGTCGGATCCCAACGGGTCGACGACGCGCGGACTCCTGGACATCGCGGGCTGGCAGAGCATGAGCTTCGCGGATGCCGCGCAGGCGGTGCAGATCTCTGCATACCCCGACCGTTACGCGCAGTGGGAGCAGCCCGCCTCCTCGTGGCTCGCCGCCCTCGGCTGATCGTGTCTCGACCCGGTCACGGAGGGTGAGCCGCTGCCGGGTCGGACTGCACGCGCTCCGTAGACTCTCACCGTGAGCACGAGTCAGCAGGCCGACCCGCTGATCGGCCGTCTCGTCGACGGTCGATACCGTGTTCGCGCGCGCATCGCGCGGGGCGGGATGGCCACCGTGTACGTCGCCACCGATCTGCGCCTCGAGCGCCGGGTCGCCCTCAAAGTCATGCACGGGCACTTGAGCGATGACTCGGTGTTCCAGAGCCGATTCATCCAGGAGGCGCGCTCCGCAGCACGGCTGGCAGATCCGCATGTCGTGAACGTCTTTGATCAGGGACAGGACGGCGACACCGCCTACCTGGTGATGGAGTATCTGCCCGGTATCACCCTGCGTGAGCTCATGCGGGACCAGCGGCGCCTGAGCGTGGCGCAGACCGTGCCCATCATGGACGCGGTGCTCGCAGGGCTCGCGGCCGCGCACCGCGGGGGCATCGTCCACCGCGATGTGAAACCCGAGAACGTGCTGCTCGCCGAAGACGGCCGCATCAAGATCGGCGACTTCGGCCTCGCCCGCGCCACGACGGCGAACACGGCGACCGGGCAGATGCTGCTCGGCACGATCGCGTATCTCGCGCCCGAGCTCGTCACCCGTGGCACGGCGGATGCGCGCAGCGACATCTATGCCCTCGGCATCATGCTGTACGAGATGCTCGTCGGCGAGCAGCCCTACAAGGGCGAGCAGCCGATGCAGATCGCCTTCCAGCACGCGACCGATTCGGTCCCTCGCCCCAGTGCCAAGAACCCCGGTGTGCCCGAGCCGCTGGACGAACTGGTGCTGTGGGCCACCGAGAAGTCTCCCGACGATCGTCCGAACGACGCCGCACAGATGCTCGAGCGGTTGCGCGAGATCGAGCGCGATCTCGGGATCAGCCCGCAGGTCGCGCGGGCGACCGCCGCTGCCGGACCCGCGCACGACGACGGACTCGACTCGGACGAGATCACCAGCATCCTTCCGTCCTCCATCACCGCCCCGCTCGCGACGGTCGACGCGAGCGACAATGCCACCCGCCTGCGTCGGGCGACGAAGAGACGGGCGGCGAAGGGCATCTGGACCATCGTCGTCGTGGCCCTCCTGGCCGGCCTCGCCGGGGGCACCGGCTGGTGGTTCGGGTCGGGACCGGGTTCGCTGGTCGCCGTTCCCAACGTCGCGGGTCAGTCGTTCGCCGACGCCACGGCGACGCTCGCCGCGCAGACGCTGTCCGCGACCCAGCGAGACGTGTACGACTTCGATGTGCCGGCCGGCACCGCCGTCGGCACCGATCCTGCGGCAGGGATGAGACTCGACAAGGAGGCCGCCGTCGTCGTGCTCGTCTCCCAGGGTCCGCAGCCCCACGATGTCGCGGCCCTCGCCGGGATGTCGGCCGCGCAGGCTCGCCAGCAGCTCGAGGCGGCACGCGTCACGGTGAGCGATGACCAGAAGTCCTTCGGAGAGGCCGCCGCCGACAGCGTCATCGCCGCATCGGTCACGCCCCGCGCCGGTGGGGAGCCCCAGAACTGCACCGACGGCTGCACGCTCTACGAGGGAGACACCGCCGTACTCTCGGTGTCGCTCGGGCCGGTGCCGAACGTCTCGGGACTGAGCATCTCGGCCGCGACGTCGGCTCTCACGGGTGTCGGCCTGCAGGTCAGCGGCGACAACGCCGAGGACTTCAGCGACTCGGTCGCCGACGGCAAGGTGATCGGCATGCTGGATCGCGAGGGCGGCGGCAGCTGGGTCCCCGGCGACACCGTGACTCTGATCGTCTCGCAGGGGCCGCCGCTGTTCCCCGTGCCCGATCTCACCGGCATGACGCTGGCGGCCGCCCGCGGCGCCCTCGAGAAGGGCGGCTTCAAGATCGAGTACGACGGGCGCTGGGACTCGTTCCCCGACGCCTTCACGAAGGTCGAGTCGCAGAGCCCTGCGGCGGCGACCCAGCGGCCGAAGGGCACCGTCATCTCGGTGCGCATCGCCGCCTCGCTCTGATCCGCTCTGCCGCGGGACCTGACGTGCCGGATGCCTCGGAGCGAGGCATCCGCGCTCGCCGTGGTCAGAGCTTCTCGAGCTCCTCGGCCACCAGGAACGCCAGCTCGAGGCTCTGCATGTGGTTCAGGCGCGGATCGCACAATGACTCGTAGCGCATCGCGAGGGTCTTCTCGTCGATGTGCTCAGAACCTCCGAGGCACTCCGTGACGTCGTCGCCCGTGAGCTCGACGTGGATGCCTCCGGGGAACGTGCCGACGGCGCGGTGCGCGTCGAAGAACCCGCGCACCTCGTCGACGACGTCGTCGAAGCGACGTGTCTTGTAGCCGGTGGGTGTCGTGATGCCGTTGCCGTGCATGGGGTCGGTGACCCACAGCGGAGTCGCCCCCGAGTCGCGCACGGCTTCCAGCAGCGGCGGCAGTGCGTCGCGGATCTTACCCGCGCCCATGCGCGTGATGAACGTGAGGCGACCCGGCTCGCGCTCGGGGTCGAGCGTGTCGATCAACCGCAGCGCCGTCTCGGGCGTGGTGGTCGGTCCGAGCTTGACGCCGATGGGGTTTCGGATCTTCGAGAAATAGTCGATGTGCGCGCCGTCGAGGTCGCGGGTGCGCTCGCCGATCCAGACGAAGTGGGCCGAGGTGTTGTAGGGCGTACCCGTGCGCGAATCGATGCGCGTCATGGGTCGCTCGTAGTCCATCAGCAGGCCCTCGTGACCGGTGTAGAACTCGACCCGCTTGAGCTCGTCGAAGTCGGCGCCGGCGGCCTCCATGAATTTGATCGCGCGATCGATCTCCTGCGCGAGACGCTCGTACTGCTGGTTAGCGGGGTTCTGCGCGAAGCCCTTGTTCCAGGAATGCACCTCGCGGAGGTCGGCGAAGCCGCCCTGGGTGAACGCCCGGATCAGATTTATCGTCGACGCGGCGGTGTGGTAGCCCTTCAGCAGTCGCTGCGGGTCGGGCGTGCGGGAGGCCTCCGTGAAATCGAAGCCGTTCACGATGTCGCCGCGGTACGCGGGCAGCGTGACGTCGCCGCGCGTCTCGGTGTCGCTCGAGCGCGGCTTCGCGAACTGGCCCGCCATGCGGCCCATCTTCACGATCGGCATGGACGCGCCGTAGGTCAAAACGACGGCCATCTGCAGCACGGTCTTGATGCGGTTGCGGATCTGCTCCGCCGTCGCGCCGGCGAAAGTCTCGGCGCAATCGCCACCCTGCAGCAGGAATGCCCGGCCGGACGCGGCGCGGGCGAGACGCTCACGCAGGAGATCGACCTCACCGGCGAAGACCAGCGGCGGCAGCGTGGCGATCTCGGCCGAGACCGCGGCGACGGCATCGGCGTCGGTCCACGACGGCTGCTGTTTGATGGGCAGAGTCCGCCAGTGGTCGAGGGCGTCGGGCTGCTGAGGCATCCGCTCAGTCTATCCGCGCGGATGCTCGCCCCTGGAGCATGATGACGGAATCAGCGGGGCGGGATCACCACGACACTCTCAGGGGGACACGGCGGATGCCGCGGCCCGGTCCTTCACGCTCGAGGCGTAGACGTCTTCGTACTCCTGCTCCCCCAGCCGCTGCAGAGCGACGATGATCTCGTCGGTGACGGACCGGAGGATGTAGCGGTCGCCTTCCATGCCCGCGAAGCGCGAGAAGTCCAGTGGTTCGCCGATGACGATGCCCACCCGGACGATGCGGGGGACGGTCCGTCCGATCGGCATCATGGTGTCGGTGTCGACCATGACGACGGGCACCACGGGAACGCGGGCCTCCAGGGCCATCCGCGCGATCCCGGTCCGCCCCCGGTAGAGCTTGCCGTCGGGGCTGCGGGTGCCCTCGGGGTAGATCCCGAGCAGGTCGCCGCGCCCGAGCACCTGAAGTCCGGTGTTGAGCGAGGCTTCTGACGCCTTGCCGCCCGACCGGTCGATCGGTATCTGCCCGGTGGCCTTCATGAAGAACCGCGTCGCCCGACCCTTGATGCCTTTGCCGGTGAAGTAGTCGCTCTTGGCGAGGAAGGACATCGGGCGGTCGATCATGAGCGGCAGGAACACCGAATCGCTCACCGAGAGGTGGTTGCTGGCGAGGATCGCCGCGCCCTCGGTGGGGATGTTTCGACGGCCGATGATCCACGGTCGCCAGATCGCTTTGACGATCGGTCCGATCACCACGTACTTCATCAGCCAGTAGAACATCGTCAGACGATCCGCTCGATGGTGCGGATCTCGGCCTCGGCCAGGTCGGCCGCCCCGATCAGGCCCGCATCGTTGCCCAGCTGCGCGATCGCGAATTCGGCGATGTGACGTTCGCCGTACCCGGGGAGAGAGTGGTCGTAGGCGATCCGCATCGGTTCGAGCAGCGTTTCACCCAGCTGGGCGACTCCGCCGCCGATCACGAACACCTCGGGGTCGAGTACCGCCTGGAAGCCCCCGCATGCCTCGCCCAGCGCGGTCGCCACGCGATGCAGCGCCTCGATCGCGCCAGGATCGCCGGCCAGGACGAGCCGCGAGATGTCCGGCCCCTCGAGCGCGCCGGTCTCCGTTCGCAGCGCCGCGAGGCCGGCCCCGATGCCGCCGCCGTCGGCGATCGCGTGGGCCTCGCGCTGCAGCGCTCGTCCGGAGGCGTACTGTTCGAGGCATCCGCTCTGCCCGCAGCCGCACGGGTGTCCGTCGCGGATGAAGCGCGTGTGGCCCAATTCGCCCGCGATGCCGTGGCCGCCGCGGTGCAGGCCTCCGCCGATCACCACGGCTCCCCCGACTCCCGTGCCCATCGTGAGCATGACCATGTCCGTGAATCCGCGACCGGCGCCGTAGCGGAACTCCGCCCACCCGGCGGCGTTGGCGTCATTGTCGATCGTCACGGGGACATCGATGCGCGCCTCGAGGATCGCGCGCAGCGGCTCGTTCTCCCACGCGATGTTCGGAGCGTGGATCACGGTGGACTGGTCTCTGTCGATGAAGCCCGCAGCGGCGACGCCGACCGCCACGATCTCGTGACGGTCACCGAGGTGATGCACCATGTCGATCACGGCATCGGACAGTGCCGTCGTGTCGACAGGCGTGCTGACGCGGAGCTTCTCGATGATGCGGCCCTCGCCGTCGACCACACCGCCCGCGATCTTCGTCCCGCCGATATCGATTCCGACCCTGAGCACGGCATTCCTTTCCGGCCTGCGCGTGCCCGCGCGGCGCCTTGCAGTCTAGCGGGGCGCCGCATCCGGCCGAGGGTTCTCGCGGGTGCACGCGGTAGACTGAGGAGGAGACTGAACTTCCACGAGTGCCGAAGGAGCTGCCCGTGATCCAATTCGACGTACCCGCCATCGTGCCCGCCGACCCGCAGGCGAACATCGCCGATCTGCTGGTCGAGAGGGCTGCCGCCACGCCCGATCTCGCCCTGTTCGCCGTCCCGGACGGTGCCGGCTGGCGTGACATCACCGCCGCGGCGTTCGAGCGCCAGGTGATCGCGCTCGCCAAGGGTTTCGCCGCGTCGGGTATCGAGCCCGGCGACAAGGTCGCCTTCCTCGCGCGGACGACCTACCAGTGGACCCTGGTGGACTTCGCACTGTTCTACGCGGGCGCGGTGATGGTGCCCGTCTACGAGACCAGCTCCCCCGCACAGATCCAGTGGATCCTCTCGGACTCGGGCGCGATCGCGATGATCCTCGAGAGCCCGGACCACGCGGCGAGCCTCGACGAGGTGCGCGCTGATCTTCCGCTCATCCGCACCGTGTGGGAGATGCACCGGGGAGATCTCGACAAGCTGGTCGCGAAGGGCGAGGGGGTTTCGGATGCCGAGATCGTCCGACGCCGTTCGATCGCCGATGGCGCCGACATCGCGACGCTCATCTACACGTCGGGTTCGACGGGGCGGCCCAAGGGGTGCGTGCTCACACACGCGAACTTCGTCGAGTTGTGCCGTAACTCGGCCAGGTCGCTGCATGAGGTCGTGTCGGTGCCGGGCGCGTCCACGCTGCTGTTCATCACGACGGCGCACGTCTTCGCGCGGTTCATCTCGATCCTCGACATCCACGCGGGTGTGAAGACCGGGCATCAGCCCGACACGAAGCAGCTCCTTCCGGCCCTCGGATCCTTCAAGCCCTCCTTCCTGCTCGCCGTCCCGCGTGTGTTCGAGAAGGTGTACAACTCGGCCGAGCAGAAGGCCGAGGCGGGCGGCAAGGGGAAGATCTTCCGCGCTGCAGCCCACACCGCGATCGAGCACTCCACGCTCCAGGCAGCGGGCAAGAAGGTCCCCTTCGGCACCCGGATCAAGTTCGCCGTGTTCGACCGGCTCGTCTACAGCAAGCTGCGCGCGGCGATGGGTGGCCGGGTGGTGTACGCCGTCTCGGGTTCCGCGCCGCTCGGCGCGCGCTTGGGACACTTCTTCCACAGCCTGGGCGTCGTCATCCTCGAGGGCTACGGCCTCACCGAGACGACGGCGCCCGCCACCGTCAACCTCGCGAAGAAGTCGAAGATCGGGTCCGTCGGTCCGGTGCTGCCCGGGGTCGGTGTCCGACTCGCCGATGACGGTGAGATCGAAGTGCGCGGGATAAACGTCTTCAAGGAGTACTGGCGCAATCCTGAGGCGACCGCGGCGGCTTTCGACGGCGAATGGTTCAAGACCGGCGACATCGGATCATTCGATGACGAGGGCTTCCTGTCGATCACCGGCCGCAAGAAGGAGATCATCGTGACCGCGGCGGGCAAGAACGTCGCCCCTGCCGCGCTCGAAGACCCGATCCGAGCGAACCCGATCGTAGGTCAGGTCGTCGTCGTCGGCGACCAGAGGCCCTTCATCGCCGCGCTCGTCACGCTCGATTCCGAGATGCTTCCGACGTGGCTCGCGAACAACGGCCTGTCCGCCGACATGACGGCGACGGATGCCGCGACCCACCCCGCGGTGAAGGCCGAAGTGCAGCGGGCGATCGACATCGCGAACAAGACCGTCTCCCGTGCGGAGTCGATCCGCAAATTCGTCATCCTGCCGACGGAATGGACGGAGGCCAGCGGCCATCTGACACCGAAGATGAGCATCAAGCGCAACGTCATCATGCAGGATTTCGCGGCCGACGTCGAGGAGCTGTACGACGTTCCCGTGAACACCACGAACGTGTCGCTCAAGTAGGAGTGATGAAGAAGGCCCTGCACCTCGGTGCGGGGCCTTCCTCATCGACACCCGGAACCCGCCGTCGCGGATCAGAACCAGTCGGACTCGCGCACTTCGCGCATCGCCACACGCCGCGTCTCGGCGGGCAGCCGGTCCAGATACAGCCTGCCGTCGAGATGATCGGTCTCGTGCTGCAGCGCCTGCGCCAGCAGACCGTCGCCCTCGAGTACGACCTCCCGGCCGTCCAGGTCGATGCCCACCACTTTCGCGTGCGGGTGCCGAAGCGCCTCGTGCCAGAGCCCCGGCACCGACAGGCACCCCTCGCTCACAGGTTCGGGCTCGCCCGAGACCTCGACCAGGACCGGGTTGATGACATAGCCGATATCGCCGTCGATGTTGTAGCTGAACACCCGTTGGCCGACCCCGATCTGGGGCGCGGCGACGCCGGCCCTCCCAGGGAGCTCCACGGTGTCGAGGAGGTCCTGCACCAGGGCACGCACCCCGTCGTCGATCTCGACGACGGGCGCGCTGGTCGCGCGCAGGACGGGGTCGCCGAAGATCCTGATGGGTCGGACAGCCATCGTTCGCCTACGCCGCCGATGCGAGGGCCCGCAGGCCCTCCACCACCGCGGCGGCCAGTCGCCGCGCGGCCAGCCGCGTCGCGGGCTGCAGGTTGCTGAAGGTGATCGCGCTGCCGGCGGCGATCAGAGGGTCGTACGGCATGCGGACGACAGTCCGGACGCGGGTGCGGAAGTGCGTCTCCAGCTCTTCCTGACGCACGAGAGGTGTGCCGGGACGAGAGGTGTTCAGCACGACCACGGCATTGCGGACCTGGTCTTGATACCCGTTGGTCTCCAGCCACGTGAGCGTTTCCGAGGCCAGGCGCGCCTCGTCGACGCTCAGCCCGGCGACGACCACGATCGCGTCCGCAGCCTCGAGGGTCGCCCCCATGACGGAGTGGACGATGCCCGTTCCGGTGTCGGTGAGCACGATCGAGTAGTAGTGCGCGGCGATCGTCGCGACATCCTGGTAATCGCGATCGCTCAACGCTTCCGAGACACGCGGGTCGGAATCCGAGGCGAGCACGTCGAGTCGTGTGGCGTCACGCGCCACGACCGACGAGACGTCTTTATATCCGCTGACGTTGTCACGGATGCGCACCAGATCGCGAACGGTCTTGCCGTTGGAGTTCGCGATGCGCTCGGCGAGCGTTCCCCGGTCGGGGTTCGCGTCGATCGCGATCACGCGGTCGTCGCGGGCATCGGCGAGGGCCATCCCGAGCAGCGTGGTGATCGTCGTCTTGCCGACGCCCCCCTTGCGCGAGAGCACCGGAACGAATCGCGCGTTGCCGTCGAGCGGCAAACCGATGAGACGATCGAGTTCTTTGCGACTGCGGGCCCTCTTCCCGTCACCGAGATTGATCCGGCGACCCGAGATCGAGTAGACGAAGTGTCGCCACCGGCCCTCAGGCTCGGGCCGCACGATCTGGGAAGGGTCCAGCAGGCGGTCGGCTGTCAGGAGGTCCGATGATTCGCGGTCGGGCTCGAACTCGCCGACCCGCTTGGACGCGAGGGTCACCTCGTGGCGTGTCTGGACCCGCTCGACAGCATGAGCGCGGTCCGTACGGTCGACAGTGGACTCCGGATGCTGCGCCCCGCGTCGCGTCGTCGGAACCGATCCCGTCGTCGGGGGCGTCGCGGCCTTCGACGGCAGGGCGGGCCCGGTGGTCGGGTTCGGCTCCGGCGCGCGGTCCGCGTGCGTCACGTCGTCCTCCTGGTCGTGCCCGTCGACCCCCGACGGCGGCACCGGGGCATCGTCGTCGTCATGCCCCGCTGTCACACCGTATCCTGCCGGAGCGACGATGGGGGTGGCATCCGGGACCGCGTCCCCCGTGCTGTCATCCCCGGATCCAGGGAGAGCGAAGGCACCCGACTCATTCCTCCCGCGCCCGTCGAGTTCGATCACGACTGCACCGGCGAACGGCTCGTCCCTGCTGGGGCTCCCCTCAGCGCGGGCCGTCGACCCGACGTCGGTGGTGTCGAGGGCTGCCCCCGACGCGCCCGAGGCGCCCTCGTCGGCGAACTCGGATCCGAACTCCGGCGCGACGACGTCGGCGATCAGGTCGGCACTCGTCTCGCGATCGTCCTCGGTGGCGATCCCGGGCCGGCCGGTGTCTCCGGTTTCCGGCTCATCGATCTCGGCTTCGACGGTCTCGATCTCGGGCGGGTGCGCCCGCGCATGCCGGGTGAATTCCACGGGTGCGGTGTTCGGGGCGACGTCGCCCGCTGCGGAGGGAAGCGAGAGCGAGGCCGGGTCGAACCCCGCGGGTTCGACCTCATCGTCGATGACATCGTCGTCATCCTCGAGTTCGTCCTCCGAGGACGGAGGAAGGACGACGCTGAGCTGCTCGGTGACTCCCCCGACGATGCCGATGCTCGTCGTCTCGAGGCTCCCGGAATCGCCGAGGACTCCGTTTTCCAGGTCGTCTTCCGGCGTACGGTCGTTGCGGTCAGGGGCCATTGCACATCTCCAAAACGGGGGCAGGCTTCGGGTCGCCCACCCCTCAGGCTAATGCGCGGGGCGGACGACGACCAAAAGGTCACCTGCGTCGACCTGCTGCGTGGCCGCGATCGCGATCCGCTCCACGACGCCGTCGACCGACGAAGTGATGGCCGCCTCCATCTTCATCGCCTCGATCGATGCCACCGGTTCACCCGCTGTCACGGTGTCTCCGACGGCGGCCTTGATCGTGACGACGCCGGAGAACGGCGCGGCGACCTGCCCGGGTTTGGTGGTGTCCGCCTTCTCCGCCTGGCGGGATTCGACCTGGATGCTGCGGTCGCGCGCGAACACGGGCCGCAGCTGCCCGTTCAGCGTCGTCATGACCGTCCGCATGCCTTTGTCGTCGGCTTCGCCGATCGCCTCCAGCCCCACGTAGAGCTGCACGCCCCGTTCGATCTCGACGATGTGCTCGCCCCCCGGAGTGAGTCCGTAGAGGTAATCCGCCGTGTCCAGGACGCTGAGATCACCGAACAGCTCCCGCACCTGCTCGAAGGAGCGGGCGGGCGCGGGGAAGAGCAAGGCGTTCAGCGTGGCGCGGCGAGACGCGGCATCCCCTTCCAGCCCCTCCTCCTCTTTCGCGGTAAGCGGTTTCACGTCGATATTCACCTGGCGCCCGGCCAGTACCTTCGTGCGGAACGGCTCGGGCCATCCGCCCGGAAGATCGCCCAGCTCGCCCGCCATGAACCCCACGACCGAGTCGGGTATGTCGTACTTCTGCGGGTTCTGCTCGAAGTCCGCGGGGTCGGCCTTGACCGCCGCCAGATGCAGCGCGAGGTCGCCGACCACCTTCGAGGACGGTGTCACCTTGGGAACGCGACCCAGGATGCTGTTGGCAGCGGCGTACATGTCCTCGATGAGCTCGAAGTCCTCCGACAGCCCCAGCGCGATCGCCTGCTGACGAAGGTTGGAGAGCTGGCCGCCCGGAATCTCGTGGCGGTAGACGCGGCCGGTGGGGCCGGGCAATCCCGACTCGAACGGGCGGTAGATGTGGCGGACGGCTTCCCAGTAGGGCTCGAGGTCCGACACCGCGTCCAGATCCAGCCCGGTGTCGCGCTCGGTGTGCGCCAACGCTGCGACCAGCGAAGAAAGAGACGGCTGGCTCGTCGTGCCCGACAGCGGAGCGGCGGCGGCGTCCACGGCATCCGCGCCCGCGGCGCTCGCGGCGAGGAGCGTCGCGAGCTGCCCGCCCGCGGTGTCGTGCGTGTGCACGTGTACGGGGAGGTCGAAGCGATCGCGGAGGGCCTGGACGAGCCGCGAGGCCGCGGCGGGACGCAGCAGGCCGGCCATGTCCTTGATGGCCAGGATGTGGGCCCCCGCGTCGACGATCTTCTCGGCGAGAGCCAGGTAGTAGTCGAGCGTGTACAGATCCTCGGCCGGGTTGAGCAGATCGCCGGTGTAGCAGAGGGCGACTTCGGCGACCGCGGTATCGGTCGCGAGCACGGCGTCGATCGCGGGGCGCATCTGCGACACGTCATTGAGCGCGTCGAAGATGCGGAAGATGTCGACCCCGCTGGACGCGGCCTCGCGCACGAAGGCGTCGGTCACCGCCGTCGGATACGGGGTGTAGCCGACGGTGTTCCGCCCGCGCAGCAGCATCTGGATCGCGACGTTCGGCAGCGCGGCCTGCAGTCGATCGAGTCGTTCCCACGGATCTTCGCCGAGGAAGCGGAGTGCCACGTCGTACGTGGCACCGCCCCATGCCTCGACCGACAGCAGCTGCGGCGTCATGCGGGCGACGTACGGTGCGACGGCAACCAGATCCTTCGTGCGCACGCGGGTCGCGAGAAGGGACTGGTGCGCGTCGCGGAAGGTCGTCTCGGTGACGGCGAGAGCAGTCTGCGCGCGAAGGTCTGCCGCGAAGCCCGCCGGCCCGAGCGCTCGAAGCTTCTGCCTCGACCCATCGGGAGCCGGGGCCAGAAGGTCGAGTGCCGGAAGCTTGACCCGCGGATCGATGTGCAGCGGATTCTCGCCGTTCGGCTTGTTGACGGTCACGTCGACCAGCCAGTTCAGCATCTTCGTGCCGCGGTCCTTGGACTCGGGACCGCGCAACAACTGGGGACGCTCATCGATGAACGACGTGCTCAGGTCGCCCGCGACGAAATCCGCGTCGTCGAGGACGGCCTGGAGGAATCGGATGTTCGTCGAGACGCCGCGGATGCGGAACTCCGCGAGCGCCCGACGTGCGCGACTGACCGCAGCAGGGAAGTCGCGCGCACGACACGTGAGCTTGGCGAGCATCGAATCGAAGTGCGGGCTGACCTGCGAGCCTGCTGCCGTCGTGCCGCCGTCGAGACGGATGCCGGCGCCTCCCGGCGAGCGGTACGTCGTGATCTTCCCGGTATCGGGGCGGAAGCCCTGCGTCGGGTCCTCTGTCGTGATCCGGCACTGCAGGGCTGCGCCGCGGAGCCTGATCTCTCCCTGCGTCAAGCCGAGATCGGCGAGCGTCTCCCCTGCAGCGATGCGCATCTGGGACTGGACCAGATCGACGTCGGTCACCTCCTCGGTGACCGTGTGCTCCACCTGGATGCGGGGGTTCATCTCGATGAAGACGACCTCGCCGGTGCGGGGGCCGGAGGTCTCGAGCAGGAACTCCACCGTTCCGGCGTTCTGGTAGCCGATCGACTCGGCGAAGGCGATCGCGTACCGGTGCAGGGAGTCGCGCACCGCGGTGTCGAGGTTCGGCGCGGGCGCGATCTCGATCACCTTCTGGTGACGACGCTGCACCGAGCAGTCGCGCTCGAACAGGTGCACGGTGGCTCCGGTGGCGTCGGCGAGGATCTGCACTTCGATGTGCCGCGGCCGCAGCACTGCCTGCTCGAGGAACATCCGCGGGTCGCCGAACGCACTGTCGGCCTCGCGCATCGCCTCCGCGAGCGCGGGTGCGAGCTCGCCGGCCGACTCGACACGGCGCATCCCGCGCCCGCCGCCCCCGGCGACCGCCTTGGCGAAGAGCGGGAAGCCGATGTCGTTCGCCTGACCGACCAATTCATCGATATCGGACGACGCCTCGGTCGACCGCAGCACCGGAACGCCCGCGCTGATGGCGTGATGCTTGGCCGTCACCTTGTTGCCTGCCATCTCGAGCACGGTCGAGGGCGGGCCGATGAAGGTGATGCCCTCGGCCGCGGCCTTCTCCGCCAGTTCCGGGTTCTCCGAGAGGAATCCGTATCCCGGGTAGATCGCGTCGGCACCGGCCTCTTTGGCCACGCGGACGATCGCCTCGACGTCGAGGTAGGCGCGCACCGGGTGGCCGCGTTCGCCGATCTCGTAGGCCTCGTCGGCCTTCAGCCGGTGCAGCGAGTTGCGGTCCTCATACGGGAAGACCGCGACGGTGCGGGCCCCCAGCTCGAACGCGGCGCGGAACGCGCGGATCGCGATCTCTCCGCGGTTTGCAACAAGGATCTTGCGGAACATGCGCACCTCATCGGGGAAGCCGAACGACGGGCAAAGTGTGATCACAGCCTAGGGGACGGTAACGTAGACGCTTGTGCACGTACTCTCCGTCAGCTCACTCAAGGGCGGGGTCGGCAAGACGACTGTGACTCTGGGGCTCGCCTCCGCGGCATTCGCGCGAGGTGTCCGCACCCTCGTCGTCGACCTCGACCCCCAGTCCGACGTCTCGACGGGCATGGACATCCAGGTGGCCGGGCGACTCAATGTCGCCGACGTGCTCGCCAACCCCAAGGAGAAGGTCGTCCGTCAGGCCATCACCTCCAGCGGTTGGGCGAAGGTCCACCCCGGCACGATCGACGTCATGATCGGCAGCCCGTCCGCCATCAACTTCGACGGACCTCATCCTTCTGTCCGCGACGTGTGGAAGCTCGAGGAGGCCCTCGCGACGATCGAGTCCGACTACGACCTCGTTCTGATCGACTGCGCGCCTTCGCTGAACGCCCTCACCCGTACCGCGTGGGCGGCCAGCGACCGTGTGATCGTCGTCACCGAGCCGGGGCTGTTCTCGGTCGCCGCGGCCGACCGGGCTCTCCGTGCGATCGAAGAGATCCGGCGGGGCCTCTCGCCTCGGCTGCAGCCGCTGGGCATCGTCGTCAACCGGGTCAGGCCGCAGTCGATCGAACACCAGTTCCGCATCAAGGAACTGCGCGACATGTTCGGTCCTCTGGTGCTCGCGCCTCAGCTGCCCGAGCGCACGTCGCTCCAGCAGGCGCAGGGGGCGGCGAAGCCGCTGCACATCTGGCCCGGCGATTCCGCGCAGGAGCTGGCCGCCGATTTCGATGCCCTCCTGGACCGCGTGCTCCGCACAGGACGCATCCCGGTGCCGGGCGAAGCACGCTCCTGATCGAACGACGAAGAGCGGATGCCTCGAGGCATCCGCTCTTCTTTCGTTCTGATCAGGCGGTGCGCACGGCGCGGCGCGCGGAGAGTTCGTCGAGCACTTCGGGCGCCTGAGCGTCGAAGTCGACCAGCGTCGACTCGACCTCGCGCAGCACCTTGCCGACGGCGATGCCGAACACGCCCTGGCCGCGGCTCACGAGGTCGATGACCTCGTCGTTCGAGGTGCAGAGGTACACCGAGGCGCCGTCGCTCATCAGCGTGGTTCCCGCGAGGTCGCGGATGCCGGCAGCACGCAGCTGCTCGACGGCGGTGCGGATCTGCTGCAACGAGATCCCCGTGTCGAGAAGTCGCTTCACCAGCTTCAACACCAGGATGTCGCGGAATCCGTACAGGCGCTGCGAGCCGGATCCGCTCGCTCCGCGGACGGTGGGCTCGACGAGCTCGGTGCGTGCCCAGTAGTCCAGCTGGCGGTAGGTGATCCCCGCCGCCCGCGCAGCCACGGCTCCGCGATACCCGACTTCGTCATCCATCTGCGGAAGACCGTCGGTGAAGAGGAGGTCGGCGGCGAACGCGGAGTCGCCTGCCGTTTCGGGAGCGGTCATGCGCATCCTCCTCTGGATGGGGGTGGTTCCACGCTAGATCAGCGAAGGACAGCGGGCAATGACATCCGCCCCGGCGGGGCGGCGTGTCGCGACGGATCAGGGGATGAGCTTCTCGAGGGCCGCTCTGACGAAGATACCCCGCACTTCGTCGAGGCGCTTGGCGAGCTCGGGGGCCGTTTCATTCGCGCGGGCCCGCGACGCCGCGTCGGCCCGTCGCAGCAGCGGTGCCAGTGCCGACTCGATGAGGGCGACCTCACGCTCAGCGCTCTGGCGGACCGTGCGGATGTGCCGAGGTTCGATGCCGTGACGATCCAGTGCGACGAGAGCGCGCAGCACCGCCACGGACTGATCGGTGTAGCCGTCCCCGCCCGTCAGCACGCCCGTGCTGATCGCGTCGTTGAGCAGTTGCGGTGTCGCTCCGGCCGCCGAGAGCAGTTCTTCGCGGCGGTAGCGGCGCGGCGCGGGCACGATGGAGGGCACGGCGGTCGGCGGCGACGGCTCGCGCCCCGCGTCGACGTCTTCGAGGTGATCGCGGATGACCACGAGAGGCAGGTAGTGGTCGCGCTGCAGCGTGAGCGCGAGGCGCAGGCGATCGACGTCGGCCTGGCAGAACTTGCGGTAGCCCGACTCGGTGCGCGTCGGGGTCACGATGCCCTGCACCTCGAGGAAGCGCAGCTTGCTCGAGGTGAGTGAGGAGAATTCCGGCGTGAGCAGCGCCAGTACCTGACCGATGCTGAGCAGACCCGCGGACGAGGATCGTTCGCGGGCGTGAGCAGCCGGCATCAGGCGTCCGCGGCCTGGGGCAGATCAGCAGGTGAAACGAAGAAGTTCAGACGGAACTTGCCGATGCGCACCTCGGCGCCGTTCGCCAGACCGGCCCGGTCGACGCGCTCGCCGTCGACATACGTGCCGTTCAGCGAGCGCTGGTCCACGATTTCGAACGCCGCGCCCTCTCTGGTGATCTCGGCATGTCGCCGCGAGACGGTGACATCGTCGAAGAAGATGTCGGCTTCGGGGTGCCGGCCCACGGTGGTGACGTCGGTGTCGAGCAGGTAGCGCGCGCCCGCAGTAGGGCCGGAGCGCACGATCAGCAGTGATGACCGTGTCGGCAAGGCACCGATGGCCTCGATCTCGGCGTCACTGAGGTCGCTGCCGAACGGAACGAACGACAGATCGGAATCGTGACCGAAGGTCTGCGTCGTGTCGGTGGAGCCGTCAGCGGACCCGACATCAGCGCTGCGCCGGATCTCGTCCGGCTCGCGGTGGCGGTTGTCTTCCACGGTATGCCTCCTCTGCGACCAGACTATCCGATCGACCACGGCCCGACGGGCGCCGACAGGGTCCGGGGGAACGTCGTCGGCAATGTTTCGGTGTGTGTCACCGGCCGCGACCTGTGCGCGGCTTCGTCCTAGCCTTCGAGTATTCGAAACTACTGACTGGAGCACTCCCGTGTCGAGCCCGCACAACCACATTTCCGCCCTGACGGTGCGTGAGCGTGCGGCGTGCATGTGCATCCACGGCGAGCCGTGCTCGACCTTCGCTCCGGGCCATGCCGTACACCTCATCCAGGCCCGCCTCGCCTCGGCGACTCCGGGCGAGTGGGTGGACGCGGTGGTCGGGTCCACCCACGCCGATGGCTCGCTCACGGTGCACGCGGTCTCCGAGGGCACGCCGACCGTCGTATGGAGCGGCGCGGGCGCCGCTCGCGCCGTCGAGGTGGGCACGCCGGTCGCGCTCCACGAGCGCTATCACGTGCTCGCCGTCGGGCGCACCTGGTTCAACGTCCAACCGATCGGCTGACCGACCGGAGCGCGGGTCGTCCCGCGGGAAACAGTCGTCCGTTCAGCTGGCCATCTTCATCATCGAGTCCTTCATCGCCATGCACGCATCCATGCAGGCCTTGCACGAGTCGGCGCACATCCTGCAGACGTCGCTCTCCGCTGCGTGCTCCATGCATTCGTCCATGCACGTCTGACACATCGCGATACAGGCGTCGAGCATCGCCATCATGCTCGCGCCGGTCATCCCCTGCATCCGCAGCATCGCGCGCATCATCGTGTTGCACATGTCCGCGCAGTTCATGCACGCGGCGGCGCACGACATCATCTGCATCGAGCACACCGTGCATGCTTGTTCGCAGGCCGCGCAGGCGTCCATCGCTGCCTGCATCACCGACATGTCCATCATGTCCATCCCGGGCATCGACATCATGTCCTTCGACATCGCGTCCATCATCATCGAGTCCATCGCGCACCTCATCCTGTTCGGTCGTCCCGACGGCGGAATGGCCGCCTGGACCGCACGCTACTCCGGAACCCCTGCCACGTCACGGGCGGCAACGAACCCCCATCCAGAATTCACACCGCCGTCATACGGCACCCGCACGCAGGAACCGCCCGGATGCCGCGGCCTAGGCTGGACGGGATGGACACGTACACTCGCCGCCGCGCTCAGGCGCCCCGTCGGCTGACCGTGGTCGCAGCATCCGTGCTCGCGGCTTTCGCCCTCGTCTTCGTCGCGCCGCTCGCAGCATCGGCGCACGACGAGCTGATCGGCAGCGACCCCGCCGCGGACTCGACCGTGGAGGCGCTGCCCGCGCAGCTGACGCTGACCTTCAGCGGTCCGCTGCTGACCGACGAGGGCTCGGCCGAACTGCAGGTGACGGATACCGCGGGTACTTCGCTCCTGGACGGCGCGCCGTCCGTGCAGGACAACACCGTGACGCAGGCCCTCGCCGGGACGGCGACCGGGACCGTCACCGTGCTCTGGCGCGTCGCGTCGGGCGACGGCCATCCGATCTCCGGCCAGTTCGCCTTCACGGCCACCGGTGCACCGACCCCGGCTGCGACGGCCAGTGCGTCCGCGACGACCACACCGACCGCTGTCCCGACACCGAGTGAGGCCTCGGTCGTCCCGACCACCGCGCCCACGTCAGCCCCGGCGCCCTCCGGTGACGCCAGCCCGCTGCCGTGGATCCTGGGGGTCGTCGCCCTCCTCGTCGTGGCCGCGGTCGTCTACCTCCTCGTCTCCCGCGCCCGCCGCACACGGGACCTGTCGGCGGCCCAGCCGAAGGCCTCCCCGACCCCCTCCGGCTCCGGTTCCGACGACCCCGCCGAGCGATAGGCTGGAACCATGCCTCATTACGACGTCGTCATTCTCGGCGCGGGTCCCGGCGGTTACGTCGCGGCCGTCCGCAGCGCCCAACTCGGACTCTCGGTTGCGATCATCGAAGAGAAGTACTGGGGTGGTGTCTGCCTGAATGTCGGCTGCATCCCCTCCAAGGCGCTCCTGCGCAACGCCGACCTCGCCCACATCTTCCACGATCAGGCCGACCTGTTCGGCATCTCCGGCGAGGTGTCGTTCGACTTCGGTGTGGCGTGGGACCGCAGCCGCAAGGTGGCGGACACCCATGTCAAGGGCATCCACTTCCTGATGAAGAAGAACAAGGTGACGGAGTACGAGGGACGCGGGTCGTTCACCGGCCCGAAGGCCATCACCGTGACGAAGTCGGACGGCTCCACCGAGGACATCACGTTCGACAACGCCATCATCTCGACGGGTTCCACCGTGCGGCTTCTCCCGGGTGTGTCGCTCAGCGACAACGTCGTGACGTACGAGGAGCAGATCCTCAATCGCGAATTGCCGAAGTCGATCGTGATCGTCGGAGCGGGAGCGATCGGCATGGAGTTCGCCTTCGTTCTGGTGAACTACGGCGTCAAGGTGACGATCATCGAGTTCCTCGATCGCGCGCTTCCCAATGAGGACGCCGACGTCTCGAAGGAGATCGCCCGCCAGTACAAGAAGTACGGTGTCGACATCCTCACCTCGACCAAGGTCGAGACGGTCGTCGATTCCGGCGACAAGGTGACGGTCACCTACACGCCCAAGGACGGCGCCCAGGCGTCGATCGAGGCCGACCGCGTGCTGATGTCGATCGGGTTCGCTCCGAAGGTCGACGGATTCGGCCTCGAGAAGACCGGCGTCGAGCTCACCGACCGCGGCGCCATCGCGATCGACGACTACATGCGCACCAACGTGCCGCACATCTTCGCGATCGGAGATGTCACCGCCAAGCTGCAGCTGGCGCACGTGGCCGAAGCGCAGGGGGTGGTGGCCGCGGAGACGATCGGCAAGGCCGAGACCATGACCCTCGGCGACTACCGGATGATGCCGCGCGCCACATTCTGCTCCCCGCAGATCGCCTCCTTCGGACTCACCGAGCAGCAGGCGCGCGACGCCGGTTACGACGTCAAGGTCGCGAAGTTCCCGTTCAGCGCGAACGGCAAAGCGAACGGCCTCGGCGAGCCCATCGGCTTCGTCAAGCTGATCGCCGACGCCGAGCACCTCGAGCTGATCGGCGGCCACCTGATCGGCCCCGACGTGTCGGAACTGCTCCCCGAGTTGACCCTGGCCCAGAAGTGGGACCTCACGGCGCTCGAGACCGCGCGCAACGTGCACACGCACCCGACGCTGTCCGAGGCCGTGCAGGAGGCCTTCCACGGCCTCGCCGGTCACATGATCAACCTCTGAGCCTCGTCGCTCCGGTCATGGAGCGAACAATGCGAACGGAAACGCCCCTGCGCACGCGCAGGGGCGTTTCGTTCTGTTCGTTTCGTCGACGGCGTCCGTGGGCTCAACGCCGCGAGGCGAGTCCCAGCGCGCGGGCCAGCTTGGAGGCGGATGACGCGGGGCGCGCTCCCGCGGCGAGTACGGCGGCCTCCACCGCGGTGAAGAACGCTTTCCGCTCCTCGTCGGTTTCCGGCCCGGCGGGCCCGAGTTCGACTTCCCACTCCCGCCATTCGCGGACACTGCCTTCGCGTTCGTCGGTCGCGCGAACGCGGTCGTCGACGAACTCGGCGACGACCGACCCCGAGGGCGACAGCAGCGCATAGGCGGTACGGGCGTTCCGTATCCGGGCGAGCGGCTCGAACGCGGCGTCCGTCACCGCTGCGAGCTCTTCGCGGATGGCGTCGGGAACCGCGTCATCGTCGCCGAGGGGCCACCCCAGCTCGACCCGTCCGCCGCCGACGACCGGGCCCTTGACATGCCAGCCCGCGTCGTGACCGCCCGTGCGTCGCCTCAGTGCGTAGCCCGCGCGACCGAGCGCGAGCTCCGCCGTGTCGAGATACTGCGCATCGAGATCCCGCTCTTCCGGATCGCCGACGGCGAAGACACCCGGGATGGCGAGCCAGTCGGGCAGTGGAGTGTCGGAGTCGACGTCGAACTTCTCCTCGACCTCTACCGAATGAGAGCGACCGGATGCGGCATCCGGCGCCGATGCCATCGACCTACTCGTCTCGGCCGTCGGGGTCGGGGTTGATGTCCTCGGTCGCCTCGACGTAGACGAAGCGGGCCTCCGTCGGACCGTCATCGTCACCGGTGTTCTCGAGCGAGCCGTCGCGGTGGTAGATGATCTGCCCCTCACCGTAGGGAACGATCAGCGCGTCGTCGACCGTGGGGTCGAGGGGAAGGACCTGCCCGTCGAGCGGGCCTCCGGAAAGTCGTGCAATAGCCATGGACACAGCCTAGGCGCGTCCGGCGACGCCGGCACACCTCCCGCCGCCGCTTCCGCCGCGGAGCCCCGACTATCGTCGAAGGGTGAAACCGTTCGTGCTGCTCGCCACCCGCGCCGAGGATGTCCCCGCCGACGAGGAGTACGCCCTCTTCCTGCGCTTCGCCGGCCTCGACCCCGAACAGCTCGTGCGCATCCGCCTGGAAGCCCAGCCGATGCCGCACCTCGACCTCGAGGACTACTCCGGCATCTTCGTCGGCGGCGGCCCGTTCAACGCGTCCGACCCCCTCGAGAAGAAGTCGGCGGTGCAGCGCCGTGTCGAGGCGGAGATCGACGCCCTCCTGCACCGGGTCATCGACCTCGACTTCCCGTTCCTGGGCGCGTGCTACGGCATCGGGACGGTGGGCACCCATCTGCACGCGGCGATCGACGACCTGTACCGCGAGCCGATCAGCATCGTCCCCGTCACGATGACGGAGGCCGGGGTCGCGGACCCGTTGCTGGCCGGTCTCCCCCGTCAGTTCGACGCCTTCGTCGGACACAAGGAGGCGATCCGCGTGCTGCCGTCGTCGGCGACGCTGCTGGCCTCCTCGCCCACATGCCCCGTGCAGATGTTCCGCGTCGGCGAGAATGTCTACGCGACCCAGTTCCACCCTGAACTGGATGCTGCAGGCATCACCACACGCATCCACGCGTACGCCGATCACGGCTACTTCTCCCCCGGCGAGCTGCAGACGACACTGGATGCCGTCCTGCGCACCACCGTGAGCCACCCCCGTGACATCCTGCGCGCGTTCGTCGAGCGCTACGCGCGGTGAGGGGAGCCGCTGCCGTCAGGCGTCGGCTTTCTCGCGCTCCTGCTGCTCGACCTCTCGGGCTGCGGCCAGTTCGTCCGACGCGACCTGAACCGCCCGCTCGGCCTGCTTCATGCGGCGCTGCGCGAACGTCGAAGCGCCGAATCTCGCGCGCACGCGGTCCTTCTCCTCGTCCACTCCGGTGATGATGTAGGCGCACGCGATCAAGATCACCTGAGCCGACAGATTGAGCCACAGGAGCAGGGCGATGAGCGAGGCGAAAGTCACCAGCAGCGGGTTGTTCGAGGCGCCTCCGACGAACAGGCCGGAGAGCTCCTGCAGCGCGATCAGGCCCACTCCGCCGATGACCGCCCCGGTCCACAACGAACGAGCGGACGCCTTGACCCCGGAAAGGGTGACGTAGAGCACAGCGACGACGCCGGTGTCGAGGATGAAGACGACCACGATCGAGGCGACGCGCGTGAGCGTGCGCGTGAGGGGATCCTCGGCCGAGATCCCGAACCATCCGCTCACGATCCCCACCCCCGACGTCGCCAGGAACGTCGCGGCGGCAGCGGCGACGAGCGCCGCACCGATCACGATCGCGAGCACCAGGTTCCGAAGAATGACGAAGACGGGGAGGATGTCGCCGTACACGTTGTCGGCGAGCAGGCGGATGGCGGTCCGCAGCGAACCGATCGCGCCGATCGCCGCGCCCACGAGACCGATCAGCGAGATCACCCCCGCGACCGTGAAGCCGGTGGGGGCCTTGATCAGCGCCGGGTTGATCAACGCGTCCTCGCCGACGAGCCCCGGCACGACGGCGTCCACCGACTCCACGAGCGCGTTCAGGGCCTGCTCGTTGCCGGCCAGCCAGATCGCCGCGAGCGAGAAGCCCAGAGCGACACCCGCGAAGACGCTGAAGAGCGTCCGATACGTGACGCTGTCCGCCAGCATCGGCCCGCGGTGCTCCACGTACAGCAGGAGTGCGCGCACGGGCTTGCGCTTCAGCGCGCCGGCGATCAGTCGGGTCAGCAGGGGCGGGGATGCCTCGGTCTCAGCCATGCGCTCAGGTTATCGTCCGCCCGACCGGGCGATCGGGCCTTGACCCCCGTCAGAGGCCGAGATAGGCCGCTGCCGGAGTTTCGCCGACGAGGATGCCGACCCACGCGCCGGCCAGGAGGCACGGGCCGAAAGGAATCGCCGTGGACCGATTCGCGCGCCGGGCGGCGAGAAGGGCGACAGCGACCGCTCCCCCGATGAGGAACCCCGACACCGTGCCGACCACCAGAGCGCCCCAGCCGACCCACCCGAGATACAGGCCGATCACGCCGGCGAGCTTCACGTCCCCACCGCCCACGCCGCGCCCACTCACGCCACGCATCAGCGCGTAGAAGACGAACAGGGTCGCACCGCTGACGGCCGCCCGCAGCAGCCACGTCCAGGGGCTGCCGAACACACACGCGATGGCCAGGAGTGCGAGCACGGCCGGATACAGCGGCAGCACGATCCTGTTCGGCAGGCGGTGCTCACGCAGATCGATGACCGTGAGCACGACGCTCACGACCGCCAGCAGCAGGAAGGCCAGCACGGTCGCCACGATCGCACCGGGGTGCGCGTCGATCGGACTCATGACGCGTGTCTAGCACGTCTGCGATTCACGTCCGGTGGCACGACGCCGATCTGTGGATGGTCCTCGCCGCCGGACCTCAGTAGGACGGGGGCGTGTGCCAGATGCGGTCGATGTAGTCCCGCATAGAACGGTCGGACGAGAAGTAGCCGCTTCGGGCGACGTTGAGGATCGCGGAGCGGGTCCAGCCGTCCTCGTCCGCGTACGCCGCGTCGACCTTCGCCTGTTCCGCGATGTAGGTCGCGTAGTCCGCCAGCACCATGAACCGGTCGTCGTAGAGCAGGTTCGAGACGATCGGCTCGAACACCGTCCGGTCGCCGCCGGAGAACGCACCCGATGCGATCAGGTCGATCGCCCGGCGCAGCTGCTCGTCGTTCTGATAGAACTCGCTCGGCCGGTACCCGCTCTCCCAGAGCGCCTCGACCTCGGGCTCGGTCATGCCGAAGAGGAAGAAGTTCTCATCCCCGACCAGCTCGCGGATCTCGACATTCGCGCCGTCGTCCGTGCCGATCGTGAGAGCGCCGTTCAGTGCGAACTTCATGTTGCCCGTGCCGGACGCCTCCTTGCCGGCAAGGGAGATTTGCTCCGACAGGTCTGCCGCCGGGATGACGCGCTCCGCAAGGGTCACGTTGTAGTTCGGGGGGAAGATGACCTTCAGCCTGCCCTCGACGCGCGGGTCGGCGTTGACGACGGAGCCGACCGCGTTGATGAGGTGGATGATGCGCTTGGCCATCGCGTAGCCCGGCGCGGCCTTGGCGCCGAAGATGAACGTGCGAGGCTGCACGTCGGACGCCGCGATCCGACCCGAAACGATGCTCTCGTAGCTCGTGACGATGTGCAGCACCTTGAGCATCTGCCGCTTGTACTCGTGCAGACGCTTGACCATCACGTCCAGCATGTGCCCGTCGGACACCTCGAAGCCGTCGCGCGCGAGGAGGACTTCGCTCAGGCGGCGTTTGTTCGCGGCCTTCACTTCAGCGAACCGCGCGCGGAACTCGGGATCTTCGGCGAAGACCTCGAGGCCGCGCAGGCGCTCGAGATCGACGGTCCAGCCCGCCCCCAGTGCCTCCGTGATGAGCGTGGCCAGCTGCGGGTTGGCGAGGCGGATGAAGCGCCGGGGCGTGACGCCGTTCGTGACGTTCGTGAACTTGCCCGGGAAGAACTCGTTGAAGTCGGGCAGCACCTTGTCGCGCAGCAGCTGGGAGTGGAGCTCAGCGACACCGTTGACCTTCGCTCCGGCGACGGTCGCGAGATACGCCATGCGCACCGACCGCTCCGGGAAGTCGGAGATGATCGACATGTTGCGGATGCGCATCTCGTCGTCGCCGAATCGCTCACGCACGGCCAGGAGGAACTCGTCGTTGATGCGGTAGATGATCTCGAGGTGGCGAGGCAGCAGGCGACCGAGGAGGTCCACCGACCACACCTCGAGCGCCTCAGGCAGCAGCGTGTGGCAGGTGTAGGCGAAGCACTGCTGCGTGATCGCCCACGCGGCATCCCACTCCATGTGCTTCTCGTCGACGAGGACGCGCATGAATTCCGGCACCGCGATCACGGGGTGGGTGTCGTTGAGCTGGAAGATGACGCGGTCGGGCAGCTTCGCGAGGTCGTAGTCCTCGGCGAGGACGTAGTCGAAGAAGTCGTGGATGGACGCGGCGACGAAGAAGTACTGCTGCTGCAGGCGCAGCTCCTTGCCCTGCGGAGTGGAGTCCTCGGGGTACAGCACCTTGGAGATGTTCTCCGCGAAGGTCTGCGCGCGGACCGCCTCCTCGTAGTCGCCCGAGTTGAAGATGCGCAGATCGAAGGCGTTGGTCGCCACCGCCCGCCACAGCCGCAGGGTGTTGACGCGACCGTTGTGGTAGCCGGGCACCATGTAGTTGTAGGGCACCGCCTGCACGTTCCAGCCCGGAATCCAGCGGCTGCGCTCGACGCCCTCGTCGTCGTATTTCTCCGTGCGGCCGGCGAACGAGATCGTCTGAGCCGCCTCCGGGTGGGGGAACTCCCACGGGGAACCGAGTGCCAGCCACGCGTCCGGCTGCTCGACCTGCTGACCGTCGACGAAGGTCTGCCGGAAGATGCCGTATTCGTAGCGGATGCCGTAGCCGATGCTCGGCACGCTCATGGTGGCGAGCGAATCGATGAAGCATGCGGCGAGGCGCCCCAGCCCGCCGTTGCCGAGCCCCGGCTCGACCTCCTGCTGACGCAGGTCGTCGAGGTCGATCCCGCACGCCGCGAGCGCCTCGGTCGCGACATCCGTCAGCCTGCTGGCGAGCAGGTTGTTGTCGAGCTGGCGTCCCAGCAGGTACTCGGCCGAGAGGTAGCAGACGCCTTTGGCCTGCACCTCGAGCTGACGCCGCTGGTCTTCCAGCCAGCGCGCCATGAGGTAGTCGCGCACGGTGTGCGCGAGCGCCAGGTACCGGTCGTTGGGGCTCGCTGCCGACAGGGCGACGCCCTGCTCGAAATTGAGATTCCGCAGGAATTCGCGGACGAACCCGTCCACCGAGGTGGGCGGTCCCGTCACCGGCGCGAGCGCCAGCGGATGCGACGCACTCAGGGAGCGCGCAGGCGGATCGGACGGGGCGGGGGATGCGTCGTTAACGGCCACGACATGAAGGTATCGGCACCAGGGCACCGCACCTAAATCGGCAGGTTTCGAAGAGATGAAATGATGCCGCGGATGCCTCGGATCAGGGTCTGGGCCGAGGCATCCGTCGTCTCACCAGAGCGGGTGGATCGCCGCCCGCAGATCGCGGTCGTAGACCTCGTGGACGACGGCGTCGAACGCCTGGACGTCGAAGCCGGACGCGGCGTCTTCGACGAGCCGGGCAGCCTCGGCGTTGGAGGTCGCCTGATCGACGTTGCGTGCTCCGGGGATCACGGTGGTGACGCCGGTCTGGGACGCGATCCATGCCAGGGTCGCCGCCGGGAGCGTCACCCCCTCGGGAAGAGCAGCGGCCAGTTCCCGCGCCGCCTGCAACCCGACCTCGAAGTCCACCCCCGAGAAGGTCTCTCCCTTGTCGAAGGCCGCACCGTCGCGGTTGTAGCTGCGGTGGTCGTCTGCGGCGAACGTGGTGTCGGACGTGTACTTGCCCGAGAGGAGACCGCTCGCCAGGGGCACGCGCGCGAAGATCGCCACGCCCGCGTCCGCGGCCGCCGGAAGCACCTCGTCGAGAGGCTTCAGCCGGAAGGGATTGAAGATGATCTGCACGTTCGTGACGTTCGGGCGGGCGATGGCCGACAGCGCCTGCGCCGTCGTCTCCACGGAGACGCCGTAGGCGGCGATCGCCCCTTCCGCGACGAGTGCGTCGAGGGCGTCGTATGTCGCGGCGTCGTCGATGACCGCCGACGGCGGGCAGTGCAGCTGCACGAGGTCCAGGGTGTCGACGCCGAGGTTGTGCCGCGAGCGGGCCGTCCACGCGCGGAAGTTCTCCGGCGTGTAGTTCTCCGGCTCCTGGTCGACGCGACGTCCCATCTTGGTCGCGACGGTGATCCCGTGCCGGGGGTGCTCGGCGAGGAATCGTCCGATGAGCGACTCGGAACGGCCGTCGCCGTAGACGTCTGCGGTGTCGAAGAGCGTCACGCCGCGATCGGCGGACGCCGCGAGGACGGCGAGCGCGTCGTCTTCGTCGACCGCGCCCCAGTCGGCGCCGAGCTGCCATGTGCCGAGACCGATGGCGGAGATGTCGCGGCCGGTTCGGCCGAGAGGACGCTGTTGCATGGAGGTGCTCCTAGGGTGAGGGTGTTCGGGGGCGGCGCGGCGATGCGGCCGCATCGTGGGGTGGTGCGGGCGGGGATCAGGGTCTGATCACGACGGGAGTGCCGACGGGCAGTTCGGCCAGCCGCGTGATGGCGCCGGGATCGACGCGGATGCACCCGTTGGATATCGAACCCGACCGGTCGTCATGGTAGTGGAACGCGGTCACGGCGACGTCGGCTCCGCCGAATCCGTCCAGGGTGCGGGACTGCACCGACAGATACACGAGCGGATGACCGCGGGTGTACCAGAACGACGGCTCGACGCGGGTCATCATGAGGAACGCCCGCCCCGTCGGGGTGGGAGTCGCATCCGCCCCCGATCCGAAGTCGTCGGCGATGCGCTCGGGGACCCCGTTGGTCACGATGTCGATCGTGCGCGCGGAGAGGCTCACCTCGACGCTGGTGACGACGGGGGCCAGCTCGACGTCGGCGACGCGCAACCACCCGGTGACCTGCGAGGGGTTCCCCTGCGAGGGGACGGCCTCCCGTCCGGTGAGCAGGACTTGCACCCAGTTCGCGTCGCGCGTGATGACCGGCACGGTGGTGCCGTCGTACGGATCGTCTCGTGGCAGGTACCCGACGGGCTGACCCGACGGGTCGGCGAACACCGGCGCTCCGACCGCGACGGCACGAGCGGTGAAGCCGGCGAAGGCGCCGAAGGGGTCGGCGTCGACCGGGAGTGCGGCCAGCACGGTGAACACGTCGATCTTGGGGAGCGTCCCGAGGTCGTAGACGGCGGTGTTGGCCGGCGGGCCCGTCGGGGTGGGGGTGGGTGTCGGCGTCGGTTCTGCAGACGGCGTCGCTGTCGATGCCGGCGTCGCCGTCTCCATCGGCGCGGAGGCCGGTGCCGAACGAGGGATCAGCGCGACGACGAGCGCGATGACCACGACCACGGCCGCGGCGAACGCCCACCACATCCATCGTCTTCCTCGCCGTACGCTCGGCGCGGGAACTCCGTCCCCCGTCATCCGCATCTCCCCATTCCCCCATGGTCGATGGGGCGAGCGGATGCCGCAACCCGGCCGGGCCGCGGCATCCGCAGTTCTCAGCGCCTTGGCAGGTGGGAACGCGGATGGGGCCAGACTCGACGTATGACCACACTCACCGCCGTGCTCGGAGACATCACTCGCCAGGACGTCGACGCGATCGTCAACGCCGCCAACAACGGCATGCGCGGAGGCGGAGGAGTAGACGGAGCGATCCATCGCGCCGGTGGGCCTGCGATCCTCCAGGACTGCATCGCGCGGTTCCCCCGCGGCCTGGCGACAGGCGACGCGGGGTGGACCACCGGGGGCGACCTGCCGGCCACGTGGGTCATCCACACCGTCGGGCCGAATCATGCCGCCGGCCAGCGGGACCGATCGCTGCTGGTGTCGTGCTACCGGCGGGCGCTCGAGGTCGCGGACGAGATCGGAGCCCGATCCGTCGCCTTCCCGCTCATCAGTGCCGGTGTCTACGGCTGGCCGATGGGCGACGCGATCGCGGCAGCCGTCGAGACGGTGGCCGCGACAGACACCCGGGTCCAGGACGTCCGGATCGTCGTGCTCGACCCGTCGACGCTCGAGGCGGTGCAGCGGGCTCTCGCCGGACCGGCCATCTAGCGACGAGGCGATCCGGTGAGGGGCGTGGGCTCTGCAACCGACCCGGAGACGACAAGAGCCCCCCGCATTCCTGCGGAAGGCTCTTCGCCGACCATTCGTGGTCGGGATGACAGGATTCGAACCTGCGACCCCTTGACCCCCAGTCAAGTGCGCTACCAAGCTGCGCCACATCCCGATGTTCAGTTCTCGCCACCCGCGAGCGGACAACTCCACTATCTTAGCCGGTCGTCACGAGCCCCGCGAACGCGGTTGCCGGTGTCGGATGCCGGCAGTACGGTCGCACCATGCCCGACGTCGCGATCGTCCCCGCCGCCTCTCCGCGCTTCGAAGATGCGCAGCACGCCTTCTCGGGAGGCGGCGACGGGCTCGGCTGCCAGTGCCAGTGGTGGACGTTGACACGAAGCGAATTCGACGCCTCGACCCCGGAAGAGCGGACGGAACTGCTTCGTGACGAGGTGAACTCGGGCACCCCGCCGGGGTTGATCGCCTACGTCGACGGCGAGCCTGCGGCGTGGGTACGGGTCGGACCGCGGACACGACAGCCGCGACTCTCCCGAACGCGCAACTTCGCGGCGACCACCGAACCGTGGGACGACCCCGCCGTGTGGGCGGTCACGTGCTTCGTCGTCCGGAAGGAGCATCGCGGGCAGGGGCTGAACGGCCGCCTGTTGGAGGCGGCCGTGGAATTCGCGCGGGAGCAGGGCGCGCGGGTCCTCGAGGCCTATCCGATCGACGCGGCGCACAGCTCGAGGAGCACCAACGACCTCTACTACGGAATCCTCTCGGTGTTCGAGCGCGCGGGTTTCCGAGAGACGGCACGCCCCCGACCGGATCGCACCATCGTCACCCTCGACCTCACGGCGTGAGCCACAGGCTCCCCGTGTGCGCGCTGCGTGCGAGCATGGAGGGATGACCCCGGATGCCCCGACCGCTGTGCGCATCGACGCATGGCTGTGGGCGGTGCGGGTCTACAAGACCCGTTCGGCTGCGACGACCGCGTGCCGTGCCGGACATGTCCGTCTCGGCACCGACAAGGCCAAGGCCGCCCAGCATGTGCGCGTCGGTGATGAGGTGCGGATCAGGATCAGCGGGTTCGACCGAATCCTCGTGGTGCGTCAGCTGCTCGTGAAGCGCGTCGGAGCCCCCGTCGCCGCTCTGGCCTACGAGGACCGCACGCCTCCGCCGCCGGCCCCGGAGTTCGCCGGCGTCATCGCGACACGCGACCGCGGCGCGGGCCGACCCACCAAGCGCGAGCGTCGCGACATCGACCACCTCCGCGGTCGCGAGTAGGTCGGCTTCTCAGCGGCGGAGCAGGTCGAGCATCCACCCCGCGCCGCGAGACGCTGCCCCGAGCGCGTTGACCCGCTCTGCCAGGCCCCGATCGCTCGTCACGACGATGACGGTGCGACCGGCCTCGACGAGGGCTGCCGTCTCGGCGACGATGCGGTCGTCGCCGGACGCCTCCGCCCGCACCACGCGCACCACACCCGATCCGTCGTCGGCCGACCGCGCCGCGCCCTCCAGGACCGCGACCATCTCGGGGAACCACGTGTCCTCAGCGAGATCCAGGGCTGCTGCATCCACTCCCCTGCCCGACAGGCCGTCGAGACGCGCGATCAACCGCGACGCGGCGACCGCCCGATCCTTCCACCACCCGTCGGGGACCGAGCCCATCACGTTCGCGACGTCGACGACGATCGCCGGATGCACGGACAGCAGCTCGCGCAGGTGCGTCCACGAGGCCGCGAATCCCGGATGCAGCGGCAGCTGTTCGACGTCTGCGATCGGCACCCAGGCGAGAGCGTGACTCTCCGGGTCGCTGATCACCGGCTCGAACGGTCGAACGACATCGGCGACCACGGTCGTGTAGGTCCAGACACCGACGTCGAGAACGCTCTCGAACCGGCACCGCACCGCCGCGTTCGGGACACCCGCCTCTTCGGCCGCCTCCCGCAGTGCCCCCTCGCGCGCGCTCTCGGCCTCGTGGCGGGCCCCGCCGGGGAGCGCCCACGTGTCGCCGAAGTGGCTCCACGAGACCCGGTGCTGCAGCAGGATGCCTCGATCGCGGTCGAGTGCGAGCAGTCCGGAAGCGCCGAAACGACCCCAATAGCGCTCGCCGGTGGGGGCTTCGACCCACGCGTCGCCCGGGTCTCGCGGCCCGTGCGGGCGGGGCGGACCCGCAGGCTCGGGGTGCTCGATCGTCACCCGATCAGCCTTTCACACCTGCACGGAGGCGGCTTCGTCCGACGCCCGATCCTCGCCTCGGCTTCAGCGCTGACGCTTCTCGCGCACCCGCATGTTCACCACGATGGGCGTGCCCTCGAACCCGAACAGTTCGCGCAGACGGCGCTGGATGAACCGCCGGTACCCGGGATCGAGGAAGCCGGTCGTGAACAACACGAACGTCGGCGGACGTGTCGCCGCCTGGGTGCCGAACAGGATCCTCGGCTGCTTGCCGCCTCGCAGCGGGTGCGGGTGCTCGGCGACCAGTTCGGAGAGGAACGCATTGAATTTTCCGGTGGGGATCCGCTGATCCCACGAGGCCAACGACGTTTCGAGGGCCGGTACGAGCTTCTCGAGGTGTCGGCCGGTGCGGGCGGAGATGTTCACGCGCGGCGCCCACGCGACGTGGGCGAGGTCCTGCTCGATCTCGCGCTCGAGGTAGCGGCGACGGTCGGCGTTCTCGAGGTCGTCGTCGGTGAGACGGTCCCACTTGTTGAACGCGAGTACGAGCGCACGCCCCGACTCGAGCACCATGTCGATGATGCGGACGTCCTGCTCCGAGATGGACTGGGAGACGTCGAGCACGACGACGGCGACTTCGGCCTTCTCCAATGCCGCCGATGTGCGCAGTGAGGCGTAGAAGTCGGCGCCCTGCTGGAGGTGCACGCGCCGCCGTATGCCTGCGGTGTCCACGAGTCGCCAGAGCTTGCCGCCCAGTTCGACGATCTCGTCGACCGGGTCGCGGGTCGTGCCCGCCAGCTCGTTGACGACCACGCGCTCTTCGCCCGCAGCCTTGTTGAGCAGGGAGGATTTGCCGACGTTGGGCCGCCCGAGAATGGCGACCCGCCGGGGACCGCCGATCTCATAGCCGGGAATCGACGAGACCTCGGGCAGCACTTTCATCATCTCGTCGAGCAGATCGGCCACACCGCGCCCGTGGATCGCCGACACGGGGTAGGGCTCGCCGAGGCCGAGGCCCCACAGCCCCGCCGCCTCCGGCTCGTGACGAGCATCGTCGATCTTGTTCGCCACGAGGAACACCGGCTTCCCGCTGCGACGGAGCAGTTTGACGACGGCCTCATCGGTCGAGGTCGCCCCGACCATCGCGTCGACCACGAACAGCACGACGTCGCAGAGGTCGATCGCGACTTCGGCCTGCGCCGCGACGGACTGATCGATGCCGCGCGCGTCCGGTTCCCAGCCGCCGGTGTCGACCAGCGAAAAGCGCCGGTCCATCCATTCGGCCTTGTACGTGACCCGGTCGCGCGTGACACCGGGGGTGTCTTCGACCACGGCTTCCCGGCGGCCGAGGATGCGGTTCACGAGCGCGGACTTGCCCACGTTGGGTCGGCCGACGATCGCCACGACCGGGAGCGCCGGCGAGTACTGGATGCCGTCTTCGCCGATCTCGCCCAGTTCGAGCAGTTCCGCGTCTTCGTCGTCCAGTTCGTACTCGGAGAGGCTGGCGCGCAGCGTGGCGGCCCGCTGTTCGGCGAACTCCTCATCGATGTCGGCGAGCTTTTCGGCGAGCTGGTCCGGCCCACCCTCGTATTCGTCTTCAGCGCCCATTGTGCGCTCCTGTCTGTGTGTTCAGCTCCGCGCTGATGACGCCGAGAACGGCGTCCACGGTCTGATCGAAATCGAGTTCGGTGGAGTCGACGACCACGACGCCGGGGGCGGCGGTCAGGAAGTCGACGACGGTGGCATCGGATGCGTCGCGTCTGTGCAGCGCGTCGGCGACGGTCGCGGCATCCTCGGTGTCGAGCTCCGCACTGCGACGACGTGCGCGCACCTCGGGCGCCGCGGTGAGGAGGATGCGGACGGACGCGTCAGGGGCCACCACCGTGGTGATGTCGCGGCCCTCGACGACGACGCCGTCCGCCGGAGAAGCCGCGATGAGAACGCGGAACAAGGTCGTCAGTGCATGCCGGACCGCCGGGATCCTGGCGACCGCACTGACGGCCGTGCTCACCTCGGGTCGGCGGACGGCCGCGGTGACGTCGACGCCTCCCACGCGTACCCAGCGGTCATCCGGGTCCAGTGAGATCGCGTAGTCGAAGTCCTCCGCCGCGGCGAGGACGGCTCCTTCGTCGGCAGGGTCGACATCGCGCTTCAGGACGTGCCAGGCGAGAGCGCGGTAGGCCGCGCCCGTGTCGAGGTAGCCGAAGCGGCGCGCGCGGGCGACCCGCATCGACACGCTCGACTTGCCGCTCCCGGCAGGCCCGTCCACCGCTACCACGATGCGCGCGGGGGCGGATGGGATCGTCTGAGGGTCAGTCATTGCTCGTGCTCGCGATCTTCCAGCCGCGCGCCTGCAGTCCTTCGACCGCCGGTCGCACCGCGCTCGGGACGACGCTGATCTCGGCCAGCCCGAATTGAGCGCCGGGAGAATGCTCCAGACGCAGGTCTTCGACGTTCACGTCGAGGTCGCCGAGCTCTCCGAAGAGACGCCCGAGCTGACCGGGGGTGTCGTCGACCATGACCACGACCGACTCGAAACGCCGGTTCTGTCCATGCTTACCCGGCAGCCGCTCCACGCCCTCGTTGCCGCGACGGATCGCGTCGGCGACCGCGCGACGGGCACCGGGCGCCTCGGGGACGCGCAGAGCGCCGGCGACTGCAGAGAGGTCGGCGGCGAGCGCATCGAGCACATCGACGACCGGCGCGGAGTTGGCGCCCAGAATCTGCACCCACAGCTCGGGGGCGGATGCCGCGATCCGTGTCGTGTCGCGCACGCCCTGACCTGCCAGTCGCAGCGACCCCTCGGGCGCGTCCACGAAGCGGCCGGCCAGGAGGCTGGCGACGAGTTGAGGGACGTGCGAGACGAGTGCCACCGATCGATCGTGCTCCTCCGGTGTCATCTCCAGCGGCGTGGCACCGAGGTCGAGAGCAAGCCCTTCTACGAGGGCGAGGTCTTTCGCGGACGTCTCCTCGTCGCGGCACACCACCCACGGTCGCCCCACGAAGATGTCTGCGCGCGCGGAAATCGCTCCCCCGCGTTCACGCCCGGCGAGCGGGTGTGATCCGATGTAGCGCGCGAGATCCACCCCACGGGCACGCAGATCGCGCAGCGGCTCGAGCTTCACACTGGCGACATCGGTCACCACGGCATCGGGGAAATCCGAGAGCTCGCGCTCGATGACATCGGCGACGACGTCCGGGGGAACGGCCACGACGACGAGGGAGGGTGCGTCGCCTGCGACCGCCGCGCGGCCGGCGCCGTAATCGATCGCCAGCCGCAGCTGCGCACGCGACGAGTCGGCGAGGGCGACGTCGATACCCAGCGCGCTCAGGGCGTGACCGATGCTCGAGCCCAGCAAGCCTGCGCCGACGATGCGCACCGTGCCCGAGACGCGCGAGCTCAGTCGCGTCTTCTCGGGCCGGGTCCTCCGCGTGCGGGCGCGGGAGGACGCGTTCTTCGGCTCACTCACTCGTTCTCCTGCTGCGTCTTTCCGGTCGCGCCGTCGCGGCGCGCGAGTGTCAGCAGCGCGCCCCGCTCCACTTTAGTCAGCTCCCGGGCCTGCCCCACTGGGAGGGTTCCCAGGTGCAGCGGGCCGAACTGGCGGCGCACGAGCTCTCGCACCGGGTGTCCGACGGCCGCCATCATCCGTCGCACGATGCGGTTCTTCCCCGAGTGCAGTGTGAGCTCGACGAGCGATTCGGCGCTCTCGCGGGACGAGGACAGCAAGCGAGCCTTGTCTGCGGCGATCGGTCCGTCCTCGAGGTCGAGACCGCGCGTGAGCCGTGCGATCGTCTGCGGAGTGACCACGCCCTCGACCTTCGCGATGTAGACCTTCGTGACGCCGAACGACGGGTGCGCGAGGACATGCGCCAGTTCACCGTCGTTCGTGAGCACGAGCAGACCGCTGGTCTCGGCGTCCAGACGTCCCACGTTGTAGAGGCGCTCCGGGTACTCGTCGGTGAAGCGTCGGAGATCCGGCCGTCCACGATCATCCCGCATCGAGCTCACGACCCCGGTCGGCTTGTTGAGGACGACGTAGCGCTTGGATTGATCGAGCTGGATCGCGGTGCCGTCGACATCCACCAGGTCGGTCTCCGGGTCGATGCGATTCCCCAGCTCCGTCACGACCACCCCGTTCACCCGAACGCGTCCGGAGGCAATCATGTCTTCGGCCACCCGGCGCGAAGCCACTCCGGCATGGGCGAGCACCTTCTGCAGTCGCACCCCTTCCGTCGACCGCTCGTCGGCGCTCGGGTCATCGAGATCGCTCATCGCGTCCCCTCCTCGAATCCGTCCGCGCCGTCGTCCAGCAGCGGGGAGATGTGCGGCAGCTCGTCGAGCGAATTGATCCCCAGGTTCACCAGAAGCGTGTCGGTCGTTCCGTAGTGGATGGCGCCGGTCTCGGCATCCGCGAACATCTCGGTGATCAGCCCGCGCGCGAGGAGCGTGCGGACGACCGAATCGACGTTGACGGCACGGATGGATGCCACCTGCCCTCGCGTGACGGGCTGCTTGTAGGCGATCACCGCCAGCGTCTCGAGAGCTGCTTGCGACAATCTCGAGGGCGCCTGTGCGTTGACGAACTCGGTGATCACGTCGTCATGCTCCTCGCGGACATAGAGACGCCATCCGCCGCCCACCTCACGCAGCTCGAAGCCGCGACGCGGACCGCCCGTCCTGCCGTCGTAGTCGTCGACGAGTCCCTCGACGGCCTGACGCACGGCGGCCACGGGCGCGCCGGCGGCGGCGGCGAGACTCACCAGGCTCTGCGGCTCCTCGATCACGAGCAGGAGCGCCTCCAGTCGCCGGGACACCGACACGGGATCCTGAGGTCTCGGCGGGGTCTCGGCCTCTTCCGTGGCCGGGCGCAACGTGTCATCGGTCATAGTCGGCCCCCAGGGTCGCGAGATTCTCTTCCGACCACCGCTCGGCGGTCCATCGCAATGTCAGTTCGCCCAGAGGCTCGACCTGCTCGAACGACAGGGCGGAATGCCGGTACAGCTCCAGTACCGACAGGAACCGGGCGACGAAGATCCCAGGCTGTGCCACGCCGGCGACGATCTCGCGGAAAGAGAGCGTTCCGGCGCTCCGCAGCAGGGTCACCACGATCGCCGCCTGCTCCCGGATGCTCACCAGCGGCGCGTGCAGGTGATCGAGCCCGACGTGCGGGATCTCTCGCGGAGTCATCGCCAGCAGGGCGAGCGCGGCGAAATCCTCGGTCGTGAGGGTCCAGACGAGTTCAGGCGTCGCTCGCCGGTACTTCTCGTCCAGCCGGACGGCGCGGACGTGACGGCGGTCCTCCGCCTGCAGCCTCGCGGCGAACCACGTCGACACCTGCTTGAATGCCCGATACTGCAGGAGGCGGGCGAACAGCAGGTCCCGCGCTTCCAGCAGAGCGACGGACTCGGCGTCGATGAGTTCCCCTTGGGGAAGCAACCCCACGACTTTCATGTCGAGCAGGGTGGCCGCGACGACGAGGAACTCGGATGCCGCGTCCAGCTCCTTCTCCGTGTCGAGGCCCCGGAGATAGGAGATGAACTCGTCGGTCACGCGACTGAGGGCGATCTCGGTGATGTCCAGTTCACGCGAGGAGATCAGCGAGAGCAGGAGATCAAATGGTCCGTCGAACAGGTCGAGTGAGACGCGGAAGCCGTCGCCCTCGTCGTGCGGGGTCGGGTCAGGCGACGGCGCCACGGGCGACCAGCTCCCGCGCGAGGCGCAGGTAGGCCTGAGCCGCCGGGTGCTCGGGGGCGAAATCGATGATGGGGACACCTGAGACCGAGGCATCCGGGAACTTCACGGTGCGTCCGATGACGGTCTCGAGGACGTCCTCGCCGAACGTGTCGACGACCCGCTCCAGAACCTCGCGCGAGTGAAGTGTGCGGGAGTCGTACATGGTCGCCAGGAGTCCATCGAGCTGGATCGAGGGGTTCAGTCGATCGCGCACCTTCTCGATCGTCTCGATCAGCAGCGCGACGCCGCGCAATGCGAAGAACTCGCACTCCAGAGGGATCAGCACGCCGTGGCTCGCCGTCAGGGCGTTCACGGTCAGGAGACCCAGTGACGGTTGGCAGTCGATCAGGATGACGTCGTACTCCGCCGCGACCTGGCGCAGGACACGGGAGAGGATCGTCTCACGCGCGACTTCGTTGACGAGGTGCACTTCAGCTGCCGACAGGTCGATGTTCGCAGGGAGGACGTCGAGGTTCTCGACCCTGCTGGATTGGATGACGTCCCGGGCATCGCGCTTGGTGTCCAGCAGCAGGTCGTAGATCGTCGGGACGTCGTGGCTCGCGATGCGCAGACCTGCCGACAGCGCGCCCTGCGGGTCGAAATCGACTGCCAGCACCCGGCGGCCGTAGTAGGCGAGCGATGCGGCCAGATTGATCGTCGTGGTCGTCTTTCCGACCCCGCCCTTCTGGTTGCACAGCGCGATGATGCGTGCCGGACCGTGCCCGTCGAGCGTGGGCGGGGTCGCGAAGCCGTGATACGGACGGCCGGTCGGTCCGATCGGGGTGTCACTCTCTGAGGCCACCGTCGAACCTCGCTTGCTACCCGCCACCGACTCTCCTGACTTCGTCTTCCGTCCCCCGATTCTAGTCACCCGCTCAGCGCCGCATGAGCGAGCTAGCGGGCGCGCGGGTGGGCGGTCGCGTAGACGTCCCGCAGGGCGTCGACGCTGACGTGGGTGTAGATCTGCGTGGTCGCCACGGATGCGTGGCCGAGCAGCTCCTGCACGACACGTACGTCCGCACCGCCCTGCAGCAGATGGGTGGCGAACGAGTGCCTCAGCGTGTGCGGCGAGACGTGCGAGGTCAGCTCGGCCCGCTCCGCCGCTTCACCGATGATCAGCCACGCGCTCTGGCGCGACAGCGGCGCGCCCCGAGCACCCAGGAACAGGGCTGAGCTCGCCTTCCCGCGACGCGAGAGCTCCGGCCGGGCGCGGGTGAGGTAGGCGTCGACGGCAGTCCGTGCGTACGATCCGATCGGGACGATCCGCTCCTTCGATCCCTTCCCGCGCACGCGCAGCACGTCCCCGTGAGCGAGGTCGTCGACCGCGAGCTGCACCACCTCCGACACTCGCGCGCCGGTGGCGTAGAGCAGCTCCAGCAGCGCGCGATCCCGGAGACCGATCAGGTCACCGGGCCCCTCGCCCCCGGCCGCAGCGAGCAGACGCTCCACTTGCTCGATCGTGAGAGCCTTCGGCAGCCGGCGGGGCGCCTTCGGAGGGCGAAGCCTGCCGGTGGGATCGTCGACGGCCAGACCCTCCCGCGCGAGGTGGCGGTGCAGGCCGCGCACGGAGGACTGCAGGCGAGCGAGACTGGACGCCGCGGGTGGCGGCTGCGCCGCCGCACGCTCCGCGGCGAATTCGCCGACGAGATCAGCGGTGACCTCGTCGGTGTCCCTCAGGCCGCGGGAAGCCAGCCACTCCGCATAGCCCGCGAGGTCGCGTCGGTATGCCGCCACGGTGTGGTCCGACAGGCCCCGCTCGATCGAGACGTGGCGGAGGTAGGAGTCCACCGCCCGATCGACACGCATCTCACTCCGTCGGAGCGGTCGCCCGACGGCGCAGCAGCTCGGTGGTCGCAAGGACACCCGTTGCGAGGATGCCGTTGCGCATCCGTCCCTCGAGCACCGCGGTCACGGCATCCGTCAGGGGCACCCACTCCAGGCGGATGTCGGCTTCCTCGTCGGCGCGAGGATGCGCGACGGCCGCGGCGCGAAGACCCCTGGCGAGGAACACGTGGATGATCTCGTTGTTGCCCCCGGGAGTCGAGTAGATGCTGACCAGCGACTCCCACTCGTCGGCCACGAGGTCGGCCTCCTCGGCCAGTTCTCGGCGAGCGGAATCGAGGGGAGCCTCGCCCTCGACGTCGAGCAGCCCCGCCGGAATCTCCCAGTCCCGTTGACCGATCGGATGCCGGTACTGCTGGATCAGCAGCACGCGCTCGTGCTCATCCAGAGCGACGATCGCCGCGGCACCGGTGTGGTCGACGTACTGGCGAACGATCTGCTCATCGCCGTAGCGGAATGTGTCGGAACGGACGTCCCACACCTTGCCCTCGTAGACGAGGTCGCTCGTGACGACGTCGACGTCGACGTCCTCGTCGTGGAGGGACGCGGCATCCGTCATCGGGTCACTCCCCCTCGTCGTCGAAGAGCTCGCTCGCACGATGGCGTTCGAGTGCGGCGGCCACCAGCCCACGGAACAACGGATGAGGATCGGTCGGCCGCGAGCGCAGCTCGGGGTGGGCCTGGGTGGCGATGTAATACGGGTGCACGTCGCGGGGCAGCTCGACGAACTCGACCAGGTTGCGGTCGGGTGAGAGGCCCGAGAAGACCAGACCCGCGTCGGTGAGCTGCTGACGGTAGTGGTTGTTGACCTCGTAACGGTGCCGGTGGCGCTCATCGATCCGTGTGGCGCCGTAGACCTCGGCGGCGAGCGAGCCTTCGGCGAGGTCGGCAGGGTACATCCCCAGTCGCATCGTCCCGCCGAGGTCGCCGCCGGCGATGATCTCGACCTGCTCGGCCATGGTTGCGATCACGGGGAATTCGGTATCGGGGTCGAACTCGCTCGACGAGGCACCCTCGAGTCCGGCCATCGTGCGGGCGTACTCGACGACCATGCACTGCAGGCCGAGGCACAGGCCGAGGGTCGGTATGCCCTGTTCGCGGGCGAAGCGCAGAGCGCCCAGCTTTCCCTCGATGCCCCGGATCCCGAACCCGCCGGGCACGACGATCCCGTCGAGTTCGCCCAGCGCGCGGGCCGCGCCCTCGGGCGTCTCGCATTGGTCGGAGGGCACCCACCGGATCGTGACATGGGTCTCCTGCGCGAAACCGCCGGCCTTCAGCGCCTCGGTCACACTCAGGTAGGCATCGGGCAGATCGATGTACTTACCGACGAGCCCGATCGTCACGTCGTGCTTCGGGTTGTGCACCGCCTGCAGCACTTTGTCCCAGCGCGTCCAGTCGACCTCGGCCGCCTTTCCGAGACCGAGAGTGCGCACGATGTACTCGTCGAGACCCTGCTCATTCAGCATGGTGGGGATGTCGTAGATGCTGGGCACGTCGACGGCGTTGACGACGGCGCTCTCATCCACGTCGCACATCAGGGCGATCTTGCGCTTGTTCGACTCGGTCACCGGCCGGTCGCTGCGCAGCACGAGCGCGTCGGGCTGGATGCCGATCGAGCGCAGCGTCGCCACGGAATGCTGCGTCGGCTTGGTCTTCTGTTCGCCGGACGCGCCCATGAACGGCACGAGCGAGACGTGGACGAAGAAGACGTTCTGCCGGCCGAGCTCGTGCCTGATCTGACGGGCCGACTCGATGAAGGGCTGCGATTCGATGTCACCGACCGTGCCGCCGATCTCGGTGATGATCACGTCGGGGCGCGGTTCTTCGCTGGCCTGCAGACGCATCCGCCGCTTGATCTCGTCGGTGATGTGCGGGATGACCTGCACCGTGTCACCGAGGTACTCGCCCCGGCGTTCCTTCGCAATCACCTGCGAGTAGATCTGGCCGGTGGTGACGTTGGCCGCCTGGCTGAGCTCGATGTCCAGGAACCGCTCGTAGTGCCCGATGTCGAGGTCTGTCTCTGCGCCGTCGTCCGTGACGAACACCTCACCGTGCTGGAAGGGGTTCATCGTGCCCGGATCCACATTCAGATACGGGTCGAGTTTCTGCATGACGACCCGAAGCCCGCGCGCCGTGAGGAGGTTGCCCAGGCTCGCAGCGGTCAGACCCTTCCCCAACGAGGAAACGACACCGCCCGTCACGAAAATGTGCCTGGTGATGTCGTTCTGAGGTCCCGAGTCTGAAGTATCCGCCACGGGCTTCTACCCTAACAGTCTTGAGAGGAGGCGGCTGAGCAGCACCCGAGCGCGCTCAGCCACGGGCGAGTTCCAGGAGCTCGCGCGCGTGAGTGCGGGCCGCGTCGGAATCGGCGAGGCCGGACAGAAGACGGGCCATCTCGGCCTCGCGATCGGTCCCCTCCAACCGTCGCACGCTCGATGCCGTCACCGAGCCGTCGTGGGCTTTCACCACGGTGAGGTGGTTGCTCGCGAACGCCGCCACTTGGGCCAGGTGGGTCACGGCGATGACCTGGGAGCTCTCGGCCAGACGCGCCAAACGGCGGCCGACCTCGATCGCCGCGGCACCGCCGATACCCGCGTCGACCTCGTCGAACACGAAGGTGGGCACCGGGTCGGTGGCGGCGATGACGACTTCGATGGCGAGCATCACTCGGCTCAGTTCACCGCCCGATGCACCGCGCGACACCGCCCGCGGCTCCGCACCGGGGTGCGGCGCGAGCAGGACAGCCACATCGTCGCGACCCGCGGCCGTCTCGGCGCCCTCCGTCACGGCCACCGACAGGCGCGCGTCCGGCATGGCGAGGGCGTGCAGTTCGTCTGTGACCGCCGACGCGAGTCGACCGGCCGCCTCTGTGCGGGCGCGGGTGAGGGCGGCGGCGGATTCGTCGAGAGCGGATGCCGCGGCATCCCGTTCGCCCGCGAGTCTCTGCACGCGATCGCCGTCGTCATCCAGCTCGGCGAGGGTCTCCGATCCGGTCCGCCAGATCTCGAGCGCGTCCTCGAGGCTGCCGTGTGCCCGCACGAGCGCGGTCACCGCCGCTCGCCGTTCCTCCACCGTGGCCAGTTCGTGGGGACCCGCCTCGTCGAGGTCCGCGAGGTAGCCGGCCAGCGCGGTGGCGAGATCCACAGCGCGGTACCCGAGGTCCGCCGCGGTCGCAGCCATGTCGTCGAGCGTCGGATCCTTCCCGGCGGCGCGCTCCAGCGTGCGTCGCACGTCGGCCAACAGGATGCCGACATCGGGCGCGTCGCCGTCGCCCGAGAGAGCAGCGTGCGCGAGGAGGGCGGCGACGCGAAGCTCTTCTGCGTTCGCGAGCCGTTCTGCTCGGTGGGCGAGTTCGACGTCTTCGCCGGGCTGAGGATCGATCGCTTCGATCTCGGCGAGCGTCGCCCGCAGTCGTGCGGCCCGCTGCGCACGCGCGTCCCGGTCGCCCAGAAGACTCGCGAGCTCGCCGTCGATCCGCCGCCACTCGGCGAAGTGAGCGCGATAGCGTGCGAGAGCCGCGGCCACGGGCGCACCACCGAATCGATCGAGCGCATTCCGTTGCGCCGCACTCGTGCGCAGTCTGAGCTGATCCGACTGCCCGTGCACCACCACGAGCGCGTCTGCGAGCTCGGCCAGCACCCCGGCCGGTGCGGCTCGACCGCCGACGGTCGCTCTGCTCCGCCCCTCGCTGGAGATCGTCCGCCCGACGAGCAGTTCGGCCCGCCCCTGATCAATCGGCTCGAGTTCCCCGCCGGCCTCGTGCACGCGGTCGGCGACCGCGCCCGTGGCGGGCACGATCCACACGCCGTCGACGGCGGCCTGCGCCGCGCCGGCGCGAACCGCTCCGGAGTCCGCCCGCTGGCCGAGAAGCAGACCGAGGCCGGTCACGACCATCGTCTTGCCGGCACCGGTCTCGCCCGTGATCGCGGTGAAGCCGGGCCCGATGGGCAGGGTGGCTTCGGCGATCACTCCGAGATCGCGCAGTCGCACTTCCTCGATCACGGGCGGTTACCGTGAATGTCGTGGCGGAGAAGGGCGTCGCCGTCCGACACGCTCACGGCCCGACCGGACGGACGACGGCGCCCGTCACCGCTGCGTCGAGTGCCGCGGGGCCCCGCCACCCCACGACGGGCAGCTGGAACTTGCGTACGAGTCGGTCGGTGAACGCAGCGGGGTGGAGCCGTGCAAGGCGTACGGGGCGGTCGGAGCGACGGACGACGACACGCGCGCCGGGCGGCAGCTCGTGCGAGCGACGCCCGTCGCACCAGAGAATACCGACGCCGTCCGTGCGCTCGAGCACTTCGATCGCCACCGCGGCTTCCGGTCCGACCACCAGTGGGCGTGCGAAGAGGGCGTGGGCGGAGAGCGGGACCACGGCGATGGCCTCGACGGTCGGCCAGATCACCGGTCCCCCCGCGGAGAAGTTGTAGGCCGTCGACCCGGTGGGAGTCGATACGACGACGCCGTCGCAGCCGAAGCTCGACAGGGGACGTCCGTCGACTTCCATGACGACTTCGAGCATCCGCTCGCGGCTCGCTTTCTCGACCGTCGCCTCGTTCAGCGCCCAGGTCTCATAGATCACCGCGTCGGCGGAGTCCTTCACGCGGACCTGCAGCGCGAGCCGCTCCTCGACGCGGTAGTCGCGGGCGATGACATGCCGCACGGCGTCGACCATGTCGTCGCGCTCGATCTCGGCCAGAAACCCGACGTGCCCCATATTGATGCCGAGCACCGGCGCCGTACTGTCGCGGACGATCTCTGCCGCTCGCAGGATCGTGCCATCTCCTCCCAGGGAGATGGCCAGCTCGATGTCGTCGAGCGCGACGTCCTCCCCCAGCGTGAGGACGCCGTCGAGATCGCCCATCATCACAGCGAGCCCCGCCCGGTCGTCGGGGGTGACGACGGCGCGCGCACCCGCGGCCGACAGCTCGTCGAACACGCGCTGCGCAGCATCGACCGTGTCGTCGCGGCGGGCGTGCACCACCACGAGGATCTTGCGTTCCTCGTTCATCGCTCTCCTGCCAACTGACTGACGGTATCCAGCCATTCTGTCGGATTGCGCCCGCGGTCCGACGCGAAGTGCGCCAGGAACTCGGCATTGCCATGGGTTCCCACGATCGGTGACGCGATCACACCGAGGGTTCCGAGCCCGACGTCCCACGCCGACCACAGCACGCCGCTGACGGCGTCGGCGCGGAGTGCAGCATCCGTCACCAGTCCGCCCTTGACCGACGTACGACCGACCTCGAACTGCGGTTTCACGAGAAGGACGATGTCGGCATCTCGGGCCGCCGTCGCACGGATCGGCCCCAGAACGTGGGCGAGCGAAATGAACGACAGGTCTCCCGTCACCACGTCCGGGGACGTATCGACTCCGCTCGCCTCCCGAAGGGAGGCGGGACTCAGCTCTCGCGCGTTGAATCCCTCGATCGGGATCACGCCGGAGTCGGCGGCGACGGATGCTGCGAGCTGTCCATGTCCGACATCCAAGGCGATCACGGGCGCGGCGCCCCGTTCGCGCAGAACCTGGGTGAAGCCGCCGGTGGAGGCGCCGATGTCGAGAGCGCAACGTGCTCGGACGTCGACTTCGAACGCGTCGAGTCCGGCGATCAGCTTGTGGGACGCGCGGCTGACGTAGTGATCGGCGCCGGCCACTTCCAGAACCGCGTCGTCGGCGACGGGAGTGGAAGCCTTCACGACCCCACGGCCGTCCACCGTCACGAGACCCGCGGCGATCAGGGTCGCGGCGTGGGTGCGGGAGCGCGACAACCCGCGCGCGGCCAGGGCCGCGTCCAGTCGCTGGGTCATCGTGCGGATCAGCCCTGCGGGCCGGACTCGAGGCGCGTCACCAGCTGGTCGTGCAGTGCCGCGTACGCGTCCGCGCGCGTGTCCAACGGCTGCTCCTCGATCACGCGCAGGCGGCTCAGCAGCTCCCGATCGTTCTCAGAAGATGGGACGTCGGTCATAACGCCAGACTACGCGACGCCGTCGCTGAACCGGCCGCCGCTTCAGCGCGTGTGGAAGGTGTCGCGATACAAGCGCTCGGGCACGCGGAAGCCGAAGATTCCGCGACCGGTGGCCCAGATGGCGGCCGCCCCCGCGCGTACGAGGTCGATCGGGCGGTCCCCTTCGCGCACGATGTGCACGTCGGGTCCGTCGATCCGTACCGCGGCGCCGCGGACGGTGGTGGTGTCTCCGTGAACGGTCGACTCGGGGTAGGGCTCATGCAGCTCGCGAAGATCGCCCAGAATGTACGTCGGTCGCGAGTCCGGCGGTGCCGCCAGTACATGCTTGGGTCGGTCGATGCCGGTCAGCACGAGTGCCGAAGGGAGCCCGGCCCGCACGGCTCCCATGATGTCGGTGTCCAGACGATCACCGAGGAAAAGCGGATGCTGCGCACCGAACCGTGCAACGGCCTCCTGGAAGATCGCCGCCTCCGGCTTGCCCGCGACGATTGCCAGACGACCGACCGCTGTGTGCACGGCCGACACCAGAGTGCCGTTTCCCGGCGCGATCCCGCGGGCCTGCGGGATCGTCCAGTCCGTGTTCGTGGCGATCCACGGGATGCCTCCCTCTTCCTCGGGAAGGGCCAGAGCATAGGCAGCCTCGGCGAGCTGCGACCAGCCCACCTCGGGCGCGAAGCCTTGGAGGACGGCTGCGGGACGGTCATCGGCGCTGCGCGTGACGACGTAGCCCGCCTTCTCCAGTTCGACCACGAGGCCCTCGCCGCCCACGACCAGAACGGTTGCCCCCGGCGTCACGCGATCGCCGAGCAGGCGCACTGCAGCCTGCGGGCTCGTGACGACGTCCGCCGGCTCGGTGTGCAAGCCGAGTTCTCGCAAGTGCATCGCCACGGACGCATCGGTGCGCGACGCGTTGTTGGTGATGTACCCCAGCCGCCGCGTGCGGCCCGCGGCGTTCAGGCTCTCGATCGCATGCGGCAGCGCTCCAGCCCCTGCGTACACCACGCCGTCGAGATCTGCCAGCACGACGTCGACTCCGTCAAGCGGTGTGCGCGCCGGGGCGCTTTTGGAGAAGAGGCCCATCACACCTGCTCATCATCAGAGGCAGCGGCCCGCTCGGTGCGGTCTTCCGGGTCGATCTCCGCGTCCGGAGCGAGGCGGGGCATACCCGACTCAGCGGACTCATCGTCATCGTCGTCGTCGTCGTCATCGTCGTCGTCGTCGTCGTCGTCGTCGTCGTCGTCGTCGTCGTCGAGGATGATCTCGTCGACCTCATCCACGAAGACGACCTCTTCGCTGCCGCCGTCATCGTCGACCCCGAGGGCCTCTTCGGCAATCGTCGCCCGACGGCGCCATTGCGCGGCCTCGTCGTGGCGACCGAGCTCCTCCAGCACCGTGGCACGGGCGGCGAACAGCGCGGGACTCCACTCGAACGCGCGGTCAGGGTCGAGCTCGGGGATATCGAGCTCCGTCAATGCTCGTTCGGGCTCGCTCTGGTCGAGGCGTGCTCCCGACATGGCGATCGCCAGCTCTACGCGTACGGGGGTGCTCAGCGTGGAGCGATCGACGGAACGACCGAGCTCGAGGCCGCGATCCGGTCGGCCCACCCCGCGCTCGCTGTCCACCATCAGGGCGATCTGGTCGTCTTTCCCGGAGATGCGTCGGTACGTGCGCAGTTCGCGAAGAGCAAGGGCGTAGTCGCCGATCGTGTAGGCCGTGATGGCGAGCGTTTCGCGCACCAGCGCGATGCGCCCCGCTCGGCGTGAGGCAGATACCGCGTGCTGGTGCGCCAGCTCAGGATCGTCCTCGATCAGCCGGGAAGCCATCGCAAGGTGTCGCGCCACGCCCTCGGCGTTCTCCTTACTCAGGGTCTTGAGCTCGTTACGCGCACTGGCTGGAAGATCCTGCGGTGTGACGTCGTCCGGCAGGACGGGGTCGTCATGATGGGCACGGACCGGCCGCAGCTCGTCACCGGGGCGTGCCTCCCGCTCGCGACCCGCCCGCGGCGCGTGCGACCTGCGCTCCCCATCGCGGGGCGGGTAGGACTTCCGCTCCCCATCGCGGGGCGGGTACGACTTCCGCTCCCCATCGCGGGGCGGGTACGACTTCCGCTCCCCATCGCGGGGCGGGTACGACTTCCGCTCCCCATCGCGGGGCGGGTACGACTTCCGCTCCCCATCGCGGGGCGGGTACGACTTCC
>NZ_JBIGIM010000007.1:0-123422 GCF_043556235.1 Microbacterium sp. P03
GGACCGATGCGACGGCTGCTCTGCAGGCGGCAGGATCGGTGGGTGTCTCGTCAACCGTCCCGACGTCGGCTGCGGCGTACCCCGTCAAGGTCACCTTCCCCGAGATCACGATCACCGACCCCACCATTCCGTGACACGATGCCCGAGGACAACGTCATTCGAAGGGTGCCTGGCGTGCCGGACCCTCCGGGTGCCCGTGCAGATCCGCGACGGAGAGAAGTGATGGTGCAGACCAACCGCTTCGAGTGGGTTGACGCTGGTCGCGGCATCGCGATCTCCTTGGTGGCGTTGTTCCACGCCACCAACTGGATGGCCGGCACGGGCCTCGACCTGTCGATGTGGGTGGACATCAACACGGTGGCATCCTCGTTGCGAATGCCCCTGTTCTTCGTGTTGTCGGGTCTCTTCGCAGCCAAATGGCTGATCGCTCCGTGGCGAGAACTGCTTCGTACCAAAGTGCTGCTCTTCATGTGGGTGCTCGTCATCTGGTCCATCATCGGGATGGCCGTGCAGCTCACCGGATTGCAGGCGGCTGGTCAGCAGGTGAACATCTTGGCCGGAATCCGGGACGTCTTCCTGGCGCCGGCGGATCCCCCCTTCGAGCTGTGGTTCATCTGGGCGCTCGCTCTGTTCTTCATCGTTGCCAAACTGTCGCGCACGGTGCCCGTCGCCGTTCAGCTGATCGCCGCGGGACTTCTCTCGGCGGGGGGTCTCACCATCTGGCTGACGACGACGACGGGGCTCACGGGCAGCGTCAAGTTCTACTTCTTCTTCATCGCCGGCCTCTACTTGAGGTCGGTCATCGTGGCCTTCTCTCGACGCTCCCCGTGGCTTCTCGCCGCGGTCTTCCTCGCGTGGGCTGCACTGTCGATTGCTCTGTTCGAGCTGGGTTTCCGCGCGCTGCCCGGCGTCTATTTCCTGAACTGCGTTGTGGGAGTGCTGGCTGGGATCGCCATCAGCCGCGCATTCAGCGGAGCGCGTCTCTTTCGCGGGCTCGGCCGGCAGACGCTTCCGATCTACCTCGCACACACCCCCATCGTCATTGCGATCTCGATCGTCTTCTTCTCCTTTCCTGGGCTGATCGATCTCGCCTCGCCCTTCACCTGGGCGGTGCCTCCCGTCGTCGCAGCCGTCGCGATCGCCTTGGCCGTAATGCTTCACCGCGCGGCCAGCAAGACGACGCCACTGAGCTACTTGTACCAGCCCCCCCGTGTTGCCGTTCGGGCTCTGGGAGGACGACCATGATGCGCAAATCATTGGAGGATGTCTTCGATCCGCGCCTCAATGCGCTGAACGCCGTGCGACTCCTCCTCGCGGCGGGGGTGCTTCTTCGCCATTCCTTCACCATGCTGGGAACATCCACGGGGATCGTCCCTCTCGAGACGATCATGCGCAGTGCCTTCGTCGACGGGTTCTTTGCGATCTCGGGCTACCTGATCGTCAGCAGTTGGATCCGCCGCCCGGACTGGCGTGCCTATGCGCGTGCTCGCTGCCTCAGGATCCTCCCTGCGTTCTGGGTCTGTCTGGGCGTCACAGCGCTGATCTTGTCCCCGCTTCACGCGCTCATCACCGGACACCCCATGTCGCCGCAGTTCTGGGCCGACTCGCTGGGCTATATCTGGCGCAACTGGTTCCTGTGGATATTCCAGGAGGGTATCGACGGCACCCCCACGGGGGCTGCGCCGGCCGAGTCCGGTGTATGGAATGGTTCGCTGTGGACGCTGGCGTGGGAGTTCATCTGCTACATCGCCGTCCTCGCACTCGGGCTCATCGGTCTCCTCAACCGCCGAGCGGTGGTTGCGTCTCTCTTCGTCATCTCTCTCCTTACCCTCGTCGTCGTGAAGCCCCTCTTCCCTGAGCTGTACCTTCTCCACCACGCTGCGCGATTCGGGACCATGTTCCTGGCCGGGGCTGTACTTTACGTATTCCGCACGAAGCTCCCCGCGTCTCCATGGCTCGTCTTGTTGAGCGCCTGTCTCGTCGTGCTGAGTGGCTGGCTGCCTGACTACCGGCTGGTTGCAGCGCTTCCGCTCGCGTATCTCTGCATCGTGGGGGGTGCGCTCATCAAAGTGCCGGCGCTCCGATTGCGCAACGACATCTCGTACGGCACATACATCTACGGATATCCCGCCCAGCAGATGCTCATTGGTTTGGGTCTTGCCGGCGCGGGCGTCGCGGGATTCTTCTTGATGTCGGTCGCGGCGGTCATTCCGCTCGCCGTCGCAAGCTGGTTCCTTATCGAACGGCCGGCCCAGAAGCTGCGCTTCTCAGGTCAACGTACCCGGGACACAGTCTCGGTTACGCCTGGACGGCCCGGCTGAGCTTTCAGCGACGCATCGACGGGTAGGAATGGACGCCCACCGTGGCATCCGCGCCTTGCTGTAACTGATCCCTCGCCCGCAGCCCGGCGGGGGTAGTTTCGGTGATCGCAATGGCTGCCAGAGCGATCGTCAGTGTGACGAACTTCATGGAGCTCGAGGCAGGGCTGAATAGAAGGTCCCAGAAGAATCGCACGGAAAGGTAGGCGAGCAACGCCGTGAGGCCGGCGGAGCGCAACCGGTGTTCCAGGCCCCAGACCACGGTGGTGACCATGACTACGCAGGCGGCGAGGCCCGCCAACCCGAACCAGATCCAGAAGTCGCCGAGCATCGAGTGCACCTCGATTCCGCTGCCGAACATGAATCGCTCCACGTAGCCGTTGTTGGGGTCGTACCCGATCTGCTGCATCGCGGTCTTGGCTGCAGTCACATCGCCGCCCGTCGGAAGCGTGCCTGAGCCGAGACCGAGCGGGTATTCGCGAATGATGGCGAACGAGGCGGATGCTTCTGGCCGACCCCCGAGTAGCAGACTTCCGCTCGTCGCTATCTGCGCGGCGGTCTTGTCCTGCGAGACCTCCCCGAAGTACCCCTCGAGGAGGCTGAACTGTGCGAGTTGGAAGAAGCCGGCGGCAACAAGAATCAAGCCGATGATGTTACCGGCGCGACGCCGACCCTTGGACACAGCCCGGGAAAATCGCTGCCACAGCAGGATGGCCGCCGCGAGGAAGAGCATCGCTGAGTTCGAACGCGAGTCGTTGACAAGTCCGATCACTCCCAGGCCTACGAGCGCGAGCAGTTGGGGGGCGAGACGCGGACGCATCGACAGGATCGCAAGTACCAGCACGGCGATCGGGAGCGAGTAAGTGAACCGCCAAGCGTTCGAGCCCGAGACCGGCTCCAAGAAGATGCCCCCCACCATGCCAGCTCCGTACGAGATCGCGGTCCATGGAGTGCCGATGTGTGCACGGGCGAAGAGCAGAACAGCGATCCCGCCAATCAGAGCGACGACCATTGCTGAGTGAGAGATTGCGAGAGACATGCTCGTGTCATGTGTGGCGGAGCTGAACGATGTCAGAGCTACTCCCGCGCCTAACGAGACAGCGAGCAGGATGAGGAGGGTCGGGATGGTGCGGAAGCGTCGGATAGTGGGAATGAGCGCGGGCAGAAGCGCAATCCCCACCAGCCCGGCGACGGGAGCGAAGGGAACGGCGTTGATGCGGGCGCCGAGAATGACGCAGAGCACCACGGAGACAGCGGCTTCGATAGTGATCGGCCGGTCGAGCACACTGAGCGTGCGGGGTGTCTGCACACTTGATTTTGTCAGACGATGACCCGCGCCTTGCACTCTGCCCGCCGGCCACGGCCTCGCGGACACGAGAACGGGGGACGGGCTCCAGACCCGTCCCCCGTTCTCAGACCAACGCTATTGCCCCGAGCCGAGTTTTTTGGTTCCCGTTGCCCAGCCCAGCAGGCTCGCAACCTCGGCAGAGAGAGGGACGGCGATAGCAGCGTTGGCCTGGGCGTCGGCGGCCATCTGAGCGACACTCTTCGCTGAACTCGTCATCGCGTTCGTCCAGGTGGACCCCTTCGCGGCAGCGAGTGCAGCGGGAGTGTTGTAGACCTCGAGCGACTTATTGTCACCCTTGCCCCACGCGACCATTGTGGGTCCACCGGCCGCCTTGTTGTTGAAGAGATTGCCCTTGATCACGACGTTCCAGGTGTCCACGGCGCGATTCGTCGAGCCATCCAGGGCATTGACGGAGATGCGTCCAGGCGACCCGAACACGTTGTTGGAGACCGTGATGTTCTTGACGAGCCATGTCATCGCCGGGTCGTTCTTACCGACACGGGGATCCCAGCCGGTCGAGGCGGTCGCTGGGCGACGCGCATCCTGCTTCAGGCTGATGCCGTTGTAGACCCCGCCCCCGAAGTCGCTGTTCAAGATCTGCACGTCGGACGTGTTCATCACAATGACGCCAGTGCCTCCACCGATCGTCTGGTTACCCGCCAGAATCGCCTTGGCGGAGATCTCGAGCTGGATCCCGGTAGTGGTGTTGTAGTTGGACGTGGACCGCGTGACCTTCACGTTGTAGCAGGATTCGTCGAACCAGATGCCGGAGCCGGTGTTGCTGCTGGTGTCGACGTTGTCGATGACCACGTCGCGTGACCGCGTGATCTTCACTCCGCCGGCGACCGGCGCGTCCTTGAACTTCTCGACGTTGTTGCCGGTGATCACGGAATTGCGAAGGATGAGGCGATACGCCGCATTTGCACCGAACCCCATCATCCCGTTCCGCTGAGAGGTGACCCGATCGACGAGGGTGTCGTTGTTCCCCACAGACAAACCGATCATCGCATTGTCGACGATGACGAGATTGCGTACGGTCGCGTTCGTGTTCTGCATGCGCACGGCTCCGCTCGATCCGTGCGTCGTGGCGTACCGCCGAACGCCGAACCCCTGCAGGGTGGTGGACTTAGCCATGACGTTGAACGCCTGATTCAAATTGCTCGCCCGCACGCTCTTTCCCGACGGATTGGTACCCAAGATGAGGCGCTTGTTCGTGTAGTCAACGGCGAACGTACCTGCCGTCACTTGCGACGCTGATGCCACCTGTCGCTGCGCGACGCCGTCGATGAAGAGCTGATCGGGGTGTCCGGCCATCGGGTATGAGGGACTCACGAACCGCGAAGCCATGCCACTCATGTCGCTGGCGAACTGTGGGGTCCAGTTCGCAGCCACCCACACCTTGCCGGATGCGGCCCAGTTGGTCACCGGCACCGACCCGTCGAACCAGACCGCCTCGTTGGGGTACGCCTGAACCGTGAGGTTCTTGCCCGCGGGGATCGACACCGACTCGTTGTAAGTACCGCCCCGGATGACAATGGTCGATCCGGCGGCAGCGGCGTCGACGGCCTTCTGCACACTCTTGAACGGCGTACCGATGGCTCCGTTCTGGGTGGCTTGCGTCGAGGTGTTCTTCACGAACAACGCCCCTGAAGGGACGGCGTAGGCAGCGCTTCCCACCGCAAGCGAGCCCCGCCCCGTCGCCGTGGCGACGGGTGTGGTCGCGATCGGTGCAGGGTCAGTCGGGGTCGGGGTCGGGGTCGGGGTCGGAGTCGGCGTCGGGGTCGGAGTCTGGGTGGGGGTTGCGACCGGCGTCGAGGTCGACAGCGCGGCGGCACCGTTCGTGACGGTCAGGTTGTCGAGGGACAGCGTCGTATCACCCGAGCCGCCTGAGGCAAAGCCCCACCATCCGACTCGCCCTCCCGAGGAGATGCGCCCGGCCCCCGCGTCAGTGACACTCAGCTGCGGCGTCGCGGCAACGGCACCGGCGGGCGTGAGGCTGGCGCGGATGACGACGGGCGACTGCCCGGTGATGGAGAAGGACAGGGTCTGCCAACCCGCGTTCTTGATGCTCGAGGCGAGCTTCACGACTCCGATCGACGTCTCTGTCTTGCCGTTCAGGCGCGAGACGGCAAGAAACGGTACTCCGGCTGAGTTCAGCTCGACACGGGCGCGATAGTGCGAGCCATCGGCCTGGTACCGAAGGATCGTGGCGTAATAGGCGCTGCCGGCGAGCGCATCGAGGCGGAGGGTGACGTCCGAGCGGACATCGGCCGCGGTCGCGTCGCCGAGGAGGACGGATCCGCTCTCATTGGGCTTCAAGGTGAACTTCGCTACCCCGCCAGCGACGGTCATCGCTCCCGGCTGGTATGTCCCCCGATACTCTCCGCCGACCGTTGCCGTGCCCCATCCCGTCGTCATCGTCCGGTCGAAAGCATCGTTGACCACGACGGACGAGGCGCCGAACGCGGCTTGCCCGACGAGCGCAGAGGCGACGACGGCGAGAGCGGCCACTCCTGCACCGACGGCTCGCCACCTCCGTCGTGAAGGCGGAACCGAAGTCACTCGCGAGCGCCGTCGTCTACCGACGGGATCAGCGGTCGGTATCGCGGGGATGTCTCCATGAGACCGGGCGAGCGGAGTATGAGCGGAAGTCATCGGAGATCCTTCGAATCGTGTGCGAGCAGAAAGCCCTTGACGGGGTTGTGGCCCAACATTCCGGCCTCGGAGACGGCCCGACCAGGGCCAAAGGTCCCGAAGCGCCGTCTGAGAGCGCGCTCGCGAGGGGAACAGATGGTCACGTGGAGTCGTCTCCGGGAGTCGGCGAGGTCCAAGCGAACACGGCGCACGTCAGTGCGCAGGCGCGACGAAACATCGGGTCGGCGGGGAATGAGAGGCTCATCGGGTTGAGCGTCGGTGGTGAAAGCCAACCTACCTAAGGGTAAATAGTTTCCCGAGCCAGATGAGATGAATCTCACGTCGCGGTAACACCGCGGACTCATGCGTATTCAGTCTGATCTGGTGTATTCGATGACGAGAGTGGATGGACCGTTCCAGACGACCTCTGCCTCGAATCCCAGCTTCGCGAACAGTTCGCTGCTCTCCGCCCGCACTGCGGGAAGGGATTTCTGGTTGAAGATCGCCCACACACGCGTCTGGGCGGACAGCGGCGTGGCAGCGCTGTCTATCGGGCGGGAGAACCCGTCCAATGTGGCGGTCTCAGCACCCGTACGCTCCAGCGTGAGGTCGGTCAATCCGCCGAAAAACCCCGGGTAAGAGGCCGCTATTCGCCGCGTCGTCATCTCGACGACGTCGCGCTGATCGGGGTACCGAGGAGCGAAGTACACACCGTCGCCTTCGATCCTGTTCTGCGCGATGATGCCTGCGACAGCAGACCAGTCGCTCCCTGACTTGGCGAAGGGGGTCCGCTGCGAGACGAAGATCACAGCGATGCTCATCGCGTAGAGGACCACCCCGACCACTGTGTACCAGCGACGTCCGGCAGCCCGTAGGCCCATGGCGATGAGGAGAGCCGCCGCCGGCGCCGTGAAAGTGAAGTACCGCGGCTGGTAGATGGGTGACACGGCGACGGCGTAGGCGCCGATCGCGGCGGTCGGCAGGATGATCCAGGGAATGGCGGTAGCGAGGACACGGCGTTTGTCATCGCCCGGTGCCGCCGGCCTGACCATCGCGATGAGCATCGCTGCGATTCCGACGGCCGCGGCAAGCAGCGCCGCGCCTTGCCACGCGACCGTGAACCACATTGCCGAGGCATCCGGGTCGGGGGTCTCCCCGAGGAAGAATTGATTCACGAGGATCTTACGCACGATACTCGGCAAGCTGCGGTCCCCGTTCCCGCCCAATTGCCCCTGCTGAGACCTGACGAGCAGGAGCAGCGGGATACTGAGGACTCCGGCGGCGGCTGCCGCGGCGATGTAGCCGACGATGGCAAACCTGTCGCGTCGGGCGAGCAGCACCACGGTGACGGCGTGGGCTGCGACGAGCGTGACCAGGTACACGTTCAGGCCGATCCCCACGACTGCCGTGGCGGTGTAAGCCACCCATGGGGCCACTCGCCGTCGCGCGAGCGCCACGGCGAGGAAGTAGGTCGCCCATATCGCAGCGAGCGCCGAGAAGATGAACGGCCTTGCCTCGATACCTCCCCAGGTCAGACGCGGAAGGGTCATGCTGACAATCGCCGCAACGAGGGCAGTCCGCGGTGTCGTCATCACGCGCGCGAGTAGGTACACCCCCACTGCAACTCCGCCGCCCGCCAAGGCGCTCGGAAGCCGCAGCGAGAAAGGGGAGGCGCCGAAGAGGTCGACCCACACGCTCATCACTGCGTAGTACAGGGCGTGCACCGCGTCGATGCGTTGGATCAAATCCCAGAGTTCACTGAGAGATCGGGTTGCGGCCGATATCGTGACGGCTTCATCTGTCCAGATCGACACGCTCGGCGACATGACAGCCGCGAGAGCGGTTGCCGTGACGAACAGTATCGCGGACGTCAACCAGGTGGAGCGTCGCGTCGAGCCTTCCATCGCACGCTCGACCGTCACGTCGATGACGTTGCAGGGGGCAGGCCGAAGGGGCGCTTCTTCTCCTCTGCCCGATAGTAGGGACTGGTGTTCTTGACACGCTTGACACCGTTCAGGACAATTCCGAGGATGGGGACCCGAGTGGTTTCGAACGCCGTGATCGTGCGGAGGATCATGTCCCGTTTGGTCACACGTGATCGCGCCACCAGGACGATGCCATCCACGACCGGAGCAAGGAGGAGAGGATCGCTGACGGCGAGTACGGGAGCGCTGTCGAAGATGACGTAGTCGTACGACGCACGCACTGTCTCGATGAACTCGACCAAGTGGTCAGAGGTGAGCAGTTGTCCCGGGTTCGGCGGGAGCACTCCGCTCGTGAGGATGTGCAGACCGTCGTTGCCCCAAATCTGAACGGCATCGGCGATGCTCACGTCACCCAGGAGAACAGTGGTGAGGCCGACTGAGCCTTCGAGCTGCGTATACGTGGCCACTGATGCGCGTCGCAGATCCGCATCGACGAGGAGCACTTTCGCCCCCTGTTCGGCCATGATCTGGGCAATGGACACACCGATGGACGACTTGCCCTCACCCGACGTTCCGGAGGTGATCAAAAGCACCTTCGACTTGCCGTCGACGTCAGCGAAGCGCAGGTTCGCGACGATGCTTCGCAGCGACTCTGCGGCCGAGCCCGTGGGATCGGCGCGGATCAGGGCGGGAAGAGGCCTACTCCCGGGTGTTTGCGAGACGTCACCCAGGATCGGCGTATCGGTCAGAGCGGTGATGTCGCCGGCATTGGTCAGTCGAGTAGCGAGGAGTCGCCTCAAGAGAGCGAAAACCACTCCGGCGATCAGCCCCGCGATCGCACCTGCGATGGTGAGCAGGCGGACGTTGGGCGAAACCGGGAACTGCGACAACTTGGCAGGGGAGATCGTCTCTATGCGTACCGCTGACTGCTCCTCGGCGTTTTGGGGCGAGAGCCCCTGGACGGCGGAGGCCAATTCGCTCGCGACAGCATCCGCCACATCCCGTGCGAGTGCGGGGTCGCGGCTCACGACGGCGATATTGAGCACGACCGTGTTGAGCGGGGACTCGACCGTGATCGTTCCGGCCAAGGATGACGCAGAAGTGTTCAGCCCGAGATCCTCGATGACGGGATTCAACACCGTCGGTGATGTGGCGACGACAGCGTAGGTCTGCACGAGGTTGGCGACGTAGTTCGAGCCCTGAACCAACTCGTTCGTGTTGTCGCCACGGGCGGGGATCACGATCACGGTCGATTCGGAGCGGAAGATCTCGGGTTGCAATTGCGAGTAGCCGTACCCCGCGATGGCTCCGAGCAGTGCGAGCGCGACGACAACCACCCAGTGCTTCTTCAGGGAGACCAGGTAATCGCGTAAGGTCACGGCTTCTCGATTCGCGTACGGCGTTGAGTGCGGCCCGAAGATCGCGCCACCCCCCCATTCTGTCTGGTCAGGGATGGAATCGATGGCAGCGCCTGCCACGCAGTCGCTGCGTGGCTCCGTGTCGACGGCCGGGATCGTATCGGTCGCTGGTGTCGAACGGTTCTGATGCCGGTGCCCTTCATGTCGGCTGGTAGGGTCGGACAGAGTCTTTTGGGGAGGCCGAAACCGTGGCGGTTCATCGTGTCCTTCTCGTGTGCGAGCAGAACGTTTGTCGTTCGCCGTACCTCGCGGCCGTCGTGAACTCCCTCCTGGCCGGTGACGACAGGCACACCTTCGTCGTGGCGAGTCGTGGCACCACTGTGACTGCGGGGGCGGAGATCTGCTCGGTCGCAGAGAGGAACCTGCGAGGACACGGCATCTCGGTGGGCGTCGAACACGGATCCACGGCACTCGAGCAGGAGGACGTCGTGCGTGCCGACCTCATTCTCACAGCCACCGAGAGGCAGCGATCCGCGATCGCCCTGCTCAGCCCGGGTGCCCGTGTGCGCGCCTACACCGTCCGCGAGGCGATCCTGCTTTCCGAGCGGGAGTTGGGCGCGGACGAGCTCGCACGAGTGCGCGTCGCGTCCCGCCGGTCCTCGTTGCGCGAATTCGCCAGCGCCATCAACGCCCGACGAGGGACTCTGGACCTCCCCGGAGCCACTGTGCGTCCACGACTTGGGGGTAGAAGGGCGGCGCCCGACTCGCCGCTCGACATCCCGGACCATCATCGAACCGGCGGGCAGAGTCATCGCCGGCTATTCGACGAAATGTACGCCGATGCCGGCGTCCTCGCCGCGCGCATCAAGTATGTGCTCGAGACTCCCTGACTGAAGATCTCGGAGTGATCCAGCGAATGCTCAGCGTCTTGTAACGCGCTCGCCATACGTCGCGTTGTCGCGCAGCACGGGAACCGCTATCGTAAGTCGTGGGGATTCGCGCCTACTGGGGTTTGCGCGATGTGTCAGGTGAGGTCATTTCGATCTTCGCCATTCCCCGTCGACAGTGTCTTGGGGGGCACCTTGGATATCACGATCGTTGTGCCCACTTTCAATGAGGCACCGAACATCGCCGAACTGGTTCGCAGAGTGACGCTCGCCACGGCGGGACTCGACGCGGAGATGATTTTCGTCGACGACAGCAAAGACCACACGCCAGAGGTCATCCGGCAGGTCGCGTCAGCCGCATCCTTGCCGGTCAGGCTCATACACAGGGACGAGCCGGCCGGCGGACTGGGCGGAGCGGTCCTGGAGGGTATCGCTGCGGCGGAGGCGGATCACTGCCTCGTCATGGACGGTGACCTGCAGCATCCTCCGGAGAAGATTCCCGAGATGCTCGCTCGTGCGCGACGCCAAGACGTCGATGTCGTCGTGGCATCGCGGTACATGGGGGACGGGACAGCGGGGGGTCTTGCGGACCGATCACGAGTCCTCGTGTCGCGGGCATCCACTCTCGTGACGCGCGCGATGTTCCCGATCAGGCTCAAGGATGTTTCCGACCCTATGACGGGGTTCTTCCTCGTTGATCGTCGCGGTCTCGACATCGAGCAGCTTCAACCGCGAGGCTTCAAGATTCTGCTCGAAATTTTGGCGCGCAAGACGCTGCGCGTGGCGGAGATCCCGTTCCAGTTCGCCGACCGTCACGGTGGCGAGTCGAAGGCATCGTTCCGACAAGGACTGCACTTCCTCGTCCAGCTCGCATCGCTTCGCTTCGGCAAGATGTCGGGTTTCGCCATCATCGGCGGAGTGGGCGCGCTTGCCAATATCGCGATCGTGTGGGCATTGACCGCCGTCGGGGTGAACTACATCGTCGCCGCCATCATCGCGGCCGAGCTCACGATCATCGCCAATTTCCTGCTGATCGAGCGTTTCGTCTTCGATGACATGCGCGGCCAGGCGTCGGGCGTGGGCTCCAGATTCGCGAAGTCCTTCTCGTTCAACAACGCTGAAGCGCTTGTGCGCATCCCCATCATGGCTCTCATGGTCAGCAGTGGTCACGTCTCGAGTGTCATCGCGACAGCCATCACCTTGGCTGTGGCCTTCTTCGTTCGGTTCTTGTTCCACTCTCTCGTTGTCTACGCTCCTCGACGTGCGAGTGCAACACCGAGTCGTGCTCGTGAGATCATCCAGGAGTTGGACCGTCAGTCCGTGGCTCCCGGAGAGCTCTAAATCATTGATCGCGTGACGACAGCGAGCGTCACGTCTGCGAGGAGAATGCGCGTGCGAATCAAAACACGCGGTTTCGGCGTCAAGCGCGCGAGCCGCCGAGTGGCCGAAAGGGTCGACACGGTCTTCGGGCGTTCACTGCGCATGATGTCGCTTCGCGGCCCGAAGCGGACCGTCGGTGTCGTCGGAATCTATCGGGAGGCGCAGCCGATCGCCGCGCTTGTCGAGGAGCTGTCGTCATCCCGGCACGACGTGGTTTTTCGGCTCGGCGCCATGGGGGACATCGCCACGGAACTGCGAGACGAGACGTCGCATGCGCATCTGACAGCAGGCAAGTTTCAGAATCTGAACGTCCTGACGGAATCGCTGGCCGACGTCGACTGGCTTCTGATCATCGATGACGACGTCATCGTGCCGCGGCACTTTCTGGATCAGGCCATCGAACTGTGCGAGCGCCTCGACCTGTCGCTCGCGCAGCCTGCTCAGACACGACTGAGCAACGCGAACTGGCCGCTGACGAAGCGCCGGTTCCTCACCATTGCCCGAGATACACAATTCGTCGAGATCGGCCCAGTCACGCTGATCCGCGCCGACGCGATGCGTAAGCTCCTTCCCTTTCCCACCGACCTCCGGTACGGCTGGGGCCTCGACTTCGAGTGGGCGCAGGTGATGACCGATTTCAAGATGCGAATGGGAGTGATCGACTCGTTGGCAGTCATACACGCGAGCCGAGCGGTCGCGAGCACATACTCGTGGGACGCAGCGCAGAAGGAGGGCCAGGAGTACCTTCGCGGTGTGCCGCACCTCCCGAAGGACGTGGCCGAGGGGAATGGGCTGCGGTTCCACCGGACGATTCCACGCCCTGTCACTCGGTGAACGCTCCCGGCACGACGGGTTTCAGATGACGTCGGCCGCGTGAAGGGTCGCCTCGAAAGCCGCGATGACTGCGTCGCGATTCGCGTTCCGCGAGTGAGGTAGCCGGCGCCCGAGCAGCTCCTCGACGGCCGCGCGGAGGGTGTCATCCTCGACTTCGCGGAGAGTCGGCGGTTCAGGCAGGACCGCGAAGGCATCTCGTGTCTTGCCCACACCGGGGACGAGGACCGGCGTCCCGAACGATGCGGCGACGATCGCCGCGTGCATGCTCGTCGTGAACACCGCACCGGCTCCGGCAAGGACCGCGGTGATGTCATCCGCGGGCAGGTCGTGGAGTGTCGGGATGGCGAACTCGGCGGCGGCAGCGCTCAGCAGCCGGTCCTCTCCTGCATATGAACCCAACGACAATGTCACCATGGGTATGCCCTTCAGCCCGCTCAACACCTTCTTCACGCGATCGAGCGGCCAGCCGTGGAACTGAGCCGCGTGGAAGACGAGTGGCGCATCAGAGAGTCCCGCATGCTGATGGAAGATCGCCTCTCCTCGATCGCGGACGCGGTCTGCGATTTCGAAGTCGGGCATCGCGAAGATCATGTCGGGCGCAACGACGATCCGATCGCGGGCGACTCCCGCACCCGCCAAGCGGTCTGCGCCGTTGTGGGTCCGGACCCACGCGGCACGGTAGTTCGCGACAGCTTTCTGGGCCGCAGAGTCCGCGGGGACGGTGTGGACGCCCGCGGAGATGAGGACTGACGGGCCTGTGCTAATCCACGGCTCGGCGGGCGCCCATGCTCCGGGTCCGTTGAGGAAGTGGCGTGCACCGAACCAGCGCGCGCGAAGGCGATTGATCCTCTTGCCGCGGTCCGCACTCGGTACTGAAAGGTGGTCCATCGCGACCGTCCGATTGTCGAAACGCAGCAGATCTCCCCCGCCCACGAGCGCGACATCCGCATCGCTATCGCGGACCTTGTCCAGCGGCAGGATCGCCTCGCCCGCGGAAGTGCTTCCCGGCACGGGGCAGTAGTGCGAGAGCTGAGCGGGGACACCGAGGATGTCCAAGAGCGACGCGAGCGCACCAGGGTAGAGCTTGTCTCCCCAATTGGGCATCGAGAATGCCCCGATGTGAGCGATGGCCAGCGGCCTTGAGGACGTTCGGGCCGATGTGTTCACTCCGAAATATTACCAGTGCGGCTGATGCGGCCATGTGCCCGGCCGGCCGCTCCCACGCTTGCCGCTTCGAGCTAGGTGTGAATCGTCACGCTGATTTCGTGTGGCCGTCGATTCATGAGAAATTGGTGTGGGGGGAATGGGGATTCCATTGGCTTTGGAAGAGCAAGTACACCCGACGGCAGCTTCGACACGCCGCGGCCTACTGAAGTCCGTCGGCGGCAGTGCGGCGGCTCGCATGATGGTGCTGCCTATCAGCGCGATTCTCGGAATCGTGGTCACCCGCCTCATCATCGACAACTACGGCGAGGCTTCTTACGCCCAGTACATGCTCCTCGTCGGGATCGTCTCGCTGATCCCCTTTGCGGACCTCGGGATCTCAGCGGCGATCATGAATGCGGTTGCTGAGGCCAAAGACCCTCGCACCGATGCCAACCTCCGCGGCACGTTGATCACTTCGATGAGGATCCTGGCGGGGTCGGCCACGACGCTGGCCGTCATCGCCGCGATCCTCACCCTGACAGGATCTTGGTCGACCCTTCTCGGCGAGGGGCTCGACGGGCAGACAGGTGAGCTGGCGGCCGGCCTCTGCATCATGGCGCTTGCACTCGCCATGCTCATCGGGTTCGGTCAACGTATCCTGATCGGCCTGCACCTGAACTTCGTCGCGATCCTTGTCGGCGGCCTGCAGACTCCCATGGTGCTGCTGACGCTTCTCGGCGCCATCGCCATCGGAGTCGATATCGGTCCTTTCGTCGCGGTCATCTCCTACGCCGGGCTCACCGTGACGGGCGCGATCATGCTGTTCCTCGCCAACCGCCGCATTCGCCCGATCCTGGGAGAGGCTTTCCGGGACGCCTGGCGTGTGTTCAGCGTTCGTGGTGGTCGGGTGTTTGACACAGCATGGCCGATGCTCATTCAGATGGTTGCGCTGCCTCTCGCCATGCAGTCCAACCGCCTGATCCTGAGCCACACGTCAGGCGTGACGGAATTGTCCACGTACTCGCTCGCCTCGCAGATGTTCAATCCGATCTTCTCGGTATCCGTCGCCGCCAGCATGGCTCTGTGGCCCGTCTTCGCGCGAGCACGAAAGACGGGGATCTCCGAGGTGTCGCCCGTCAAGCTGTCGCTCATCTTCGCTTCGTTCGCACTCGTCGCTGTGACCGCGATGTCGTTCGCATCACCGCTCCTGGCGCAGCTCGCCTCAGGTGGGGTCATTCAGCTCCCGATCGCACTGGTGATCGCATTCGCGGTGCTGATGGTGGCCCAGGCCGCCAAGAGCCCGCTGGGGATGTATATGACCGACGCGCGAGGACTGCGGTTCCAGGCATATATGGCTCTGGCGATGCTCCCGGTTAACGTGGGTCTCTCTGTGCTGTTGGCGATCCAGTGGGGAGCTGTGGGTCCCGTGATCGGGTCGATCATCGGCGTGCTGCTCTTCCAGCTGTTCGCGAACTGGATCTACGTCCGACGCGATCAACGACGTCGCGCCGCCAGCGAGGACGTGGTCGGTACCTCAACGCTCGTCTGACCGAGTGCCCTCGCCCGTTCGGCCGGAAGCCGATGAGGGCGTCCTTCGAGGAGGCGACACTACGACGACCTCGCGGGTGGTCGCGCTCACGTGTGGGCGGAGGGCGCCGCGCTGCGGCCATCCCACTCACCGTCTGCGCGGCGCGCTCTCCGGCCTGTTGCATGAATCGAGCGACGATCGGCCAGCCGTGCGGCCAGGTCCTCGTAGGCGTCGGCCACGGTGTCCCACCGGAAGACATCCCGCGCGCGGGAGCGGGCGCTCGCGCCCAGTTCGGCAGCACGCTCGCGATCGGCCTCGACGGCGGCGAAGTGCCCCGTGACGTCGCGGGTCGAGTCGAAGAACCAGGCCTGATCGTCGAGCGTCTCGCGGTTGAAGGCGACGTCGTATGCGATCACGGCCGTGCCGGCGCCCATGGCCCGCAGGAGCGACGGGTTCGTTCCGCCGACGGAGTGCCCGTGGACGTAGGTGAAGGCGTGGAAATACAGGGCGTCGAGGAGGTCCTGGTCGTACACACCCCCGAGGAAACGGATCCGTGGATCGTCGGCGGCCGCCGCGCGGATCGCCTGCGTGTAGTCGGCGCTGTACGGAGCGGAGCCCACCACGACGAGCGGCATGTGCGCATCGCTGTGCCGGTAGCCCTCGACGATCTCGAGAACGTGATTCTCCGGCTCGAAACGCGCCACGACGAGGTGGAACCCGTTCGGTTCCAGACCCAGCTCGCGCACACCCTCTTCGGGCGCTGACTCGAGGATCGGAGCACCGTAGCGGATCATCTCGGTGGGGACGTTGAACTGGTGACTGTAGTAATCGGCGATACCCGGGGCATCCGCGATCAGAGCGTCCGCCTTTCGCACGCCGAACTCCTCGGCCCATCGGTAGTAGGCCTTGCCTCTGGCGCCCCACTTGGAACGCCGCCACTCCAGACCGTCCATGTGGAGAGCGACGGGGATGCGCCGGGCGCGCAGCAGCGGAAGGAAGGGAGAATTCGCCGCATTGAAGACGAACGCGACGTCGGGTTTGCGACCCGCCATCGCGTGCACGACGGAGAACCCGGTGTGGCTGAGCGTTTCGACCTGCTTCTGAGGCACGGCGGGAAGATGCACGACCTCCATGCCGAGGTACGTCTTCGCCTTCGACTCGGACCCGCGGGTGTACACGATCACGCGATGTCCCCGCTCGGCGAGCCGCTTTCCCACTTCTTCGATGGCGGTCTCGAATCCGCCGTACGCTGCCGGCACGCCACGGGTGCCGACCATGGCGATCGTCAGCGGCGCGATCGAAGCGGGGTGGTCGTCAGAATCCTGGCGGTCCGTGTGCACGATCTTCAGTAAGCCCCACTCGGTTGAATCATGACCTTGGCGGTGCGCCACATGATCATGAGGTCGTTCATCACCGACCAGTTCTCAACGTAGCGGAGGTCGAGCCCCACGCTCTCATCCCACGACAGGTCGCTGCGACCACTGACCTGCCAGAGGCCCGTGATGCCCGGCTTGATGTACAGGCGGCGGAAGACCGTGCCGTCGTACTCGCTGACCTCTTTCGGAAGCGGCGGTCGCGGACCGACGACGCTCATGTCGCCGACGAGCACGTTCCAGAACTGGGGGAGCTCGTCGAGCGAGTACTTGCGCAGGACGCGGCCGACACGGGTGACCCGCGGGTCGGACTTCATCTTGAACAGCAGACCGGAACCTTGGTTCTCGGCCTGAAGGTCTGCGAGCCGCGCTTCGGCGTCCGTTCCCATCGAGCGGAACTTCACCATGCGGAAGATGGTGCCGTCTCGCCCGATGCGCTCCTGACGGAAGAACACCGGACCGCGCGAGTCCGTCTTGATCAGGATCGCGAGCACGGGCAGCAGCGGCGAGAGCATCAGGATCGCGAATCCGGCGACGAGGATGTCGAGGGCGCGCTTGAGCACGTGCTGACCGCCCGCGAAGGTCGGGATCGCGACGCGGATCAGGGGGAGGCCCTCCACCTGGCGCAGCGAGATGCGCGGCCCCGCGACATCCGCCAGCCGACTGGAGAGGACCATCTCGGCAGCGGTGCCCTCGAGCTGCCAGCTGAGCTGCTTGATGTAGTCGGGATCGTTGTCCGGCTTGCTGGCCACGATGATCGTGTCGGCGCTGAGCACGTTCGCCACCTTGGCGACCGTGTTGGCCGTGCCCACGTTGTCGTACGTGATGCCACCGACCGTCACGGCGGCCGCATCGTTGTCGTCGTCTTCGAGTGTGGCGCCGACGACCATGTACCCGGCGAGGTGGTTGCGCTGGAGCGTGTCGATCACGTACTCGACGTCTTCACGATGCCCGACGACGAGTGCCCGCGAGATGTAGTTGCCGAAGCGGCGCTGGCCGAGCAGCCACTTGCGCCACGCCCAGCGACCCGCGAGCAGGGCGACCAGTCCGACGGGCAGAGCGAACAGGAGCTGCACACGGATGCCCTGCCACTGGAACAGGACGAAGGCGATCGCCAAGATGCCGAAGGCGAGGCCGGTGGCGTGCGCGACGCGCTTGTACTCGGTGCTGCCCGATCCGATGATGTCGGCGCTCCGCGTGTGGAACAGCCCGAGCACGATCAGCCACGTCAGGGCGGACACGAGGGGGACACGCGCGAGGATCGCGGGGTCCGCCGCCAGCAGATCAGGAGCCAGCAATTGAAGCTGACCGACGGTGGTGAGCGCGGTGACCGCGAACACGATCACGACGTCCGTGATCGCCAGACGCGTGCGGTACATCTTCTCCCACCGGCGGCGACGCTCGAGCGTCGGCGTCGAGCGCGGCGTGACCACGGTGCGCGGTACGGCCACGTCGGACCGCGGTGCGGCGACCGGCGAGAAGATGCCCGGCAGCGCGATAGACGTGCTGCGCAACGAATCGTCGACGGCAGTCATCGTGCACCATCAAAATGAGCGCACGAAAAATCGGTTCCCCAGAAACCCATTGTTCTTATTCCCCAGTCGGGCTGAGCCCGTGACACGCGAAGGATATTGATCCTGTTCCGACCCCATATCGGAACATTGCCCCAGCAAGATCTCCGTAGAACGGGATCCTTCGCTGCTACCTACTGTAGCGGGAGATTCCGTGGCTGCAAACGGTGCACGTTAACAGTTCGTTTCATCTTGTTCACCGAAAGTTGTCCGCCGACACGGTTTTCCGGCTGTTGCGTGCACCGCCGCTAACCGATCATGCCGATCAGCGCGTCGACGCCCATGCCGTAGTTGATGCGCTGCACCGGCAGTGCGAGCTTGTCGGTGCCGATCGAGACGTAGCCCGGCTCGATCGTGCGGGCCATCTCGAAGCCGGCCTGGGCGACGCCCTTCTTCGACGTGTCGTTGAAGTGCCCGAACGGATAGGCGATGACCTCTTTGACGCCGAGGACGGACGCCGAGGTCTCGAGGTCAGCGGCGATCTGATCGGCGGGCAGATTCACCATCTCGCCCTTGCCGTTCGCGCCCGCCTTGTGCATGTCGTGGGTGTGCGAGCGCTGCAGCACGTAGATGTTGGGCGCCGGGTCCTGCCGGTAGGCGGTGATCATGAACGATGTCGTAAGCAGCTTGTACTTGTCGACGACCGGCGCCGCGAGATCGAACCACGTCTGGTCGGCATCGTCATCGGTGATGATCACCGAGTGATTGGGCAGGTAGAGCTTGCCGTCGATGAAATCGCCGAGCTCGCGCCACGTCGGCAGGTAGAAGCCTCCGGTCGCGATGTGGTTCATCTGCGCGTCGAAATCGCCGATAAAGGCGTAGTTGCCCCGCAGCCAGCCGCTCTCGCCCTCGGGCTTGGTCGTGAACTGGTGGTACATCAGGATCGGGACCTTCGCCTTCTCGGCGACGTTCTCTTCGGGCGACTTCCACGCACCCGTGAGGGTGATCTGACGATCGGTGCACGCGACGGCGCGCGAACCGTTGACGCGCTGCGTGATGGTGAAGGCCGCGGCATCCGCCGGCGTCGTGTACCAGCCCGCGAATACCGCCCCCTCGCGAGCGGGCGAAGGAAGATGCGCGTACAGCGTCCCCTGCGTCTCGAGCACCGGGGTGTCGGAGATGCCGTCGCCGGCGAACGACACGGCGCAGACGTTCGGGTCGTCCACGCGCGCGAGCAGAAGCTCGGCGTCACTGCGCGGCGTGAACTCCGGGTCGGGCGTCGGCGTCGCGACGGGCGATGCCGGAGCGGATGCCGCGGCCGGCGTCGGGCTCTGCATCAGCGTCGGCACCCAGACGAAGGCGCCGACGACCAGCAGGACCATCGCCGCCGCCGAAGCGAGGACGGCGAACAGGCGCCGACGTCGCCGGGCCCGAAGCGAGGGACCCCGTCGCTGTCGTCGCGATTCGCTCATGCCCGGCCTCCGTCGGTCCTCCCCGCCATCTCTGCGGTCCGCTCCGATCATAAACGTCCAAGACGGCCCTCCCCGGTCCACAGTGTGGTAGGAGACGCGCCGCGACACAACGGAGCCGCGCGGCGAGAAGGGGTGGGTCGCGGCCGGTTAGCCTGGGACCATGGCGACGACGCGTGCGACTCTGGTGCTGATCATCGCGGGTGTTCTCGCACTCGCCGGATGCACGGCGGCACCCGACGCCTCGCCGACGAGGTCCCCGTCGGCGGGGGTGTCCGCGACGGCGACGCGCGTGCCGACGTCGGCCGCGCCGCAGGCCGGAGCGTCGGCCTCACCCGAAGCAGGCGCCACCACGGCGCCGCAGCCCGCCCCCGAGCCGGGATCGCCCGAAGAGGCGGCCAGCGCCTGCGCCCCCATCCAGGCCGCGGTCGAGCCGTACATCGGCGGTCTGACCCTGCGCGAAGGCAGCGGAGCAGTGGAGTCGGGGCAGTCCTGCGGATGGCAGACCGGGGGAGAGACGGATGCCGCGGCCCCGCGCGCCGTCGAGGTCATCGTGTCGTCCGATACGTCCGAGCAGCTCAGCCCCGACGATCTCGCCTCCGCGGGGTTGGACGAGGTGCCGGATGCCGCGATCGAGGCCGCCGGCGGCACCGCTTACACGACCGAGGTGCCGGAGGGCGAGGCATCCGTCATCATCACCATCGTGTCGATGCCGGATCGTCAGATCAGCATCACGGGCGGGAACTGGGACGGGTACCCCGTGCTCGACGGACCTGCCGCGGTCGCCGTCGCGAAGACCCTGCTCGGCATCTGACGCGCCGGCGGCGCGTCGAGAACAGGCGCGAGGCCGCAGACGGGCGGATGCGCGGGAGACGTCCTGTCTTCGGCAGATCTCCGGTGCGCGGTCAGGCGGTGGCGCTCTCTGCGCGCACGCCGGCGGCGGGCAGGATGACGTCGTCGATCGTCGCGACGAGGAAGTCGCGCGTAACCGGTTCGCCGAGCATGAGGACCCGGTAGGCCATCATGGCGGGGCCGATCATGCAGAGGGTCTCGAGGTCGGCGTCGGCGTCGACCTCGCCGCGGGCGATCGCGCGGCGGAAGATGATGCGATTCGCGGCGGCGCGCGGCTCGACGAGGGCCTCGCGGGCGGCGGAAGCCATCTCGGGCGAGCGCGCGATCATCGACACGATGCCGGCCATCACCTTGAGCTTGCGCTGGCTGTCTTTCATGCTCGGCGACTTGATCATCGCGACCAGGTCGCCGCGCAGCGTGCCGGTGTCGGGCGGCGAGGTGAAGTCGGCGCCCCCGGACTTCATGCAGGCCACGGCCTCCAGCACCAGTTCGGGCTTGGACGCCCACCGGCGGTAGAGCGTCGCCTTGCCGGCCTTGGCGCGGGCGGCCACCATCTCGATCGTCATGCCGTCGTACCCGGTCTCGGCGAGGACGTCGAGCGCAGCATCCAGGATCTCGGGATCGCGCGTGTGATCGCGTTTGCGTCCGAGCCGAGGTTTGTCGTCGATGAGGTCGGTCTGCGTCATCGCGGCCACCTCCCTTTCGCTCCCGAGGAACGTTACCAGCGGGTAAATTCCTGAACCATGTAGATCCGGAACTCAAGAGTACCGTATATAGTCATCGTCATGTCTTCTTCACCCACCCTCGCGACGGACAATCGTCGCTGGATCACGCTCGTCGTGGTCGGGCTCGCCCAGCTGATGGTCGTTCTCGACGCGACCGTCGTCAACATCGCCCTTCCCTCCGCGCAGGCCGATCTCGGATTCTCGGACGGTCAGCGCCAGTGGATCATCACCGCTTACTCACTCGCTTTCGCGAGTCTGCTGCTGCTCGGTGGCCGGCTCTCCGACCTCCTCGGGCGCAAGCGCACGTTCATCATCGGCCTGATCGGATTCGCGATCGCCTCGGCTCTCGGGGGCGCCGCCGGCTCGTTCGAACTGCTGGTCGCGGCCCGTGCCCTGCAGGGCGTTTTCGGGGCCCTTCTCGCTCCCACGGCGCTCGCCGTGCTCACCACGACCTTCACGATCCCGAAGGAGCGCGCCCGCGCGTTCGGCGTCTTCGGCGCGATCGCCGGGGCCGGCGGCGCAGTCGGACTGCTGCTCGGTGGCGTCCTCACGGAGGCTCTCGACTGGCGCTGGAACCTGTACATCAACGTCGTCATCGCCGCCTTCGCCCTGATCGGCGCCATGATCTACGTTCCGCACATCACGCGCACCGGTCCGCGACCCAAGCTCGACGTGCCGGGAACCCTGCTCATCTCGGGCGCGCTCTTCGGCCTGGTGTACGGGTTCTCGAACGCCGAGACCGACGGCTGGGATTCACCGCTCACGTGGGGGATGCTCGCGGCCGCGGCCGTGCTGCTCGTCGGGTTCGTGCTGTGGCAGCGCCGTGCGGAGCATCCGCTGCTGCCGCTGTCGATCGTCCTCGATCGCAACCGCGGCGCCGCGTACCTCTCGGTGATGATCGCCGGCGCCGGCATGTTCGGCATCTTCCTGTTCGTGACCTATTACCTGCAGCTCACGCTCGGCTACTCGCCGATCCAGACCGGGCTGTCCTTCCTGCCCATGATCGGGATGCTGGTGCTCGCCGCTCAGCTCGGGACGAACATCTTCGTGCCGCGCTTCGGTCCGAAGATCCTGGTGCCGGTCGGCATGCTGCTCGGCGTCAGCGGGATGATCTGGCTCACGTTCCTCGACGCGTCGAGCACGTACGCCGCGAACGTCATGCCGCCGCTCATGCTGATCGGCTTCGCGATGGGCACGATCATGCCCGCCTCGATGCAGACCGCGACCCTCGGCGTCGACCGTCAGTTCGCCGGCGTCGCGTCGGCGATGGTCAACACGAGCCAGCAGGTCGGCGGCTCGATCGGCACCGCGTTGCTGAACACGCTGGCGGCCACCGCCGCCGCGGACTACCTCGCGTCGCACACGCCGGTCACCCCGGAGGTCGGCGTGCAGGCGGCGATAGCCAGCTACGCCACCGCCTACTGGTGGGGCGCCGGGTTCTTCGCGCTCGGCGCCGTCGTCTCGGCACTCCTCTTCCGCCGGCGCGGGCACGGGCTCTCGCTCTCGCACACGCCGTCGGAGGCGACCGAAGCCCCGACCGAGCCGGTCATCGCGCACTGAGGTCTCGGTGCCCTCGCCTGACGCGGACGCCGTCAGGCCCGCGCTGTCGTCTCGTGGGCGGCGGCCCACGAGGCCAGCAGCCGCAATCGCTCGGCCGACGGTGAGCCCGGTTCGGCGGTGTAGATCATCAGGACGTGCCCGGGCTCGGCGGTGATGGACAGCTCTTCATAGGCGAGGATCACTTCGCCGACCACTGGATGCTGGAAGCGTTTGGTGCCGGAGCCGTGGGTTCGCACGTTGTGCGCCGCCCACAGTGTGCGGAAGACATCGCTGCGGGTCGACAGCTCTCCGACGAGGTCCTGCAGCCCCTTGTCGTGCGGATCGCGGCCCGCCTCGGCGCGCATGATCGCGACGCACATCTCGGCGAAGAGGTCCCAGTCGGGGTAGAACTCCCGTGAGGCCGGATCGAGGAACTGGAACCGCGCGAGATTGGGGACGCGGCCGCCGTCGCCGATGAGCGGCGAATAGAACGCACGTCCGAGCTCGTTGGTCGCCAGGATCTCCTGACGCGGATTGCGGACGAAGGCGACGCCGTCGGTGATCGAGCTCAGGGCCCACTGCAGGCTGAGGCGGGAGGCGGCGGGCTTGCCCGCACGTCGCCGCGACCGCCCCGACGTCGGGATGCCGTCGGCCGCACGGGCGAGATCGAGCAGATGCGCGTGCTCGGTGTCGTCCAGCTGCAGTGCGCGCGCGACGGCATCGATGACAGACGCGGACGCCCCGGCGATCGCTCCGCGCTCGAGCTTGGCGTAGTACTCGACGCTGACTCCGGCGAGGCTCGCCACCTCGCTGCGGCGCAGGCCGTCGACGCGGCGGTTCGGGCCCGCGGTCAGACCCGCAGCGTCCGGAGTCACCCGCGCTCGCCGCGTCATGAGGAACTCGCGCACCTCGGCTCGATTGTCCATGCCTCGAGCGTAGGACGGCAGCCGCCCATGAGGGATGCCCTGCCGGTACACCTCTCCGCAGGGACTCCCTGCGCGGGCGCGGGGCGCGCACAGTGGGTGTCATGCCTACGAAATCGACGCCGCGCTCGCGGCCGACGCTCGGCCGGCCGCTCCCCACGCTCCTGCTGCTGCTCACCGTGTTCGGGCCCATCTCGATGGACCTCTATCTGCCCGCGCTCCCGCAGCTCGCGATCGATCTCGGGGCGATGACGTCCGTCGCCCAGCTGACCGTCACCGCGTGCCTGATCGGCCTCGCCGCCGGTCAGCTGATCGCCGGACCGATGTCGGACCGATTCGGCCGGCGCGGCATCCTTCTCGTCGGCATCGTCGCCTACCTTGCAGCCTCGGTGCTGTGCGCGCTGAGTCCGACGATCGAGCTCCTCGTGCTCGCCCGCGTCGTACAAGGACTCGCCGGCGGTGTCGGCATCGTCATCGCCCAGGCAGCGGGCCGCGACATCCACTCCGGCGGAGCGCTCATCCGCTTCTACGGGCGACTTACCGTCGTCGGCGGGCTCGCCGCGATCGTGGGCCCGCTCCTGGGCGGGGTGCTCAGCACGGCGACCGACTGGCGAGGACTCTTCTTCTTCCTCGCGATGGTCGGTGCCGGCATCCTGATCATCACCCTGGGAGTGTTTCGAGAGACGCTGCCCGTCGAGGACCGCACGTCGGGCGGACTCGCGCACACGCTCAGCGATTTCCGCGTGCTGCTGCAGGACCGGGTGTTCGTGGGGGCGATCCTCAACCAGGGCTTCCTCTATGCCGCGCTCTTCGCCTATCTCTCCGGCTCGACGTTCGTCCTGCAGGACATCTACGGCCTCTCGCCGCTGGGCTACGCCCTGGCATTCGGGGTGAATTCCGCCGGGTTCATGGTGTGCGGATTCCTCGCCGGCCGGTCGGCCGAGAAGTGGAGCGTGCGCGGGACGCTGGCCGTGGGGATCGCGGTGGCGTCCCTGGGCGGTGTGGGCCTCCTCGCATCCGGTCTCACCGAGATGCCGCTCTGGGTCGTGATCGTGTCGCTGTTCGCCCTGGCGAGCGGCGTGGCCGTCTCATCGCCGCCCGCGACCACGCTCGCGCTGGTGGATTACCCGAAGATGGCCGGCACCGCGTCCTCCCTTCTGGGAATGGTGCGCTTCGGCTTCGGCGGGGTGGCCGCGCCGTTGGTGGGCGTCGCCGGCGCCACGAGCATCCTGCCTCTCGGTGTCGTCACGACCGTCGCCGTGATCCTCGCCTCCGCGGCGTTCGTGATCCTCGTGCGCCGCCGTCCCGTCGACGCCCTCGATGCGCTGCCGAGCGCAGCATCCGAAGACCAGACCCCCGCCGTACGGCTACCCACCAGCTGAACAGCACAACGAAGGAGACACCCACATGCGTGGAGTCATCATGCACGCCCCCGGAGACGTCCGCGTAGAAGACCGCGACGACCCGACGATCATCGAGCCGACGGACGCGATCATCCGCCTCTCCGCGACCTGCATCTGCGGCTCCGACCTCTGGCCCTACCGCGGCGCGGAGCCCGCAGACCACATCCCGATGGGCCACGAGTACGTGGGCGTGGTGACCGAGATCGGGGCGGAGGTCTCGACGGTGTCCGTCGGCGACTTCGTCGTCGGATCGTTCTTCGCCTCTGACAACACGTGCGAGATCTGCCAGGCGGGCTATCAGTCTCGCTGCGTGCACGCCGAGGTCATGGGTGCGGTCGGCACGCAGTCCGAGTTCGCGCGCATCCCGCTGGCCGACGGAACGCTCGTCGCGACCCCCGGTCAGCCCGACGCCGACCTCATCCCATCCCTTCTCGCGGCATCCGATGTGCTCGGCACCGGCTGGTTCGCGGCGGTCGCGGCCGAGGCGGGACCTGGCAAGACCGTGGCTGTGGTGGGAGACGGTGCGGTGGGGCTGCTCGCCATCCTCGCGGCGAAGCAGCTGGGCGCCGAGCGCATTATCGCGATGTCACGTCACGCCGACCGGCAGGCCCTCGCACGGCAGTTCGGCGCCACGGACATCGTCGAGGAGCGCGGCGACGACGGCGTGGCCCGGATCAAGGAGCTCACGAACGGCCTCGGCGCGCACTCCGTGATCGAGGCGGTCGGCACGCAGGAGTCGATGATGCAGGCCATCCACGCGACACGGCCGGGCGGGCACGTGGGATACGTCGGCGTCTCGCACGACGTGTCTCTCGACGGGCTCGAGCTGTTCTTCTCGGGTGTCCACCTTCACGGCGGGCCCGCGCCGGTGCGCCGCTTCCTTCCCGAGCTGATCCAGCTCATCTGGGACCGCGCGATCGACCCGGGAACGGTGTTCGACCTCACGCTCCCGCTCGAAGACGCTGCCGAGGGCTACAAGGCGATGGACGAGCGTCGTGCCACGAAAGTCCTGCTCACCGTCTGACCCGTGCTCACCGACTGAGCCGAAACCGAAGGAGAACACATGAACATCGAACCGACCGCCCCGACCGTCAAGAACCCGCCCACCCAGTTCGCCGGCGACGTCTGGGTCGACGTTATCGCCGCGCCCCACGATGCTGACCAGCGGATGTCGGTGGCGGTGGTGCGATTCGCGCCCGGAGCGCGCACGGCGTGGCACGCGCATGCGCGCGGCCAGTTCCTGCGTGTCACGCAGGGCGTCGCCCGCTTCGGCGATCGCGACGGCAACGTGATCGAGGTGCATCCCGGGCAGACCCTGTACACCCCGCCCGGACAGGACCACTGGCACGCGGCGGCCGGAGACTGCTTCATGGAACACATCGCGATGCTCGAGAGCGCGGACGACCCCGCCGCCACCACGGTGTGGAAAGAGCACATCACCGACGAGGAGTACAGCGGCGCGCGGGCCGATCACTGAGGAACCCGGCGCCGCGTCACGCCGACCATGCGCTCGTCGGGTCGACGAGCGGTCCACCGATGAAAGGTATGAGCATGACCGAACAGTCCTCCGCCCAGCGCATGCTGGGTGGTTTCGCCGACAAGCTCGTCGCCCTCACCGACGACGTCCTGTTCGCTGACGTGTGGGAACGCTCCGAGCTGGCCCCCCGCGACCGCAGTCTGATCACGATCGCGGCTCTGGTGGCCGGAGGGAACACGGAGCAGCTCCCGTTCCATCTCGACCTCGGCAGGCGCAACGGGCTCACCGAGACCGAGCTCGTCGAGGCGATCACCCATCTCGCGTTTTACAGCGGGTGGCCACGGGCGATGTCCGCGATCGCCGCCGCCAGAACGGTGTTCGCGTGCGATGAAGGCGCCGAGGGGTGACGCGCCGCGGGGCGAAGGGTCGCGGTGCATCGGTGGCCTGGAGTGCTGCGGGCTTCGTCGGCCTGCTCGCGGCGCTCGCCGCGTGCGCGTCGGCGGCGCCCGAGCCGGGACCGGCGGTGTCTTCCGCGCCGACATCGAGCGAAGCATCCGTCCCCACTCCGACATCGCCGACGACGGCCGCGTCATCCGACTCCACGGAGGGGACGATCGTGCGCTTCACGTCGGCGCGCACCTCGGTCGATGTCGTGATGGGCGAGAGCACTCCAGCGGTGCGCGACTTCCTCGCGTCACTGCCGCTCGAACTCAGCGTCGAAGACCTCGACGGTGCGGAGAAGATCGCGTACCTGCCCCGTGCTCTGGAGCACTCCGGATCGCCGGGCTCCGACCCGGAGGACGGCGACCTCATCTACTACGTCCCCTGGGGCAACGTCGGCTTCTACTACGACGCGACCGGCATCGGCTCCTCCGACGCCACGCTGCACCTCGGCACCTATGCCGCCGACCCCGATCAGCTCGCGCTCCTCGAAGGGGCCGTCTCGGTGGTACTGGTCGGCTGAGCGGATGCCTCGACCTCCGTGGCGCCGGACACCTCGATACACGCGTGTCGGCGTGCGCGCCCGGGCAAAAAAAGACCCTCCTCCAGTAGAAGCCTGGAGAAGGGTCAGTGGCTCCGACGGGCGTCGATCCCGTGACCTCACGATTTTCAGTCGTGCGCTCTACCAACTGAGCTACAGAGCCGCGCAGCATCCGATGTGGAATGTCGCGCTCGAGACGAAAGGCCCTTCTCGGAAGAAAAGGGCCCGTCGCTCGAAGCGACCCTGACGGGACTTGAACCCGCGACCTCCGCCGTGACAGGGCGGCACGCTAACCAACTGCGCTACAGGGCCATGCGTATTCAGTTGTGGGTGTGTCGAGTGACCCCAACGGGATTCGAACCCGTGCTACCGCCGTGAAAGGGCGGCGTCCTAGGCCACTAAACGATGGGGCCGACGTGATCCCGAGGGCTCACTGTGCCGACGCTCAAGCATACGCAATCCCCTTCGGATCCGCCAATCGGGGGCGCGTCCACCGGGGTATCCCGCGTGCAGGGGGGCAGGATGGGGCTGTGCTCTGCGACTGCACGCCGCATCAGGGATCACCCAGTTCGTTGCGCCTGTGACTGAAGTTGCTAGTGTGATGGGTGTTGTGTCCGCCGAACGGAAGGGCCGAGGTGGAGTTCGAACAGCGCCAGACCACGGTCGATGCCTCCGAAGACTGCGGGTGCGCCCCCACCGTCGCGGAGAAGCGCGCTCTCTGGCCGGGGCTCTCCCGCCGGGCCGCTCTAGGCGTCGGTGCCATCGGTCTCGCCACCATCGGAGCGATCGGCACCCCGTTCATCTCCCGTGCGTTCGCCGCCGACTACCCCTCGTGGGACGACGTTCAGGCTGCCAAGGCCAATGAGGCGGCGAAGGCGTCGGAGGTCTCCAAGATCCAGGGACTGATCCAGTCGCTGAACGCCGAGGTCGCGCGCACGCAGGCCGAGGCCCAGCGCACCTCGGACGTCTTCTACAACGCCCAGCAGGCCTACTTCGACTCGGCGCAGCGCGCCACGAGCCTCCAGGAGCAGGCCGACACGCAGGCGGCGGCAGCGACGGATGCCGCGAACAAGGCCGGCCGCGTCGCCGCTCAGCTGTATCGCAACGGCGGCGATGACACGTCGATGAAGCTGTTCTTCTCGGGGTCCGCTGCATCTGCCGACGACCTCCTGGCGCGCCTCGGCACGATGGACAAGCTGCTGTCGCAGAACCAGGCCGTCTACAACGACGCGATCAGCGCCCGCAACTCGGCGCAGAGCCTGAGCGATCAGGCTGTCGTCGCCCGCGACGAGCGCGACAAGCTGCAGAAGGAAGCCGAAGCGGCGATGCGTGCCGCACAGGATGCCGCGACCGCCGCGCAGGCGGCGCTCGATGCCCAGACAGCCAACCTCTCCACTCTTCAGGCTCAGCTCGCCGCGCTCCAGGACACGACGGCCAAGACCGTCCAGGAGTATCAGGCCGGCGTCGAAGCCGCCCGCATCGCGAAAGAGAAGGCCGAGGCCGAGGCGAGGGCTGCGGCTGTAGCTGAGGCTGCGCGCGCCCAGGCTGCTGCGCAGGCCGCAGCAGCGGCTGCCGCAGCGAGCGGCGGTGGCGGCGGAGGCGGCGGTGGCGGCGGAGGCGGCGGCGGCGGTGGAGGCGGCGGAGGAACAGTCGCATCGGGCTGGGCCCGGCCGTCGAACGGTGCGCGCAGCTCCGGGTACGGGCCGCGGTCCGTGCAGTGCGGCAACACCTACTGCTCGAGCGGTTTCCACCACGGCGTCGACCTCGCCAACTACTGCGGGTCGGGCATCTTCGCCGCCCACGCCGGCACGGTCGTCTACTCCGGGTACAACGGCGGGTACGGCAACTACATCAAGATCGACCACGGCGACGGCACCGGTTCGGGATACGGCCACATCGTCAACGGCGGCCTCTATGTGCGGTACGGCCAGCGCGTCAACGCGGGCGACCTCATCGCGGCCGAGGGCAACACCGGCAACTCGTTCGGCTGCCACCTGCACTTCGAGATCTACGTCAACGGACCGGACGTCAACCCGATCACGTTCATGGCAGCGCGCGGCATCTACGTCTGACCCTTCGGCTCCTCACGCCGGTCCGGGCCTGAGCTTCTGCACCCAGCCTGAGCTTCCGCCCGTGAGGGAAAGCCGAGGGCGGACCACCGACGCCGTCGCGTCGAGGCCCGCCCCACGGCATCCGCTCAGACGGTCTTCGGCGACTCGCCCTCACCCTGCGTCTTGGTCTCGCCCTCGTGCTCCTGGAAGCGGGTGTAGGCCTCGGCGACGAGACGCTCGGCTTCGCCGGCGCCCGCCCACTCGTCGACCTTGACCCACTTCTTGGGCTCGAGGTCCTTGTAGTGCTCGAAGAAGTGCTCGATCTCCTTGCGCGTGAACTCGGGGATGTCCTCGACGTCCTGCACGTGGTCCCAGCGCGGGTCCTTGGCGAGTACCGCCACGAGCTTGTCGTCACCGCCGGCCTCGTCGCTCATCTTCAGCACGCCGACCGGTCGCACACTCACCATGACGCCGGGATACAGGTCGTAGTCGAGCAGCAGGAGCACGTCGAGCGGGTCGCCGTCCTCGCCCAGGCTGTTGTCGAAGAAGCCGTAGTTCGTGGGGTAGCCGAACGCGGTGTAAAGGATGCGGTCGAGGAAGACGCGGCCCGTGCCGTGGTCGACCTCGTACTTGACCCGGCTGCCGCGGGGGATCTCGATGACGGCGTCGTATGCGCCCATGCCTGTGCTCCTCTGTCGTGGGGTGCCGGACACGGCGTTTTCCCGGGTCCGGATGCCGCCGACCAGCCTATCCGGTGGCCCGTCCGCGCAGTTGTCGTCCCCCACTTCTGAAGAACGCGACCCCCACAGCGATCACCTCGCGGAATCACGCGGGGTCGCTGCGGTGAGCCCGACGTTTCTCAGAAGTCGGGGACGCCGAGGCGGCGATACCGTAGAGCCGTGGACCCGCGCCCCAGCCTCGACCCCGCCGTCGCCGCGGTACGACTCGCGGTCCGCCAGGCGCTCGCGCCGTTCGCGGCACCCGCCATGCCCGAGACCGCGCCCGCCCGCGACACCGCACCCGCCTCCGACGCCCCGGGCACCGGTCCCATCGTGCTCGTCGCCCTGTCGGGCGGCGCAGACTCGCTCGCGCTCGCATCGGCCGTCGCGTTCGAGGCGCCCAAGCGGGGGTTGCGCGTGACGACGATCACGGTCGATCACGGTCTGCAGGCCGGCTCGGCCGAGGTCGCGGCGCGCGCCGCCGCCCAGGCTGCGGCCATGGGTGCCGACACCCTCGTCGCGACCGTCGACGTGGGTGAGGGCCCGGGCCCCGAGGCATCCGCTCGCGCGGCTCGCTACGCCGCCATCACGGATGCCGCGGCCGACGTCGGCGCCGTGGCGATCCTGCTCGGCCACACACTCGACGACCAGGCCGAGACCATCCTGCTCGGGCTCGCGCGAGGGTCGGGATCGGCGAGCCTGCAGGGGATGGCGGCGACGTCCGATCTCGACGGCATCCCGCTGCTGCGTCCGCTGCTCGGCGTCCGGCGCGAGACGACGCGCCTCGCCTGTGCGGCCCAGCACCTCGACCCCTGGGACGACCCGCACAACACCGACCCCCGCTTCTCCCGCGTGCGCGTGCGGCAGCGGGTGCTCCCGGTGCTCGAGGCGGAACTCGGTCCGGGGATCGCCGAGGCGCTGGCGAGAACGGCCGAGCAGCTCCGAGAGGACGCGGACGCGTTCGACGACATGGTGAACGAGACGATCGAGGACATCGTCGAGCATGCCGAGGCGGGCATCTCGGTGTCGGTTCCCGCGCTCGCCGCGAATCCCGCGGCGCTCCGCCACCGCATCATCCGGCACGTCGTGGCGAGCGAGTTCGGAGAAAGCCTGACCCGGGCGCAGACCCTCGAGGTCGCCCGGCTGGTGACCGAGTGGCGGGGGCAGGGCCCGATCGATCTGCCGGGATGCCGTGCCCGGCGCCTCGGCTCACGACTGGAGTTCGTCGCCCGCGACGCCGAGGCCGCGCTCGGGGGCTGAGCTCGAAAGGCCCCGGGACCCGGCAGCCGCTCGCTCTAGAGTGGGACCATGCGCGCGACGGACATCTCGGCCGACCTCACCTCGACCCTCTTCACCGAGGAGGAGATCCACGCGAAGCTCGACGAGATCGCGGCACAGGTCGCGATCGACTACGAGGGCGAAGAGCTGCTGCTCGTCGGCGTCCTGAAGGGCGCGGTCATGGTCATGGCCGATTTCGCCCGCGCGCTGCCGATGCTCGTGCCCATGGACTGGATGGCCGTCTCGTCGTACGGCGCCGGCACGCGCTCGAGCGGCGTCGTGCAGATCCGCAAGGACCTCGACACCGATCTGCACGGCAAGCACGTCCTCATCGTCGAGGACATCATCGACTCGGGTCTGACCCTCAGCTGGCTGCTCGAGAACTTCGCCTCCCGTGGGGCCGCGTCCGTCTCGGTCTTCGCGCTGCTGCGCAAGCCCGCGGCGATGAAGGTGCACGTCGAATGCCGGTACGTGGGTTTCGACATCCCCAACGATTTCGTCGTCGGCTACGGCCTCGACTACGACGAGCGCTACCGCAACCTGCGCGACGTCGCGGTGCTCGCTCCGCACGTCTACAGCTGAGAGGACGGATGCCTCAGCCGGCGCCGTCGGCCGAGGCATCCGGCGCCCGCACCGTGTGCTGTACGCCGTGGGCGAATGCACAGTCTGGCCATAGCCCGCGCGTTATACCCTGAATCATCGCGCTCGCGCGACTCGTCGACGAAAGGGAACGGGCGTCGCCCGCACCATGGATTTCAAGAAGATCACCCGAAACCCGCTCATCTATGTGCTGCTGATCGGGATCCTTCTGATCGTGGGCTTCTCGCTCATCTCCAGCCTCGGCGGAGCCAAGCAGATCTCCACGCAGGAGGGTCTGCAGCTGCTCAAGGGCGACACGGTGACCGAGGTCACCAACACCGACGGTGACCAGCGTGTCGACATGAAGCTCTCGTCTCCGTACGAGGGCTCCACCGACGTGCAGTTCTACTACGTGACGGCTCGCGGCGCCGAGGTGGTCGACGCGATCAACGCGGCCGACCCGAAGGACGGGTTCGACGACGCCGTTCCGCGCGCCAGCTGGTTCGACGGCTTCCTGTCGCTGATGATCCCGATCCTCCTGCTCGGCCTGCTCTTCTGGTTCCTGATGTCGAGCGCCCAGGGCGGCGGCAGCAAGGTGATGCAGTTCGGGAAGTCGCGCGCGAAGCTCGTCTCCAAGGAGTCACCGACCGTCACGTTCGCGGACGTCGCCGGCTCGGACGAGGCGATCGAGGAGATGCAGGAGATCAAGGACTTCCTGAAGGACCCCACCAGGTTCCAGGCCGTCGGCGCCCGCATCCCGAAGGGCGTGCTGCTGTACGGCCCTCCCGGAACCGGCAAGACCCTCCTCGCCCGCGCGGTCGCCGGTGAGGCCGGCGTGCCCTTCTACTCCATCTCGGGCTCCGACTTCGTCGAGATGTTCGTGGGCGTCGGCGCGAGCCGCGTGCGCGACCTGTTCAACCAGGCCAAGGAATCCTCCCCCGCGATCATCTTCATCGACGAGATCGACGCCGTCGGCCGCCACCGCGGTGCCGGCATGGGCGGCGGCCACGATGAGCGAGAGCAGACGCTGAACCAGATGCTCGTCGAGATGGACGGCTTCGACCCCAAGGTCAACGTCATCGTCATCGCCGCGACCAACCGCCCCGACATCCTCGACCCGGCACTCCTGCGGCCCGGCCGCTTCGACCGTCAGATCGGCGTCGACGCCCCCGACCTCAAGGGGCGCAAGCGCATCCTCGAGGTGCACGGACGCGGCAAGCCCCTCGCCGACGGCGTCGACCTCGAGGTCGTCGCCCGCAAGACGCCCGGCTTCACCGGCGCCGACCTCGCGAACGTGCTGAACGAAGCCGCGCTGCTGACCGCGCGCTCCAACGCGCAGCTGATCGACAACCGCGCCCTCGACGAGGCCATCGACCGCGTCATCGCCGGTCCGCAGCGCCGTACGCGCGTGATGAAGGACAAGGAACGTCTCATCACCGCGTACCACGAGGGCGGTCACGCGCTCGCCGCGGCCGCGATGAACAACACCGACCCCGTCACCAAGGTGACGATCCTGCCGCGAGGCAAGGCGCTCGGCTACACGATGGTGCTGCCCCTCGACGACAAGTACTCCATCACCCGCAACGAGCTCCAGGATCAGCTCACGTACGCGATGGGTGGCCGCGTGGCCGAGGAGATCGTGTTCCACGACCCCACCACGGGCGCCTCGAACGACATCGAGAAGGCGACCTCCATCGCCCGCAAGATGGTCACCGAGTACGGGATGACGATGGATGTCGGACCCATCAAGCTCGGTTCCTCCAGTGGCGAGGTCTTCATGGGCCGGGATATGGGCCACGGGCGCGAGTACTCCGAGCGGGTGGCGGAGCAGATCGACCAGCAGGTGCGCGGGCTCATCGAGCAGGCGCACAACGAGGCGTACCAGGTGATCAACGAGAACCGCGACGTGCTCGACCGCCTGGCGCTCGAGCTGCTCGAGAAGGAGACGCTCGACCACCTCGAGCTCGCCGAGATCTTCTCCGGCGTGCGTCGCCTGCCCCCGCGCCCGCAGTGGCTCTCGAGCAGCGAGCGCCCGGTGTCGGAGCAGCCTCCCGTCGAGGTGCCCCGTCGTCGCGAGGAGGCGGGCCTCGCCGCCTCCGTCGAGGCCGACCCGCAGACCGAAGCCTCGAAGGAGCCTCGCCGCCGGCCCTCCGGGCAGGCGCGTCCCGCGACCGCGTAGGCTCGGCCACATGGCCGTGGATCATGAGCGCGTCGCCGCCCTCGTGCGCGAGCTGCTCGAGGCGATCGGTGAGAACCCCGATCGCCCGGGGCTGAGGGAGACTCCGGAACGCGTCGCATCGGCGTACGGAGAATTCTTCTCCGGTGTGGGAGCGGATGCCACCGCCCCGCTGGCCCGGACGATCTCGGTATCCCGCGGGCCGGCACCCGATACCCTCCCGTCGGGTGCGGTGATGCTGCGCGACATCCGCTTCCGCTCCGTGTGCGAGCACCACCTTCTGCTCTTCCAGGGCCGGGTGCACATCGCGTACCTGCCCGGCGAGAAGGTCGTCGGTCTCGGCGCCCTGCCCAAGGTGGTCGACATCCTCGCGTCGCGCCCGCAGGTGCAGGAGCGCCTGGGCGAGCAGATCGCCGACGCGATCGCGGGTTCGCTCGATGCCCGAGGCGTGCTGGTCGTCATCGATGCGGTGCACGGTTGCGTCGCGATGCGCGGGGAGCGTCAGCCGGATGCCTCGACCCTCACGATCGCCGCGCGGGGCGAGCTCGCCGAGCCTGCCGCCCGCGCCGAGCTGATCGCGCTCCTGGGGGCGCCGCGCTCATGAGCACCGTCATCATGGGGATCGTCAACGTGACCCCCGATTCCTTCAGCGACGGCGGCCGGTATCTCGACGTCGACGCCGCCATCGCCCATGGTCTGCGTCTGCGCGCGGAGGGCGCGGACCTGCTCGATGTCGGCGGGGAGTCCACCCGGCCGGGTTCGGAGCGCGTCGACCCTGCGCTCGAACAGGAGCGCGTGCTGCCGGTCGTGCGGGCTCTGGCGCGCGAAGGTGCCGTGGTCAGCATCGACACCATGAACGCGTCGACGGCGCTGGCCGCGATCGGGGCCGGTGCCCGCATCGTCAACGACGTGTCGGGTGGGCTCGCCGACGCCGGCATGCTGGCCGCCGTCGCCTCCACCGACGCTGACATCGCCCTCGGTCACTGGCGTGGCCCGTCCGCCGACATGTACGCACGTGCCGAGTACGACGACGTCGTGCGCGATGTCGTCGGCGAGCTCACCGACCGGGTCGCCGCGGCCGCGGCCGCGGGCATCCCGCCCGCCCGCGTCATCGTCGACCCGGGGATCGGCTTCGGCAAGCGCGGTGCGCAGAACTGGGACGTGCTGCGCGGACTGCCCCGCCTGGTGGCGCTCGGACCCCGCGTCCTGGTCGGCACCAGTCGCAAGAGATTCCTCGAGGACGCGTTGGGGACCGCGACGCCGGTCTCCACCCCGCCGACCGTCGCCGCGCCGCGCTCCGGACAGGAGCGTCGCGACCTCGCCACCGCCGTGACGAGCGTGCTCGCCGCGCAGGCGGGCGCCTGGGCCGTGCGCGTGCACGATGTCTCGACCACCCTCGACGCCCTGCGCGTCGCCCAGCTCTGGCAAGGAGACGCGCGATGGACATCGCAGACCGGATCGCGGTGAGCGGCATCCGTGCCCGAGGCTTCCACGGTGTGTACCCCGATGAGCGCCGCGACGGGCAGGACTTCGTGGTCGACGTGGTGATGGACCTCGACACGCGGCGAGCCGCCGAGACCGACGACGTGCTCGACACGGTGCACTACGGCGAGGTGACCGAAGCGGTCGCGGCGGTCGTGAGCGGCGACCCCGTCGACCTGATCGAGACGCTGGCGGCGCGCATCGCCATCGCGGTTCTGGCGTTCCAGCTGGTGGAGGCGGTCACCGTGACGGTGCACAAGCCGGATGCCCCGATCCCGGTGCCGTTCGCCGATGTGACGGTCACGATCCACCGGCGACGGGAGCAGCAGGCATGAGCCGCCGGCTGGCCGAAGGCTTCTCGGGGGATGCCCGCCGGCACGACCGGCACCCCGTCGCGGCCGTCGTCGCGTTGGGCGCGAACCTCGGCGACCGGGCGGCGACGCTCGTCGCGGCCGCGGATGAGCTGCGCGCACTGCCGCTGACGACCGAGGTGCGGGTCTCGACGCCGGTCGAGTCGGTCGCCGTGAAGCCGGAAGGACCGGATGCCTCGGCCCCGGCCTACCTCAATGCGGTGGCTCTCGTCACGACCCGTCTCGCGCCATCGGTGCTGCTCGGGTTCCTGCATGCGATCGAGTCGTCGCACGGACGCGAGCGGCGTGAGCGGTGGGGTGACCGCACCCTCGATCTCGACCTCATCGCGTACGCCGATGTACGCAGCACCGGACCCTCCCTGCTGCTGCCGCATCCTCGCGCCGGGGAGCGCGAGTTCGTGCTCGTGCCCTGGCTCGAACTCGACCCCGACGCGGAGCTACCCGGGCGAGGACGCGTCGACACGCTGCTCGCGCACCTGAGAGGCGCATCGTGAGACGCACGAGTCCCGGCATCCTGATCATCGCCGCCGTCATCGGCGTCGTGCTCGGCTTCCTCGCCGACCTGACCCTCACATCGCTCGGTCGTCCGACCTTCACCCCGGTCGTCACGCTGCCGATCCTGCTGGTTCTGCTGGGCGCCCTCGTCGTGATCCTCGCGATCCCCATCCGCCGGGCCACGCGCGGTGCGCGGCAGGATGCCGCCGGGGGAGCGCTGCGCGACCGCGTGATGGCCGCCCCCGTCAACCCGTTCCGGGCGCTGCGCATCGCGATGCTCGCCAAAGCGTCGAGCATCGTGGGTGCCGTCGTCGGCGGGATGGCGGCGGGGCTGGCGGTCTTCCTCCTGACCCGACCCGTCATGCCGTCGGTAGGCTCGTTGAGCATGCTCATCGCGACGATCGTGGCCGGCGTGCTCCTCGTAGCAGCCGGGCTCGTCGCCGAACACCTGTGCACCATCCGGAAGGACGACGATGACGAACAGCCCGGAGGCACCGACCCCGGCAGCCGCCGCGACGCCGGAGGGCGCGAGCCCCGAGACCCGGACTCCGGAGACCGGGACGCCGGAGGCTACGGTCACTGACCCGGCCTCGTCCTCGTCCTCGTCCTCGTCGCAGGATCCGGCGTTCGTGCGCCCCGGCGATGACGCGGCGATCCATGGGTCGCACCTCGGCGACGACGCGGTGCTGGATGCCTCGACCTTCGACCACATCCGCGAACCCCGATCGGCAGCCCGCCTGCCGTTGGGTGACGGTACGTGGCACCAGATCGCCCGTGCCTACGTGTGGGTGCGCATCATCTCGACGGCCGTCTCGCTCCTCGTCGTCACGGCCATCGTCCTCGCGCTGTGGCTGCTGCTGCACCAGACGTGGGTATGGATCCCCGGCGGCATCCTGATCGTGATCCTCGCGTGGACGATCATCATCACGCCGCGCCAGGCGCGATCGATCGGCTATCAGCTGCGCCACGACGACCTCGTCTTCCGTCGGGGCATCCTGTGGCAGCGCATGGTCGCGGTGCCCTACGGCCGGATGCAGCTCGTCGACATCACGCACGGGCCGCTCGATCGGGGCTTCGGCATCGCGCAGCTCAAGCTCGTGACGGCCGCCGCCAGCTCGGGCGTCGTCATCCCGGGGGTCACCCAGCTGGCCGCCGAACAGCTGCGCGACACCCTGATCGACGTCGCCGAGACCCGCCGGACCGGCTTGTGACCAGCATCCCTCCCGGTTTGCCGGAAGTGCCCGCCGCTCCGGTGAATCCGGCGCGGTCCACCACGCGGTCGCCCCTCAGCGACGGCGAATGGCACCGGCTGCACCCGTTGACGCCCCTGCTGCGCGGCGGTCTGTTCCTCGTCGTCGTGATCGGCATCGTGATCGCCAACCTGCGCGAGCGTCTCATCGACTGGTTCCTCCCCGCGCTCGTGCCCGATCTGCCCGACGGAGAGCTCCCGCCCGACCCGCTCGACTACGTGCTCGAGCACAACCTGATCCTGATCGGACTCCTGGCGGTGCTCGGGATCGCGGCGATCGTCGTCGGGATCTTCTGGCTGTCGTGGCGCTTCCACACTTTCCGCATCACCGGCCACGAGGTCGAGGTGCGCAGCGGTGTGCTGTTCCGCACCCACCGCCGCGCGCCCCTCGACCGCGTGCAGGGCGTCAACCTCACCCGCCCGATGATCGCGCGCCTGCTCGGCACCGCGAAGCTCGAGGTGGTCGGTGCCGGTCTCGACGCCAACGTGTCGCTCGAGTACCTGTCCACCCAGAGCGCCGAGGCCGTCCGCGCCGACATCCTGCGCCTGGCATCGGGCATGCGCCTCGCCGCAGAGACTCCGGCCCTGCCCGGCGAGTCCAGCGCCGCGCGGGCGCGCCGCGTGGCCGGCACGGTGAGCGACGGCATCACCGGGATCATCGTCGGAGCAGAAGAACCCGTCGCCGAACCCGAATCGGTCGTCCACATCCCGGTGCTCCGGCTCGTGGCATCCCATCTCCTGAGTGGTTCGACTGTTTCGCTGCTCGTGCTGCTGGTGGCGATCGTCGTGGGATCGACCATGGGCTCGCCCTGGGTGCTGTTCGCCTTCATCCCCGCGCTGCTCGGCTTCGGCGCGTACTGGGTGCGCGGCATCACCCGTGCTCTGCGATACTCCATCGCCCCGACGCCGAGCGGGGTGCGCATCACGTTCGGCCTGTTCACCACGATCACCGAGATCCTCCCGCCGGGCCGTGTGCACGCGGTCGAAGTGACGCAGTCCATCCTCTGGCGCCCCGCCGGCTGGTGGTCGGTCACCGTCAACCGCCTGTCGGGCAGGTCCGTCGAGAGCGGGCAGGATCAGTTCACCACCGTGCTGCCGGTGGGCACCCGGGCCGACGTCGAGCGCGTCCTGCGACTGCTGCTGACCGACCTGCCCGAGTCGGAATGGCCGCTCGTGTTCGAGCACGGCATCCTCGGACCGCAGCAGGACGATCCCTACACGAACACCCCTCGTCGAGCCCGCATCCTGCGGCCGCTCTCCTGGCGGCGCAACGGCTTCCTCCTGGCCAGGGACGCGATGTTCCTGCGGCGCGGCCTGATCTGGCGGGCGCTCGCGATCTTCCCGCTCGCGCGCATGCAGAGCGTGGCGCTCGAACAGGGTCCTCTCGATCGCGCGCTGCGCGTGGCATCCGCTCGTATCCACACGATCACCGGGCGCGTGCACGGGGGACTCGGAGCCATCGACCGCGACACCGCCGTCGACCTCTTCGCTGACACGTCGCAGCGCGCGATCTCGGCCGCGGCGACCGACCGCAGCCACCGGTGGGCGGGGAGCGACCAGGTGCCGGTGGAGCCCGACATGAGTGGAGTGCGCGAATGAGCAGGGACGGCCGACTGGGCGTGGGAATCGTCGGCGCAGGCCGTGTGGGACCGGTCATCGGGGCGGCGCTCGCCGGCGCGGGCCATGCTCTCACGGGCGTCACGCACGGGTCCGACGACGAGCGCGTCGAGGCGATCCTGCCGGGCGTGCCGGTGCTGGATGCCCTCGAAGTGGTGCGGCGCAGTGAGCTCGTCGTGGTCGCGGTGCCGCACGATCAGCTGCCCGGCCTCGTCGCGGGCCTCGCCGAAGTGTCGGCCTGGCAGCCCGGGCAGCTCGTTCTGCATACCGATCCGGCGTACGGCGTGGATGTGCTCGCCCCCGCCGTCGGGCGTGGAGTCATCCCCCTCGCGGTGCACCCGGCGATGATCTTCACCGGCACCTCGATGGACCTCCGTCAGCTGCACCACACCTACGCCGCAGTCACTGCACCCGCGCCGGTGCTGCCGATCGCGCAGGCGCTCGCGGTCGAACTGGGGTGCGAGCCGGTGGTGATCGCCGAGGCCGATCGCCTTGCCTACGCCGAGGCGATCTCGACGGCGACGGCGTTCTCCCGTTCGATCGTCCAGCAGGCGGCTGCGCTGCTGACGGGCGCCGGGGTCGAGAACCCCGGGCTGTACCTTTCGGCGCTCGTGCACTCGGCGATCGACCAGGCTCTGCAGGACGCCGGCCCGCCGGTGGTGCCGCCGCTGCTCTGACGTCGGAAGGGATGCGCCGTGCGGCCGACGCCCCCTGCAGTGTCCCTCGGTGCGGCCGGTCGGCGGTCGGCGGTCGGCCGGTCGGCGGTCGACCGGGGCCAGAGGCTGTTCGGGCTCCGTCGATAGACTGAGGCCGACTTCCGAGGAGCTTCCCCCATGACTGACACGCCAGCGGCCGACACGACCGCCGCGCCCGCCACCCCGCCCGCCGTCGACACCGAGGCCGCAGAGGCCGAGGTCTTCGAGCAGAAGGCCGTGCGGCTGGCCAAGCGCGAACGGCTGATCGCCGAGCGAGCGGATGCCGCGGGGGGCGCGTACCCCGTCAGCCTGCCCATCACGACCACGATCCCGGCGCTCCGCGCCGAGTACGGCGACCTCGAAGCCGGCGCCGAGACCGGTGTGATCGCGGCGGTCGCGGGACGCGTCGTCTTCAGCCGAAACACCGGCAAGCTCTGCTTCGCGTCGCTGCAGTCCGGCGACGGGAGCCGCATCCAGGCCATGGTCTCGCTCGCGGCCGTCGGCGAAGACTCGCTGCAGGCGTGGAAGGAGCTCGTCGACCTCGGCGACCACGTGTTCGTCAGCGGTGAGGTCATCTCCAGTCGCCGTGGCGAACTGTCGATCATGGTGGGTGAGTGGGCGATCGCCTCCAAGGCGATCCTGCCGCTGCCCAACGTCTACTCCGAACTCAACGAGGAGAGCCGCGTCCGCAGCCGTTACCTCGACCTGATCCTTCGCGACCAGGCCCGCGAGACCGTGCGCGCACGAGCAAAGGTGAACGCGAGCCTGCGGGCGACGTTCGCCGAGCACGAGTACCTCGAGGTCGAGACCCCCATGCTGCAGGTGCAGCATGGAGGAGCGTCCGCTCGTCCGTTCGTCACGCACTCCAACGCCTTCGACACCGACCTGTATCTGCGCATCGCACCCGAGCTCTTCCTCAAGCGGGCGGTCGTCGGCGGCATCGATCGGGTGTTCGAGATCAACCGGAACTTCCGCAACGAGGGCGCCGACTCGACCCACAGCCCCGAGTTCGCGATGCTCGAGGCCTATCAGGCGTACAGCGACTACAACGGCATCGCCGACATGACGCAGGAGCTGATCCAGAAGGCGGCGATCGCCGTCTCGGGTTCGACCACCGTGACCTGGGCCGACGGGACCGAGTACGACCTCGGCGGCCAGTGGGATCGCATCTCGATGTACGACTCGCTGTCCGAGGCATCCGGCCGTTCGATCACGACCGAGACGTCGCTCGATGAGCTTCGCGCGTTCGCGGACGAGGTCGGCGTGACCGAGCCCCCGCACCCGACGCACGGCAAGTACGTCGAGGAACTGTGGGAGCACTTCGTGAAGGGCGGCCTGACCCGGCCGACCTTCGTGATGGACTTCCCGGTCGACACGAGCCCGCTCGTGCGCGAGCACCGCTCGATTCCCGGCGTCGTCGAGAAGTGGGACCTGTACGTGCGCGGCTTCGAGCTGGCGACCGGCTACTCCGAGCTCGTCGACCCGGTCATCCAGCGCGAGCGTTTCGTGGAACAGGCGATCCTCGCCGCCCGCGGCGACGTCGAGGCGATGCGGATCGACGACGAGTTCCTGCGCGCGCTCGAGCACGGCATGCCGCCGTCGGGCGGCATGGGCATGGGCATCGACCGGCTGCTCATGGCGATCACGGGACTCGGCATCCGCGAGACGATCCTCTTCCCGCTCGTCAAGTAGCGGCGTCCGGGGAGGGCGTTTCGTCTCGCTGCGCTCGCTCGACGACCGGGGCGCAACAGGGTCAGTTCGTTCCGCGCGCTCGCTCGACCGACCCGGGTCAGGCGATGCGGGTGCCCTTCGGCAGCCGCCTCGCGGGCGTGCGGGTGCGGGTGATCGCCCACCACAGTGCGCCGAGGGCGAGGAGGACATGGATGCCGAGGCCGAGGAACCAGCTCGGGACGGTGCCGGCCACCTGCTCCTCGGTCGTCGGGTAGTCCTGCGCGCTGAACTCGTTGTAGTTCGCGCAGTCGTCGTAGGTCTGCGCGAGCTCCGGCGCCTTCTGCGTCAGCCGGACCCCCGACGAGATCTGTGAGAAGAGGTCGACGGGCTGCCCGTTGGCGTCGAACTTGAGCGGAGTCGCGTCGGCGAGGATCACGTACGGGTTGGCGGACAGGACCCACCACACCCGGTCGAACCGTGGGGCCTGGTACTCGTACGTGGTCCACTCGCCGCAGGTGGGCGGATCGGTCGTGGGCTGACCGGTCTCCTCGTCCCACTCGATGGAGCGGTTCGTGCTCGTGGCGGTCGAACTGAACGCGGTGCCGCCGAGCCCGAACGCGATGAGGGTGCCGATGCTGAGCGCGGCGACTACGAGATAGGTCGTCACGACCGACAGCACGGGTCGAGAGATGATTCCCGACAGGCCGACGCCGATCGCCGCGATCACACCGACCTCGATCACGAGCACAGCCAAGGAGCACAGCACCGTGAGCGCTCCGATGCCCGGGTTGCCCGGGTCGGCCAACGCCGCGGTGGACGCGTACGTGCCGTACCGCACGGTGGAGTCCGCACCGCGCCCGGCGCCCAGGATGGCGGCGAAGATCATGAACGGGGCGGCCGTCACGAGGAAGGCCAGTCCGGTGATCCACGCGGCGAAGAACTTGCCCCAGACGATCTGTGCGGTGCTGAGCAGTGTCACCTGCACGGGTGCGAGGGTCGCGGCATCCCGATCGGAGTTGATCGAACCACCGCTCAGCGCCGGCGAGACGAGCGTCACCATGAGCAAAACGACGTACGTCACGACCGAGTAGACGAGTGCGGAGCTGTTGCCCGAGAACGCCGATGACATGGTCGCCAGCGCGGTCACGATGAGCAGCACGACGAAGAAGACGCCGAGCAGCACGTACCACGCGACGCCGCGCACACGCTGCCGCAGCTCGAGCCCGATCATGGTCCGGACGCCCCCGCCGAAGGCGCTCACGCCGGATCCCCCGCCGTGAGGTCGAGGAAGGTCTGCTCCAGCCGACCCGTCACGGGGGCGAACTCCGTCACGAGCATGCCCGCCGCCGTCAGTCGGGCAAGGGCGTCGGCCGCCGCACGGTCGGACGTGAACGGCGCGATGATCTCCTCGCGCTCGCGGCTCATCACGTCGCGTGGCACACCCATGTCGCGGAGGACGGCTGTCGCGGCATCCGCTCCGCTGATCTCGGCGACGTCCAGCGTCCGGATGCGCCATGCGCGGGCCCGTTCGGGTGCGTAGCTGATCTGGTCTGCGCTGACGGTGCGTCCGCCGCGGAGGAAGACCGCGGTGTCGGAGAGCTCCTCGAGTTCGGCGAGGATGTGGCTCGAGACGAGGATCGTCCGGCCCTCGCCGGCGAGTCGCCGCAGCAGGATCCGCAGATCGATGCGGGACTGGGGGTCGAGTCCGGAGGCGGGTTCGTCCAGCAGCAGGACCGAAGGGTTGTGCACCAGGGCCCGCGCGAGCCCGAGACGCTGCTTCTGCCCGCGCGAGAACACGCGCGCGGGCTTGTCTGCGAGGTCCTCGAGGCGCACGAGCGCGAGCAGCTCGTCTGTGCGGGCGGATGCCTCGGCCCGCGGCATCCGGTACATCCGCGCGGTCGTCACCAGCGTCTCGCGCGCCGTGAGCGAAGGCCAGGCACCGAGCGCGTCGGGCATCCAGCCGAGGATCGAGCGGACGGCGGAGGGATCGGCCACGGGATCGGCGCCGCCGACGGTCATCCGCCCGGCGTCGGGTGCCAGCAGGGAGGCGAGCATCAGGAGCAGTGTGGTCTTGCCCGACCCGTTGGGTCCGACGAGAGCGGCGATCTCGCCGGGATGCGCCTGGAATGTCACGTCGACGACGGCATGGACGTCGGCGAACGAGCGACGCAGCCCCTCGACGCTGATGCCCGCCGAGGAGGCGGATGCGGGCGTGGGGACTGAGGCAGGCTCCATCGTCATAGCGCAAGCCTATGCGGGGGCTATGGCGGGGCCCGGGAGTGCACACCGGATTCGGAGGGTCGGCCATCGGTCAGCGCGCGCCCGGAGCGCGGAACGCCCAGTCGGGAAGGTGACCCGCCTGGACGAACGAGCAGACGATCTCGGCGAGACCGTGCTCGGGCTCGATGGAACGCGCTTCCTCGGCGTAGTGCTCGGCGTGCGTGGAGCGGCCGAGAGCCCAGGAAAGCCAGGCGCACGCGGACAGCGGGCCCGGCCGGACATCGCGGGGCGCCGTGGCTGCGGCCCGGCGGGCGACGTCGAGGGCGCTCTCGAGGCGCGCAGGATCGGGCCGACCGCCCTCGCCCCACATGTGCATGGCGAGGTAGGTCGGGTACTCCTCGCCCTCCTCCCAGCGCAGCTGCGCCTGGAGCGCATCGTCGCCCGCCGAAAGGTCGCCGCACCACTGCACGAGGGCGATGTCCCGCAAGGAAGGTCGGGAGAGGCACCAGATCATGGCCGCCGCCAGGTACGGGTCGCGCTCCCCGGCACCGGCATCCAGGGCGTCCTCGAAGAGGGACGGGAGGTCGTCCAGCGCGCAGACGGTCGCCAGCGCCCGCGGGTCGACGCGCGCACTCGGAGGCGGCGCGGGTTCGGAGGGCCGGCCGCGGTCGGGTCCGCAGATCAGCCTCACTCCGTCATCGAGGGAGATCAGTGCGCGCGCCACCCTCTCCCGCTCCGCCGGATCGGCCGCCGGGAGCAGTGCACCCGCCCGTTGGTCGCCGACCGGCGCAGCCGGCAGCTCGGGGTGAATGCCTGACGGCCGATCGAGATCATCCAGCGACCGGCCCTCGTCAGGGCACTCCGGGTCGAGGTACGACCCCCATCCGTCGGGCGCGACGCAGAGCACGTTCGTCACTCGCAGCCCGCACTCGTCTGCGCGGAGAAGCAGCGCGCGGGCGAGGTCCTGACGCGGCATCGACGACGATGTCGTCGTGCCCCTCCCCGCGGCCGTCGAACCCCGCCCGGCCGCGGCCGACGCGAAAGGGTCGTCGGTGTAGATGACCGCGGCGATCGCGTCGGCGTCCGGCACGCGGCACACCAGACCGACGTAGGTGGCCGACAGCGGGTCGACGTCGGCGTCCTCCGGCGGAAGATCCACGCGCATCCCGCCCAGACTGCGGCCGCCGGCGAACGGGATGAGCACCAGGCTGTCGCGCGGCACGCAGCCGACCAGGTGCGGGACGAGGGACAGGAACTGAGCGGCGCTCGCCGCCTTCACGATGGTTGTCATGTCGCGACTCTGGCCCGCGGCATCCGTCGCCGGGATCATCGCGCCGGCGTCTGGGGAGTCGGATGCGCAGAACGGACCGACGCACAAACAGCTTCGCGATCTGTGGAGGAACGGCGGCATTGTGGGTGTCCGCGCTTCCGCGGCGACCGGGGGAGGAACGGACGGTGTCGAACCACTTCCGCGCGGGTCACCTGGCGCCGCGTATCCTGGGGTCATGGACTCCTTCTGGGTCGCGGCATCCCTGGCCCTCCTGCCGACGGTCGTCGTCAGCGTGCTGTTCTTCTTCGTGCTGCGGAGCATCATCCGGATGGACCGCACCGAGCGCCGCGTCTACTCCAAGATCGAGGCGGAGGAGCGGGCCAAGCGCGGCCTGCCCGCGGCGGCCGCCGCCGACCGCGCCTAGCCCGGACAGGCGGTGTCGACACCGCCCGCTACGCTGAGAGCACGTGTCGGCGAGGGGGTGCGGTGATCAACATCACCTTCGATGCCACGTGGTGGCTGATCGTCGTCTTCGTGTTCGACATCATCGTGCGCGTCGCTGCGATCATCATCGTCCCGCGCAACCGTCGCCCGACGGCCGCCATGGCGTGGTTGCTCGCGATCTACTTCATCCCTCTCATCGGGGTGTTCCTCTTCCTCCTCATCGGCAACCCGCGTCTTCCCCGCAAGCGTCGGCGTCAGCAGCACCAGATCAACACCTACATCCAGGAGACCAGCGAGCATCTCGACTTCGGCACGCACCGCCCGCGGGCGCCCGAGTGGTTCACGTCGCTCGTGACGATGAACCGCAACCTCGGGGCGATGCCGCTCGCCGGTGACAACACCGCCCACTTGATCTCCGACTACCAGACCAGCCTCGACACCATGGCCGACGCGATCCGCACGGCGAAGCAGTACGTGCACGTCGAGTTCTACATCCTGCAGACCGACGACGCGACCGACAACTTCTTCCGGGCACTGGAGGAGGTGGCGGCGCGCGGCGTGACCGTGCGCGTGCTGCTGGACCACTGGGCCAACCGCGGCAAGCCCTACTACCGGAAGACCCTGAAGCGCCTCGACGCGATGGGCGCCCAATGGCATCTGATGCTCCCCGTGCAGCCGTTCAAGGGCAAGTACCAGCGGCCCGATCTGCGCAACCACCGCAAGCTCCTGGTCATCGACGGCGCCGAAGCGTTCATGGGGTCGCAGAACGTGACCGACTCCACCTACAACCTGCCGAAGAACATCCGTCGCGGCCTGCACTGGGTCGACCTCATGACACGGCTCGAAGGCCCGGTCGTGGCATCCGTCAACGCCGTCTTCCTGTCGGACTGGTACAGCGAGACGAACGAGGTGCTCACCGACGAGATCGACCTGTTCAACGTCGGGTCGGGTCCGGGTGAGCTCGACTGCCAGGTCGTGCCGTCCGGGCCCGGGTTCGACGGCGAGAACAACCTGCGTCTCTTCGCCGGCCTGCTCTACGCCGCGCAGCGCCGCATCTCGGTCGTGAGTCCGTATTTCGTGCCCGACGAGTCGCTGCTGCTGGCCATCACCACGGCGTGCCAGCGCGGGGTCGATGTCGAGCTGTTCGTCTCCGAGGAGGGCGACCAGGCGATGGTCTACCACGCGCAGCGCAGCTACTACGAGACGCTTCTGCGCGCGGGCGTCACGATCCGGATGTACCGCAAGCCCTACATCCTGCACACGAAGTGCTTCACGATCGACGACGAAGTGGCCGTGATCGGCTCGAGCAACATGGACATGCGCTCCTTCGGCCTCAACATGGAGATCTCGCTGCTGGTGCGCGGCGAGGAGTTCGTCGCCGAGATGCGCGAGGTCGAGGACATCTACCGCGGACTCAGCCGCGAACTGACCCTCGAGGAATGGCTGAAGCAGCCCCTCCGCTCGACCGTGCTCGACAACCTCGCGCGACTCACCTCCGCCCTGCAGTGACGTCGGGCGAGCAGAAGAGCGGATGCTGCGCCCTCTCGGCCGCGCGCGCCGCGGCGAGCACGGGGCGAGGTGTCTCCCGGTAACGGCACAGCGGGATGTTACGGGTCCGTGACCCATTTCGCCGGTTGCGCCCAGCGGGTTCCGACAGGATCGAATCATGACCTCGACCCCCCGCCGTCTCCTCGCCATCTGCCTCACCCTCGGCGCCGCCGCCGCCGCCCTCAGCGCCTGCGCCACCCCGACGGCGGGATCGCCCGCGTCCTCCTCGCCCCCCACGGGGGACGGCACGGTCGTCACCGAACTGGATGCGGCCTGGTTGGACAGCGGCCGAGCAGTCGCGATCATCACGTCGGGCAGCTCGACGTGTCTCCCCATCGCCGATGAGCCGATGTACGCCGACGGAAAACTGACGGTCGAGCTGACCGACCCCGAGGCTGCGGCTTGCACCCAGGACCTCGTGCCACGTGCCTCCGTGGTGACCCTTCCGGAGGGCGTCGACCCGACCAAGAACCTCGAGATCGTCGTGACCGGCACGTACGCCGGCGACACCGACCTCGACGGGGATGCCTCGCTCACCGGCATCCCCGGGCAGCCCACCGATTACCTGCCCAGCGCGGGCTGGTTCGACGACGGCGCCTTCGTGCTCCTGTCCTGGGGCAGCTCGACGTGCGTCCCGGTGCTGGAGAGCGCCGAGGCGACCGGGGCATCCGAGGTCACGGTCACCTTCCAGACCCCGCCCGCCGACCAGATCTGCACGGCCGACATGGCACCGCGGACGACGATCATCGACGTGACGGGCCTCGAGGAGGACTCCGGTGCGCAGCTCGTGCTCTCGGGCGGCGAGTTCGACGACGTGACGATCCCCATCGCCGGCTCCTGAGCCGCGCGGGGATACCGCGCCCGGAGACCCGCTGAGATCAGCCGATCCGCCGAGCACGGGACCCGTCAGGCGTCGGACCTGACCAGGAGCTCGCCGACCTCGCAGTCCAGCGCCCGGCAGATCGCCGACAGCGTCGAATAGCGGATGGCGCGGGCGCGGTCGTTCTTCAGGATGGAGAGGTTGACGATCGAGACGCCGACGAGCTCGCTCAGCCGGGTCAGGGTCATGCCCCGCTCGGCGAGCAGCTCGTCGAGACGGCAATGGACGCCGGATGCCTCGTCCTCCGCCTCGCCCGGGGTCATACGAGACCCTCGGTCTCCCGCTGGAGGCGCTCGCCGATCTGGAAGGCCGTCGCCACTGCCGTGAGCACCAGGATCACGAAGACCGGTGTCAGGTCGCTTTCGAACACCACACCGTCGTACGAGCGGTCACTGACCGCCGCCAGCGCACCGTTCACCGTCATGTTCGACAGGATCGAACCGAGCACCCACCCGACGGCGACGACACCGGCACCCGTGTACATCAGGCGCGCCGTGCCGCGCCGGAACGCCCGGCCGCGAGCGAGCCGCAGACAGAAGAGTCCCGCGATCGCGATCAGGGCGATCAGCGTCAGGCCGACGACGACCGGCTGGGCCCAGACCGCGAAGAGCGTCGCGGGGGCGGGATCGGCCACGTCGATGACGGCGCGGTCGACGGAGACGTCGACGGCCGAACCGGCGGGGCCGATCGGCAACGGCGCGGTCTCGCCGGTGAACGGCACCAGGACCGGGATGCTTCGGGCCGACGCCACCTCGACGAGCCGCGAGACGACCCACGCGACGACGGCGACGATGCCCGCAAGGCTCAGGACGGCGTACAGGTACATGCCGGTCCGGTCGCTCCGGGAAAGCTGGGGAGTATCGATCATGATGGTCAGCTCCTTATCGAGGATCGTTGTTATCGATGTTCATAACGTAACGATTATCGATACTGGCCGCAACCCCCGGCCGCACTATGCCCACGGCGAACAGGAGCCCGTGGCATCCGTGCCCTGGTTACCCTCGATGTAAAGGCGCGCGTACCGTGTCTGCCTGCCCCGCGCAGAAGGAGTGACGATGTTCGAAAGATTCACAGACCGTGCCCGCCGAGTGGTTGTGCTCGCCCAAGAAGAGGCGAAGATGCTCAATCACAACTACATCGGGACCGAGCACATCCTGCTCGGCCTGATCCACGAGGGCGAGGGCGTCGCCGCGAAGGCGCTCGAGTCGCTCGGCATCTCGCTCGACGCCGTGCGTGAGCAGGTGCAGGACATCATCGGCCAGGGTCAGCAGCAGCCGACCGGCCACATCCCCTTCACGCCGCGTGCGAAGAAGGTGCTCGAGCTGTCCTTGCGCGAAGCGCTGCAGCTCGGCCACAACTACATCGGCACCGAACACATCCTGCTCGGCCTGATCCGCGAGGGCGAGGGCGTCGCCGCCCAGGTGCTCGTCAAGCTGGGCGCCGACCTCAACAAGGTGCGCCAGCAGGTCATCCAGCTGCTCAGCGGCTACCAGGGTCAGGGCAAGGAGCCCGCGGGCGTCTCGGGTTCTGCGCACGACAACACGCAGGCCGCCCAGGGCGGCTCGGCCGTGCTCGACCAGTTCGGCCGCAACCTGACGCAGGCCGCTCGGGACAACAAGCTCGACCCGGTGATCGGGCGCGAGAAGGAGATCGAGCGGGTCATGCAGATCCTCTCCCGCCGCTCCAAGAACAACCCCGTCCTGATCGGCGAGCCCGGCGTCGGCAAGACCGCGGTCGTCGAGGGCCTCGCCCAGGCGATCGTCAAGAACGAGGTGCCCGAGACCCTGAAAGACAAGCAGGTCTACTCGCTCGACCTCGGTTCGCTCATCGCCGGTTCGCGCTACCGCGGCGACTTCGAGGAGCGCCTGAAGAAGGTCACGAAGGAGATCCGCACGCGCGGCGACATCATCGTCTTCATCGACGAGATCCACACCCTCGTGGGTGCGGGCGCCGCCGAGGGTGCGATCGACGCCGCCTCGATCCTCAAGCCGCTCCTCGCTCGCGGCGAGCTGCAGACGATCGGTGCGACGACGCTGGACGAGTACCGCAAGCACTTCGAGAAGGATGCCGCGCTCGAGCGCCGTTTCCAGCCGATCCAGGTCGCCGAGCCGAGCCTGCCCCACGCGATCAACATCCTGAAGGGGCTGCGCGACCGCTACGAGGCGCACCACAAGGTGCAGATCACCGACGGCGCCATCGTCGCGGCCGCGAACCTCGCCGACCGCTACATCTCGGATCGCTTCCTGCCCGACAAGGCGATCGACCTGATCGACGAGGCCGGCGCCCGCCTGCGCCTGTCGATCCTGTCGTCCCCGCCCGAGCTGCGCGAGTTCGACGAGAAGATCGCCAAGGTCCGCGAAGACAAGGAGCGCGCCTCCGAGGACCAGGACTTCGAGAAGGCCGCGTCGCTGCGCGACGAGGAGAAGTCGCTCCTCGCCGAGCGTCTGCGCCTCGAGAAGCAGTGGCGATCCGGCGATGTCGCGACCCACGCGGTCGTCGACGAAGGGCTCATCGCAGAGGTGCTTGCTCAGGCCACCGGCATCCCGGTGTTCAAGCTCACCGAGGAAGAGTCCAGCCGCCTCGTGTTCATGGAGAAGGCGCTGCACCAGCGCGTCATCGGCCAGGAAGAGGCGATCGCCGCTCTGTCGAAGACCATCCGACGTCAGCGCGCGGGGCTCAAGGACCCCAAGCGGCCGTCGGGGTCGTTCATCTTCGCCGGTCCGACCGGTGTGGGAAAGACCGAGCTCGCCAAGGCGCTCGCGGAGTTCCTCTTCGACGACGAGACCGCACTGATCTCGCTCGACATGTCGGAGTTCGGGGAGAAGCACACCGTCTCACGTCTGTTCGGCGCCCCTCCCGGATTCGTCGGATTCGAAGAGGGCGGTCAGCTCACCGAGAAGGTGCGCCGCAAGCCGTTCTCGGTCGTGCTCTTCGATGAGATCGAAAAGGCCCACCCCGACATCTTCAACTCGCTGCTGCAGATCCTCGAGGAGGGTCGGCTCACCGACGGTCAGGGTCGCGTCGTCGACTTCAAGAACACCGTCATCATCATGACCACCAACCTGGGTGCGCGCGACATCGCGGGCGGCCCGGTCGGATTCCAGGTCGAGGGTGACTCCGCGACGTCCTACGACCGGATGAAGGGCAAGGTGCAGGAAGAGCTCAAGCGGCACTTCAAGCCCGAGTTCCTCAACCGCGTCGACGACATCATCGTGTTCCCGCAGCTGTCCAAGCCCGAGCTGATCCAGATCGTGGACCTGTTCACGAAGCGTCTCGCCGAGCGTCTGCTCGATCGCGACATGACGATCGAGCTGTCACTGCCGGCCAAGGAACGCCTCATCGAGATCGGGTTCGACCCCGCCCTCGGTGCCCGGCCCCTCCGCCGCGCGATGCAGCACGAGATCGAGGACCGCCTGTCGGAGAAGATCCTGCACGGCGAGCTCGTCCCGGGCGATCACGTGAAGGTCGATTCCGACAGCACCGGCTTCCTGTTCGAGAACGCCCCCCGCGGCGAGAAGGTCGCCGTCGGCGTCGTGGCCGGAGAGATCACCGCCACACCCGACCTCGCCATCACCGGCGAGTAGTCCGAGACGACGAAGAGCGGATGCTGCGGCATCCGCTCTTCGTCGTCTGCGGGTCTGCTCGGCGTCGGTGAAACCGTGCGGCCGTTCGGACTTTAGGCTGGTGCAATGGATCAGTTCGTCGTCCGGGCAGCGCGCACCTCGGATGTGCGCGCCATCCAGGGTCTCCTGGAGCCCTACGTGCAACGGCGGATCCTGCTCGGCAAGGACGTCGTACTGCTCTTCGAGTCGGTGCAGGAGTTCCTCGTCGCCGAGACGCCGGCGGGCGAGATCATCGGATGCGGCGCGCTGCATGTGATCTGGGAAGACCTCGGCGAGGTGCGCACGCTGATCGTGGCCGACGGCTGGCTGCACCACGGCGTCGGCCGCGGCATCGTCGAAGGGCTCGAGCGACGCGCCTCCGAGCTTGGGCTGAGTCGCCTGTTCTGCCTGACCTTCGAGGTCGACTTCTTCACCCGCCGCGGGTTCTCGCCGATCGGCGAGCAGATCGTCGATGCCGACGTCTACTCGCAGCTCATCCGCAGCCCCGACGAGGGCGTGGCCGAGTTCCTCGATCTCGCGCACGTGAAGCCGAACACCCTCGGCAACACCCGCATGCTCAAGGTGTTCTGAGCCCCTCTCGCGGAGTGCAGAACGGCCGCCCGGGCGTGCCGACCCCGCTTCTCCGTGCCCCCGGCTTAGCCTGGACCCATCGTGTCCGAACAGCCTCCTCGCAAGCGCCCGACGCCCGCCGTCTACCGGCGGCGCCGGCTGGTCGTGCTGCTGGCCATCGTCGTGGTCGCGGTCGTGGTGTGGGTGCTGATCGCCCAGCCGTGGCGGAGCGCCGCCGCGCAGGTGTCCGCACCGAAGCCCGACGCCGGCGCGAGCGCATCGCCGGTCATTCCGTCGGACACCGGGGCAACCCCGACGGCCACCCCCGAAGCATCGGAGGGCCCTTCGATCTCGGACGAGCCCGCCCCTGAGCCCGCCCCCAGCGCCGAACCGACCGCTGAGCCCACGCCGGAGACGACCGTCGGTGCCCCCGTCGTCGCGACACCGTGCATCGCGAGCGACGTGCAGGTCAAGCCCGTGGCCGATGCCGAGACTTATGCCGCGGGTCAGAATCCCCAGTTCTCGATCTCGCTGACGAACCGCAGCGGCAAGGACTGCACGATGAACGTCGGAACCAGCACCCAGACGTTCACCGTGATGAGCGGCAGCGACATCTGGTGGCGCTCCACCGACTGCCAGAGCGAGCCGAGCGACATGGTCGTGTTGCTCGCCGCCGGTCAGACGGTGACGAGTGCGGCGCCTCTCACCTGGGACCGCACGCGCTCAGCGGTCGGATCCTGTGACGCGACCGATCGGCAGAAGGCGCCTGGCGGTGGGGCGTCGTACCACCTGTCGGTGGCGATCGGCGGGATCTCGTCGACCCAGTCGACGCAGATCCTGCTCTACTGAGGCCTCAGATGCTCGGCCGCGGAGCACTCGCGCGTCGTCGATCGGGATGACTCGTGCTGTCCCCCGAAGAGGGGACAGACAAGAACCGGTGGGCAGGCATACCCTAGGGCTAGCTCCCACCGATATGGGTTCGTCGCCTCCCCAGTGGCGTCGCCGAATTCGCCCCCAGCGAACCGGATCACGAACTTCGATGTGGAGAGCCGAGGGCCCTCTCGAGTCGGCCGCCGCGCAGCGGATGACTCGAGGGGGTCCTGCGCGTACCGGGGGGCACGCGCGGAAGGCGGGATCGAGCGACATTCGTCGTCTCGATCCCGCCGGCCTCTTCTCCGGCTCCTCGCGGCCGGTCGCCCCGCGTCAGGGCTTGTCGCCGAAGACCTCCGAGTCCATCTGGTCGTAGCCCTCCGACATGGGGTCACCGTGCGAGCCGCCCGACAGGGCGTATTCCTCCTCCGGCGAGAGGATCAGCCGGTGGCGGTAGAACACCGCGAAGCCGATCAGGATGATCGCGTACACGACCACGATGGCGATGATCGCCGGTCCGAATGTCGGGTTGAGCAGGAATCCGACGAAGATGAGCGCGGCGATGACGGCGGCGATGACCGCACCGGGGATGCCCCACGGGCTGCGGTACGGACGCTCGGCGTTCGGGTACTTCCGCCGCAGGATGATGAACGACACCATCTGCAGCAGGTACGCCAGCACGGCGCCCCACACCGCGATGTTCAGGACGATCGCCCCGGCGACGGCGCCCGCGCCCTCGGCGTCGACGCTGGCCAGCACATCCAGTACGACCAGCGCGATGAACCCGATCACGGCTCCGACGACGAGCGCGACCCAGGGCGTCTGCCGCTTGCCCGTGAGCGAGAGGAAGCGCGGATAGTAGCCGGCCCGCGAAAGGGAGTACATGTTGCGTCCGTAGGCGAACATGATGCCCTGGAGCGACGCCAGCAGGCCGACCAGCGCGAACAGCGCGAGCACGGCGGCCGCTTCATCGCCCACGATGGCGCGGAAGCCGTCGAGCAGCGGCTCGCCGGCTGTGCCCGTCGCTTCGGCGCCGATGACACCGGTGTTCAGGAACAGCACGAGCAGGCCCGTGACGATCAGGGTGCCGCGGGCCCAGAAGCCGGCCTTCGGGATGTCGCGCACCGGGTTGTGTGATTCCTCTGCGGCCAGGGGCAGCTCCTCGATGCCGAGGAAGAACCACATCGCGAAGGGGAGGGCGAACAGGATCGGGAACACCCCGTGCGGGAGGAACTCCGTCTGCCCGGGATCGGGCGCGATGTCCCACAGCGCGGCCCAGGAGAAGGCCCCCGAGAAGACCGCCATCGCCGAGAAGACCAGGATGATCGCGATGGAGATGATCGAGACCACGATCGCGAATCTGAAGGAGATGGCGGCGCCCGCCGCATTCAGGGCGATGAACAAGGCGTACAGGATGATCCACCAGACCCACGCGGGCAGGGAGATCCCCAGCAGATTACTGGTGATCGCATCGGCGTAGGACGCCGAGAAGTAGACGATCACCGCAGTTGTCGCGACGTACTCGATGGTCTCAGCGGCGCCGGTGATGAGGCCTCCCCACGGTCCCATGGCCGACCGTGCGAACGAGTAGGCCCCGCCCGTGTGCGGCATCGCGGCCGCCATCTCCCCGATCGAGAAGATCATCCCGTAGTACATCGCGATCAGGATCACGAAGGCGATCAGCATCCCGCCGAAACCGGCGAAGTCGATGCCGAAGTTCCAGCCCGAGAAGTCGCCCGAGATGACCGCGGCCACGGCCAGGCCCCACAGGCCCCAGATGCCGGCCGATCGTTTCAGGGTCCGCTTCTCGAAATAGTCGGTGCCTGCACGGGTATAGGTCGCTCCTGCGACCTTCCGCGCGTCGTTGCTCGCTTGAGACATCAGTCCTCCGTGCGCTTCGGGTGAGCGCGCGGCCGCGCCCTGGCCCCGATTGTGATGCCTATTGGCAGGATGTGTCTACCTTTGGATGTAAGTTCCTCGTTACAGTTGGTGCACGTCGCAGGGGCATCCCGCCGCATGCGCAGGGGGACGCGGAAGAGGAGAGGGACGGATGCCGGGAAACCTCAGTGTCGCGGAGCTGCAGAGTCGGATCGCACAGGGCGAGATCGACACGGTGATCGTCGCCTTCGCGGATGCGCAGGGCCGCCTCGTGGGAAAGCGCACCTCGGCGCGCTTCTTCACCGACGTCGTCCTGCCGCACGGTGCGGAGGCGTGCAACTACCTGCTGTCGGTGGACGTCGACATGAACACCGTCGAGGGCTACCCGATGTCGAGCTGGGAGACCGGCTACGGCGACATGATGCTGCTGAGCGATCTCGAGACGTTGCGAACGATCCCCTGGCTGCCGGGCACGGCGCTCGTCATGGCCGACCTCGGCTGGGAAAGCGGTGATCGCGTGACGCAGTCGCCCCGCGACATCCTGAAACGACAGCGCGAACGCCTCGCAGACCGGGGCCTCGTCGGCTACGCCGCCACCGAGCTCGAGTTCATCGTCTTCGACGACTCCTATCGCGAGGCCTGGAGCAAGGGGTACCGCGACCTCCAGCCGGCCACCGACTACAACATCGACTACAACCTGCTCGCCTCGACGCGCATGGAGCCGCTGCTGCGCGACATCCGTGTCGGCATGGAGGGCGCGGGCATGTACTGCGAGGGGGTCAAGGGCGAGTGCAACCTCGGTCAGCAGGAGATCGGGTTCCGCTACGCCGAGGTTCTCGAGACCGCCGACCAGCACGCGATCTACAAGAACGGTGCGAAGGAGATCGCCGACAAGCACGGCAAGTCGCTGACGTTCATGGCCAAATTCAACGAGCGCGAAGGCAACAGCTGCCACATTCACCTCTCGGTGCAGGGTGAGGACGGCGACGCGGTGATGGCCGGAGACGGCGAGTACGGCTTCAGCCCGTTCATGGGTCACTGGATCGCCGGCGTGCTGGCCACCCTGCGGGAATTCACCCTCCTGTACGCACCCAACATCAATTCGTACAAGCGCTTCGCCAAGGGCTCGTTCGCGCCGACCGGCATCGCGTGGGGCGTCGACAACCGGACGTGCGCGCTGCGCGTCGTCGGGCGCGGAGCCGGCCTGCGCGTGGAGAACCGGGTGCCCGGCGGTGACGTGAACCCCTACCTCGCGATCGCCGCGATCATGGCCGGCGGACTCCACGGCGTGCAGAACGAACTCGAGCTGCCCCCGCCGATGACGGGGAACGCCTACGCCGCGGGGGTCGACCAGCTGCCGACCACCCTGCGCGACGCCGCTCGACTCTTCGGCGAGTCGACGATCGCGCGCGAGGCCTTCGGTGACGACATGGTCGAGCACTACCTCAACCAGGCGCGGATCGAGGTCGAGGCCTACGACTCCGTCGTCACCGAGTGGGAGAGGGTGCGCGGTTTTGAGCGCCTCTGAGCGCCCGCCGGTCGTCGGACTCACGACCTACCTCGAGCAGGCGAAGCAGGGTGTGTGGGACGTGCGTGCCTCGTTCCTCCCCCAGCAGTACTTCGACGCCGTGACCGCGTCGGGCGGTGCCGCGGTGCTGCTGCCACCGCAGCCGAATCCGGATGCCGCGGCCGAGGTCGTCCTCGACGGCATCGACGGGCTCATCCTCACCGGGGGACTCGACGTCGCTCCCGAACTGTACGGCGCCGAGCGTCACCCCACCACCGATCCTGCGCGCAGCGATCGCGACGCGTGGGAGCTGGCCCTGTTCCGCGGCGCCGAGGTGCGGCGGCTGCCCGTGTTCGCCATCTGCCGCGGACTGCAGCTCGTCAACGTCGCGCGGGGTGGGACCCTGCACCAGCACCTGCCCGAGGCGCTCGGCACGGAGCGGTACCGGATCGGAGGCGGAGTCTTCGCCACGAACGCCGTCGCCGTCGCGCCGAACTCGACCCTGGCGCGGCTCGTCGGAGACGGCGACCTCGATGTGCACAGCTACCACCACCAGGGCGTGGACCGCGTGGGCGAAGGTCTCGTCGTGAGCGGACGCACGGACGACGGTCTGGTGCAGGCGTTCGAGGATCCGGATGCTGCGTACCTGGTCGGCGTCCAATGGCACCCCGAGGAGAACCCCGAGGATCGGCGGCTGTTCGCCGGCCTCGTCGACGCGGCCGCCGAGTTCGCCGCGCGTAAGCACGCCTCTCCGTCCGTCCTCCCGCAGCACCGGAGCGCGCCGGTCGGCGAGCGGACGACGCGAAACGAAGGGATTCTCGCGTGAGCGACACCTACACCCTGATCAATCCGGCCACGGGCCGGGCGTTCCAGGAGATGCCGCGCGCCACGGTGGACGAGGTCGACGCCGCCGTCGCCCGCGCGGTGACCGCTCAGCGCGGGTGGGCAGATGCGGCTCCGGTCGCCCGGTCCGACGCTCTGCGCGCCTTCGCGCGCATCGTCGAACAGCATGTCGAAGAGCTCGCGGCCCTCGAGGTGCAGAATTCTGGGCATCCGATCTCGTCTGCTCGGTGGGAGGCGTCGCACGTCGCGCAGGTGCTCAACTTCTCCGCCGGGGCGCCGGAGCGGTTGTCCGGGCAGCAGATCCCGGTCGCCGGGGGGTTGAACGTCACGTTCCACGAGCCGTACGGCGTCGTCGGCATCATCGTGCCGTGGAACTTCCCGATGACGATCGCGTCGTGGGGGTTCGCACCGGCGCTCGCCGCCGGCAACGCGGTGGTGATGAAGCCCGCCGAACTGACGCCGCTGACCGCGGTGCGATTGGGTGAGCTCGCCCTCGAGGCGGGCCTTCCCGAAGGACTCTTCCAGGTCATCACCGGTGCGGGGTCGGTGGTCGGGGAGCGCTTCGTGACGCACCCCGACGTGCGCAAGGTCGTCTTCACCGGCTCGACGCCGGTCGGCGTCGAGGTCGCGGCGGGATGCGCACGCGGACTCAAGCCGGTGACGCTCGAGCTCGGAGGCAAGAGCGCCAACATCGTGTTCGCCGACGCCGATCTCGAGGCCGCCGCGTCCGCCGCCCCCGGGGCCGTGTTCGACAACGCGGGTCAGGACTGCTGCGCGCGCAGCCGCATCCTCGTGCAGCGGTCGGTCTACGATCGGTTCCTCGAGCTGCTCGAGCCCGCCGTCCGGGACTGGAAAGTGGGCGATCCGTCGCTGGAGTCGACGTCGATGGGCCCGCTCATCTCGGCGGCGCACCGCGACACGGTGGCGTCGTTCGTCGACGATGACCGGGTGGCGTTCCGCGGCTCGGCCCCGTCGGGCGACGGGTTCTGGTTCGCGCCGACCGTCGTCCTGGCGGACCCCGGGGACCGGATCGCGCAGGAGGAGGTCTTCGGCCCGGTCGTGGCCGTGCTGCCCTTCGACGATGAGGCCGACGCGATCCGTCTGGCGAACGACACCGCGTACGGCTTGGCGGGATCGCTCTGGACCGAGAACCTCGGCCGTGCCGTCCGCGTCTCGCGCGGGGTCAAGAGCGGCGTGCTGTCGGTCAACTCCCATTCCTCGGTGCGCTACTGGACGCCCTTCGGCGGCATGAAGGCGTCGGGACTCGGCCGCGAGCTCGGGCCGGATGCCGCGGAGCATTTCACCGAGACGAAGAACGTGTTCTTCGCGACGGATGCCCGGTGAGCGGGCTCGGCGAGCCCGCCGACGCGGTGGCGCGGCGCAGCCGGAGCTGCGTGTCCGGGCGGGGCGGGTTCGCCGGGCCGGAAGCCGCGCAACGTGGGCACGGCACGCTCGTGGCGCGGATCCGCGGGGACGGGAAGGCATGAGATGGCACGGCACGGCGTGGAACGGGAAGGCATGAGATGGATCTGACGCAGAGGCTCAAGGACAGGGTCGCAATCATCACCGGCGGCGCGTCGGGGATCGGCCTGGCGACGGCACGACGGTTCGCGGCCGAGGGCGCGCGGGTGGTGATCGCCGACCTCGATCCCGCGTCGGGCGAGGCGGCGGCAGCCGAGGTCGACGGACTCTTCCGGCCGGTGGACGTCGCGGACGAGGCATCCGTCAACATGCTCTTCGACTCGGTCGCCGGAGATCTCGGACGGCTGGACATCGCGTTCAACAACGCGGGGATCTCCCCGCCCGACGACGATTCGATCGAGACGACCGAGCTCCCCGCATGGGACCGCGTGCAGGATGTGAACCTGAAGAGCGTGTATCTCTGCTCGCGCGCTGCGCTGCGGCATATGGTGCCGCAGGGTCGCGGATCGATCATCAACACGGCATCGTTCGTCGCGCTGCTCGGCTCGGCGACGTCGCAGATCAGCTACACCGCGTCGAAGGGCGGGGTGCTGGCGATGACCCGTGAGCTCGGGGTGCAGTTCGCGCGGCAGGGGATCCGCGTGAACGCACTTTGCCCCGGCCCGGTGAACACGCCGCTCCTGCAGGAGCTTTTCGCCTCGGACCCGGAGCGCGCGCAGCGGCGGCTCGTGCACGTGCCGATGGGACGGTTCGCGCAGCCGGAGGAACTCGCCGCGGCCGTCGCCTTCCTGGCCTCAGACGATGCGTCGTTCATCACGGCGTCGACCTTCGTCGTGGACGGCGGCATCAGCAGCGCCTATGTGACGCCGCTGTGAATCGTCTCGTGCCGCGGACTCCTCAAGAATGCAGCGAGATCGGCGTTCTGGTGGCCACGAGCACGCGGCGCACCGTTTTTTGAGGAGTTGCGCACAGGCGGGTCAGATCACGGCGGGAGGGCGGAGCGATGACATCACGGGCAGACGGTGCGGTGGTGACGCCGGAGGGGGAGCCGCCGCCGCAGCTCACGGAGGTGCACCGCGCGGTCTACCGTCCGGTGCGGCAAGGGAACGCCCTCGAGCACACGGTCGCGCGCCTCGCGCAGACCATCCGCCTCGGGGTCGTCGCGCCCGGGGAATCGCTGCCCTCCGAGCGCGACCTCGCCGGGCTCTACGGCGTCAGCCGTGACACCGTGCGCGAGGCCACCCGCGAGCTGACCGACACCGGCTACCTCGTGCCGCGCCGCGGGCGCTACGGCGGGACGTTCGTCGCCGACCCGCTTCCGCGACCGGTCGACCTCGGCCCGGTCGATCCCGGTGAGCTCGACGACGTGCTCGGCCTCCGCCGGGTGCTCGAGGCGGGAGCCGCGCGCGCGGCGGCCGAGCGTACGCTTAGCGCTCCCGAGCGCGAGGCGCTCTGGGCGCTGCACGCGAACGCCCAGAGCGCGGGCGAAGATCAGTACCGCCGGCTCGACACGCTCCTGCACCTGTCGATCGCCGAGCTCGCCGGCATCCCGTCGGTGATCGCGCTCGTCGCCGAGAATCGGGCCCGCGTCAACGGCTGGCTCGACACCTTCCCGCTGCTGCCCCGGAACATCGAGCATTCGAACGCCCAGCACCAGGAAGTGGTGTCCGCGATCCTGGCCGGGAGGGCGGATGCCGCGGAGGCGGCGATCCTCGATCACCTGGCGGGGTCGGAGGCGCTGCTGCGCGGATTCCTCACCTGAACGGGATCGTTAGGCTGGGGACGTGGCATCGGGAAAGAAGAGCGGGAAGACCGGCAAGAGCGGCAGGAAGAAGACGCCCCTGGAGTTCCGGAACGTGGCGCTCGTGGATGCGCTGCAGACGCAGGACATGGCCGCCGTCGCGTTCGCACTGCGACACGGGCCGACCGTGGTGCCGTTGATGAAAACGGGGACCCGCGACAATCCGCTCGACACAGGTGAGATCTGGACCTACCGCGACCCGAACACCGGCGACATCGCCCTGCTGCTGTTCAGCGATGCCACGCACAAGCCCGAGACGCTGCCGCCCGCGGTCGCCCTGCAGTCGCCGGAGTCGCTGAAGGCGATTCTGGAAGCGCACCAGGCCGAGATCACCACGGTGTTCTTCGACATCGCGGGCCCGCACCCGATGCAGGCCACGCCGGCCGACCTGCTGGCCGCACTTTCGATCTGAGAGGCACCAGCCGCCCGCGCGCGTTCAGAAGCCCGGGGCGGGGTCACCCGGCCGGGCCCTGGCCCGGGTCGTCACGTCGCGGAGCGCCCCACTCAGCGTCTCGGAGCGGTTGTCGATGACCTCGGTGTATCCGAGCCGGGCAGCCTCGCTGCGTCGCTGCGTCACCTGGGTGACGGGGCGGATCTCACCGGCCAGACTCAGCTCGCCGATCGCGGCGAAACCCTTGGGCATCGGCTTCTCGCTCACCGATCCGGCGACGGCCAGTGCGATCGCGAGGTCGGCGGCGGGCTCGGTGAAGCGCACCCCGCCCACCGTCGAGACGTAGACGTCCTTGTCGGAGGTCACGATCTTCGCCTTCTTCTCCAGGACCGCCAGCACCATCGCGACGCGGGCGCTGTCGACCCCGTTCACGACCCGGCGGGGGTTCGGCGCCTTCGTGGCGATCGTCAGCGCCTGCACCTCGACGGGCATCGCCCGTCGTCCCTCGAGGGCGATCGCGACACACGTGCCTGCCTCGATCTTCCCGTGCCCGAGGAACAGCTGGCTCGGGTCGGGAACCTCGGTGATTCCGGCGCCGGTCATGTCGAAGCATCCGACCTCGTCGGTCGGCCCGAAGCGGTTCTTGAGGGCGCGGATGAAGCGCAGCGACGTCTGCCGGTCGCCCTCGAAGTGGCAGACCACGTCGACGAGATGCTCGAGGATGCGGGGCCCCGCGATCGAACCGTCTTTCGTGACGTGGCCGACGATGATGACCGGGAGGCCCCGATCCTTCGCCACCCGGATGAGGGTGGATGCCACCTCCCGCACCTGCCCCGGATGCCCGGCCATGCCGTCGGACAGCGACGACGACACGGTCTGCACCGAGTCGACGATCAGGAGTTCGGGCTGCACCTGGTCGATGTGACCGAGGATCGTGGCGAGGTCGGTCTCGGCCGCGAGGTAGAGCTCGTCGTGCAGCGCACCGGTGCGCTCGGCGCGCAGCCGCACTTGGGCGGTCGACTCCTCTGCGCTCGCGTAGAGCACCCGTCGCCCGGCCCGCGCGCTCGCGGCCGCCACTTCGAGCAGCAGCGTGGACTTTCCGACCCCGGGTTCGCCCGAAAGGAGGATCGCCGCGCCCGGCACGATACCGCCCCCCAGGACGCGGTCGAATTCGCCGACACCGCTCGTGCGCCGCGGGGCATCGGTCGTGTCGATGGTCGTGATCGGACGCGCCGCGCGACCGGCTCCCGGTGCGATCGGGGCGACCGAGCGCGAAATGCCGGGGGACTCGGATGCCTCGACCACGGTGCCCCACTGCTGGCATTCGCCGCAGCGGCCGACCCATTTCAGGGTCGTCCACCCGCACTCCGTGCACCGGTACGGCGCGGCTTGGGTGGGTCTGCGGGTGGCCATCGTCTCAGCGTAGGCGGGACCGGCGACATCGCTGCGGCAGCTCTCCGCGGTCTTCGAGACCGCAGACTGGAGGCATGAGCCAGACCTCGCGCGCCCCGGGTTCGAGCACCGCCCGGCGCCTCGGACGGTGGGTGCTCGGAGCTTTCCTCACGGTCGCCGGCGTCGCCCATCTGACGTTCGCGCGGGAGTCGTTCCGCGCGCAGGTGCCGCCGTGGCTGCCGCTCGATGCGGATCTCGTCGTCCTGGCCTCGGGAGTCGTCGAGGTCGGCCTGGGACTCGCGCTGCTCCTGCTCGGCAGACATCGCGTCGCGGTGGGATGGGTCGTCGCACTGTTCTTCGTCGCGGTGTTCCCGGGGAACATCGCGCAGTACGTCGAGGGACGCGACGCGTTCGGTCTCGACACGGACCTCGCGCGCGGCATCCGTCTCATCTTCCAGCCGCTGCTCGTGCTCTGGGCGCTCTGGTCGACGGGCGCGTGGCGGGCGTGGCGCGAGAATCGACGCCGTCGAGCCCGCGCGTGATCGGACGGGCGTCAGCCCCGCAGCGAATCCGCGACCTCGCGCAGCGCGTCGGCCGAGCGCCTCAGCAGCCCCAGTTCGTCGTCAGAGAACGGCGTCTCGGGGATGGGGAACGCCCCTGAGGCGCTCACGATCGACGGCACCGACAGGGCCACGCCGCTGAGACCGTGGAAGCCGTCGAGCACCGTGCTGACCGGCATGACGGCGTGCTCGTCCTGCAGGATCGCCTCGGCGATGCGCGCACTCGACAGGCCGATCGCGTAGTTGGTCGCGCCCTTGCCGAGGATCACCTTGTAGGCGGCGTCGCGCACATCGACCGCGATGCCGTCGAGCTCGTGCACGCCCATCGGGGGGTGCTGCTCGGTCTGCCAGTCGAGGATGGGGACGGTGCCGATCGTCGCGGTCGACCAGAGGGGGAACTCGGTGTCGCCGTGCTCGCCGACGATGTAGGCGTGCACGCTCGACGACGAGACACCCGCACGGCGCGCGAGCTCCCAGCGCAGCCGAGAGGTGTCGAGCACGGTGCCCGACGCGAAGATGCGCTCGGGTGGAAGACCGGTCGACTCCTGTGCGAGCACGGTGAGCACGTCGCAGGGGTTGGTCACGATGACGTAGATCGCGTTCGGCGCGGCCTCGAGCAGCGCCGGCATCATCTTCTTCATGATGCCGGCGTTGACCCCGGCGAGCTCGATGCGCGTCTGTCCGGGGTTCTGTTTCGCGCCGGCCGTGATGACGACCACGTGCGAGCCCTCCACCACCGACAGGTCGCTGCCTCCGGTGATCTGACTCGACCCGGTGAACTGCGTGCCGTGGGCGAGGTCGAGCACTTCGGCCTCGACCTTCGCGGTGGCGATGTCGTAGAGCGCCACGTGCCGGGCCGACCCGCGGATCAGTGCGGCGTAGGCGACGCTCGCGCCCACGCTTCCGGCTCCGACGACGGTCAGTTTCGAGTTCTCGATGACGCTCATGCGCTCAGTCTGGCAGGGCGGCGAGTACTGCGGCTACGGCGACCCCTGATGTTCAGGTGCTCTGCGGAGCGGACGTGTCGGGGGCCGTGTCGGCCGGGGTGCGCGACCCGTCGGCCGAGGCATCCGCTCTCTTCGTGTTGCGGATGCCGAGGAACGAGGCCACGCCTCCGGCCGCCATCAGGAGGGCCGTCACGACGGCGGCGCGGTGGAAGCCGTCGAGGTCGAGACTGCCGCCGATGATCGCCGCGAGGGCGGCGATGACGAGGAGGCCCGCGACCCGCGAGACCGCATTGTTGACGGCCGAGGCTATTCCCGAGCGGGCTGTGTCGACCGCGCCGAGGATCGCCGCGGTGAGCGGGGAGACGGTGACCGACAGGCCCAGGCCGAAGACGATCATGCTGGGCAGCACCTGCCACCAGTAGTCGAAGTCGGTGCGGACGGTCAGCAGCAGCAGCGCGCCGACGCCCATCAGCAACGGCCCGACCGTCATGAACAGGCGCGGTCCCCAGCGCCCGGCGAGGGTGCCCATACGCGAGCTGAGGACGATCATGAGGATCGTCGTCGGAAGGCTCGCGAGACCCGCGAGGGTCGCGGGCAGTCCCGCGCCCTGCTGCAGGTAGACGGCCACCACGAACCCGTTCAGCGACAGGGCCGCGTAGATGAAGAACGTCGCGACGTTGCCGGTCCAGAAGTTACGGATGCGGAAGAGTCCGAGCGGCAGGATCGGCGACGACGAGGTGCGCTGCCGGAGGAGGAACGCGGTGAATAGCAGGATGCCGCAGACCAGCGGAATCCAGATACCGGGGTCGGTCCAGCCGAGGTTGGGCTGCTCGATCAGCGCGAAGACGGCGGCGCCGAGCCCGAGCGTGCACATGGCGCCGCCGAGCCAGTCGATGCGGGTGTCCGGCCGCCGCTCGTCGTGCGCGGTGAGCCGGGTGAGGAGCCAGAGCGTGATCGCGATCGGGACGACGTTGATGAGGAATACCCACCGCCATGACAGGTAGTCCACGAAGAGCCCGCCGATGAGCGGCCCGGCGATCATCGCGCTCGTGGTGAGGGCCGTCCAGGTTCCGATCGCCTTGCCCTGCAGCGGACCGCGGATGGTCGAGGTGATGAGGGCGAGTGAGCTCGGCACGAGGAACGCCCCGGCGGCGCCCTGCAGAGCCCGGGCGATGACGAGGAACAGGGGATCGAGCGACAGGGCGACCGCGATCGAGGCGACGCCGAACCCGATCAGCCCGATCCGCATGACGAGGATGCGGCCGAAAGCGTCGCTCACCGACCCCGCGAGCAGGATCAGCGCCCCGAGGGCGATGAGGTAGGCGTCGACCACCCACTGCTGGGTCGTCAGGCCGCCGCCGAGGTCGCGGCCGATCGCCGGCAGGGCGACGTTGACGACGGTGCCGTCGAGGAACGCGACGAAGGAGGCGAGTGCGGCGATCGCGACGACGAGCCGCTGCTGCGGGGCGAGGGTGCTCTGGCTCACGGTGCCAACTTAGCCCCGCCGGGGTGACGGGAGGGTGCGTGCGCCGGAGGCTGACGGGCTTAGCCTGAGGAGTGCGGTCGGATGCGGCATCCGACACCCCCACCGGACGGGACGACGTCATGGAATTCGGACTGCACATCGCAGATTTCACCTGGAACACCGGCCCGTCGAAGCTCGGCCCGATGCTGGCGGCCCACGTGCGCAATGCGGAGGCCTCGGGCATCCAGCGCATCACCGTGATGGACCATTTCTGGCAGCTGCCCGGCATCGGACCCGTCGAGCACGAGATGCTCGAGGCCTATGCCACCCTCGGCTTCATCGTGGCGAACACCGAGAAGGCGCTGCTGCACACGCTGGTCACCGGAGTGATCTACCGCGAGCCGGCGCTGCTCGCCAAGGCCGTCACGACGCTCGACGTGCTGTCGGGCGGCCGGGTCGGCCTCGGCATCGGCGCGGCATGGAACGAGGAGGAGTCCGCCGGGATGGGCTTCGAGTTCCCGCCGGTCGCCGAACGCTTCCGGCAGCTCGAGGAGACGATCCAGATCTGCCTGCAGATGTGGTCGGACTCGGAGGAGCCGTACGAGGGTGCGATCTATCAGCTCGGTCGCACGCTGAACTCTCCGCAGAGCATCGCGCGGCCGCATCCGTACCTGATGATCGGCGGCAGCGGCGAGAAGAAGACGCTGCGCATGGTCGCCCAGTACGCGGATGCCTGCAACATCTCGTTCAGCCCCGAGTCGGCGCGCAAGCTCGACGTGCTGCGCGGGCACTGCGACGCGGTCGGCCGGGACTACGACGAGATCGAGAAGACCGCGATGATCCCGATCACGCCCGAGTCGACGCCCGAGACCGTCGCCGCGACCGTGCGCGAGATCGCGGAGGTCGGCTTCACCGCGACGTACGTCTTCGCCGTGGGCATGCCCGAGCCCTCGCAGGTCGTCGACGTCATCGCCGGAGCGGCGGCGCTGGGCGAGTGACGGATGCCGTGGCCGGCCCGGCTCAGGCCGGGCCGGTGGCGACGGCGCGCAGCAGCGGCCGAGTGACGGCGAGGGCCGCCCAGACGATGAGCACGCCGATCCCGATGGTCGCTACGATCACCACGATCGAGACGGGGCTGACGATCAGGGCGATCCCCGTCAGCGGCAGCAGCACGACGGCTGCCGCGACGGCGGAACCGACCACGGCCACCCGCACCGGAAGCATCGTCTCTCGTCGGCGCGCAGCATCCATCGTCCGTGAGGGGACGCCGAGCAGGCTGAGCCCGCGATACAGCTCGGTGCGGTCGAGGATGCCGGTGGCCTGACCGATCGCCGTCGCGCACGCCACCATGACGAACGTTCCGATGACCGTGATGGCGAGCCCCGTGCGGATGTCGGTGACCAGAGCGGCGTCGGCGGATGAGGCGCCGCCGGTCGCGACATCCATCAGTGCCGCGCCGACGCCGGCGAACACGGCCACGAACGACGCCATCGCCAGCGGCGCGACCTGGCGCCATATCGCGTGGGGGCTCTCGAGCATGGCGCGCGCGGCAAGGAGGCGCTCCGGGGTGCGGGCCCGACGCACCTCGAGCCGCGCCAGCACGCGGACGAGCCAAGGGCCGATCACCGAGAGCGCGCCGAGGATGCCCGCGCAGACCGCGCCGAGGACGACCACGAGGGCGATCATCGACGTGGCCGCGCCGAGGAGGCTCATCACCGCGTAGCCGAGGCCGATGGCGACGACCGCGATCACGGCACGGATCGCGGCGACGTGCGGTGCCGCGTCGCGAGTTCGCACACCGAGCGGCGAGACGACGACGCGCCGCAGGCTCGCGATCGCGCTGACCGCGGCCAGAAGCACGATGCCCGCACAGACGACGACGATCGCCCACACCGGCAGGAGCACGCCGCCGGCGGTCAGCGCGGCACCCCGGAATCGGATGAGCCCCACGAGCGGCGATGTCGCCAGGAACACGACGGTGCCGGCGAGCGAGCCTGACCCGGCCAGGGTCGTCGCTTCGAGCACGGCGATCGAGCGGACCGTGGTGCTCGAGGCTCCGAGCAGTCGCAGCGTGGCGAGGCGGTCGTCGCGTCGACGTGCCGACAGGCGGGCGGCGGCCCCGCCCACGGTGACGAGCGGCACCAGAAGCAGTGCGAGGGCGACCACGGCGAGCAGCTGGTAGAGCCCGGCGAGGTCGTCGGTCGTCGTCCAGAACGTCTGCGCGCCCCCGACCACGATAAGCACCAGAGCGGTGACGGCTGCGAAGGCGACGACCGGCAGCAGCACGGTGCCCTTCCGGGTGACGCCGGGTCGCAGGAACAGGCGCGTGAGGGCGAGGGCGGATGCTGCGCCACGGCGTCGAGGCCGGACCGATGTGAGGACGCCTGAGGTCATGCCGACACCGCCCGACCCGCGCGCTCGCCGACGACGCGGCCGTCGCGCATGTCGACGATGCGGTCGCACTGCCGGGCGATCTGGTCGGAGTGGGTGACGAGGACCAGAGTGGAGCCCCGGCCGGTCGTGGAGGCGAGGAGGGCCGCCATCACCTCGTCGGACGTGCGGGAGTCGAGGGCTCCCGTCGGCTCATCGGCGAAGACGATCCCGGCTCCGGTGACCTGCGCGCGGGCGATCGCGACGCGCTGCGCCTGGCCGCCGGAGAGCTGTCCGATACGGCGGTCCTCCATGCCGGCCAGGCCCAGGTACTGCAGCCACGGCGCGGCCTTCCGTTCGGCCTCGGGCCGCGGCATCCCGGTGATCATGAGGGCGAGTGCGACGTTCTCGATCGCGGTGAGCTCGGGCACGAGCATGCCCTGCTGGAAGACGAAGCCGAACGATTCGCGGCGCAGTCGAGTGCGATCGGCGTCGTCGAGGGTGGTGACGTCGGTCGTCGCCCCGTTCGCCGCCAGGTGCACGGCGCCCGAGTCGGGGAGCACGATGCCGGCGAGGACATGCAGGAGCGTCGTCTTGCCCGAGCCGGATGCGCCCATGATGGCGACGGACTGGCCGGCGAAGACGTCGAGGTCGACCCCGGCGAGGGCGACGGTCTGCCCATAGGTCTTGGTGAGGGCGCGGGCGTGGAGGAGCGGAACGGTCATGGGTCAAGTCTTCGCGCGGGCCTGTCGCGGCGCGTCGGGCGGAAGGGTGATCCGGGTCATCCTGGGGGATGATCCGGATTGCGTGCGCGCTGTGAGGTGTGCGGACCTGACGCCGATTCGCCGCATCCCCGCGCGTGTCGTAAACTCGACGACGGTGACGTGTCCGAGCGGCCGAAGGTGCAACACTCGAAATGTTGTGTAGGTTCACCCCTACCGTGGGTTCAAATCCCACCGTCACCGCCATTTAAACCCCTGATCAGCGGCACTTTCGAGTGTCGCTTTTCGGCATTTTGGGAACAAATCGGGAACATTTTCTTGCCGATTTCTTTTCCGATTGGGCCGGTGGCTAGCGGAAAAGTGCTCATTCGTGGCACGAGACCCGCATAGATCCGCGAGTTCCTCGCGCAAAAGGGGCTGAATCTACTGTGTTTATGCCCCACGGTAAGTAGATCTCGGACAATGCGGCGGCGTCGCGGTCACTGCACGCGAGTTCGCCGATGCCGGTGTCCGAGGCTCGCAGTGAGCGAGGGTCGCCTGAGGCGCAACTCAGCCGGCCCGCACCTCCGTCGCCTGGATGGCCGAATTTCCTCCGTCGACCGCGAGATCGGCGCCGTTCACGTACGACGCGCCGCGGCTGTTCAGGAAGAGCAGTGGCAGGACCTGCTCCTGCACCGTCGAAGCCCGCCCGCTCGGTCTCAAGGAGGCAGCGAGTAATTCGGGAGGGAAGGCCTGCTGGCTCACCTCGAGCAGGGCTGTGTCGACCTGCCCGGGACTTGCGGCGTTGATTCGCAGCCCGCGCTTGACCAGCACGCTCGACTGTTGCAGCGTCCACACCGTGAGTGCTTGTTTGCTGAACGGATATCCGTGCCCGGCGATCTTCTCGTGCTCCTCGTACCAGGCGAGCCCGGAGTCGTATGAGGGAGTGTCCACGAACTCTCGGATGACAGGGAGATGGTCTCTCCATGCCCCGGCGACGCTCGAGGACACATTGGCGATCGCACCTCCCGGGGGCATTATTTCAATAACACGCTCCGTCAGCAGGCGCGGGCCCAGGAAGTTGACCTTGAGTATCTCGCGGGAGGAAAGGGTGGGCGGCGCGCCCGCGCAGTTGAAGAGCGCGTCGACGGGCCCGCTGAGCAGCGAAGTGGCGTGATCCACGGAATCCACCGACGCAAGGTCCACGCTGTGGAACTGTGCAATCGGGAAGGTCGGACGTCGTCGACTCAGCCCGAACACCTCCGCCCCGAGGTCGACGAGGGCGCGAGCCGCCGCCTCCCCGACTCCGGACGAACAGCCGGTCACCACGACCCGTGTGCCTCGATAATCTGCGAATGTCATGCGGCGCCTTCCGACGGGAGGGATGCGGCGCTGAGCGCGCCTCTGCGGGCGACCGCGCCCAGCCAGGCGAGGCTCGGCTTGGGCGTGCGGGTGAACGTCGTGCGGTCGACCGCGATGAGGCCGAAGGTCGGCTCCCAGTGGCCCCATTCGAAGTTGTCCAGAGCGCTCCAGTGCAGGTAGCCACGGACATCCACCCCCTCGTCCGCCGCCGCGAGTAGGTGCGTCAGCGCCTCCGACGTGTAGGCGACGCGCCGATCATCGTCAGGGGTGGCGATACCGTTCTCGGTCACGACAATCGGCACCCCCTGAGTGATCGCCCACGCGTGGCGGACCGCGATGCCGAGCGCATCGGGGCGATACGGGGTGCCGACCATCGTGTTGTCGGGGTTGGGGGGGTTCGGCACCAGACCGGTCTGATCCACGGCCTGGGTGGAGTAGGCCTGGACACCGATGAAGTCGTCGCCGCGTGCGCCTTCGAGGAAGACGTCTTCGCGGGCGTAGCGCTCCTGCTCGAGCCGCGATGCCGAAGTCGCGTCGGCCGCGTACAGCGCAAGATTCGCCACGGTCCAGCCGACGGCGGAGGTGGTGTGTTCCCGCACGATCGACCGCGCCGCATGGTGCGCGTCGATCAGCCTCCGAGTTGCCTCGGGTGAGGGGAGCGGCAGGACGAATCCGTCTGCCCGCTGGACGGTGGGCGTGTCGATCTCGGGAACGGCGTCCGCGTTGATGGCTCCGGCCATCAGCATCATGAAAGCGAACATGTTGGGCTCGTTGATCGTGCAGACCCACGGCACACCGTCGAGGATGTCGCAGACCCGCGTGACGTAGGCGGTGAAGCGTTCGATCGCGGTGTCGCCGAGCCATCCGCCTTCTTCGATGAACCACCGGGGGCTGGAGAAGTGATGCAGCGTGACGACGGGTGTCAATCCGAGACGGATCGCGGTGTCGATCATCCGGCGATAATGAGCGAGTTCGGCGAGCGAGAACTGCCCTGGGAGCGGCTCGACGCGCGCCCATTCGATGCCGAAACGGTAGGCGTTGAGTCCGGCGTCGGCGAGTAGCCGCATGTCGTCTTCGTAGCGGTGGTAGCTGTCGACGGCGTCGCCGCTGGGGTTGAAGTGCGGCATCCGCTGTTCGTAGACCCACCAGTCGCTGTTGAGGTTGTTGCCTTCGATCTGGTGCGGCGCGGTGGATGCGCCCCACAGGAAGGTCGGCGATGGGTCTGTCATTCTCGTTTTCCGATCTTTCGGGTCAGGGCCATGGGATGAAGCCTTCAGCGCGCACGGTCCACCCCTTGGGAAAGCCCGCGGGTGTGCCGTCGTCGCCGCCCGCGGCGAGGAGAGAGAGGGCGGCGAGAAGCGCGCCGTTGCCGGGGAGGTAGAGCGGCAGCGCAGCCCCCAGCTGAGGATTGTGACCGACCGCCGTGAATGCGTTTCGCCGCTCGTCGCGAAGCAAGATCTGAACGGCAAGGTCCGGTCGGCCGAGTCGAGTTGCCGTCATAGCCATCATGGGGAAGTCCCACCCCCACGCGGAGGGCCACTCCCAATCGTTGAGGATGTCGGCGAGGGTGGCAGCCATCACGTTCGCCTCGATCAGTGGGGTGGCGGGGACGAGCCCCAGAGCTGCCGTCGCGGACGGGTGGTCGTCTCGCCGCAATGGTCCCGGGTCACGGACAGCGCGGTAGAGGCCGTCGACCTGCAAAGGCTGTGCGAGGTGATTCTGAACAAGGGTCCACTCATCGTTCCGATCGAGCCCTGAGCGCTCGCGCCACCGCTGGGCGATTTCCAAACCCCACCACCAGTAGGCCAACTCGAATGTGGGGTCTTGGGTGAGGGTGGCGTCGTAGAACTCTTGGGCCGGCATGATCGGTGGGCCGAGATGGTAGGACCCCTCATGTTCGTCGGCGAAGGCGCTCATGAAGGTCGCCGTCTCGGCTACGAGATCGGCGAAGCGTGCCAGCAGCTCGCTGCGATGTGGCTCGACGGACGCGCGCCAGACGAGCTCGAGCATGTAGAGGATGTGCGGTTGCTGCCAGGCCAGCAGCGACCCGATGGGTGTGGGGCTTTCGCGCCCGTCCGGGCCGACTTGCTTTGGCCAGCGCGCTCCGGAGTAACCCTGTCGCGCTGCTGTGGCGCGGGCGACGTCGAGGACGGTCTCGTACCAGGGGAGGCTGCGTTCGAGCAGTTCGGGGCGCCCCCAGGTGGCGAAGTGGGCGGCGTGCCACGGATGCATCTCGAGGTGGAACTTACCTTGCCACGAGTTGGTGGTCAGGCCTGTTTCCTGCGGAGGGAGGATGCCGGCGCTGTTGACGCGGGTGAGGTATTGGGACAGGACCGCTCGTCGCTCGAGTTCTGCGGCCCGGGGGTCGTTTGTGTCGGAGAAGTCGAGTGCCGCTCCGCTCAGCCAAAAGTGCTCCCACGCCTTTTCTGCACAGGCGGCGACCGTGGTGAAGCTTGGAAGAGTCGCTTTTGGAATCGCGGCCGGCGCGAACGACACCACCACTTCGAGGTGCGGTGCGTGGTGATCGGGATGGGCGGAGATGAGAAAGAGGTGGGGTCGATCGCCCGGCTCGATTGCTGCACCGGTCGTGGCTGCGATCCCGACGTCGTACTCAGTTGCGTCCACGTGCCGGCGGATGGTCGCCTCATGGCCGTGGACGTCCAGGTGGGACTCGTGCCGGTCGGTGGCAGCCCAGTCGGAGCTTTGGAAGAACCCTGTGCTCGCATACGGGAACTCCACTTCCACTTGGGCGCGCTGATCGGCTAACAGTGTCGACTCGATGCGGAAAGCCACGACTGACGACTCCGGCTCGGCAACGGTGGTGACCCGCACCGGCGCGTCGGCGTAGAGGAAGTCGCTGGTGACGATGCCCCTCCACAGATCGAGGGTCTGCGTCGGGTCCGCGAGTGCGGTGGGGTCCGTTTCTACGGGCGCGGTCGCGGAGCGGCGAAGGCGAAGGCCGATCCGACCCAGGTTCAGGCGGTGCGGATTCTCGTGCAGCCAGGTTCCTGCCTTCAGTTCGTCAGGCACCTGGCCCATCGCGGCAGCGTGCATGTCGTAGCGGTCGGGGTACCGCACCGCGCCGCGCGCGGTCTGGTATTCCGACATCGCGTCATTCAGCGTGTAACCCGCGGGATTTGGCATCTCGTGCCAGCCCCAGTTGCTCATCGTGCACAGGGAGATCACGGGCAGACTACTCGCCGAGCCTGACGCGCGGTCTGGAGCGGACTCTACGGCCCTCATCATTTCGGTCAGCTGGTCGTGAGCGGCTGGGAAGGTCTGCATGCCCGTGATGTCGACGGTGAAGGCGAAGTCGCCGTTGCCGACGGTGAGGACCTGGTCGGGCGCGAAAGATGTCAGCTGTATATTGTGGCGGCTCACCAGAGCGCGTCGGTCGATGGGTGCCCCAGATGAGATCACTCGTGGATCTCCAGCGTCGTAGCGATGTCTGCGGTGGAGTCTCCCCCGACCCAGATGTCGATGATCGTGGGATCTTGGTCGAAACGGCGGGTGACGGCGCTCCAGTAACGAAGCTGGTCCGGGCCGACGGGGAACGTCAGCGTGCGCGTCTCTCCTGCCTGGAGAGGGACGCGCTGGAAGCCCTTGAGTTCGCGGACCGGTCGCGACGAGGTGCCGTATCGCTGGTGGATATACAGCTGGACCACCTCGTCGGCCGCGCGGCCCGACGTGTTACGCACCTCTACCGATACCCGGGTCGCCTCGCCCACACTGATCGCACTTTTCTCGACTCGAAGATCGGTGTATTGGAAGGTGGCGTACGACAATCCATGTCCGAACGCGTACAGCGGGGTGCTGGCTTCTTCGAAGTAGCGTTCTGCCTGGTTCTCGGGCTGGAAAGTGCGGTAGTGCGCGTAGACGAGCGGTACCTGGCCGACATGGCGGGGCCACGTAAACGGCAGCCTGCCGGCCGGAGACACCTCACCGAGCAGCACCCGGGCAACAGCATCCCCTCCCCGCGTTCCCGGATACCACGCCTGCACGATCGCCGCGACGTTGTCGTCAGCCCACCGCAGATCAAGGGGACGTCCTGAGACGACGACCAGGACCACGGGAGTGCCGGTCGCGACGACACGCTGCAGCTGCTCGAGCTGGCGGCCGGGCAAGTCGAGTGTGGCGGTCGACGCCTTTTCCCCCGCTTGGTTCTGCCGCTGGCCGACGACCAAAATCGCTACATCGGCGGATGAGGCGACCTCGACGGCGTGGGCGATCTCAGTATCGTCGTCCCAATCGGCCGGGGTTTTCGCGACCGTGGGGTCGGCCTCGTCGAACATCGAGGGGAAGATCCGATCCGGAATCCCGGCTCCCGGGGCGTACGAGACTGTCGTATCCCCGAGCCGTGACGTGATGCCCTCGAGGATCGTGACGGTTTCGGAGGTGTCGTGGTCGAAGACCCACGGCCCGAGAAGATCGCGCTTGCTGTCGGCGAGTTGCCCGATGACCGCGACCGCGCCTAAGGCGTTGCGTGCGAGCGGCAGCGCCTTGTCCACGTTCTTCAGAAGGACGATCGACTGCTCGGCAGCGGTTCGGGCAACGTCGCGGTGCGCGACCGAGCTCAGGACGCCGGGGGTGATGGTGTCGTCGACGAAGGGGTTTTCAAACAGGCCGAGCTGGAACTTCGCCTTCAGCACGCGCCGAACAGCGACGTCGAGCGAGTCCTCGCTGACCGTGCCGTCGGCGAGAGCTTGCGGCAGACGCGAGTACGCGGCGTCGGCCATGACCATCTCCATGTCGAGCCCGGCGTTCAGTGCGCGGGACGCGGCGTCCGTCAGATCCTTTGCGAAGTGCTGGACCTCGAGCGATCGAACCGCGTTGGCGTCCGATACGACGAAGCCCTCGAAGCCCAGCTCGTCACGGAGGATGTCGGTCAGCAGCCAACGGTTGGCCGACGCGGGTACCCCATTGAGGTCCATATATGCGCTCATGACGTTCGCCGCGCCGGCGTCGATGGCCGCCTTAAACGGCGGGAAGTAGACGTTCCACAGTTCGGAGTCGGAGACATCGGCATCGTCGTAGTCACGACCCCCGCGGGCGGCACCGTAGCCGGCGAAGTGCTTCGGGCCGGCGAGGATGCGTTCGGTGCCGAAATCACCTTGGAAGCCGCGCACCTGCGCTGCGGCGACGGCCGCGCCGAGCACCGGGTCCTCTCCGGCGCCCTCGAAGATCCGACCCCAGCGAGGGTCGCGGGCGATATCGACCATGGGCGCGAACGTCCAGTGGATGCCGGCCGCCCGCGCTTCCCGCGCCGCAACAGTCTGCGCCTCTTCGATAAGGGCTGGGTCCCAGCTCGCCGCCAGACCGATCGGCGCAGGGAAGATCGTACGGAGACCATGGACCACGTCGAAGCCGAACAGCAACGGGATACCGAGCCGGGTCTCGTGGACGGCCATCCGCTGCAGTCGGTTGATGACTCGCGGCTTCGTGACGAACAGCGCGGAGCCGACCTCACCCCTGGCCAGTGCTGCCTCGACGGCGAGGGGCTGGTCGAGGAACGCGCGGTGCTCGGGCGGGAGTGAATCGATGTCGAATCCTTCGGGCAGTTCCATGCCGCCGAAGTAGAAGTACTGGGTCAGCTGTCCGGCCTTCTCTTCCACCGTCATTAGGGAGAGGAGGTCGGCGATGCGATCCTCGACGGGTGCGGTCGGATCGCGGTAGATCGATTCGGTCATGTGGTTCTCGTTTCATGAAGTGCGTCACCCGCGGCGGCGCGGGAAACAGCTCAGTCCGACGTGAGGGACTCCGGGATGGTGTACTGGATGCTTCGCACGAGGATCTGACCGGTGAGTGCCTGCACGCCGAAGACTCGTCCGGTGAATCCGCCGGCGACCTCGGTGGAGAGATAGCGGCCATCGAACGCCCCGAAGATGTGCTCCTCGCCTGCCGCGGTGACGGCGAGTTCGACGAGATCCGGCTCAAGCGATACGCCGTGCGGCAGAAGCGTCGGCGCGTGCGCGCTGATCCGAAGGGTCGGGGCGGCGCCCTCCGGGACGTCCCAGTGGCCGGCCGAATGGGCGACCGGCCCGATGACAACCTTTGCCTCTACGACAGCTCCGTCGTAGGTCAGGCCGTACCAATGACGGTCGTCGATCCGCAGGAGGAACCGGCCGGCGGCGCGATCGTTGAGCGGCTCGAATACGGCCGACGCGCTCCAGACGACGTCCCTCGCCCGAGCTGCCAGAAGGGTGCTGCCCGCACCGGCATCCGCGTCGATGACGAGACCATCATCAGCGCCGTGGCGGGAGAAGGACTGGGGGAACCGCCCGACCCCCAGCCAACGATCGTGCAACCTGGGGCTGACGAACCGGTCCTCGAAGGAGCGATCTACCACGGGCGCGGTGAAGCGGTCCTCGTCCACATGGGGCCAGCCGTCGACCCAGTGGATGCCGACGACGAAGGTTTCGCGGCCGTTGACGTGGAAACCCGGCGACTGCCCGCGGGGTCGCACGCCCAAGTGCAGGGCTGCCCACGTGCCGTCTGCGAGTTCGACCAGATCGGCGTGGCCCGTGTTCTGCACGGGGTGGGTAAGGCTTCGGTGGCTGAGAAACGGATTTCCAGGTGCCGACTCGAAGTCTTCGTCCAGGGTGCGGGCGCGGGCGATCGTCGCCGCGTGACCCCGCTCGGTCCCCCCCTCGGCAAGGAGCAGGTACCACCACCCATCGATGCGGTACAGATGGGGTCCCTCCGGGAAGGCAAGTCCCGTGCCTTGCCAAAGGGGCCGCGGCGACGCCAGCATCTCGCCCGTCTCCGTGTCTATGGGGGCGGACTGGATGCCGGGCTGCTCAGGATCGAGTGAGCACCACGTCACGTGAGCGGTGCCGTCGTCGTCCCACGCGATATCTGGGTCGATGCCGATCGCGCCGGCGATGTGAACAGGATCGGAGTAGGGGCCGGCCGCGTCCTCGGCGTGGATCAGGAAGTGGCCTCGGCCGAGGGGGATGTCGTTGACGTTCGTGCCGATGATCCAGAATCGTCCGTCGTGGTGGCGGATTGTCGGGGCGAAGATCCCGGCACTGGGATAGCCGTCATGCTCGGCGATCTGAGTAGCTCGGGTCAGCGCGTTGCCGATCGGAGTCCAAGTGACGAGATCAGTGCTGGAGTGGATCGGGATGCCGGGCAGGTACTCGAAGCTCGAGTTGATCAGGTAGTAGGTGTCGCCCACTCGACAGATCGACGGATCGGGAAAGAAGCCTGGGAGAACAGGGGTGGTTGAGGTCACGATGCGTTCCTCGGGCTCGTTGTGGAGGCTGGAGTCAGACCCGGCACGTGAAGCGCAGTTCCGTCGAGGGTCAAGGTGGCGTCACCGTGCCGCTGAGAGGTCACGTTCAGGACGATCTCGCCGTCCAGGCCGGTACCCCGCACGATGGCGAGGGCGCGGCCCCGGTACGTGGTGCGTTCCGTGTCGACGAAACTCTCCTCCGTCGAGGGTGCCGCGCTGCCGAGCGCCGCAAGCACGCCGGGCCCCGAGACAGTCACCGAGACGTGATCGACGGATGCCGCATCCACGACTCCATCTCCGTCGGCGAGTTCGACCCACACATAGGAGAGGCTGTCCGGACCGGTCAGCTGTTCGGTCTCGGCGCGCAGCCGCAGTCGCGGCTCGCCGGCGGATCGCAGGCTGCTGCGGCCCGTCTCGACGCCCTGACGGTACGCGATGGCGACGAGCTCACCGGGTTCGTACGGGGTGTGAAAGCGAGCGACGAAGCCCCGTTTCGGGCCAGAGGCCCGTCGACCCAGTGAACGGCCGTTGAGGATGAGTTCCACTTGGTCTTCGGCAGAATACACCTCGATGTCGGCCCTACCGGTGAGGCCGCGCCACGACCAGCTAGTGACGGCATCCGTGGATAGCCAGGGGGTCTTGTTGGGTCTTTGGCCCGCTTTGTCGACCGGGCGGACTGCGATCCCTGGGGCATCCGTGATACCCCACACAGCCTGAGCAAGCAGAAGTGTTGCCGCCGACGCGCCGGTGATGTCGAACACGCCGCACCCTGCCAGGACGCCCGGGTAGGGCTTGGCGATGCCGCCTGGCTCTTTGCCGTACGACCAGTAGCCGAGGCCGACTTCGCCGAGGTAGTCCCAGCCTGTCCAGCTGAAGTCGCCGATCACGCCGGGGATCGAGGTGACGCGTTTCCAGATGGCCGGCAGATCTCCCGGCATCGATTCCGTGCCGACGATGACGCGGTCCGGGTAGCGTTTGCGGGCGCGGCGGTAGCTCGCGTAGCCGTAGTTGTACCCGGCGATGTCGACGCTCGCGAAGATGTCGCGCGAGGCGTTGTCAGCGGCGGGCAGCATAGACGCGAGGACCATCATCCTGCCGAGCTTCGCCGTCATCAGGTTGGCGGCGGTGCTTGTGGCCGGCGTTCGCTCCGGCGGTGTCGCGTCGCCTCCCTCTGCGGGCTTGGCCTTCGCGGCCATCATCGCCAGCAGCGGGTTGACGGCGATCGTCGTGTGACGCGTGGGGTCGACTTCCGTGAAGTAGGCCTGGATCTCAAGTGCGAGGTCGACGCCGGGCCCGGTGGCCGACTCGGCGATCTCATTGCCGATGGAATACATGATCACCGACGGCCGATTGCGGTCGGTGGCGATCATCGCGGCGGCATCCGCACGCCATTCGTCACGGAAATGCTCGGCGCGGTCGTGTGAGGTTTTGTGGGCGAACCACACATCAGTGAGTTCATCCATGACGTAGAGTCCGAACTCGTCACACGCATCGAGGAACGCGCGCGACAACGGATTGTGCGCACTTCGGATTGCGTTGTAGCCGGCCTCCTTGAGCAGACGCGCGCGGCGACGCTCCGCATCCGTCCACGTAGCCGCACCGAGCAGTCCGTTGTCGTGATGCACCGCAGTGCCGCGGAGGAGCACCTGTTCGTGGTTGATGCGCAGGCCCTGACGAGCATCGACCTCGATCGTGCGAAGACCCGTCCGGCGGTGACGTTCGTCGAGGGTCTGAGCGTCGAAGAGCACGCTCACGCGCACGTCATAAAGGTGTGGGTGCTCTGCCGACCAAAGCCGCGCATCCGCGATCGGGATGCTGACATTCGCGACGCCCTTCGACACAGACGCGGCGCCGGATGCCTCGACCTTACCGTCGAGCTCGAAAGCGACGAAGACCTCGGCGGACGCGGGGACGGGGCCGTCGATACGCGTCTCCACATCGACGACCGCGTCGCTGCGCTGACGACCCTGGTCGACCGTGCGCGTCACGATCCGGACGCCGTCGGGTGCGATGTGCACGGCACCGTCGGACTCCAGCCACACGGGCCGGTAGATGCCGGATCCGGTGTACCAGCGGCTGTTCGGCACGTGACGGTTGTCGACGTAGACCTCGATCGTCAACGCCTCGCCCGGGGTGACGACATCGAGCGGAACGCTGAACTCTCGGTACGGGCTGTCGTTGCGACCGATTTCGCGGCCGTTCATGAAGACGCGGGTCGCCCCGTAGACGCCCTCGAACGTCAGACGCTGCGAGCGTTTCCCCGCATCGTCCGGTGCCGTCCACCGCTTGCGATACACGTATGCCCCGCCCGCGAAGAATCCGCCGTGGTTGTCGGTGCCAGCATCTGCCGACCGCGGCTCGCCGATCATGGCGTCGTGGGGGAGACGAACCGGGATGCCCGCGTCGACGCCGTCGCGGTGGAAGGTCCAGCCATCCGTGAACAGAGTGGTGGTCATTGTTTCAGCTCCAAGTCAGTCGCGACGGATGGTCGGACGCGCTCAGCGGACGCTCTTGACCTTCCACTGGACGATGATCCCAGCGGTGATCGTCAGGACCGATGCGACGATGAAGAGCAGGCCGTAGTTCTTCTGATCGCCGCTCGCGCCGATCAGGATCAGCGGAGCCGCGACGAGCGGCGCGAAGCCCTGTGCGATGGAGGTGGAGTAACCGTTGATGCCGAGGAACCGGCCGGCATCCGTGTCTTTCTCGGGAAGAACGTTCAGCACGAGGGCCTGATCGACGGAGGAGAACACACCCAGCGCGAGCCCGGTGAGCGCGGATCCGATGAGGAGGACGCCGAAGTTGCTGCCCCCGAATGCGAGCGTGATCGCCCCGGCGGTGTACACGATGCCGGAACCGAGGACGAAGATCTTTCGGCGGCCGAGCTTGTCGGAGAGGATTCCACCCAGGAGTGCGCCGACACCCGTCACGGCGAGGCTGACGAGCGACAGGATGACGATGATTCCGCCGATGTCGGCGACCTGTCCACCCTCGCTGAGGCGGGAGGCGAAGAACAACGACGTGAAGGTGGTCGAGAAGGTCACACCCGTCATGAACAGCAGGCGGGCCAGCCAGTTCCAGGCGAAGTCCGGGTAGCTGCTTGGTTTGAAGACCATGCTCCCGAGCACCTTCGCGGCGGTCATCGAGTCTGCGAATTCGATACCGCGGGTGTCGCGCTCCGGGATGAAGATGAACCACGCGACGAGGCTGAGGAGTCCGACGGCGCCGGGAACGAGGAATACCAAGAAGTTGTTGCCGATGAACGCGCTAGCAAGGCCCACGCCGAAGACCGGCGCGACCATCTGGACGAACCCGGTCATACCGGCCACTCGCCCGTACTGCGATTCGGGTAGGCGATCAGCCTGCGACTGGATGAGCGAGTTCATGGTGGTGCTCCACCCGAACGACGTGATCACCCACCCCACCAGAAGCAGCGGGACCCCTGTGGCGGAGGCGACGACGGCGAGGCCGATGAAGCCGACGACCGCGCCGCCGAGGCCGAACTGGCGGCGTCTGCCGAACCTCGACCGCGTACGGTCGCTCCAGATCCCCATCAGAGGACCGGTGATCGTCGTCACGATGGCGGCAATGCCGATGATGTAGCCGAGCACTTCGACGTTCTGCGGCACCAGCTCCTGCACGCGCAACGCGAGCGAGATGCCGATCGGCGCGACCAGGGCGACATACGCGCCGAACATCGCGAGCAGCAGGAACACGATGTACTTCGGCCGCACCGGCGTGCGAAGCGTACCGGTGGCCGTGTTCTCCGCGAGCGTGTCGGCGGCCAGTGCCTGCTGCGCGGGCGAGGTTGAAGCGCCGGGGACTGTCGGCGCGTTCGGGTTATCCGACATGAGGACTCCTTTGTCATTCGGCCGGGGCATCCGGCCAGCCAGGTGGCGTCACGCATCGATGAGAAGCTCTCGCATTGTCACGTGACAATGGCAGTAGACCACATCCTGTTATCACGTGTCAATAGGGGGTTGACACGCGATAATCGCGTAGGATCTCAATTGAGGGGGAGGCCGCCGATGGTGTCGACGACGAGTGCAGATGTGGCGCGTCACGCGGGCCTGTCGCGCGCGACGGTGAGTCAGGTCCTGAACGGTCACTCCCACCGGTTTGCCCCCGACACTGCTGAGCGGGTGCTCCGCGCTGCCAAAGAGCTCGGCTACGAGCCGTCCGCGGCCGGCCGGATGCTGCGACAAGGCTCGAGCGACTTCATCATCGCGCTGATACCGAACACCACCTTCGGCGGGAACCTGCAGGACATCTACGACACCGTGACAGATCTGCTCGCCGAGAAGGGTCTCACCCTCGTACTGCGCCTATCAGCGCAGTCGGCGATATCGCTCGACCGCATCCTCGCCAGCATGCGACCCCGTGCCGTGCTGTCACTCCAGCCCTTCACCGATGCGGAGCGAGCGGTCCTCTCGGAGCGCGATGTACCAGGGTTCGACACCTCTTCAGGGGAGGACCTGAACTACGCGATCGGGCGCATGCAAGCCGAGCACCTTATCGACCGCGGGTACCGGCGCCTTGCATTCGCACACCTGCGCGACAACCGTCAGGATCCGTTCGGCACGGATCGCGAGAACGCCGTCCGTGAAGTGTGCGCAGCTTCAGGCCTGCCCGCACCCACCGTCCTCGGCCTCGCCATCGATCCGACGGACGCCGCGGTCGCCATGGACGCGCTCGAACCGGGCTACGGCATCGCTTGCTACAACGACGACATCGCCATCACCCTGCTCAGCGCGGCCGCCCGCCGCGGGTGGCGCGTGCCCGCAGACATCGGTCTCATCGGGATGGACAACACCCCGCTCTCGAGAGTCACCGAGCCGCGACTCACGACAATCGGAATCGACTTGTCTGCCGTCGCACAGAACAACGTCGCGGCCGCACTTTCGGCACTAGGCAGGGAAGATGCGCCGCCGTTCACCGACATGGACCTTCGATTGATCCCTGGCGGATCAGCTTAGGTCGGTGCTCTGGTGCTCCCTTGCTCAGGGGTTTGGGGGGAGGTGGTGAGGCGCGAGTCGGCACCACGCGACTCAATCACGCTGCCAGACAGCGCCGAGCGTCGAGCTACGTGGAATGAGGCGCGGCTCGAGGGTTACCGTCCGAGTTGAGGCGCCGGGGTTGCCCATTTGTTCGAGGAGGAGGTCGGCTGCTGTGCTGCCCATCTCCTCGCCGGGCTGGCTGACGGTCGATATCGGGATGGAGCTCTCCGATGCGAAGTGATTGTTGTCGTACCCCGTGACTGCAACATCGAACGGCACGGCGAAACCCGGCGATGAGTTCAGGATCTGGATGATGCCGATAGCAAGGAGGTCCGAGGCGGCGACGATGCCGTCATAAGTTCCGGCGGGTTGCTTCAAGATTTGTTGTGCGAGTTCGCGACCATGCCGGATGTTGAGCCCGCGTGTTTCGATGACGTCGAGCGAGGCGTCAGGAAACTGTGACGAGGCCCGCTCGGCGCCCTCGAGCCTCGCGGCCACGGCGCCCAAGAAGAGCGGGCCGCCTGCGAACAGCAGCCGACGTCTACCGAGTGCGAGCAGATGTCCCGCTGCCGCGGCGCCCCCGTGCTTCTCATCTACCACCACACCTGAGTACGAGTGCACGGGAGACTCATAATTCACCAGCACCGTCGGTGTGGAACGGCTCGGAAGCTGCTCAGACCGCATCAACGGCGTGTCCAGCGGTGCGAAGATAATGCCGGCCATCCGGGACCGATCAAGGAGCTCGAGGTTGTGAATCTCGCGAGTCGGCTCGACGTCGGAATTGACGATCAGCACGTCCATCCCGTGCCGTCTCATCACCTTCTCGGCTCCGCGAGCGATATCGACGAAGAACGAATTACCAAGATCTGCAAGGACCAGGCCGACGGACGTGCTGCTTCCCGCGGCGAGTGAGCGCGCCGCGTCATTGCGGACGAATCCGAGCTCGGCAATCGATGCGAGAACGCGCCGCCGTGTCGCCTCTCTCACCCGATCTGGATTGTTCAGGGTGTTCGATACCGTCCCGATGGCCACTCCGGCGTGTGCCGCGACATCGGCCATGCTCGGCTGCGGACGCGGTGCAATCATCCGATTAGTCACTCCCGCCCTCCCCAAGCTCTGCCGCACCGAGACACGTCACTGTATCGGACGAGGCGACATCGTTATTGAAGCGATTCATTTAAGTCGACTACACAGATTGACACACCCGACTCTATCTGGCACCTTGTCTCTGAAGCGCTTCAAAAGAGGCGTCGCATTCAAGGAGGAATAGTGACCACAGCATCGAGGCGCCCGCGTCGCCTGGTCCCGGCAATCGCACTCATCGGAGTCGGCGCGCTCGCGCTGGCGGCTTGCTCGGGGGGAGGAGGCTCCTCGGAATCCGGCGGGGCTGGGGACGCCGCGTTCACCTACCTGGGGCAGACGGAGAACACGACCATCGCCGCGACTTTGGCGTCACTCGGGGATTCTGTCTGCGCCGACCCGGAGGCCGCTGCGCCGCTCACCCCGGATAATCTGCCCGGTACGACGTGGGACCAGCAGCTGCAGCTGCTGGCGAGCCAGGACGCGCTCTCGGACATTTCGATGGCCGCCGGAACCCCGTCTCTAATGAAGCAGTTCATCGACGCCGGACAGGTGGTCAACCTCTCCGAGGCGCTCGACGAACTCGGAGTCGCCGACAAGATCCTTCCCGCTGCCGACTCCACGATCAAGGCGCTCTACGGCGACGGGTCGCTGTACTCGCTTCCCACCGAGTTCAATATCGAGGGCTTCTGGTACAACAAGCAGCTGCTCGCTGACAACGGGATCGACGTGCCCGAGACGTGGGACGACCTCGTCGCCGCCGCCGCGACCCTGAAGTCCGCCGGCATCCAGCCTTTCTCCGCCGCGGGCAAAGATGGGTGGCCGGTGACCCGGCTGGTCGGCGACTACATCGTGCGCGATCTCGGTCCCGACGCCCTTCAGAAGGTCGCCGACGGGGACGCCAAGCTCACCGATCCCGAGTACGTCGCCGCGGCGGACGCCGTCGCCGAGCTGGGCGCCAACGGCTACTTCGGTGATGCCGTGGGATCGATCGACTACAACGCCGCGATGAATGTCTTCCTCACGGGGAAGTCCGCGTTCTTCTATATGGGCAGCTGGGCGCTGGCGAACTTCAACGACCCTGAGGCCAACCAGATCGGGGCTGACAACGTTGGTTTCGCTCAGTTCCCCGCCGTCGAGGGTGGCTCCGGAAGCATCGATCAGATCCCCGCGAACGTCGGCATCCCCGTGATGCTGTCGCAGAAGGGGTTCGACGACGACAGCAAGGCGTGGCTGAAGTGCATCGCCGAGAATTACGGCGACACGGTCCTGGCCGACTCAGGCGTGGTGTCGGGTTTCGCGGTGTCGAATCCCCCCGCCGACCTCCCCGAGACGACCAAGACGGTCCAGGATGTCATCGCCAACGCGCCGTCGAGCGTCTTGTGGTTCGAGGCCCTCTTCACCTCGAAGGGCACCAGCGTCAGCCAGACCAACGGGGGAGCCCTCGCCAGCGGCGCCGTCAGCGGCGCGGACTTCATGAAGCTCGTCCAGGCCGCCAACGACGAAGGTTGATCCGTCGTTCCGGGGCGGGTGCGCGATCGCCCGCCCCGGAACATCCACCGAAAGAGCTGCCATGCAGAAAGTCCTCGGGGACAAGCGCGCCATTCTGGTGCTGCTGGGTCCTGCCCTGCTCATCTACACCGCGATCATGCTGGTCCCGATCATCTGGTCGATGTACTACACCGTTCAAGACGGAAACCCCATCATCGGGTTCACTTTCAGCGGACTCGACAACTTCGCAAAGTTCTTCCAGGACCCCGCCGCATGGGATGCCGTCTTCTTCACCCTGCGGTACGCCCTTGTGCTCACGCTCCTGCAGGTGGTTGTCGGCTACGGTCTCTCGCTGCTGTACGTCTTCTGGCTGAGACGCGCGTCCGGCCTCATCCGAACCGTGATCTTCTTCCCGGTGGTGCTGCCGACCGTCGCCGTCGCGCTGCTGTTCCAGAAGCTGTTCGAGGCCGCGCCCACCGTGGGGCCTGTCAACTCGCTGCTGAACGTCATCGGCCTCTCATCTGTGGACTGGTTCGGCAACCCGACGGCTTCGTTCGGGGTCATCATCCTCATGGACATTTGGCGGTCCATGGGCTTCTACGCGGTGCTTCTGTATGCGGGCCTCGTCGACATCCCCGAGGAGCTCATCGAGTCGGCACGGATCGACGGCGCAGCCGGGTGGAAGTTGATCCGCAGCATCATCGTTCCCTTGTCGCTTCCCGTTCTACTCTCGGCCGTCATCTTCAGTATCAACGGCACGCTCAAAGTCTTCGACACCGTCGTCGCGCTGACCGCAGGCGGGCCCGGCAGCGCCACCACGCCGTTGACGCTCTACATGTTCCGAACGTCGTTCGCCTACGGCGATTACGGCTACGGCAGCACGATTGCCCTGATGCTCACCATCCTGTGTCTGCTGTTCACCGTCTTCATCTTCCGGTCCACCCGGCGCGACCTCACGAAGGACTGATCATGAGTGCCACCACCACCATCGTCACCGGCATGGATCAGCCCGGTGCTCTCGGGAGGCCGCTGCCTCGGCGCCGCGGCATCCGCGACTTTCTGGTTCGCCTTCCGCTCCGCGCCTTCATCGCAGTGTTGTTGTTCGTCGTGATCTATCCGATGATCTGGATGTTCATCGGGTCGTTCAAAACTCAGAGCGAGTTCTTGAACGAACCGTTCTGGAGCCTGCCTGCGTCCTGGTCCCTCGACAACTACGTCTCCGTCTTCACCACCGGCAACTTCGGGCAGTACATTCTCAACAGCTCCATCGTCGTCTTCCCCTCCTTGGCCGTCATCCTGCTCCTCGGCGTCGCCGCGGGGTTCGCGCTCGAGGTCATGGTGTGGAAGGGCAAGGCGACCGTCTTGCTGCTGTTCCTGGCCGGCATCATGGTGCCCACCCAGATGATCCTGCTGCCGCTGTTCACCATCTACTTTCGGCTGCACCTGACCGGAACGCTGTGGCCGCTGATCCTCACGTACATCGCGACGGGGATGCCGCTCACCGTTTTCATGATGGCGACGTTCTTCCGCGCGATCCCCCGCGAGATCTTCGAAGCCGCGACCATCGACGGCGCGAACATCTTTCGGATGTTCTGGTCGCTCGGAGTGCCGCTGGTGCGCAACGCGCTCTTCACGGTCGGCCTCGTCCAGTTCTTCTTCCTCTGGAACGACTTGCTGGTCGCGTTGACCTTCACAACGAGCAGTGATCTGCGCACCATTCAAGTGGGACTCTTGAACTTCACAGGCCAGTACGGAGCCGTCCAGTACGGCCCGACTTTCGCTGCCATCGCCGTGAGCGTCTTCGGCACCCTGATCATCTACCTGTTTCTCAACCAGCAGGTCATGAAGGGCCTCACCGCTGGGTCGGTGAAAGGCTGATGGCGGCGGTGATCACTGACCTCTGGCTCGAGAATCGACGCGGAGGCAGCACGATCGGCATCGGTGAAGCGGCCCCCCGCGTCTCCTTCGTCGTGAATGAGCCGGCACCAACCTTCGAGCTGGAGTTCACCCTCGACGGTAGACCCCTCCAGCGCGCCGTCGCGACGACCGCGACGCGCCTCGCGTGGCCGTTCACTCCGCTCGTGAGCCGTGAAGGCGGGATACTGCGGCTCAGAGCTTCGGGCGGAGCATGGACCGATGCGCGCCGCATCGAGCGGGGGATAGGGGATGACTGGGGCGTGGATTTCGTGTCCCCCTCCACAGCTGCCGCGCGAGACGCTCCGCGGCCCGCATTTCTTCTCCGGACGACGTTCGACCTGGTCGCGGCCGGGATCGACGTCGACGAGGTGTCCCATGCCCGCGTGTATTCGACGGCCCACGGACTCTACGAGCTCGAGTTCAACGGGCAAAGGGTCGGCGATGACCATCTGGCTCCTGGCTGGACCAGCTACCTCCACCGTCTGCGTTACCAGACCCACGATCTCACCCCGGCCCTCACAGACGGCGAGAATGTCCTCGGCGCATGGATCGCGGACGGCTGGTATCGCGGCCACATCGGGTTCGACGGGGGCGTCTGGGACGCGTACGGCCCCGACGTCGCCCTGCTCGCCCAGGTGGAGATCACCACGCGCGATGGCAGACACCACCTGATGCAGCTGACCTGGGCCTGGACGACGTCGCCCATCACTTCTGTGGGTCTCTACGAAGGGGAGTCCTACGACGCCCGGCGGGTGCCGGCGGGGTGGTCCGAAACGGGCTTCGACTCGTCGGGCTGGAAGGGCGCGGTCATCCTCCCGAGGGCGGACTACGGTGCGCGCATCGAACCGCCGACCGCTGAGCCCGTCCGGCAGACCGAGGTGCTGCAGCCTGCGTCCGTCGAGCGTCGGAGCAACGGCCGGATCCGTCTGGATTTCGGGCAGAACATTTCGGGTGTCATCCGCATCCGAGTGAACGCGGAGGCGGGTCACGTGATTCGGCTGCACCATGCCGAAGTCATCGAGAACGGCGAGCTGGGTACGCGCCCGCTCCGAGCGGCGACGTCGGTGGACACATACGTCGCCGCGGGAGCCGGTCCTGAGGTGTACGAACCCCGGTTCACGATCCACGGGTTCCAGTACGTCGAATTGGAGAACTGGGTAGGCGACCTGCGGGACGGCGACGTCCAGGCCGTCGTCATCCACACCGGCATGCAGCGAACCGGTTGGTTCGACTCCTCGCATCCCGGGCTGAATCAGTTGCACTCGAACGTCGTGTGGAGCATGCGGGACAACTTCGTCGACATCCCGACCGACTGTCCGCAACGCGACGAGCGCATGGGATGGACCGGGGACATCCAGGTGTTCACCCCGACCGCACTCCGCCTCTTCGCTGCGCACGGAACCCTCACCGGCTGGCTGAGGGACCTCGCTTTCGAGCAAGCCGATCAGGGCCACGTTCCGAACTTCGTGCCGTGGGTGGAGTGCGGCTTCCCGAACTTCCCCACCGCCGCGTGGGGTGACGCGGCGGTAATCGTGCCGTGGGAGATGTACATGAATGACGGCGACACCCAGGTTCTCGCCGACCAGTATCCGAGCATGTGCGCCTGGGTTGACCTGGTCGAGGAACTCACGGGCGGCACGGGTCTCTGGAATACCAGCTTCCAGCTCGGCGATTGGCTGGATCCCACCGCCCCGCCGGACGACGCGGGCAGATCCCATACCGACAAACACCTCGTCGCCACCGCCTACCACGTCAAGACGGCAAGGATCGTCGCGCAGACGGCCGAGATGCTCGACCAAAGCGACGACGCCGTCCGGTATCGCGAGGTAGCGGCTCGCGCAACGGCCGCTTTTCAAGCCGAGTTCATCAGCGAGTCCGGACGCGTCGTCAGCGATACGGCGACCTCCATCGCCGTAGCGATCGTGTTCGACCTCTTCAAGAATGAGCAGCAGGCGGCCAGGGCAGGGGAACGGCTGCTGCAGCTCGTCGGCGAGAGCGGATTCCACATCTCGACGGGGTTCGTCGGCACCCCGATCATCTGTGATGCGCTCCTGCGCGCGGGGAGCATGGACTACGCGTACCACCTGCTGCTGCAGGAGGAACTGCCGTCCTGGCTGTATCCGGTCGGCATGGGTGCCACGACCATCTGGGAACGCTGGGACAGCATGCTGCCTGATGGGTCGATCAACCCCGGAGACATGACCTCCTTCAATCACTATGCGCTGGGCGCGGTGGTCGATTTCCTCCATCGATCGGTCGCGGGCCTCTCTCCTGATGCCCCGGGCTGGAGCCGCATCCGTTTTCAGCCGCGTCCGGGAGGCGGGCTGGATCACGCCCGCGCCGCCTACGACACCATCCACGGCAGGGCGGGGATCGCCTGGGAGAGGCGCGGCGACGAGCTCACCATCCGCGTCGAGGTTCCCGCGGGTGTTCCCGCTGTCGTCGTGCTTCCGGCCACAGGTGAAGAGGTCGAGGTCGGAGCCGGTGTACACGTGATCCACACTGCTTTCCGCGCCTCAGCCGAGGACCCGGACGCCCCCTTCTTCGGATGGCGTCGAGAGGCTCCGGTCGGCGCATGATCCCTGGAGAAGAAGTGAATAATATGCACACGCTCATCCGTCCCGGCGAGGTATGGCTGGACACGAAGGGAGAGCGCATCCACGCCCACGGCGGCTCCGTCATCGTGGTAGACGACGTCTACTACTGGTACGGCGAGAACAAAGAACACTCAACTCCGGGCAGCGGCATCTGGCACTGGGGCGTGAGGTGCTACTCCTCCACGGATCTCGTCAACTGGGAGGATCGCGGGCTCATCATCCCTCCAGACGAACGCGACGCAAGCTCACCCCTTCACCCGGCGCAGGGACTTGACCGCCCCCACATCATCTACAACGCGGCCACGGCGAAGTTCGTCTGCTGGGTGAAAGTGATGACGAAAGGCTCCGTGCAGCGCTCGACCGTACTCACGGCGGACAACGTCCTCGGTCCGTACAAGATCGAACGCACGTGGCTACGCCCCCTCGACATGAGCGCCGGCGACTTCGACCTCGTCGTAGATCCACACGACGGCAAGGCCTACTACTACTTCGAACGAGTGCATTCGGAGATGATCTGCGCCGATCTGTCGACTGACTACACCGACGTCACCGGCTACTACTCCACTCATTTTCCCCGACCTCAGCCTCCGTTCGTCCGGGAAGCCCCCGCGTTCTTCGAGCGAGACGGTGGGAAGTATTTGCTGACGTCCGGTACGACTGGCTACTACCCCAACCCGTCGGAGGCGGCCGTCTCGCGCTCGTACCACGGGCCGTTCGAGATCCTCGGTGACCTGCATCCCTCCGACGGATCGCGAACGTCGTTCCATTCGCAGATCTCGTCGGTCTTTCGTCACCCCGGCAAGAAGGATCTCTACATTGCAATCGCTGACCGGTGGCTTCCGCGCTATCTGGAATACGGCGCCCAAGCGCATGACGCGTTCGTCGAACACTTCGCACCTGGCAAGGACAGCGACGAGCCGATGGCGGAGTTCGCGTACGTCGACAGTTCGATCGCCGATTACGTCTGGCTTCCCATCCGTTTCGACGGCGACCGCCCATACATCGAGTGGCGCGACGAATGGAGCATCGACGAGTTTGACTGACGCCCGCTTCACCGCGCTCGCCCGTCACACCATCGATCACCACTTCGAGGAGGCTGCAGCGCACCGGGCTGGGACTGCCCTACTCGTCGCCCGCACCACATCCGTGACTCTCGTCTGACTAGCGCGAAACGGGCATCACTGGAGCCGGTCGTTGTGGGCTCGCTTGTTCAGCGCGCAGTGGGAGGCGCGCGACGAACGTCACTCCAGGACCTCGACGTCAGGGTTCACCGCTCGCGCGAGCCTTCTAGAGCGGGAACAGAGGGGGAAGAATCTGATGAAATCGACCTCAGAAACGAGTCGGGTCTGAGAAGCTGCGTCGCTACTTTCACGCGGTCCTGAGGCCCCCTAACACCCTTGTGATGCATTCCGGCAAGGGTTCCAATCCCACCGTCACCGCCGCATAAAGACGTGATCAGCGGCTCTTTCGAGCGTCGGTTTTCGGCTTTTCGGGGACAGATCGGGAACATCTTCTTTCCCGATTTCTTCCCGTAACTCGAAGAGCGGTCGTCACTCGAGCCGCTGCACGAGCATGTCGGCGACGGCCGCCATCCCTGCGCTATCCGGGTGGTAGGGCGCCCCCCCGCGGAGCGATAGGTGAAAGCGGCGCGTCCAAGCCACGTTCGACCATGCGTGATGTTCTCGCGAGAGCTCGCCCACGTTCAGGAAAACACCGCCCTCGGCCGCGGCGACCGACGCGAACGTCTCTGTCAAGCGCAGAGCCACGTCACCTCCCCACCGGGTCAGGTCACCCCGGGGTGACGCTCGCAGCACGTTCAGCCGGTGATCGCTATTCGCCTGTGGCGGGAGGATGGTGAGATAGTCGACCAGCACTATTTCCGCCTCGGGTGCACGCGAATGGAGTTCTCTCAGGATGCTCGCGAGGTTTGCCGAGAGGGCTCGGAATCTTTCATCCGTCTTCGCCGGGTCGGTGAACTCGGCCACCCGTCTCCGGATGCCGGGGAGCGCTCGCAGCGGCCAGGGCAGGCTCGAGAACGTCAGCGCCGGCAGGTAGCCGACGTCGTTACCTCCGGCTGTGATTGTCACCAGTCGTGTGTCAGAGGTCACCGCGTGGAGTTGAGCCGCGCGGCCTTTTGTCCCGTGAAGAATGTCGTCGGTGGTCGCGCCTGAGAACGTGACATCGCGCAACGTCAGGCCCAGCCGCGAAGCGACGAGATGCGCGTAGTTGTTGGCGGAGCGCCCAGATGCGCGGGGCGCCCCAGCGGCCCGGGGTTTCAGGCCCGGCCCCGCTGCAAACGAGCTTCCCATCGCGACGTACGCGCTACCGCGAGCGATGGCCATCTCAGCGGCCTCCGAAAACCAGCAGAGCGTAAGCGATGGAGGCCGTCACTGTTGCGACTGCGACCCATCCGATCGCCATCGAGGCGCGTCGCGTATGTTGACGACGTTGTCTTGGGTGGTCCGGGGTAACCGTCATGATCAGTCCTTCAAGAGTTCCCTGTGGTGGCGCTGGTCAGAAAATCGAGGGTGGCGTCGAGGGCTGTGTGAGCCTGGGGAAGTGAAAAGTCGAATTGGTATTCGTGGCCGAGGCCGTCTCCGGTCCCGTCCCAGAACAGCGTTGTCACTGCGACCTCTTTCTGGACGAGCGCGGATGCGAGCTCGGCGGCTTGGCTGCGGAAGGGGTCCGCGTCGCCCACGCTGAGAAATGTCGGCGGGTAGTCGGTCGTCGCGGTGCTCGTGGTCGACAGGTTTTCTATCCCGGGAGCGGTGGTCCATTCACGGTGGCCGGTGTAAGCCCAGAGGTAGGTGCGCAACGCCGGGAATCCCGTGTCGGCGACCGTCTGCATGTTGTAGAGGCCGCAGAAGAGCACGACCCCGCGGAGCGGTCCGGCCATCCCTGTAGCCGTCGAATGGAGTGCCGGCGTCGTCTGGAGCGAGGCCGCCACCTGCCTATTCGTCTCCAGCGCAGCCACCTCGCTGGCGATCTGTGCGCCCGCCGAGTCGCCTCCGAGAACGATCTTGTCGGGGTCGCCGCCATACTCCGTGGCGTGCTTTGCCAGGAAGCCCAGCGCTGCGTCCGCCTGCAGGACGGGCACCGGATGCTGCGATCCGGGCGCCAGGGAGTAATCGAGGTTGGCTACGACGTAACCGTGACTCGCCAGGATCGAGGTGTAGTCGGCCACGGTATCGGCAGAGCTGGAAATGAATCCACCACCGTGGATCCAAAGCACAACCGGCAGGAGGGCCTCCCCGGTCTCCGTCGGCCGCGAGATCGTGATGCTTGCCGGCGGTGCGTTGGTGGCAGTGATAGCGATTGGTTCAGTGGAAGAGACGGCCGCTTCGACTGCGCTGAAATCGTCTGGGGGTGTCACCTCGGGCTTCGCTTCGAACACCGCCTTGACGATCGCGGCTCCCGGCTCCACCGACAGCTCGTATGTGAGGAACGCGACGATCAGTCCGACAAGCACAGAAGTAGCTATGAACCGGGCCCGGCGAACCCACGCAGTTCGGCGCATCATCTGCTCCTCAGGTTGTGGGTTCGCCGGGTCGCGGGGGCCGATTACCTCTTGATGAACTCGAGGATGTCCTGGTCCAGTTCCTTCTGGTAGTCGCCGTAGATGCCGTGTGGGCGCCCCGGGTAGACCTTCAGGGTGCCGTTTTTGAGTAGCCGGATCGCCTTTTCCGCTGCTGCGGCGATCGGGACGATCTGGTCGTCATCGCCGTGAGCGATCAAGACCGGTGCGTCGATCGCCTTGAGGTCTTCCGTGAAGTCGGTCTCGGAGAACGCTGCGATGCAGTCGTAGGCTGCCGCGATGCTCACCTCCATGCCCTGGCGCCAGAAGTCGTCAATGAGGCCTTGGGACACTTCCGCGCCCTCTCGATTACCTCCGAAGAAGGGGACGGCGAGGTCCTTGTAGTACTGCGAACGGTCAGAGACCACGCCCTCGCGGATCGCGTCGAACACCTCGATGGGGGCCCCTTCGGGGTTGGCCGAGGTTTTCAGCATCAGCGGCGGAACCGCACCGGCCGTGATCACTTTGGCTACCCGGTCTTTGCCGTACTGCGCTGCATACCGGATGACCTCACCGCCGCCGGTCGAGTGGCCGATCAAGATGAGGTCTTTGAGGTCGAGGGCCTCGACCAGGTCCTTGAGGTCGGCGGCATAGTGGTCCATATCGTTCCCGGTGTAGGTCTTGCTCGAGCGGCCGTGGCCGCGACGGTCATGGGCGATGGCCCGGTAGCCCGCGTCGGCGAAGAGTTTGAGCTCGAGCGCCCAGGCATCGGAGTTGAGCGGCCAGCCGTGGCTCAAGATGATGGGCTGCCCCTCTCCCTGTTCGATGTAATAGATGTCGACGCCGTCGGTGGTTGTGATGTAAGGCATGGTTCTTGCGCTTCTTCCTGATGGGGATGACGGGGGTGAGTGGCTACTCGCCGAGAAAGGCGAGGGTGTGGCGGGCGGCTTCGTCGGCGTGCTGAAAGATCGAACCGTGCGAGGCGTCCGGGTATATGTGGAGGGTGGCGTTCGGCAGCAGCCCTGCCAGCGTGTAGCTCGCTCTGGTGGGGATCATGATGTCGTCGTCGCCCTGCAGGATGAGGGCGGGCTGCTGCATTTCAGCGAGCCGGGCGACGGCGTCCCAGTCACGAATGCCCCACCTGAGCACCGCCTCGTACTGTGCGTTCTTCGCTTCCAGCGACGGCTGCTCATCGCGTCCGTCGGCCCAGCCGTAGATTCGCCCGAGTGACTCCTGGCCCGCCGCCTGACTTGTGTCGGTATGGGCGTAGAAGACGTACAGCACGCCTGCGGGGCCGGTCTCATCAACAACCACGGCATCCTCGACGTCCTTGCTCCAGCGCTCCATGCCCGGCGCTCCTTTAGGGCCGGTGCCGGCCAAGATGACGCGGCGCACGAGTTCAGGCTGCGAGAGCGCGATGTCCTGCGCGACGAAGCCACCGAGGGAGAAGCCGAAGAGGTCGACTTCGGCCAGACCGAGGGCGAGAATGAAGGCAATAGCATCGTCAGCCATCTGCTCCACCGTGTTCGGAGTCGTTCCCGATGTCGAGCCGACGCCGGTGTTGTCGAAAAGGATCACATCGCGCTGCTCGGCGATCTGATCGACGAGCTTCGGGTCCCAGTTGTCGATGTTGCCGCGGAAGTGCTGAAGGAACACCAGCGGGATGCCCGTTCCGGTGCCGAAGCGGCGGTAGGCGTAAGTCACGCCATTCGCCGCCTCCAGATACGCGATCGGAGTCCCGACCATTCCCGTCGTGGATGCCATTTTGGTGCCTTTCGTGAGGATTGCGGAGGTGTCGTGCCCTAGCGGCGACAGGTTCAAGAGTGCTCGTCGACCACCTCTTGCCGAACCGCTGAGACACAGATTCGGACGAGCTCGCGGCGCGGGCGGGGTCCGTGGAAAGGAAGCGTCGCTGATACCGGCCCGGAGACATTCCGAGTCTGTGCACGAACACTCTTCGCAAGGATTCGGAGGAGCCAAAGCCTGCGAGTTCGGCGGCCATGGTGACGGAGTGGCCCGCATCGAGGTGAGCTTTGGCGAGCTCGAAACGGATCAGTTCCACATACCGGCCGGGGGTCGTCTCGAGGTTCTCGTGGAAAAGCCGCGTCAGATGCCGAGGGCTCACCAGCGCGATCCTTGCGAGAGATTCGAGTGAGTACTCCGCAGTGGGATCGGCCTTCACCTGATCTATGACGGCTCGGAGCGCCGGAGTTCTTGGGCTCGGGCCGTCCAGAGCCACCGAGAATTGAGACTGCCCCCCGGCCCGCTGCATGTAGACCACCAGCGATCGGGCGACTGTACGGGCCAGGTTCGAGCCGTGGTCTTCTTCGAGCAGTGATAGCGCGAGATCGATGCCGGCCGTCACGCCGGCCGATGAGTAAATTTCGCGGTCTCTGACGAATATCAGGTCAGGTTCGACGGTTGACTTGGGGTAGCGGCGGGCCAATTCGCCCGCGTGCTTCCAGTGAGTGGTGGATCGCCGACCGTCGAGCAGGCCGGCCGCGCCGAGTACGAAGGCCCCCGTGCAGATCGAGGCCACGCGCCCGGCCCGCTGGGCAAGATGCTCTGCTGCTGACGCAAGTTCGGCCGGCACTGGCTTCGAGGGGAAAGGCTCGCCCCCTGCGATCAGAACCGTGTCCCAGCGGGAGTCGCTGAACGCGGACTCATCCGCGGAAATCCGCACTCCGATAGAAGTCTGTACGCCGCCACCGTCTGCAGTGAGCATGGAGATGCGGTAATCGGTTCCTGAGAGGTTCGCTTCCGCGAACACCTCCGACGGCCCGGCGATGTCGAGCATCTTGGCGCCCTCGAAAACGAGAAAGCCGATCGTGTGGGTCTCAGACACAAGACATTCTTTTCGTCGGCCGAGGTCATCGAGGAGAGCCGGATGTCAGCTACCGGCCTGGAGTCGGCCGATCTCCGTGCGGGCGGCAGTGACGATCTCGTCGTTGGTGTGAGCGTGCCCCCATAGGCCCCACCCGCCAGGGACCGCCTCCGTGAGCAGAACCCAGGTGCGGTCCGACAATCCCGGGTCGCCCGCGGCTGCCGCGACGATCGCGGTGAGCCGCGAAACGGCCGCAATCTGCTTGTCGCGATCCAGAGCGCCCGCGTTCGTCAGCACCTGCACCCGCACATAGTTCGTGTCGCCATCGACATTGGACAGATCACCCTCGGCAAGTTCGTGGATGAACGCGGCGGTGTTCTTGTGGAACATCGGGATGTCAGGGACTTCTTCGATTTCCTTGACGGCCGTAGCGATGTCGATTGCGAGCTGATGCGTGTCTGCGAACGTGCCGGCGGTGGCGTAGACGTCGATCATGGGCATGAGGTTCTCCTTCGGTTCTGCTCAGCCTGAACTATGTAGGTCGTCATAGTCAAGATAAATTATGATCAACTTCATACCGCGCTGGTGCAGCGGCAACAGGAGCGATGAAGGTGGCCTCGTGGCGAAAAATACGCGTCAGCACATGATTGATGGCACCGTCCACCTCCTCGCCCGTGGCGGCATGCAGCAGACGTCATTCGCGACTGTCCTCGAACACACCGGCGCTCCTCGTGGGTCGATTTACCACCACTTTCCCGAAGGAAAGGATCAGATGGTGTCGGAGGCCGTCGCCGCCACGGGGGCTCGTTCCATCGCGATGATTCACGCGTGGCGCGGTGAGACGGCTGAGGTGATCGCTCAGCGATTTCTTGCCGCATGGAGACTCCTCCTCACCGCCACGAACTTCAGCGCAGGGTGCGCAGTCCTCGCCGTCACCACATCCACCGAGTCCGACGACGTGCGGAGCGACACCGCACGGGTCTTCCGTACCTGGAGCGAGGAACTAGCGGCTCTGCTCATCGAAGGGGGGCTGCCCGAAGAACACGCCCCCGGGATGGCCGCACTCCTGATTGCGGCTTCCGAGGGAGCGGTGGTGATGAGCCGGGCAGAACAGCGGATCGAGACCTTTGATCTCGTTGCGGCTCAAGTGCTCGCTCGTCTCGCCTCGCTGTCGGAACGAACGTGATGATCAGTCCAAGCGGGGATCGCCTCCGCCGGTCGTATTGAGATGGTTCAGCATCGGCCGGCGGTCACGCTACGTATTGGGCCCATCCCGCAGGTGCGCGCCATGTCAGATCGAGGAAGGTCGCATAAGCTGATGCCCTGCCCGATTCGGTTTGGGGCGGTCGGGCGTTCTGCGCGAAGATCCGAGGCTTGAAACCTCCAGTCATCATTTGACTTGGAGCTTCGCCATGATCTCTGCTCTTGCCGGTACCGTCCTGGTTGTCGACCGCGACCGCGCCGTCATCGATGTCGGCGGGATCGGCCTCGAGGTCTTTCTCGTGGAGTCCCATGCGTCGACCCTGGTCGTCGGTGAGCGCGCGTTGCTCCACACCGTGTTCACGAAACGGGCCGACGGTATGCACTTATCGGGATTCGCCAGCCGGGACGAGCTGGACCTGTTCGAGATGCTCACCGCCACTCCGGGAGTCGGCGCGAAGACGGCACGCGCCGCGTTGGCGACTCTGGGACACGACGGACTCGTCGATGCGATTCGACGTGGGAACGAGCCGACGCTGCGGAAGGTACCGGGAGTCGGAGCGCGCGCAGCATCGATGATCCTCGTGACGATGCGCCCGAAGCTCGGTGCCCTGAACGCGTCCGAGGACGAGGATGTCGATCATGCGACCGTGAGCTCTCGACAGGGGGAGGCGGTCGTCGCGCTCCAGTCGCTCGGCTGGAACAAGCGCGACGCCGACCGAGCCGTGAGCGAGGCGGTTGCCACGTCAGCGCCCGACGGCACCGTGCAGTCGCTGATCCGAGCTGCAATGACGACCCTCTCGCGGCGCTGATCGCGGGTCGGTGACACGCGTGTCGCGTCGACGGTCCGCGTCAGCGGGGCTGCGCATCGGCGACCTTGGCTATGCCGAACTCCTCGAACCGCACGCCCACTCCTCTACGCGCCCACGTCGGGACTGGTCAGGACGAAACAGACGCTGCCTCCGCCGGCCTCAGCAGCGCAAGGCGAGCGGCGCGGCCGTGCCGCCGCCGCTCCGCGGCCTCCTGTGAGAGCCGCACGATGTAAGAGACGATGACGACGGCCACCATCCCGGCGCCGCCGACGAGAAGGACGCCCGCTTCGGCAATGCCGAATATGACGGCCAGCGCGCGGTCACCGGCATGCTCGGTGACGGTCGCGACGCTCACGAGGTCACCGCCGCGCTCGTCGAGGCCGCCGGAGCGAGGGCAAGACTGCTCATGTACGTCGTCGCCCGCGTGCCGACCTGGACGAGCGTGCCCGCAACGAAGGCGAGCAGGCTGTAGGCCGGGTCACCGACCGTCAGGGTATTCGGTGATGTGGTCTGTACGGGGAGATGCTCAGTCATGTCGATTCCTTCATGGTGGGTGGTTCTGGGTTGCTCCCAGCCTCGCGTTCCGACCTCTCGGCGACGTCATGCGCAGGGATGAACCGATGTCATCCGTACGGCGTAGAGCCGGGATGGTCAGTCGGGACGTGAACCGCTACTACTGCGGCTGCAGTAGCCGCCCCGATGCGTCCGGACGACGAGTTCAGGGCGGTGATGCCCGATGATGAGCACCATGAGTTCCGAGACAGCCCCCGCCGACGTAGCGTGGCCGAAGCCGTCCTGGTTCCTCCGCGGTCCGCTTCTGTCGAGCGGGGTCATGATCGCGGCGAGCGCGGCTCTCGTCACCGAGCTCAGCGTGATGCTGATCGCTGGTGAAGAATCACTCGGCTACCTCGGTCTCGGGCTGTCCGCGTTCGGACTCCTGGTCATCTTTCGTGCCCGTTGGGTGGGTTTGGCCCTTACGACAGCCGGAGGAGTCGCCAGCGCGCTCTTCGCTGCGGAGTACGTCGGCATCTGGACCGTGACGGTCTTTTCCATCTTCTTGTTCGCCAAGCAGGGTCGGCACGTCCTCCCCGCAACGGCGGCGGCAGCATCGACTCTCTATCTCGCCCTGGTCTACCGCGAAGGCGGACAGTTCACAGCGCCGACAGCTCTGGTGGCGGCGACCTTCGTCGTCGCGGCGGCCGCCGCGGGCAGCGTCGTCCGGCTGCAGACGGAGTCATGGAACGCAGCGCGTCAGCGCGCGACGGATCTCGCCGCAGCTCAGGCCGTCGAACTGCGGCAGGCGGTGACCGACGAACGTCTGCGGATCGCGCGAGATCTGCACGACGTCGTCGGACACGAACTGGCCGTCGTGAACATCAACGTCGGGGTAGCCGAGGTCAGCCTCCCCGCCGAGGCTGACGCCGCTCGCCGGGCTCTGCGGTCAGCTCGCGAGGGGCTGCAACGCACGTTGAAGGAGACTCAGCAGATCCTTGATCTTCTCCGTGAGAGTGGCGCGGAGCCCGATCAGCGGTCTGAACTTCCTCTGATCGAAAACGTTCCGTCCCTGGTCGGGCGCATGATCGCCGCTGGCGCCCTGATCGAGGCGCATATCGATACGGTGCTTCCCGGGCTGGATCCGGATGTGTCCGCCGCGGCGTACCGGATCGTGCAGGAGGCACTGACCAACGCGGGCAAATACAGCACCGGACCAGTTCGTATGGGCATCAGCTCCACGGACGAGCGCCTGCTCATCGACGTGAAGAATGAGACGTCGGTGATCTCGACGGGTACCGACGTCAGCCGGATCGGGTACGGCATCGTCGGCATGCGGGAGAGAACACAATCTGCGGGTGGCACGATCAACATCACGCACTCCGGCGAGACGTTCAGGGTCCACGTCGAATTGCCGACCATAAGGAGCACAACATGATCCGGGTACTGATCGTCGACGATCAGGAGATGATCCGGACAGGGCTTCGGACCATCATCTCCACAAGTCCGCAGATCGAGGTCGTCGCCGACGTCGGCGACGCGTTCGCCGCGATCGACCTCCTGAAGACGACCTCGGTGGACGTCATCCTGATGGACATCCGGATGCCGGGAATCGACGGTGTCGAGGCCACTGCCCGGATCCGTCGTACCCACACCGCCGACCAGATCAGGATCATCATCCTCACCACGTTCGAGCACGACGAGAACGTATACGCCGCTCTCAGCGCCGGCGCGAACGGATTCCTCGGCAAAGGCGTGGGACCGACGGAGCTCATCGCCGCAATCACCGACGTGATGACGGGGGGCGGAGCACTGTCCGCCAGCGCCGCCGCCGCCGCGATCGCACGAGTCGCCGAATCCCCCGCGCAACGTATCGACGAGTCGATCGCTCGACGATTCGAGGCACTCACGCCCCGTGAACGCGACGTGGTGGTCGCCGTCACGCGAGGGCTGTCGAACGATGAGATCGCCGCGGAGATGTTCGTCTCACCCTTCACCGTCAAAACGCACGCGAACCGCGCCATGGCGAAGGTCGCCGCACGCGACCGCGCGCAGCTGGTCGCTTTCGCGTACCGGGCCGGCCTGGCCGCCGAAAGCTGAGCCTTTCCGGACAAGGGACTGGGTCGAAGACGAAGAAGACCTGGCCGGTTCGGCCAGGTCTTCTTCGTTGGGGGAGTCAACCCGCCCCACTAGATGGCGGTCTCGTCCACGACCATCGGCTCGGGAGCGGTGGCGAACAGTGCGGCGACGTCCGCGCCGACGGGCTCGGTCACGATCTGTCGAGCGCCGAGCGTCGCGAGCAGCGCCTGCGCCGCGGCAGTGCTCTCGGTCGCGATCTCAAAGATGACCGCGGATTCGTTCTGCGAGAGTGACTCTCCCAGCGTCTTCAACTGCGCATCCTTGAAGCCCATGTCGCGGAGTTTGCTGGCGAGCACACCGATTCCGCCGCCGGCCAGAACCCCGAGGGGGCCGCCGATGAGGCCGATCGCGCCACCCAGCAGCGCACCGCGGCCGGGGCCCCAGTCCTTGGATTCGACGAAGTGCGGTGTGCCGTCGGCCTTCACGTGAAGAACAGCAGTGTTGGCGATTCGTCCGGGGTAGGCGCCGAGCACGGCCGATGCGGCTCGGGTGCTGCCATCGGAGGTGTCGAACGAGGCGGCGAGGATCTGGCGGGTGGTGGTCGAAGTGTTCATGGGGTGTCCCTTCCTACGAGCCGAGTGACCTTCACCGGCTGCTTGTATCAATCTTGATTCGAGTGCTCGATACGCTCGTCGTCTCGTCGGATCGACCGTTATCGTCCATCCGCAGTAGTGCGGCGGCGGGCCTGCCCACGCGGTCGCGTGGATGTTCGTTGACGGAAGGCGGGGCCGCTGCCGTGTGGGCAGCGGCCCCGCTCGAGGACGGGCAGCTCAACCGACGAGGGCTGGCTGCTTCTCCTCTTCTCGTGCTGTGGCTTCGAGGGAGTGACCCTCGACGTCAACGTCCGGGAGGATCTTGTCGAGCCATTTCGGCAGGTACCAGGCGGACTTTCCCAGCAATGACAACAGTGCGGGCATCAGCACGAGCCGCACGATGAATGCATCCGCGGCGACTCCGACCATCAGGCCGAAGGCGATCGAGGCTCCGATCGCGAATGTGCTGGTCGCGAATCCGGCGAACACCACGATCATGATGGTGGCGGCCGCGACCAGGACGGGGCCGGAGCGCGCGAACCCTTCACGGATCGCGCCCTTCGGATCCATGCCCTTGCGGTGCATCTCCTGTATCCGCGAGACGAGGAACACCTGGTAGTCCATCGCGAGGCCGAACAGCACGCCGACCAGGAGGAGTGGGAGCAGAGACAGCATCGGGTCGCCCTGTGGGGCGGCGATGAGCGGGTCAAGCCATCCCCATTGGAAGACGGCCACGCTGGCGCCGAAGGAGGCGCCGACGGAGAGAAGGAACCCGATCGTTGCCACGAGCGGGATGAGGAGCGATCGGAACAGCACGATCATCAGAACGATCGAGATCACGACGATCACGATGATGTACTTGATCAGCGCCTGCATCAGCTGGGCATCCTGATCGATACCGATCGCCGTCTCGCCCGTGACCTCCAGGTGGACGCCGGCCGTGGCGTCGGCATCGTCTCGGATGCTGTGCACGATGTCCTTCGTCGACTGGTCGATCGGGCCGCCTTCGGGGATCACGATGATGCGGGCGAAGGTGCCGTCCGCGCTGATCTCTGCGGGGGTGATCTGCTGCACGCCGTCGAGGGCAGCGAGGTCCCCTTCGATGGTCGCGGTCTGAGCGGCGATGTCATCGCCTTCTGCGAGCACGATCAGCGGGCTCTGCACACCACCGAATTCGTCGAGCACGAGGTTGTAGGCGGCGCGTTCCGTAGAGGAGGGGTCCGCACCTCCGGGGACGTTGAACGCCGTCTTCATGCTGAGCATCGGCAGGGCCGCGATCACGAGGATCAGAACGCCGGCGAGCAGCGAGATGATCGGGCGGTTCACGACGAAGCTGCCCCATCCACGCATGACGCCGCGCCTCTGCTTTTCGCCTTCGGACCACAGTTCACCGCGTTGAAAAGCTGTACGGTGCTTTTTCGACAGCGCGTGAATGCCGAGGAACCTCATGAGGGCGGGTAGCAGCGTGAGGGCGAGAAGCACGGCGATGAGTACACCGAATGCGGCGGCCATCCCCATCTCTGTGATGAAGCTGAGGTTCGCGACAAGAAGGGCGACCAGCGCGACGATCACGGTGAGTCCGGCGAACACAACGGCTGTCCCGGCGGTACCGGTCGCCCGGGCGATCGCATCGTCCACACTTTTGCCGCTGCGGAGCTCATTGCGGAAGCGGGACAGGATGAACAGGCTGTAGTCGATGCCGACGGCGAGGCCGAGCATGGAAGCCAGGATGATGCTGTTGTCGCTGATCGGGACGATGGAGCCGAAGGCGAGGATGCCCATCAAACCGACGCCGACACCGAACGCGGCGATGAGCAGGTTGGCGCCTGCGGCCAAAAGTGAACCGAACGTGAGAGCCAAAACCACGAACGCGATGAGCACGCCCACCCCTTCACCGATGCCCGGTGCGGGAGCGCCGATGGGGACGAGGTTCCCGCCCAGCTCGACACCGAGAGCGGGTGGGGCGTTCTCCTGCAGGTCGAGGGCCGCGTCGTAATACTCCTTCTGTTGGTCGGCTGTCAGGTCGCCGTAGGAGACGGTGGAAACAGCCAGGGAACGGTCTTGGGAGATGGAGGGATGAGCGGCATCCAGCGGGTTGCTGACCGATGCCACGCCCGGAAGACTCTCGGCGTCGGCGAGAAGCGACCCGATATCTGTGGCGGTTGCCGGGTCAGCGACGTCGCCGCTGTCGGGGTGGAACACCAGCTTCAAGGCGGCACCGTCGGCGCTGGCGCCGACGGGGAACTCGTGGTTCATACGCTCGAGGGCGAGCGATGCCGGGGAGTCGGGGATCGAGGAGTCCGCCTTCTCACCAGAGCTTGAGTTGCTGCCGATGGCGAAGACACCGATGAGCGCAGCGAAGATCACCAACCAGGCGACCACCACCACCCACCGGAACCGGGCGCTGAACCGCCCGACATGGGACAGAAAAGTTGACATGAGGAATCCTTCGAGTTCGAGAAGCAAGGTCGAACTCCAGGATCTCGAGGACCTGACGTCAGCGAATCGTGCATCCAGACCGCCAGGACTACCGCGTTCGCAGTAGATCAGGGTGTCGCGAAGGCCCGTTCCAGCACCTGTCGGGCCTCCATCACGTTCTGGCCGCTGAGCTGGCGGAACGCCGCAGTGATCTCTTCGGCAAGGTCGAACGACGGCGCAACGAGCCACTGCGCCTGCAGGCCGTCCCACACCGCGACAAGCCTTCGGGCGACGGCCTCGGGTTCGAGGTCAGGATGCGCGAGGCCACGGTGCTGGCGGTGGCGGAGCATGTTGGCAAAGCCTTCAATCGCCTGCGCGTTGTGCTGAACGAAGTAGTCATGAGCGGGGTGGCCTATTTCTTGCGCGCGGGCGCTGAGATACGTGATGAGGCGCACTTTCCAGACGTGACCGGCGTCGAGGCGGGCGAGGGCGGCGACCACCTGATCCACATCACCCAGCTGTGCGTCGTCGCGGCTTCCGATGTCATCGCTCGTGGCCCGATCGGACAGCTCGAGTGCCGCGACCAGAAGATGGTCGCGCGTCGGGAAGTGGTAGAAGAGTGCGCGTTCGCTCACACCGGCGTCAGCCGCCACCTGCGAGACGGTCAGCTGGCTGTGGCCGTCGCGCTGAATGAGGCGCAGCGCGGCGCCGGCGATCTCTACTCGGCGCACAGCTGACTTCGCGTAAGGACCACGTGTTGATGGAGTGGACATGTGACGCACTTTACCCCAATGTTGCAGTTATATACAGTATTGGCGGCGGCCGACTCTGGCACCTCAGACAGGTCGCGGCTAACCTGATCATCAATTGGTGGGTCTTGCCTATTTTCGATGGATGACCCGCCATCGCCGACAAAGGAGTCTTCATGAGCACGCCCGACCAATCGCCCATCGTTCCGGCCGCTGAGACCGCCCGCGGAGTCGGTGAGCTGCTCGAAGGCTCTGAGACCGGGGCTCCGGCACTGCCCAAAGCGAAGGCCCGGTGGATCACCGCCCTTGTGGTCGGGGTGTTCGGCGCTTACATCGCGTTCGTCACCCCGATCGCGATCTCCTTGGCACTTCGCGTGGACAATCTCGCGCCCGACAACTCCGAGTACCTCGGCATCATCCTGAGTGTCGGCGCGCTCGCATCACTGCTCTTCGGGCCGCTGGCCGGACAGCTCAGCGACCGCACGAAGACGCGCATCGGTCGCCGCCGCCCCTGGATCATCGGCGGCATCGTCGTGGGCTTCATCGCGCTGGCGATCATGGGTCTCGCCCCGAACATCCTGGTGCTGGGTATCGGATGGGTGCTCGCCCAGCTGGGCTGGAGCCAGGTCCTCAACAACCTCACCACCCTGATGGCCGACAAGCTGCCGGAAAGCCAGCGCGGCAAGGTCTCCGGGCTGACCGGGGCGATGACAGGGCTCGCGCCCGTCTTCGGTGCCGTCATCGGCGGTATGGTCTCGGCCAACCCCGTCGCGTTGATGCTTGTCCCCGCGACCATCGGCGTCGTCCTGCTCATCCCGATCCTGATCGGCGCTCACGAGATCGACAGCCGCTCGCTGGCGGGTGAAGAGCCGATGACACTCCGCACCACCCTGGCCAATTTCGTCTTCAACCCGAAGCGCTACCCCGATTTCGGGTGGAACTGGCTCGGACGCGCGATCTTCTTCTTCGGCCTGACGCTCAGCACGACATACACCGCATTCTTCTACGCCGACCGTCTCGGCATCGCGGTGGACGAAACTCCCGCAGTCGTCGCGACCGTGGGTGGAATCGGCATCCTCGGCGTCGTCGTGGGCGCACTCCTCAGTGGGTTCCTGTCTGACCGTCTTCGTCGACGCAAGCCCTTCATCCTGGTGGCGGGAATCCTCTTCGCGGCGGGAAGCGTCGTGATGATCTCTGCGGGAAGCGTTGCGATCCTCGTCGTCGGCACGCTCATCACGAACCTCGCGATCGGCGTCTTCGGTGCGGTCGATCAGGCCCTCATGCTGGACACCCTGCCGGCCAAGGAGACCGACGCCGCAAGATTCGTCAACATCTTCGCCTACGCCACGACCCTGCCTCAGGCGCTCGCGCCCGCCGCCGCATCCTTGCTGCTCCTCGTGGGCGCTACGGGCGACTCGAAGAACTACGTCATCCTTTACATCGCGGCGGCCGTGCTGACCATCGTCGGCGGCATCCTGATCCTGCGGATCAAGTCGGTGCGCTGACGTGGCATCCACCTACCGCGACACGACCCGGACGGTCGCAGAGCGAGTCGAAGACCTGCTTTCCCAGTTGTCCATCGAGGAGAAGGTGGGGCAGCTGACGCAGTACTTCTACTTCGGAGGCATGGGAGAACTCCCCGCGGACTTCGACATCACCTCGCTCCCCCCCGAGGCGCAGGAATTCGCTCGACAGCCGAAGCTTGTCGAGGCCGCCGTCGGGGCAGGAGCCGCGGGCTCGGCGCTATTCGTCACCAAGCCCTCCGTCGCGAATCGCTTGCAGAAGCTGGCGGTGGACGGCACCAGGCACGGGATCCCGCTGATCTTCGGTTTCGACGTCATCCATGGTTTCCGCACCGTCTTCCCCGTGCCCATCGCGCAGGCGGCGACGTGGGATCCGGCGACCATCACGGCAGCCCAGATCGTCGCAGCACGTGAAGCGCGGTCCGCGGGTATCCATTGGACCTTCGCGCCGATGGTCGACATCGCGCGCGACGCCCGCTGGGGACGAATCATCGAGGGTGCCGGTGAAGACCCCTTTCTCGGGTCGGCGGTGGCCGCAGCGCAGGTCCGGGGATTCCAGGGCGACTTCGGCCCGGAGAACGTGCTGGCCTCTCCGAAGCACTTCGCCGGCTATGGAGCCGCACGCGGAGGGCGCGATTACGACGACGCCGAGATCTCGGACTCCGAACTCCGCAACGTCTACTTCCCGCCATTTCAGGCCGCGATCGACGCGGGGGCCGCGACTGTCATGAGCGCATACATGGACCTGAACGGCGTACCTGCCAGCGGTAATTCCTGGCTGCTCACCGATGTACTGAGGGACGAGCTCGGCTTCGACGGGTTCGTCGTCTCTGACGCCAACGCAGTCAGGTCGCTGGAGACGCAGCACTTCGCCGCTTCCCCCCTCGACGCCGGCGCACGGGCCATCACCGCAGGGCTCGACATGGAGATGTGTATGTTCGACCCGGCGTTCCACACGCTGCCGGATGCTGTCGCCCAAGGTCGGGTCGACGAGAACGTCATCGACACCGCGGTGCGGCGCGTGCTGACGGCGAAGTTCCGACTCGGCCTCTTCGAAAACCCCTATGTGGACGAGAGCGTCACTGCGACCGTCCTGGACGCGCCGGTGCATCGCCATCTCGCTAGAACCGTCGCCGAGCGCTCTGCGGTGCTGCTGAAGAACGATTCGGCGCTCCCGCTCCGAGAAGAGGCGCTCCGATCGATCGCTGTGATCGGTCAACTCGCCGGCAGCAAGCGCGACACCCTCGGGCCGTGGGTGTTCGACCACGATACCGCCGAGACGGTCACGATCGTCGAGGGCATCCGCACCCGCGCGGGCGATGACATCACGGTCGATCACGCGCCGGGAGCCGGCATTCCCGCCCGCATCTTCCCGTCGATGTTCGACCGCCAGGACCCGACCGTCGCCAACACCCCCGTGGATTATGACGACGACGCAGAGATCGCCCGTGCCGTCGCGCTCGCCACGACGGCGGATGTCGCGGTCGTGGTCGTCGGTGAACGACAGAACCAGATCGGCGAGAACGCGTCGACGTCGACCCTCGAGCTGCCGGGACGTCAACTCGAACAGCTGCAGAAGATCGTCCAGACCGGCACCCCCGTCGTGCTCGTCGTCATGTCGGGTCGACCGCTCGATCTCCGCTGGGCCGACGAGCACGTGCCCGCGATCCTCCAGGCCTGGTATCCCGGGTCCCGTGGTGGTGAGGCAGTGGCCGCCCTCCTTTTCGGCGACGTCTCGCCCGCCGGACGGCTTCCCTTCACCTGGCCTCGCCACGTCGGCCACGTGCCGATGATCTACTCCCACCTGCGCAGTTTCGCGCCCGACGCGCAGGGCGAACGGTACTGGGACGAGGCATCCACTCCTCTTTATCCGTTCGGGCACGGAATGAGCTACGGAACGTTCCGCTACGAGGCGCTGCGCGTCGACCGCGATCACATCGGCGTCGGAGAAACGGTCGTCGTCTCGGTCGACGTCACCAACAGCTCCGACCGTGACGCCGACGACGTCGTGCAGCTCTACATCCACCAGCGCTACGGCACCTCGTCACGTCCCGTCCGCGAGCTGAAGGGGTTCGAACGGGTGCCGCTGACGGCAGGGGAGACCCGTACCGTCACCTTCGATCTCGGGCCCGCCGAGCTGCGCTACTGGAGCGCCGCGACGCGCGGCTGGATCCAGGACGCGACCACGATCGACATCTGGGTGGGCGGTGACTCCACGGCGGACCTCGCCACGACGATCACCGTGGCCGCCGACCGCGCGATACCGGGAGGTCAAGCATGACCACCACCCTGTTCACCGACGGCTGGACCTTCCGGAAAGCTTCAGCGGCAGTGCCCGTGCCCGTTCGGCTGCCGCATGACGCCATGATCGCCGAGACACGCTCACCGGACGCCGCGACCGGCAACCATGGTGGCTTCTTCCCCGGCGGGCGCTATGTCTACGCCAAGGAGTGGCTGGTCCCCGATGATGCCGGGCACCGCACCCACAGCCTGCTGTTCGAGGGTGTCTACGGCATCACGAGCGTGACACTCGACGGCCGCGAGGTCGGAACCTCCGACAGTGGATACCGCGAGTTCGCCGTCACTCTCGGCGACATCGTCCCCGGCGATCGGGTCACGATCGAAGTGCATGTCGACAACACCGACGTGCCGAACAGCCGCTGGTACACCGGCTCCGGCATCTACCGTCCGGTATGGCTCGAATCCGTCGGCGCGACCCGGATCGCCCGCGATGGCGTGCACGTGGTCACGCGATCGATCGCACCATCGGGTGCTGCGGTCGACGTCACCGTGCACATCGACGGAGAGGTCCCGGCCGGTGCGGCCGCGGCGGTCACCATCTCCCGTGACGGTGTCGTCGTCGCGCACGAACAGACCTCCGTGCCCGCGGGAGGGAAGATCACCTTCCCCGTGACGATCCGGAACACGCAGCTCTGGTCGGCGGATCATCCCGACCTCTACGACGTCCGGGTCGACCTGTCGGTCGACGGCGACCCGGTCGATGAGAGGCGAATCCGTACCGGGCTGCGGACGGTGCAGGTTGACGCGCGCCACGGGCTGCGTGTCAATGGAGAGACCGTGCTGCTGCGGGGGGCGTGCGTGCACCACGACAACGGCATCCTCGGTGCGGCCACGTTCGCGGCCTCGGAGCGCCGTCGCGCGCGACTGCTCAAGGAGACCGGATACAACGCTGTGCGCAGCGCGCACAACCCGTTGTCGCGGTCATTCCTTGATGCCTGCGACGAGCTCGGCCTCTACGTGATGGATGAACTGACGGACGTCTGGCTGAAGCACAAGACCTCTCACGACGGCGCCGACCGGTTCGCGCAGACGTGGCGGGCGGATGCCGCGGCCTTGATCGCGAAGGACCGCAACCGCGCGTCGGTGATCATGTATTCGATCGGCAACGAGATCGCGGAGACGGCGACGGATACCGGAGTGACCGCCGCACGCGACATCGACGCCTTCTTCTCACAGGAGGACCCCGCTCGGCCGACGACGCTCGCGGTCAACCTGCTCCTCAACATGATGGCCAGCCGGGGTTCCTCTCCTTTCGAGAGCGAGAACTACGCCGGGGACGCCGGAGGAGAGAAGAAGAAGAGCAAGAAGAGGCCGAAGAAGGACGCGACCAGCACCGCCGCCAACCTCGTGACGGCGAAGCTCGGACGCATCATGGAATTGGCGTCACGCCTGCCCGCCGCAGACAAGGCGAGCCGCGACTCGTTCGCCGTCGTCGACGTCGCGGGGTACAACTACGCGTTCGGGCGATACAAGGCCGACCGCAAGCGCTACCCCGAGCGCGTGATCGTGGGCAGCGAATCGATGCCCGGCGACCTGCCCGCCATCTGGAAGCGCGTCACCTCGGTACCCGGCGTCATCGGCGATTTCATGTGGACGGGATGGGACTACCTCGGCGAAGCGGGCATCGGTGCGTGGAGCTACGGCGACGACCCCGGCAGCATCAACAAGCCGTACCCCGCGCTCGTGGCCGGGCCGGGGGCATTCGACATCACGGGACTCCCCGGAGTGCCGGCGCTGCTCGCTCAGGCCGTGTGGGGAACTTCGAACACACCCGGAATCGCCGTCCGGCCCATGGATCGTCAGGGTCAGCGAGCCAACAGATCTCCGTGGCGCACGTCGGATGCGGTCAGCAGCTGGTCGTGGCGGGGCTTCACCGGTGCGGCCGACATCGAGGTCTACTCGGCGGCCGACGAGGTCGAACTGCTCCTGAACGGCCGGTCCATCGGCCGGAAGAAGGCCGGATTGCGTGTGGACTTCTTGACAAGGTTCCGAACGACCTACGAGCCCGGTGAGCTGGTCGCCGTCGGCTACGTCCAGGGTGTCGAGTTGGGTCGCAGCTCGCTGCGCAGCTCGCTCACCCCTTCTCTGACACTCCGGCCCGAGACCACGACGATGGCCGGGCCCGACGACCTCGCCTACGTCTGGATCGAACTCGCGGACGGGGCCGGCGTGGTCGACATCAGCGCCGCCGACGAGGTCACCGTGTCGATCGCCGGCCCGGCAACCCTTGCGGGGCTCGGCAACGCCGCGACATCGACAGAGGAGTCCTTCGCAGACGACCAGCACACCACCTCCGGCGGCCGCGCCCTCGCGATCATCCGAGGTGGGATCGCGTCCGGTGACGTCACCGTCACCGTCCGATCCGCCCACCACGGCACCGCGACGCTCCGGCTGAAGAGCGAACCGGAGGATGCCGTCCACACGCCGACGCCTGTCGATCCGTCGCGCCAGACCGAACCCGCCGACCTCGAGGAGACCATCTCGTGACCGATACAACGCCTCTTCTCTCCGCCCGCAGCACGATCGGCGCGTGGCTCGCGCACCCGGTTGGATCGCAGATCGTCGCGGGAATCGCCGGCCAGGCGGGAATCGACGATTCCGCCCTCGGACTCATGCGGAACATCCCCCTCGAACGGCTCCTCTCCGCCGGGGGCGAACCACCCGCGGGTCTCGTCGAATCCCTCGAGAGCAAGGTCAACGGTGGCGAGGTTCCCGAACCGGACGCCGTCACCGGTCTGGGCTGGACCGAAGTCATCACAACCGGTCGCTTCACCGGCAAGACGGTGATCGTCACGGGCGCAGCATCCGGAATCGGACGGGCGGTCGCCTCACGTGTCGCGCGTGAGGGAGGCCGCGTGATCGCCGTCGATCTCTTCCAGGATCGCCTCGACGCGTTCGCCTCATCGCTCCCCGACGCCGACATCACCGCAGTCGCCGCAGACATCACGAACTCCGGAGACATCGCCCGGATCATCGATTCCGCACACGGACGCGCGGACGCGCTGGCCAACGTCGCGGGCATCATCGACGACTTCTCACCCATCCACGAGGTGAGTGACATCGTGCTCGAGCGGGTCTTCAACGTGAACGTCTTCGGCGTCATCCGCCTCACGCGAGCCGTCATCCCCCTGATGATCGAAGCGCGACGCGGCTCGATCGTGAACATCGCCTCCGAAGCGGCGCTCCGAGGGTCATCCGCTGGCCTCGCGTACACCGCGTCCAAGACCGCGGTCCTCGGCATCACCCGCAGCACCGCCTACATGTACGAGAAGTTCGGCATCCGGGTCAATTCGGTCGCTCCCGGCGGCACGCTCACCGGAATGCGTCCCGGCGCCACCAGCCAGTTCGGCCAAGCCCGGCTCAACGAGCACATCGCCGATGCCCCGCTCGCTCTTCCCGAGGCGCTTGCCGCGTCGATCGCCTTCCTTCTCAGCGACGACGGGGTGAACGTCAGCGGAGCACTGTTGGCCTCCGACGGCGGCGAGTCGGTCTTCTGACCATTTCGAAAGAGAACACCATGACCGCACGCACCATCCGACCGGGTCAGACCTGGCTCGACACGAACGGCAACCGCATTCAGGCACACGGAGGCTCGATCTTCCACCAGGACGGCGTCTTCACCTGGTACGGCGAGAACAAGGAACACACGACTCCGGGCAGCGGCAACTGGCACTGGGGAGTGCGCGCCTACACCTCGTCCGATCTCGTGAACTGGGAAGACCGCGGCCTCATCATCCCGCCCGTGCTCGACGATCCCGACTCACCGCTGCACCCGGCGCAGAGCATGGATCGACCCCACATCATCTACAACGAGCTCACGGGCAAATACGTGTGCTGGCTGAAGATCATGAACAAGGACGACACGCAGGCCTCCACCGTGCTCACCGCCGACACCCTCCTCGGGCCCTACGACATCGTGCGAAGCGGTCTGCGACCGCTGGGAATGGATGCGGGAGACTTCGACCTCGTCGTGGACCCCGCCACGAAGAAGGCGTACTACTACTTCGAAAAAGTGCACACCGACACGATCTGCGCCGACCTCACCGACGACTACACGGATGTCACCGGAGAGCACAGCGTGCATTTCCCGCACCCGGGGCCGCCGTTCAACCGCGAGGCCCCCGCGTACTTCACCCGCGATGGACGGCACTACCTCGTCACGTCGAGCACCACCGGCTACTTCCCGAACCCCTCCGAGTTCGCGAGCGCCACAGATTTCCACGGCCCCTGGACGGTCCTCGGCGACGCCCATCCTGGCGACCCATCGCGCACTTCCTTCCATTCGCAGATCAGCTCGGTGTTCCAGCATCCGACGAAGAAGGATCTCTACATCGCGCTCGCGGATCGGTGGCTTCCTCAGCTGCCGGATGACATCCCGAATGTGTTCGACGCGGTCGCCGCCCGGATGCAGGGCCGGCCGATGCCGGAAGTCAGCGGAGGTGCCGACCTTGTCGAAATGATGGCGTTGGCGAACGGCGAGAACACCGCGATCGCCGACTACGTCTGGCTGCCGATCCGGTTCGACGGGGACCGCCCCTTCATCGACTGGATCGACGAATGGAGTCCCGAGGACTTCGAGTCGCTGCAGGAAGGCTGAGCGGACCATGTCACTGATCGGTAAACTCATCGTGAGACGGTTCATCCAACCTGCGCATGACATGCGTGCATCGCAGTTCGCAGAACTGGCGCCATCACCAGCGGAGGTCGTCTTCATCGGCGACAGCATCACCGCGGGCGGTCTGTGGCATGAGTGGTTCCCCGAGGTCTCGGTCGCCAACCGCGGCATCGACGGCGACACCACGGAAGGTGTGCTCGCGCGACTGTCCAGCGCGGTCGCGGGCGCACCCGCTCGCGTGTTCATCCTCATCGGCACGAATGATCTGAGCTGGAAGGTGAGCCCCGACGTCATCGTCGGTCGCGTCACGCAGATCCTCGACGGGATCCGGGGTGCGTCTCCTGCTGCCGAAATCTTCTTGCAGAGTGTCATGCCGCGTAACGCCAAGTTCCGCGACCGGATCACCGACCTCAACCGGCGATACCGCCACCTGGCTCAAGAACAGCACGTGACCTATCTCGACTTGTGGCCGGCGCTCGCCGACTCCAACGGCGCGCTGACTTCGCACCTCACGCTCGATGGCCTCCACCTCAACGGCGCGGGCTACCGCGCGTGGTCGGCTGTGCTTCGGCCGCTGGTCTCATGAGAGCGATCCGCCTGCGCACCGAATACCTGGACGCACCTCTCGGACTCGGTACTCGCACGCCGCGCTTCTCGTGGAACTGCGAAGGGGGGTTGGTGCAGAGCGCCTACCGCGTGGTCGCCGAGCGTGATGGTGAGACCGTGTGGGACAGCGGGAAAGTGCTGTCCTCGCGCATGCTTCACCTTGAGTACGCGGGCTCGCCGCTGCAGAGTCGCGACCTCGTGGAGTGGAGCCTCACGCTGTGGGATGAAACTGACACCCCGGGGCCGCCGAGCAGTTCGCGATTCGAGCTCGGCCTGCTCGAGCCCGGTGACTGGATCGCGCAATGGATCACCGGGGACTACGCACCCCGGAGGAACCACCGCTACCCCGCGGATTGCTTCCGCAAGCGGTTCCGCGTCCGAGGCCAGGTGACGAGGGCCCGGCTGTACGTGACCGCCTGCGGCGTCTACGACGCGCACCTCAACGGCAGCCGCGTGGGCGACGTCGAGCTCGCACCCGGCAGCACCGACTACCGGCACCGCCTGCAGTACCAGACCTACGACGTCACCGACCTGATCACTGCAGACAACACGCTCGACCTGCGGCTCGCCGACGGGTGGTACCGAGGATCGATCGGATGCTTCGGGCCGACCAATGTCTTCGGCCGTCGCACCACGCTCTCCGCGCAACTCGAGATCACGCACGCCGACGGCACCCGAGAGACGGTCTCCAGCGATGAGTCCTTCTCCTGGAGCAACGACGGTCCCTTGCGCTTCGCCGACCTCAAAGACGGCGAGATCTTCGACGCCCGCCTCGCTCCCACATACGACGGGCGCGCTCGTCTCGCCACCGCCGGCCCCACACCCACAGCGGCCGATAACGTCGTTCCTCGGAAGCAGGAGGAGTTCACCCCCCGTCTGCTCACCACCCCGAGCGGCGCGCGTGTCCTGGACTTCGGCCAGAACATCGCCGGCTTCGTCGGGTTCACCGTGACCGCTCACGCGGGTCAACGGATCCACCTCCGCATGGGCGAGATCCTCGACGAGCGCGGTGAATTCACCCAGTCCAACTTTCAGGTGCAGAAGCCCGTCAGAGAATTCGGGTGCGTGAGCGAAGTGCTGCTGATGACGCAGAAGCCCGGCCTGCTCCGTGGGGAACTGCAGCCGACCCCGAAGCAGGAGGTCGAGGTGGTCTGCGTGGAAGGCGAGACCACCTACCAGACCGCGTTCGCCGTCTTCGGCTTCCGGTACGCGCTGATCGAGACTGACGTCGACGTCGACCCCGCAGATTTCCGAGCGATCGCCGTGTACTCCGACATGGAGCAGGTCGGCGACTTCGAGTGCTCGAACCTCGACCTCAATCGTTTCCTCGAGAACACGCGGTGGAGCATGAAGGGCAACTTCCTCGACGTTCCCACCGACTGCCCCACGCGCGAGCGACTCGGGTGGACCGGCGACGCGCAGGTCTTCTTCGACACGGCCGCGTACCTGATGGACGTCGCGAGTTTCTACCGAAAATGGCTCCGCGACCTTCGAGACGCCCAGGCGAAGTCCGGCAAAGTGTCGGCGGTCGTGCCCTACAACGGCATCGCCATGATGTACGACGCCACGGGCGGCTCGGTGGGGTGGGCGGACGCCATGGTGCTCGTGCCGTACCGGTTCTGGAAACGCTACGGCGATGAGGACATCATCCGGGAGTTCTATCCGATGATGCGCGCATACGCGCGATTCATGATCGACCGCACCGGCCACAAGAACCGTGCCGCCGCAGCATCCAACCCCTTCGATGAGTACGTCTACGAGAAGGGCTTCCACCTCGGGGAGTGGCTCGAGCCCGAAGACATCCGTGACGAGGTGTCTGCACGGTCGCGCCCGTCCCGAGCGGAGGAGGCCACCGCGTACCTGCATTACACGATGGCGCATCTCACCGAGATCGCTAACACCCTCGACGAGAGCGAGGATGCTGCGCTCTACCGGGAGTACGCGGACGGGGCGAAGCGGGCCTACAACCACCTCTTCGTCAGCGGCGGTGCGATCGACAGTGATCGCCAGGCGAAACTCGTGCGACCGCTGGCTCTCGGGCTCGTCGACGGCGCCACCGCGGAACGTCTCGAAGAACGGCTGGTGGATGCGGTGCAAGCCCGCGGGTACCGCATCGGCACGGGGTTCCTGTCCACTCCGTTCGTCCTGCCGGCCCTGACGGACGCGGGCCGCGCCGACGTCGCGTACCGAATGATCGAGAACACCGATGCACCCAGCTGGCTCGCGGAGGTGAAGGCCGGTGCGACCACGGTCTGGGAGGACTGGGAAGGCAAGGAGAGCCACAATCACTACTCACCCGGAGCGGTCTGCCAATGGCTCTTCGACACCGTCGCAGGCATCCGCGTCGACGGTGAGAATCGGTTCCTCATCGCACCGGTGCCGGGAGGAACGCTGACGTCGGCGCGGGCGACGTTCGCAAGTCCCTATGGGGAAGTCAGCAGCGCCTGGAAGCGAACGGGTACAGAAGTTCACTACACGGTGACAGTGCCCGCGAACACGGTCGCCGAGGTCCGTCTCCCCCAGGGCGAGCAGCATCGCGTCGGCCCCGGCCGACACGAATTCACCCGCCTGACACCCAGCTAGAAACTCCGCCCGACCGGCTCGAACGTCGGACCCGCGGCCAGTGAACACTCTCGCTGTGGGGGTTAGTAGCTGGTGTGGAGGGTGATGTTGTTGATGTTCCACCAGTGTGTGGTGGTGCTGGTTTGGGTGATGCGGATGTAGCGGGTGGTGGTGGGGGGGATGGTGATGGGGCGTTTGTAGCCGTATCCGGTGCCGGTGGTTGTGGTGGTCCAGGTGGTGCCGTCGGTGGAGGTGTCGATGGTGAAGCTGCGGGGGTAGTCGGTGGTTGCCCAGGGGGCGGTTTCGAGGGTGATCATGGCGACGGTGTGGGTGGTGCCCATGTCGATTTGATACCACTCGCCGCCGGTTTGGGGGTGTCCGCTGGTCCAGGCGGTGTTGTTGATGCCGTCGATGCCGGAGGTGGGGGTGGTGTCGGGGGCGGTGGTGGAGGCGGTCGCGGTCCATCCGGTGGGGTCGATGGTGATGGGGTTGTAGGTGGAGAGTCCGCCGGCGTATTTCTTCACGGTCTCGACGAAGCGGTCGTTTCTGGTGAAGTTCGTGGTGGTGAATTGGGTGAGTTTGCGGGTGAAGGTGGCCTGGTCGTCGCTGTTGATGATCGGTACCGGGTTCTGGTTGTCGTAATACATGCCCCAGTAGCCGAAGGCGTCTTCGGCTTGCCCGCGGACTTTGTAGGTCCAGTTCGACCAGGACACGTGTTGCGCGTTCATCCCGGCCATGAATCGGGCCCAGACGTCGTCGTTGTAGTAGAGGGAGTACTCGCCGTTCAGGATGGGAACGCCTGGGTCGGTGAGTCGTTGGGGGGTCGCGGCGAGTTCGTTGGTGACGAGCTGGTTTTGGGCGTTCCAGTCTTTCGGGGCGGACATGTCGTAGGGGTGGAGTTGATACATCACGTTGGTCCAGCCGTAGTCGTCGGGGTCGGCGATGGAGTCCATGCCGAGGAACGCGGGGAGCACGATGAGGTGGTCGGGGTCGATCGCGCGGACGGCGTCGTAGATCCGGTCGAAGAAGTCGTTCTTCTTCTTCAGGTCGTCGGTGTCTTCTGCCGGGTCGATGAGGGGTTCGTTGATGAGGTCGTATCCGGCGACGGCGGGGTTTCCTTCGTAGCGGGCGGCGATGTTCTCCCAGATGTCTTGGACCCAGTCCTGGTAGGTCGGGTTGCCCCAGAACCCGTTCGGAGACGGGCCGATCCGGCCGCAACTCCCCCAGGAGCATCCGCCGCCGGGCACCATGTGCAGATCGAGGAGGACGTAGATGCCGCGCTGAGAGGATTCCTCGATCAGCCAGTCCAGTTTCTCCCACGGGTTCGGTTTCCATGTCCCGTCGAGGTTCAGGAACGTGTTCCATCCGATCGGGACGCGGATGAAGTTCAACCCGGTCGCGGCGATGTTGTCGATGTCGGTTTCGGTGATCCAGGTGTCTTGATGCGCGTCGATCACCGACTGGGCCCCCTTGACACCGAACCGGGCGGTCAAGGTGTCATTGAGGGAGTAGTCATCGGAATACAACCCTGCGGTCAACTCACCCACCGACCACCACTGCAACGCCGTACCGGTCTGCGTGAGCCGGAAGAACCGCAAGGCCTGCGCAGTGAAACCGATGTTCGTCGCCTTCACAGAACCCACCCCCACCGCCACCGTCGACCACAACACCCCATCACGCGACACATCCAGCACGAAACCACGCGGCCAGTCGTTCTCCTCGGGCACGTTCTTCCCCGTGTCGATGGAGACGTTGTTCAACGTGACCAGAGCGCCAAGATCAACCTGTATCGACTGGCCGGGAGATTGGGCGACACCCGTCGACCAATGCGAGCTCGCGTTGCCGTCGAGCGCATTCCCCGCATCTGCGCCGTCGGTCGTCACCGCGGTCCAGTCGTCACGGTCCATGATGTTCCCCGTGGCGACAGCGACCTCGGCGACCGACCATCCCTGTGGGGCCGAACCGTGGGAGACGATCCGCAGATAGCGTGCATACTTCCACGCCTTGAAATCCGCCTCAATGGTTCGGTTCTCGCCGTACCCGCTGGCGACCGGGGTGTAAGTGACGTCGTCATCAGATGTCTGGAGCTCCCATTCGCGCGGGAAGTCCTCCGGGTGCGCCGCACCCGAGTCGACCAGCACCCGATCCATCTGGATGCTTCGGCCGAAGTCGACCGTGATAGCTTGACCGGGCGACTGAGCGACGCCGCTCTGCCAACCTGTCGTGACGTCCCCATCGACCGCCATGGACGCGTCCCGCGCCCCGCCATGCGGGTGGGATGCCGTCGCCGACTGTCCACGAGTGCTGAGGACCGGATCGTAGAACAAGTTCAGCTCCGCGACCGACCAGGGTTCGTCGGCCGTCGCGGTTTGCGTCAGGCGAACGAACCGCGCCGTCTGCGGGACGAACTTGATGGTCATCACACTCTCGAGGCCTCGTACCTCGGCCACGTCCACCCACGCTGAGCCGTCCGCCGAAGTCTCAACACGTAACGCCCTGGGATAGTGCCCCTCCACGCTGCCGACGTCGGCTATTACGCGATCGACGAGGGTAGGAGCACCAAGGTCGAGCTGCAACCACTCGGCGCCGGCCTGGCCGAGTTCTGTTGACCAGGCGCTGGCCAGGGATCCGTCGACGGCGTCCACTCCCGTGCCGGTGGACGCGGTTGTCGACCATCCCGTCCGGTCGATGGCGAACTCGCCCAGCGGCGACATCCAGTCCTCTTGCGCAAGCCAGCCGCCGACGTTCGTCCCACGAAGGTTCGTGACCTCACCCGCCCCGGCGTCCGTCTTCAACACGCTACCGCTGGCCTTGAGGAAGTCATCCTTGCCGAGACCGCGGGAATCCGGGTTCGACGTGAACGGGACGCATGAAGTCAACAGCGATGCGACGAGAACGGCAGCGAGAAGGGTGAACCCGCGGCAAGACCCACTGGTGATGACGGATGTCGGCAGGTCTGACCTACGCGGCCGAAGGTCCTCTGAGTCGGGTGCCATCTTGCGAGTGTAGACCGGTTGACAAAATCTGCCTGGGAAAATACTATGAGCACACCAGGGGCGGCAGTTGACAAGCCCCACACCCTCAACTGCGTCCCGAGGCGAGTAGCCGAAGTGCCCTCCAGCACTCGCCCTCCTCGTGTGGGTCCCACCGCAGCGGATCCATAGGAGACCACGTTCCATGTCGCGTACCCCCGCAAATCCCTCGCAGGCGATGACGCCCGCGCCGCTCACCGCACGAAGAATCAGGGGAGGGGCCGCGGCCGCGCTTGCTCTTCTCCTCGCGTTCACCGGCCAATCGCTTGCTGCCTCGTCGGCACAGGCGGCTCCCACCGATCCCGCGTGCGCGTGGACCGACACGGAGAAGTCCCCAGAAGAACGTGCAAATCTGCTGCTGGACGCGTCGTCGGTCGAACAGCAAATGCGATGGCTGAATGAGGCCGCTGCCAACGACACCATGTTCACGGAGTTCAATACGGCCGGCGGGCTGGGCCAGCCCCCTGGGCCACCGGTGACCTACCCGGAGCACCCGGCGTGCGTGCAGTTCAACGCTGATATCGACGGCCCGTGGGGCGTCGCGTACGGCACCGGAACCACCGCATTCCCGGTGCCGGTCGCGCAGGCGGCCAGCTGGGACGTGGAGCTCACGGGGGCCAAAGGTGCGGTGATGGCCGACGAAGCCTGGAAGCAGCAGTACAACGCGCTCTTCGCGCCTGGCATCGACCTGGTTCGCCACCCCTGGGGTGGCAGAAACGCCGAGTACTTAGGAGAAGACCCGCTTCTGGCCGGCACCCTGTCCGCAGAGTGGATCCGATCCCTTCGGGAAAGCAACCCGGGTCAGCCTGTCGCTTCCGTCCTGAAGCACTTCGTCGGGAACCAGCAAGAGTTGGATCGAGCGGCGAGCTCGTCGAACATCGACGAGCGCACTCTCCACCAGCTCTACCTGCAGCCGTACGAGATCGCGTTCGATGCAGACCCCGCCGGCGTCATGTGCGGCTTCAACCAGCTCAACGGCATCTTCTCCTGCGAGAATCCCGATCTGCTCAAGACCAACCTGCGCGATCAGCTCGGCTTCGAGGGGTTCGCTGTCACCGACAACGGGGCTCAGCATTCGACAGCCGCGTCGCTCGATGCCGGCCTTGACCAGGAGCTCAGCCTCCCGCTGTACTTCGCGCCGCCCAAGCTGAACGAGGCCCTCGCGTCCGGCGACATCACCGAAGAGCAGATCCGGGGAGCGGCCTTCCGGGTGCTGCGAGCGAAGTTCGCCAGCGGCATCCAGGACTTCGCACTCCCCGAGACCGGCCGCTACTCCGACGTGCGTACGACACGCTCCAACGCTGTGGCCTTGGAGATGGCGGAGAAGGGGTCCGTGCTGCTCAAGAACGACGGCATCCTCCCGCTGCAGACCGCCGGTCAGACGATCGCCGTCTTCGGTCCGACAGCTTCTAACGAGATCACCCCGGATCCCGCGTACGACCGCGGGGGTGTGAGTGCACGCACTGTGTGCACCTCGCCGCTGTTCGGAGTCACCATCGCCAACGCTGTCATCGACTGCCACCAGACGGCTCCTCTTGACGCCATCGCGGCCCGCGCAGCGCAGGATGGCAGCACCGTCGTGTACAACAACGGCACCGACCTCGAGGAGGCTGCGGAAGTGGCCGCCAGCGCAGACGTCGTCGTGGTGTTCGGCTTCAACCTTTCCGGCGAGTACTTCGACCTCGACACCCTCGACCTCTTCAAGGGCGGCAACGAACTGATCGACACCGTCGCCGGCGCGAACCCGAACACCGTCGTGGTGCTGGAGACGGCCGGGCCCGTGCTGATGCCGTGGATCGACGATGTGCCGGCCGTGCTCGAAGCCTGGTGGTCGGGAGACAAGGGCGGCGACGCCATCGCCGGTCTGCTCTTCGGTGACGTCAACCCGTCGGGGAAACTGCCGGTCACCTTTCCGAGGGAGGCTGCCGACCTGCCGACCGGTGCAGGCAACAACGACCAGTACCCCGGCACGTTCGCTGACGGATCCACAAGGCGGGAACCGGACTCGACCGAAATCCGTCAGGTGAACTACACGGAGGGCCTTCAGGTCGGCTACAAATGGTACGACGAGCAGGGCATCGAGCCGCTCTTCGAGTTCGGGCATGGACTGTCCTACACGCAGTTCGAGTACTCCGCTCTGAACGTGGCGACCGCGATCGATGAGATCACCGGCGCCGTGCGCTCGACCGTGAGCTTCACCGTCACGAACACCGGCGCAGTCGATGGCGCGGAGATCCCGCAGGTATACGTCGAGTTCCCCGAGGTGGCAAGCGAACCCGGCAAGCGTCTCGTCGGGTTCGACCGCATCGAGCTTGCGGCCGGCGAGCAGCGCGCTGTGGAGGTGGTCATCGATTCCGAGGCCAGCAACAACCCGCTGTCCGTGTGGGATGTGGACGCTGATGTGTGGAAGATCATCGACGGCGACTACCTGCTGTCCGTCGGCGGCTCCTCACGCGATCTGCCGTTGCAGACCACGATCGGCATCGCGAAGCCGACCACCCCATCTGCGCCGGCTGCGCCGACCGTCGTGGCATCCGGAACCTCTGCCGCAGTGTCCTGGACTGCTCCGGCGGCCAACGGCTCGACGATCTCGTCGTACCGCGTCGAGGTATGGGACGCCGCAGGTACGTCCGGCCCACCGGCATCGCCTGTGCGCAGCGTCACCGTGGTCGACGGGCTGACGGTAGCCATGAGCACCACGATCACCGATCTGCCGGTCGGCACCTACACCGCCACGGTGGTCGCAGTGAATGGTCAGGGCGAGTCCCCCATCTCTCCCGCTTCGGCCCCATTCGCGATCGCCGCGCCCACCCCGGGCGGCGGCGGAGGCGATGGAGGAGGGTCCGGCGCGGGTGGTGGCACCGACACGACCGGCGGCAGTGGGTCAGTAGCCGGAACGCAGACGGGTCAACGGGACGGCTCACTTGCTGTCACCGGTCTCGTCGCCCCGGTCGGCATCCTTGCCGCCGTGAGCGCGCTGTTGGTGGCGATCGGAGTATTCGTCCGCTCGCGCTCACGGTCGCGTTCGAAGCTTCGCAGCGAAGGATCGAGCTGACGCTATCGACGTGCTGACCTCGCGTCGGCAACGACGGAGCCCCGGGACGACAGCCCCGGGGCTCCGTTGTTGGTTTGCTGTGGGGGTTAGTAGCTGGTGTGGAGGGTGATGTTGTTGATGTTCCACCAGTGTGTGGTGGTGCTGGTTTGGGTGATGCGGATGTAGCGGGTGGTGGTGGGGGGGATGGTGATGGGGCGTTTGTAGCCGTATCCGGTGCCGGTGGTTGTGGTGGTCCAGGTGGTGCCGTCGGTGGAGGTGTCGATGGTGAAGCTGCGGGGGTAGTCGGTGGTTGCCCAGGGGGCGGTTTCGAGGGTGATCATGGCGACGGTGTGGGTGGTGCCCATGTCGATTTGATACCACTCGCCGCCGGTTTGGGGGTGTCCGCTGGTCCAGGCGGTGTTGTTGATGCCGTCGATGCCGGAGGTGGGGGTGGTGTCGGGGGCGGTGGTGGAGGCGGTCGCGGTCCATCCGGTGGGGTCGATGGTGATGGGGTTGTAGGTGGAGAGTCCGCCGGCGTATTTCTTCACGGTCTCGACGAAGCGGTCGTTTCTGGTGAAGTTCGTGGTGGTGAATTGGGTGAGTTTGCGGGTGAAGGTGGCCTGGTCGTCGCTGTTGATGATCGGTACCGGGTTCTGGTTGTCGTAATACATGCCCCAGTAGCCGAAGGCGTCTTCGGCTTGCCCGCGGACTTTGTAGGTCCAGTTCGACCAGGACACGTGTTGCGCGTTCATCCCGGCCATGAATCGGGCCCAGACGTCGTCGTTGTAGTAGAGGGAGTACTCGCCGTTCAGGATGGGAACGCCTGGGTCGGTGAGTCGTTGGGGGGTCGCGGCGAGTTCGTTGGTGACGAGCTGGTTTTGGGCGTTCCAGTCTTTCGGGGCGGACATGTCGTAGGGGTGGAGTTGATACATCACGTTGGTCCAGCCGTAGTCGTCGGGGTCGGCGATGGAGTCCATGCCGAGGAACGCGGGGAGCACGATGAGGTGGTCGGGGTCGATCGCGCGGACGGCGTCGTAGATCCGGTCGAAGAAGTCGTTCTTCTTCTTCAGGTCGTCGGTGTCTTCTGCCGGGTCGATGAGGGGTTCGTTGATGAGGTCGTATCCGGCGACGGCGGGGTTTCCTTCGTAGCGGGCGGCGATGTTCTCCCAGATGTCTTGGACCCAGTCCTGGTAGGTCGGGTTGCCCCAGAACCCGTTCGGAGACGGGCCGATCCGGCCGCAACTCCCCCAGGAGCATCCGCCGCCGGGCACCATGTGCAGATCGAGGAGGACGTAGATGCCGCGCTGAGAGGATTCCTCGATCAGCCAGTCCAGTTTCTCCCACGGGTTCGGTTTCCATGTCCCGTCGAGGTTCAGGAACGTGTTCCATCCGATCGGGACGCGGATGAAGTTCAACCCGGTCGCGGCGATGTTGTCGATGTCGGTTTCGGTGATCCAGGTGTCTTGATGCGCGTCGATCACCGACTGGGCCCCCTTGACACCGAACCGGGCGGTCAAGGTGTCATTGAGGGAGTAGTCATCGGAATACAACCCTGCGGTCAACTCACCCACCGACCACCACTGCAACGCCGTACCGGTCTGCGTGAGCCGGAAGAACCGCAAGGCCTGCGCAGTGAAACCGATGTTCGTCGCCTTCACAGAACCCACCCCCACCGCCACCGTCGACCACAACACCCCATCACGCGACACATCCA